>CAWIYG010000006.1:0-575134 GCA_963840215.1 uncultured Gemmatimonadales bacterium | reverse complement strand
CTCGTCGATGACGAGATCGAACGGCATGAACCGCGCGAGCAGGTCCGCCCACGCCGTGCGGATCTCCTTCGAGGCATAGGGCAACTGCCTGGGCAGCGGCAGCTCGAGCGACCGGTACACGGAGGCCAGGCCGAGCGCCGTGTCTTCGATCGACTTGAGTAGGACCCCGCGGCGCTCGGCCCACTCCGCGAGGCCGTCCTCGAACAGGTGCCGCGGCAGGCCGTACACCTCGCCCAGGTACCCGTGCTGGTTCACGGCTTCGGCGTAGAGGTTGTAGGCGGTGAGATGGTCGCTGCCGTTGGCGATGACCCCGTGCAGGTCACGCTCCTCGCGGGTCATCCGATGGAGCGAATCGATGTTGGCGCAGACGGCGACCATCGGCAGGAGTGGCGCGTCGGCATGGACCAGCAGCTCGCCCCAGGGCCGCTCGACCGGCATGGCTTCGACCTCGCGGCCGTACGGCGTCAGCCGGCCGTCCTCCACCAGCCCGCGGCTCGTGAGCAGCGCCAGCGCGCGCCGGTAGGCGGTCCGGTCCAGCGGGACGGGCAGATCGAGATCCGCGGCGTCCACGCCGATGGCGGCGCAGGTGATCGCGACCCGCTCGGCATCGCCGGCCAGCTGGAATTCGGGCGGCGTGGGGCGGAGCTGCTCGAAGACCAGATCGCGGTCGCTCAGGATGACGACTTCGCCATTCGGCACCCGGCCGTGCACCCGGCCGGCCATCTGCAGGATCTCGTTGGCGCCAAGGTAGAGCCGGTGCAGCACGTTCCGCCCGCGCTCGACCACGTTGCCGTAGCGCGCGTCGTAGATCACGACCGTGTCGAGGCCCCGCACGTTGAGGGCCGACTGGCCCGCCGCGGTCATGGCGAGCAGGAACGGGCGCTCCACCTCGCCTTCGAGGAACGGGCGGATCACGCGGATGGGCTCGCCACCGTGGTAGAACGCGGTCGTGAGCCGCTTCCACTGCTCCCCCAGCTCCGACCCCAGGCGCTCCACCTCGGCGCGCGTGGGCAGGAACACCGCCACCCCCCGCTTCTCCTTGATGAGGTAGCGGATGTAGCGCTCGTTCAGGAACTCGTCGGGCTTCTGGGGCAGGACCTGCACCTTCGCCTTGAGCGCCGGATCGAAAGCGACGGTCGCGAGCACGTCGGCGCTGTCGAGGTAGCGGGCGTAGAACGCGGGATCCACCGTGGCGCTGAGCCAGATGAAGCGGCACCCTGCCCGCTTCCCAAGGGCAAGGCAGAGCTCGAGCTCGGCCGAGGTCTGGTGGATCTCGTCGGCGATCACCGTGTCGCGCGCGGTGATGAGATCGTCCGTGAACCACCGCCGGGCGATGCCGGTGGTGACGATGACGACGTTCCACGACGGCGTCTCGGGGGTCGCCTCCCGCTCCCGGTTGACCACGCCCACGGTGAGCGCAGTGCCCAGGATCGACTCGGCGATCGGCCGGATCGCGAGGGTCTTGCCGGTCCCGGTGCCCGCCACGATGCCGAATCCCTTGCCCGACCCGGCGAGCGTGCGGATCTCGTCGCCATGCTCGCGCTCGAGCAGGGTGTCCAGGTGCAGGCGGAGCGCCAGCTCGATGGTCTCGCACGCCGCGCGGGTCGGGGCGATGACCACGATCCGTCCGGTGGGATGGGGGGCGTGGCGGTAGGCGTCGGGATCGGGCGGGAGATGGTGGTCGCGCGCGGGATGCATGAGGGAATGAAGGGCCGGCGGGGACCGAATGCAAACGAAACGCAGCGATCCCCGCCGGGGGCGGGGATCGCTGGTCCTGCTACCGACCTGGATCTGGGTGATCAGGCGCCGGAAGGCGCGCGGTCAGGTCAGTCGTTCCAGTGCCGTCCGTCGTGCCGATCGCGGTCGTGGTGCCGGTCGCGGTCGTCGCGGTCGTCATCCCAATCGCGATAGAGCCGGCCGTTCCGCTCGTAGACCACGATCTCGCGCATCTCCGGCCAGCCGCGCACGTACCGGTCGTAGTAGCGACCATCCCGGTAGTAGACCACGATCGGGCGGTAGCCCTGGGCCCGCCAGTTGCGCCCGTGGCCGTGCCTGCCGTGCCGCACGCGCTCGATCACCAGCACCCGCGGCGCAACGCGCTCGACGACGATCACCCGCTCCGGCGCGCGGTACACCACGGGGCGGCGATAGGTGGAGTAACCCTTCCCGATGACGACGTGTCCCGCGATCGGACCGCTCCGCACCACCACATGGGCCGCGACCTGCTGCGCGTGCAGCGGTACCGTGAGCGTGAGGGCGGTCAGCAACGACCCCGCAACGATGCTGGCTTTCATAGTGGCCTCGACTGGATACGGGAAACCTGCGTCCCGTCAAAATGCGAGGGTCGTGCCAGGAGGTAACTCTTTGCGGTGCTTGAGCCCTACGGCGGCAGACCGGCCGCGGCCGTCCTCCGGGACAGACGCGGCCGGCAGGCTCGTTACCGGCGAGTGGACGCGCCATCGGATGCAGCGGCCTCCTCGGCCTGCTGCTGGTCCACCCACTCGCAAACGATGCGGAACGCGCTTTCGCGGTCGAGCGCGAACGCGTGCATGAGGTAGGGAATCGCCCCGTACATGTTGCTCCGCCCGCCGGCGCTGAGGCGGCGCAGGAAGCGGTGGAATCGGTTCGGGGGAGGACTCGCGATTCGGGCGGCGCGGAGGGGCCTGCGCGGGCCTGGCGACGTCGGCTTGGAGGCTAAATGTTTGCTCATTAATGACTTGCCGTGGTATACACCGAACCCGAATATATACCGAAGCAGGCGACCTCGCAAGTGCACCACCCACTATCTGCCGCGGTGACCGACTCCTTGACAGGTATATAGGGCGCGTCCATACTAGGGGCCTCTGCGCACGACCCAGTGGCCTCTGCGCACGACTTGCGTCGCCAAGTGCGAGCTACCCGTCTCGACGGGATTGCGTGGCCCCGCTCCTCCACGTCGCTCCAGATGCCGGCTCACTCTTCGCCAGGTCGAGCTGCGTATGTTTCGGCAAATCCTCTCGCTCTTCACCAAATCGCACATGGAGGCAGGTATGGCCGCAGATTTCTTCGATCGGTGAATCGCTCGTCGGCGATGGCAATGAGATCGCCCATATCGACCTGATCATCGGGTCGAAGACCGGACCGGCCGGCGCCGCCTTCACGCAGGCGCTGTCCCGCAACACCGACGGCTTTACCACCCTCCTCGCCGTGGTGACGCCGAATCTTCCCTGCAAGCCCGACACGTTGCTCTTCAACAAGGTCACCATCAAGGGCGCCAAGCAGGCCGTGCAGATGTTCGGCCCGGCGCAGGCCGCCGTGGCCCGCGCGGTCATGGACTCGGTGAGCGAGGGCGTCATCTCCAAGGCGCAGGCCAACGACCTCGTCATCCTCGTCGGCGTGTTCATCCACTGGCAGGCCGAGGATGACAAGAAGATCTACCAGTTCAACTACACGGCGGTGAAGGAGTCGATCGCGCGGGCGCTCAAGGGCACGCCGACCGTCGACGAAGTGCTGTCCAAGTACAAGGCCGCGCGGCATCCGTTTGCCAGCGGCGCCGAGGGCTGATCGTACAGTCCCGCGGTTCCGGTGTCTCCAGGAGGGGCGGCCCGCAGTCGGGGCGCCCCTCCTATTTTTCCATGACGTGCGGTCCTCTCAGGGAGATGGCTTTGGCAATGCGCAAGCTCCTGCTCCAGCTCGACAGTTCCCGGTTGCCCAGTGTGTTCGACCAGGTCGTAGCCTACGATGCCGGCGCGGACGACATCATGAGCTACGGGGGCGATCACCGAGGGTGACGTCCGCGATCTCATCCACGGCTGCATCTTCACCCGCGGTCCGAAGGACCTGAAGCACACCGCGGTCTGGATCGGCGGCAACAACATGTCGGCCGGCGAGCAGCTGCTCGCGATGGCGCAGGACGCGCTGTTCGCGCCCTACTCGGTCTCCATCATGCTCGACTCGAACGGCTCGAACACCACCGCCGTGGCGGCCGTGGTGAAGATCGAGGAAACGCTGGGTGACCTGAAAGGCAAGAAGGTCCTGATCCTGGCGGGCACCGGGCCCGTGGGGCAGCGGGCCGCCGGCCTGCTGGCCAAGGACGGCGCCCACGTCACGATCACGTCGCGCAAGCCCGAGCAGGGCGACAAGGCGCGGCAGTTCATCGGCGCCCGGTTCGACGTCGAGGTCGAGGCGGTCGCCATGAGCGACCCCTCCACGCTGCCAGCGTTGCTCGAGGGCGTCGAGATCCTGCTCAACTCCGGCCCGGCCGGCGTGCAGATGGTGCCCCGCGCCGCCTGGACGGCGGCGAAGTCGCTCAAGATCGCCGTGGACCTGAACGCGGTTCCGCCGCTCGGCATCGAGGGCGTGGACGTCAACGATGCCGGCGAGACGCGCGAGGACGTCGTGGTCTACGGCGCGTTCGGCATCGGCAACTTCAAGACCAAGCTCCACAAGGCCTGCGTCACCAAGCTGTTCACGCGCAACGACCTGGTGCTCGACGCCGAGGCGATCGCCGACGTGGCGCGGGGAATGGTGGCGAAGAAGGGATAGCGCGTGCCACGCGTCGCGGGGATCGATCCCGGCACGCTCAGCCTCGATGTCTGCGGCCTAGACGACGGCCGGCTGTTCCTCGACGCGACCTGGCCGACGGCCGAGTTGCTCGCCGACCCGACCCCGCTGATCGACGCGCTCCTCGGCGCGGGACCGATCGATCTGGTGGTGGGGCCCTCGGGCTATGGCCTGCCCCTGCGTCCGGCCCGTGACGTGAGCGACGACGAGCTCCGGCTCGCCTTTCTGGCCCCCGCCGGCGAGGAGGGCGGCGTCGTCGGGCTGCGGTCGCTGGCGCGCCGTCTCGACGCGGCGGGAATGCCGCTCTGCTTCACTCCCGGCGTGATTCATCTCGACACGGTGCCGCGTCACCGCAAGCTCAACCGCGTCGACCTCGGCACCGCCGACAAGGTCTGGGCCGCGGCGCTGGCCATCGCGGACCACTGCAGTCGCCGTGCGCGCGCACCGGCCGAAGCGTCGCTGGTATTGCTCGAGCTGGGCGGCGCGTTCACGGCGGGGATCGCGGTGGAGCGCGGCCAGATCGTCGACGGGCTCGGCGGCAGCAGCGGACCGATCGGCTGGCGGGCAGCCGGCGCGCTCGACGGCGAGGTGGCGTTTCTGGCGGGCGCGACGACGAAGGCAATGGTGTTCCGCGGCGGCGTGGAGAGCGTGATCGGCCACGACCCGTCGCTGGCGTCGGTCGCGCTGGACGCGTATCTCGAGGGCGCCGTTCGGGCGGCTCGGCAGCTTCAGAGTGCCGCCCCCGGCGCCGACGAGATCGTGCTCTCCGGCCGCAGGGCGTCGGATCCCGCCGTCCGCGACGCGCTGGCGCCCGCCTTGGCGAAGTTGGGCGACGTCCGGCCGCTCACCGGCTTCGCCGGGCAGGCACGGCAGGCGGCACAGGGCGCGGCCCTGATGGCGGACGGCCTCGCGGGCGGCTCGCGGCGATACCTGGTGGATCGGCTCAGGATTCGGGAGGCGACGGGCACGGTTTTGGACCATCTCCACGTGATCACACCCGCGGCCGCGCGCCGCCGGCTCGGCCTGCGCGATGGCTGAGCGGCAACCACACGTGCTGATCGCGGGGCTGTCAACCCGTGCGCTCGCCGCCTCCGCCGCGGAAGCGGGATATCGGGTCACGGCGGTGGACGCGTTCGCCGATATGGACCTCCGCGCGGTGGCCGAGGTTCTCCCGCTCCGCCATGACGAGGGTACCAGGTTCAGCCCGGCCGCCGCCGCCGCCGCGGCTCGGGGGCTGGACGCCGACCTCGCCGTCTACACCTCCAACTTCGAGAACTATCCCGACGCAGTGGCGGCGCTCGCGCGCGGGCGCCGCCTGCTGGGGAACTCCGCCGAGGTGTTGCGGGCGGTCCGGAACCCGCTGGCGCTCATGCGCGCGCTCCACGAGCGGGGATTCGCCGTGCCCGCGACTCGCGCGAGCGCGCCGCCCACCGCGCTCGAGGCACGCCGCTGGCTGGTGAAGCCGCGGCGATCGGGTGGCGGCCACGGCACCGCCCCGTGGCGCCGCGGGCGGGCGGTGTCCCGGCGAGCGTACGTCCAGGAGCGGATCCGCGGAGTGACCGGCTCCATTGTATTCGCGGCCGACGGGCGACATGCCGTTGCGCTCGGGCTGTCCCGGCAGCTCGTGGGGCTCCGGTCGTTCGGCGCCCGCGGCTTCCGGTACTGCGGCAGCCTGCTCGCCTCCGAGCGGATGCCGGTGTTCGTGCGCCAGGCCGAAGTGCTGGCCCGCGCGACGCTCCTGGCGCAGGCGGTCACCGAGGCGTTCGGGCTCCGCGGGCTCAACGGCCTGGACTTCGTCGCGCGTGACGGCGTGCCGCTCCCGATCGAGGTGAACCCGCGATACTCCGCGTCCATGGAGCTGGTGGAACGGGCGACGGGGTGCTCGCTGTTCGCGCTGCATCGCGACGCGTGCGACGGCCGACTGCCGCCGGCCAGAGACCTCCCCGCGCGGGTCCACGGCAAGGCGATCGTCTACGCCCGCCGAGACATCGTGGTGGGCGATGCGCACGCGTGGCGAGCCCCGGCCATCGCGGATGTGCCGCATCCCGGCGAGCGGATCGGCCGTGGCCACCCCATCTGCACCCTGCTGGCCGACGGCGCGAACGCCGAGCGCTGTGGCCGGTCGCTCGCCGACGGCGCGGCGGCGATCTATCGCGCGGTCGAGCCGCGGGTGCGAGGCGCCGCGTGAGCCCCGCGGCCGGCACTTCCGCAGTCACCTGCCTCGGCTGCGGCTGCGCCTGCGACGACCTCACCGTGCAGGTGGCCGACGGGCGCATCACCGCCATCTCCCCGCCCTGCCCGTTGGCGCGTGCCTGGTTCGGCGACGGGGGCGTGCCCGCGCGCATCCTGCGCGCCGGTGCCGATGCCTCGCTCGACGCGGCGCTGGCCGACGCCGCCGAGACGCTGGCGGGCGCCGGGGGAGACACGCTCGTACTGCTCGCGCCGGAGCTGAGCACACAGGCGCAGCGCGCGGCGCTGGCCCTGGCCGACCTGCTCCGGGCCGGCGTGGACACCGCGACCTCCGAGCCCGCGGCCGCCGGCCTCCTCGCCGCCCAGCGCCGGGGCCGGGCCGCGGCCACGCTGGGCGAGGTGCGGAACCGCGCCGACGTGGTGCTCTTCTGGGGAATCGATCCGGCGTCGCGCTACCCGCGCTACACGTCCCGCTACGCGCTCGAGCCCGCGGGGACGCACGTTCCCGGCGGACGTGCCGGGCGCACGGTCATCTCGGTGAGCATCGGGCAGGACCGCGGGCCCGCGGGCGCGGAGACCACGTTCGCGCTCGCGCCGGATCAGGAGATTGCCGCGCTGTCGGTCATGCGGGCGGTGGCGCTCGGCAACGCGCTCGGCGAGCTGCCGGCGCCGCTGCAGGCGGCCGCGGAGGCGGCCACCCGCCTCGCCAGCGCGGCGTACGCCGTCCTGGTGCATGACGCGGAGCCCGGGGCGGAGCCGGGGCGCGACCCTTACCGCGCCGAGGGCCTCATCGCCCTCACCCAGGCGCTCAACGGCCGGACCCGGGCGGCGCTCAGCTCGCTTCGGGCGGGCGGGAACCGTTCGGGTGCCGAGGCCGCGCTGACCTGGCAGACCGGTTATCCCATGGCCGTGAGCTTCCGGCCCGGCTACCCGCGATACACACCGGCCGGCCGCGGGCTTGCCGAGCGGAGTGGCGGTCGGGGGGCGCCGATCCTGGTCGCGGGTGCCGCGGCGGCACTCGGAGAACCACTCGCCGAGGCGGCGCGGGATTCGCCGGTGATCATCGTCGGCCCGCGGGCGAGCGAGGCGCGGTTCCCGGTTCGCGTCGCGATCGACACGGGCGTGGCCGGCATTCACGAGGGCGGCACCGCCTACCGGATGGACGAGGTGCCGCTGCCGCTGCGTCCGCCGCTCGCAGGGGCGCGATCGGCGGCGGTCACGCTGGCCGCGCTGTTCGACGCGGTGCGCGCGCACACGGGGAGGACGGCATGAGCGCGCCGGAGCGGCTTCGGATCACGGGTGGTACCGTCCACGATCCGGCCAACGGGATCGATGGCGTGGTCCGGGACATCTGCATCGAGGGCGGCCGCATCGTCGAGCACCTGCCGGCGGGCGCGCCGACGCTCGACGCGCGCGGCATGGTAGTCATGCCCGGTGGCGTGGACATCCACGCGCATTTCGCCAGCTCGAGCTGCAACCACGCGCGCCGGCTGATTCCCGACGAGCACGCGGCGGATCCCGCCCCCGCCCCGCAGCTGCCGGAGGACGAGCAGCCCGGCCGCTCGGGCACCGGCGGCTCGGTGCCCAGCACCTTCACCACCGGCTACCGGTACGCGGGGCTCGGCTACACCACCGCCTTCGACGCGGCGGTCGCCCCGCTCATGGCCCGGCACAGTCACAGCGAGCTCGACGACACGCCCTGCATCGACGGCGGCATCTTCGCGCTGATGGGCAACGACGAGTACCTGCTCCGCCAGATCGAGGCCGGCGAGCGGGACCGCGCCCGCGACTACGCGGCCTGGCTGCTGCAGGCGACCGGCGCCTACGCCCTGAAGATCGTGAACCCCGGCGGCGTCGAGGCCTGGAAGGTCGGCCAGCGGAACGTGAGCGGCCTCGACGACTCGGTCGGCGGCCGGCGAGTGACGCCGCGCGCGATCCTCGAGACGCTGACCGACGCGGCGAACGCGCTCCGACTGCCCCACCCCGTTCACATCCACTGCAACAACCTGGGCACGGCGGGCAACTACACCACGACGCTCGCGAGCATGGAAGCGCTGGCGGGGCGCCGCGCCCACTTTACCCACCTGCAGTTTCACTGCTACGGGGGCGGCAACGGCCAGCCGTGGAGCTCGGCCGCGTCGAAGGTGATCGAGTACGTCAACGGCCACGCCGAAGTGAGCACCGACGTGGGCCAGGTGATGTTCGGCCCGGCGATGACGATCACCGCGGATGCGCCGGTCGAGTACCTGCTGCACAAGAGCAGCGGCCGGCGCTGGACCAACATCGACATCGAGCTGGAGACCGGCTGCGGCATCGTCCCGCTGACCTACAAGGACAAGGCCGCGGTCAGCGCGCTCCAGTGGGTGGTGGGCCTCGAGCTGTTCCTGCTGAGCACCGACCCGTGGCGGGTGGTGCTCTCGACCGACCATCCCAACGGCGGCTCGTTCCTCTCGTATCCCGCGCTGATCCAGCTCCTGATGGACCGCGGCGCGCGCGACGACCAGCTCAAGCGGCTCAATCCCAAGCTGATCGCGGGGAGCGCCCTGGCCGACGGGATCGCCCGCGAGTTCACGCTGAACGAGATCGCGATCATCACCCGCGCGGGTCCCGCCCGGCTGCTGGGACTCCGGCAGAAGGGGCACCTCGGCACGGGCGCCGACGGCGACGTCACGATCTACGCTCGCGATCCCAACCTGGCGACCATGTTCTCGACGCCGCGCTACGTCATCAAGGGGGGAGTGCTGATCGTCGAGGAAGGCCAGCTCCGGCGCGCCCCGGCCGGGCGCCGGCTCCGGGTCGCGCCGGCGTACGACGACACGGTGCTGGCCGACGTGCGGCGGCATTTCGACGCGTATTCGTCGGTGGCGTTCGACAACTACCCCGTGCAAACGCTGCCGGGCGAGCCGGTGGCGCTGGGATGAGGGCGCGATGAACATCCGCGGCGTCTTCATCGAGGAGACCTTCGCCGAGGCATTCACGATGCGCGTGACGCGGCTCATCGTGACCGGACGGAGCATCCGCTGGGCGCGCGAGGCGGCGCTCAAGCTGACCGGCTTTGCCACGTCGGTGATCGGGTGCAAGTGCGAGGCCGGGATCGAGCGCGAGCTGCCCGAGGCCGAGACGCCCGACGGCCGGCCGGGCATCAGCATCCTGTTCATGGTCATGGGCAAGGACGACATGGGCAAGCGGCTGATCGAGCGCGTCGGCCAGACCGTGCTGACCTGCCCGACGACCGCGTGCTACGACGGCCTGCCCGCGGCCCCGGACCGGGTCGGCGTCGGCTCGGCGCTTCGGTTCTTCGGCGACGGGTTCCAGGCCAGCAAGGTGATCGGCGGCGAGCGGTTCTGGCGCATCC
Organism: uncultured Gemmatimonadales bacterium; assembly: GCA_963840215.1. GTDB lineage: Bacteria > Gemmatimonadota > Gemmatimonadetes > Gemmatimonadales > GWC2-71-9 > CAVVWJ01. Next base: position 565,047 of record CAWIYG010000006.1, on the reverse strand, counting down.
CGGTCATGGAAGGCGAGTTCCTGGTCCAGGAGAAGTTCGGCATGGTGAAGGGTGTAGGCGGCGGCAACTTCCTCATCCTCGCGCGGAGCGCGGATGCGGCCCTGGGTGCCGCGGAAGCCGCGGTGGACGCGATCGCCGGCCATCCCGGCGTCATCCTGCCGTTCCCCGGCGGCGTGGTCCGGAGCGGCAGCAAGGTGGGCTCGCGCCGCATCAAGAGCATGATCGCCTCCACCAACGACGCCTACTGCCCCACCCTCCGCGCCGTCACCACCACGGCGCTGCCGGACACCGTAAACTCCGTGCTGGAGCTCGTGATCAACGGCACCGACGCGGAGGCGATCGCGAGCGCCATGCGGCTTGGCATCGACGCCGCCTGCCGGGAGGGCGTGGTGTCCATCTCCGCGGGCAACTACGGCGGCAAGCTCGGGCCCCACCACTTCCACCTGCGGAAGATCATGGGCGGGCCGGCGGCATGAGCGGCCTCGTCGCCCGGCTCCGGGCCGGCGCCCCCGCGGATTTCTCGGCGGTGCTCGCCGGACCGTGGACCACGCTCGCCCCCGATGAGCTGGCCCGGCGTCCGGTGACGGTCGTCGGCCAGGGCGACGTGCCGCTCGGCAATGTCTGCGACGTGAGCGGCACGCCCGACGGCACCATCCGGTTCACCGGAGACCTGAGCCAGGTCATCCGGCTCGGCGCCGCACTCGACGAGGGCGTCGTGCTGGTGGAGGGCGGCATCGGCGATGAGGTAGGCCTCGGCATGGCCGGCGGCAGCATCGAGGTCCGGGGTGACGCGGGCGCGCGGGCCGGCGGCGCGGCACCCGCGGCCCGCCGCGGGATGACCGGTGGCGAGCTCGTGGTGCACGGATCGGCGGGCGAGGGCGCGGGGTCGCTCATGCGCCGCGGCCTGATCGCCGTGGGCGGCGGCATGGGCCACCACGCGGGTGCCGGGATGATCGCGGGCACCATCCTGGCGTTCGGCGACCTCGCCACGGCCGCGGGGCTCTGGTCCAAGCGCGGGTCGATCGTGGCGCTCGGCCGGGATCACGATCCCCTCGACCTACCGCTATGCCTGCACCTATCAGCCCGTCCACCTGCGCCTCATGTTGTCCCGGCTCCGGACCCGCTACGGCATGCCGGTCGGGGCCGACCACCTGACCGGCTTCTACCGCCGCTACAGCGGCGACCTCGCCGACCTTGGCAAGGGAGAGATCCTCGCATGGACCTCATGACCGCCCCCCAGATGAACGAGCTCGCGATCGAGATCGCGGACGAGCTCGAGGAGCACGCCGCCCACTTCCGGGTGGCCGCACGGACGCTGGCCAGCGGAGCCCGGGTGATCGACGCCGGGGTCGGTGTGGGCGGCGGGTACGATGCCGGCCTGGCGCTGGCGGAGATCTGCATGGGCGGCCTGGGCCAGGTCGCCTACACGCCGCTCCAGATCGGCGGCGAGGCATGGCCGGGCGTCACGGTGTGGACCGATCACCCGGCCGTCGCGTGCATGGCCTCCCAGTACGCGGGCTGGGCCATCTCGGTCGAGAAGTTTTTCGCGATGGGCTCGGGCCCGCTCCGCGCCCACGCCAGGGTGGAGCGCGAGCTGTTTCAGAAGCTCGGCTACGAGGAGGAGGCCGCCAACGGCGTGCTGGTGCTCGAGGGCCGCACGCTGCCCGACGAGGCCGTCGCCGCCTGGGTGGCCGAGAAGGCCCGGCTCCAGCCGTCGCAGCTCACGTTCGTCGTGGCACCCACGGCGAGCCTCGCGGGCGGCGTTCAGATCTCCGCCCGCATCCTGGAGACCGGGATGCACAAGATGGAGAAGCTGGGATTCGACGTGCGCCGGGTCGTGAGCGCGATGGGGACGGCGCCGGTGCCTCCGGTGGCCAAGAACGATCTTCGGGCCATCGGCCGGACCAACGACTGCATCCTGTACGGCGGACAGGCCCGCTACACCGTCCGGGCCGGCGACGACGAGCTGGCCGTGCTGGCGGCCAAGCTGCCGGCGTCGGCCTCGGCCGACTACGGCAAGCCGTTCTACGAGATCTTCCAGCGCTACGAGGGCGACTTCTACAAGATCGACCCGCTGCTCTTCAGCCCGGGGGAAGTCTGGCTGACGAGCACCGAGAGCGGCCGCACGTTCCACGCGGGGCACCTCAACCCCGAGGTCCTGTCCGCGTCCTGCTACCCGAGCTGACGGTTCCCACACTCCCCGACCCAGGAGCACGCATGCGACGGTTTCCGAGCTGGCTGGTCCCTTCCCTCATCCTCACCGCGGCTTGCGGCAAGCCGGCCGACAAGCCGGCTGACACGCCGGCCGATTCCGCGACGGCCGCGGCACCGGCGCCGGCCGCTCCGCAGGCGATCGTGACGGTCATCTACAATCTGCCGAAGGATCCGAAGGCGTTCGAGAAGTACTACAGCGAGGTCCATCTCCCGCTGGTGGTCTCGAAGCAGCAGGAGATCGGCTTCACCAAGGCGGAGCTGACCAGGTTCGTCAGCAACCTCGACGGCAAGAAGCCCACCTTCTACCGCCAGGCCGAGCTGTACTTCAACTCGCTGGACGACGCGAAGAGGGGCATGGCGACGCCCGGGTTCAAGGCCGTGGGTGACGACCTGGCCAAGTTCGCGACCGGCGGCCTGCTCGGGATGCTGGCCGTCGAGACCGGCGACAAGGCGGCGGCGGCGTGCCCCGCGCTGGTCACGGTCGTCTACGACACGCCCAAAGACGGCGCGGCCTTCGAGTCGTACTACTCGGCCACCCACGTGCCCCTCGTGGGCGCGGGCCAGTCCGAGATCGGGTTCACCCGGGCGGATCTGACGAAGTTCGACTCGAACCTCGACGGTTCGGCACCGGCCAAGTACCGCCAGGCCGAGCTCTGCTTCAACTCGATGGACGAGCTCAAGAAGGGCACGGGCACGGCAGCGTTCAAGAAGGTGGCCGATGACCTCCCCAACTTCGCCACCGGCGGCCTCACGGCCCTCATCGGCGAGCAGAAGTAGCCTGCACCTCGTCGTCCTGGCTGCCCGCGAGGGCTGGCACACCCGGGAGCTGACCCGCGCGCTGGACGCGCGCGGGCACACCGGGGCGATCGTCCCGTATGAAGGGCTGGTGGCCTCGATCGGCCGCCGGCCCGGGCTCCGGAGCCGCTCGGTCGATCTCGACCGCGCGGACGCCGTGCTCGCCCGCATCATTCCGTCGGGCTCCCTCGAGCAGATCATCTACCGCGTGGACGCGCTGCACCGCCTCGAGGATCGGGGTGTTCGCGTCATGAACTCACCACGCGCGATCGAACGCACCGTGGACAAGTTCTGGACCTCGGCGCTGCTCGAGCAGTGCGGTCTCCCGACGCCGGACACCATCGTCTGCGAGACGCCTGAGGAGGCCGTCGCCGCGTTCCGCGAGCTTGGGGACGTCGTCGTGAAGCCGTTGTTCGGCTCGATGGGCCTCGGCATGGTGCGGGTGAGTGACGAGGAGATGGCGTTCCGCGTCTTCAAGACCATCGAGCAGATTCGCGGGGTGTATTACCTGCAGCGGGCCATCGAGCACGACGGCCGGGACATCCGGGCGTTCGTGATCGGCGGGCGCGTGCTGGCGGCCATCGAGCGCCGATCCGAGGGCTGGCGCACCAACCTCTCGCGGGGCGGCACCGCCCGGCGCGTGGAGCTGTCCGACGCCTGGGCCGCGCTGGCGGTGCGCGCCGCCGCCGCGGTCGGCGCCGAGTACGCCGGTGTGGACCTGCTGCCGGCGCGGGACGGGACGGTCTACGTGCTCGAGGTGAACGGCATCCCCGGCTGGCAAGGACTGCAGGAGGCCACCGGCGTGGACGTGGCCGGCGCGTTGGTCGACCACCTCGCCCATCCGTGAGCGCGCCGGACGATGTGGCCGCCGCCGGCCAGCTCGCCTGCCTGCTCGAGGTCAGCGCCCCGAAGCCGGGCAACGTGTCTCCCGGCCGTCACTTCCACGACACCAGGTTCGAGGATTTTCTGGCGAGCGCGGTGGCGATCGGCCCGGCCCTGGCCGGGGCCGGCGACGACGGGCTCGGCGCCACCGTCCTGGCCGCCGTGGATGCCACCGGCCGCTGGACCCGGTCCAACACCAACCTCGGCATCATCCTCCTGCTGGCCCCGCTGGCGCGGGCGGCGCTCAAGGGCGGCGCCTCGCTCCAGGAGGCGGTGCGCGAGACGCTGGCCGGCACGACGGTCGCGGACGCGGCCCAGGTCTACGCCGCGATTCGCCGGGCGCGACCCGGCGGGCTCGGCGCCGCCGCGGCCGAGGACGTGGCCGCCGCCCCGACCGTGACCCTGCGCGAGGCGATGGCGCTGGCGGCCGAGCGCGACAGCGTCGCCCGCGAGTACGCCACCGGCTTCGACATCACGTTCGGGATCGGCGCGCCGGCGCTCCGGAGCGCCCGGGAGTCGGGCCTCGACTGGAGCGATGCGGTGGTCGAGACCTATCTTCGGCTGCTGGCGGCGGTGCCGGACACCCACATCGCCAGGAAGCTCGGCCGGGAGGCGGCGGAGCGCGTGTCCCGGCGCGCGCGGGACATCGCCCAGGTAGGCGGCGTGCGCACCGAGGAGGGCCGCCGCGCGCTGGCGGCGTTCGACGTCGAGCTCCGCGACCCCGCCAACAGCCGCAACCCGGGCACCACGGCAGACCTGAGCTGCGCCGCGCTGTTCGTCGTTATACTAGAGCGGAGCCGGAACCGCTGAGGAGATCGTCGTGCAGAGTCATTTCCGCGTGCAGGTCAGCAAGGACTACCTGGTGTTCGCCTCGGCACACTTCATCACGTTCCGGGGCCACCAGTGCGAGACGCTCCACGGGCACAACTACCGGGTGGGAGTCGCGGTGGAGGGCTCGGTGGACGAGGAGGCCTTCTTCGTCCTGGACTTCAGCATCCTCAAGCAGATCGCGCGCCGGCTGGTGGACGAGATCGACCACAAGGTGCTGCTCCCGCTGCGCAACCCCAAGCTCGCCTTCCACGAAGACGGAAGCCAGCTCCGGGTCGACTACTTCGGCGAGCCGACCTACGTCTTCCCGCGACGCGACTGCGCGCTGCTCGAGATCCAGAACACCACGGCCGAGATGCTGGCGCAGTACATCGGGATCCGGGTACGGGACGAGCTGAGCCGAAGCGGCTACACCCACCTGACGCTGCTGGAGCTCGAGGTCGAGGAGAACTACGGCCAGTCGGCCACCTACCGCGAGACGCTCGGCGACTGAGCGCCCACCGGCTCGGCCGCGAGGTCGGCCAGGTCGGCGGCGGTGATCGTGCCCGCGTGGATGGCGCTCGCCACCAGGGCCCCGTCGCAGCCGGCGTCCCGCATCCGGTCCAGGTCCCGCCGGGCCAGCACGCCGCCGCCCGCCAGGAGGCGGAGGTCCGGAAACCCTCGTCGCAGCTCCTCGATCAGCCCGAGATCCGCCCCGCAGCCGGTTCCGACCCGCGCCAGATCCAGCAGCAGCAGCGTGGTCACGCCGGCGTCGACCGCCTGCGCCGCCAGGCTCGAGGCGTCGGGCTGCGCGCCCAGGACGTCGTGCATCGCGGGGTGGAGGATCGGGCTGCCCATGCGGAGATCGATGCTGAAGACGATCTGCGGATCGCCCGCGAGGTCGACGATCCGGGCAAGGTCGGTGAATGCCTGCAGAGTTTCGAGCCCGACGACGACCTGGCTCGCCCCGCAGGCCATGACCTCGAGGGTGCTCTCCGCCGTGTGGGCGCCGGCGTCCACCATGATGGCACCGGCGAACCCGGTTTCGAGCTGGGCCAGCTCCCGGAGCATGGTGCGCTGGACCGCGCCGCCCTGGATGGCGTCGAGGTCGGCGATGTAGCAGGCGATGGCGCCAAGGCGCCCCCGAAACGCTCCGAGCAGGGCCACCGGATCGCCCACCGTGCTCGGGACCAGCGCGGACGCGACCGGCTCGTAGCGCGCCCGATCGCCGGCCTGCGCCCACACGGCGACGCCGCCCGCGAGATCGAGCACCGGGATGATGTCCATGGCACCCAAGTTACCCGCGACGGAAGCCCGATGACCAGAGACGCCCACCCGCCCGTCCTCGGCTGGGACATCGGCGGCGTGAACACGAAGGCGGCGCGGCTCGAGCGCTCGCGGGACGCGGCTGGCGGCCTGATCGTGCCGGCCCGGAGCGCCTCCCTGCCCTACGAAATCCAGCGCGACCCCGCGGCGCTCCCCTCGGTGCTGCTGGCGCTCGCCGGCGAGCTGGGACGCGAGGACGGGTGGCCCCACGCGATCACGATGACGGCCGAGCTGTCCCAGGCGTTCCGCACCAAGCGCGAGGGGGTCACGTGCGTGCTCGGCGCGCTCGCCCGCGCGTTCCCGGACGATCCGCGTCACGTGTACACCGTCGACGGCCGCTTCGTCACGCCCGGCGTCGCCGAGGCCGATCCATTGGCGGTCGGGGCGTCGAACTGGACGGCCACAGCCACCTTCGTCGGACGGTTCGTGCCCGACGCCATCCTCATCGACATCGGCACGACGTCCACCGACATCATTCCCCTCGAAGGCGGCCGGGTCGTCGCGCGCGGCCGGACCGACCCGGCACGGCTCCTGAGCCGCGAGCTGGTCTATACCGGCGCGGTCCGGACGCCGGCGGAGGCGCTGGTGCGGGAAGTTCCGCTGTGGGATGGTACTGCAGCCGTCTCCGCCGAGGGCTTCGCCACGGTCGGTGATGCGCACGTCTGGCTCGGCCGGCTCGCGCCGTCGGACTACAGCGCCCCCACGGCCGACGGCCGTCCGGCGACGCGTGAGCTCGCCGGCGAGCGGCTGGCGCGGGTGGTGTGCGGCGACCGGGAGATGCTCGACGCTCGCGCCATCGATGCCATCGCCCTGGCGATCGTCGAGGCGCAGATCGAGCTGGTGGCCGACGCGGTTCGCCGGGTCCGCGCGAGCTCTCCGGCCGCCCGGACCGCGGTGGTGACGGGCCTGGGCGATTTCATTGCGGCCGAGGCCGCGCGGCGGGCGGGGCTGGAGGTGATCGAGCTGCGCGAGCGCCTGGGCGCCGCGGCACGCACTGCACCGGCCGCTGCCGTGGCGTGGCTCCTGGCCGACGAGCTGGCGCAGGCAGCCGGATGAGTGGATCGAGGCTGGTCGTCGTGAAGGTCGGGGGCGGACTCAGCGCTACACCCGGAGCGCTGGCCGCCGTGGGACGGGCGCTCGCGGCGGCGGCCCGACGCCATCGCATCCTGGTCGTTCCTGGCGGTGGACCGTTCGCCGATGCGGTGCGCGCGTTCGACCAGCGCGAGAGCCTCTCGGCGGACGCCGCCCACTGGATGGCGATCCTGGCGATGGACCAGTACGCCTACGTGCTGGTCGAGCGCATTCCTGGCGCCGTGCTCGTCGAGGAGCCGGGAGCCCTCGGCGCCGTGCTGGCGGGACCGGGGGTGGCTGTGCTGGCGCCGTCGCGCTGGCTCCGCGCCGCCGACGTGCTGCCGCACGACTGGTCCGCAACGAGCGACAGCGCCGCGGCGTTCGTGGCGGGGGCATTGGACGCGGCGCGGCTGGTGCTGATCAAGCCGGGAACCGGAGGCAGTGCCACCGAGCTGGTCGATCCCTGCTTCGCGTCGGTGCTGCCAGCGGGACTGCCGTGGTCGGTGATGGGCTGGGAGGAGCTGGACGGGCTGGAGGAGCTGCTGGGTGCCTAGCAGGCGGTTCGCAGGTGCCGCTCGTCCGATCACGCCGTCCGGAGCCGCCGCACCGGCTTCGTGATGAGCGGCTTCCGGAACAGCAACGGCGCCAGCACGTCAGGCAGCACCGGCCGACTGAACAGGTAACCCTGCAGCGCGTCACACCCCTGTCCCTGCAGCACGTCTCGCTGTGCTTCCGTCTCGACGCCCTCACCCACCACCTTGAGCCCCAGCGCGTGCGCCATCGCGATGATCGCCGTGGTGATCGCGGCATCGTCGGGCGAGGTGGTGATCTCGCGGACGAAGGAGCGGTCGATCTTCAACGCATCGAGCGGGAGGTGCTTGAGGTAGCTGAACGAGGAGTACCCGGTACCGAAGTCGTCCACGGCCAGGTGCAGGCCCATGGCCCGCAGGGCGTGCAGCGTGTCGGTGTCTTCCTTCTGGTGCTTCACCAGCAGGCTCTCGGTCAGCTCCAGGCCCAGAAAGCGCGCCTCGAGCCCGGTGGCCTGAAGGATCCGGCTGACCGTCTCGGGGAAGCTCCGTCGAAGCTGGCGGCTGGACAGGTTCACGACCACGCGGATCGGCGCGAGCCCGGCGTTCTGCCACGCGCGGTTCTGGGCACAGGCCTGTCGCAGCACCCATTCGCCGAGCGGCACGATGAGCCCGTTCTCCTCGGCCAGCGGGATGAACTCCGAGGGAAGCAGCACCCCCAGCTCCGGATGGCGCCATCGCACGAGCGCCTCGGCGCCGACCGCCACGCCGGTCCGGCCGTCGACGATCGGCTGGTAGTGCAGCTCGAACTCCTCGCGCTCCAGCGCGCGGCGGAGCGCGGTCTCCAGCGTGAGCCGCTGCAGCGCGCTCGCGTTCATCGCCCGCGAGTAGGCCTGGTAGCTGCTACCGCCGTGCTCCTTCGCCTTGTACATGGCGGTGTCGGCGTGCATCAGCAGCGTCTCCAGATCTTCGCCGTCGTCCGGATAGATGGCGATGCCGATGCTGGCGTTGACGAAGATCTCCTGGCCGGCCACGCGGATCGGGTGGGCCAGGCTGCTCAGGATGCGGCGCGCCAGCTTGGCCGCGTCCTCGGGGTGCGTGAGGCCCGGAATGATCACCGTGAACTCGTCGCCCCCGAGCCGGGCCACGTCCGGCGCCATCGCATCGCCCGCGAGGGCCACCTCGTCCTCGCGATCGCGGCACGAGGCCCGGAGCCGCATGGCCACCTGCTGGAGCAGCTGGTCGCCCGCCTCGTGGCCCAGGGTGTCGTTGACCCGGCTGAAGTGGTCGAGGTCGATGAAGAACGCGGCCACCAGCTTGCCGGACTTCCGGGCCTGCTCGAGCGCCTGGGCCAGGCGCTCCTTGTAGGAGAGCCGGTTGGGCAGCCCCGTCAGGCTGTCGTAATAGGCCAGCGACTTCACCTGCTCGAGCATCCGGGCGTTGGCGAGCGCGACCGCGACCTGGTCGGCCAGTCGGCGGAGCTGCAGCCGCTCGTCCTCCCCCGCGGGGTCGGCGTTCCGGCTTCCGATGGTGAGGATTCCCACCAGCTGACCCTGGAAGCGCAGCGGGAGCACCAGCACCGAGCGCGCCCCGATCCGGATGACGGGTCCGAGGTACGCCGGGTGCACCGATCCCGATACGTCGACCGGAATCACGTCCGCGCCGTCGAGGAGATCCTGGACGTCTTCGGAGTGGAGGTCGACGCGGGCCGAATGTCTCGCGTCGTCGCAGTAGTCATACACTACCGAGCTCAGGGACTTGCCGCCGTCGGGCGCCACGAGCGTGACGCCCACCATGTGACAGGGGAAGACGTCGCGCGTACGCGCCAGCAGGAGGTCGACGATCGAGGCGACATCCGTGGCCGAGAGGACCGCCCGGTCGAGCTCCGCGGCGGTCGACAGTGCCTGGAACTGGCGGCCGAGTTGCGCGGCCATCCCGTTGAACGCGCCGGCCAGGTCCTCGAACTCATCGCGGCTGGTCACCGTCACCCGGCTGCCGAAGTCGCGCTGCGCGATCCGGCTGGTGCCTTCGCGCAGCTCGACCAGCGGCACCAGGCTCCGCTGGATCTGGGTCCCGCTCAACACCAGGACACCGAGGCCCGACAGGACGACGACCCAGACGAAGGTCCGGGAGAAGTGAACCACCGGCCCCAGGACCTCGTCCTCGCTCTCGCTCAGCATCAACGTCCAGGTGGGCGCCGCGAAGACCTCGTCGAGCAGGATCGGCCAGGTGGAGGAGACGTACGGCGGGACCACCGAGCCGGCAGTGGCATGCGCGACCGGAGCGGGCTCGGGCGCCGCCTCCACGATCGGATCGGACTGCGAGACGAGCTCGCTCTGGGTGGATCGAAAGAGCACCTGCCCCGAGTCGTCGGACACCGTGACGACCGTGGTCGGCGAGGGCATGCTCGAGACCAACGACGCCCAAAGGAACTGGGGGCTGACCTGGCCAATGAGGGTTCCGCTCACCTCGCCGCGCTGCTCCACCCGGCGGATCATGAACGTGCGGGACGTTCTTCCGGACGAGTCGGGTAGGCTCACTATGAGGGGCAGCCCGATCTGCAGATCCTGCCGGTTGCCATCGGTGAGCGTCGGCCGCTCCTCGAGCCGGCCGAAGACCGGCAGCCGACGCCCGTCGTCCCCGGTGAACTCGAGCGCAACGAACCGCCGGCTCGCGAGCAGATCGAGGCCAGTATTGAGCATTCGGGTAGCTTCGGCGGGCGGGGCGGACTGCAGCTGCGCCAGCACGCGCGGGCGGATGGTCCGAAGGGTGGCGTCGAGCAGGAGCAGGCGTTCGTAGACCGCGAGCCCGAGCGCCTTGTTGGCCAGCGCGAGCCGGCGCTCGGTCTGGCTCCGGAGCTCGGTGCGGACGTGATTATAGGAGACCGCCGCGACGATCGCGATCGGCAGCACCGCGCAGCCCACGAACAGCAGGAGGAGCCGTCGCCCGAACCTGCTTTGCAGCGGTGCCGGAGCTAGCGTCACCTGAATGGCTCGGAAGTCGAGGTTGGGCGAAAGCGACGAGAACGCTTAATCCCGGCAAGGGCCGTGCCCTCGACGAGACTCACCCAATACGCTGCGGGAGCGGAAGTTCTGCCGCCGAGGCACCGCGCGCCGGCGGGCACTGCGGCATTTCGCCTAGGCGGCGATCGGTGGGTTCCTGAGCTGCCGGACCAGGTGACCCAACGCGGTGAGTACCCGCTCGTCACCTTCCCGGAGGAGCGCGGCGAGAATGTGCTTGCAGATCTGGTCGCGCCAGAGATGGTCGCCGCAGTCGCAGCGGGGGAGGGCGGTAGTGTAGAGGTCCACCCAATGGATCTGCGCCCCGCCGACGACCCGGTACCGGCCGGGACCTACCCGAGTCGCCTGGAGCCGGAAGCAACGCTCCAGCCGGTCGAGGCTGACCGCGCCCAGCCGCTCAAAGTCGATCTTGGGTTCGAAGGTCAGTTGGCTTTCATTGGGCTCGTGCGTCATGCCCAAATATACGCCGAAACCCGAGGAAAATCCAATCGGATGCTGCGTCGTAACACATTATAATTCTTGCTGTTACAACCATGCAGCAGCAGGCGCCGCACCCGCTGCCAGCGCCGCCTTCAGGTGGACCACCCGCTGCTCCACCACCCATCCGTCCCTTCCCCCCTCGCAGGCCGCCCCTCGAACTCCGACGACGTCCGCCGGAAGGTCGGCCACGACCCGGACGCCTTCCACGGTGAGGGAGCCCGCGAGCGCCACGAGCAGCCCCACGGATTGCGCCTCTTCCACCCACGCGCGGAGCGCGGGCTCGCCAATATGATGGAAGAGATCGCCGCCGACCTTGCTGCAGGTATCGAGCAGTACGCCGTCCGCGCCGCTCGTCCGCGCCAAGCGGACCACGGCCTGGGGGGCCGGGGTACCCGCCGCCAGGTGATCGGCGTACGCAACGGCGATGACCGCTGGACGGAGGGGCGCGCGAGCTGCCGCGTCGACCGCGGCTCGAAGCAACGCCCCCGCCCCGGTGCCCGCCGCCGACAGACCTATCTTTACATAGACGCGGCCCGGCCTGGGTCCGAGCCCGTCGAGCACGGCCAGTGCACGCTCGAGCGCAGCCGGATCCTTCGGATCCCCAAGCGCGACGCTCAACGGCATCGCCGCCGGCATGCAGCCGGAGATCGCGAGCAGCACGGGGCCACTCACCGACCCCAGCGATCCCAGGGACGGCTCCTTGGCGTCCACGATATCCGCCCCACCGGCGACGGCCGGCGCTACCTCCGCCGCCGACCGCACGCTCACCAACAGCCGCATCCGCGCTCCCTTGTGAGATGCTAAGGCCCTGATATGTTGGAATTTGAGAAGTTAGCGCGCAGGTGCCACGGAGGGGAGGCGGCGTGAGGCTGGACGGGAAAGTCGCGGTGGTCACCGGGGCCTCGAGCGGAATCGGGCGCGCGATCGCCGTCGGCTGCGCTCGGGAGGGCGCCGATCTCGCGATCACCTATCGCGGGAACGCGGCGGGCGCCGAGGCGACCGCGACGGCCATCCGCTCCCTCGGGCGGCGCGCAGAGGTGCTCCAGGTCGACATCAGCCGGGACGAGGACGTCGAGGCCTTCGCAGCCACCCTCGCTCAGCTATTCGGGCGGGTCGACGCCTGGATCAACAACGCCGGCGCCGACATCCTCACCGGCGCTGGCGCCCGCCTGTCGGCTCGCCAGAAGCTCGACCTGCTGCTGGACGTGGACGTGCGCGGCACGGTGATCGCTTCCTGGGCCGCGGCGGCGCTGATGCGGGAGCGCGGCGGCGCCATCGTCAACATGTCGTGGGATCACGTCGGGCTTGGCATGGCGGGCGAGAATCCCGTGCTCTACGCCGCCGCCAAGGGCGGGGTCCTGAGCTTCAGCAAGTCGTTCGCCCGGCAGGTCGCGCCACGCGTCCGGGTGAACATCCTGGCGCCGGGCTTCATCGAGACCGGCTTCGGTGAGCAGGCCGACGAGCGCTGGCGGCGGGAGGTCGAGGAGCGGACCCCGCTGGGCCGGTGGGGCAAGCCCGAGGATCTGGTGGGCGCGGCCGTGTTCCTGGCCTCGGACGAGTCCGGGTTTCTCACCGGCCAGACGATCATGGTGAATGGCGGAGTGGTGATGTGAGCGGGCGATCAGAACCTGGAGGAGCGTACCATGCCGGCAACGAAAGAGAAGACGTATAACGAGACCGAGATCGCCGAGCGGCTGAAGGAGCTGCCCGGCTGGTACTACGAGGACGGGTGGATCCGGCGGGTCTTCAAGACCGACGGCTGGCCCACCACGCTCATGCTGGTCAACGCGGTTGGCTACCTGGCAGAGGCGGCCTACCACCACCCCGATCTGACGGTCACGTGGGGCCGGCTCACCGTGAAGCTCCAGAACCACGCGGCCGGCGGGATCAGCGACAAGGACTTCGAGCTGGCCCGGAAGATCGAGGAGGTCGCGCTCTGGCGGCCGACCGGCGGTGCGCTGGAGGGCACGCCAAACAAGTGGGTGCGCCCGGGGGATCCGAGATAGGCGGTCGGACGGTCAGGCGGTCGGGCGGGCGACGGACATGGTGAGCGCTGTCGCTCCTCCTGGCCGCGTGCTGTTCGTCACCGGACGGCTCGCCGAGCCGGCGCTCCGGCGCGTCCTCGAGGAGATGCGGCCGCCATTCGAGGCGGAGGTGGCCGTTCTCAAGATCACGGTCGCGGCGCTGATGACGACGCCGTGGATCGCCCGTTTCCTCGAGGTGCCGCCCGGCACCGACCTGGTGCTGCTCCCCGGACTCGTCGAGGGCGAGGCCGGGCTCCTGAGCGAGCGCTACGGCGTGCGGGTGGAGAAGGGCCCGAAGGACCTCCGCGAGATTCCCCGCTACTTCGGCCAGGCGGCCGCGGCCGTCGACTACGGCCCGTACGACATCGAGATCCTCGCCGAGATCAACAACGCCGCCAAGCTGTCGCGCGAGCAGACCCGCGCCGCCGCCGACTACTTCCAGGCGAGCGGCGCGGACGTGATCGACGTCGGCTGCACGCCGGGCGTGCCCTTCCCCGCGCTGGGCGACGTGGTCCGCGAGCTGCGGACGGCGGGGATGCGCGTCAGCGTCGACAGCTTCGAGCCGTCCGAGATCCGGATGGCGGTCGAGGCGGGCGCCGAGCTGGTGCTGAGCGTGAACGGCTCGAACCTGGAGGTGGCGCGCGAGGTGGCGGGCAGCGGTGCCCGCGTGGTGGCGATTCCGGACTTCGGGGAGGGAATCGAGACCCTCCCGGCGACGATCGAATCGCTCGAGCGCTGGGGCGTGGGCTACCTGATCGACCCGGTCATCGAGCCGATCGGCTTCGGCTTCACCGCCTCGCTCGAGCGCTACGCCGAGGTGCACCGGCGCTATCCCGAGGCCGGGCAGATGATGGGCGTCGGAAACATCACCGAGCTCACCAGCGCCGACACGACCGGTGTCCACGCCCTCCTGCTCGCCATCGCCCAGGAGACCGGCGTCCGGGCCGTGCTCACCACGGAGGTCATCCCCTGGGCCCGCGGGGCGGTCCGGGAGATCGACATCGCCCGGCGCCTGATGTACCACGCCGTGCGCCACCGGACGCTGCCCAAGAACGTCGACGACCGGCTGCTGACGGTGAAGGACCCGGTGATCCTCGAGTACGACGAGGCGGAGCTTCGCCGCCTGCACGCCGCCGTCAAGGACTCGAACTTCCGCATCTTCGCCGATCGGACCACGATCACCGTGTTCAACGACCAGCTGTTCGTACGAGGCACCGACATCCAGGAGATCTTCGCCCAGCTCGGCGTCGAGGAGGCGACCCACGCCTTCTACCTTGGCCGGGAGCTCGCCAAAGCTCGCCTCGCGATCACGCTGGGCAAGACGTACCGCCAGGAAGGCGCGCTGGCGTGGGGCTATCTCACGCCGCCCGACGACGTCCGCTCCGAGCACGTGAAGCTGACCCAGCGCCGCCGCCGGCCCGACGCACCCGCGCGACGGAGCCAGGCCTGATGGGCGAGGGTCCGGCGCCGCTGGTCGACAATCTGGGTATCGCGGGCGACCCCATCGACGTCGTCGCCCGCTTTCTCGACCTGCCCTACCTGCTGTTCCTCGACAGCGCCACCGGCGGCGCACTCGCCGGCGAGAGCCAGCTGGGGCGCTATTCCTTCCTCAGCGCCGACCCGGCGCTCGTGATCCGGAGCAAGGGCCGCGTCACCGAGCTGAGGGGGCCGGGCCGTCCGTGGGCCCGGCTCGACCGCGATCCCCTGCTGGCGGTGCGCGAGCTCCTCGCGCCGTTCACCCCGGCGCCGGTGGTCGGCCTGCCTCCTTTCCAGGGCGGCGTGGCCGGGTACGTGGGCTATGACTACGGCGCGGTGCTGGAGCGGCTGCCGGCGCCCAGGTACGACGATCTCGCGATCTCCGATGTCGTGCTGGGCCTGTACGACTGGGTCATCGCGTGGGACCATCGCCTGGAGACCGGGTGGATCATCTCGACCGGGATGCCCGAGACCGGCCCCGCACAGGCTGATCGCGCGCGCGCACGGCTGGCGATGGTCCAGGAGCGGCTCCGGGACCCGGCCCGGGTGGCGCCGCGGCCACCCCGACCGCCGGCCGCCGCGGCCGAGCCCGCGGCCACCGGCCGGCCGGAAGCCCCGACCTATCCCGTGCTGGGCGTCGAAGGCGCGGAGGCGATCGGGCTCCGCTCGACCTTCACCCATCGCGGCTACCTCGACGCCGTGGCCCGGGTGCGCGAGTACATCGTCGCGGGCGACATCTTCCAGGCCAACCTCTCCCAGCGGCTGCGAGGCGCCGATCGGCGGTTCGCCGTTCGAGCTCTACTCTCGGCTCCGCCGGAGCAACCCGGCGCCCTTCGCCGCCTATCTCGCCTTCGACGACGCTCGGCGTGCTGAGCGCCTCGCCCGAGCGGTTCCTCCGGCTCGACGAGAACGGCCGGCATGTCGAGACCCGGCCGATCAAGGGGACCCGTCCCCGCGGCCTCGGGCCGATGCACGACGCCGCCCTCGGTCGCGCGCTCTCGGAGAGCGACAAGGACCGGGCCGAGAACGTGATGATCGTCGACCTGCTGCGGAACGACCTGTCGCGCGTCTGCCGGCCGGGCACGGTGCGGGTGCCGGAGCTGTTCGCGCTGGAGCACCATCCGACCGTGCACCACCTGGTGTCGACGGTCGTGGGCGAGCTGGAGCCCGGCCGCCGACGCGATCGACCTGCTGCGGGCCGCCTTTCCCGGCGGATCGATCACCGGGGCCCCCAAGGTCCGGGCGATGGAGATCATCGCCGAGCTGGAGCCGACCCGGCGAGGCGTGTACTGCGGGTCGATCGGCTACCTCTCGCGTCACCGGGGCGATGGACACCAGCATCGTGATCCGCACCTATCGTGGCCCTCCGGGGACGGGTATACTTCCAGGCCGGCGGCGGCATCGTCGCCGACTCCGACCCGGAGCTCGAATACCGGGAAACGCTGGACAAGGCGAGAGCGCTGATCGGGGCACTGGCGCGACCATGATCCTCCTCATCGACAACTACGACTCCTTCGTCTACAACCTGGCGCGCTACGTCCGGGAGCTGGGCGAGACGCCGGCGGTGCGCCGGAACGACGCCCTCACGGTCGACGACGTCGCCGCGATGGCCCCCTCCCACATCATCATCTCGCCCGGCCCCTGCTCGCCCTCCGAGGCGGGGATCTCGACCGACCTGGTCCGGCGGCTGGGCGCCAGCGATCCCGATCCTGGGCGTGTGCCTGGGGCATCAGTGCATCGGCGCGGCCTACGGCGGCGAGATCGTGCGGGCGGGACAGCCGATGCACGGCAAGACCTCTCTGATCCATCACCGGGGCGAGGGCCTGTTCCGGGGCCTCCCCGACGCCGTTCCGCGCCACCCGCTACCACTCGCTGGTGATCGCCCCGGCCTCCGTGCCGGACGAGCTGGAGGTGACCGCCACGTCGGAGGACGGCGAGATCATGGCCGTCCAGCATCGCCGGCACCCGGTGCACGGCGTGCAGTTCCACCCCGAGTCGGTGCTGACCGAGCACGGCTACCGCCTGGTCGATCACTTCCTGCACGGCGTGCCCGCCGCGCCCCGGGCGGTCCCGCTCGCGGCCGACGGCGCCCTGGTCCCCACCACCGGGGCCGAGCCGAGCACCCTGGCCTCGAACCCGCCGCCGGTGGACCTGGTGCGGTGATCATCGAATCCATCGTGACATCGATGGCGCCGGACGGCGCGATCAACTTCGCGCCCATGGGCGTCGAGTGGGGCGAGGAGCGCATCGTGCTCAAGCCCTTCCTGGAGACCACCACGTTCCGCAACGTGCGGGCGGCCGGGGTGGCCGTGGTCAACCTGACCGACGACGTCATGCTGTTCGCGCAGGGGCGATCGGCAGCCCGCAGTATCCCTGGGTCCCGGCGGCGACGGTCCGGGGGGCGGTGCTGGAGGCCGCCTGTTCCTGGCGGGAGATCGAGGTACGACTCGATCGACGATACACCGCCGCGCTCGCGGATCGAGACGCGGGTCGTCCACCGGGGCACCCGGCGTGAGTTCCTGGGCTTCAACCGCGCGCGCCACGCGGTGCTGGAGGCCGCCATCCTGGCCACCCGGACGCACCTCATTCCCGCCGACGAGATCCGGGCGGAGTACGCCCGCCTGCAGGTGATCGTCGACAAGACCGCCGGGCCGCGCGAGCAGGAGGCGATGGCGATGCTGACCGAGTATGTCCGGTCGCGATAGCATCTTCGTCGAGGCCGCCGCTCGGCTCCACTTCGGCGTGCTGGACCTGCGCGGCGCGCTCGGCCGCCGATTCGGTGGGCTGGGCGCGGCGGTGCCGGCACCGTCGCTCCTGCTCGAGGCTGGCTCCCGATGATCGCCTGAGTGCCCGGGGGCCCGATGCCGAACGGGCCCTGGCCTACGCGGAGCGATTCCTCGGCTTTCACGGGCGGCCTGCCGAGGGCCGTCTGACGGTTCACCGGAGCATCCCCGCCCACAGCGGGCTGGGATCGGGCACCCAGCTCGGGCTGGCGGTCGCCCGGGCGCTCGCGGAGCTTCACGGCCTGTCCCCCGACGCGCCGGCGCTCGCCCGGGCGGTCGGCCGGGGCCGGCGGTCGGCGATCGGCACCTGGACATTCGCACTGGGCGGCTTCATCGTGGAGGGGGGCAGGCGGCCAGGAGCGGAGGAGATCGCGCCGCTGCTGGCCCGCATTGCCGTCCCCGAGCCTTGGCGTTGCGTTGTGGCCGTGCCCGCGGGGGCGCCGGGCCTGAGCGGGGAGGCGGAGGCCGCCGCCTTCGAGCAGCTCCCGCCGCCGCCCGAGCGAGACGTCGAGCGGGTCGCCCACCTGGTGCTGATGCAGCTGCTGCCCGCGCTGGTCGAGGCAGACCTGGAGAGCTTCGGGGCCGCGCTCACCGAGGTCCAGCGGGTGACCGGCGGCTGGTTTGCCTCGCAGCAGGGCGGAGTGTTCGCCCCGGGACCTTCGGCGACCCTGGTGCGCCGGCTGGCCGAGTGGGGCGCGGCGGGCGTGGGACAGAGCTCGTGGGGGCCGGCGGTGTACGGGCTGGTCGGGAGCGAAGTCGAGGGGCGGGCGCTGGCAGACCGGGCGATGGATCTGGTGGGGAGCGGGGGGCAGGTTTACGAGGGGGGTTTTGCGGGCTCGGGAGCCAGGGTCTGGCGGACCGAACGGGCCGGAATCCGTGATTGACAGTTCATTTTGCACGATGTATACTGGCCCCTCTAAGCCTCCCGCAGGCTCGCACTTGGCTGTTTGCGGAACAGAACGAATCTTCAGGCGGTACTAGCGAGATGACCGCCTCCCCAACTGCAGCTCATTAACAGACACACAAAGCGGTTCAGCGGTGACGCTGAGGGGTGAGATGGGCTTGTTCCCGTTCGCTTTCACCATTGGCACCATGTCGACGTCCTATCCGGTCGCCGCTGCGCGCACGTCGCGCCGCGCGTGGCCCACGGCATCGGCGTGCTGGCGGTGGGCCCCGAATCGCACGGACACTGCCGGCTCGCCGTCCTCAGTTGCTTCGCTTCTCCCGCACAATAGTCGCAGTTCCTCACCCACATTTGCCTCGTGCTTCGGCACGGCCCGGTGCCCTGACGCCGTGGCGCGCCCCGCGGGAATCCGCGGCGGCGTCTCGAGGCGTACTTCAGGGCAAACCCTCTCCCGCAGCGCGCGCGGGGACCGCTCCGGGGCCGAACGCGGCCCGCCTTCCGGTCCCTGATCCGCGGCACTCGAGCCAGTCGCCGCCCAGCCGCTCCGGCATACGTATGATGCGTCACCAGCACGTGGCAACAGAATGCAGTAGAGCAGTAGAACCACCCTTCATCCTGAGGTCAGTTATGAACCGCTTTACTCAGAAGGTGGTGTCTGGCGGGATCGCAGCGGGGCTGAGCGTAGCCGTCGCTGTGTCCGCCACGGCCCAGGCGCGTTCGGGGGCTTGGACCATGAGCGCACCCGAGGGCGAATGGCACATGACCGGGCGTGATTTCAGCTTGCAGCGCTTC
The DNA here is from genome assembly GCA_963840215.1 of uncultured Gemmatimonadales bacterium. Classification (GTDB taxonomy): domain Bacteria; phylum Gemmatimonadota; class Gemmatimonadetes; order Gemmatimonadales; family GWC2-71-9; genus CAVVWJ01. Next base: position 545,946 of record CAWIYG010000006.1, on the reverse strand, counting down.
AGCCCGCTCAAGCAGATCACGACGGCGAACGTGGGCGAGCTGCGGCCGATCTGGTCGTTCTCGACCGGCACGCTGCGCGGTCACGAGGGCAACCCGCTCGTGGTCGGCAACGTGATGTATGTCAATACATCGTTCCCGAACATCGTGTACGCGCTCGACCTCTCCAAGGCCGGCGCACCGCAGATCTGGAAGTACGTGCCGAACCAGTCGCCCGACGCGATTCCAATCGCGTGCTGCGACCTGGTCAACCGGGGCACGGCTTACAGCCCGAGCGGGAAGATCTACATCCAGGCGCTGCAGGGTGAGCTGATCGCGCTCGACGCCAAGACCGGCAAGGAGCTGTGGAAGGCCAAGCACCCGGATAAGTCGAACGCCGGGCCCGAGGCCAACGGCTACAAGCAGGGCGCCACGATGACCAATGCCCCGATCTACATCAAGACCAAGTCGGGCAAGGAAATCGGTCATCGTCGGCATCTCGGGCGGTGAGTTCGGCGTGCGCGGCCGCGTCACGGCCTTCGACGCCAACACCGGCGAGCACCTGTGGACCGCGTACAGCACCGGCCCGGACAGCGAAGTCCTGATCGACGGCGACGCGAACGCGAACTACCCGTCGCACAAGGGCAAGGACCTCGGTGTCTCGACCTGGCAGGGCGATGAGTGGAAGCGGGGCGGCGGCACCACCTGGGGCTGGTACTCCTACGACCCCGAGCTCGACCTCTTCTACTACAGCGTCGGCAACCCGGGCACCTGGAACCCCGACCAGCGGCCGGGCGACAACAAGTGGTCGATGACCATCTTCGCACGCAATCCCGGACAACGGGCATGCGGCGTGGGCCTATCAGATGACGCCGCACGATGAGTGGGACTACGACGGCGTCAACGAGAACGTCCTGTTCGAGAGCGGCGGCAAGAAGCTGCTCGGCCACTTCGACCGTAACGGCATCGGCTACACGATCGACCGCACCAACGGCAAGGTCATCGTCGGCAACGCGTATGGTCCGATCAACTGGGCCAAGAGCGGCGGCACCGGCACCCCGGTCGAGGGCGTCGTGGCGACCGGCGTTCCGGTCAAGGATCCGAAGTACGGCACCTCCTCGAAGAAGAACGGCGAGGGCATCTGCCCGGCCGCCATCGGCTTCAAGGATCAGCAGCCGTCGGCGTACTCGCCGGTGACCGGCCTCTTCTACGTCCCGACGAACCACATCTGCATGGACTATGAAGGCGTCGAAGTGAAGTACACCGCCGGTCAGCCGTACGTCGGCGCGATCGTGCGGATGTTCCCGGGCCCCGGCGGCCATCGTGGCCGGTTCATCGCCTGGGATCCGATGAAGGGCAAGGTTGTCTGGGAGATCAAGGAGAACCTGGCGGCCTACGGCGGCGCGCTCGCCACGGCCGGCGGCCTCGTCTTCTACGGCACCATGGAAGGCTGGCTGAAGGGCGTCGATGCCAAGACCGGTAAGGTCCTCTGGCAGTTCAAGACCCCGTCGGGCATCATCGGCAACCCGATGACGCTACACTGCGTCCCGATGGCCAGCAGAACATCGCCGTGTACTCGGGCATCGGCGGCTGGGCCGGTATCGGCGTAGCCGCCGGCATCGGTGCCGAGGATCCGACCGCCGGTCTCGGCGCGCTCGGCGCCTTCGGTGACGCGGGCAGCTTCTGCACCCAGGGCGGCGTTCATGACCGTCTTCGGGCTCAAGAACCCGACGATGAAGTAAGCAGGTCCGCCCGGCCGGCCGGAGGGGATACCCTCCGGTCGCTCCGGGGGTAGATTACGAAATGAGCACGGCGCCGGGGCGCTGTCAGCTCCGGCGCCGTGCTCTTTTCAGCCCGGGCCGGTCGAACGGCCGGCCCGGCCGCTACCCATGCTCGACAGGGTGAGTCAATGTCGCGGATTGCGTTTCCCCTCGCTCGGCTGCTGGTGCTGGGCGGTGCCCTCACGACCTGGCTGGCGGCTCCGGCCGCGGCGCAGCGACCTGCGCCCGCGCGAAGCCGGCTTGATCCGGGTGTGCGCCGACCCGGACAACATGCCGTCCTCGAACGACAAGAGCGAGGGGTTCGAGAACAAGATCGCCGAGCTGATCGCGAAGGAGCTGAACTCCAAGCTCACTTACGTCTGGTATCCCACGCGACGAGGCTACTTCCGCATCATCAACGGGATGTACTGCGACATGGCGGTCGAGGCCCCCGCCGGGCTGGACATCGCCGGCGTCACCAAGCCCTACTTCCGCTCCGGCTACGTGTTCGTCACGCGCAAGGGCGGCGGCCTCGAGGACATCAAGTCCCTCGCCGATCCGAGGCTCAAGCGCCTGAAGATCGGGGTCAATATCTACACCTCCGACGCCGAAAACTCGCCCCCGGCCATGGCGCTGAGCCACTACGGGGTCGTCGGCAACCTGACCGGATACAGCACCTTCTTCAGCGACCAGGCCCGGCCCGAGGACATCATCAAGGGCGTCGAGAAGAAGGACGTGGACCTGGCCATCGCCTGGGGCCCCCTTGCCGGCTACTACGCCAAGCAGTCCGCCGTGCCCCTGACGCTCACGCCGCTTCCCGCGCGGGACTCGCTCAGCGACCTCCCGTTCCAGTACAACATGGGCATCGCCGTCCGCCGCCGGGACAAGGAGTTCCGCGACAGCCTCCAGGCGGTGCTCGAGCGCAAGCGGCCGGAGATCGAGGCCATTCTCAAGCAGTACGACGTTCCGATCCTTCCGATCGCGCCCGAGCAACCCGAGAATTCTTCGGCGGACGCGGGCAAGAAGGCGGGCTCGGACTGAGGAAGGGATTCGGCACGGCGGTTGCATGGCGCGCCAGGCAGAGGCCCATGTTGTCATAGTCGCAGGACAATAGCTCACGAGTTTCGATCGCCGGTCGCCGCTTCCGCTGCGGCCGGTTATGGTCTGCGGTCCTCCTCTTCGCGTCAGGAAAGGAACGTCTGCGAGCATGCGCACGCCCCTCACCACCGCTCTCGGCCGCATCGTACTGGGTGCCGGCCTTCTGGTGGCCGCCACGGCGGCCACGACGCGCGCCGCCGCCCAGGAGCTTCGGGATCAGTACCACGTGGCCCCCAGGGACACGGTGTCCCAGGACGTGTACGACGGCTGGAAGCAGTTCAACCTGAATTGCGCGCGGTGTCACGGCGAGGACGCGCTCGGGACCTCCTTCGCGCCGCACCTCATCGTCTCGCTCAAGCCCGATGGCCCGATCCCACCAAGGAGCTCTTCATGCAGACCGTGTGCGCCGGCCGCCCGGAAAAGGGCATGCCGTCCTGGTGCGCGCTCGGCATGGAGATCACGACCATCGACAAGATCTACAGCTACGTAAAGGCCCGGAGCGACGCCAAGATGGCGCCGGGACGACCGGCGGTGAAACGCCAAGGATGACCGACCGCGGCGGTGGGCAGAACGGTTCGGCATCGGATCAGCGGGACCGCGTCGCGGTCCCGCTTTTCCTTCGGGCCACCGCATCCGCTGCCGACCGGCGCGGTTGGCCATCCGGCTCGGAGCCGCCTAACTTCACGGAGATGACCATGCTCCTGCCCCACCTGCTGGCGGCCCTCTGGCCACCACGTCCGCTGCCGATGCCCGTGCACTCCGGACCGTCGTCGACACGCCGGCCGTCCGGCTCGACGCGGCGGGGCTCAAGGCCCGCCTGGCGGCCAGCACGGGCGATACGCCCCCGACCTCACCGGCGTGGACCTGAGCGGGCTCGACCTGCGCGGACTCGACTTCCGCCGTGCCACCCTCACGGGCGCCCGGCTGACCAACGCCAACCTCGGCGGCGCCAACCTGTTCTCGTGCGACCTCACCGACGCCGTCGCCGGCGGGGCCGACCTGACCCGCGCCAACCTCGACGGCAGCGTCCTCCGGCGGGCGGATCTTCGGAAGGCCAACCTCGAGGGCGCCAGTCTCTTCGCCACCATCATCGAGGCGGCGGACCTGAGCGGGGCCAATCTCTCGGGCACCCGCATCATCGGCTACCTCCGCGGGGCCAAGCTGGTCGGGGCCCGGCTGGTCAATGCCAACATCGGCGCGGACCCCGGCAACCAGTCGATGGGCGTCATGCGGGCCGCCTTCGTCAGCGCGGACCTCTCGGGTGCCGACTTCACCGGCGCCAACCTGTTCAAGGCCGACTTCTCTCACGCCACCCTCGCCGGCGCGGTCCTGGTGCGCGCCGACCTGAGGAACGCCGAGCTGATCCAGACCGATCTCACCCGGGCGGACCTCACGGGGGCCAAGCTGGGCCAGGCCAACGTCGATGGCGCCGACTTCCGCGGCGCCGTCGGCATGGACCGCGCGCTCGGGCTCAACCAGACCCGCAACCGCGACAAGGCAATCCTCGATGCGAAATGACCTCCGGGCGGCTGCGGCCGCCATCCTGCTCCTGGCGGCCTGTCAGAAGGACGCGCCCCGCGCCGGTGATGCCGCCGGGGCGGACAGCGCCGGGCCGGCCACGGCCCCGTCGGCAAACGCGCTGCTGGCCTACGTGACCAACGAAGACTCACAGGAGCTCACCGTCATCGACACCCGGACCGACAGCGCGATCGCGTCGATTCCCGTGGGCACCCGGCCGCGCGGCGTCCGGGTGAGCCAGGACGGCCGGACGGTGTTCGTGGCCCTGAGCGGGTCGCCCAAGTGCCCGCCGACGATGCCGGACGAGGAGTGCGAAAAACTCAAGTCCGACAAGACAAAGGACGGAGTCGCAGTGGTGGACGCCGCCAGCCGCACGGTCACCCGCGTGCTGCCCGGCGGGTCCGACCCCGAAACCTTCGACATCAGCCGCGACGGTACGACGCTGTTCGTCTCCAACGAAGACGCGGGCACGGCGTCGATCGTGGACATTGCCAGCGGCAAGATCCGCTCGACGGTCACGGTTGGTAAGGAGCCCGAAGGCGTCCGGGTCCATCCTGATGGCAACACGGTATGGGTCACCGGCGAGACCGATCACAACGTTACGGTCATCGACACCAAGACCGGTGCGGTCGTGGGACAGGTCGAAGTCGGAAAGCGGCCCCGCTCGCTGGCCTTCACGCCCGACGGCGCGCGGGCCTACGTGACCTCGGAGGTCGACGGCACGGTGTGGGTAGTGGATGCGGCCGCCAGGAAGTCACTCAAGGTGATCCGCATGCCCGAGGGGTCCAAGCCGATGGACGCCGAGGCCTCGCTCGACGGGCGGCGCATCTACGTCTCGAATGGCCGCGGCGGCACGGTGTCGGTGATCGACGTGGCGACCGACTCGGTCGTCGGCTCCGCCGCGGTAGGACAGCGGCCCTGGGGCATCGCCCTCACGCCCGACGGTCGCAAGCTGTACTCGGCGAACGGACCGTCCAACGACGTGAGCGTCATCGACGCGGACCAGCTCACCGTGCTGAAGAAGATTCCGGTCGGCAAGATTCCCTGGGGCGTCGCCATCGGCCGGGCGCCATGAGGGACCCGTCGGCGTGACGCGTCCGCGGGCGGTCGTGCTCGTCGCGGCGTTGGCCCTGGCGCTCGCCGCGGCGCGGGCCGGGGGACCCCGGGTGCTCGCCGTCGGACCTGACGCACAGGCGGCCATGCGCGCGCTTTGGCGCGAGAGCGCCACGGCCGGCGCGGAGCGGGTGGCCTGCCTCGCGAGCGTGGTGGACGGCGACACCCTCCGGATCACGCGGATCAATCCTCTGTCCGCCGGAGGCGACGCCCAGGCGGTCTCCGCGGGCTCGTCGCTCGACCTGTGCGGCCCGCCCGAGTGGCAGGGGACCGTGCATACCCACGTCGCGCTCTCGGGCCAGCCGGCCCGCGCGCGGTTCTCCGGCGCCGACCGGGGCGTGATGCTGATGTGGTGGCGGCGGTGGAAGATGGACGGAACGTTCTGCGTGCTCTACGCCGAGGACCGGGCGCACTGCGAGATCGACGGCGCGGGCCTCGTCATCCTGCCGAGCACGAGGTACTGAGGCGCATGGGCCGCGCCGGGCGCCGGCTGGCACTGGCGGGACTGGTGGTGTGGATGGCGCCGCCGGCCGTGGCTCAGACCGACACCACCCAGCCGGGACCCCAGCCTGCCTTTCGGTTCAGCCCGGAAGCCGGCCTCGGCCTACGGTCCCTCTGGGAACAGAGCCTGGCCGCCAAACAGGAGCGCGTGGCCTGCCTCGGCACCTCCATCCGGAACGACACGGTGTACGTCGACCACATCCTCGCCCTGGCGCCCGAGGAGGCCGACTCGATGAGCATCTCCGCGGCGGCCTCGGTCGAGCGCTGCGGGCCTCCCGACTGGCAGGGCACCGTCCACACCCACGTCGCGCTCTATACCGAAGACCTGCCCTCGAAACGGTTTTCGGCGCAGGATCGCGGGGTGATGCGCCAGTGGTACGCCCGCTGGAACGCCGACGGGGTGTTCTGCGTCGTGTACAGTGCCCACGACGCGCACTGCGAGGCCGACGGCATCGTGGGTGGCATGCGATCTCCTCCCATCTTCCGGTGAGTCCGACATGCAGGCGTCGATCCTGATCCTGGCCGCTCTCCTGGTTGGCCCGCCCGCGCCACCTTCTCCGTCCGACCCGCCGTCCGACGACGGGCCCTTCTGGGCCGACCGGCCGACCGCGTCCGCCTTCGAGCGCCGCATCGACGCGCGGCTGGCCGAAGCCCGCGCGATCCGGGACCGCCTGCTCGCGGTCCGCGGGCGGCGGACGATCGCCAACACGCTGACGCTGTACGACCAGCTCCGCCGGCAGCTCGAGGGGGCGGACAACCAGACCGGGCTCATCGCCGCCGTGCATCCGGACTCGGGCGTGCGCGCGACCGCGGAGGCCGCCGCCCAGCGGGTGGCCGCCCTCGGGACCGAGATCACCCTCGACCGCCGCATCTACGACGCGCTGACCGGGATGGACACGGCTGGCGCGGACGCGGCCACGCGCTACTACGTGCGCCGCACCTTGCTCGGCTTCCGGCTCGCCGGGGTCGACAAGGACGACACGATCCGGGAGCAGGTGCGTGCTCTCAACGAGGAGCTGGTCACGATCGGACAGGCATTCAACCGCAACATCCGCGAGGGCACGCAGACCGTCACCGTGGACTCGGTGGCCGACCTGGCGGGACTGCCCGAGGACTTCATCGCGGCGCACCGGCCCGGCGCGGACGGACGGATCGTGCTCACGACCGAGTATCCGGACGCGGTTCCGGTGTTCACCTATGCCCGGAACGACGAGCTCCGGCGGCGGATGCGGATCGCCTTCGACACCCGTGCGTACCCTAAGAACATGGCGGTGCTCGATCGGCTCATCGCCAGGCGCGCCGAGCTGGCGCACCTGCTCGGGTTCGGCTCGTGGGCCGACTACGCCACGGCAGACAAGATGGTCGGCACGGCCGCCAGCGCGTCGGCCTTCATCGACCGGATCGCCGAAGCATCCCGATCGGCGGCCGAGGCCGACTATCGCCGCCTGCTGGACCGGAAGCAGCAGGATGATCCCTCCGCGACCGCCGTCAACCGCTGGGAGTCGGGCTACCTGCGCGAGCTGGTCCGCCGCTCGTCGTACGACTTCGACTCGCAGAAGGTGCGGCCGTACTTCCCCTACGACGCGGTCCGGCAGGGCGTGCTCGACCTCTCGAGCCGCCTCTTCGGGGTCAGCTTTCGCCGCGTGAGCGTGCCAGTCTGGGACCCGTCGGTGGAGGCGTATGAGATCTTCGAAGGCGGTCAGCGGGTCGGGCGGTTCTATCTCGACATGCACCCCCGGCCGGGCAAGTTCTCGCACGCGGCGCACTTCGCGATCCGGAGCGGGATCGGCGGCCGGGATCTGCCGGAAGGAGCACTCGTCTGCAACCTGCCTGGCGGCACGCCGGGCGACCCCGGCCTCATGTCTCACGACGAGGTCAGGACGATCTTCCATGAATTCGGCCACCTGCTGCATGCACATCTCGGCGGACGTGGGCGCTGGCTGGGACAGAGCGGGGTGAAGACGGAGTGGGACTTCGTCGAGGCGCCGTCGCAGATGCTGGAGGAGTGGATCCTGGATCCGGCCGTACTCGCCACCTTCGCCCGCCACTATCAGACCGGCGAGCCGATCCCGGCGGAGCTGGTGCGGCAGATGAACCGGGCCGAGGCGTTCGGCCGCGCGCTCGACGTGCGGGGACAGATGCTGCTCGCGCGGGTCTCCCTGTCGGTCTATGACCGGCCGCCGGCGCTGGTGAACACGGATTCGATCGTGCAGGCGGTCAGCGCGGCCTACCTGCCCTATCCGCCGATGCCCGAGGCCCACTTTCAAGCATCGTTCGGACACCTGAATGGCTATTCGGCCATCTACTACACGTACATGTGGTCGCTGGTGATCGCCAAGGACCTGTTCAGCGCATTCGACCGGTTGGACCTGCTCGCGCCCGCGACCGCACGGCGCTATCGAGCGGCGATCCTCGCGCCGGGCGGCTCGGCCCCGGCGGCGGCGCTCGTGGAGCGGTTTCTGGGGAGGCCGTTCAGCTTCGAAGCCTGGCGGCGCTGGCTCGATGCGGGGGAGTAGCGGCCGGCCTCAGGAGAACGGCCGGCGCGCGAACAGCGACTTGGGGCGGTCGGTCCACAGTCTCGCGTCGAGGCCCCAGGTGCGACCCGCCCGCGCGAAGTAGAACGCGATCATCAGCGTCACCAGCACGATGTGGAAGCCCTGCTGCCCGGGGGACATCCACTGCGTGGCCAGCCCGTAGTTCGCCGCCAGCATGAGCCCCACCAGCGACGCGATGCCGGTGCACAGCCCCAGCGTGAGCCCGATACCCGTGATCGTTTCCCCGACCGCCGTCAGGTGCGCGAAGGTCTCGGGATGGGTCAGGACGGTGTTCTCGAGGAAGTGCTTGTAGAACAGGATCGGGTTCTCCGACGCCTGCTTCGTGACGATGGTCGGCATGGTGCTGATCCACCGCGCCGAGGCGCCGGGCACCGGAATCACACCGCCCAGCATCACGAGACCGATCTTCGTGTACACGGCCTTCGCGAAGTACAGCCCGACGACGATCCGCGCGAAAGCGAGCCAGCGGTCGGGGTGCGACATGCTCACGACGGGGCGGGACGAATAGGCCATCAGCCGCGGCTCCTGGGTTGGTGTCCACCCTAAACCTCGACCCCCACCTCCGAAAACACAAACGTCCAGGTGTCGGTCAGCTCGTCGAGCACTTTGGAGAGCGGCTTCCCCGCGCCGTGGCCCGCGCGTGCCTCGAGGCGCAGCAGGACCGGGCGCGGCGAGCTGGTCGCGGCCTGAAGCCGTGCCGCCATCTTGCGCGCGTGCATCGGGTCGACCCGGGTATCGCTCTCGGCCGTGGCGAGCAGGACCGCCGGATAGGCCGTGCCCGGGCGCACGTGGTGATATGGGGAATACGCCCGGAGCCAGGCGAAGGCTTCAGGATCGTCCGCTGAGCCGTACTCCGGGATCCACAGCCGGGCGATCAGGAACCGGTGGTAGCGCAGCATGTCGAGCAGCGGCACCTGGATCACGACGGCGCGAAACAGCTCCGGTCGCTGGGTCAGGACCGCACCCATGAGCAGCCCGCCGTTGGAGCCGCCGGCCACGGCCAGCCGCTCGGGGCGGGTGTAGCCCTCCCGGATGAGCCATTCCGCGGCGGCGAGGAAGTCGTCGAAGCTGTTCTGCTTATTGCCGAGCATTCCACCCTGATGCCACCCCTCGCCGTACTCCCCGCCGCCCCGGATGTTCGGGATCGCCACCAGCCCCCCGTGCTCGAGCCAGAGCAGGAGCGAGCGGGAGAACGCCGGCGTCATGCTGATGTTGAAGCCGCCGTACCCCGTGAGGTACGTCGGGGCGTCGCCCGTCCGAGCGTAGCCCCGCTGATGGACGAGGAACATCGACACCGGCGTGCCGTCGCGCGACGGCACCGTCACCTGCCGAACCTCGAACCGGTCCGGATCCACGTCGGCCTCGACCCGGCGCCAGAGCGTCTGGGCGTCGGTCCGCAGGTCCAGCCGGTACACGCTGGGCGGCACGGTGTACGACGAGAAGCCGTAGAACAGCTCGTGCCCATCCGCCTCGCCGCCCAGCCCGAACAGGCTGCCGAGCGTCGGAAGCGCGATCTCATGCCGGAGCCCGCCATCGAGGTCGGCCAGCCGGAGGCGGGAGGTGGCTCGCTCCAGGTAGGTCAGCGCGAGCCGGTCGGCCAGGACGCGGACGCCGTCGAGCACCGCGTCGGCCCGCGCCGGCACCAGCTCCCGCCAGTGGCCCCGGGCGGGCCGGTCCGGATCAACTTCGTAGAGCCGGTAGGTCGGGGCATCGAGGTTCGTCCGCAGGAACAGCCGCCCGTGCACCACCTCCCCGTCGAACGACGCGGGCAGGGCCTCGGCGACCGCCACGAGCGGTGGCGCGACGGCATCGGCGCCGTGCGCGTGCCGGTCGCCGAGGTACAGGTCGGTCTGGTCGAAGGTTCGCGCCACGTGGATGGAGAGCCACCGTCCGTCGGGCGACAGACCCACGCCCGGCCAGTACTCCTTCTGGGCCGGCTGGAAGACGAGCGGATCGCCCTCGGGGTCGTCGCCGAGCCGGTGGAAGTAGACCGCGCGGTGGTAGGGCTCCTCGCCGTCGGGAACGGTCCCGGGCGCGGGGTAGCGGGTGTAGTAGAAGCCGGTGCCGTCGGGCAGCCAGGCGAGATCGGCCGAGCGCGTGCGCGCGATGCGGTCGGGCAGCGTGACGCCTCGGACCACGTCCAGCACGTGCAGCACGCTCTGTTCGCTGCCGTTCTCGGACAGTCCGTAGGCCAGGAAGGCCCCGTCGTCGCTCGGGTAGTACCAGTCGAGCGCGGTCGTGCCGGCGGGATCGAGCGCGTTGGGATCGAGCGCCACCCGGTCGGCCCCATCGACCCCCGCGCGGATGTACAGGACGGGCTGGTTCTGCCGGCCTTCGCGCCGCAGGTAGAAGTACCGGCCATGGGCCGGCGCCGGGACGCTGATGGCGCCGATCGCGAGCAACTCGTCGAGCCGGCGGCGAATGGCTGCGCGCCCGGGCACCCGGGCCAGATAGCGCTCGGTGCGTGCGTTCTGCGCCTCGGTCCAGGCGCGGGTCTCGGAGCTTTCGCCGTCCTCGAGCCAGCGGTAGGGATCGGGGATCGCCTCCCCGTGGAGCGTGTCGGCCGCGTCGACGGTCGGGGTGGCCGGAGGATCGGTCTCAGTCACCCAGGCAGATCCCGAGATCGCGGGCGGTGCGGACCGTGTCGCAGTCGAGCGGAATGTTCTTGGAGCGGCCGACCACGTACTCGAGCGGCACCCGGGTGATGTCCGGACCGTTGAGCCCGACCATCGTCCCGAAGGCCTTGTCCGCGATCGCCCGTACGGCCGCGGCGCCGAAGCGCAGCGCGAGCAGCCGGTCGTAGGTGGTGGGCGTCCCGCCGCGCTGCAGGTGACCGAGGACCAGCGTCCGCGTCTCCTTGCCCGTGTGATGCTCGATGGCGCGGGCCACCTTGCTGCCGATCCCGCCCAGCCGGTCGACGGTGCCGACGCCACGCCGCTCGAGCAGCTCGATCGCGCCGTCCCGCGGGCGGGCGCCCTCGGCCACGACCACGATGCTGAAATGGCGGCCGGCCGCCTCGCGGCTCCGGATCTTCTCGCACACCTTCTCAATGTCGAACGGGATCTCGGGCAGGAGGATGACGTCCGCGCTCCCCGAGAGCCCGGTGTAGAGACTGATCCAGCCCGCATACCGGCCCATCAGCTCCACCACCAGCACCCGGTCGTGGCTCTCGGCGGTCGAGTGCAGCTTGTCCAGCGCCTCGGTGGCGGTGCTGACGGCCGTGTCGAAGCCGAAGCTGCGCTGCGTGCCGCTCACGTCGTTGTCGATGGTCTTGGGGACGCAGACGACAGGCAGGCCCTTCCGCCAGAGGTCGTGCGAGATCTGCAGGCTGCCGTCGCCCCCGATCGAGACCAGCGCGTCGAACCCGCTCGCCTGGAAGGCGGCCACCAGGTCGTCGGAGCGGTCGCGCTCGACCTCCTCGCCCTGCTCGTTTCGGGTCGCGTACCGGAACGGGTTGCCGCGATTGGTCGTCCCCAGGATGGTGCCGCCCAGGTGGGTGATCCCGCGGACCTCGGCGGGCCCGAGGGGCACTACCCCGTTGAACGAAAGCAGCCCTTCGTAGCCGCGCTGGATCCCGTAGGCCTTCCACCCCCGCCCGTGAGTCGAGAGCACCACGGCCCGGATCACGGCGTTCAGGCCGGGGGCATCTCCGCCGCCGGTGGAGATGGCGATCCGCATGTCAGGTGGGAGGCGTGATCAGCTGCATGATCTCCCCCGGCTGCGGGTGTCGCCGGAGGGCCTTCTTGGAGAACGCCAGGTTACCGTCCACAGTGACCTCGAAGACGCCGCCGGACGAGGGCACCAGCCGGACCTCGGCGTCGGGGAACGCTTTCTTCAGCTCAGCCGCCAAACTGGCGGCTCGAGGCTCGTAGTTTCAAACGACGCAGTATTCGATGATGACCCGCATGCGCGTCTCCTCTCGGACGGGACGGGGGCAGCGGAATCGTAGTGCGGACCTGGGGGGATGCCAAGGGTGGCAGCCGGGAAGGTGACGCGGCTCCTTGTCAGGCCCCCCCGGAAACCGTATCTATTTGTTCCATGCGAACCTACCCACACCCCGTCAGGGGCTGGGCCGGGGGGCTTCCGCTCCTGGCCGGCCTCGCCCTGCTGGTGATGTGCGCCTCCCCCGGCGCGGCGCAGCAACGCAAGTACCTCGTCGAGCTCGGCGCCGCCGGCGCGTATCAGTCCTTCGATGGCGAGCTCGAGCTGAGCGGAGCGCTCGGGGGTATCGGACGGGCGGGCATCTGGCTGCCGCTCAACTTTTCCCTGGAGGCGGAGGGAATGTTTTCGTCGCCCAAGACCGACCCCGGTGACGTGTCTGTGAGTGTCCGGAACCTCGGCGTCTTCGCCTTGTACAACATTCCCGTGGGCGCTGCGAACTCGGTTTTCCTCAAGGCGGGTCTGGGCTCGACCAAGTACGGCAGCGAATGCCCCCAAAGCGCGAGTCGACTGGCTTGCGGCTCGAGCAACGCGCTTCTCGGTGGCGGCGGCTTCCGCATTGCCGTCGCTCCAACGTTGATGATCCGGTTAGATGGCGTGGTGCTGCGCAACCGGAGTGCTGAGCGTGGCTCGGTCCAGGCCCGCACCATCATGAACTACGGCGCCAGCCTGGGCCTGAGCCTCATGCTTGGCAGCAAACCCATTCTCGATTCGGACACCGACGGCGTGCTCGACAACCGCGACCGGTGCGCCGATACGCCTGCGGGAGCCAGCGTCGACGGCGGCGGCTGCCCCAGCGACAGTGACGGCGACGGCGTGCCCGACGGCGTGGACCGCTGCACCACGACGGTGGCCGGCGCGGCGGTGGACGTGCGGGGCTGCTCGCAGGACACCGACGGCGACAACATCCCCGACGGCCTCGATCGCTGCCCGGAAACCCCCGCCGGGGTCCTGGTGGATCCGCGCGGCTGCCCCAAGGACAGTGATGCCGACAAGATCCCCGACGGACTCGACCGCTGCTCCGAGACGCCGCGCGGCGCCACGGTGGACGCCCTCGGCTGCCCCGGCGATGAGGACGGGGATGGCGTGCTCGACGGTCTCGACCGCTGCCCGCGGACGCCGGCAGGGACCACGGTTACGGCGACCGGGTGCGTTGCCGGGCAGCAGGCCAAGCCGGCTGCGCCCCGGCCGAGCGCGGGGCAGGCGCCGCCGCGCGTGAAGCCGGACACGGTCGGCCGTCCGGTGCCGCGCCCGAATGTGACGGTGCCGGCGCCCGCGGCACCGCCGGCCGCGGCGCCGTCCAAGGCGCTGGCCGGCGGCATCATCCCGGCTGTGGCCTTCGCGCCGGGGACGGCACGGCTCGCGCCTGCCTCCTATGTGGCGCTCGACTCGATCGCCCTGCTACTCCGGGCAAGCCCGGACGCCAGGGTGGAGATCGGCGCGCACAGCGACAATTCCGGCACCGCGGCCGACAACCTGCGTCTGACGGCGCTGCAGGCCGAGGCGGTGCGCGACTACCTGGTGGTGAAGGGCGTGGCCTACCAGCAGCTGGTCGCGCGCGGATACGGATCCACCGTCCCCTTGACCCGGAACGCAACGCCGCGCGCCCAGGCGGCCAACCGCCGAGTGGAGATCCGACCGATTCTTCCAGGCCAGTGAGCTCGTCCAAAGCTCTGTGCTATAAGATGTTGGGTCGGACCGGCAGGCTCGGTCCGGCCCTCGCGAATGCGCCGACTTGACCGCCCTTCTGCGGACTGTATTCTCAAGGGTCCGCCTGCATAACGATACGTCACCCTGACAGGAGTCACGATGGACTACCGGTCTCGCCTCGGTCTGCTGCTCGCGTTTGCCGCCGTGCTGGGAGCTCGTCCTGCCGTGGCCCAGGCCCCGGCCCCGGCCGGCGTCACACCAGCAGCCATCGCCCTCGGGGACAGCCTCTTCCATAGCAAGGGCAACTGCTACGCATGTCACGGCGCCAACGCGCAGGGCGCGGTGGGCCCCAGCCTCACCGACGCGGAGTGGCTCCACAGCGATGGTTCGTACGACGCCATCGTCAAGCAGATCACGGTCGGTGTCACCGCAGAAGAGTCCAAGAGCAAGATCCCGATGCCACCCAAGGGCGGCTCCTCGATCACCGACGACGAGGTCAAGGCGGTCGCCGCGTACGTCTACTCCTTGAGCCACAAGAAGCCATCCTGACCCGGCGGCTCAGGCCGCCCGCACGACACTGGAAGGGCGCACGCAGGTGCGCCCTTTTCGCTACCTTCCAGCGATGACCACGAACCGCCTCGGGGCCGCCGCGTCGGCCTACCTGCAGTCTGCCGCCCACCAGCCAATTCACTGGTACCCGTGGAGCGACGAAGCCTTCGAGGCGGCCCGCGCGCAGGACCGCCCGGTGCTGCTCGACATCGGCGCCGTGTGGTGCCACTGGTGTCACGTGATGGACGGCGAATCCTACGAGAATCCGGACCTCGCCGAGTTCCTCAACGCCCACTTCATCTGCATCAAGGTGGATCGGGACGAGCGGCCCGACGTCGACGCCCGGTACCAGCGGGCGGTGCAGGCACTGACGCGCCAGGGCGGCTGGCCGCTGACGGCCTTTCTGACCCCGGCGGGCGAGGTGTTCTACGGCGGCACCTACTTCCCGCCGGACGGCGCGCACGGGCGGCCGGGCTTCCGCGCCGTGCTCGAGAGCGTGCTCGACGCCTACCGCTCGCGCCGGGGGCAGGTGCAGTCGCAGGCGGAGGCGGTGCGACGGGTGGTGAGCGAGGACCTGAATGAGGCTGCGCCGGGGGAGCCGTCGCTGCAGATGCTCGCGGACGCGGTCACTCAGATGGCCCAGGTGTTCGACCCGGTGAACGGCGGATTCGGGCGGAGCCCCAAGTTCCCGCACCCCGGCGCGATGACGCTGCTGCTCCACCAGTGGTCGGACCGCCCGGGAGCGCCGGCGCGGAGCATCCTGGACCGGACGCTCCTCGGCATGGCGCTCGGCGGCGTCTACGACCAGCTCGGCGGCGGATTCCACCGGTACAGCGTCGACGCCGAGTGGATCGTGCCGCATTTCGAGAAGATGTCCTACGACAACTCGGAGCTGCTGAAGGCCTACGCCGACGCCTTCGCGCTGTTCGGCACCGAGGAGTACGCGGCGGCCGCGCGGGGCATCGTGCAGTGGGTGCGGGAGGTCATGTCCGATCCGGCCGGCGGCTACGCCGCAAGCCAGGATGCCGACGTGGGCCTGGAGGACGACGGCGACTACTTCACCTGGACTCACGACGAGGTCGCGGCGGTGCTCTCGCCGGACGAGCTCGAGGTGGCCGCGGCATATTATGACATCGGCACCGCCGGCGAGATGCACCACAATCCCGCCAAGAACGTGCTGTACGTGGCGGCGTCGGAGGCCACGCTGGCGGTTCGCCTGGGCCGGCCCGAGGCCA
This sequence comes from uncultured Gemmatimonadales bacterium, assembly GCA_963840215.1. Classification (GTDB taxonomy): domain Bacteria; phylum Gemmatimonadota; class Gemmatimonadetes; order Gemmatimonadales; family GWC2-71-9; genus CAVVWJ01. Next base: position 530,052 of record CAWIYG010000006.1, on the reverse strand, counting down.
AGCTCCGGTCGACGCTCGCGCGCGCGCGCGCCAAGCTTCGCGCGGCGCGGAACGAGCGTCCGGCGCCGTTCGTCGACCACACCCGCTACACCAACTGGAATGCCATGATGGCCTCGGCCATGCTGCGCGCGGGTTCGGTGCTGGGCGACGACGAGGCACGCCGGCATGCGCTGCTCACGCTGGCCCGCCTCCGGGACGAGCGGGTCGCCGAGGACGCCGTGGCGCACACGCCCGGTGGTGTGACGGGCCTGCTCGACGACCAGGTGCAGGTGGCGGCCGGCGCGGTGGACGCGTACGAGGTAACCGGCGAGCCCGAGTGGCTCGCCTGGGCGGAGCGGCTCATGGATCGCGTGTGGGCGGACTACTGGGACACCGACGGCGGCGGCCTGTTCGACACCGCGCGCGGGCGCTCGGACGGGCCCGGGCTGCTGCCGACCACCGCCAAGCCCGTGCAGGACACGCCGACCCCGTCGCCCAACGGCGTGGCGGGGATCGTGTGCGCGCGCCTGCACGAGCTTACCGGAGACGTCCGCTGGCGCGAGCGCGGTCTCGCGATCGCCCGGGCCTTCGCCGGCCGCTCGAGCGAGCTGGGTCTCTACGCCGCGGCGTATCTGCTGGCGCTGGACTGGCAGCTCGCCCCGAGCACCCACCTCGTCGTCGTCGGCGCTCCCGGCGATCCGGTGGCCGACCGCATGCACGCGGACGCGCTCGCGCTGTTCGTCCCCCGCCGCGTCGTGCGGCGGATCGCACCCGCGGCAGCCGCGTCCGAACGGTTGCCGCCTGCCATGGCCGGCATGGTCGCCGCCGGCCGCGCGCCGCGGGCCTACGCCTGCAGCGGGTCGAGCTGCCGCGCCCCCGCCGACACCGTCGAGCAGTGGCGGGCAGTGCTGGCGGACCTGCCGGCTCCCTTGGACTAGAATGTCCCTCGACCCTGGACTCGTGGTTCAGCCCCGCGTCGACGTCGAGCGCATGCGTCTGATCCTGACCCCGTCCGACGCCCAGCGCCGCGCGATCCAGGCCCCCATCGGCCCGGTGCTCGTCGTCGCCGGGCCTGGGGCCGGCAAGACCTACTGCCTGATCGCGCGCATCGGCCACCTCATCGCCCACGCCGGCCTCTCACCCGGCCGCATCTGCGCGGTCACGTTCACCAACAAGGCCGCCGACGAGATCGCGGCGCGGCTCCGGCGGGAGATCGGCCCCGCGGCCGAGGAGATCACCCGGGGCACGCTGCACTCCCTCTGTTTCTCCCTGCTGCGCGACTACGCCGCGGCGGCCGGTCTCCGGCGCGGCATCGGCATCGCCGACGAGGACTACCAGCGCCGCGTGCTCCGGCGGCTCCGCGTGCGGGCAGAGCGGCAGAAGCCGCTGCTCCAGCTCTTCGGACGCCACCGGCTGCAGCACATCCCGCTCACCGCCGGTGACCTCGAGCTCTTCCAGCAGTATTCCGCGGCGCTCCGCGCCAGAAATCTGGTCGACTACGACGATCTGATCGCGCGGACGGGCGACCTGCTCCGCGAGCACGCCCCCGCGCGGGACGATGTCCGGGGACGGTGGGACTACGTGCTGGTGGACGAGTTCCAGGACCTGAGCCTGGCGCAGTACGAGGTCATCACCCACCTGACCTCCGCGCACGGCCACTGCTTCGCGGTGGGCGACGACGAGCAATCGATCTTCTCCTGGACCGGCGCGGATCCGGCGATCCTGGAGCGGTTCCGATCCGACTACGGCATCGACGCTCCGATCGTTCTGGACCTGAACCGCCGGTGCTCGCGGCAGATCTTCGAGGTCGCGCGGCGGCTGGTCACGCGCAATCCCGGCCTGTTCGAGAAGCGGCTCGAGGCGGAGCGCGATTCCGAGCACTGCGTCGCGTCCCACCAGTTCGCCGACGAGTCGGCGGAGGGGGCCTGGCTGCTGACGGACCTGCTCAGGGACCATGCCGAGTCGCAGCTCCCGTGGGGCGAGTACGCGGTCCTGTACCGCTACCACTCCGCCGGCCAGGCGCTCGAGACCCGGCTCATCCAGGCCGGCATCCCTTGCCTGATGGCCAAGGGACAGGCACTCATGGACGACACCCTGATCGGGTTCGTCGTCCTGAGTCTCCGGATGCTCCACGCGCCGGACGACCCGGTCGTGCTGGAGGCGTTCGCGGAGCGGATGCTGCCCCGCCCCATGCTCGATCGGGTGCGGGCGAACTTCCGCGGCATGGAGCTGCTCGACGCGCTGCGGACCTTCTCGCGGACGTCCCGCGGGGATCCCGACGCGCGCCTGGCGTGGCGCTTCATCTTCCACGTCGAGAACCTGGCGGGGCTGGGCAGGACGCACGATGCGCTTGGCCCACTGGTCGATGCGCTGGTCGCCCAGTACCTGGGGCCGTATCGCAATCCGCTCGACGAGCGCGCGGCGGAGCTGACCGATCCCGCGGCCGTGCCCGGTGCGCCACACCTGGCCGAGCGCCTCGCCGAAGTTCGGGAGCACGGCCGCGCCGTGTGGCTCGAGCCGGACCGGGGCCTGGATCTCGCCCTGCTGCCGATGCTGCGAGCGGTCGTCGGGGACCGGGTGCACCGCCTCGGCCCGGGCGATCGTCCCGCGGGCGGGGACCTCATCCTGCGCGCCGGCAGCGTCCGGCCGGTGCTCCTGTTCAAGGCGCTCCAGCTGCTGCAGTGCCGGGGCCTGGTCGACCCTCTGCAGGACTACGTGGCGTTCGACCTCGAGACCACCGAGAAGGATCCGGCCGAGTGCGAGATCCTCGAGCTGGCGGCCGTGCGGGTCCGGAATCGGGTGATCGTGGACCAGTTCGAGCGGCTGGTCCGGCCGTCGCGACCGATCAGCCCGTACGCGACGGCCGTGCACGGCTACCGGGACGCGGACGTCTGCGACGAGCCTGTCTTTGCGGAGGTCTGGCCCGCGTTCCGCGACTTCGTCGGCGGGGACCTGCTGGTGGCGCACAACGGCCACACGTTCGATGTCCCCGTGCTCCGCCGGCTGGCGGCGGGGCTGCCGGGGCTCGACGACCTCGTGTTCTTCGATACGCTGCCGCTGGCGCGGTCGCTCATGGACGACGGCGCGGGACTCCAGGATCTCTGCCACCGGTTCGGCGTGTCCGCGGGACGCTCGCACCACGCCCTCGACGACGCGGGCGCCCTCGCGGGCGTCATGCGGCACCTCGGCGAGCTCCGGCTGGCGCGCGCCCGCACGACCGCCCTGGTGCAGTTGCTGGGATGGCTCGGGCTGGCGCTGGCGCTCGATGCGCCGGCGGAGCTCGGAGCCGAGGACCGCCTGCTGCGCGAGCTTGCCCTGCCCGCGGCGCTGGGCCGGTATGGAGGCTGCCTGGAAGCCTACGCCGAGCTGGCGACCGCGCCGGAGGCTCCGACGGTGGAGGAGCTGATCGAGCGTCTCGGCGGGAGCCGGCTGCTCGAGCGCATCCGGGCCGAGCGGCCGGTCGCCGAGCGCTATCCAGCCTCCGTCGCGCGGCTCACGGCCCTGGTGGAGGCGAGCGTCTCCTCGACCCTCGGCGAGAGCATCGAGCTGCTGCTCAATCACGTGGCCCTGTCACGCAGCGTCGATTTCGCAACCGACAAGAACCGCGTGAGCCTGCTGACGCTGCACGCGACCAAGGGCCTCGAGTTCTCGAGGGTGTACATCGTCGGCGCCGAAAACAATCAGATGCCGGGCGCCCGGACCCTGGAGACCGACGACCAGCACGAGATCCAGGAAGCGCGCCGCCTCCTGTACGTCGGCATGACGCGCGCCAAGGACCGGCTGGTGCTGACCCGGGCGCTGCAGCGGGACGGCCGCCCCACCGGCGGCGACCTGTTCCTGCGCGAGGCAGGGCTCGAGCCTACGGTGTTAGATTAGCCCTCGGACCCTCTTCGGAGTGAATGCACCGTGGCCAAGACCGCGACCATCGTCACCAGCAAGGGCACCATCGTCGCCGACCTGTTCGACACCGAGACGCCCGGCACGGTGGCCAATTTCGAGAAGCTCGCCAACAGCGAGTTCTACGACGGCACCCGGTTTCATCGCGTGATCAACAACTTCATGATCCAGGGCGGCGATCCGCTCTCGAAGGAGCCCAACAATCCCCGTGTCGGCACCGGCGGCCCCGGCTACAAGATCAAGTGCGAGACGCACCTCAACACCCACAAGCACGTGGCGGGGACGCTCTCCATGGCCCACGCCGGCAAGGACACCGGCGGGAGCCAGTTCTTCATCTGCCACGCGCCCCAGCCGCACCTCGACAAGGTGCATACGGTCTTCGGCCAGGTCCGCGAGGGGATGGACGTCGTGAACGGCATCAAGCAGAACGACGTCGTCACCTCGATTCGGGTGGCGTGACCTGCACCTCGACTTCGCCATCGTCGCGGACTACGCCCTGATCGATCAGCAGGGCAAGCTGAGCGTGCTCGGCATGTTTCAGCACGTCTGGCTGACCAACTTTCCGTCCGTGTGTCCCCGCACCCACCTGGTGCTCCGGGTGCGGGGCCGCCGCACCGAGATCGGCATGCACGCCATCCGCATCCGGTTCGTGGACGAGAACGGCACCGAGCTGCTCGGCGGCGAGGGCACGGTGCAGTTCGGCGAGCCGCCGGCGGGCGTGGTGGACGTCGAGGCGGGCGCGGTGCTGGTCTTCGACGTGCCCCTGCCGAAACCCGGGGTGTACGCCTTCGAGATCTCGCTCGACGGCGAAGTATCCGCCCGCGTCCCTCTCACCGCAGGTTACGCGCAGGCCTCCTGACCCCACCGGAGTGTCCGATGGCTCTCGACCACGATCGCGCCCTCGCGCTCATGCACGAATACACCGCGTCCGACGGGCTGCGGAAGCACATGTACGCCGTCGAACTCGCCATGCGGGCCATGGCCGAGCGCGCGGGTGAGGACGTCGAGGCGTGGGGCCTGGTCGGCCTGCTGCACGACTTCGACTACGAGCGCTTCCCCAACGCGGCCCACTCCGCCACCGAGGAGCACCCGGCCGAGGGCGTCCGGATCCTCACCGCCCTTGGCCTCCCCGAGGCCAGCGGGCGCGCCATCCTGGGGCACGCGAGCTACACCGGGGTGCCGCGGGACACGGCGATGGCCAAGGCGCTCTTCGCGGTGGACGAGCTGTGCGGCTTCCTGGTGGCCTGCGCGCTGGTGCGGCCGTCCCGGAGTCTTCAGGACCTCGAGATCGCCAGCGTCAAGAAGAAGCTCAAGGACAAGGCGTTCGCCCGAGGCGTGAGCCGCGAGGACGTGCTGCAGGGTGCCGCCGAGCTCGGGGCTCCGCTCGACGAGCACATCGCCTTCGTGCTCGGCGCGCTCCGGCCGCACGAGCGCGCCCTCGGCCTCGGCGCCGCATGACCGGCGGCGGCGCCGTCACGATCAGCGCCGCGCAGACCGTCGCCAGCGCGATCAATCGCGCCGCCGGGGGCCGTCCCATTCCCGGCAACCAGGTGCGGGTCCTCATCGACGGTCCCAACGCCTACGAGGCGATGCTCGACGTCATCGCCACCGCCAGCCGCTGGCTCCACTTCGAGAACTACATCATCCGCGCTGACGACGCCGGCTGGCGCTTCGCCGAGGCCTTGGCCCGGCGCGCCCGGGACGGGGTCCATGTGCGGGTGCTCTATGACGGCCTGGGCTCGTGGAACACGCCCCGCAAGTACTGGCGCTTCCTGCGCGAAGCGGGCGTGGAAGTCCGCCCGTTCCGGCCGCTGTCGCCGGTCGACCTGGTGTCGAATCTGTCGCGAAACCATCGCAAGCTCGTCGTGGCGGACGGCGCCCGGGCGGTGATCGGCGGACTCTGCATCGGCTGCGAGTGGACGGGTGAGCATGCCGAGGGCGGGCATGCCTGGCGCGACACCGCGGTCGACATCGCGGGACCGGCGGCCGCGGTGCTCGACCAGGCCTTTGCCCGGACCTGGGAGGTGGCGGACGGCGGTCTGCCCGACGAGGACGTGGCTGGCCGGGTGACACCGCAGGGACAGGCCGAGGTGCGTGTGATCAGCGGGGAGCCGGGACGCGAGCGGGCGTACCGCGTGGTCGAGCTGCTGTCCGCCGGCAGCCTCGTGCGCCTCTGGATCACGGATGCCTACCTGGTGGCGCCGCCCCGGCTGTTCCAGGCGCTCCGGGACGCGGCCCGCGACGGGGTGGACGTGCGCCTGCTGGTGCCGGGCTCGAGCGACCTCCCCCTGGTGCGGAACCTGTCGCGCATCGGCTACCGCGACCTGCTGCGAAGCGGTGTACGGATCTGGGAGTGGGACGGCCCGATGCTGCACGCCAAGACGATCGTGGCCGACGGCCGCTGGACCCGGGTCGGCTCGAGCAACCTGAATCCCTCGAGCCTGCTCGGCAATTGGGAGCTGGACGTGTTGATCGAGGACGAGGGGCTGGCGGACGCGATGGAGCGACAGTTCCGGCTCGACGTCGCGCGGAGTCGCGAGGTGGTCCGCCGGCGGGTGCGGGCGCCCGCGCGGATCAGTGCGGCACTGCCCACGGCGCTCGAGCACGAGAATCCCGAGGTGGTGCCCGCGCCGTACCGCCCGACCGGTCGCGAGCGCCGCCAGCGAGCGGCCCTGGCGCTGCGTGGAGTGCTCAGCAACGCCCGGCGCTCGATCTTCATTCCCCTCAGCGCGTTCCTGGTGGCGCTCGGGGTGCTCTTCTTCGTGCTGCCGACGGCCACCGCGTACGTGTTCGGGTTTCTGTGCGCCTGGCTGGCGCTGAGCGCCGCGCGGGAGGCGTTCCGGCGGAGGGCGGATCGGTAGGCGGCGCTCCTAGGGACGCCCCCGCCGATCGCGCCGCGCGTCCAGGCGCTTCGTGATCTTCGCGAACTCCTCCTGCTGCGCCGGCGTGAGCACGGCCTGGATCTCGGTGCGTGTGCGCGCCGCGATCGCCTCGAACCGAGGGCGCGCTTCGGTCATGAGGGCGCGGAGATCGGCCTCCCGCCGGGTGAGCAGCGTGTCGATCCGCGCGTGCTGGGCGGCCGTGAGGTCGAGCTCGCGATCGAGGCGCCGGAGCATCCAACCCTTCACCTGCGGCGGCGGGCCCGGCGGCTGGCCGCCGATCGCGAGCCCGGGAAACCCTCTCCGAGGCAGCATCGAGTGGTGCAGGAAAAATCCTACCGCTGTGCCGGCGAGAAACACCAACACGATGACGACACCGGCGACCAGCCGTGACTTCCGAGGCTCGCTCATCGGTCTCCCCACGAGGTAAACTCGTCGCTGCGGGCGGTTTCCAGGAAAGACACCAGGACGGCATCGTCGGGATAGTCCGCGACCACGCGCGCCAGCGCGACGGATTCGGGCGCCGTGTCCTCGCCGATGGCGAACTCCTCGGCCGCCCACCCGCTCCGCCACACCAGCGCCCCGGCCGCCAGCATCGCGGCCACACTGGCCGCGGCGGCCACGCGGCGCCACTGCACCACCACGTCCCACCACTCGCCCGGAGGGTGGTGTCCCGCCGTCCCGGCCGAGCCGGCGGCGGCCATGATGGTCGCGCGGAGCCTCTCCCAATCCACGTCGTGGTCCGGTGCCGTGCCGCCGGCCGCGCGCAGCTGGCGGGCGAGGACATCGTCGCGGGGCGGATCCTGGTCCAGGGACCAGGGCGTGGGATCGTTCATCCTGCCGACTCCTGCAAGTGGGCCAGCATGCCCCGAAGGGCCTGCCGTGCCTCGTGGAGGTACCACCGGACGGTGCCGGGCGAGATCCCGAGCATCACGCCGATCTCGGCCCCGGAGAAACCGTCGAGCTCGAACAGCTGCACGACCATTCGCTGCCGCTCCGGCAGCCGGCCCAGCGCCACCGCGATCGCGTCGCGCAGGCCCTCCTGCTCCGCGTTCGCCGCCGGGTCCGGACCCCGGCTCACCGCGCCAGCCTCGTCGAGAGCCTCGGTTGTCCGCCGGCTCCGCGACTTCCGGAAGTTGAGTCCCCGAGTCACCACGATGCGATAGAGCCAGGGGCCGAAGGGGCGCGCGGTGTCGAACGTCCGGATGTTCGCGAGCGCCGCCAGAAAGGCCTCCTGCACCACGTCCTCGGCGTCCTCGCGATGGCCGAGCACGCGATACGCCACGGCGAACGCCTGGCGCATGTACCGCCGCACGAGCAGTTCGAACGCCGCCGTGTCGCCGGCCTGCACCCGCCCGATGGCCTCGGCCTCCTGGGCGTTCGGGGGCGGCGGGATGGCCGGGTCGGCGTGGGCACCGGCGCTCACGGCCGGGCGGGGCCCGGTGGGCATCCGGGCGAGCGCTGAGTCTGGCGTGGTGCTTCCTCGTTTTTTCAGAAGACGTCTTCCGGGTCGTCGGGGCAGTATACAGCCCGGTGCGGCCCGCCGTTGGTCGCGGGCCCCCAACGGCGGCCGGACGCGGGGTGTACACCTGGCAACGAGAGCCCACGGTAGCCGGGGCGGCATCCCAATGCAGTGGTCGGGCGCACCTCGCGTCCGGTCGGGGTCCCGGCGCCGTTCTCCCGGTCCCGCCCGTGCGACGGCGGGACGCGCCGGCGAATCTGTCGTTCGACCCCTCTCGGGCTATCTTCCCAATCCGACCCTGACCACGGGATCGCATGAACCGCGTGCCGCCGATCGTGCTCCTGACCCTCTTCGCCACGTCCCCGCTCCGCGCCCAGGATCGGGTCGTGAGCCTGGCCGACGCGATCAAGCTGGCCGAGCGCACGCAGCCCAGCATGGTGCAGGCAGAGGCGGAGGTCCGCACGGCGGCCGCGCAGCGCCGGAACGCCTGGGGCACGTTCCTGCCCTCGGTGTCGGCGAGCTCGTCGGCCAGCGAGTTCTTCTCCGAGGGCGCCAACCGTGTCGACCCGGTCACCGGCCAGCTCACCTCCGGCAACAGCACCAACCGGAGCGTCAGCACCTCGCTCAGCGCGAGCGTGGACCTGTTCACCGGCTTCCGCCGGGGTGCCGAGCTCCAGGCGGCCAAGGCCGGCCAGGTGCAGGCCGACGCCTCGCTGGTGGACACCCGATTCCAGCAGGCTCTCGCGACGACCAACGTCTTCTTCGACGCGCTGAGCGCCGCGCAGCTCCTGGCCGTGCGCGAAGCCAGCGTCCGCCGGGCCGAGGAGCAGCTCAAGGTGTCGATCTCCAAGCTCCACGCCGGCTCGGCGACTCGGTCGGACTCCCTGCGTTCGCTGGTGACCCTTGGGACGGCCCGGCTCAACCTGATCCAGACCCAGACCGACCTCGCGGCGGCCGAGGCCAACCTGGCGCGCGAGGTCGGCGAGGTGGGCCGGGTGCGGGCCCTCGACGACTCGAGCTTCCGCCGGATCCTGACGACGATCGACACCGTGGGCGTTCGCGCCGAGGCCGAGAGCCGCTCGCCCCGGATTCAGAGCGCCGTCGCGTCCGCGAGCGTGGCCCGGGCCAACGTGCGGGCCTCCCGCTCCGCGTACTGGCCCAGCCTCACCCTCGGCGCGAACACCGGCTGGAACGCCAGCCGGAGCAATGATTACGCGTTCCTCAACCAGCGGGCGGTCAGCCTCCAGCTGAGCTGGCAGCTGTTCAACCGCTTCGACCGCGAGCTCGCCATCGCCCAGCGGGAGGCGAGTTATGATGTCGCCGAAGCTACGGCGGAAGACGAGCGTCGCGCGGTGCAGGCGGAGCTCACGGCGCGCCTGGCGGAGCTCGACGCGGCGCGCTCGAAGATCGAGATCACGGTCACCAGCGTCGCCGCGGCCACCGAGGACCTGCGGGTCCAGCAGGAGCGCTACCGGCTGGGCGTCTCGACGATCGTCGACGTGCTGACCTCGCAGGAAGCCCTCAATCAGGCGGAGGTGGACGTGGTGACCGCCAGGTTCGACTATCTCCGCGCCAAGGCGCAGCTCGATGCGCTGATCGGACGGACGCTGTGACCGCGCGGCTGGGCGACACGGCGGAGCGCATGGCCACCCTGCCGGTGGACGTGCCCCGGGACGCCGTCATCGTGACGCGGAACCTGCAGCGCGACTACGACATGGGCGGCGAGGTGGTGCACGCGCTCCGGGGAGTCGACCTGGTGATCCGGAAGAACGAGTTCGTGGCCATCATGGGACCGTCGGGCTCGGGCAAGTCGACGCTGATGAACCTGATCGGCTGCCTCGACAGCCCCACCGGCGGCGAATACTGGCTCAACGGGCATCGCGTCTCCGAGCTGGGCGACGACGAGCTGGCCCGGATCCGCAACAAGGAGATCGGGTTCGTGTTCCAGACGTTCAACCTGCTCCCGCGAGCGTCGGCGCTGCACAACGTCGAGCTCCCGCTGGTCTACGCGGGCCTGGGTGGCCGCGAGCGGCGCGAGCTCGGCCACCGAGTCGCTCGACGCGTGTCGGCCTGCCGGACCGAATGCAGCACCGCCCCAACGAGCTCTCCGGCGGCCAGCGGCAGCGGGTCGCGATCGCGCGGGCGCTGGTGAACAAGCCGAGCATCCTCCTGGCCGACGAGCCGACCGGCAACCTCGACAGCGGGACGAGCGAGGAGATCATGGCGCTGTTCGAGGGGCTCTTCCGGGAAGGCCAGACGATCGTGCTGGTCACGCACGAGGAGGACATCGCCGCCCACGCGCGGCGACAGGTGCACCTGAAGGACGGACGGGTGGAGCGGGACTTCGCGACGAAGGAGCGGCGATGAGAGCGGTGCTGGGCACGACCTGCGCCATGCTGCTCCTCTCCGCCGGGTGCAAGAAGGAGGCGCCCGCGGTGGTCTACCGCGCGGTGCCCGTCGAGCAGCGCGACATCGTCGTGTCGGCCCAGGCGGCGGGCGCCATCCAGCCGGACACCACGGTCGAGGTCAAGTCGAAGGCCTCGGGCGAGATCCTCCAGCTCAACGCCGAGACCGGCCAGCTGGTCAAGCGCGGCGCGCCGCTCGTCCGGGTCGACCCGCGCAACGCCCGGAACACGCTGGCGCAGGCCCAGGCCGACCTCGACGTGGCCCAGGCCAGGCTCACCAACGCCAGCCAGCGCAGAAGCGGCGGGCCGACGAGCTGTTCAAGACCCAGTCGATCACCGAGCAGGAGCATGAGCAGGCGCTGCTCGACTACGCCGACGCCAGCGCTCAGGTGGTCCGCGCACGCGTGTCGGTGGACAACGCGCGCGATCCAGCTCGAGGACACCGACGTCCGCGCGCCGATCACGGGCACCATCATCGCGAAGACGGTCGAGCGGGGCACGGTCATCGCCTCGGCGACCATCGAACGTGAGCGGCGGCACCACCCTGCTCCAGATGGCCGACCTCAACCTGGTCCAGGTCCGGACGCTGGTGGACGAGACCGACATCGGCAAGATCCAGCCCGGCCAGCACGCCACCATCACCGTGGACGCCTTTCCCAACCGCCCGTTCGACGGCACGGTCCTCAAGATCGAGCCCCAGGCGCAGACCGAGCAGAACGTCACGGTCTTCCCGGTGCTGGTTCGGATCGAGAACCGGGAGGGATTGCTCCGGCCGGGAATGAACGCGGAGGTCGAGATCCACATCGGCAGTCGGGAAGGCGTGCCCGCGGTGCCCAACGCGGCGCTCCGGACCCAGCGCGACGTCGCCTCGGCGGCCCAGGTGCTGGGCATTGCTCCGGACGAGGTGCAGCGGCAGCTGGCCGCCTCGGCGCAGAGCGCCAGCAGCGCGGGCGCGACGCCGCGAGCCGGCGGCGACACGGCCCGCGATTCGACCCGGGGCGGATCCGACACCGGGCGCCGGCCGCGCCTCGATTCGCTCCGCCGCCAGCGCCCGGATGCCGCCGAGCGCGGGCGAGCCCAGGCCGGCGGAGCGCCGGGCGCCGGACGCCGGACCCGCGGCGGCGACGCCGGGCGCTACATCGTGTTCGCGAAGCGGAACGGCGTGCCGACGGCGGTCTGGATTCGCACCGGCCTCACCGACCTGGACTACAGCGAGGTGCTCGGCGGGCTCGGCCTCGGGGATTCGGTCTATGTGCTGCCGAGCGCGAGTCTGGTCCAGTCGCAGCAGGACATGCAGCGACGCGCTCAACCAGATCACCGGCGGCGGTGCCGTGCCCGGCATGCGGCAGCAGACGACCGGCGGCATGGGCGGCGCCCCGGCGCCCGCGGGGCGGTAGCGATGCTCCTCGGCGAGACGTTCGCCGTCGCGCTCTCCTCGATCCGGTCCAACGCGCTGCGATCGATGCTGACGATGCTCGGGATCATCATCGGCGTGGGCGCGGTGATCACGATGGTGGCGCTGGGCACCGGAGCCCAGAAGGCCGTCGAGGAGCGGATCGCGGCGCTCGGCGCGAACGTCTTCACCGTCTTCGCGGGCCAGGGCCGCAGCGGCGGCGTCATGATCACCGACCGCACCATGCTCAGCACCGACGACTACGAGGCGCTGATCCGCGACGCGGCGCTGCTCAAGGCGGTCGTCCCGAGAGGCAGCAATCCTCCCAGCAGGTCGTCTTCGGCAACCAGAACCGCAACCTGCAGATCGTCGGCACCACCGCGAACTACACCGACGTCCGCAACTACTCGGTACCCTATGGCCGGATGTTCACCACCGGCGACGATGCCGCCCGGCAGCGGTACGCCGTGCTCGGCTCGGCGGTGCCGCGAGATGTTCGGCGGCAACCCGGCGGCGATGATCCACCAGACGATCCTGCTCCGCGGGATTCCGTTCGAGATCATCGGCGTGCTGAGCGAGAAGGGCGCCGCCGGCGGGTTCCAGCAATCCCGACGAGCAGATCCTCATCCCGCTGCAGACGGCGCAGTACCGGGTCTTCGGCAGCAAGCGGCTCCGGTCGATCTCGATCCAGGTGGAGGACGGGGTCCCCATCGAGCAGGGCATGGTGGACCTGGAGCGGGTGCTGCGCCGCGAGCACCACATCCGCCCCGGCGGCGGACAACGACTTCACCATTCGCAATCAACAGGACATCCTCGCCGACCCAGCAGGAAGCCACGCAGGTGTTCACCACCCTGCTCGCGAGCATCGCGGCCGTCAGCCTGGTGGTGGGCGGCATCGGCATCATGAACATCATGCTGGTGTCGGTGACGGAGCGGACGCGGGAGATCGGCGTCCGCAAGGCGCTCGGCGCCACCCGCGGCAACATCCTGCTGCAGTTCCTGATCGAGGCGCTCACGCTGTGCATCCTGGGCGGCGCGCTCGGCGTCCTGCTGGGCGTGGGCGACCACGATCGTGCTCGCCCGGGTGATGCACTGGAACACGCTGATCTCGCCCGACGGCCGTCGTCGTGGCCTTCGGCTTCAGCGCCGCTCGTCGGGCTCTTCTTCGGCATCTGGCCCGCCCGCCGCGCCGCGCGACTCGATCCCATCGTCGCGCTGCGGTACGAGTAGCCGGCACCGAGCATGCCCGGCACCGACGTCGTCGTCCTGGGAGCCGGCGTGGCGGGGCTCGCCGCGGCCGAGCGGCTGGGCGCCGCGGGGTACCGGGTCGTGGTGCTCGAGGCGCGGGACCGCATCGGCGGGCGGATCCATACTGTGGACGACCCCGGACTGAACTACCCGGTGGAGCTCGGTGCGGAGTTCATCCACGGCCGGCCGAGGGAGCTGCTCGAGCTCCTTCGCGACCTCGGCCTCACGCTCGAGGCCGTTCCTCGGCGGGAGCAGCCCGACGAGCTGATCGGCACCCCCCCGCTGCCCGACATCCGCGCGTCGCTCGCCCGGCTGCTCCAGGACTGCGGCGCTGGGCCCGACCGCCCGGTGGCCGAGCTCATCCGCGAAAGCGGCTCGCTGCTCGGCCGCCCGGGGGAGCTCCAGGGAGTAGTCCAGTACCTGGAGGGGTTCCACGCCGCCGACCTGGCCCGGATGGGGACCCGGGCGCTGGCCGAGAACGAGTCGGCAGACGACGACGCCGGCGACGCCATGCACCGCATCCGCGAAGGATACGGCGCGCTCGTCCGGCGGCTGGCCGAACGCTGCCTTGCCGCCGGCGTGGAGATCCGACTGCAGACGGTGGCCACTGGGCTCGCGTGGGGAGCGGGCCAGGTCCGTGTCTCGGTGCGGACGCGAGAGGGGCGGACCGAGGCGGTGGACGCGCGCCGCGCGGTGGTCGCGCTCCCGTTGCCAGCCCTCAAGCGACCGGCGAGCGCCGAGGCATCGATGCCCATCGACCCCCTGCCTCCCGCCTGGGACGATGCGCTCGGCGCGCTCCACATGGGCACGGCCCATCGCGTCGTCCTCGGGTTCGATAGCCGCTGGTGGGCGCCCGATGGCGCGGCCGGCCCGGGCTTCATCCGCGGCCGGGCCGAGGCCTTTCCGGTCTGGTGGACTGCGCTCCCGGCCCGGGTGCCGGTGCTCACCGGCTGGGCCGGGGGCCCCCGAGCGGCCGCGCTCACGGGGCGAAGCGAGGCTGCGATCCTGCAAGCCGCGCTCGATTCGCTGGCCTCGGTGTTCGGCCGCGACATCGGAGACCTCCGGTCCCGATCGCGCCTGGCCTACGCGCACGACTGGTCGGCCGATCCTCGCGCGGGCGGGGCCTACAGCTACGGGGGAGTGGGGGCCATCGAGGCGCGCGCAACGCTCGTCCGGCCCATCGAAGGGACGCTCTTTCTCGCCGGGGAGGCGGTGGCCGAGCACGGCGGGAACGCGACCGTGCACGGCGCGCTGGCTTCCGGCCGACGCGCGGCGGCGCAGGTGATGGACGCGGCCTGACGGGTCGCATGGATCCGGCAGGGCGGCGGCGACGTTCTACCCGTACATTTCCGACCTCCCCTGCCGAGGCTCCCGTATGGCCGCAGGACCACCGCTCGTCAAGCGGCACCATGGCATCGTCCGCCTGGCTCACTGGCTGAACGCGGTGGTGCTGGTGGGGATGATCGCGAGCGGCCTGCAGATCTACATGGCCTTCCGGCACTTCGGGCCACGGGGCGAGCCGTATCCCAATCCCTTCGACGGCCAGTCGCTCCCCGCGTGGTCGCGGCTCGGCGGCTGGCTGGCCGGCGGGCTCAACTGGCACTTCGCTCTGGCTTGGCCGTTCGTCCTCACCGGCCTTCTCTACCTCGGATTCCTGGCCCGGTCGGGCGAATGGCGCTCGCTGCTGTTCCGGCCCCGCGACGTGGGCCCGGCGATCCAGATGCAGCTCTACTACCTCCGGCTCCGGCGCACCCATCCTCCACAGGGCAAGCACAACGCGCTCCAGAAGGGCGCGTACACCTTCATCGTGCTGCTCGGGGCGCTCTCCGCGCTCACCGGATTCGCGATCTACAAGCCGGTGCAGCTCGCCTGGCTGACCTCGCTGTTCGGCGGCTACGAGCTGGCCCGGTACTGGCACTTCTGGACGGTGTGGATCTTCGTCGGGTTCACGCTGCTGCACGTGGCCCTGGTGTTCCTGGTGGACCCGGCATCGCTCCGGGCGATGGTC
Source organism: uncultured Gemmatimonadales bacterium (assembly GCA_963840215.1). Taxonomy (GTDB): domain Bacteria; phylum Gemmatimonadota; class Gemmatimonadetes; order Gemmatimonadales; family GWC2-71-9; genus CAVVWJ01. Next base: position 514,781 of record CAWIYG010000006.1, on the reverse strand, counting down.
ACGGGCTGGTACCGCGGGAGGTTTCCGAGCCATGGCTGAGTCGACGGGACTGAGCCGCCGGGACTTCATGCGGCTGGGGCTGGTAGCGCCGGCGGCGCTCGCGGCAGCCTGCGGCTGGGACGGCGGTCCCCTTATCGAGCCGCGCCTCCGCGCCATCAGCCGGCTGAACGACTGGGTGGGCGAAAAGATCCTGCTCTCCCCCACCCGCCTGGCCGCCCAGTACCCCGCCGGCGCGCGGACGCCCGAGGCCCGGTTTCCCGGCTACTCGATCACCCGGAACGACACCGGCGAGTATCCGGCACCGCCCGCGGACTGGGCGCTCGAGGTGGGCGGGCTGGTGCGGACCCCGGTGCGGCTCACGCGGATGATGTTGGAAGCGCTGCCGCGAGTGACCTACACCGTGAAGCATCACTGCGTCGAGGGCTGGACCGCCGTGGCCACGTGGACGGGCACGCCGGTCTCCGCGGTCGCGGCGATGGTGCAGCCGACGGGGGATGCGCGCTACCTGCGGTTCGACTCGTTCGACCAGGGGTACGCCAACGGCTGGGACCTGGCGAGCGCCATGCACGCGCAGACGATCCTGGCCTACGCCTTCAACGACCGGCCGCTCATGCCCGCGCACGGCGCCCCGCTCCGGCTGTACTCGCCGATCAAGCTCGGGTACAAGCTGACCAAGTATCTGACCGCCATGACTTTCACGCGCGAGCGGCCGGGCGGATACTGGGAGGACCAGGGCTACCCCTGGCTCGGCGGCATCTAGCTCAGTCCAGCGATTCCGCCTCGACCGAGACGTCCGCGGCGCCGTCGGGCAGATAGTTCACCACCACCCGCCACGGGCGGCAGCAAACCTGGCAGTCCTCGACGTACTCCTGGTGGCGGCCGCTGCCGGGGTCCAGGCCGATCTCGTTGATCTCCCCGCAGTACGGACACAGGATCGTAGCCTCGGTCTCCACGGTGCCGTCGCCGGCGGGGAACTCGCCGTCCAGCTCGTCCTCGTCCTCGTTCATCCGTGTCGATGCCTCAGGTGTCCGGGGCCGGATGCCCCGGGTATATTCTGCAACATTCACTCTCCGCGCCCGTTGTTCCAGCGTCCGGTCCGACCCGGACTCCTCGTGCCGCTCGCGCTGACCGCCGGCCTCATGGCCGCACGCGCCGCCGCGGCACCTCCGCTCGCCGACCCGCTCGGCGCCGCGCTCCCGCCGTCGCTCCACCTGTCCTACCCGATGCTCTACGTGGTATTCGCGCCGCTGTTCACCCTCTGGGACGGCGTCTCCATGCTCAGCATGAGCCGGCTGGAGGGGTTCCTCGCCGGCGGAGCGATCCTCTACGTCGCCTGGCGGCTCTGGCGGGTGCTCTGGCGGCGCCTGGCCTGGAGCCGGTCGAGGCCCCGCCGCGCGCCGGTGCGCGGCGAGCTGGCCTTGCTGCTCGCGAGCCTGACGGCGCTGGCCCTGTTCGTCGGGGTCGGGCTGCTCTGGCACCGACCAATGGCGTCGCTCGCGGGGGCCGGACCGGACACCGTCGTGTTCGACGTGCACAGCCACAGCAACGTGTCCCATGATGTCGAGGGCACGCTCATGCGCGGGTTCGACGCCGGGGCCAATCTCCGCTGGCACGCACGGGCAGGATTCGACGCGGCGTTCCTGACCGACCACAACACCGTCGCCGGGCTGCGCGCCCGCCCCGGGCTCCCGGCACTCTGTCCCGGCATCGAGGTCAGCGCGTGGAAGGCCCATGTGGTCCTGCTGGGCGACTCCCTGCCGGTGGACCGGCGGCGCTACAACGGCTCACTGGACGCGCTTCGCACGCTGCTCCACGAGAGCGACTCGGCGTACGGCGCGGTCAGCGTGCTCTCGCTCCCCGAGTACGAGCGGAACCATCGCGGCCGGCTCGACACGCTCATCGCCGCCGGGGCGGACGGATTCGAGGTCGTCAACGCTTCGCCCAAGGCCAACGAGATCTCCCGCGCGCGGCGCGACTCGGTCATCGCGCTGGCACGCGCGGCCAACCGCTTCGTGGTCGGCGCGAGCGACAGCCACGGCTGGGGCGCCACGAGCATGGTGTGGAACCTCATGGCGGCGCCGGGCTGGGCGACGCGGGAACCCGCCGGTCTGCACGCGGCTGCTGGAGGGCCTCCGGCAGGGATTCGGCTCGTCCCGGATCGTCGAGCGCCACCGGCTCCGGGCGGACAGCGGGTGGCCTGGCTGGCTCACGCCCGTCGGCGTCGTGTGGGAGACCTGGCGCGCGATGGGGTGGATGCTCACGGCGGCGTGGCTGGCGTGGGTGTGGCTCGTGTGGGTCGCCGTGCGCGGGCGCTCCGCTCCGTGACGCCGACGGCGACCAGGCCTCGACGTCTCCTGACCCTACCACTGGACCCATCATGACCCGTGCGCGCTTTCTCGGGACCGGCTTCGCGGTACCCGACCGCGTCGTGACCAACGACGACCTCTCCCGGCTCATGGACACGAGCGACGAGTGGATCCGGACCCGGACCGGTATCCAGGAGCGGCGCTGGGTCCGCGAGGGCGAGACCGGCGCGGCCCTTGCCCACGCGGCCGCGCTGCGGGCGATCGAGGCCGCGGGCCTCGCGGCGGGCGACGTCGACGCGATCGTCTACGCGACCTCGACGCCGGACCACTTCGCCCCCGGCAACGGCGTGTACCTCCAGCGATTGCTCGGGGTGGGCGCCATCCCCTCGATCGACATCCGGAACCAGTGCAGTGGATTCGTCTACGCGCTGAGCGTGGCGGACGCGTTCATCCGCTGCGGGCAGTACCGGCACGTGCTCGTCGTCGGCGCCGAAGTGCAGTCGACCGCCCTGGACGTGTCGACGCGGGGCAGGAACACGGCGGTGCTGTTCGCCGACGGCGCGGGCGCCGCCATCCTCGGTCCGTCCGAGGACCAGCGCGGCATCCTCGCGTTCGACCTGCACGGCGACGGCACTCATGCCGAGAAGCTATGGGTGGACGCGCCGGGTTCGATGTACCACCCGCGCGTGTCCCAAAGCCAGCTCGAGCAGGGGCGGCACTTCCTCGACATGGACGGCAAGGAGGTGTTTCGCCACGCCGTCGCCCGGATGCCGGAGTCCGTGCGGGCGGCGCTGGCCGCCACCGGCCACACGACCGCCGACCTGACCCTGCTGGTGGCCCACCAGGCAAACCTCCGCATCGCGGAGATGATGCAGAAGACGCTCGGGCTCCGGGACGACCAGGTGTACAACAACATCATGTGGTACGGAAACACCACCGCCGCGACCATCCCGATCGCGTTGGACGAGTGTGTGCGCGCGGGCCGGATTCAGGAGGGGAACCTCGTGGCGCTGACGGCGTTCGGGTCGGGATTTCTGTGGGGGAGCGCGGTGGTGCGCTGGTAGGAGGTCCCGGGGGAATCACGACGACGCGGCGGCCTCGACCTCCCCGTCCGACGCTTCCAGCGTCAGGCGTCGCCGGCAGTGCTCACAGTCGAGCGGGCGCGGGACCCGGAACCGCCCCATCAGCGGAAACCGCTGCTCCGTTCCGCACAGCGGGCAGCGCCCCTCGACCCCGCGAAAGATCACGCCCTCCCGGAGCCGCCACGCGCCCAGCGTGAACGCCAGCAGCAGTCCGGCCGGCACCAGCACAAAGTGCACGATTGGGATGGGCAGGGCGATGACGGCGACGGCCACGAACGCGCCGAACACCACGGCCGCGCGCTTCAGCCGTTCGGTGCCGGTGAGCTCGGCGACCTCCGCCCGCGCCGTGGCGGGCGGTGCGCCGAACCCCCGCAGCTTCAGATCGATGATGCGGGTAATCAATCGGAATCGAGCGGGTACTTTTGCAGGTAGTACTCCTGCGCCCGCACCGCCCGTGCGCGGTAGAGCTGTTCTTCGTCGTCGTCGGCGTCGCTCACGAACAGGTGGAGCGAACCGGGCCACATGGTGGCCTGGAGCGACCAGTTGGTCGACGGCGCGTGGAGCACCCACTGGAGGGCACCGCCGCCGGCATCCGTCAGGTGGATCTCACTCGCCCGCTCCAGCGGAACCGTCGCCGGTATGCCGGCGATGGCCGCTTCGATCGGGTCGAGCATCAGTTCGGCGTCGGTCCAGGACCGGAAGGTCACCTTCCCATGAACCGGCGATTCGGTTTCCGGCAATTCGAACTCCGCTTGCCATTCGCCCAACAGGTCCCACGCGTGATCCATCGGGCCGATGTTGGGCACCTGCACCGTCGGATGTCTAGGCATCGGTGGCCTCCCTCCCGAGTAGAGACTTGGGCAAGGACACGATCACATCCACCCGCGATACGTGCACTCACAGTAGCGATTTGGATGCCCGGCGGCAGTCCGCCGGTGAATCTTTCCTTTAAGCGTTTCGTACTGTAACGCGGCCTGCATGTCCCCAACAGAGGTTATCGCTATGCTGCAGTTGCTCTTGACCGTCGCCGCCGGCCTCGGCGGCTACCTGTTCTCCAGGAGTTTTGTCCGCCACCGGCTGCGCTTCGTCGATGCGATCCACGGGCTCTGGTTCCCGCTGGTTGCCGGGGTCCTGGGCTTCCTGCTCGCCTGGCCCCTGGCCCTGCTCCCGCTCGTCAGCGCGGCTCCGGCCGCCCTGTTTGGCCTGGGCGTCGGGCTCGGAACCGCCAGCGGGGCCCGGATGGTCCGGCGGACGGATGATCCCCGCCGCCGGCTCGCCCCGTAACTGCAAGCTAATGAGCGTGCCTCCGGCGGCCCGTAGACTGGATCACACTGTAGACTGGATCACAATTCGGGAGACGTCTATCTTGCCCGGATGACGACCGTGCATTGCGCCCGTTGCGGGCTTGACCGCGAGCGGATGGCGTTCCAGCCGTTCCAGAACGACCTCGGGAAGCGGACCTACGACGAGATCTGCGGGGTGTGCTGGGCCGAGTGGCTCAAGACCCAGCAGCAGCTCATCAATCACTACGGCCTGAATCTCCGGGATGCCAAGTCGAAGGAGTTTCTGTTCCGCAACATGGAGCAGTTCCTGTTCAAGGAGGGCGAGGTCGGCACCTGACCCTCAGTGCGTGAACCCCAGCCGGAGGACCAGATCGACCCCCGGCCCGCCGGGCTCCAGATCCTCCGTCAGTCCCAGCCGCCATTCCCGCCCCGCTCCCGTCGCCAGGATCCAGCCGAAATCGAAGGACAGCTCGCGCCGATCCAGCGCGGGAGCCGTCGTGTCGTGGTAGTAGGGGCTGTGGACGAACAGGTTGCCGTAGATCGAGTGGCGGCCCCAGACGCGCCAGCGCAGGCCGGAGCTCCCCGAGACGAAGGTCGTGCGCTGGTACGCCGCCAGGTCGCCGTGCCGCGGGGTGTACCCGAGGCCAAGGCTCCCCTCGTAGACCAGCGGGCTCGCGAGCGGCGCCCGCACCGTCGTGACGATGCCGCCGGCCACGACGCCGCGGCCGTAACCTGCCGGCGCGGTGGAGGTCGGAAGGGTGACCGTGGCGACGGTCTGCAGGTGAGCACCGTGGCGCATGCCTGCCGAGAGCCGCAGGTCGCCGAGAAACACGCCGGTCGAGCGGCGGCTCAGGAGCACCCCGTCCGGCAGCTCGAGCTCGTAGAGGAAGGCGTTCTGCGGCCGGCGCTCGCGCTCCGGCATGTCGATGCCGAGGAGCCCGTGGTACCAGTCGAGGAACCCATCCAGAAACCCGGGATAGCCGGCGCCGACGCCGGCGTCCAGCGCGACGAACGCCTTCGTCCCGACCGCCCTCGCGAGAGAGAGCCGGAGCCGGAGGATCTCGCTGTCGAGGTCGTAGCGCGCGGTCGGCTCGGCTACGTGCTCGATGACGCTGGCATAGTCGAACGCGAGTGCGGCAGACCACCGTCCGGGCCGAGGCGTCCGGTACGGCTCGAAGCCGAGCGCCGTCCGGGAGTCCGCCACCGGGTTCACGGGGCGGTACGCCGGCAGCCCCTGGGCCCGGATGGGCGGCGCGAGGAGGACGAGGGAGGCCAGGAGACCGGTCGGGGCAGCGCAGAGACGGAACACGGGGGAGCAAGATAACTCGCTTGACAAACCCGGACGCCGGCCGGTACGTTGAACCCATGATCCGGTCACTCAACGGGTGGTTCTACTCCTACTTTACCAGCGCCGGCGCGGCTCATGGCCCGTCCGGTGTCGGTAGGGTGCTGTAGCGCTCGCCGACCCGGACCGCCATCGACGCCCCGCCGGACCGATCCGGCGGGGCGTTTTTCGTTTTCATCCCAGGAGCAGAGCTATGCGCGTGGCGATTCAGGGCACTCACGGCTCGTTCAGTGAAGCGGCGGCGCGGCGGCGCTGGCCCGATCTGGTGACGCTCCCCTGCCGCGAGGCGAAGGACGTGGTGGCCGCGGTGCGAGCCGGCGAGGCGGAGGCCGGCTGCCTGCCGATCGAGAACTCGCTGATCGGATCGGTCACCACGACCTACGACCTGCTGGAAGAGGCCTTCGGTGACGGCACGCTCCGGCTCACCCACGAGATCCTGTTCCCCGTCCACCACACCATCATGGCGGTGCCGGGCGCGCGGCTCGACGGCATCAAGCGGGTGCTGTCGCACCCGGTCGCCCTTGGCCAGTGCCGCATCTGGCTGGCGGAGCACCTGCCGGACGTCGAGCTGGTGAGCGCCTGGGACACGGCGGGCAGCGCAGAGCTGGTGGCGCAGGAGGGCAATCCCGCGGTCGCGGCCATCGCGGCTCGGCACGCGGCGGACCCCCACGGCCTGGTCCCGCTGGCCGAACGGATCGAGGACGATCCCACGAACCAGACGCGCTTCCTCACCTTCACCCGCTCCGACGCCGCGGCGCTGCCCGCGGGAACCGCCGGGATGAGCCGGTACAAGACGTCGCTCATCGTCCTCATCGACCACAAGCCCGGGATGCTGGCGCTGACCCTGCAGGCGTTCGGCGTCCGCGGCGTCAACCTCATGGCCCTGCAGTCCCGGCCCGAGCGGTCGGCGCCGTGGACCTACCGCTTCTACGTCGACATCGACGGCTCGACCACCGATCCGCGCGTCGCCGAGGCGCTCGAGGAGGTCGAGGCGCTGGCGGCGAAGGTGGTCGTGCTGGGGAGCTACGAGGCGTGGGTCGAAGGCTCCAAGCTCTCCGCGCCGCCGCCCACCCCGGCGCACCACACCAAGAAGCCCGACATCCCGCTGATCGACCGGCGCCGGGTGCCGGAGGGGACCCGGGTCAAGGTCGGGCCGCTCACCTTCGGCGGCGGCGAGCGGGTGCTGATCGCGGGCCCGTGCTCGGTCGAGAGCGAGGCGATGATCCTCGAGACCGCCGACGCGGTGGCCCAGGCCGGCGGCGACATGCTGCGGGGAGGCGCGTACAAGCCGCGGACCTCGCCGTACGATTTCCAGGGCCTCGGCGTCAAGGGTCTCCGCTACCTGGCCGACGCGCGCGAGCGCACCGGCCTGCCGGTGGTCACCGAGGTGCTGAGCTGGGAGGAGGTGGCGGTTGTGGCGCACTTCGCCGACATGCTCCAGATCGGCGCGCGCAACATGCAGAACTTCACGCTGCTGAGGGCGGCCAGCCGAAGCGGCAAGCCGATCCTGCTCAAGCGCGGCGCCGGGGCCACGATCGAGGAGTGGCTGATGGCGGCCGAGTACATCCTGGCGGAAGGCAATCCCAACGTGGTCATGTGCGAGCGGGGGATCCGCACGTTCGAGCGCGCCACCCGACACACGCTCGACCTCAACGCGGTGGCGATGGTGCTCGAGCGGACGCACCTGCCGGTGATCGTGGACCCGAGCCACGCGGCCGGCGTGCGGTCGCTGGTGACTCCGCTCAGCCTCGGATCGCTGGCGGTGGGCGCCTGCGGGCTGATCGTCGAGGTGCACCCCGACCCGGCCACCGCGATGAGCGATGGCGCGCAGAGCCTGGACTTCCCGATGTTCGCCGAGCTGGCGCGGCTGGTGCATCCCGACCGGCCGGCGCGGGCGCTGGTGCAGCTGGCGTAGGCGGCGGCCCGAAGATGGCGACACGAGTCACCCTGAGCACAGCGAAGGGGCCATGATTCAGGTCATGACCCCTTCGCTGCGCTCAGGGTGACTCGCCGCCGAGGGATGTGCGCCCTGCAAAACGGCTGACCCTGCTACCCGACGACCCTACTACGGTACCGTGGTTCCCCGGCGGCCGACGAACAGCCGGTATAGCAGGAGCAGGACCATCGCGCCGATGATGGAGGCGATGATGCCGGGGCCTTCACCAGCGTTCGCATACCAGCCGAGCTGCTTGCCGAGGAACCCCGCCAGCAGGGCACCAGCCACGCCGATCAGCATCGTCACGATGTAACCGCCCGGGTCTTTCCCAGGCATGAGCAGCTTGGCGATCGCACCGACGACCAAACCGATGATCAAGGTCCACAGGATACTCATAGAGCCCTCCAAGGGTGGGCCGAAGATATACCGCCCTCCGTTCGGGACCTCTGTGAGGCGGCGCACATCAGCGATCGCGCTCGCCCAGGCGGGCCGTCACCGTCTCCCGCTTCTTATTCCGCAGAATGTCCAGCTTGAAGGTTTCTCCCCGATCGTAGCTCCGCAAGATCCTGAGCAGGTGGGATGGCCCGGACGGCTTCCGCCCGTCCACCGCCTGGACCACGTCGCCGCCCTTGAGGCCCAGGGTTCCGTCCTTGGGCGCCCGGACGACGAGCACCCCTTCGGAGGCCCCGAAGTACTGGCCCAGCTCAGGGTTGAGGGGCGCCAGCTCGAGGTCGCCCAGGGGGGAGCCGGCCAGAAACTCGAACCGGTGGCCCGGGCCCACGTCCATGCGGTCGTCGACGTGGATCCGGGGGTCGTCGCCCAGTCCCTCGCCGCCGCGGAAGCGCATCACGAATGGCCGCCCGCCGCCGGGGCCGGTCATGACCATGTCGGGCTCATCCTCGGTCACGACCGAGACCGTCCGGCGATCCTTGCCGCGCACGAACTCGATCGGGACCGTGTCCGCCGGCTGCAGCCTGGCGGCCAGCTCGATCAGCCGAAGCCCCGGCAGCGACTGGCGGGCGTCCCGGTCGTCGTCGGCCGCGCCACCGGTAAGCACCGACTTCCCGTCCACCTTGGTGATCACGTCGCCCGAGCGGAGACCGGCCGCCGCAGCGGGGCCGTTGGGCGTCACCGATTCCACGTAGGCGCCGAGCGAGTCGGTGTCGCGGGCCTGGAGATTGACCTTGATGCCGAGGCGCGCCCGGCGGTTCATCACGAGCGTCATCAACCGGTCGGGCCCGACGACCCGGCGCTCGAACAGGTCACCGCCGGTGGTGTCCGCCCGTCCCTGGGCGACCGCGAGCCGGACCGGAGTGGAGGCCAGACCGGCAGTGGCCAGGGCGACGAGCACGAAGGGAATACGCATGTCCGACTCCTCGGGGCTCAGAGCCCCACGTTGCTTGCGCGGGTGACGTGCACGTCGACCAGGGCGTCGAGCAGTCCCACCCGTTCGCGCCAGAGCCGGAGCAGCTGCGAGTCGCGCGTCTGGCGCTCGGACAGGTCCGCCATCTCCAGCTCCCGGTCCACCCGGGCGATCCGATCCTCGAGCTCCTGGGCGATCCCGGCCGTCCGGCCGTCGAGCACCCGGTCCTCGGGGTGATACTGGTTGAGTGCCCGCTCCAGGGCCTGGCTCCGCGCCATGGCCTGATGGATCTCCTGCTCGCCGGCATTCAGCTCCCCACCGGCGCGCCCGGCGACGACGCCGAGGGCGATCGATGCCGCCGCGGCCAGACCGATCAACCCGGCCACCCGCTGGCGGCGCGCCCGCCGGTCGGCCCGGACCCGGGCGGCCACCTCGGGCCACCGGTCGCGGGTGGGCCGGAGCCCCGGCAGGGCCTTGAGCCGGGCGACGCGCTGATCGAGCCGGTCCTGTTCGGCCCGGCACGACGCACAGGCCGCCAGGTGCTCCCGAGCCGTGGCGTCGCCCGGCTCCTGCCCGGCCTCGCGCAGGCTCAGCAGGGCCTCCATCGACAGGTGTGTCATACCGCGACCTCCTCCCCGAGCCAGCGCCGGAGCCGGTGGTGCGCCCGGGCGAGCTGCGATTTCGAGAAACTCGGGGTCTTGCCCATCATGCCGGCGATCTCATCGTGGGTGTAGCCCTCGACGTCGTGCAGCCAGACCACGGCCCGGGCGGTTTCCGACAGCCGCTCGAGCGCCGCCTCGAGGTCCATCCGCAGGGCCGCGTCCTCGCGGCGGTGGCCCATGACATCGTCGTGCAGCTCGTCGGTCTCCCGGTACTTGTTCCGCCGGAGCCGCATGAGCGCCTTGCTCGCCGCGATGGTACGGACCCAGCCCCACAGGCTGCCTTCCTCGCGGTATCGCCCGATGCTGCGGCAGAGCTCGAAAAAGGTCTCCTGGAGCACGTCCTCGGCGTCTTCGGTGGTGCGGCAGATGCGGCGGGCGAGGTTATAGACGGGAGCCTCGAAGGCGCGATACAGCTCCTCGAAGGCAGCCTCGTCCCCAGCCCGGGCACGGGCGACCACCGACTCGGCATTGGCGAGGAGGTACGAGTCCATTACGCGGGTCCCATTCATGGCCCCTCAAAGATGCGGGAGGGGGGGCGAGAGTCGCAAAGGCCGGGCTGGCTTGAGGCTCCGGCCTTCCCGCCCGGTTTCCGCTCACCCCGGCCGGGCTTATATATCGCCCATGCCTTCAGTCACCCCTGCCCCCCACATCTGGCTCCACCACCTGGAAGACGAGGCCGACGCCGCCTTCCTGTACCGGGAGCTGGCCCAGGCCGAGCGGGACGAGAGCAAGGCGACCCTGTACCGGAAGCTGGCCTCGGTCGAGGACCGGCACGTGGAGATCTGGCGGAAGCTCCTGGCCGAGAATGGCCATCCGGTCGAGCCGCCGCCGCCTTCGCGCGGCGCCCGGTTCCGGGCCTGGGTCGCCCGCCGGGTGGGCGCGGGGATCCTGCTCCCGATGCTGCTGCAGGAGGAGGGGCGGGAGGTGAAGGGCTACCTCAACCTCTACCGCGAGTCGCCCGATGGCGCGGTCGGGCCGACGGCGCTCACCCTGGCGAAGGAGTCGAAGGAGCACGCGGAGACCCTGGCCTCGATGAGCGGCGCCGACGGCGAGCCGTGGCACAAGACCGGCGCCGGCGGCTTCCTCCGGAACGTGGTCTACGGCTTCAACGACGGTCTCACCGCCAACTTCGGCCTCGTGGCCGGGATGATCGGTGCCCAGAGCGGCAACCTCGACATGGCCAGCCACGCGGTGGTGGTGGCGGGCCTGGCCGGCATGGCGGCGGACGCGCTCTCGATGGGCTCCTCGGGCTACCTGGCGGCCAAGAGCGAGCGCGAGGTGTTCGAGCACGAGATCGCCATGGAGAAGGAAGAGATCCGGCTGATGCCGGAGCTCGAGCAGGAGGAGCTGAGCCTGCTCTACCAGGCGAAGGGGATCCCGCTGGCGCAGGCCGAGGCCCTCGCGGCCCAGATCATGACGGATCCCGCGCGCGCGCTTGCGGAGCAGGTGCGTGAGGAGCTCAAGATCGGCGAGGCCACGAGCACCCCGATGCGCGAGGCCTGGATCACCGGCACCGCGACCGCGCTCGGCGCGTTCATCCCGGTGGCACCGCTGCTGTTCGACACCGGACCGGTGGCGATCTGGACCTCGTTCGCGCTGGCGATGCTGTCCCACTTCGCCGTCGGCGCGGCGCGGAGCTTCTTCACCGGCCGCGGCGTGATCCGGAGCGGGATGGACATGTTCCTCGTCGGCCTGGGCGTGGCCGGCATCGGCTACCTGCTGGGCGACTGGATCGTCAAGCTCCTGTGATCCGCTGGGGCCTCTGCTGTCAGTTCCTCGACGCGCCGATCAAGTTCCGCACCGCCACCCACCGCTACGTCGCGACCCTCACGCCCGCCGTCCGGCGGGCGTATCTCGCCGGCATCGCCCGGGACAACGCCGCGGCGCTCCTGGCATCGGTCCGCCACTGCCACGAGCTCGGCATCGGCGCCTTCCGCATCACCAGCGGGATCCTGCCGCTGGGTACCCATCCGGTGAGCGGCTACACGCTGGAGCGGCTCGATCGGAAAGGCGCCATCCGAGAGGCTTTTCTGGAGGCCGGCGCGCTCGCGCGGGAACTCGACGTCCGGCTCAGCTTTCACCCCGACCAGTTCGTGGTGCTCAACTCGGAGCGCGAGGCGGTGGTGGAGAGCTCGATCGGCGAGCTCGAGTTCCAGTCGGGCGTCGCCGAGCTGGTCGGGGCGGACGTGCTGGTGCTGCACGGCGGCGGGATGGCGGGCGGCGCGGCGGCGGCGCTGGCCCGGCTCGAGCGCGCGGTGCACCGGCTGAGTGTCCGGGCGCGCACGCGGCTGGCGTTGGAGAACGACGACCGCCAGTTCCGGCCGGCCGAGCTCCTGCCCTTCTGTGAGCGGCTCGGGGTTCCGTTCGTCTACGACGTGCACCACCACCGCTGCAAGCCGGACGGGCTGTCGATCGAAGAGGTGACCGAGCGGGCCAGGGCGACCTGGGGCCGGCGCGAGCCGTACTTCCACCTCTCCTCGCCCCGGGAGGGCTGGGGCGGCGGAGACCCGAAGCCGCACGCGGACTACATCGACCCGGCGGACGTGCCGGCGGAGTGGCTCGACGCGGCCGTGACGGTCGATGTCGAGGCCAAGGCCAAGGAGCGGGCGGTGCTGGCGGTGAAGGGCCAGGTCGCCGGGGTGGAACACCGGACCTGATCAGCGCTTGAAAGGCGCTTGACGGCCATCGGTAAGTTGAACCCTGGAATGGTCCCTGGTCGACCTCACAGGAGGAAGCCATGCTCCCCCGTCCGCAGCGTCAGCTCGCCGTCAGCCTCAGCCTCGTCGCCCTCGCCGCGTGCGGCGAGAGCCAGGCCCCGACCCAGCCCGAGACGGGGGTGGCCGCCGTCTCCAGGCGCTCCGGCTTTCGCCCTCGCTCCGAACACCTGGACCCTGAAGAAGGCCTACCCAGCGGTCTTCGGCGCGGTGGGACTGACGGCCGGGGTGGTCCCCAACGCGGCCGGGCAATCGATCGTCTACACCTTCGGCGGCACCGACGGCGAGGGGGGAGCTGCGTCCACATCCTGGCCTACAACGTGGCCACGAACGTCTGGACGTCCACGGGATCCGAGCCCCGGATCTGTACGTTCAACATGAATGGCGCCGGCAGGATCGGGAACACGCTCTACGTCACGGGCGGCTCCACCTTCGCCGGGGGGAGTTTCTTCACCGGCGACAACGCCACGTGGGCTTACAACGCCGCCACCAACCAGCTGACGACCAAGACCGACCAGCCGAAGCTCACGTCCAACGGTATCACCGGCGTCATCGACGGCAAGGTCTTCGTGCTGCCGGGCAGCTGCGGCTTTGAATTTTTCCCCACCGCCGGCTACTGCGAGACCGAGCCGTTCCGCCGGCTCTTCCGCTACAATCCGGCCACCAACCTCTGGGCGACGAAGAAGCCGGCGCCGCACTTCCACATCAGCGGTGCGGGCGGCGTCATCAACGGCAAGTTCTACGTGGCCGGCGGCGACGGCGAGGCCTCGCTCGACGCGTACGATCCCGCCACCGACACCTGGAAGACGCTCGCGCCGCTGCCGATCGCCGGAGGGGCGAAGGGAGCCGTCCTCCAGGGCAAGCTCTTCGTCGTCGTGTCGACGCCGGTCGGCTCGACCATCCAGCGGCACGCCTATGCCTACGATCCCGCCACCAACATCTGGACGCCCAAGGCCGCGCCGAGGCGGGACCACCCGGCGATCGTGGCCGTGACGTTCGGCGGCCGCCCCGCCCTGCTGGGCGTAGGCGGGATCCGGTTCACCCCGTCGCCCACCGCGAACGAGAGCGAGCTGTACACGCCGTAGCGCGAGGCCTCATCGCCCCCGCGGAACGGTCAGCCGCAGGATGACGTTCTCGCGCATGGAGTCGGCCGGGGCGACACGGCCGCCGGGACGGATGGCATCGAGCTGGGCGGTGGCCACGTAGAAGAGCGTGTCGCCCACGAGCACGCCGGTCGTGGGGATGAGGTAGTCGGGATGACCCGCATCGAGAACTCGCAGCTCGCTCATTGAATCGCCGCCTGCCGCCAACGGAGCCTGCACCACGCGTGCGGGCTCCACGCCGTTCTGCACCCATACAAGCGATTGACCCTGCACGTACAGCCCGTCGATGCCGCGGAGGGCCGCGCCGGCGGGCGCGGCCACGCGGCGCCACCGGCCCGACGCCGGGTCGACCAGCAGCGGCCCTTGGGAATCGTCGGCGACGTAGAGCGTGCCGTCGGCGCCGGTGGCCACGCCGTTGAGCCAGAGCGTGGAATCGCGGACCGCTCGGTCGAGCGCGTCGCCGCCACGCGGCAGCCGCCAGAGGCCGGTGGTGCCGGCGGTCAGATAGACATCCCCGGCCGGCGAGAGTGCCAGGTCGTTGAAGCAGATGGGCCGCGCCGCATGAGGCGGCTCGTAGCGGCGGATGACGCTCCCGTCGGCCAGCCGCAGACGCAGGAGCGCACCCCGTCCGACGGTGGCCGGATCGGCGGGCGTCATCGGCAGCTCGTCGCCCATGTTGCAGGAGTTCGCCCAGAGCTCGCCGGCCGCGGTGTCGATCTTGATGCCGAGGATGCTCCAGAGGCCGCGGTCGGGACCGGCCCAGTCGTGGACGCGACCGTCGGGATCACGGCGCACGATCTTCCGGCGATGCATGCTGCCGACGTAGAAGCTGCCGGTGCCGGGATCGAAGGCCATGCTCTCGGGGAGGAGATCGCGCTCGGGCAGGACGAAGGCGCGGGTACTCGCGTGGCTGGCGGAACCGTCAGGACCAACGGTGGCGGCGGCGGCGGAGCGGGTGTCGGCAGGGGCGCGCGGCGCGGCGTCGGGCGTGCGGCAGGCGAGCGCGGCGAGCGACGCGAGAGCGAGCAGGCGGAGTCGAGTCATCCTCAACGTACGACGCAGGGCCGACGCGAGGTTCATCAGGTCATCGGGCCGCGCCTAGCTCTCCGGGCCCACCCGCCGCGACTCCTGCACCTGGGCCAGCACCCGCTCGGTGAAGTCCAGGCGCTCCTGCGCCTCGCCCAGCGCCCGCCCGAGGTCGCCGACCTCGCCTTCGAGCACCTCGAGCCGAGCCTCGAGGTCGTCCCCGCCGGGGCGCTTCCCCCGCAGACGCTGCGCCCACAGCCCGAACGCGAGCGCGAGCCCCACGTGGGCCGTGGCATGCACCGGCTCGGCGGCGCTGGCCGCGAAGCCCACCGCCACCAGGTTGACGGCACTCAACACGATGGCGATCGGCTGCCAGAGCGCGGGTTTGAAGGTCATGGCAGAAGGTACGGGATCCTGCCCAGCCGGTCGAGCGCCGGGGCGGACGTCGGCCCGGAGATCGGTCGCCCCACGAGCCCGAGCGGCACCCGCCTGATGCCGGACCAGACGCGCGCGCCGCCGTCCGCATCGCGCAGCAGCAGCTGGCCGGAGATGCCGCCATCGAGCAGCAGCGCCTCGCGGCAGCCCAGCGCGCCCATCACCGCGGCCATCTCGGGCGAGGTGAGGCCGAACGGGACCCGCCCCAGCGCCCCGCCCAGCGCGTCGAACCGGGTGAGCGCGATGACGAGCCGCCCGTCGGCCAGCGTCCCGAGCGCAAGCCGCGCATCGCGGTGGCCGAGGTCCACGCCGCGCCCGGAGGCGAGCAGCGGCGCCGGGACCGCGCCCTCGTGGAGCAGCATCGGATAGCTCTGGAAGGCCTCGCGCGCCGTGCCCCGCGCATGCTCGGCCCCCACGCTGTCCGGCGGGATCAGCCGCACCGCGCCGGACGAATCCACCACCACGGCGCCGGCCAGGGGCGCGTACTGCGGCGCGAGCAGCTCGCGCCCCCGTGCACGACCCAGCCCCACGGCAGCGATCCGCGGAACTGGCCCGCGTCCAGCGCCACCGCGACGTCGCGCTCGGCGTCGTGCACGGTCCAGTCCCCTTCCGCGGCGAACGCCGGCGCCAGCGAGAGCGCGATCCGGCGCGGATCGATCCGGGCAACCACGACCCGGGTGCGCCAGGCCTCGCTCGCGCCTCTGAGCTGGAGCTCGCCCCACTCCACGCCGTCCGAGCCCGGCCGCCAGGTGACGCGCTCGGCCAACGGCGTGTCGCCATCCCAGCGGACCGGTGCATCCTCCTGCCGCCACCAGGTAACCCAACCGGCGCCGTCACGCACGGCCAGCGCGGCCCCGGTGCGGGCAGCGCCGGGACCGGCCCCGACGACGCCCGTGCCGAGCGCGAGCGCCAGAACGAGTGCCGCGGCCCGGCGGACCTGCTTCACTTGTTGCAGCCTGCCATCTGAATCCGCATGATGGTATCGGCGATCGCCATCATCACCGGGGTGTTGCCGGCCTCCTGCGCGGCGGCGCCGCGATCGCCGAGCGCCTTGATCCTCGCCTCGTGCTTCTGGATGTTGTTCACCATGCACTGGTTGACCGCCGTGGCCGCGGTCGGGACCTGGACCGGCCGGCGCGGGTGTCGGGTCCGGCGCGGGCTCCTGCTTCGCAACCCGCTCCGCCTGAGCGTCGCGGATCCCGTACAGGGCCTTGAGCTCCGGATCCTTGGCGCTGACGGCGCTCTTTTCCGAGGCCGACGCGCCGCCCGGCACCTCGCTGCCGCTGAGGATCGCGATGACCCGGTCGGAGGCCATGCCGTACTCCCGGTCCGTGAAGCCGGTGCTCTGGAGCTTGGCCTTGTTCGCGCGCTCCTCGATGCCGCGCTGCGCGTCGTGGAAGTCGTCCGGCTGCTTCGGATCCTTCACGGCGCAGCTCGGATCGATCATGGCCAGGGCCTCGTACATCTTGGCCTCGTACCCGACCATGTCGCCCTTCTGCTGGAGCGCCATGGCCTGGTCAATCCGCGCGGAGTAACGATCCGCCAGCTTCTCGTCCGCGGCCGCCCGATTGCCCCATGTCATCTGCGCCTTCCCGCACTTCACCTGCGCCACCTCGTAGGCGGCCTTCGCGCGGACATGCCGGCCGTACGGGTTGTCTTCCTTCTCCGCCTTCTCACGCTCGGCCTTGGCGGCCTTGCCACCGGCCAGCAGGCGGTCCACCACCTCCGGGGTCAATACGACCATGCCGCCGTCGTCCGGGGCTCCCGCGGAGACCGCAGCGTTCTGACCGGGAGCCTTGGGCGCGGACGCGGCCGGCTTCGGATCGGTCTTCTTGTTGATGGCATCCTTGATCTTTCCGAACTGGGCGGCGGCAGGTGTGCTCACGGCCAGTGCCAGCAGCACGGCCACGAGCAGTCGAAACGGTCGCATCTGTCCTCCCGGGGGGCGTTGAGGCGTCGGTCAACTCAGGTAGAACGTGGCCGGCCACCCAGGGTTCTCACCCGGGCCGGCCCCCTGCCGCACGAATACGCTGTTGTGGTCTGACGGATGGCGGAAACATGCGGCCTGGGCCGCGCCTCGGGAAGGCCGGGCCCGCCTCCCGACACCTTTCCATGGGGTGCTCCGTCGGGAGAATGTCCCCGCACCCCGTCAGCTTACCGCCCGCGGCGGGGCGTGACCGTCTCCTGCAGGACGAGGACATCCGGGTCGTACCGCCGAATCGTCTCGACGATCGGACCGCAGCGCGTCCCGCCGCCTGCCAGGATATTCCACGAGAGAAGGCGCACAGGCCGGCTACCCCAGCCGCTTCTCGTACCGCCACACGTCGAGCGGCATCCCGAACGCGGCGTCCGGCTCGTAGGCCACCGTCCCGGCACGGCGCCACCCGCACTTCTCATAGAACCTCGCCGCGCGATCGTTCCCGATGGCGCACGCGAGCCAGGCGACCTCGACGCCCTCGCCGGCGAGCCGGGCCTCGGCGTCGGCCACCAGCGCAGCGGCGACACCCGAGCCGCGTGCTTCGGCTGAGACGTAGAGCTGGTACAGCTCGTCGCCCTTGAGGATGCAGAAGCCGACCGGCTTGGGGAACGGCCCGATAACCCTGACATCGGGAGCGCCGCCTGAAGCCGGTCGCGGAAGCTCTCCCGCGTGCGAATCCGGGCGAGCTCGGCCGGCATCAGGCTCGCGTGGGCGTCCTGCCAGCCGTCGTACCAGACCTGCGCCATGTGGTCGACCTCCGCCGCTTCGGCGGGTCTCACGCTCATCAGAATGTCTTTCGACGGCGATGGCTTGGTCACGATTCGGCCTCGACGGGTGGCGGCAGAAGGAATGGTAGCCCACCTCGAGTTGCGCCGACCAGCCCAACGCTGCACGTTCCCTCGAACGAATTCACCACCGCAGCACGATCTCAGGAGGACACGATGGCGCCAATGAACGAGCTGGACCGGTTCCGCAAGGTGTGGGACATGGAAGCCGGCCTCACGACCCAGCTCCTCGAATCGCTCCCGGCCACCCAGTACGACTTCCGCCCCGACGCCGGCGGCCGCTCGCTCGGCGAAGCGGCGTGGCACCTGAGCGAGATCGAGGGCTACATCAGCTACGGCATCACCAAGGGCGCGGTCACGTTCCAGGAGGCCCCGCCGAACCTCAAGCGCCCGCGCGAGGTGGGACTGCTGGCGCCGGGCTATCGCCTGGTACACCAGGAGGCGGCCGCGCGGCTGGCGAACCTCACCGAGGCGGACCTCGACCGGGAGGTGCCGTTCGCCGACCGGCGCATGCCGCTGCGGGACATGCTGTGGGGCGCGATCCTGATGCACCTGATCCATCATCGCGGCCAGCTCTCGCTGATGTGCCGGCTGGCCGGCGGCACGCCGCCGGGGATCTACGGGCCCAACCGGGAGGAGATGGCGGCGATGCGGGAGCGCATGCAGACGGCGAAAGTCTAGCGCCGGGACGGCATGCCCGGCCCCGTCCGGACGTTCGAATACGAATCCTCGCCGGGGCGGTGGCGGTACTCGAGCGCGCCACCGGAGGGCGCGCTCGCGGGCATCGTCCAGGAGTACTGGGAGGTCGAGGGCCGCCTGAGCCCGTTTCGGGAGCGCATTCTCCCGAACGGGGCGACCGAGGTCATGATCAACCTCGGTCCCACGCACACGATGGTGACGCACGCCGGCACCAGCGTCTGGGAGCGCTCGTGGTTCTCCGGGCTGCACGAGCGCGCGATCGTCATCGAGTCCCTCGACGGCACCCACCTGGTCTCGGCGCGGCTGCACCCGCTCGGCGCGCTCCACCTGCTCGGCCCCGCCGTCGCCGCCGGCGTCAACACGGTCACCGACCTGGAGCAGCTCCTCGGCCCGGCGGCGCAGGAGCTTCGGTCCCTGCTGCTCGGCGCCGGATCCACCGAGGAGCGTTTCGCGCACCTCGAGCGGTTCCTCCTGCAGCGCCTCTCGTCGGACGTCGCTCCCCTCGGCGCTCGTGCGCGATGCCGCGCGCCTTATCGAAGAGGCGCACGGCAGCCTGCGCATCGCCTCCCTGCACGTCGACCTGGGCGGCAGCCGGAAGCAGCTCTGGCTCCGCTTTGCCCGCGAGCTCGGCCTGTCGCCCAAGGCGTACGCCCAGATCCAGCGATTCGTCTGGACGCTGGCGCGCCTGCGGGAGAGCACCAGCGTCGATTGGACGCCGCTGGCCGTCTCGGCCGGCTACTCGGATCAGTCGCATCTGGTCCGGGACTTCCGCCGCGTCGCCTCCGCCAGCCCGACGGAGTTCCTGCGGACGCGCACGCCCGACAGCGCGGCCCTGCTGGACGAAGCGGGGTAACAAATCTTCAAGACTTCGAGGCCGCGGCCCACATATTCGGGGCATGCGACTCTCTACCGGTCTGACCGCCCTCGCGGCGTACTCGGCGCTCTCACTGTTCCCCATTCCACAAACCACCGCACCGGATTTCCGGCCGCTCGAGTTCCTGGTCGGCGACTGCTGGGTCGGCACGTTCCCCGACGGCAAGGTGACGGACGAGCACTGCTTCGAGTGGGTCTACGAGCGGAAGTTCATCCGCGACCGGCACGTGGTGCGGAACGGCCAGGCTCCGTATGCCGGAGAGACGCTCTACGGGTGGGACCCCAAGGAGAAGCGGCTGGCGTACTGGTATTGGAACAGCGACGGCGAGATGCTCGTGGGGACGGTCGAGTACCGCGCGGACTCGATCGTGTTTCCGACGGAGTACACGACCGACAAGGGCACCGTCGAGATGCTCGCGACCTGGACCCGCACCGGGCCGGACAGCTACCGCGCCGCGACGAGCCAGCGCGCGGGCGACGCGTGGAAACCGCTCTGGGCGATGGAGCTCAAGCGCAAACGGAGCTGATCGAACGGCGGCGCTCGAGGAACGGCCCTTAGCGCTTCAGGAGCCCGTGGCTCTCCACGAGCCGCACGACCTCCGCGACCGGAATCGCCTCGACCGTCCCGCCGCGCGCGGTCACCGTGGTCGCCATGAACAGCGAGTTGTAGATCGCCTCCTCGGTCGCCTCGGCGACGCCCTGGAACAGGCCGGTCATCGCGTCGTTGCCGAGCTCGGTCGTGGCGAGCCGCGCCGCGCCGGATCGGCGGCGGACGCCGGGGTGCGTGGAGAAGGCGATCACGTAGTCGCCCGAGCCGTTGCCCATCACCGAGCCCGTGCGGCTCAAGCCCACCAGCGCGCGGGCGGCGAGCCGGCCGAGGTTGCGGTCGGAGAGCGGCGCGTCGGTCGCCACGACGATCATGATCGAGCCCTTGGCGCCCTGCGCGTCCCCGGGGCCGGCCGCGCGCCGGACGCCTTCCCGGCCGAGCGCCCGGCCGACGGGGACGCCGAGCACGAGGAGGTCGCCGCCGAAGTTGGACTGCACCAGCACGCCGACGGTCCACGTGCTGTCGCCCGCCGGCGCCCGGCGCGACGAAGTGCCGATCCCGCCCTTCCAGCCGAACGCGACGGTGCCGGTGCCCGCGCCCACGCTGCCCTCGGCGACGGCCCCGCTCCGGGCGCTCTCGAGCGCGGCGAGCACGTCGCGCTCGCCGATCGGGCGGCTCCGGATCGCGTTGAGCACGTAGCCGTCGTTGGTCTCGCCGACCACCGGGTTGATCGAGCGCACCTGCTCCATGCCCGGCCGCGCCAGCAGCCAGCCGACCATCGCGTCCGCCGCCCGCCAGACGCACAGCGTGCAGGTGAGCAGGATCGGCGTCTCGAGCTCGCCGAGCTCGGCCACCTGGGTCACGCCGAGCAGCTTGCCGAAGCCGTTGCCGACGTGGATGGCGGCGGGCACGCGGTCGAGGTAGGCGTTGCCGGGATGGGGGAGGATGGCGGTGATGCCGGTGCGGACGGAGTCGCCGGTGCGGACGGTGGCCTGGCCGACGCGGACGCCGGGCACGTCGGTGATCGCGTTCAGCGGGCCGGGCGAGAGGGTGCCGGGAGCGATGCCGAGCTCGCGGGCGCGCGCGGGGCGCTGGGCGGCGAGCAGGCCTGGGGCGATGCAGCAGAGGAAGAGCGCGGCGAACGGGCGCATGTCTACTAGCTGCTTCCGATGAAGATTTCTTTCACCCACGCCTCATCGAGGGCCACGTGCCCCCCGCTTCACTTCTTCCGGTACACCCGCCCGCGCTTCATGACCAGTTGAATCGAGCGGGTATTGCGGATATCGAGCAGCGGGTCGGATCGCAGCACCACCAGATCGGCCAGCTTGCCGACCTCCACCGTGCCGCGCGTGCTCCCGGCGCCGATCGCGGCCGCCGCATCGCGGGTGGCGCTCTCCAGCGCTTCCGCCGGGCTCAAGCCCGCCAGGGTCACCAGAAGCTCCAGCTCCCGGTGCAGGTTGGGCAAGCCAGGCGAACTGGAACCGGCCGCGCCCAGCGTGTCGGTGCCGGCGATGAGGGTCACTCCCCGTCGATGCGCCTGCCTCGAGACGGCGCCCGCGAGGCGGAACAGCGGAGGGCTGTCCTCGAAGATCAGCAGGGTCGGCTCCAGGATGGTACGACCTCGCACCATCGCGGAGAACAGGCTATCGAGGCCGGCATCGTCGAGGTCGAGCGGGGCGTTCGCGGGCGCGCGCAACGCGGCGGCGCGCCGGGCCGAGTCCATCGCCAGGCTGACCAGGTTGGCGTGGGAGACGACGTCGACACCGGCCGCGACCACGTCGAGCGGCCGCGCCGGGCGGAGCGCGGCATGGGCCCAGACCAGCAGGCCCTGCGCGTGGGCCTCGGTGGTGATCCGGCGGGCGAGCTCCCCGCCCAGCGCGGCGTAGAGCTTGATGGCGCTGGCGCCGGTGCCTCGCGCTTCGGCCACCGCCTGGTGGATGTCCGTCGTGTCGGTGATCGCCCGCATCCACGGCACCTGGCCGGGCACCAGCCCGCGGCTGGCGTCGTGGGTCCGGGGGTCGGCAAAGAAGGCCGGTCCGGCGAAGAGCGCGGCGTAGTAGATGTCGGGACTCGGGATGTCGCCGACCAGCGCGTCGCGCTGCAGCGAGCCGAGCGCGCGCACGTCGCCGGCCATGTCGCGGACCGCGGTGACGCCGCCCAGCAGGGCGCGGCGCAGCCGCTGCTCGGTTCGCGCCCGGGTGTCCTCACCCGAGGGCTCGGTCGCGACGTGGGCGTGGGTATCGATCAGGCCCGGGATCAGATATCGGCCAGGGAGGTCGTAGACCGTGGCCCCGGCCGGCAGCGGGCGGGAGCCCGTCGGGAAGATCGCGGCGATGCGCTCACCTTCGACCAGCACGGACTGATTCGGCCGGGCCTCGTGGCCGGTGCCATCGAACAGCGTGACGCCGACCAGCACGGTCCGGGTGGCGCTGTCCGGCGCGGCTTGAGCCCGGGCGGCGCGGCCCGGCGTGGCGAGCAGCAGGCCCAGGCCCAAGGGCACGACGGTCGCGAGGTTCACTCGCTTCCCGCCGGCGCGAGCCGGCGCAGCTCCCCCGCGAAGCCAGTCACCACCTCCAGGTGTCGTGCGGTCTCCTCCGGCGGGCCGACCAGGAGCAGGAAGCGGCCATCGGGCCCGACATCGTAGCTCTTGTCCCGCACGTTGAGGTATCGGCCCTCGAACAGGACTCGCGGCTTGCCCACCGCCAGCTCGCCCGACGTCGACACCGTCATGGCCATCCAGCGCGTGCCGTCACGATAGTAGAGCTCGTCACCTCGAGGCGACCACTTCGGTTCATCGGCGCCCGCTGGCGCCACCCTCTGCGCGCCGCCGGTGAACGGCACCGCCACCACGTTCAATCCCTCCGGGCCCACATAGGCGACCCAGCGGTCATCCGGCGAGAAGACGGGCCAGCCGCTGGCCGGGCCGAGGAAGTCCCGCTTCTGTCCGTCACGGGACATCAGGTAGGAGCCCGCCGAATCATCGTAGCGCCGGATGCCGAAGTAACTGGAATCCCTCGTCACATCGTTAATCACCCAGCCCCGCCCGAAGAGGCTGTCCCGTGAGCCGGCGCCGTCAGTCGGAATCCGCCAGACCGAACCCCGCTCGCTGCCCGGGCGCAGCGTTATGACCGCGCGGTGCCCGCCGGGCCACCAGGTCCCGAAGCGGATCGGCACACCGAGCCGCAATTCCTGGAAGATTCCCCGGTCCACGTCGAGGATCGAGAGCGTCCGCTCCCCCGTCGGCTGGTAGCTCGCCAGCGCATACCCGCCGTCCGTCCCCCGACACGTTGATGTTGTAGTAGTCCCCGGGCGGGATCGGCAGCGAGTCGGCCATCCGCCCCGAGCGTTCCACCCAGACGGGGATGCTCTTCGCCGCGTCGATGCCGGCGGCGAACAGCAGCGTGCCGTCGGCGGCGACATCGTACTGCCCGGCCGCGTCCCATCCCTCGCGGCGCACCGCCTGCATGACCGGTGCGGGCGGGCCCATCACCCTGAGTCGTTTCGCGTCGAATGGCAGCGCCATGAGGGTGTTCCCGACGAGATACACCAGATGCCCGCTCGCGACATACCGCGGGTAGGTTCCGGTGAGCAGGTTGGCGGTGTCGGACGATTCCACCGGCACCAGACCACCGGTCCCGACGGCGAGCTCCCGACCCTCCTTGAGGGACCAGAGCACCAGCTGCCGTCCGTCCGAGGATCCCAGCACCCACTGTTCCCCCGGGAGCAGCGACGGCCAGTAGAGGCGGTCCTGAGCGGAGAAGCGGTTGGAGGGAGCTCCGCCGGAGGCGGGTACCGACTGCACCTGACGCGCGTCCTGGTCGGCGAAGAGGATGTGCCCGTCAGCCGCCCACACGGCCCCGCGCGCCGCACCGACACGCGCAATCACCACCGGACTGCCGCCGGCGACCGCCACCTTCTTGAGCGCGCCACCGGCGAAGAACCCGATCCACTCGCCTTCCGGCGAGAAGAAGGGCTGGGAGGCCCCCTCGGTGCCGGCGAGGACCTGTGGTGTACTCTCGTCGAGGCGGCGGTAGGTGAGCACGCTGGTGCGGCCGCGGCGGGCGATGTAGGCGATCCGGTCACCGCTCCGCGCGATCGCCAACGCCGGCTGCCCCTCGCCGTAGAGGCTGGGGGCGAAGTAGTCGAGCGGGGCGGAGTCGGGCAGCACGAGATTCCAGTGACGGACCGGCGTCGCGGCAGGCGTCGCGGCACGGCCAAGCGCCCACACCGCGAGCGCGGCGCATGCGACCAGCGCAGCGCCAGCGGCCAGGGCCGCACGCCGCCACCACCCGGCAGCCGGAGAGGCGACGGCGCCGGAATCACGTTGGCGAGTATAGGCCGGATTCGTCAGCGCCTCGGCGAACGACCTGGCGCTCTCGAACCGATCCGCGGGCAGCTTCTCCAGCGCTTTCGCGACCGCCGCCGCCACATTCGGCGGCACCGCTCTCCGGAGCTTCGTGACGGGCTCCGCATCCTCGGTCACGATCTTCATGATGATCTGCTGCGCCGAGGCGCCGGTGTGCGGCGGGTCTCCGGTGAGCATCTCATACAGCACCGAGCCGAGCGAGTAGATGTCGGAGCGGCCGGTGATCTCCTTCTCGGCCGTGGCCTGCTCGGGGCTCATGTAGTGCGGCGTGCCGAGCGAGAGCCCTGTCTCGGTCATGCGCCCCCCGGCCGCGGCACTCACCGCCAGCGCGATGCCGAAGTCGGCCACCATCGGGCGACCGTCGTGCAGGAGGATGTTCTCGGGCTTGATGTCGCGATGAATCACTCCGTGCCGGTGGGCGTAGTCGAGCGCGTCGGCGACGTTGGTGGCAATCTTCACCGCCTCGTCGATGCCGAGCTGGGTCTCGCGATCGAGCTTGCTGCGCAACGTCTCGCCGTCGATGAACGGCATGACGTAGTAGAGGAAGCCGTCGGCGGTGCCGGAGTCGAACAGCGGCAGGATGTGGGGATGCTGGAGCGCCGCCGTGGTCTTGATCTCCACCACGAACCGCTCGGCGCCGAGCACGGCGGCCAGCTCGGGTTTCAGGACCTTGAGCGCGACCTTGCGATCGTGCTTGAGGTCGAAGGCGAGATAGACCGTGGCCATGCCGCCGGCGCCCAGCTCCCGCTCGATCCGGTAGCGATCGGCGAGCGCGGCGGCCAGGCGCTCCATCGTGGCGCTCATGGCCGCTCCACCTCCATCACCCACACGTCGCTCTGCCGACCGCGGACAGCCCGGCTGCCAGCGTGGATGCGCAGTCGGTATTCACTTGCCCTCCACCTCCGCCACCCACACATCGGCCTTCCGGTCCACGATGGGGATGTAGAACCTTCCCCCGTGCATCGCGAAGCCGTAGCGGTACTGCTGCTCGAGCGGGTGATCGGCGTACACCCGCACCTTCGGCTTCCCGGTGACGGCGGCCGACAGGATGCGGAGCCGCCCGAGTGAGTCGACGACCGTGCCGAACACGGTCGTGCGGGAGCTGTCCCAGCGGATGTGGGGATGCTGGAGGCGCGCGGCGAGACGGATCTCCTGGCGGAAGCGGTCGGTGGAGACGCCGGAGGCGAGCTCGGGAGGCAGGAGCTTGAAGACGACGGGCCGGTCGAGCGCGGTCTCGGTCGCGAGGAACACACGCGACATGCCGCCGCCGCCGAGCTCGCGCTCGATGACGTAGGCATTGCCGACTGCCGACTGGAGCTGCGTGCGCAGATCCGTCGTCGGGGCTCCGGGATGTTGGGGGTTCCACAATCTACCCCGAAGGACCGCCGAACGTTACCGCCCCTCCGCTAAAACACCTCCTTCCGAGCCAGGTCCGGCACCGTCCGGTCGAGCCGCTCGGCGAGCCGGGGCAACCGGCACGTCGGCACCCGCGGATACAGATGGTGCTCCAGATGATGGAACATGTCGAACACGACCGCGCTCTTGAGCGGGTGCAGCAGCGTCCGCGATCCGGGCGTCGGCGACGATGAGGTGGGGACCTTCAGGCGAGCCGGGTGCATCTCAGCGCGGGAGCAGGCTCACCGCCCACCCGGCGAGGCCTGGCGCGACGCAGGACTCGGTCACCACCGCGCTTCAGCCACGGAGACCCCCGCGTACTTCTCGATCACGAGAACGATCTGCCCGCCCGGTCGCGGCCGAACCGGACCAGCCCAGTATCCCTTGCCGGACTTCTGAACCACGAGAAAAAAGTTCAGGCCCGAGACACAGCGTGCCCGTTCCGCCGAGATCTCGAACCCGGCGGTTCCTTCTTCCACTACTGTGCCGAGCCACGTGGCGTCCCGGTGACCGCACAGAAGGTAGACGTCGACCTTACTGAGGTTGTGGCTCCGGCTGAAGACCTCTATCGGAGCGCCAGGGTCAGTCCGGGGGAGAACGGCGCACCCCAGGGATAGGAGGGCCTGCATGAGAACGAGCCGTCTCGGCGCGGACGTGTCTCGGAGTCGCTGCCGAGGAGCGCTCGAAGCGGACCGGCAGCGGCAGAGGGGGGGTTCGGCGAAGATGCAAGTGAGCTCGGCCATGTGGCCCCACCGGCCAGGAATCGCATGCTCAATTTGGGACGCAGGCCCAGGGTCCGCCAGCTTGAGTTCGTGCAGGTGACCCGCGAGAGCGACCGGAGTGCGCTCGGGCCGGCGGAGTGCGCCATGCTCATGTGGCGGTACGACAGCGCGGCGATGGCGCGGCCCGACAATGAGCAGGCGATGCGTGACGTGTCGGCCGCGCTGGCGAAGGCGCCGCGGCGGGGGTGCACGCGAGATCGTGAACAGCCGGTGTTGAGCGGGCGGTCAGGCGGTCAGGCGGTCGGCGCGCGGGCGGGCGGGCGGTTGGGCGGGCGGCGCGAGATAGCGAACAGCTCCGTCCACCTGCCTACCTGCCCGCTCCCACGGAATCCCGTAGTCCTCGCCATTGTTGCTGGAAGCCCCCGCGCCGGGCTAGCGAGTCACGTATTTCGCTGCAGATTCTCAATTACGAGTCGCGGCCCCGAGGGCCACCTGTCTGAAGCCATGTCCTGCACCACCCTGACCTCCAGCCGTCGCCGGCGGCCCGCTTCGAGTGTCTCTCCGCGGCGATCGGTGGAGTGGACTGCGCTCGCGACCCTCGCTTTGACAGCCGCTCTCCTTCCGGCCGCCGCGCCGCTCGTCGCCCAAGGCCTCCGTGGCGCGGCCGTCCATGGCCGGGTGCTCGGTCCGGACAGCACACCCGTGGAGCAGGCGATCGTCCACATCGTCAATGCCTCCAATGGCGAGCGCTGGCAGACGGCCACCGGTGCTCGCGGCCGGTACTTCATCGAATATCTGTCGGTCGGCGGGCCCTACCGCATCGAGGTCCGGGCGATCGGCTACGAGCCCGCACGGCGGGATGCCCTCTTCCTCGCGCTCGGCCAGCGCCTGACCATCGACTTCGCCCTCGCGCCGGTGGTCGTGCGCCTGCAGGAGATTACCGTTGCCGGGACGGTCGATCCCCGACTCAGTGCCGCCCGTACCGGTCCCGCCCAGATCATCTCGGACAGCACGATTGCCCGGCTTCCAGTGGCCCGCAGAGACTATACCGAACTGGCCCTCCTCTCGCCCCAAGTCACTAAGAGCCGGAACGGCGGACTGTCCTTCGCCGGCCAGCATGACCGGTTCAACAGCATCCAGATCGACGGCACCAACAACAACGACCTGTTCGGCTCCTTCTCTTCCGGCAATGGCACGCCGGGATGGGCCGTCGGGCTCACCGCGTTCACCCCTGAGGCGGTGAAGGAGCTCCAGGTCGTCACCGCGCCGTTCGACGTCCGCTACGGGAACTTCGCCGGAGGCCTGATCAACGCCGTCACCCGGTCGGGCACGAACCGGGTCGAAGGTTCGATCCTCGGCTACATCGAGGGCAACGGCCTCTCCGGTATCGATTCGACCGGCAGTCGGGGAGAAGGTTTCAACCGTAAGGAATTCGGACTGACCTTCGGCGCGCCTATCGTGCGGGACCGCGTCGCCCTCTTCCTCAACGCCAGCCTCCGTCGGCAGGTCTTCGCCCAGTCCGTGCCGGCCCCAAGCAGCGACACCACTGGCGGAGCGGATTCGGCCGGAGTGGGTATCCGCCATGAGAGCCTGGTGCGGTTCCAGGAGCTCCTGCGCGGCTACGGCGTCGAGCCGGGGAGCTTCTCGGCTGGCGCAACTCACGCACCCACCAGAAACGTCTTCGCCAAGGTCACCGCGCAGCTCGGGGTGAACAGCCGCCTCGAAGTGTCTCACAATTACGGCCACGGCAACAACCGGCGCGAGACCGGCGACCGGGCGCCGGGCTTCTATGCCCTCTCCTCGAGCGGCAGTGAGAGCCCCGAGACGATCAATGCGACCAGGCTCGCCTGGACCGCCGCCTTCAGTACCCGCTTCTCCAATGAGCTCATTCTGGCGCGAGTGGACGACCGCCGGACCTGCCTCCCCAACTCGAATTTTCCGACCGTGCATGTGGGGGTCGAATCAGGCGAAATCGCCGCGGGCACGCCCGGGGCATGTCTCGGGCTCGAAACCGGCACGACCATTTGGGAGCTGACCGACAACCTTGGCGTGGCCGCGGGGAGCCACCGGCTCACCTTCGGGCTCCATGGCGAGCTGATCGACCTGGTGGACGACGTGTTGAGCGATCCGCCGGTTTCTGGTTCTTCGACAGCCTGGACTCGCTGGCACAGGGCACAGCAAGGTTCTATGTCCGGACCCTCGCCACAGCAGGTCCACAGGTGGCGTTCCGCGTGAATCAGATCGGCGTCTACGTCCAGGATCAATGGCTGCCTGCGCCTCGGCTGACATTGACAGCCGGTCTCCGCTTTGATGTGCCGTTCGTCCCCACGTCGCCAGCTCAGAATGCGGCGGCCTTGAACGAGCTGGGCATCAATACGGCGTTGACCCCGAGCGGGAACGTCCTGTGGTCCCCGCGGCTCGGCGTGAATTACGATCTGTCCGGCCGGGGCACGGCCGTTTTACGTGGCGGCCTGGGACTCTTCGCGGGACGTCCGGCCTACCAGTGGTTCAGGAACGTCTACGCAAGGAACGGAGTCCGGCGACTCGACTGCGGGGGTGATGACGTGCCGGACTTTACCCTCGATCCCGCCAGTCAGCCTACCGAATGTGCTCAGCAGGTCCCTCCGCTCCCTCGCCTCAACTATTTCGATCCGGAGTTCCGGTTCCCGCGGACCTTCAAGCTCGCGGTCGGTACGGATCTCCTCCTTCCCGGAGGCCTGGTGGGCACGGTTGATCTGCTGTACAGCCGCGGCGTGAACACGTTTCAAGTAGTCGATGTGAACCTCGATGGGGCTCTCGGGGTCGCGGCGGGTGAGGGTGACCGGGTGATGTACGGCACCATCGATCCGGCGACCGGCGAGGCGACACCTTTCCGCCGAACTACAGAGCTGGATGCCTTGTTCGAGATCCGGAATGGAAGCGGCGATCAGGCGTTCTCGGCCACTGCGCAGCTGCAGAAGCGCTTTCCCAACGGAGCCGAGCTGAGCGCGGCCTATACCTATACCCGCGCGAAAGACCGGATAAGCTCGAGCGAAGATGAGCCCGGCCCTAACGCCGGCCTTACCCCGGTGAACGGCACGCTGGACCGCCTCGACCTCCGTACTTCACTGTGGGAGCGAACCCATAAGGTCACGCTGGTGGGCACCGCCGATCTTCCGCACGGCTTCCGGCTCGGTCTCGTCTACACGGGCGGGTCCAGCGCGCCGTTTACCTACGTGCTCGGTAACGATGCCAACGCGGACGGATTCTGGCCATTCACCGTGTCGAACGATGTCGTGTACGTGCCGATGGAGGCTGGAGACATCACTATGGCCGACCCGGCGGAGTTCGCGGCGCTCGACCGGCTCATTCGGGATGAGCCTTGCCTCCGGAACCAGCGGGGCCGTCTCCTGGAGCGGAACAGTTGCCGCAACCCGTGGGTGCACGAGACTCAGGCACGCCTGTCGAAGCGGTTTCAGCTCAGCGACCGACGCGTCCTCGAAGTCACCGCCGATCTATTCAACGTGTTGAATTTCGTGGACGGTGACTGGGGTCTGGTCCGCCAAACCATCGCGGACTTCGGGAACGCCGTTCCCCTGATGGAGCTGGTCGGCTACGACGCTCCTAAGGAGCGCGGTGTGTATCAGTTGGTTCCGGTCTACCGCCGTCAGATCGACGTGGAGGCCTCGCGCTGGCGCCTGCAGCTCGGCGGCACGTTGTTCTTCTAGCGGGCGATCAGTCGCCCGGCTTGAGCAACGCGTCGAAGGGCGGATAGCCCCGGAGCGATGCCAGCAATGGATCGGTGTGATATTCGTGCGGGGATCCCAGGTCGAACATGCCCCGAGCGTTCGCGTCCCTGAGCAGGGCGACGGCCTGTTCGCGGCGACCGAACCCGGCGGCGATGTGAGCCCGGGCAAGGATCTGCGCAGCGCGGACCCAGGGGCTCCTCAAAGGGCGGTTGCTCTGCTCGGCCAGACTGCTGTCGATCCTCCCGGCCTGCGCGGTGTCGGCGAGCAGCACCGCGATTCGGGCCTCCGCTTCCAGCTTGGCAAGCGTGTCCGCCTCGCTCCGGGCAACCCGCTCGAGCGCCTCCCGCTCGCCCTCCGTCCGACCGAGCAGCCGGTTCGCCCAGGCGATGTCGGATGCGCGGCTCCAGCCGGTGTCCGGCTGGAGCTCGAACCGCGCCAGGGTACTCTCGGCAATGGCCATCGCCGCCCGAGCCCGCCCGTGAGCCGCAAGCTCGGTCGCAATCGTCAGCCGGCGGCTTGCGACCGAGTCGACGGACCCTCCAGCCGAGCTCGCGAGCAGGGCCATCACCTCTCGCTCCCGGCCGAGGGCGGCGAGCGCACGGCTGCGGATCGCCTGCCACTCCACGTCTGCGGGGTCCCACCAGCGATCGGTGATGGGTAGCTCGGCGTCATACTCGCCCAGCGCGTGATAGGTAGCGGACATGCGCCACCAGTACCAGGACGTCCACTCATTGGCCCGCTCGGGATCCGATTGGAGCAGCATCTCCCGAGCTGCACGCAGATTTTTCCGGGCGGCCCTCGGCCGATTGGAGGCTTGTAGCCCCAGTGTTGCATAAGTGCCCTGCGCGAGGATTGACCGGGGATATGCTCGAAACCGTTGCGCGAGAAGCTGCACGGCCTTTGCCATGTCCCCACGACATTGGGCGAGCAGCTTGTCGATGGTCATGCGGTTCCATGCAGTCAGCTCACTTCGGCGAGGCTCGAGCGCGGCACCGATCGAGTCCGTGGTCGAGCACCCGTCGTTCCGGGTTGCGATAAACGCAAGCTGGATCAATGGTGCGACAAAGGTCGAGTCCAGGCTGGCTGCCCGGCGGTAATGCCTGGCGGCGGCTTCCCATTCAAACTGTTTGAGCCCCGCGATGAACTCGCGATACGCCGGAAGGCTCGGCGGCGGAGCCAGGTCGGGATCCACCGGGCCACCCCAATGCTCCCGATCGATCAGCAGGCTCAGGCCGCCCGCGATTCGTCCCCGCAACGCCTCGAGGGCGTCCATGGCCCTCTCGAGCGGTGCACCGACCGGGTCGAAGGACTCGAGAATCCGGCCGCTGGCGACGTCGATGATGCCCGTCTGGAACAGCACGCTGTCGCCGGAGAGATAGTAGCTCCCGCGGATCACTATTCCGGCGCTGTCCTGTCGAGCCAGGGCCACCGCGTCCATCGGCCGCCCAGCATCGTCCCCCCCCCGCGCGTATACCGCCTCAAGGCCGGTCACGTCGGTGAGCGGCGTCTCCATCACACCCCGGATGATCCAGTCGGCAGCCAGGGCCCCGAGGTCGTCGAGGTCCGGGCGCCCGGTCCGATTCTCGAAGGGGGCAGCAGCCACTCGCCGGGGCGCGAGCGGCCGAGTCTTTGCGCGCGAGAGCGTTCCGCCCAGCACTCCAAGGCCCACCACCGTGGCAAGGATAAGTACCATGGGTGCCGCCCACCGGCGCCGTGCCGGCGGTCCGGGCGTGCCAGCCAGCAGGGTGTCGACGTGCTGTCGCCCATCGCCATCGAGCGGGATGGAAACGGCCGAGGCTGGTTGGGCTGGCGGCGGTGTTCCGATCGAGGCGGCGCGCGACTCGAGCCTCAGCCGTTCCGCCAGCGCGACTACCTCTTGCTCCGGGGCCGCGTCGAGCTCGGTGCGCAGCAGCTCGGAATGAGCCCTGGCATACCGGAGCGCTCCCGCCCGGTCGCCGGCGGCCTCGAGCGCCTGCATGTATCGCAGCGCGACTCGGGAGTTGTAAGGATCCTCGCTGGCAAGGCGCGACCACCACTCGACCGCCTGAAGCGGGTCGCCGCCCCGCGTCTGCCGATCCGCCAACTGCTCGAGCGCGTGGCCGTAGCGGCGCGCCAGGTGCGATCGCTCGCCATCCACCCAACGCTCGAACTCCTCCGCGTCGGACAGGTGGAAGCCACTGAGGAAGGGTCCGTGGTAGAAGCCTACCGCCCTTTCGAGGTCCTCCCGGGCGATGGCCGCGTCGAACTCCCAGAGGTCGCAAGCCAGGCGGTCGGGATTCAGCCGGAGGTCGTCCCCGGCGCTGAGGACCGAGTCCTCACCAAGGGCGGATCGGAGGATGTAGAGCGACTCGCGAAGGAGGTGCCGGGCATCGTCGTTGTCGCTCTCGGGCCAGAGCGCGGCGACCAGCTTGTCCCGGCTGAGCGGGCGGGGGTGCTCGACTGCCAGTAAGGCGAGAATCGCGACGCGCTGCCGCAGGGCGGCTCGACCGGCCACCGGGCCGTCCGGACCGTCGACTGAAGCGCCGCCTAGCAGTCCAAGTGTGAACATCGCAAAGGCCTACGGGCATGACGCAGGTATGACACGGCCATGACCCACCCGTTCTAGTATACCCGCCCGTAACCAGTTCGGTAACGGCCCGGAGTTCCCGAGCCGGAGAGCGTCACGCGCGATCGAATAGTCCGCAACCCACGGGTGGCTCCAGGCCTGTAAAGAGCGCCCATAGAAGGAGGCCCTCCATGAAACACGTCGCGATTTGCGCCTGGGCTCTCACGAGCCTGGCCGCCTGCAACGATCCCACCCAGCCCGCCGATGCACCTGCTACGTCTCCGGCCCCCGAGGTCGCTGCCGTGCAGCAGCAATTCACCCTCCGCAATCTCGGCACGCTCGGCGGAGGCTCCAGCCTGGGCAACGGAATCAATGAACGGGGCGAGGTGGTCGGCGTCGCGGAGCTCCCATCGGGGACGGAGCGAGCCTTTCTCTGGCGGGCCGGGGAGGGCATGCGAAACCTCGGCACACTGGGCAACGCGAGCACGACCAGCAGAGCCCGCGGCATCAACGACCGGGGTGAGGTCGTCGGCGCCAGTGAGATTCGCCCCGGCTCGAACCGGGCATTCCTCTGGATCCAGGGGCATGGCATGCGAAGCCTGGGGACGTTGGGTGGCGACCACAGTGAAGGCAACGACATCAACAACCGGAGGGAAGTGGTGGGCGTCAGCGAGATCCGCAACGACGCTACCCGAGCCTTCCTGTGGCGGCCCGGTGAGGGCATGCGGAGCCTAGGCACACTGGGCGGGGCCGAAAGCGCCGCCCACGACGTCAACGACGCCACCCAGGTCGTCGGCGTCAGCCAAACCGCGAACGGGAACGACCATGCCTTCCTTTGGACCGCCGCACGCGGGATGGAGGACCTCGGCACGCTTGGGGGCCCGACCAGTGCAGCGTTCGGTATTAGCGAGACCGGCGCGGTCGTCGGCATCAGCTCGATGGCGGGGGGCACGTCTGAAGCGTTCCTGTGGACCCGGGCCGGAGGCATGAGGAGTCTGGGTACCCCGGACGGCAACCCGAGCGCCGGCGCCAACGCCATCAACACTCATCGACGGGTCGTGGGTACGACGGCGGACTTCTTCCATCCCTTCCTTTGGACTCCGGAAGCCGGCATGGCGGCATTGCCCACGCTTCGCGGCCATCAAGGGCAACCCAACGACATGAACGAGCTCGCTCAGATCGCGGGCACGAGTGTGACCGCTGGGGGCGCGCTCCGCGCCGTTCTCTGGATCCCGGTCGCAGGGCCGCTCCTCGTCGCAGCCGCGGTCCAAGGCGAAGCCGGGCCGTCGGGCGAAGCTCGATGAGAGCCCTATGTCGCCTGAAAGCGGAGACACCCTCCTCATTCAAGCGCTGCCGAGCAGCTGAACGCCCATGACTTGGATGACGCGGAGGCGGCAGATGCAAATGTTCTCCATTCTCCTCGTGATCGCCGGCCTGGTGGTCTCGGCCTGTAGCGATCCCGGCGGACCTCCGACCCCCGCGACCGCGACGCTCGTCGTCTCTACGTCCACCCAGGGCGACGATCCCGACACGGATGGCTATTCGCTCTCGATCGACGACGCCGACTCGCTTCACCTCAACTCTAAGGGCACTGCAGAAGTCAACCTCGCATCCGGCCGTCACACGTTGCGGTTGCTCGGTGTAGCGGGCCGTTGCTCCGTGGCTCCTGGCATCGAGCTCGAGGTGGACCTCCAGACGGCGAGCACGGTCTCGGTGGCGTTCGACGTCACGTGTCCAGGGACCGGCGTCCGCATCACGGTGGCGACGACGGGGCTCGATCTCGACCCAGATGATTACCGCCTCCTGGTTGACGGTGGGGACGGAGGGGCCATCCGGTCGAAGAGCGCGTTGTTCCTTCGGCTCGAGCCGGGAACCCAGACGATTGCCCTGGCAGGCGTGGCGCCGAACTGCAGCGCTGACGGCCCCACCACCGTAACCGTCGTCTCCGGCGAGGTCACGCCGGTCGCGTTCGCGGTGATCTGCACGGCGACCAGCGGGGTCATCACGATCGCCCTCTCAGGCTCCGGCGTAGGGGCTCAGTTCGAGGTCGTGGTGGATGGTGGCTCACCCTCACCGTTCCAGGTGGACGAGGAGGGGCGGGGATATGTGCGCGGGGTGCCACCCGGTGCCCACGTGATCTCCTTAGCGTCCCCAGCCAACTGCTCCGTCGAGACCGACCCGCAGCTCGTCACCCTGACGGCCGGCAGCCTGGTGCGGGACACGGCCGAGGTCGCGTTTACCGTGACTTGCATGACGGTGGTGCGGGTCAGCGCCTCGACCACCGGAGCCATCCCGACAGCCCGGTATAGCGTGTGGCTCTGCGTCATCAACGACTCGTATTTCTGTACCTACGGACCCCGAACGCGTCTCGGCTTCGTGGATCCGAATGGCGTCCTGGTCGCTGAACTGACACCAGGGATCCACCGGTTCTACCTGGGCGACCTGCCACGCGGGTGCGCAGTCGTCGTGCATAGCCGCACTGGGACCCGCAATCCCACCGGCCCCATCAGGTTTCCCCCTGGGCTGTCGACCGACGTCACGTTCCTCGTCGAATGCACGCCATGAGCCGGGAAGCGCCATGGGTCGCGCTGATGGTGCTCGTGGGTTGCGGGGATGGTCCGACTGCCGTGCCACTGCCTCACGGTCGCTACGTCGCTCGGCCATTCGACGCCGGACGACTACCTACGTGGAGCCCCTGGTGTGAGTTCGACCCGCTCGGCACCATCACCCGCCCGCTCGGCTGCGCGCGCGCCCTCCTGCCGCGGTTCCACGACCTCCTCGTCCAGCCGGACGGATCCTATTGGCTGATGTGCGACGAAACCCAGGTGATGGACCTCTCGAGCGTCGGCGGCCTGGCCAGCGCGCAGGTCATGGGCACTGTGGTACAGCACCTCGACGCCGCCGGTGGTCTCCTCTTCCACTGGAGCCCCTTCGACCACCTCGCCTTCACCGATCTCGACCGGAGAGCCGATCAGCCGCCGTCAACTGACCCACGGAACTCGCTCGACCTGGATGCCGATGAACCTGGTGGTCTCCTTCCGCACCCTGAGCGAGGTCATCAAGATCGACACCAGGACCGGGCGAGATGCTTTGGCGCATGGCGATCCCGCAACCACTTCACCTTCCCACTCGGTGCCTGGTGAGCATCACGGTCGTGAACCGCGCCCCGGAGCCCACCGCGATTCACTGGCACGGTATCGAGCTCGAGAGCTACTTCGACGGCGTGGCGGGCTTCCGTGGATGGCGGCGGCTCGCGGGAGCTCCCGCTCGATTGCGCAGGTGTTGCCCACTGCGAACTGGAGCTGCGTGCGCAGGTCCGTCGGAACTCCGGGTTGTTGAGCGTCCCGCAATCTATCCCGGCGGACGCTGCGGCGTTACCGCACCAGACCCACCGCCCACCCGGCGAAGGCCACCCACCCCGCGGTGCCCGAGAGCAGGAATCGCAGCGGCTGCGAGACGATCAGCGCCAGCCCGCCCCACAGCGTGACGGGATGGATGCGGCGGCCGGAGGCGAGATCCCAGACCACCAGCGGCACCAGGAAGAGATCGAGGCAGAGCTCGATCATGCCGATGCCCGGCAGGGGCAGCGGCGTCGTCATGAACGCGAACGGCCACCGCGCGATGCCGGCCTCGGCCACCGCGATGGTCGCGAGCAGCATGAGGCGCTTGTGGTACTGGGGGCGGCGCCGGTTCACGAGCGCCAGGGTCACGAAGGCGGCGAACAGCCCGATGGCGGCGAACGGGATGGTCAGGAACTGGAGCGGGGGGACCGGCACGTCGACGAACCCGGTGGGACGCCCCGCGGCGATCAGGGAGCCCACGATCCCCACCGGGATCATGAGCACGGCGAGCCCGGCGCCAAGCACGCCGAGTCGCCGGTGCAGGTCGACGCGTCCGGCGGCCACCAGGGAGGTCTGGGCGACCAGCAGCAGGAGCCACGCGGCGAAGACGACGCCGTGGGCCAAGAAGAACGGCTCGGGCGCACCGTGGGCGAGGGCCCATTCCGGGTACCAGGGCCTGAGGAAGAACGTCCGCGCGAAACCGAGCACCACGGCCGCGGCGATCGCCACGGCGAAGCCGGTGTAGAAGCGGCGCTCGGACGACCACCGCACGGGCCGGGGAACGGCTCGCGCGGGGATGTGGGCCTGGGCGGTCATGCCGTCCTCCGGTGTTAGGCCGCTGGATTGTCTGGGGTGTGGAGAAGGTAATGCCGGCGCGGGTGGCAGCCAACGCTCATGCGGGCCAGAGCCACGCCGCTCCACGCACCCCACTCGAGTCGCCGTGGACGTTCGGCACGACCCGGGTGACCACCGTATCCGAGAAGACGTAGCGCGGGAGCATCGCGGCGACCGCCCCGGGGAGGTCGGGGACGTTGGACATCCCGCCACCGAGGACGATCGCGTCCGGGTCGAGCAGGTTGATCACTGCGGCGAGCGCGCGGGCCAGCCGGTCGTGGTACCGCTCGAGCGTCCGGACGGCGTGGGGGTCGCCGGCCGCGGCGGCCTGGACGATCTCCACGCTCGACCGCAGGCGCACCGCCCACGAGCGTGTGGTCCCGCTCGAAGCCGGGGCCGGACAGGAACGTTTCGACGCAGCCGGTCTTCCCGCAGTAGCACGGCGGCGCGGACGCGCGCTCCTCGTCGGTCATCCAGGGGAGCGGGTTGTGGCCCCACTCGCCGGCGATCTGGTTGGGCCCCTCGTGGATCCGCCCCCGGATCGCGATGCCGCCGCCGACGCCGGTGCCGAGAATGACGCCGAACACGGTCTCGGCGCCCTGCCCCGCCCCGTCGATCGCCTCGGAGAGGGTAAAGCAGTTGGCGTCGTTGGCGATGCGGACCCGGCGGGCGAGGCGGGCCTCGAGGTCGGCCAGGAGCGGGCGGCCGTTGAGCCAGGTGGAGTTGGCGTTCTTCACCAGGCCGGTGGCGTGGGCGACGACCCCGGGGATGCCGACGCCCACGGACCCGGCGCGGCCGGTCTCGCGCTCGATCTCGGCGACCAGGTGGGCGACGGCGTCGAGCGTGCCGGCGTAGTCGTCGCGGGGGGTGGCGACCCGGCGGCGGACGGCCAGGAGGGTGTCCGCGTCGAGGCCGATCGCCTCCATCTTGGTGCCGCCGAGGTCGATGCCGATCTGCATGGGCGAGATGTACACGGACATCGGAGGGGGGCGCCAGGGCGCGGCGTTCTCCAAAAAGGGCAGCCTCGTCCTTTGAAGGGGACAGTGCGGGAACTGGGGGCGGAAGGGTGCGGACGCGGATGCGATTCCAGGACCTCGAAACGGTCCGCGAGATCCCGCGACGCTATAGTAACAACCTCCGCCTGAAATGCGGCAACCCGAAGCTCCGCCGACACAGCCGGTGGCGGCCACGGCGCGACCGGTGATCGGGAGCGACGCCGTGAGGTCGCGGCGGGGCTTCCTGAGCTTGGGAAGGGCGTTCCTGAGCACGCAGAGCGCCTCCCCGGGTCTGCTGAGCGCCTTCCCCGGTCTGCTGAGCGCCTTCCCCGGTCTGCTGAGCGCCTTCCCCGGAATGCTGAGCACCTTCCTGAGCACGCAGAGCGGCTCCCTCGGACCGGCTCGCGACTTCCACAACTCCAAGCGCGGCTTCGCCGAAGTCGCGCAGCACGGCACTCGGTGCGCGAGCTCCGTCCGGAGGTCCGCTCGCCGCGTCCCAACGTCCGGAAGACGCGTCCCGTGGTGCACGCGACGGCTCTTCCAGGGAGCGAGCGACGGCCACCGAGGCCATCGAGGTAACCTGTGACGCCCGAGACGCAACCCGCGATGCCCGCGACACGATCCGCGATCCCCGCGCGGGGACCTGGGATGCACGCGACGCAACCCGAGCTGCACGAGATGCAACCCGGACTGCACGAGACGCGACCAGGGACGCCCCGCCGCGACCCCCGATCCCCGAGCCGCGACCCCTGACGCGTGAGCGGCGGTCCACGACGCAGACGCGACGACCGGAACCCGCGAAGCTGCGACCTCCGGGGCCCGCGCACGGCCTCGCGCTCGCGCCCATCATTCCACCCCGTGCAACGGCTGGCATGCCCGATGCGTTGTCCCCTCCCCGACCGCGACGCGGCCGGGTGCGCCGCGA
Source organism: uncultured Gemmatimonadales bacterium (assembly GCA_963840215.1). Lineage (GTDB taxonomy): Bacteria > Gemmatimonadota > Gemmatimonadetes > Gemmatimonadales > GWC2-71-9 > CAVVWJ01. Next base: position 475,793 of record CAWIYG010000006.1, on the reverse strand, counting down.
TCCTTCATGCATTTCCGCACCATCACCAGTTTGCCGGCGGTGACCGGCCAGCCTCCGGCTTGCGCAGAACGAGAAGGGCGTATGAAAGCGGAGTCTCGCAGGAAGATCGAGATGGGGACGCGCGCGCTGAAGTTCAACGTCGCGCACCCCGACACCGAGCCGAGTTCGGCGGCGGTGGTGGTGAAGCTGGAGGGGCTGGTCGCGCGGGCGAACGAGCAGGCCACGGCGCAGCGCGACGGGTTCATTCAGGTGCGCGCGGCGTCGGCCCGGAAGGAAGAGCTGCGTCGCGCGATGCTGGCGGTGCCGATCGCGCACCTGGCGGATGTGGGCGAAGTCGCGGCCCGCGAGGAGCACGAGCTGGACAAGGTGTTCCGGTTCCGGCCGGGCGCCTCGACGTTCCTCGCGTTCCGGGCTGCGGCACGCGGGATGGCGAGCGCGGCGGAGACGCACAAGGAGGCGCTGGCCAGGCACGGACTGTCGGCGGCGGTGCTGGAGGAGTTCGGCCGGATGCTCGACCAGTTCGATGCGGCCGTGGAGATGGGGAACGCCGGCCGCGACGCGCACATCGGCGCCACGCAGGAGCTGGACACGGTGGCAAAGGAGATCGTGCGGACGGTGCGGGTGATGGACGGCCGGAACCGGCAGCGGTTCGCGCAGGACGCGCAGCTCCTGGGCGCGTGGCTGGGAGCGAGCCGGGTGTTGGGCACGCGCCGAGCCGGAACCGGGACCGACGCAGGGACCGAGGTTGACCGAAGCCGAAGCCGGGCCAAAGGTCGAGCACCCAGGGGAGGACGGTGAGGCGAGGCCGGCGGCGTGACGCGCCCGGCTCGAGCCTGACCCGCTGCCGGCAGCCGACCGCCGGCGGCGGACCGGCCCCCATATCAGGCCGGCTCAAGTCCGCGACCATCCGTCCCGTCCGTTCATCCATACCTGGGGAGACCGCACCATGCCGCGCCTGTTCGCCGTCCTCACGCTTCTCGCCGCCGGTGGCGGCCCCGCGCTCCGCGCCGCGCAGACGCCGGACTCGACGCGGACCTTCAGCTCCACCCACATCGACTCGACGCGGATCTACTACACCCGGGTGGTCTTCCAGCCGCCGCGGGTGGATACCCTCACCGACACGCTCTGGTGCTCGGCCACCGGCTGCAGCCGGACGCCGTTTCCGCCCGCGCTCGCGCTCGGCGTGCCGTTCGGGCCGTTCGCGCTCTGGACCGGCACCCAACCCTCGGCCGCGGCGACGCCGGTCGCGTTCACCGCGAGCCAGAACTACACGTCGCCCGACAACGTCGTCGCGCTGATCGCGAGCGCCCGCGCCGCCCGGCAGCGGCTGATCCTGGTGCTGACCGGCGGCGGGCCGGCGCAGTACAGCACCGGCGGCACGTTCGACTTCAGGAAGTGGCGGGCCCGGATGGATCAGTACGACACCGCGCCGATCCGCGCCGCGATCGCCGCGGGCGTGGCCGACGGCACCGTGCTCGGCAACTCGATCATGGACGAGCCCGAGCACCGGCACTGGGGCGGCGTCATGACCAAGCCGCTGCTCGACTCGATGGCGGCCTACGGCAAGCGCGCCTTCCCCACCCTGCCGATGGGCCCGAGCCACGGGCCGAACGGCTACTACCTCTGGCGTCCGGCCGAGCGGTACCGGGTCGTGGACTACGTGCTGAACCAGTACAACTACTGGGTGACGACCGGGAACGCCGCGGCCTGGCGCGACAAGGTGCTGGCGCAGGCCAAGCTCGACGGCGTCGCGGTGGCGTTCAGCATGAACATCCTCGACGGCGGGCAGAACGCAGCGCGCGACGGGGCGTGGAGCTGTCCGACGGGAACGTCGGCGGGGCGCGGCACCTACGAGCCGGCCTGCCGGATGACGGCGACGCAGATCCGGGACTGGGGCACGACGCTCGGGCCGGCGGGGTGCGCGATGCTGATGTGGCGGTACGACAGCGCCGCGATGGGACGGGAGGACAACCAGCGGGCGATGCGGGACGTGGCGGCGGCGCTGGCGACGGCGCCGAGGCGGGGGTGCACGCGAAGCCCGGAACCGTGGTCGACCAGCTCGACGGCGAAGGCCGGGTCCTAGCGCCGCTCGTACCCGTCGAAGGTCTTCACCTGGCTCCGGCCAGCGCGACCACCGCGTCGACGATCGTGTCCGGCCGCCGGGCGGGGATCTCGTGCGTGGCGCTGTCCGCGACGACGAGCCGCCGGTGCGGGGCCGCGGCGTACGGGCTCGCGGAGCCGGGGGTTTCGCTGCAGGGACCGTCCGGCGAGTCGCGAGATCAAGCAGGAACGTAGGTCAGCCTGATCACATCCTCGCCCATCGGATCACTGGCCATGAGGCGGAGCGGCGGCCGGGGTCCGGCGAAATACGGCTTGCCGTGACCAAGCACGACGGGGTGCAGGTAGATCCGATACTCATCGATCAGGCCAAGTTCGGTGAGGCTGTGCGCCAAGTTCGGGCCAGCAACTTCGATCTCCCCGTCGCGCTCGGCCTTCAGCTTGCGGATCTCGCCCTCGAGATCATTCCCAACAAGCCTGGCATTGGGGCCGACCGACTTCAACGAGCGCGAGACGACCCACTTCGGCTGGCTCCGCCACGCCGCCGCGAAGGCGTGTTCGTCCGCAGTCCATTCAGGATGATCGTCGTCCCAGTACCGCATGACCTCATACATTATGCGACCGTACACACTGCCCGCCTGCCCCCGAGCTTCCTCGATGAAGTGGCGGAAGAGCGTGGGGCCTGGCGCAAACCCCGTGTGGTCGACGTAGCCGTCCAGGGACTGGTTCATACCGAACACGAGCTTGGCCATGCCCACTTCCTTTCCTTAGGCGGAACATCCGCGCGTCCTTAGGCGGCACATCCGCGCGGTTCTGATTGCGCTAGGCAATCGCTTGTAATCTAGATCCCCATCCCGGCGCGCATCTGCCGGGGCGACCGGCCGAGCACCCGGACGAACGCGCGCCGCATCCCGTCGGCGCTGCCGAAGCCCGCGGCGGCGGCGATGCGCCGGAGATCGTGGGACGAGGACTGGAGCAGCCGGCGCGCGGCCTCGACCCTGAGATGCAGCACGTACCTGGCCGGCGTGGTGCCGACGTCGGCAGTGAACACCCGTGAGAAATGGCGGACGCTCATCGAGACCCGGTCGGCGAGCGCGGCCGCCGAAAGGTCGCGCCGGCCGAGGTTGTCCGCGATCCACACCTGCAGCTCCTGGATCGGCTGCATCTCGCCGGCCTGCGCCGCCAGCGTGACGCTGAGCTGGGTCTGGCCGGCCGGGCGCCTGAGGAAGAGCACCAGCTCCCGGGCGGCCTCGACCGCGACGGCACTCCCGCAGTCCTCCGCCACCCACGCGAGCGCCAGGTCGATGCCGGCCGAGAAGCCGCTCGACGTGTAGATGTTGCCCGCCTGCACCCAGATCGGATTCGGATCCACGCTCAGCCGCGGAAAGCGGTGCGCCAGCTCGTGGGCGTACTTCCAGTGGACCGTGGCGCGCTGGTCGGTCAGCACGCCGGCGTGGGCCAGGATGAACGCCGCGATGCAGACCGCGCCGACGCGCCGGCACTCGGCGACGGTCCGCCGGAGCCACGCCGCCAGCTCGTCGTCGCGCCGATTCCGCGCCCGCACGCCGCTCACGAGCAGCAACGAGTCGATCCGGCCCTCGACGTCCCGGTAGTGCCCCTGCGCGACGAGGGACAGCCCGCTCTCGCCGGCGATGAGGCGATCCCGCGTCGTCGAGACGACCTCGACCTGGTAGGGCAGGCCTCCCCGGCGCATCAGGCGGGTCGCCGTGCTCAGCACCTGCACGGGGCCGACGAGGTCCAGCTCCTCGATCGGCGGCACGACCAGCACCACCATGCGGCGGGGTTTGGGCATGCGGACAATATGCGCGCTCGATCGGCCGGGCCTCAACACGTTGGCCGAAACGGACGGAAACTCGTCCGATCCTGCGCGTGGGGCGGCGATATACTGGCGGCATGAAACAGGGGTGGCTAGGCGCCATCGGCATCGCGGTCCCGGTCATGCTGGCCGCGCAGACCGGTCCGGGGCCGTACGCGCGCATCGCGGTGCTGCGTCCGGACGACCGGAAACCCGTGGAGTTCGAGGCCGGGTACATCCGGCACCTCGACTGGCACCGGCAGGCCCGCGACCCCTGGACCTGGTATGGCTGGACCATCTGGGGCGGCGACCGGTACCGGTGGTTCGTCTACGCGACCTTCGGGCATTCGGCCGCCGCGCTGGACAGCGCCGTGGCGCCGGCCGAGGACGAGCGGGACAACGTGCTCAACGTCGCGCCGCACGTGCAGTGGACGGAGAACGGGCTCTACGAGTACCTGCCGGGCCTCTCGCGCGGCACCGGCGAGCCGACGCCGACGGCCCGGCTCGAGTTCACGAGCGTCGCGCTGGTGCCCGGCGCGGCCCAGGCGTTCGAGGCCGCACTCGGCGCGGCCCGGCCGGGGCTGGAGGGTGAGACGCTCTGGTACCGGATGGTGGCGGGCGGGCGCCGCGCCGCGCTACGTGCGGCTGCGCCCGATGACCAGCCTGGCGGCGCTGATCGCGGGCCGCGGCCACCAGGAGCTGCCGGACGGCGCCACGCGCCTGATCGCGGGGATGACGGTGGAGGCGTGGAGCCTCAGGCCGGCGATGAGCCTTGGGCTGCGGCCGCCAGCGCGGGCGCTCCGGTGAGCAGCCGGCGGACGCGCGGGATCACCTCGCGGCCATACAGCTCGATGCTCCGGAGCAGCCGGTCGTGCGCGAGGGTGCCGGCGCTGTACTTGAGGTCGAAGCGTGAAGCACCGAGCGCGCGAACGGTCGCGGCGATCTTGCGCGCGACGGTCTCCGGCGAGCCGACATAGAGCGAGCCCGCGGCGATCTCGTGGTCGAACTCGGCCCGGCTGGTCGGGGCCCAGCCGCGCTCGGCGCCGATGCGGTTCCGCATGACCTCGTACGCCGGCCACAGCTCCTCGCGGGCCCCGGCGTCGGTGTCCGCGATGTGCCCCGGCGAGTGGACGCCGACCGGCAGCGGTCCGGTGCCGCGCTGGGCGAGGGCCTGGTGGTAGAGGTCGACGTAGGGCAGGAACCGGCGCGGGTCCCCGCCGATGATGGCGAGCGTCAGCGGAAAGCCGTAGCGCGCCGCGCGGACCACCGACTCGGGGCTGCCGCCGACGCCCACCCAGGTGCTGAGCGGCGGCCGCTCGACCGGCGGGAAGACGCGGACGCCGTCGAGCGTGCGGCCGGCGTCCCGGAGGGCCGCGAAGATCGCGAGCTTCTCCTCGAACAGCCGGTCGTAGTCGTCGAGCGAGTAGCCGAAGAGCGGAAACGACTCGGTGAACGAGCCGCGGCCGAGGATGACCTCGGCGCGGCCGCCGGAGACGGCGTCGAGCGTGCTGAAGCGCTGGTAGACGCGGACGGGGTCGTCGGTGCTGAGCACGGTGACGGCGGTGCCGAGCCGGATGCGCTCGGTGCGGCCGGCGATGGCGGCGAGCACGACCTCGGGGGCGCTGATGGCGAAGTCGGGCCGGTGGTGCTCGCCCACGCCGATGAAGTCCACGCCGACCTGGTCGGCCAGCTCGGCCTCGGCGACGACGTCGCGGAGGACGCGGGCCTGGGATTGGGGGCGGCCGCCGGCGTCCACAGTGACGTCGCCGAAGGTGTCGAGGCCCAGCTCGATCGTTGTCATACGGTGGTAACCGGCGGGACGGGAGCGGGGTTCCTGGGCCTAGCGGGTGCCTTCGAGATCGCCGACGGCCTGCAGCTCGGCCCGCACGCTGTCGAGCTGCGGGACGCGCGAGGGCTCGGGGTCGACGCGCATCCGCAGGTAGTTCCGATAGGCCCGGATGGCGCCGACCTTGTCGTCGGCCAGCGCGGCGAGCCGGCCCTCCAGGCGGTAGGACTCGGCGAGGCCCGCGGGCTCGGGCTCGCCCATGGGAATCCAGCGCCGCCGGACCGCGCGGAGCGCGCGGTCGATCCGGCCCTGCCGCTCGTACAGCCGCGCCAGCTCAAGGGAAGCCCAGGCCGACGCGTTCTGGCGGCCACGCCAAAGCGAATCGGCGACGTCCACCAGACGCGCCGCCGCCGGGTCTTGCCGATCAACCGCCAGCTTGGCCTGGAGAAGGCCGGCCGCGCGACCCGGGAAGCCGTCCAGGGAGTCCTTCGCGGCGTTGCCCCGCCAGAGCTCCAGCAGCCGCTGGCCCGCTGCGGCGTCTCCACGCCAGGTCCGCCAGCTCTCGAGCTGCTCGGCGTCCATCAGCGCGGTATCCGCCGGTCCGCCACCGAACCAGGAGCCGAGCAGGGACAGCAGGCCGGCCTGCCGCCGGTCCAGCGTCGACAGGGTATCGACCCACTTCGCCGCTTCGGCGGGGCGCCCCATGTTCCAGAGGTACCGCGCGTGCTCGGCGGCCATGAGGATACGCTCCGCCTTCGACGCGGCCAGTCGGTGTACGGCGCGCAGCAACACCTCGCGATTGGTGATCGTGATGCTGTCGAGCGGACCGAAGAACAGGATGGCGTGCGGACCCTGAGCCCCCAGCGAGTCCAGCCCCGGGATAAACGCCGTGATGCCGGCCGCGTTTCGCTCGGCCTGGAGCAGGTTCCATCGCGCGCCCGGGACGCCTTCCCCGGCGGAGTCGAGCGCGATCAGGCGATGGGTCCAGAGCCGCTGAGCCGCGGTGTCGCCCGCGACATAGGTGAGCGCGGCCAGGTGCTGGACCGGCGCGCCGTAGAGTGAGTCGCGCTGGAAGGCCTGCTCGAACGCCTGCCGTGCCCGCAGCTCCGGCTCGGGAATGTCCGCCAGACGGCCGAAATGAAACAGGAAGTCGCCCAGGTTGAACCAGGCGTCGGCGCTCTCGGGCATCCCCTGCACCGCATGCTCGGCGTCCGCGATCCGCACGGTCCAGGGCGTGCTCTTGGGATAGCGGGAGCCGAGCCGGAGGGACAGGAAGAGCTGGTCCTGCGGGTTCAGGCGGTCGCGGTACTGCCAGGCGAGGTGCCGGATCCGATTCATGTCGGTGGTCGCGGGGTGCCAGCCGTCGGCCTCGATGAACGCGGACAGCGCGAGCGCAAAGGTCGAGTCCAGCTCCACCGCGCGGGCGAGCCGCGGCGTGGCGTTCTGAAAGGCGCCCCGCCGGTAGGCCGCTACGCCATCGAGGTAGGCGCGGAGGGCGTCGAGGTTGGTGGTCGTGAGCGCGCTCAGCTGCGCGGAGCTCGCGCCGGCGCCGAGGGCCAGCAGCTGGGCCGTCAGCCGGTCGATCATGGCGAAGAGACTGTCCTTGGGACCGACCACGCTGGTCTGCGCGAGAGTCTTCCCACCGGGGACCGCCACGAGCGTCGCGTTCATGACCAGGTGATCCGGCGAGCCCACGATGCTGCCCTGGAGCACCCGGCCCGCCCCGACCTTCCGCGCCACGCCCGCCGCCGCGTCCTCGGCCAGATCCTGCGCGTCGCCGCCGCCGGCATCGCGCACGGCCGCGAGCACCGAACGGGTGTCGGCGGCGCGCGGCCCGCCTTCGCCGGTCAGCTTGGCCTGCATCAGGTCGACCATGCCCTGTCGCAGGTACTGCACGCTCGGGTCGGCGCCGGCGGTGCGGAACGGCAGCACGGCGACCAGGTTGGCGTCGAGCGGGCGGGCGCCAGCGCGGGCCCAGGGCTTCCAGACGACGAGTGCCGCGACCACGGCGACGAGCGCGGCGCCGGCGACGGCCCAGGTCCGGCGGGATTTCCCGGCTGCTTCACCGCGAGCGCCGCCACCGGCACCGTGTGGGTCGGCGTGATCCCGCCGCTCGGGACGGCCAACGGCTCGAGCGCGGTCACCAGCTCGTCGGCCGTCTGGAACCGGTCGGCGGGCCGCTTGGCTAGGCAGCGCATCACCAGCGACTCGAGCGCAGGCGAGAGGCCGTCGCGCTGCTGGCCCACCGGCACGGGCGCGCGGGTCACGTGCGCCGCGAGCGTCTGCTGTGCGTTGAGACCGGGAAAGGGCGTGGCGCCGGTGAGCATCTCGTAGCCCATCACGCCGAGGGCATAGATGTCGACCCGGGCATCCATCTGGGGGTCGGCGGTCGCCTGCTCGGGGGCCATGTACGCCGGCGTACCGAGCGCGACGCCGGCCGAGGTGAGCTGGGGACCGCTCGACGCCTCGGTCACCGCCTTGGCCACGCCGAAGTCCATGACCATCGCGTGCCGGCCCTGCAGCATCACGTTTTCCGGCTTGATGTCGCGGTGGACCACGCCGGCCCGGTGGGCCGTCGCGAGCGCCTCCGCGATCTCGCCGAGCAGCCGGACCGCCTCGGGCACCGGCAGCTCGCCGGCGCGGGTCAGGCGGTCGCGCAGCGTCTCGCCCTCGACGTAAGGCATGACGTAGTAGAAGAAGCCGTCGGCATCGCCCGAGTCGATGAGGCCGAGGATATGGGGATGCTGCAGCCGGGCGGCCACCTCGATCTCGCGGGCGAACCGCTCGGGCCCGAGCGTGGCGGCCAGCTCGGGGCGCAGGACCTTCACCGCCACCTTGCGGTGGTGTTTCAGGTCCTCGGCGAGGTACACGGTGGCCATGCCACCCTGGCCGAGCTCGCGCTCGATGCGGTAGCGGTCGGCGAGGGCCGACTGCAGTCGGGATACCAAGTCGGTCATCGTGGGCTTTGCGTGAGGGTGCTGGAAAATGGCGGGACAGGGCGCTGCGGGCTAGCGGGTGATTAGGGCTGTCCGACGATCTCCACCGGTCCGTCGACCGTCCCCGGGTCCTCGCCACCGATCTGGTAGGCGAGGTTCTGGCCCCAGCAGAAGGCCTTGCCCGTCACCGGCAAGGCGCAGGCGTGGAGATGGCCCACGGTGAAATCGGCGACCGGTACGCTCGGCGTGAACGGCGGGAGGTTCGGCAGGACGCCCCAGCACGACATGATGCCGGCGGCGTTCAGCCCGCAGAAGCCCAGGTTGCCGCCCGTGATCCGCACGATCCCCGTGACCCCCGGCACCTCCGCGGGCACTGCGCCGAAGAAGTCGCCCCAGCAGGTCACGTGACCGCCGGCCGTGATGCCGCAGGTAAGTCGGCGGACTGCCGCACGATGAGCTGCCGGTCGCCTTCGAACCAGAGCGCGGGCGGCTGGTCACCGCACGGGACGGACGCGGTGTACGGGATATGGGAGGGGACCAGCTCCGACGTGTTGAGGGGGAGCGTGTCGATGGACATGACCCAGCTGGCGGTGCAGTCTACAGGCTGTCTGCCGGCATCGATGCCCTGGAGGCCGGAGACACTGGCATTCCAGAGGCCGGCCAGGCCGCTGCCGCCGGGCGGGTTCGGGTCTGTGGGAACCGCAGGCCGAACGACCGGGGCATCAAGGCACTCGTTCTGATTGTGGGATGCTCAAACTTACCGCGACTTTGGCGGCCGAGCTAGAGAGGAAAGCGGCGCCGAAACGGACGGAAATGCTTCACCAGGCCCTGAGAAGTGTGTCGCAATGCAACCCGCTGCAGCGAGGGCCGGCATGCACATCGTCGAAGGCGGCCTGGACGACCCGCGGGTCGTCGAGCTGCTGCACACGCACATGACCCGGGCGCGAGCGGAGACGGCGCCGGGGAGCTCGCACGCGCTCGACCTCTCCCTGCTCGGCGCGGCGGACGTGACCTTCTGGTCGGCGTGGGAGGGCGATGTGGTCGTCGGCGTCGGCGCGCTCAAGCGGCTCGGCGCGGATCACGGCGAGGTGAAGTCGATGCACACGGCCGAGGCGGCGCGCGGGCGCGGCGTGGGGTCGGCGATGCTGCGGCAGATCGTGGCGGCGGCGCGGGCGCGGGGGATGGCGCGGCTGAGCCTCGAGACGGGCTCGTGGCCGTATTTCGTGCCGGCGCGGGCGCTGTACGCGCGGTACGGGTTCGTGGAGTGCGGGCCGTTCGGGGAGTATCGGGAGGATCCGAACAGCGTGTTCATGACGCTGGCGCTGGGCTGAGGGATGCAGATGTTTGCACCCGCGACGATTTAGGCAGCCTCTCGCCGACGTGAGAAACGACACAGCGTCCGACCCGCCCGCCGTGCGATCGTAGAGGACCCACTGTTCCACGGAGCGGATTCCCATGGCCAGCCACCGAAGCTTCTGCGCGGGTGCAGCAGTCGTCACGCTCACCTTGCTGGGCTGCTCGGCAGCCGATCTCACCCTCCCGGGCTCCGACCAGCCGGGTCCGATCCAGCCCGTTGCGCTGGAAGTCGTGTCGGGCGACGACCAGCGGGCCGAAGCGGGCACGGTGCTCGACGACCCGCTCACGGTCCAGGTGCTGGACTCGAGCTCCCAGCCGGTGCCCAACGTCGAGGTCCAGTTCAGCTTTCTCGGCGATTTCTCGGGCGCGGCACTCGACCCGGCATCGATCCTGACCGATGCGGAGGGGCGGGCCGCGGCGGTCGTTCGCCTCGGGGCGCTCCCCGGCGAGCAGGTCATCGTCGCGGCGGTCGCCAGCACGCAGCTGCCCGACTTGCGCGCCCAGTTCAGCGCGACCGCCACGCAGCCACGTGACGAGGACGACGACAAGAAGGGCGGGAAGGGCGGCCACGGGGGCGGCGGAGATGACGACGACTAGCTCGTCCGGGGGATGCCTCCCCCTTGCGCTAAAGGACGGACGTTTTCAATTGGAGGGTCGCTTCACCTCTCTTCTCCGAGGAGACCCCCCATGCCCCGCGCCGCGATCGTGGCTCTGCTGCTCCTCTGTGCCTGCGGCGACGCGGGCATGGCTCCCGATGGCGCGGCCCCGGATGCCGCGGGTCCGGCCTTCGCCGCGGTGCCGAATCCCAGCTTCGAGCCCTTCGCCTTCACCGTCTCCAACTGCGTGGAGCCGGTGGACGTGAGCGGGAGCTTCCATGCGATTATCCGCGGCCTCCCGGGCACCGATCCGCACGCGCTGTTTCACATCAACGCGAAGGGGACCGGCATCGGGCGGGTGACGGGCGCGCGGTACCAGTGGAACGACCGGCTGTTCGACCACACCAACGTCGCCGTCAGCGGCGCCGGCTCGTTCATCCTGAACGACGACAGCCGGCTGATCGGCCAAGGCCGGGCGCCGAACGCCAAGCTGCACGTGCGGACCAAGGTGACGGTGAACGCGAACGGCGTCTTCACCGTCGACGAGACCGTCGTGACCGAGAGCTGCAATTGAAAACCGAGGTGGCCGTGCTGGCGGGCGGCTGCTTCTGGGGGGTCGAGGAGATCCTGCGCGCCGTCCCCGGCGTGCTCGACACCGAGGTCGGCTACACCGGCGGCTGGCTGCCGAACCCGACCTACGACGATACGCACGACAGCAAATCGGGCCACGCCGAGGCGGTGCGGATCACGTTCGATCCGTCGGTGCTGAGCTACGAGGAGCTGCTGGAGCGGTGGTTCTTCCGGCTGCACGATCCGACCACGCTCAACCGCCAGGGCAACGACGTCGGGACGCAGTACCGCTCGGCGGTCTTTCCGCAGTCGCCCGAGCAGCAGGCGGCGGCGGAGCGAGTAAAGGCGCGGGTGGCGGCGTCGGGCAAGTGGACGCGGCCGATCACGACCTCGATCGAGCCCGCGGGCACGTGGTACAGCGCGGAGGCGTACCACCAGGACTATCTCAAGAAGCATCCGGGCGGGTACAGCTGCCACTACATGCGGGACTAGGCGGCCGTCCGCGCTAGAGGTAGCTCAACCACCACCACTCCCGCCGCCTCGCCTTGAGCTCCCCGAACCACCGGCACACCGGGTACAGCGCCAGCACGATCACCCCCCACACGAGATAGGCGACCCACAGGTCGTCGCCGAACCCCGGCGGAAACAACTCGGCCGAGCCTCCCATCGAGGGCAGCCGGTGGAAGGCGAACGCCCACGCGCTGGCGCCGTACTTCGCGAACGCCAGGAGCACCGCGGCCAGGTGCGCCAGATAGAAGTGCAGCACGAAGTACAGCAGCGGCACCCGTCCGAAGACGACCAGGGGATTGGACGACTTCAGGCCCGGACGATCGAGCCAGGCCAGCGCCAGGAACGCCGGTCCCAGCGTCATCAGCAGGAAATCGAGCGACGGCGGGTACTTCGTCGTGTTGAGGAAGGAGAGGACCGTGAACACGGGGGAGGATTGCACCGCCCAGGGAACCGGATCGCCGTAGCCATTGATCAGCCGCTCGGCGAGGAACCAGGCGATCGCGACTGCCCCGATAGCCATGAGTCGCCGGCGCCGCCGCTCCCGCTCCATCAGGAACAGCGGGCCGGCGCAGAAGCCGAGGGCCATCACCGCAATCCAGGGGATCAAAGGGTAGCCGACGAGGACGGGCGTGCCCCCAACAAGGAAGACACCCGGCTGATGGAGCAGGTTCCAGACGCCGGCCGCGCTCCCGAACCGGTCGGCGGTCACGCCGTCGAGGCCGTTGTGCAGCACGATCACGGCGAGGCTCAGCGTCGCCAGGACCGGGATCGGCAGCCAGACCAGCGCGGCGAGACCGACCATGCAGAGACCGAGCACCCAAAGCACGAGCAGGAACACGGGGTAGGGGCTTGCGAGGTCGAAATCGTAGGCCACGCGCATGACAGTGACCTCGAGGAGCATGAGCCACACGCCCCGGGTCACCAGGAACACCGAAAGCTGCCCCCTCGACTTTCCCCGCTGCCACCAGAGAAACGCGCCCAGCCCCGCCGTCAGCATGAAGGTGGGCGCGCAGAGATGGGTCACCCAGCGGGTCAGGAAGAGGACCGGTGTCGTGGTGGCGAGGTCGGTCGGCGAGGCGGACATGGCGCCGCGGTGCACGAAGTCGCGCACGTGATCGAGCGCCATGATGATCATGACGGCGCCGCGCAGGGCGTCGATCGCGGCCACGCGGGCGGCGGGAGGGGCAGCGGCAACCGGATGACTCGTCATCGTCGCCCGGGAACATCCGCCGGGCGGGAGGCGGAGGCAACCGTCAGGGGCGCCAGGGAATGACAGAGATCGGTCAGAGGCGGCAGGCGGCGCGCCGGATCACCTCACCCGCATGCCCAGCGTCGAGTCCCAGCGCAGCGGCTTCGACGCCCGCGGCAGCGGACTCTCCGGCACCTGCCCCACCGATACGCCGTACTTCCAGTCCGGCGGACAGATGGCGATGTACCGCGCGTAGCCGCCCAGCCCGCCCTGAAATTTCGGGAAGCCCATCGCCACCAGCGCTCCGGCCTCGGGGACCTGGTCGAGGTTCGCGACGCCTTCGGCCTGGGTGTAGCCGTTGTTGAGCAGCCAATCCTCGCCTTCGAGGGTGGCGGTCGTGTCGGTGTCGAGCGGCTCGTGCCCGTGGAACAGGATGTGGCGCTGCTCATGCAGGAAGCGGAGCGCCGCCAGCGAGACGCCAGGGAACGGACGGCGGCTCGCGAGCGCGGGATCGTTCCACCCCTTCGACCAGCCGGAGCGGACGAACACCACCGAGCCCTCGGGTATCCGGCCGTGCACGGTCTCCCAGCGCTCGACATCCTCGACCGAGAGGTGATACCCGGGAGCCTTGGCGACCTGGTCCACGATGGAGATCACGACGAGCGGCCGGACGGCGAACGTGGGCGGCAGCTCGTCGATGGCCGGATAGTCGGGGCTCCAGTGGGCCGGCGGATCGAGCTGGGTCCCGAGCTGATCGGTGGGCAGCACGTAGCGGGTCCGAACGTCGGGTGCCCGAAGCCGGGCCAGACCGGGATGGACGGGGTGATCGCGTGGGTCAGATCCACGTACTTGGCGCCCGCGAGAGCATCGTGATACACCCGCCAGAGTGCCGGCCCGCCGTCACCGCCGTGCCCCGCGCGGGCAGGAGCGGCGGAGCGGACGTCGCAGGCGCCGAGGCCCGCGAGCGAGGCGGAGAGCAGCAGGCCGGCGCGAAGCAAGGCCCCCGTCACGGCGGCCCGCAGTCGCTTCTCCTGGGGATGGTCGCCTCCAGCGCCGCCGTCACGAAGCGGCCGAGTCCCTCGAGGATGATACGGGGCTGCAGCTCGGCGAGCGGGGTCTGCAGATCGGAGCCGGCGTCCTTGCCGTCGACGTTCATCCTGAACCGGACCGCCGGGCCGGCCTCGCAGGCGAGCGTCAGGGAGGATTCCGGGCCGCCGCGAGGCGCCAGCCGAAACACCAGGCTGGGCGGGCGACATCCCAGCCGGTCCTCGACGCTGGTCGGGTACCCTTCGGCCGAGAGCCGCTTGGACCAATCGTGAAGCAGCGGCAGGGCCACGCCGCGAAGCGGGGATTGGCAGTCGTGCCGGGCGTTCTCGTCGTTGCGGGCCCGTTGCTCGGCCGCCGCCTTGGCCGCCGCCACGTGCTCCCTATGGGTTGTGACTATCCGGGTCAGCTCGTCACCAGTGTGAGTCAACATGTCGCGATCCTCCAGCGGGTTGACTGGAAGCATGGCGGAATTTCCGTGTCGTCGGAAGGGCCTACGCCACGTCGGCCGCGGACGACGACGTGGGGCGTACGGCATCAAGGTCTCCGGGCGGATCGGCAGACGTCAATCCAGGGCGGCTGGCGGGGCCGCGTAATCGCCCGTAGGTTGGACGAGTCACCTCCCATTCCATCTCCGTCCACCGCGTCACCGGACCACTCGATCTCAAGTGAGGGTCCTATGCGTCGCGTCCCGCCCGCCGTTCAGCGTGCCATCACCGGAATTCTGCTGGCCCTTGCCGTGACCGTCGCCGTCGTCGCGCCGACGCGCGACCCCGATGGCGCGAGGGCTACGCGGGTGGCGACCCTGGGGGGCGCCTTGGCGGCCGACCCCATGGTAAAGGTGGCGCTGGTCCTGTCGGGCGACGTGGGCCAGTACGCGGGCATGTGCGGAAACCTCCCGACCGGTGGCACCGATTCCCTCACCGGAGAACTGCAGCGAGATGGTACGGGTCCGGTCGCGCCGGACGACGATGTGATGTACCGGGGCGTGCTCGCCCGGCGGACGAATGTCACCGCCTGCGGCACCAAGCCGGCGCCCACGGAGGACCAGGTGGGCATGTGCACCGCCACCCTCGTGGGCAGCGCACGGATGAACGTGGAGCTCGAGGTCTACGAGGGGGACCGCGGGGCCTACATCAAGATGACCGCCGACACCACCGCTCCGGTCACCGAGTCGGTGGGTGGCTGCCCCGAGCCCATGCAGTGGCTGAAGGACTACTACCCCGAAGGTGCGAGCGGCATCGCCATCGAGACGGTGCCCTCGGGGCTGCTCCAGGTCGGGCAGACCTATGCCGAGGACGGCGTCTCGTTGGAGGTTCTTCGCTAGGATCCGGCCGGTCAGGCGGAGGTAACGGGCTGACTCTTCGGTGCCGGCCCGCTTGAAGCGGGGGGCGCGCCGAACGTCCGTGACGCCGCGCGTCCTGTCACCCTTCCCAGCTCGAGCGCACCGCTCAGCCGGTCGGCCAGGTCCCGGACCTCGGCCGGGCCGGTGGCCGGGTCGTCGGCGAGCCGGTGCGCGTCCTCCTCGAGCAGCTCGAGCGCCGCCTGCGCGAGGGCGAGCCGCATCCAGAGAGACACGCCCCGCTCGTAGTCCGCGGCCGTCATGGCGACGCTGACCGTCGTGTAGTCGCCGGAGAGGGCCCGGATGTGGCCGGCGAGGTTTCGGGCGGTCACCTGGGCGATTTCGCTCGGCACGGCATCGTCGGCGGGCATGGCGGCCGCCACCGCATTGGCGACGCGCTCGAGCGCGGCGTAGTGGTCGCCGAGGGTGGCGGCCGCGGCGGACGCCGATGGGCGAAGGGCGGCTGAGCGAACGGAGGGTGAGGGCGACGGCGGCGCGCCGCCGGCGCAGGCGGCGAGGCCGATCGAGCCGGCGAGGAGGGCCGGCGCCAGGGCGGCACGGACGAAGGGGCACATGGGACTACAAATGTGGGGACCGGGGCGATCCCGGTCCGTGCGCTGCCTCCTGCAATTGTGGCGGCGTGCGTCACGGGACTGCACGAGCCTGCACGCCGCGGCAACTCAGACCGCCCGGCCGGGGTGCAATGGCAGGCCCCGGCCGGCGGCTGAGAGTTGGTCGATCAGGGCTGCCACGCCGGGAACAGGTCGGACCCGGCTGCGTTGGTCAGGTTGGTGATCCCGGTGCCGTTCGCCGCCATGACATGGACGTCGAAGCCGTTCCCGACGACTGGCCCGAAGGCCGAAAAGACGATCCTCGTGCCGTCCGGGGACCACTCAGGCATAGCGGACGTGAACTGGGCCGGCGTCACCTGGGTGAACGCCTTGGTGAATGCATCCACGGTAAAAATCGCATTGCCGGTGGCGCCGTTCGCCTCAAAGGCGATCAAGTTCGACGTGGGCGACCAGGCCGGCTCGATGGCGTCACCAAACGGGTTGTTGTGCAGCAGCCCGCCACCCGTTCCATCGGCGTTCATGGTCCAGAGGATGTTGCCATCGGGCTCGTAGGTATCGGTCGTCCGCTTGTAGCCGGTCTTGGTGAACGTGATGTGGCCGCCGTCGCCCGACCAGGTGGGCGAGAACTCCCCCGAGTCCGGCGTCACTGTCAGCCGGACCGCACTGGTGCCGTCCGCGTTCATCACGTACAGCTCGTCGTTGCCGTCGCGCCACGAGCTGAACAGGATCCGCCCGTCCGGCCCCCAGTCCGGCTGCGCGTTCCGGGTCGTGCCGTCCGTAAGCGTGATCGGATTCGAGCCGTCGGCGTTCATGACGATGACGTCCGCCGGCCGGATGGGGCCCGGGTGGCCGCCGTCGGTGCACGAGTAGGCGATCTTCGTCCCGTCGGGCGACCAGGTCGGGGTATCCGCGGTGCAGGTCCCGTTCGTCAACCGCGTCTGGCCGGTGCCGTCCAGGTTCATCCGGTAGATCTCGCGGTGCCCGTCGCGGTCGCTGGTGAAGGCGATGTAGGGACACCGGACGCTGAAGTTGGCGGTCACGCCGGCGCCGGAGGCCACGGTCACCGCCTGCGCCGGGGCCGGCTCACAGTACCCCGGCAGCCCGCTGAGCGTCACGGTATAGGTGCCCGGCGCGACGCCGGTGAAGCTGTAGCCCCCGTTGTTGTCGGTGCCGGTGAAGCGGTTGCCCGGCGTGAGCGTCACGATGACGTGACCCAGCGGCCCGCGGTGCGGCGAGGAAACCGTTCCGCTGATCGAGCCGGGGATCTGCAGATCCGCCGCCAGGACGAAGTAGGTGGTGAAGCTCTGCACCGTCGGATCCACATCGAACCCGACGGTCCGCGCCGCGGCTGACGCCCCGGCCGCGAACGGGGCCGGGTACCCCTCCCACCGGTAGCAGTCGCTCTTGGCACCACTCGAGCAGCTGGCATCGTTGAAGAAGTTCATCGCGGCGCCGTCCCAGTCGGTGCTGGCGTCGATCGCGCCGTTCCCGCCCGTGAGGGTCGTGGAGAACGGGAACAGCATGACCGACTGGGTGCCCGGCGGCGGGGTCGGGAAGGTCGGGGGGAGTAGGTTGGAGGTGGAGCGGTTGGTGATCGCGACGTCGAACCGGATCCGGACCTTCTTGGCGATGAACTGGCCGACGGCCGAGCGGGTGAAGTTGGACGTCGTCGCGGCGATTTCATTGGCGCCGAGCAGGGCGAAGGAGGCACCCGCCTTGCCGGCGGCGGGCTGCTGGTCCAGGACCGTGACGGTGCCCGCCTTGACGTCCACCCGGACCGCGATGGCGCGCCCGACCAGGCCGGGGGTCACCGGCGGCGGCCCTGCTTGAGGCTCGGTGGGACGGTCGGACGAGCAGCCGGCGAGGAGCACCGCGGCCAGCGTCAGCAGCGCGCGGAGCGGGACCGGGCGGGGAGCGAACATGGGAATCTCCTGATAGAGGGTAGGGCCGTGGAGGTGCGCTGGATCGCACGGGCCCTATCAGGAGATCGGAACTCGGCCCCCAAACCCGACATTCGGGCTCTTTTCAGCCCCACTTCCTGGCAATCCATAGCGGCAACGCCACGAACACGGCATTCAGCACCCACCAGAGCAGATACAACACCCCCGCCGTCACCAGCGCGTTCGCCACGAGCAAGGCCGCGATGAGCAGTACGACCGCCGCCAACGCGCGCAACAGCATGGCCAGGTCCCGAACCGTCTGGCCGATCGGCTCCGCGGCCACCGGAGCCGGCGCCTCCCGGACCTGCGCCCCCAGACGCTCGAGCCGCTGGAGCCTGGCCGGGAGCGGCAGGTGCATGTGAAGCAGCGCGCTGGCCACGTCCGACCTGGTGGCATCGTTGTCCACGGCCGGATCCCAGTACGGGAAGAGGAAGTTCACCGCGACCGCACCGGGCACCTTCATCTCGGCGCCCGAGGCAGTCTTGAGCGCCGACGCAAGGGCGTCGGGATCCCGGGTGAGCTGCACGGCGGTCGCGTCGGCCAGGCGGCGCCGGGCGCGCCAGAGGAACGCCACGAACGGCCCAGCGACGAGGCCGGTGAACAGCCAGATGATCGCCTTGGCCGCGATGGCGGCGAGGCCCATCGTGAGCAGCAGGGGCACGTAGCCGAACACGAGCACCAGCGGATTGCCCGTCGGGAACGAGAACACGCGGTCGCCGGAGCCGAGGTCGTACTCGTACCCCGCGCCGCCCAGCAGCCGGTCAAGCGCGGCCTCCCGCTCCCGGGGGCCAGCCCGGCCGCGGAGCGTGTCGCCCGCGGCCCGGACGACATGCGTGAGACTGGCCCGCGACCACGGGAGGATCGGCGCCTCGAACGCAAGCGAGATGAGACCCCAGGTCTGGAGGACGGCCATGATCTCGGCGGCCACCCTGAGATCCCCGTTGCCGACCGATCCCATGAGGTGCGCGATGACCGCCTGCTGCGCGTCTCGTGGAAGCCGCTCCATGAAGCCGCGGGTGACGACCACGGCCGCGTCCTCGATCCGGAGCCCGGCCGCCGCCGCGTTCACGGCCGGCACGTCGATCACGAGCACGCGCGGCGGCGGCACCGCGGCGGCAACCGCCACCTCCTCCACCAGGTTGACCAGGCGCTGCTCCGCGACGTCGTCCGGCCGGGGCGCCCGCGACTCCATCCGGCGGAGCACGCCCCCCACACCCGTGCGCCGGAACGTGGCTCGGACGATCGCCCACAGCACCAGGATGCCGAGCATGCCGGGAAGCACGAACAGGGCGGCGAGGAGCCGCCACGGCACGTCCACGTCGGCCCGGCGGGCAGCCCAGGTCTCCGGGAGCACGCGCAGCGCGCGATCGATCCCGCCGGTGAGCTCCGGAGGGACGGAGACGACCAGATCGGCGAGATGAACGAGGATGGCGACGACGGCCACGAGGACCGGCGAAATGAGGACGGACAGCGGTATGCCGGAGACGACCAGCGCCAGCACCACCAGCACGGCGGAGACGGCGCTGCTGCGCCGGTGGCGGCGCTGGTCATCGAGGAAGTGCGTGCGTGAGAGCGCCCGCCCCATGGCCGGCGAGCCCGTGCCTTCTTGCCCCACGACCGGTCGCCGCCTAGCGTGCATGCATGTCGCAGGAGCTGCTGGTTGCACTCGTAGTGATTGTCACGGCGCTCGTGGTGGTCGCCCTGTTCGCCATCCTGTGGCGGGAGCGGACGTCACCGCGATCGGCGTGGATCGCGGGCCTGAGCGGCGTAGTACTGGCCGCGTGGGCGATCGCCACCGCCGTCCTCGCCTCCTCCGGCTTCTATCAGGTTCCGAACACCCACGATCCGCCGCCGGTCGGCATTCAGCTGGTCACCGTCCTGGCGATCCTGTCCGCGTGCCTCTGGCTCTCGCCGACGCTCCGGGGACTGCTCAGGAACCGGAAGAACCTGCTCCGGCTCAATGTGTGGCGGCTGGCGGGCGCGATCTTCCTGGCTCTCATGTTCGCCGGACAGCTGCCGGCCGTCTGGGCGATCCCCGCCGGCGTCGGCGATGTCCTGATCGGCGCGGCCGCCTTCCCGGTGGCCGCCCGGCTCGACGCGCCCGGGGGGCGGCGACGCGCCGTCGTCTTCAACCTGCTCGGTGTGCTGGACCTGGTCGTCGCCATCGGGCTCGGCATCACCGCCAATCCGGGTCCGGCCCAGCTATTTCACACGACCCCGGACGCGGAGCTGCTGACCCGCTTTCCCCTCGCGCTGGTCCCCGGATTCCTGGTGCCCCTGGCCTTCATGGTGCACTTCGTCTCGCTGTGGCAGCTGAGGAAGGATCGTTGAGGCAGCATGGCCAGGTTCGCCGGTCTACTTCGGCGGCATGCTGCTGTTCCACGTGTCGCGATGGATCTTCCAACCACCGGCCTCTTTCTTGAGCAACGTCATGAACGAGCCGTGGTCCAGATGCTTGCCGTCTTTGGAGGTGGCCACGAAGCTGCCGGTCTCGAGCGCGTAGTCACCGAAGCCGGTAACATCCTTCTGGGTCAATGCCATCTGCGCTCCCTGGGCCACGTCCGCCGTGAACATCGCCTGGATGGCCTTCGTGCCGGAGACCGGGTCGGCACCGGGAGGCATGACCGTGGCGTCCTTGGTGTAGAGCGCCGTGAGAGCGGCCGCATCGCCCGCGTTGTTGGCTTTCTCCCAGGCGCGATCCACCTTATCGATCTGGGCGCGAAGGTCTGCTTCACCGGTTTGCGCGAACGCCGGAAGCGGTAGCGTCAGGGCCAGCGCGACCACGCCCACTGCAAATGCACGGGTCATACAGCCTCCAGTGGTTGAAATGACTTATGCGGATTGTTGCTAGTCTCCCCCGCACCCCGAGAACGGGAACGGCACCACGAGCTGATAGGGGCTGTCCGCCACCGGCGTGCCGTCGAGCGTAACGTCGACGCGGAAGATGCCCACCGGGAGGTTGAGCGCGGCGGTGTATCTACCGTCGCCCTGGTCGGTCGGGGTGATCTGGGAGACTTCGTTGACCCGGAGCCGGAACGCATCGCCGCCACGCGTGATCCGGTTGCCGAACGCGTCGAAGGCCGTGATCGTGACCCGGGCCGGAAGCTGGGACAGCTCGACGCAGCCCGGCACGACCGCCACGGAGCCACCCGCATCCGCCGGACCCGTCCGCACCGCGCTCGTGAACGGCGAGCCGCTCACCGCCGTGCCGCCCACCCGCACCTGCACCCGGTCGGTGCCGGCCTTGGTCGGCGTGTACCCGGCCGTGTAGCGGCCGCCGCCCTGGTCCGTCACGCTCAGCGAGCTCCTCGGGTTGTCGCCCGTGACCGACACCGCGATCGCGTTCGCGCGGCCGGCCACGTCGTTGCCCTGGGCGTCCTCGAGCCGGATCTCGACGGTGGTGCCCTGCCCCGCCGTGCCCGCAGGCACCGTCGCGGTGCTACGAGAGGCGCTGGGGGTGCCGACGGTCACCGTCACCGTCGCGGTCTCGGTGATCGCGGTGCCGCCGATCGTGGCGGACACGACGTGGTCGCCCGGCGCGGTCGCGCTCAGGGCTCCAGTAGTTTCGCCGTCACTCCCGGTCGGCTGGGCCGGCTGGGTCAGCGCGTTCCCGCCGCCGGTGGCCGAGAGCGTGACGGCGGCGCCGGCGACGGGATTGTCGAACGCGTCGCGCGCGGTCACCGTGATCGTGCTGCGGCTCGATCCGGTCGACGCGGTGATCGCGGCCGGCGCGGCGCTCAGGTCGCTGTGCCCGGCGTCCACCGCGCCCGGCGTTGCCGTGGCGGCGAAGGTCACGGGGCTGCCGCTCACGTCGAGCCCCGAGAGCGTGGCCGCCACGGCGTTGGCGCCGGCCTTCTGGCCCAGGGTCCACCCGCCGACCGTCGCGACGCCATCGGCACCGGTCACCGGCGTGGCGCCGGTGAGCCGCCCGCCGCCGCCCGTCACCCTGAACGTCACCGGGATGCCCGCGAGCGGGTTGCCGTTCGCGTCGCTCACCCGCACTGCGGGCGGCACGGGCACGGCCGTCGCCACGGGGGCCGACTGTGCATCGTCAGCCGCGGCCTCGATCGCCGACGGCGCACCGACGCCGACCGCCACCGCGGCGCTGGCGGGGGCAAAGCCCTCGGCGGTGAAGGAGAGGGTGCGGGTGCCGGGGGCGCCCCCGATGGCGAGATCGGTGAACGTCGCCCGGCCGGCGGCGTCGCTGACGGCGGTCGTCGTACCGGCCAGCGTGCCGCCACCGGTCGAGATCTCCGCGGTGACGGCGACGCCTTCGCGGGCGACGTCGTTGCCGTCCGCGTCCTGGAGCTGGAGCACGGGCTGCGGGCTCAGGGGCACGCCGGCCACCGCGGCCGCCGGCGGCGCCACGGCCAGCGCGAGCCGCGCGGCCACGCCGCTCGCGAGGAATACCGCCGGCTCGGGCGCGTTCTCGATGCCCCGCAGCTCGGCGGTGGTGACGTAGGTCCCGAGCTCCGTCCCGAGCAGCCGCTGGGTGCCGGCCTGGCCGCCGGCCGACGTCAGGCTCGTCGCCGGGCTCACGCTGCCGCCGACCTCGGCCGTCCAGGTCACCTCGGCGCCGACGACCGGTTCGCCCATCCGGTCGACCACCCGCACCACCAGGGAATCTCCCAGCGGCTCGCCGGTCGTGCCGCTCTGCCGGTTGCCGCGGACGACGGCGATCTCGGCAGGCTGGCCCTCGTTGGGCAGCGCCAGATTGCCACCGCCGCACGCGGCGAGAGCGGCGAGGAGGATCCCGAGGAGCGGAGCAGGCCCACGGAAGTGGCGGGCGGTCGAGCGACGACGGGGCATATGCGTGCAAGGAGGTTTAGGCGATTCGGTACTCTACCGCCGGGGACGCGGGGGGGCCAGGGGCGGCGCGGGTCGGGTCGGGTGGGGTCGGGGTCGGGGTCCACGGCTTCGGCCGCCGATCCCGATAGGGTGTTCCACGGACGCGAGTCAGTAGTAGCTTTGCGCAGGTACTCCTCAGGCCAGCTCCCCAACACGAGGGCACCTTCGATCACGATGGCAGACCCTCATTCGCCCGAGCGAGCGACCCCAGCGAACCTGGGGCAGGCGGTAGCCCGCCTGGCCGCCTACTACGGCGCCGTCGCCATCCTGTTCGTGCTCGGCACCTGGGCCGTGAGCATCCTGCCATCGCAGATCGTAATGCAGGTGAAGGGCGGGAGGCAGGTGACGCCCGGCCAAGTTTCTGGTGCTGCTGTTGAAGGACAAGGAGGCGCCGGTGCTCGTGCCGGCTCAATAGGAACAGTCGCCGGAGCGGAGCGATGAGCAAGTCGCGCTCGGGCGCGGGCACCGGAGAACGCTAGTCCTTCCCTGCAGATATAGCCGTTCCCGTTGTGATCCGTCTTCGGGTGAGCGGACGCATTCAGCACGACGTATCCGGTCGGGCAGTTATTCGATCCGTCGTCGTCCCGGTACTGCAACGCGTTGCCCTTCCCCTTGAAGGACGGGTCGGCGGACACCTGATCGGGCGCGGTAGGCGCGCCGCTGCTACAGGCCACGGCTAGGGAGGCTCCGAGAACAGCCGCTGCCGGGAGCGCCAGAGACCGCCGGGCGTGACGCTTTCATGGGTGCCTCCTGATGGGTGGGTGTCCAACGGGAATCCGGGACCTGCCTTGTAGAGCGGATTCCCGCCGGCAAACCCGACAGGGGGCGGGCCGCGTGACGGCCCCGGCCGATGCTGCCGTTCGTCAATCCCCCCGGAGCGACTCGATCGGATCCACCCGCGACGCGCGCCGCGCCGGCAGATAAGCCGCGAGCAGGCCCACCAGCACCATCCCGCCCGCCACCGCCGCAAAGGTGACGAGGTCGAGCGCGCCCACGCCGAACAGCAGACTCCGAAGCGCCCGCGTGGACGCGGCCGCGACGGCGAGCCCGACCACGACGCCGACCACCAGCACCCGCGCCCCCTGCCCCACCACCATCCGCTGCACCCGGCTCGCCTCCGCGCCGAGCGCCATGCGCACGCCGATCTCGCGGGTCCGCTCGGCGACGATGTACGACAGCACGCCGTACTGCCCCACGGTGCCGAGGATGACGGCGAGCAGCGAGATCACGCCCAGCGTCAGCATGGTGAACGCGAGCGGCAGCCGCGTGTCGGCCGGGCGAGCGCCGTCCATGGTGAAGGTGCGGTACATCGGCGCGCCCGGGCGCCACCTCGCGCACCAGCGCCCGGATCTCCGGCGCGATCGCCTCCGCCCGCGGCGTCTTGACCACGTACGCCGGGGAGTAGACGATCCCAGTCGGCCGGCGGCTGCCCGACGAGCGGGTAGTAGACCGCCGCCGGCGCGGGATCGCGGAAGTTGTCCTGCATCACGTCTTCCACCACGCCGACCACCGTCTCCCAGACGTCGATCTCCTCCCGCTTGAGCCGCCGCCCGATGGCCGACTGCCCCGGCCAGAGCAGGTTCGCCGCCGACTTGGTTGATGATCGACGTGGCCCGGGTTCGGTGAGCTGCTCGGCCTCGGTGAAGCGTCCGGCCCTCGAGCAGCCGGATCCCCATGGTCGAGAAGTAGTCGCCCGCGACGGAGTTGAAGCTCGAGCCGGACGCCGCCGTCGGTCTCGCCCGCCCGCTCCGACGGGAGGAACCGGCCGTCGGCGCATGCCTCTCGTTGAGCGGCACGTGGTCCACGATCCCCACCGACGTCACGCCCGGCAGATGCGCCAGCCGCTCCATGAACGCGAGATGGAACCGGGCGTACGAGGCGGCGTCCTGTGAGGTGGTCGCCCTCGGGCGCGATCTGGAAGGTGAAGATGTCGCGCGTGTCGTAGCCGGGATCCACGTTCCGCATCTCCTGGAAGCTCCGGAACAGCAGCGCCGATCCGGTGAGCAGCACGAGCGCGAGCGCCGTCTGCGCCACCACCAGGCCGTCGCGGGCCCAGTGCCGGCGCGCGGTGGACCCGCGGCTGCCGTCGCGCAGCCGGTCGAGGCTCGGCTCCGACGCGCGCAGGGCCGGCAGCGCCGCCGCAGAGGAGCGCGGCGAGCGCCGAGACGACGCCGGTGAAGAGCAGCGTGCCCCAGCTCACCTGCGACGTCGCCGATGCGGGGGACGTTGGGCGGCACGAACCGCAGGTAGAGCGGGACGCTGACCCAGGCGAGGACCATCGCCAGCGCGCCGGCGAGCAGCGGCGACGACCAGCGCCTCGGTGATCTGGCCGCGGAAGAGCTGCAACCGGGCGGCGCCGATGGCGCGGCGGACCGCCAGCTCCCGCTGCCGCCGCTCGGCGCGGACCAGGAACAGGTTGCCCACGTTGGCGCAGGCGATGAGCAGCACGACCGCCACCGACCCGAACAGGATCCAGATCGGGCCGGCCACGCGGCCCGAGCAGCTGCTCCTCCAGCGGACGCACCACGGGCCGGTGCTTCCTGATGAGCTCGGCGTAGCCGGCCGACCCGCCGAACCGCTCGGGCAGCCGCTGCGCCAGCGGCCCCAGCTCCCGCTCGAGGTCGGACATGGTCACGCCGGGCCGCATCCGCCCGACCAGCGGCATCCCGAACCGGCCCGGCTCGATGTCCTCCGGACGGATCGACATCGGTGATCCAGAGGGTGACGTCGTCCCGCGGGAAGCGGAAGTCCGGCGCCCATCACGCCGATGACCGTCCGCTCCTCCCCGCCGATGTAGTAGGACGCGTCCGATCACGGCCGTATCGCCGCCGAACCAGCTCTCCACGAGCCGTAGCTGAGCAGCGCGACCCGGTCCTCGTCCTCGGCGGTCGGCACGCGGCCCAGGACCGGCGCCACGCCGAGGGTGGGAAAGAGGGCGGCGCGTGGAGACCGCCATCCGCACCCGCTCGGCGCGGTCGCCCACCCGCAGCGTGTTGGTGAAGTCCTCGTAGGGCGCAGAGCCCTCGAGCAGCTTCGATTGCTCCTGATACTGCAGGAAGAACTCCGTCGAGAGGTC
Organism: uncultured Gemmatimonadales bacterium; assembly: GCA_963840215.1. Taxonomy (GTDB): domain Bacteria; phylum Gemmatimonadota; class Gemmatimonadetes; order Gemmatimonadales; family GWC2-71-9; genus CAVVWJ01. Next base: position 450,154 of record CAWIYG010000006.1, on the reverse strand, counting down.
GAATTCGTCGGGGAGATCGGAGCCGGGGGCGGTGCCGCCGATGTAGACCAGCCGGTCGGGCTCGGGGAACGGCAGCGGGCGGAGCAGCACCGCGTCCACCACGCTGAAGATCCCGGCGTTCGCGCCGAGCGCGAGCCCGAGCGTCCCGACCGCGACCAGCGTGAAGCCGGGCGAGCGCCGGAGGGCGCGGACCGCCTGGCGCAGGTCCTGGATCCAGCCGTCTCTGCAGCCACCGCATGATGCCTCCTCCCGCGCTTCGCGGGGTCGATCGCAATGAAGGTTGCCAGTGCTCGGCGAGCGCGGCCCCGACCAGGTCGAGCGTTGCCGCCAGGGCGTAGGCGAGCGCGGGGAGCCGGCCGCGCGCCCGGGCGCCCGTCCAGTCCTCCCGCACCTGTTCGATGATCTCCGGCCCGAACCGCTCGCGGAACGCGGTCGGAAAGAGCCGCACAAGGGACGCGAGCACGCGGCTCACGGCCGAGCCGTGCGGAGGCGCTTCTCCGCCAGCGCGGCCGCGCCCTTGAGGCGACGCGCCTCGGCCGCCAGCGCACGACGGCCGGGGGCCGTGAGCGCGTAGTAGCGCCGCGAGAGTCCCGGATGCGGGGACACGGGGCCCTTCGGGTCGGTCTCGGCGACGAGGCTCGAGGTCATGAGCCGGGCAATGACCCGATAGAGTGAGCCCGGCTGCGGCGTCAGGCTGCCGGCAGACTCGTCCTCGACGCGCTGCTTCACGGCGTAGCCATGGAGGGGACCGCCGGCGAGCGCGAGGAGGACGTGGTACTCGAGAGTGCTCATGCGTGGGACACAGGAATGGGGCTGCGGGTTGCGTGGCGATCGCCGTGGACTATAGCGCCTGCGGGTAAATATACCTGCGGGGTATATATGCACCAGTGGCGGGACTCCCGGACGCCGCAGCTCGCGGCTAGAGTACGGGGTTCCTCACCACGACCCTCGCTCGACGGAGATCTCCATGTTGCGGTACTCGCTGCGGCTCGTCCCGGTGCTCACGCTGCTCCTGGTCCTGCCTGCGCGGCTGAGGGCACAGGAGTGATAGCGCAGTTCTGGGCGCCGGAATACACCTTCATCAATCCTCGCGGGGAGGTGCTCACGGGCGCCGACCGGCTGGCGAACCTGCGGGCCGGACGGACGGCCTTCGACTCGCTCGCGCCAGTGCTGGCCGAGGAGCGGATTCGCACGTAGGAGGCAAGCACGTCGTGGCGGTGCACACCACGCTCCTGTCGATCGGCGGGCGCTACAGCGGCCGCACCGAGCGGGGCCAGTACCGCGCGACCGCCATCTGGGTCCGCCGCCACGGCGGCTGGCAGCAGGTTGCCAGTCAGCTGACGCCGGTCACCGGTCCGTGAGCGCCGGCATCAGCTCCACAGCCGCGCGACCCTGCGCGGGAACGCCACCAGCACCTTGTTGAGCAGCCATCCAAGCGCATACAGGGCCGCCGCCGCTCCCACCGCCGTCAGCGCCACCGCCACCCCGAGCAGCACCGCCCCAACTGCCAGCCATCCCGCCCCCGCCGCGACCTCGCGCCAGGTCAGCCCCGGATCCGGCTTCGCCAGCGGCGTAGCATCCGGGCTCGCGCCCAGCCGCTCCAGCCGACGAAGCCTCGGCTCGAGCGGGAGCTGCATGTGCAGCAGCCCGCTGGTGACGTCGGGCCGGGTGTTGTCCCGATCCACCTCGGGATCCCACACGGGAAAGAGGAAATGCACCGCCACCGCGCCCGGCACCGTCATGTCGAGACCCGCGAGGGTCCGGTACGCCTGGGCCAGCGCATCCGGGTGGCGGGTGAACTGGACGGCCGTGGCATCCGCCAGCTTCCGGCGCGCCCGCCACAGAAAGGACACGAAGGGGGCCATGAGGAACACCGTGAGCCAGATGATGGCCTTGCCGGCGATGGCCGCGGGGCCGAGCGTCATCAGGATCGGCCCGTAGCCGAGCAGGACCACCAGCGGGTGCGCGTCCGGCAGCTCCTCGAACTCGTCGGAGTCCAGCTTCTCGAACTCGGCTCCCGCAAGCAGGGTATCGACCGCCAGCTCCCGGCTCGATGCATCGGCCCGACCCCGAAGCGCGCGCCTGGCGGTCTGGACGACCTGCATCAGGCACGTGCGCGCAGTCCCCACCATCGGCGCCTCGAGCGCCAGCGAGACCAGACCCCACGTCTGCAGCAACGTCAGGATCTCGGCGGCGAGCGTCAGGTCCCCGTTCCCGATGGACGCCATGACGTGGGCGATGGCCGCCTGCTGCGCGTCCCGCGGGAGCTTGTCCACGAACCCGCGGGTGACGACGACCGTCGCGTCGCCCATCCTGAGCCCGGCCGCGCCCACGTTGGCGCCCGGCCCGTCGATCAGCAGGACGCGCGGCGGCGGCACGGCGGCGGCCACCGCGACCTCGTGCACCAGGTTTACCAGCCGCTGCTCGGCCAGGTCGCCCGACCGGGGAGGCCGGACCCCCGTCCGGCGGAGCACCCCGCCGACACCGGTCCCCCGGAAGGTCACGCGCACCACCGCCCAGAGCAGCAGCATCGCCACGAACCCAGGCGCCAGGAACAAGGGGACCAGCAGGTCCCACGGCAGGTCCACGTCCGGGCGCCGAACCGCGGACCAACCGGCGGGCAAGAGGTGGAAGACGCGCTCGAACCAGCCGGTGACCGCCTCGGGGACGTCGAACACGAGGTCGGCGAGGTAGACCGGGACGGCGGCGGCGGCCACCAGGATCGGCGAGACGACCACGGAGAGCGGGATGCCGGAGACGGCGAGGACGACCACGACGAGGGCGGCCGAGAGCGCGCTGCGGCGGCGGTGGCGCCGCTGCTCCTCGAGAAAGTGGACCAGCGGCGGCGGCGGAGCCGTCACCCGGCCGCCGCCTTGCGGGTGCGGCCCATCTGATAGAAGGCTTCGGCCTGCGCTGGGTCCGCGAACGCGCGCTTGGGGATGACGTGCGCGGCCGAGGGCGCGGTGTAGATGAAGATGTAGTCCAGGCTCTGCTCGACCCGATCGACGCCGGCCCACGTGGTGCGCGACTCGCCGACCGCGGTGCTCTCGCTCAGCGTGTCCTCGCCCAGGACCAGGCGGTGCCGGCCGAGCTGGCCCCGGTCCGGCCGCTCGTCCTTGAGCAGCCGCCGGATGGCGCGCCGCACCAGCCACCGCTCCAGGCACCACTGGAAGAGGAACGCGACCGGAACCGCGATGGCGATGAACCCAAAGCTCACGCGCGAGACCGTGAAGCCGTCGGCACTGATGGCAGGCACAATGGCAAACAGCACCACGGCCAGGACCCAGCCGAGGTAGGCACTGCGCCTCATGCGCCAGCTTCTGGGCGACTCGAAGACGGCTCGCCACTGGAAGGCGTAGAGGTCCTCACGGGTGATCTCGTACTCGACTTCCAACGGCGGTCCTCCGAGGTTGGCGCCGTGCCTCACGATCATATCGTCCGCGCGGACCTTCTGCTACGGACGGGGACGTGCCCTGGAGGTGGCGCCTTGACGAAGCTGCTCGCGGCCCGTACCCTGGCCTGAGCCCCTCACCCTACAGTCCATCTCTTGAGCACAGACCCACTTCCCGTCCCATTGGAACCCCGCGAGACGGGCCTCACCGGCCTGACGCTCGGCGGGCGCTATTGTCTCGAGCACCGGATCGGGGTAGGCGGGATGGCGCACGTCTACTTCGCGCGGGACCTCGAGCGCAACGGCGAGGTCGCCATCAAGGTGCTGTTGCCTCAGCTGGAGAGCGACCCGGAATCCGTGGCGCGGCTGCGGCGCGAGGCGGTCATCGCCGCCCGGCTCGAGCACCCGAACGTCTGCCCCATCACCGACATGGGGGAGACGCCCGAGGGGCACCTGTACCTGGCGATGCCGTTCCTGCCGGGTGAGCCGCTGGCCGTGCGCCAGGTCCGCCAGGGCCCCCTCCCGATCACTGAGGCGATCCCGGTGCTGGTACAGGTCTGCCGGGGTCTCGGGCACGCGCACGGCCTCAACATCCTTCACCGCGATCTCAAGCCCGAGAACGTCATGCTGGTGCCCGATCGCGACGTCGCGGGAGGTATTCGAGCCGTGGTGATGGATTTCGGCTTCGCGAAGGTAGTGCGCGAGGAGCCGGACCAGAAGAAGCTCACCCGAAGCGGCATCGTGCTGGGCACGCCCGAGTTCATGAGCCCCGAGCAGCTGCTCGGCAGGGACCTCGACGGGCGGAGCGACCTGTACTCGACCGGCGTGCTCGCGTTCGAGATGCTCACCGGCCGCATCCCGTTCGAAGGGAAGAACATCCAGGAGGTCGCGCTGGCCCGGCTCAAAGTTCAGCCGTTACGGCTCCGCGCCGTGCAACCCGAGCTGCCCGAGGCGTTGGAGCGCGTGATCGCCCGGGCGCTGGCGCAGATGCCGTGGGATCGCTTCCAGTCCATGGACCAGCTGAGCGCGGCCTTCGCGTCGGTCACGCCCAGCGCCGGAGCCGCGGGAGTATCCTGGGGATAGGATCTCACGTCACGGCAGGATGGGGTCAGCAGGCCCCGACGCTCACGAGGCTGCCGCCGGCAGCCTCGTACGCCGTCACGCGTTGCCAGGCAGGCGTCGGACCGCCACACACCTGATAGAAGTCGTAGTCGCCGACGGCCCGATCACCGGCGGTGGTCAGGTCGGTCGGGCCGGTCGCGCCGGTGTAGTCGCCCGCCTGGGTGAGCAGCTCCGTCCGGTAGGTCTCGATCACGTCGAGGCCGACCGCCGCGTAGGCGAGGGTCGCCACGTGCAGCGCGTCGTAATTGGGTCGCGGCGGCGAACGCGGCCGAGGTCGGGTCGGCCACGACCGCGGCGCTCTGCACCGTGCCGTCGCCGCCGTACCAGCGGACCTGGGCAAAGGCGGGATCCGCGCTCGCCTGCGCGAATATCAATGCGCTCTCCTCGAACGCGGCCAGATAGACGGCCACGGCCCCGACGCCGCTCGCGGCGACCGCGGCGTTGATCTGGGTCTTGATCGCCTGCAGCTGCGCGGCGAAATCGGCCGTGCCCGGCGGGTAATGGTCGCCCGCGGTCACGGTGCCGCCCTGCGCCTGGAACTGCGCCTCGACCGCGTCGTGCAGCCCCTGGTTGCCCGCATCCTCCCGCCACAGCGGCACGACGGTCTCGATCCCGTCCTGGGCCAGGAGTGCGACGACCGCCTCACCCTCGTGGGAGTCGTCGGGCACGAGCCGGAACACATTGTCGTTCGGGATGGACAGCGAGGAGGCGGTGCTGCCCTGGCTCAGGAGGATCACGCCCGCGCTGTCGGCGAATGGCTTGAGCGCGGCGACTTCGGAGCTGGACTGCGGGCCGACGAAGATCCGCACGCCCTCTCCCGCGAGCGTCCGGAGCCGGTCCAGGGCCTGGGCCGGGTCGAGCCCGGTGTCCGCGACCCGCACGCTCACCCGGGTCGGCGCGTCGTTAGCGCTGAGCCGGGCGTTGAGGTCGTCGGCCGCGAGCTGGAGCGCGGCCTCGCTGGTCTGGCCGAGGGTGCGGCCGGGGCCGGTGAGCGAGAGCAGCGCGCCGACCACGAGCTGGTCGGAGCCGGGGGGCGCGGTGGAGTCGTCGCCGCATGCAGCCGCGGACAGTGCCAGCACCAGAATCAACAGCCGCTTCATGGAGCCTCCGAGCGGGGAAGGATTAGCTCCGAGTCAAGCCGAGCAAGGGTGCTACGGAAGGATAGCGGAGGCGGGCCAGCCTCTCGCTGATCTGAGGAAGGGAACGAGGATGGAAGGCGGAACTGCCGCCGACGGAGGATTGTCGGCGGCGGTTCCGCGTTACAAATCGCGAGGGTGCGCCTGCTACTCGGTGTACACCACAAGCAGCTGCGGCGGGTTTGCGCCTGCGGGGCCGTCGAAGCGAACGGATTCCTCGTTGGCGTTGCTGAGGACCACCCGGAAATCCGAGAAGGCCCGGCTGGCCGTGACGTCCGCCAGCACCGCCGCCGTCACGTCCAGCGCCTTGTACTCGAGATCCGCATCGGTCGACAGGGTACCGAGGGCGCTCAGGGCCGACGCGTCGAAATCATCCGCGTCCAATTCCGTCCCGAGGTCCATATGGTCGGCCAGGACGCTCCCGTCCGAGTAGGGAGTGCCGCTGACGCCGTTCTGAGCGAGGCGGAGGCTGATGGAGAGCACCGTGGCGCTCGCGGGCAGCCCACCCAGGGCGAAGCCGCAGAAGCCCTTCGAAGTTTCCACCTGCTGACTGTTCTGGTCTTCGTGCCTGCCCGCGGAAATTCCGAAGGGAGCGCTGACGGTCACGACATCCGATCCGTTATTGGTCGGCCGGGACCTGATTGTGCCGCAGCGGTCGTCCGTGGGAGCCAGGGCGAGCATGCGGCCGAGGTCGGCGGCCACCACCACGAAGGTGGAGGCGTTCTGCACCGCCTTCGGGACGTCGAAGCCGACCGTCCGCACCTCCGAGGTCTCACCCGGAAGCAGCGGGCCGGAGAGGGTCTCCGAGCGGTAGCAGTCACTGGCCTTGCCGCCGGCGCACGACGCGAAGTCGTTGAAGAAGTTGGCCGGCCCATTGTCCCAGTCGGCATTGGCGACGGCCGTGCTGCCGGTGATGGTCTGGGCGGACGCGGTGAAGGGAAAGAGCAGGATGCCGTTGGTACCCGCGGGTGGCGTCGGGAAGCGTGGCCGCACCAGGGCGACGCCGTCGAGACGGTTAGTCACCGAGAGCTCCATGGTGCACCGCTTCAGCTTGGTGTTCCCGGGGATCGCGCTGAAGGTGCAGGAGGTCGCCTGGATGCCCACGACATCGGCGCCGAGCAGCGAGAGCGAGGGACCGCCGGCCGTGGACGGTGTCGCCGGGCGGGCGACGGTCACCTGGCCGCTGGCCACATCAATGGTGAGCCGGAATCCAATGTAGGACAGGTCGGGCGGCGGCGCGTCGGGGCCGGCCGGATGTTCCAACCGGTCGTCGGCGCAGCCCGCCAGGGCGAGGGCGGCGAGGGCAAAGGCCGCCAGGGAAAGGTGGCGCATGGTCGGTTCCTCCAAGGGGGCGGAAGAGGGGTGGCCCCGGGGAGGGGGGCTGTATAGAGGAATCGGAAAACGGGGGGGAAAGCCGCCAACGGCGGGAGGTGTTCGTCGGCAGGGTTCGCTAGGGCGTGCTCATTGCAGCGCGCGCCGCGGCACCAGGCTGCTCGTGGACGTAGAATCGCCGAGCTGGCCGAACGCATTCGAGCCCCAGCAGTACGCGACCCCGCTGGTCGTACTGCGGTGGTTGTCGGTCTCGTCCCCGAGCTGATTCTGGCCGTTCGCGCCCCAGCAATAGGCGAAGTGCCGCACGGTGATCGCACAGGAGTGGTCACGGGCGACGGTGGCGCTTCCCTCGAGAAAGGTCGTGCGGACGGCAAACGGCTCGCTCCGGTCCGGGACCGCCCCACCGGCGCGAGCGCCCAGGAGAAACCCCGATCCGGCTCGATCGATGCTCAGGTCGGGGAAGGTGGCGACCCCGCCCACAGCAGTCGCCGTCGTGTCGCCCTCCAGCCGGGCTCCGACGGAATTCTCCAACAGATGGATGGTGATCTCGACCGAGTCATCAGGATCTCACCGTCGGTGGCCTGTACGCTCACTTGCAGCGGCGGATCGAACGGGGCGCGCCGTTCCGTCGTGCCCGGAGTCACGAGCAGGCCCAATTGCGGGAATGGTCCCGGCTCGGTAGTGCAGCCGAGCGCGAGCGCGACCAGGGTCGCGAGCGCGAGGTGGACCGCGTCAACGGGCTCGACAATGTCCAAGTCGACATCGTGATGATGCGGACCCCGGATGGCCACGGGCGGCTCGAGCTGACGAAGTTTCGCAATCCACAACCGGTCGCGATCGAACCGGCGATCGCACCGCCGAACACGCCGGGCCTTCGGAGCGTCATGTTTACGGTCGAAAGCGTCGACGACACGGTCGCTCGCCTGCGCGCCAACGGCGCCGAACTCGTCGGCGAGGTGGTCCAGTACGAGGACAAGTACAGGCTCTGCTACATGCGAGGCCCCGCGGGCATCATCGTCTCCCTGGCCGAGGAACTCTTCTGATCATGCCCACGACCACCTCCCTGCTCTGCTCAGCCGCCCTGGTGCTCGCCCCGCTCACGGCGGCTGCCGCCCAAGCCGCGGGCCCAAGTCCCTGCAAGCTCCTGACGGCGGGCGAGGTCGCCGCGGCGGCCGGGTGGACGCCGTCGGAGCCGAAGGAAGAGACCTACGGCACCACCGGAACCTGCAGCTTCACCGGGAATGCGCTGAAGCACCAGACGGTCGTGGTCGTGGTGTCGAAGCCGGCGCCCAAGGTGGCGAGCTCGACGGCGTTGGCGGCCTGGCGGAACGAGCGGGCGAAGCGGATGGGGATGGCGGCGCAGGTGGCGCCCGTGGAGGGGCTGGGGGCGCCGGCGATTCGGAGCGGAGAAAAGGACGCACCGCCGACGGTGGAGACGGTGGTGGCGGGGTGGGCGGTCGGGGTGACGGCGCCGACGTTCGAGGCGACGCGGGCGCTGGCGAAGGTGGCGGTCGGGCGGATACGGTGAGGGAGTCGAGAGGCTACCGCTTCACGAGCCTCGCGTCGCGCGACTTCTTGCGTTCCGCAACGTCGGTGCATACGGGACAGTCCGTGCGGCGTCGGGTGAATCCGAGACGCATGTCGCCGGGATGCAGGTGGCGCACGCGCGGGCAGTCATCGCGGAAGTGCGCGTGGACGCCATCGGGATCCAGCAGGCCATGGGCGATCAGCTTGAGCATGAGGGGCCTCGCACGGGGTGGTGAGAGCGGCTCGACGCGAGAACCTTGAGCAAGTAGCGGACCACGGGGAGCCGCTCGAACCTCCTGAGCGTCGCTATGACCTGTCCACGGCGGCTCCGGAGGCGAGCACGGCTCCGGCCACGATCAGGTCGAAGCTGGTGCAGCCCCACGGATACCAGCCGGGCGTGTACTCCGCGCCCGCCCCGTGGAGGTGGAGTGCCACGTCCCAGACGATGTGCATTGCCCAGCCGAGCGCGAGCAGGCCGGCGGACCTGCGGTAGCCGACCCAGGCGGCGGCGCCGTACACGAGCATGCCGAGAGCTTCCAGCCCGAGCGACCGCGCACCGGCGCCGCCGATCACCGCGAAGCCCACATAGATCAGCGCGGTCACGGCGAGCCCGATGCCGTAGAGGCGGCGGCCGCCGTCCGGCTGCGCCCGCGTCCACAGCACAAAACCGAACGCGAGCACGATGCCGACGACGAGCGCGATCAGCCTGATCATGGGACCCTCGCAGCAGTCAGCCGCTCGAACCTCGCATTCCCTTTCAGTGGCGCGAACACCGGATCGATCCGGAGCCAGCCGGGCGACAGATCATACGGCATCTTGAGCAGCGGCTCGAGCAGGTCGAGCGCCCTCTCCGGCTCGTTCAGGAGGATGTACATCCGCACCACCTGGTGCTGGAAATAGGTGCCGGTGTAGGCGTCTTTCGAGATCGGCAGCAGCGACATGCCGGTCTTCCCTGCCTTGATGGCCTCGTCCTTCCGCCCCAGGTACGCCAGAACCACGCCGTACAGGATGTTACGCTGAGGGTCGTCGGGCGTCGTCCGGAGCTGCTCGGCGAACGTCATCCGCGCCGTGTCGGCGAAGGCCCGCGCGCGCACCTTGTCCCCCCGAAGCCAGTAGACGTGCGCCTTGACGATCCCCCACGACGCCCGATCGTTGTCGAACGCGCTCGGCGTGAGCCGGAGCAGGAGCTCCTGCTGGTGCTCGTCGAGGACCCAATAGAGATCCCAGTAGTTCCCCAGGTACGCGACGAGGTCGCCGGGATCCACCTCTCTCGGCGCCGCACGAATGATCGCCTGCGCGCCGGCCAGGTCGCCCCGGCCCAGGTCCACCATCGCCCGGTGCTCCCGCATGCTGATGTCGGCCGGGGAGAGAGCCAGACCGCGATCGAGCGCCTCCCGCGCCTCGGGATAGCGGCGGAGCCGCCGCAAGGTATAGCCGAGACGGCGGAGCGACCGGGGCGATCGCGGGTCGAGCGCCGCGGCGCGCTGGAGGTGCACGACCGCCGAGTCCCACCGGCCGAGCGACACCTCAGCCAGTCCGGATGAGGCGAGCATATCGACGTTGTCAGGTGCGACGCGCAGGCCGGCCCGAGTGGCCTCATACGCCCCCGCCTGATCGCCCACGACGCCGGCAAGGTACGAGGACTTCGCCAGATAGGCCTCGGGCAGCGACGGGTCGAGCGCCAGGGCCCGCTCCACCGCGTGCCGGGCCGATTCGGCGCTTTCCGGCGTCGGAACCCCGTTGCTGTACAGCAGGCTCTGGGCCCGGCCCAAGACGGCCCACGCGAGCGCAAATGATGGATCGAGCGCGACGGCCTGCTCGTAGTACGTGATGGCCTGCCGGACCTGCGCGGTCGGCAGGGAGCCGGGGTCGGGGGCGGCTTCCCGGCCGCGCAGGTAGGCGTCGTAGGCGGCGAGGTTCTGAGTAGGCCGCGCCTCGAGCTGGCGCTGCGAGCTGTCCGCCAGCGCCACCTCGAGCGCCTTCGCCACCTGCGCGGCGATGTCGGCCTGCACCTGGAACACATCGGTCAGCGACGCGTCGAACGGCTGCTGCCAGCGCGTGGTCGGCGTCGTCCCGGCCACGTCCACCAGCTCGGGGCTCACCCGCACCCGGCTGGTCCCGTCGGCGGCCTTGGCCCACCGCACCTTCGCGACCAGCAGGTAGTCGGCCCCCAGCTCGCTCCCGATCCGGGTCAGCGGCTTGGCGGACCGCTTGTACTCCTTGGAGCTGCCGCCCGCGATCACCCGGAGGCCGGGAAGTCCCGAAAGCTTGCCGCGGACCTCATCGGTGATGCCGTCGGCGAAGTATTCCTCGTCCGGAGTGCCGAGGTTCTCGAAGGGGAGCACCGCGACGAGCCGGGTCCCGGCCGGGAGCGGCGCACCGCGCGACCGGCGCCAGGCGAACAGGACGCCGAGGCCGATGAGGATGCCGAGGGCGAGGGTGAGGAGGCGGGCGGGGAGGCGGGGGCGCCGACGCGCCGGCGGGAGCGGCGGGGCTGCGGTGGCTACCGTCGTCGCCTCGGTTGTTGCTGGGGCCAGGGCGCGGGCGAACTCCTCGGCGGATTCGAAACGGTCTGCCGGGACCGGGGCCAGCGCGCGCGCGACGGCCTGCTCTACCCGCTCCGGTACGGTCGGCCGCGCCTGGCGGAGCTTGGGGGCCGGCGCGCTCAACCGCCGGGCGATGATCGCCTGCGCCGTCGGGCCGGTGAAGGGCGGCTCGCCGGCGAGCATCTCGTAGACGACCGCGCCGAGCGAGTAGATGTCGGTGCGCGCGTCGAGCGACCGGTCGCCCGCGGCCTGCTCGGGACTCATGTACGCCGGCGTGCCGACGGCCATGCCGGTCTGGGTCAGGCGGTCGTCGCCGCCGGCGAGGGCATGGGCGATGCCGAAGTCGGCGACGAGGGTCGAGCCGTCGGCGGTCAGGAGCAGGTTTTCCGGCTTGATGTCGCGGTGCACGACTCCGTGGCGGTGGGCGTACTCCAGCGCGCGCGCGGCCTCGGCCGCGATCCGGAGCGCCGCGTCCACCGGCAGCTGCTTCTCCCGCCGGAGACGGTCGCGGAGCGACTCGCCCTCGACGAAGGGCATGGTGAACCAGAGCTGGCCTGCCGCCTCGCCCGAGTCGTGGACGGTGAGAATGTGCGGATGCTGGAGCCGCGCGGCGAGCCGAATCTCCCGCTCGAAACGCTCGGTGCCGAGGGTCGCGGCGAGATTCGGGTGGAGGACCTTGAGCGCCACGGGCCGGTCGTGCCGGAGGTCGTGGGCGAGGAAGACGGTGGCCATCCCGCCCCGGCCGAGCTCACGCTCGAGGCGGTAGGATGAAGCGAGGGCCGTCTGCAGGGTGGCGAGCAGGTCGGTCAGTCAGGGCGCCGGTTGGGGGATAGGAGAACTTAAGGGGGAGCGGAGGGGGCGGCCAGCTTGCCGCGGCCCGCGTGGTTGGGCTTCGGCTCCGGCCGGGAGCGGAGGCTCCCGTCGGTCGCTGCACCGCTTCGCTGAACGTAGCGTGGTGGGGTCGATGCCGATGGCTCGCGCTGACGCTCCCTCATGGGAGCCCCCGCTCCCGGCCTGCGCCCGACCGTTGGGGACACGAGGGCGCTGGGAATCAGAGCGACGCTTCAGGGCGCGCAGCGCGGAGGCGAGCAGCGGGACGGGGGCGCGGTGGCTCCGCAGGGAGTCCACCCGCTGCGCGGGTACCCGGCACGAGCCATCGGCATCGAACTATCCACGCTACGTTCAGCGAAGTGCTGCAGCGACCGAAGGAGCCGCCGTGCCCCCGCCCGCTGCGGGGGGATGCTCGGATGTCGAGCGGCGCGCGAGCCCGGAGCTCATCGGGTCGCGCGCGGGGGCCTGCACGCACCATCGAGGTGCTCGATCAGCGCGGCATCGCCCCTATGCTTGTCATGGGTCAGCGTCTCCGATCGGGAGTGTAGCTCTCGTTCGTTCCGAGGTACCCGCCCAGGTCGCGCCCGCCGACCGCGTACACCTTCCCGCCCAGCGATGCGGCCGCGAGGAAGCCGCGCGGCGTCGGCATGCTGGTCAGACTCCGCCAGCTGTCGGTCTTCGGGTTGTACACGTCCAGCAACGGGACGAAGTCGGTCCCGGTCCCACCACCGACGACATACAGCTCCCCGTTGACGACGGCGCCCGCGGTCTGGTAGCGGACCGACGGCGCCCTCGCCCTGGCCACCCATTGGCCGGTGGCTGGATCGTAGGCCTCCACGTTCTGGCCGATATTGCCGATGGGATCAGTGGTCGCGAAGAGGCCGCCGGCCAGGTAGAACTTTCCGCCGATGACACCGGCGGCGGGGAGAAAGTGGCCGTACAGCGGAACGCTCAGCGCCGACCAGCTGTCGGTGGTCGGATCGTATCGCTGAAAGGCCGGATCGGCGCCAAGCTCACTCTCGCGGCAGTCCGTCGTGAAGACGTACAGCCGGCCGTCGATGACGCCGCTCGCCCCGCACGCGCCGGCCGTCGGCATGGGAGCCCTGCCGGTCCACGTGCCGGTGCCGGCGTCATAGGCGTAGAGCGTGCCGGTGGGCTGCCCCGTCCCGTCGAGGCCTCCCGCGGCGTAGAGTACGCCACCGACAACGCCGACATTGAGGTGCGACCGGGCCTCCGGCAGGGGCGCCTTGACCGTCCACCGGTTGTTGCCGACGGTGTAGGCCTCGACCGTGGCCAGTGCCGGCTGAGACGCGCCCGTTCCACCCACGGCGTAGAGCACGCCGTTCACCACGCCGGCGGCGAGGCGTCCCCGCGCCGTGGGCATCGACGCTCCGCTCCTCCAGATGTCGCCGGCGACGGCCGCTGCCATCGGCAGTTCCGGAGAGGTCACGGGCGTTCGGGGGCCCAGCGCGTCGCCGTCACCGCAGGCCACGAGGGCGAGGAGGCCGGCAGGAACGGTCAGGCGAAGCAGGTGCCGCTGAGAACGGGAATGGGTGGTCATGGAGCCCTCTCGAGTGAATCCCATTATCGGTTGAGCAGTCCCGCCGCGAGCGCGGCGAGGGCGACAAAGACGGCGCACACGATCCAGACCCGCATCTCCGCGCGCACGGCTGCCGGGTCCGGCTGCCAGACCCGATCCCGATTGAGCGCGGCGAAGGCCTCGGCGAAAGCCGCGTCACGCATCGCATAGACCCGGCGCGGCGTGTGATCGAGCAGGTCGGAGACATCGGGACTGAAGTCGAACGCGAGTGTGACGCTGGTCTGCCGCGGCACCATGCAGCGTCGCGTCTCCCACCAGGCGTACGCGATGACCCCAGCGCCGGCGGCACCGAAGATCAGCGCCAGGACCTCCTCAAAACCGGCGACGTCATAGCCGGCCTTCCTCGGGCCGATGGTCGTGAGCAGAATCACGGCGAAGCCGAGCGGGAAGAGCCCGGGAAACGACTGGATCACGAGTGCCCCCAGACGCGCGCGCCAGCGTGACGCCACCGACTGGCGCTCACGGGCGTCCTGCGCGACGCATACGCCGCAGTAGGGCACCAGTGCCGTGTCGATCCGGTATCCCCGGTAGCGCCTCGAGCCGGTCCGCCGCCGGTGGCCGGCCGTGCGGCCGAACACCTTGCGAACGGGCAGCCGCTCGCGGGTGGCCGCACCACAGTTGGCACAGCGATCGGGAAACCCGAGCGAGCGAAGCGGCCCGGTGAGCTCGACCCGATGCGGATGCGGCTCGAGCAGCCCATGGAGCGGCGGGTCGAGCGCCGTCGCGTCGCTCATCTCACCGCTACCGCGCGCCGGCCGCGCAGGCGCCAGGCCAGCGCGGCCGCGATCCCGATGCCGCCCGCCCCAAGCACCATGAAGAGGAAGTGGAACCGGTTGCGCTGGCGGAAGGTCCGGGTGCCTTCGACCAGCAGGGCCTCGCGCGGCGCCGCGGGCTGGTATCGCACGTCGACGACGGCGCCCGGCGCGAGCGACGGGGCGGAGCCCGCGTCCACCTCGTCCACCGCGAGCACCGAGTCGGTGGCGCCGGGGGGGACGAGCCGGAGCTGGACCACCTGGTAGGGCACCGTGAGCCGCTCCGGGTGGGACGAGTTCCTCGAGCGGTGGCGCGTGCGCCGGGGGCTCTCGCTCACCGTCACGATTCCGGCGACGCGCGCGGTCGCCTCCACGCCGGCGGGCACCCTCGGCGGGCGGTCGGGAAAGAGCAGCAGGAGGGCCGCCGCCAGCCAGGCCACACCGGTGGCCAGCACGATCGGCGTCGCGATGCGCGCGGCGATGACGAGCGCGACGAAGCCGGCCAGCACCCAGTCGAGCACCGGGCTGGACGCGAACTGGCGGGCAGCTTCCCAGGAGACCTGGCGCGTGGTCCGGCCATCGAGTCGCGCGAAGATCGGGCAGCAGGAGAAGTACCGGACCCGGACGCGATCACCGCGCTGGATCCCGGCATACTCCGCCGAATCCACCCGCACGGAGGCCTGGAGGCCCACGGCCGCCAGACGAGGAATGTCGACCTGGAGGAATCGCCGGCTGTACCAGCCGCCGGTCGGCTCGTTCGCGGCGTGGATCTCCTCGCGCTTCGCGGTCACGGTGCCGGTGACCGTCTCCCCGTGCGCGTCGAGCCAGAGCGACGCCGCCAGGAGCGGCGCCACCAGCAGCGCCCCGTACAGCACCAGCTTGAACAGGATCCGCACGGAGCGCTCAGCGGGCGACCAGCTGGAGGACGCGGACCATCGCCTCCTTCTGGTCCCCGATGCTGTTGGACGTCAGATACTCGAGCCTGGCATACCACACGTGCGAGCCGACCACGGCCGCCGCCGCGCTCATCGAATTGGAGCCGAACGCCCACCCCTGGGTGCCGAGATCGATCCTGTCGGGCTCGGCGTTCACCCCGTTCATCCCCTTGGTCGCCCGCTTCAGCTCGCCGAACACCGAGTCGGCCTTGGACGCCGGGTCCCCCATGAGCTCGAGGAAGGTGCCGCGGTGGCGGCCGGTCATCTCGTACTGGCAGCCGATCCAGCCAACCCTGCCGTCGGCGAGCGCCGTCCTGAGGTTGACCTCGAAGCCCGCGGCCTCACTCACCTGCTCCTTGCTCGGACACGGGCTCTTGGCGGCGCGGCCCTGCCTGGACGCGGCGGCCGCGCCGGCCTGGGTCTCGCCCGAGGCGCGGTCGCCGCAGGCGCCCAAGCCCCACGTGGCGATGCCGGCGAACAGGACGAGCGGGAGCGATCGGAATCGGCGTGGCATGTGGGTACCCCCAGTCGAGTCGTACCTCGGTCGATGACAGCGGCTCACAGCCGCCCCAGGGCGATCTGGGCCAGGCGGAGGGCACCGTCCATGTCGGTGGACGAGGTGAGATAGCCCACCTCGAGGAACCGTTCGCCCTTGAGAAAGAAGAGCCGGCCGGTGGCCGGGTCCGCGCCGGCCTCGTCCCATGGTCCGGTGTCGAGTGTGTCCGCCGCGTCGTTGTGGAGGGCCGGCGCGATCTTCTCCAGCAGGCCGCCGATGCCGCGGGTGGCCTCGTACGCCATGCCCCCGTACTCCCAGGTCGGCTCCAGCACGAGCGCGTGGTGGCCGGCGGTCAGGTAGCTGCAGCTGTTCCCATTCTCGATCGCGAGCGGCGTGCCCTCGTCCGAGCGGTACGGCGGCACGACCAGCTTGCCGAGCACCGCCTCCGCCTCCTGCGCGGTCACCAGCACGCAGGGATCGGGACCCGAGGGCACCCCGCTCCGCTCGGACGGGAACGGAAGGTCGGCGATCTTCCCGCGGATGTGATCCGCGATGGCGATCGTCTGCTCGCGGGTCACCTCGGCGGATCGCACCATCACGCGCACCTGCACGTGGCCGAGCGTGCCGAGGAACGAGCGGCGGGTGGGGAGATTGGTCGCGTCCCATCCGGGCACGGTCGGCGGCGGCGCGGAATCGGCCGCGGGCGTGGCGCTCGAATCGCTGCCGTCCTTGAGCAACCCGCCCATCATCGCCCATGCCGCGCCAGCGGCGCGCGCGCCGGCAGGATCGGCATAGATCTGCACGTCCACGACCACCCCGCTCTCGTCGGCCTTGAGCTCGGGAAAGTCGGACTTGCCATATCGCTCCTCGAGCTTGCGCCGGAGCTCGATCGCCTTGGCCCGCCGGCGGGCGGTCGCCGTGTCGACGGACATGGGGTACACGCAGCCCTCGTGACCCCGGTGCGGATCGCCGGCGAGCTTCCCGACGATCGCCTCGACCTCGGCGGCGGACAGCCAGTCGCAGACGCTGGCGGGTCGGGCGTTGGTGCGAACCGGCGACGCGGCCGCGGCGCCGGGCTTCCGGGTGTCGGCGTTGCGGACGCCACCTTCCGCGGCAGCGGCCGTGCCGGCGCCACGGTCGCAGGCGCTCAGCACGGCGAGGGCCGCGAGGGGCCAGGCGCGAGAGATGAAGGCCAGCATGATCAACCCGCCTTCCTGAGCTTCGGGATGGCCGTCTTGGCCAGGGACGTGAGCGTCGGCAGCACGGAGTCGGAGGTCCGGGTCGGGTGATCCGCCTCTCGATAGATCACGACCCGCCAATGGCCGACCCGAACGAACAGGGTTCCCCCCGGACCGGCGCCGGGATTCTCCATGAACACGGCGTCGTCGCCCAGCCCGGCCACGGCCCGGGCCTTCCGGCCCTTATCGAGCAACTGCTTGAGCGCGAGACCCTTGGGCTCATCGGGGCTGACCTTGGGCCAGAGACTGACCGAGCCCTTCGGGAAGTTCCGCCAATAGCACGTGGTGACCTTGTCCGGCTCCCGGTTGCCGCCCGGATCGAGCTGTCCGGGATCGTGCGACACGGCCTTGATCTCCTCACGGGTCAGGACCGAGCACGCGTCGAGCCCGCGGGACTGGGCGGACAGTCCCGACCACCCCGCGCACGCACAGGCGGTCGCAAGGGCGGAGCGCAGGGTTGCCTTCTTCCACATGAGTGCCTCCGATGAGGACTGTTCAGCTGCAGTCGCGGACCAGCTCGACGCGGCGGTTCCGCGCGCGGCCCTCGATCGTCGCGTTCGGCTCCCGCGGCCTGGCCGCGCCGTGGCCGATCGCGCCCCACGCCCGGGTGTCCACGCCGTGGCGCTCGGCCAGGCGCGCGCGCACCGCTTCGGCGCGGCGCTTGGAGAGCGTCTGGTTGGCGGCAGCCGTGCCGACGCTGTCGGTGTGGCCTTCCACCGCGATCTTCCAGTCGGGATGGCCGGCCAGGCCATTGGCCAGCTCGGCCAGCGCGCGGTCGGAAATGGGGTCGATGGCGGCGGTGCCGAACGCGAAGTAGACGCCGGGCAGCTCGAGCCGGCAGCGCTCGACGAGCGCCTCCTCGAGCAGCCGGCCCTCGAGCAGCCCGCCCCCGGCGGGTGCGCCGGGCTTGACCGGCTGGCTATCGGGGAGGTCGGCTCGCACCATCTGGAACACGTCGCCCTCGAGGACGGACTTCAGGATCAGCGGATGGGCGCTGTCGGCCAGCACCCAGAGGTCCCACTCCGAGCGCCGGAGCCCGTTGGCGAAGCTGCCCTTGACGCGCAGCGCCGGCAGTGCGGCCCGAATGCCGTTCACCAGCAGCGGGAACTGCTCCGGCGTGGGGGAGATTCTGGTCAGGCTTCCCTTGTAGCGCACCCGGCTCGGGGTGAACAGGACAGCGAGCGCCGACGCCGAGGCTTGGGCTGTCGCCCGGGCCTCCCGGGGCACCATCATCAGGCTGAACGGCGTGCTGCCGGCGTCGTGCAGCCGCCGGTACACCGCGGACGACAGGGTGAGCGCGGT
The DNA here is from genome assembly GCA_963840215.1 of uncultured Gemmatimonadales bacterium. Lineage (GTDB taxonomy): Bacteria > Gemmatimonadota > Gemmatimonadetes > Gemmatimonadales > GWC2-71-9 > CAVVWJ01. Next base: position 431,946 of record CAWIYG010000006.1, on the reverse strand, counting down.
GAAGCCGTGGCGGACCTGCTCGTCCATGCCGAAGATGTCGTCGAACCGCGGGGCACCGGCCAGGTCGTTCGCGCTCACGAACCGCTTGCGGAAACCGTCGGTGGTATCGCCGGCGGTCGTGATGGTCCGCTCGTGCCAGGCGTAGTGGACGCCGCTCGGGTCGGCGCTCCTGATCTCGAGCACGTCCTCCCGCTCGCCGATGGGCGAGTGCAGCACCGAGCCCAGCACCAGGCCGGTGACCAGGGGGATGCGAGGCGCGGCGTCCTGGGCGATGCCGGTGCCGGCGGTCGCCGTCAGCAGCGCCGCGAGCGCCGCGATCCCGGGAGCCAGGGAAACCGGCATCGGCGACTCAGCGCGCCGGAGACGGGAGCACGGCGACGATCGCCTCGGCGGCCTGCTGCACCATCGGCGTCAACAGGTCTTCGCCGTTCGACTTGGCCTTCCGCTTGTCGGTCTTCTCGACCAGCACGCGCCCGTCGCCGGACTCCAGGCGATAGCCGAGCGTGATCTGGTCCTTCTCATGCACCGACACCGCGTAGTCGTAGGCCGCCTGCCCCGCCGCTCCGTAGGCCGCGTGCCCCGCGATGCGCCCCGCCGTCGAGCCGCTCGACGCGCCCGCCTCCCACGCCCCCTGTTGCGCGGCACCGGCGGCGATGCGGCCCAGCATGCTCCCGCCGCGCCGCTTGCGCTCGTGCTTGAGGGTCGTGAGCAGGAGGTAGGGGCAGCTCGCCTGGCGAGCCTCCTCCCGTACCTGAGACGCGAGCCGCGCGCTGAGGACCTGCGGGTGGAGCGAGGGCCCGGTCAGGAAGCTGGTGAAGGCGTCGCGGACGGCGTTCGCCGCCGTGGTGGCGTCCCCCGAGCTGGCCTCGACGCTGGCCGGGGCCAGACAGATGCGGCTGGTGTCGCCGCCATCGGAAAAGAGCGCGACCAGGACGGGCAACAGGGCGGGAACCATGGAAAACCTCCTTGCGCGCCAGGCGCGTTGGGAACTGGGACATCCATTGAGGAACGCGCAAGCGAGCCGTAAACTCCCTCATGAGCCAGGAACCGCTCGAGACCACCACCGCCGTCACCGACTGGCTGCTTCAGCTCGGCGCGGGTGGCAAGGGCGACCTCGACGCGATGCTGCCGCTGGTCTACGACGAGCTCCACCGCCTGGCCGAGCGGTACCTGAGCCGGGAGGGTCCCGGGCACACCCTGCAGCCGACCGCGCTGCTGCACGAGACCTATCTCCGACTGGTGGATCAGCGCAGGGTGAACTGGCGCAACCGGGCACAGTTCATCGGGGTGGCGGCCGGGATGATGCGGCGCATCCTGGTGGATCACGCCCGGCAGCGGCTGGCGCAGAAGCGCGGCCCCGGGGGCGAGTCGGTGTCCCTCAGCCTGGTGGAGTCCCCCTCGGGCCAACCGGACGTCGACCTGATCGCGCTCGAGCAGGCCCTCGACCGGCTGGCCGAGCTGGACGCGCGCAAAGTGCGCGTGGTGGAGCTCAAGTTTTTCGGCGGCCTCAGCGCGCGGGAGATCGCCGAGGTGATGGAGATCTCGGATGCCACCGTGGAGCGGGAATGGGCCTTCGCTCGCGCGTGGCTCTACCAGGCCATCGAGGGCTCGGGCGTCTAGGTGGTGTCCGACGGTACCTTCGGGCGCTGGCGGGAGGCCGACCGCAGCACGGAGTCCTGACGCCGACGCGCCTCGCTTCGAGGGCCGAACGGCACGGCTTCGGCGCCCGGCCGCCCGGCCGTACCGGAACGCGCTTCCGCCTGGCCCGGGTCGCCGGCGCCGGCGGTGGCGCGGCCCTCCCCGCCACCACCGCCTGAGCCGCACGCCATGAGCAGGCCTGCCGAGAAGGCGAGAATCGTCATCCGCCTCATGTGAGTCCTCCTGAGTGACGGTGAGTCGGGGCCGCCAAGGCCACACCCAGTAACGCGCGGTTCGGGTGGATCTCCCCTCATGGCGCACGGTGAGGGGAAATCCACCCGAATCGCGCGTTACTGAGGAACAGCGTCTCGGCCCCCCCTTCACGCCGGCAAGCAAGCGAGGCTGCCATGAAGCCCTCCAGCCACGACCATGTCGCTCACCTGACCGAGGAGCTTGACCGCGCGCGCCGCGAGCTCCGCTCGGCCAAGCTCATGACGGCGGTGCCCCTACTGCTCCTCGGCACCTGGGTGCTGTCGGCGGGAGCGCCCGCGATCCAGGACGATCTGGAGCAGCGGGTGAGCGAGCTGGAGGCACGGCTGCTCAAGGGTCCCGGGACCACCACCCGGATCCAGGCCCCGTTCGAGGTCGTCGGTGCCGGCGGGAACGTGATCCTCCAGGTGAGCCAGGCGTTCCCCACGGTGAGCAACGGGGTCGGGATCTTCTGGCAAGGGAAGGATGGCGGCGTCACGGTGAGCCGGAGCGGTCACGACATCACCGGCATGGGCACCTCGGGAGACGGCCAGGGAGGACTCCTCTTCATCGGCGATCAGTATGGGGTCCCGAGGGCCGAGGCTCGGGCGGACGGGGTCAGGGTCCTGAACGGTTCGGGTCAGGCGGTCGCCGCCATGGTGGCCATGGATGAGGCCCAGAACGACGGGCGGTTTGCCATTCTGCAAGGGGACAAGGTGCTCGCCTCACTGGAGGGATCCGACGATGGCGGGCTGCTCGACATCGCCAACGAGAAGGGAGAGAGCGTGGCGCAGCTCGGGGTCGACGACGGCAACGGCTTTATCGCGACCCTGGATACCAAGGGACGCTCAGAGGTAGAGCTGGGAGTGTCGGACAAGGGAGACGCGCGGATTTCGGTGAGCCACAAAGGGAAAGAGCGCGCCGCGCTGGGGTTGTCGATCAACGCGGGCCACCTGTCCGTCTCCAACTCGAAGGATCAGGTCGTCGCCAACGTGACCGGTACGGGGCCCAACAACGGCGGCGCGGTGACCGTCGGCAACGGGAGTGGGCAGGGCGTCGCCAACCTGACCGCGGGCGCGGACGGTTCGGGACTGGTCCAGGTCTTCCAGCCTGGAGCCGGCTCGGTCGTGGTACTGACGCAGGACAAAGCGGGTGGCCAGCTTCAGATCAAGAATGCATCGGGCATTCCGGTCGCCAACCTGAAGACGTCCGGGGAGGGGGGCGGCTACTGGCAGCTCACCGATCCCGGCGGCAATCCGGTGGTGGAGGGTGGGTCCGCCGAAGGCCGTGGGATCGTCAGGGCGGGCCCATTCTACACGTGCACGCCGGCGATGGGGACGGCACTCGTGGGCGTGGCCATGCTGCCGGACTGCATCCGGGGGCGCGAGAAGAAGTGAGTCCCTTCACGAGTGCCCGTGCCCGCCCTCGCCTGCGGGCGCCGAGCGGCTGACGCGCCCCGCAGCGATCGCATTCTCGACGTCGATCAGCCCCGACTCGCCCACGCGCTGCACCATCTTGAGCAGCGTGTCCATGGTGGACACTTCCTCCAGCTGCTCCCGGGCGAACCACTCCAGGAAGTCGTGGGCCACGTAGTCCTTCTCGCTCGAGGCCCGGTCGAGCAGCGCGGTGATCTGCTTGGTCACCGTGTACTCCCAGTCGAGCGCCATGGCGACCGCTTCCTCGGCGCTCTTGAACTCGTGCCGGCCGGCCGGGATCGCGGGAATGGCGAGGTGGCCGCCCGCGTCCATGATGTGGCGGACGAACTTCATCGCGTGCATCCGCTCCTCATCCGCCTGCTTGAGAAAGAACTGCGCCAGCACCGGCAGCCCGGCATCGTCGAAGTACCCCGCCACGTTCACGTACTGCAGCGAGGCCCCGAACTCATGGCCGATCTGCGCATTCATCTGCGCCGTCATTTCCTTGCTGATCAGCACCTGTTCCCCCTGGCTGGTTGGTTGGTTGTTCGTTCGGCCGCGCCGGGCGCCGCGGCCCCATCATATGCTACTGTTCCGCATGGCTACCGCCAATGCCGGGGCTCGATCCCGATCGCTCACGCAGGCGATCGGGAGGCTCGCGCTCACCGGCCTCGCGCTGAACGCGACCATCGGGAGCAGCGTCTTCGGGCTGCCGTCCGTGGTGGCCGGCGAGCTCGGCGCGGCCAGTCCCCTCGCGTGGCTCCTGGCCGCCCTGGGGATGGCGCTGATCGTGGCGTGCTACGCCGAGGTGGCCAGCCGCTTCAGCGAGGGAGGCGGTCAGTACCTGTACGCCCGCGCGGCCTTCGGACGGCTCGCGGGCATCGAGATGGCCTGGCTCACGTATCTCGTGCGCCTCACCGCGGCGGCGACCAACGCCAACCTGTTCGTCATCTACCTGGCCGAGTTCTGGCCCGGCGCCACGGGACCGCTCCAGTCCCGTCTGGTCCTGGGCGCGATGCTGCTCCCGCTCGCGATCGCCAACTACCGCGGGGTGGGCTCCGGCCTGACCGTGAGCAGCACCTTTACGATAGCCAAGCTGGTGCCGCTCGGCGTGTTCGTCGTCGCGGGCCTGGGAGTGCTCATGTCGAGCGGGCGCCCGGATGTCGTGCACTCCAGCGCGGCCGTCGGCCTGGGCGGGTGGCTGCAGGTCATTCTCGTGCTGGTGTTCGCGTATGGCGGATTCGAGGCCGCGCTGCTGCCGCTCGGCGAGGCGAAGAACCCGCGACGTGACGCGCCGATCGCGTTGTTTGCGGCGCTCGGTCTGTGCGCGCTGCTCTACACGCTGGTGCAGGCCGTGGTGGTCGCAACGCTGCCGGATCCCGGTGCGGCAGCGCGGCCGCTCGCCGCGGCGGCCCGAACGTTCCTGGGGACCGGCGGGGCGACGCTGATGGCGCTCGGTGCGCTGATCTCGGTGTACGGATACCTCGCGGGCGCGATGCTGAACGTGCCGCGCCTGACCCACGCCATGGCCGAGCAGGGCGACCTCCCCCCACGGTTCGGCGCGGTACACCCGAGATACCTCACGCCGCATGTCTCGGTGCTGGTGTTCGCGACGCTGACCTGGGCCTTGGCCAGCATGGGAAGCTTCCTGCAGAACCTCAGCCTGTCGGCGGTGTCCCGGCTGCTCACCTACGGCGCGGTGTGCGTCGCGCTCATCGTGCTGCGGCGCCGGGAAGGCCGCGAGGGAGGCCGGGCCGAGCCCGCTTGGTTCCGGGTGCCCCTCGGCGAAGCGGTCGCGGTGCTCGGGCTCGCCTTTTCCGCGGTGCTCGCCCTGCGGATGAACCAGCGGGAGCTGGCGGTGCTCGCGGCGACGCTGATCGTGGGACTCGTGCACTGGCGGATGGCGGCTCGGCCCGCTCCTTGACGACGTACTTCAGGCAGGGGCCGGGAGCGGCGCTCCCGACCCCTGCGCTGGTGGAGGCAGCAGGCTTCTCTTGCCTGCCGTCACTGCTTCCGGTACGTGATCGTGAGCTCGGGTGGCACACCGGATCCCGGGCCGGCAAAGCGGACCCCGGCGGAAGGGCCAGCCACTTGATTCACTCTGAGCCGGTATTGCGACCGGGAGCGTGAGGCGGTCAGGTCGGCATTGACTTCGGGCGCGACGTCCAACGTCTGGAACGTGGCGTGAGTCTCCGCCGGAAAGCTTCCGATGGTCGACGTCAGCGCTGCCCGACTGTAGTCAAGGAAGTCAAGGTCCAGGGTTCCATAGTCCATGTGATCGACCAGCACCGGTCCCATGGCCGCGACATCACCGAAGGTTTCGGTCTGAAAGACGCGGAGATTCGCGGAGAGGATCTCCACGCCGGCCGGGACACCCTGCAGATCGAAGCTGCAGAGGCTGCGCGTGTCCACGACGGTGCCGACCTTGAGCGTATCGGGATCGATGCGGAAGAGTTCCTCCGCGCGGGAGTGGTAGCTGCAGTTGCCCGGCTCCGGCAGGATGGCCAGCGTCTGGATCGGGTTGTCCCGCACATCGGCCGCGACGACGATGTAGGCGGCCACCGTGTTCGCATTCTTGTCCACGTCGAAGCCGACCGTCCTCGACCCACTCGCCGCGCCGGCGTTGATGGGACTGGGATAGCTCTCCCAGCGATAGCAGTCGGTACCCCTCCCCGTGGTGCACCCCGTGAAATCGTTGAAGAAGTTGGCGGGAGCGCCGTCCCAGAGTGCGTTCGGGACCGCCGTGCCTCCCGGGACGCCAAGCCCGGCCGCGGTGTAGGGGAACACGAGGATGCTGCCGGCTCCCGCCGCCGGGGGCCTCGGGAACGACGTTGGCGCCAACAAGTCGGCCGAGGAGAGCCGGTTCTCGATCGAGAGCAGCATCGAGCAGCTCTTCAGCTTGCCGTTGTTGGGTATGCTCGAGAAGGTGCAGTCACCGGCATGCAGCGCGATCGCATCGCTGCCCAGGAGCGAGAACGACGCGCCGTCGGCGACGCGCGCCGCCGCCCCGGGTCCGCGCACCGCGACTTTCCCGGTTGCCACATCGATGGTGAGCTGGAAGGCCCGCGCGGCCAGGTCGGCAGGCGCGGCCGGGGCCTCGGGCCCTGCGGGCTCCGACGGGGCGCAGCCGGCGATGCCGCCGGCGGTGAGGGCCAGCACGATACCGAGCTGGGCCCACGAAGTGTGCACGATCTTGCGCGTCTGCATTGGCGGCTCCTGGGAGGGGGATGACAGGAACGCGCGGGATCGGGGGGAATTGCCTCATGCGGAGGGAGGGCGGGCGGGAGGCTCGCTTCGCGAGCCTGGGCGGGGGCTGCGCCGGCGGGGGCTGCGCCGGCGGGGCGGAGCCGGCGGGGGCGGTGACGGCGGAGGGTTCAGCTCACCAGCGGCAGCAGCTCGCGCAGGCGCGGGCTCCGGCACCAGAGGCCGGCCCAGGCGAGTGCGCCCATCACCGCGGGAAAAAGGAACCAGGGGTCGCCCACGCGGACCTGGGTCGCGACGGCGCCGCCGAGGTAGCCGGTCAGGAGGATGGCGCCCAGCACCGCGGTACGGGGAACGGCATAGAGGATGGTGGAGACGAGGAGGCTGAGCCCGATCGGGGCCGCCAGTGCGACGTCATAGCCGAACTTGAGCATGCCTTGCACGTAGGGGGCGAATCCCGCGAGGCGGGCTCCCCCATCGACCAGACAGAAGAGGATGACCAGCCAGCTCAGGACCAGACCGGTGCGGCGCATCAGCGGGCGCTCCTGGATTTGGGGTTGGACGGTTTCCGGTTGAGCGCGACGGCGGCGCGGATGAGATCCCGGAGGGCGGCCTCGTCGAGGCGGTCGCCCTGGTGGAGATCGATCGCGCGGGTAGCCTTGGCGTCGAGGCCGGCGTTGAACAGGCCGGCCGGGTCGTCGAGCGACGCGCCCTTGAAGAAGTTGAGCTTCACGTGGTCCTGGAACGCGCCGACGGCCAGGACGTTGCCCTGGGATGACCAGACGGGCGTACTCCACTTCCACTCTTCGACGAGATCGGGCGAGGCGGCGCGGATCACCGCCCGGAGCCGGGCAACCACCTTGCCGCGCCAGTCGCCCAGCTTGTCGATGTAGGCGGTGATCTGATCGGATGGAGTCATGAGATCGGGTCCGTGGTGGAAAAGGCGTGAAGATAGGGTCAGCCCTGAGGGCTGGTCTTGTACAGAAGCGACAGTTGCTGTTCGTGACGCCGGATGCGCGCGGGGGTCTGGCCGATCAGGCGCGTGAGCGACCGGGTCAGGTGAGCCTGATCGTAGTAGCCGGCCAGGTGCACGGTCTCACCGATGCCGGCGCCGTCCTGCAGCAGGCCGGCGGCGTAGCGGGCGCGCTGGACCTGGCGGTAGGTGCGGTGCGTGAGGCCGGTGGCCAGGCGGAAGTGGCGCTGGGCGGAGCGGCGGGAAAGGGCCTCCGGGTCGCCGGCGAGCGCGGCGCTGACGGCGGGATCCCGAACCAAGTTGCCCGCCCGGACCAGCCGGGCGAGCAAGGCCTCGGCGTTGTCGAAGCTGGGGTACTCCCAGACGGTGTTGTCGAGCCGGAACCCGGGGCGGTCGGCGTCGGGGAGGTCGGCGTCCCGGCGGTCGCGGACGGCGGCGGCCGGGTGGAGCGGCAGCCAGGTGCCGATGGACAGCCGGATGCCGATCCACTCGGCGTCGGCCGGGCAGTCGGCGGGGGTAGGGCGGGTTTCCGGGCCGCGGACGGTCATGCGGACGCGGCCGCGGTTGCGGGTGACGACCAGCTCGCAGTGGCTGGCGGCGACGGACGTGAAAGTGCCGGCGCGCAGGCTGTGAGAGCGCCAGACCCGGTCGACGAAGGGGGAGTCGGAGGGGCGGGCCTCGAAGGTGAGGAGGGGCATGGCGGGCGGGGCTCCGGTGAAGGTCGTCGGGCGCGGGGCTCGCTCCGCGAGCCTGGGCGGGGGCGGAGCCGGCGGGGGCGGAGCCGGCGGGCAATGCCGGCGGGGGCCCCTATCTACACGTCGAACGAGGGAGGTGGGATTCGACTACCGCAGCCGAATCTGGTCCGACCCATGGATCACCGGTATCTTACAGGCCTCACCCGACCCCTCGAGCCCCATGTCCGACCCGGCGCTGCTGCGCGAAGGTCTGCGTGACCGCTACGCGTTCGAGCGCGAGCTCGGCCGCGGGGGCATGGCCACCGTCTAGCTCGCCCGCGACCTCAGGCACGACCGGCCGGTCGCGATCAAGGTGCTCCACCCCGAGCTCGCCGCCACGCTGGGCCCCGAGCGCTTTCTGCGCGAGATCCAGCCTCGCCGCCCGGCTCCAGCATCCCCACATCCTCACCGTGCTCGACTCCGGCGAGCTGCCGCCCGGGCGGCGCTGCTCTGGTTCACCATGCCCTTCATCCAGGGCGAGAGCCTGCGCGACCGGCTCCGGCGGGAGACGCCAGCTCCCGCTGGCGGACGCGCTCCGGATCGCGCGCGAGGCGGCCGACGCGCTCGCCTTCGCCCATCGGCACGGCGTGATCCACCGGGACATCAAGCCGGAGAACATCCTGCTCAGCGGCACGCCACGCGCTGGTGGCCGACTTCGGGATCGCGCGGGCGCTCGCAGGCCGAGCGGGACGAGCGGCTCACCGAGACCGGGCTGGCGGTCGGGACGCCGGCCTACATGAGCCCCGAGCAGGCGAGCGGCGAGCGAGAGCTGGACGCGCGCACCGACGTGTACTCGCCTGGCGGTGGTGCTGTACGAGATGCTCGCGGGCGAGACGCCGTTCGCGGCGCCGACGGCGCAGGCGATGATCGCGCGGAGGTTCACCGAGCCGCCCGGCCGATCCGGCAGGCGCGCGAGGCGGTGCCGGAGAGCGTGGAGCGCGCGCTCCAGCGGGCGCTCGCGCGGACCCCGGCCGATCGGTTCGCGAGCGCCGCCGAGTTCGGCGCCGCGCTGGAGACGGGAGCGACCGTGGAGACGACGACCACGGCCCCCTCCCCGACTCGCACCGTCGCTCCCCCCGCCGAGGCTCGCCGCCCGCCGGTGGCGGCGCTGGCGCTCGTCCTCGGACTCCTCATCGGCGCCGGCGTGCTCTTCGCGTGGCGGCGCAGCCACCCTGGCGCGGGCGACAGCGGCGTCGGCCGCGTCGTCGCGGTGCTCCCGTTCGAGAACCTGGGCGATTCCGCGGACGCCTACTTCGCCGACGGCGTGGCCGACGAGGTGCGGACCAAGCTGACCCAGGTGACGGGCCTCGTGGTGATCGCGCGGGGCAGCTCGATCCAGTACCGGGGAACGACGAAGCGCCCGGCGAGATCGCGCGGGAGCTGGGCGCGGACTATCTGCTGACCGGGACGGTACGGTGGGAGAAGGCCGCGGGGACGGCGAGCCGGGTGCGGGTGAGCCCCGAGCTGGTGGAGGCCCACCCGGGACAGGCCGAGCGGACCCGCTGGGGCCAGCAGTTCGACGCCTCGCTCACGAACGTCTTCGAGGTCCAGGCCGACATCGCCACCAAGGTGGCGGACGCGCTCGGCGTGGCGCTGGCCGACAGCGTGCGGGCCGGGCTGGAGGTGCGGCCGACGACGAACCTCGAGGCGTACGATGCGTTCCTCAAGGGAGAGGCGGCGACGGCCAGCATGAGTGCCGTCGACCTGGTGAGCGTCACCCGGGCGCTGCCGTACTACGAGCGCGCCGTGGCGCTCGACTCGAGCTTTCAGCAGGCCTGGGCGCGGTTGTCCCAGGCCTATTCGGCCTCGTACTCGAACCTGACTCCCACCGCAGAGTTGGCGACGCAGGCCGCCGCGGCGGCGGAACGGGCCCGCCGTCTCGGCCCGTCGCGGCCGGAGAGCTATCTGGCGCAGGGCAGCTACGAGCGCTTCGTGCTCAAGGACAATGTGCGAGCGCTGGCCACCTTCAAGTCGGGCCTCAAGCTGGCACCGAGCAACGTGACCATGATCGGCGCCATCGCTGCCATGGAGCTGTCCGCCGGAAACTGGGAAGCCGCGGTGACCCTCTCCGAGCGCGCGGCAGCCCTCGACCCGCGCTCAGCCAGCGCCGCGCGCCGGCTGGGAAACGCCCTCCTGTCGCTCCGCCGTTACCCGGAGGCGGAGAGGGCCAACCGTCGCGGCCTGAGTCTCGCACCGACCGACCTGGTGCTCATCCACCAGAGCGCGATGCTGGCGCTGGCCCAGGGGGACCGCGCGCGGGCGGAGCGGATCGCGCGGACGCCGCCGCCCGGCGTGGATCCGACGGAGCTGGCCTACTACTTCGCCCGGTTCGAGGAGCTCGGCTGGCTGCTCGACGACGCGCAGCGGCGCCGGCTGCTCGAGCTGGACGTCGCCTTCTACGAGGGAGACCGAGGCAACTGGGGACTGGTCAACGCCCAGCTCTACACCATGCGGGGGCAGCCGGCGCTCGCGCGAGCCTTCGCCGACACGGCCCGGCGCGCCTACGAAGCAGCCATCCAAGCGGCCCCTGATGATGGGCAGCAGCATGCCCTACAAGGCGTGAGCCTCGCATTCCTGGGCCGTCGCGAACAGGCGATCCGCGCGGCCGAGCGCGGTGTGGAAGTCCAGCCGATCGAGAAGGACGCCTACGCCGGCCCCTACATCCAGCTCCAGCTCGCCCGGGTCCACATGATGGTCGGGAGCAAGGACAAGGCGGTCGAGCTGCTGAAGCCGCTGGTCGAGGTGCCGAACAATCTGTCGAAGGCCTGGCTGCGGGTGGATCCGACGTTCGATCCGCTGCGGAGCCATCCCGGGTTCCGGGCGCTGGTGGGGGGGACGACGTAGGGGCGGGGGCGCGAGCGCCGGCGGGGGCGCGGCGCCGGCGGGGGCGCAAGCGTCGGCGGGCGGGACGCGAACCAGCAGCGCGGCCCGGATCACCGGTATCTTTCGAGGTCTTACCCACCCCTCGAGCCCCATGTCCGATCCGGTACGCTGCTGCGCGAAGGCCTGCGGGAGCGCTACACGTTCGAGCGCGAGCTCGGCCGCGGGGGCATGGCCACCGTCTGGCTCGCCCGCGACCTCCGGCACGACCGCCCGGTCGCCATCAAGGTGCTTCACCCCGACCTCGCCGCCACCCTGGGGCCCGAGCGCTTCCTGCACGAGATCCATCTCGCCGCCCGGCTCCAGCATCCCCACATCCTCACGGTGCTCGATTCCGGCGAGGTGCCCGTACCCGGGGCGGCTCCCCAGCTCTGGTTCAGCATGCCCTTCATCCGGGGCGAGAGCCTGCGCGACCGGCTCCGGCGGGAGACCCAGCTCCCCGTGGCGGACGCGCTCCGGATCGCGCGCGACGTGGCCGATGCGCTCGCCTGCGCCCATGGCGAAGGCGTGATCCACCGGGACATCAAGCCGGAGAACATCCTGCTGAGCGGCACCCACGCGCTCCTGGCCGACTTCGGGATCGCGCGGGGGGTGACGGGCGGTCAGACGGGCGGTCAGGCGGCCGGGCGGTCAGGCGGTCAGGCTGATCGAGCTGATCGAGAGGAGCAGCCGCGGCTCACCGAGGCGAGCGTGGTCGTGGGCACGCCCGCCTACATGAGCCCCGAGCAGGCGAGCGGCCACCGCGACCTCGATGGGCGCACCGACGTCTACTCGCTGGCGGTGGTGCTCTACGAGATGCTGGCCGGCGAGACGCCGTTCGCGGCGCCGACGGCGCAGGCCATGATCGTGCGGCAATTCACCGAGACGACCCGGCCGATCCGCCTGGCGCGCGCGTCGGTGCCGGAGAGCGTGGAGCGCGCGCTCCAGCGGGCGCTCGCGCCGAACCCGGCCGACCGGTTCGCGACCGCCGCCGAGTTCGGCAGCGCGCTGGAGCCCGGCTCGACCGTGGAGACGACGGCCAGCGCCATCTCCCCGACCGGCACCGCCGCGCTCCCCACCGCACGTCGCGGCCCGCCGGTGGCGGTGCTGGCGCTCGTCCTCGGACTCCTGGTCGGGGTCGGCGTGCTCTTCGCCTGGCGGCGCGGGCACCTTGGCGCGGGCGACGACGATGCCGCCCGGGTCGTCGCGGTGCTCCCGTTCGAGAACCTGGGCGACTCCGCGGACGCCTACTTCGCCGACGGCGTCGCCGACGAGGTGCGGACCAAGCTGACCCAGGTGACGGGCCTCGTGGTGATCGCCCGGGGCAGCTCGATCCAGTACCGGGGGACGACGAAGCGCCCGTCCCAGATCGCGCGCGAGCTGGGCGCGGATTACCTGCTGTCCGGCACGGTGCGGTGGGAGAAGGCCGCCGGGACGGCGAGCCGGGTGCGGGTGAGCCCGGAGTTGGTCGAGGCCCACCCGGGACGGGCCGAGCGGACCCGCTGGGGGCAGCAGTTCGACGCCTCGCTCACGAACGTCTTCGAGGTCCAGGCCGATATCGCCACCAAGGTGGCGGACGCGCTCGGCGTGGCGCTGGCGGACAGCGTGCGGGCCGGGCTGGAGGCGCGGCCGACGGCGAACCTCGAGGCGTACGATGCGTTTCTGAAGGGAGAAGCGGCGTCGGCCAGCATGAGTGCCCTCGACCCGGCGAGCTTGACCCGGGCGCTGCCGCACTACGAGCGCGCCGTGGCGCTCGACTCGAGCTTTGCGCCGGCCTGGGCGCGGTTGTCCCAGGCGTATTCGGCCTCGTACTCGACCATCACTCCCACCGCGAGGTTGGCGGCGCAGGCCGCCGTGGCCGCGGAACGGGCCCGCCGCCTGGGCCCCTCCCGGCCGGAGAGCTATCTGGCGCAGGGCAACTACGAGCGCTTCGTGCTCAACGACAATGTGCGATCGCTGGCCACCTTGAGGTCGGGCCTTCTGCTGGCGCCGAGCAACGTGGCCATGGTTGGCGCCATGGCGGTCATGGAGATGACCAGCGGACACTGGCCGGCTGCGCTGACCCTCGCCGAGCGCGCGGCGGCCCTCGACCCGCGCTCATCCACCGCCGAGCGCCGGCTGGGATACTTCCTCCTGTCGCTCCGCCGGTACCCGGAGGCCGAGAGCGCCACGGGTCGCGGCCTGAGCCTGGCGCCGACCAACCTGCCGCTGATCCACCAGAGCGCGATGCTGGCGCTGGCCCAGGGGGACCGCGCGCGGGCGGAGCGGATCGCGCGGACGCCGCCACCCGGCGTGGACCCGACGGAGATGGCCTACTACTTCGCCCGGTGGGAGGAGCTCGGCTGGCTGCTCGACGACACGCAGCAGCGCCGGCTGCTCGGGCTGGGCGTCGCCTTCTACGAGGGCGACCGCGGCAACTGGGGACTGATCAACGCCCAGCTCTACACCATGCGGGGTCAGCCGGCGCTGGCGCGAGCCTTCGCCGATACGGCCCGGCTCGCCTACGAAGCCGCCATCCAGGCGGCCCCTGATGAAGCACAGCAGCATGCCCTGCTCGGGGTGAGCCTCGCATTCCTGGGCCGCCGCGACCAGGCGATTCGCGCGGCCGAGCGCGGGGTGGAACTCCTGCCGGTGGAGAAGGACGCCAAGAGCGGCGCTGTACTTCCAGCTCCAGCTGGCCCGGGTCCACATGATGGTCGGGAGCAAAGACAGAGCGGTGGAGCTGCTCACGCCGCTGGTCGAGGTGCCGGGCTATCTGTCGAGGGCCTGGCTGCGGGTGGATCCGACGTTCGATCCGTTGCGGAGCCATCCGGGGTTCCAGGCGCTGGTGGGCGGCGCCAGCTAACCGGCTTCCGAGGAGCCACTGCCATGGCGGACGAAGCGAAGGGTCACACGCGTACTGGCCGCCAGGTGCGGGTCCTCGTTTTTCCCGCATCGCTGCGGTCCGGCTCGCTGAACGAGCGGCTGGCCGCGCTGGCCGCGGCGGTCGTGCAGGAGCACGGCGCGATTGTAGATCGCGCGGCCATGGCCGATTTCGACTGCCCCTCCTACGACGCCGACGTCGAGCGGGACACCGGCTTCCCGGCCGGCGCGCAGCGGTTTCGCGACCGGCTGGTCGCGGCCGATGCGTTCGTCATCGCCTCCCCCGAATACAACGCCTCGATGCCGGGCCATCTGAAGAACGCCATCGACTGGGTGTCGCGGATCCGGCCGCAGCCCTTCAACGGCCGTCAGGGCATGCTGATCTCCGCGTCGCCCTCGATGGTCGGCGGCAACCGCGGGCTCTGGTCCCTGCGGGTGCCGCTCGAGCACCTCGGCGCGCGCGTCTATCCCGACATGTTCTCCCTCGCGCAGGCGCATCAGGCCTTCGATCCCGCCGGCCGGATCGCCGCGCCCGTGCTCCGGGAGCGCTTCGACCGCACCATCGAGTGCTTCCTCGACCTGGTGGAGGCGGACAAGCACTACCGCCCGCTCAAGAAGCTGTGGGTGGAATACCTGGGCGAGCATCCGGACCCCGCGGTGGACCGGGTGGAGCACACGACCACCGAGGCGGAGTCGTGACGGCTCCAGCTACCGCCGGCGGCCCGGGAGAATGCCTGGTCGAGCAGCGAGCGGTCGCGGTCGGGCGCGCGCCAGCATGTGGACATGCACCCGCGGCGGGCCGTGGGCACGGCCGCTTGGCTCCTGTCGCTCCGTGCCCCGCATTCCAACTTCGTCTGGCGCCCTGAGGCCGGCACCACCATCATGGGAAACCATGACCGGCGTGCCCTCCCGATCCGATGCGTTCGAGGACAAGGTGTTCCTGTTTCTTGTCCTCGGCGTATCGCTCGCCTTCGTGTGGATCCTGCGGCCCTACGCCGGGGCCATCCTCTGGGGCACGGTGCTCGCCATCGTGTTCGCGCCGCTCAACCGGCACCTGCGCGAGCGGATGCCGCAGCGCCGCGGGGTGGCCGCGGCAGTGACGCTGGTGATCATCGTGGCGCTGGTGCTCGTCCCGGTGGCCCTGATCGTGGAGACACTGATCGACGAGGGGACCACCGTCTACGACCGGATCCAGTCGGGCGAGCTGGACGTGGGGGCCTGGTTCACCCAGCTCCATTCCGCGCTGCCCGGCTGGGCCGTGAACCTGCTGGACCGGTTCGGGCTCACGAACCTGGAGACGGTGCAGGCCCGGCTCTCCGGCTTCCTCGCCGGCGGGGCGCAGCTCATCGCCACCCAGGCGCTCAGCATCGGGCAGAACACGTTGCAGTTCGTGGTCGCGCTGTGCGTCATGCTCTACCTGCTGTTTTTCCTGCTGCGCGACAGCGACGTGCTCACGCGCCGCATCCGGGAGGCGCTCCCGATGCACCCGGAGCGCCAGCGCAACCTGGCGGGGCGCTTCACCACCGTGATCCGGGCCACGATCAAGGGCAACCTGGTCGTGGCACTGGTCCAGGGCGCGCTCGGCTGGCTGATCTTCCTGATTCTCGGGGTGGGCGCACCGGTGCTGCTCGGCGTGCTGATCGCGCTCCTGTCGCTGCTGCCGGCGGTCGGGGCGCCGGTCGTGTGGCTGCCGATCGCGATCTACCTGTTCGCCACGGGTCACACCTGGCAGGGGATTACGCTGGCGGTGTTCGGGGCGCTGGTGATCGGCTCGGTGGACAACATCCTGCGGCCGATCCTGGTGGGGAAGGACACCAAGCTACCGGATTATGTGGTGCTCATCGCCACGCTGGGGGGACTCGCCGTGTTCGGCGTCAATGGGTTCGTGATCGGGCCGGTGATCGCGGCGCTGTTCGTGGCGGTGTGGGAGATCTTCGTGGCGTCGCGCGGTGAGCCTAGCCCCCCTGCGTGATCCCTATCGAGGCATCGCCGGCGGCGGCGCTACGCCGTCCCCTCCACCAGCTTCCGGAACCGCGGGTTGCTCCGCAGTGAATCGAACGTGGGATCGATATTCGCTCCGGGCGTGGTCCTTCTCCACGTCCCAGTGACGCCCGATCCTCCCCCCCAGGCCTGCAACTTGCCTTTCCCGCCCATGTGACTTTCGGCCGGCCCCGCCCGTCTCACGCCGGAACCGACACTCACCCCTTCAGGCAGGCCACACCATGGACGACCGGATCCAGCGGGCGCTCGACGGCGAGCACCCGGCCGACGGACTCACGCCCGGTGAGCGCATGGAGCTGCAGCGCCACCGTGCAATGATTGGCACTGCGCTCGGCCCGATCCGGCGATTGCCGCCGATCGACGTGGCGCCGGCCGTCATGCGACGCGTGGCGCCGCGGTCGAATCCCGTGCGCCAGGCACTGGCGGCCGCGGGCCGCTGGCTGTGGTCGCCGCGGGCACTCACGCTCCGCCCCGCGTATGCGCTGGCCTGCGGCATCGCCCTCACTGCCGTGGTCTCCCGGGTACTCTTGCAACCCGCCACGCCCGCCGGTCCAGCGTCGGCGCCCGCGCGGGTGATGGTCCAGTTCCGGCTGGGCGACGCGGCCGCGCACGAGGTCGCGCTGGCCGGCGACTTCAACGGCTGGCACCCCGAGCACCGGCTCCACCAGGTGCAGCCCGGAGTGTGGGCGGTAGACGTGGCGCTCACGCCCGGGGTGTACAACTACGTCTTCGTGGTCGACGGCACCACCTGGCGACTCGATCCGCTCGCGAAGCAGGTGACCGACGGCTTCGGCGGCGCGAGCAGCCGCGTCGCGGTGCTCACCCCCGAGGCGCGCTCGTGAGCGCCGCCGCGCGCGGCATCGCCCTGCTCGGGCTCGGCACGGCCGTCCTGGCCATGGTGGCGCCGCGGAGCGCGTCCGCGCAGGAATGGCGCGCCTCGGCCAGGCTCGGTCGGGTGACCTACGAGGGCGCGCCGGCCGGGGCCTCCGCCGGCTCGTCCGCCGTGCTCGGTCTCGGGCGCCTGGCGCCCCGGCACTGGCTGGGCCTCTCGGCCGCGATTCCGCTCAGCGACGATCCATTCTGGGCCGTGCTGGGCGGGTGGCAGCGCTTCGCCGGCCGGGGCACACTCGGCCCGTTGCTGGACGTCTCCGCCAACGGATTCATCCAGCGGGAGCACGCGACCGTGAGCGGCGCGCCGGCGCCTTCGCCGGGGCCGCTGCCCTTTCCGCCGCCGACGCCCGCGCCGATCCGCACCGACCCGTCGGGACAAGGCGTGGGCGGCGAGCTGATGGCGGGCGGCTTCGCGAGCTCGCCGGCCGTTCAGCTCGAGATGCGGGCAGGCGTGGCCGCGCAACGGAGCCGGCTCGGCGACGTGCTGCAGGAGCGAGCCCTCCCCACCGGCGACGCGCGCGTGTCCGTGCCCCTGGCAGTGCCGCTGGCGCTGCAGGCCCAGACGCGTGCCTGGCTGGATCACAACACCACGCACGCCTACGTCGGCGGCGGGCTCCAGTACGCGAGGGGCGGGCTGCAGCTCTCCGGGTCGGTGGGGCGCTGGGTCGCAGGCGGACTCGACCGTACGGCGTGGACCGCCGCCGGAGCCGCCGCGGTGGGCCCGGGGCTCGAGCTGCAGCTGGGCGCCCGCGGCAACGCCTTCGATCCGCTCTACCTCTCGACCAGCCGGACGTCGGTGTGGGGCGGCCTGAGCATCCGGCTGGGCGGCCGCCGCGGGTTTGCCGCGCCGGTCGCTCCAAGGGACCGCGACGGTCGCGCCACCATCGCACTCCGCCGGCGCGACGCGCGCGGCACGCCCGCCATCGCCGGCGACTTCACCGGCTGGAAGCCGGTGCCGATGCGAGCGCAAGGGCTCGCGCTGGATCTACGCGGCCCCGCTCGCGCCGGGCGTGTACCACTACGCCTTCGTCGCCGAGGACGGCACCTGGTTCGTGCCCGAGTCGGTGCCGGGCCGCCAGGACGACGGCATGGGCGGGCACACGGCGGTCCTGGTGGTCTCATGACGGCCACGCTCGAGCGGGACTTCGAGGCGCTGGTGCGCCGGCATCAGAACCCGCTCTACCGCTACGGGCGCGGGCTCGGGCTGGACCACGACACCGCGCTCGATCTGGTGCAGGAGACGTTCGTCAAGGCGCACGCGCGGCTCGATCAGTGCCGGGAGCCGGACAAGGTGCGCTCCTGGCTGTTCCGGATCTACCGCAACGCGATGCTCGACTGGGCCAGGAACGTGCGCCGCACCGAGGTCTCGCTGCTCGACGTGGAGGAGCCGGCGGACGGCGAGGATTTCGCCGAGCGCCACGCGATCCGCGAGGCGGTCGGCGCGGCGCTGGCCGCGCTGCCGCCGATCCTGCGCGAGGCGTTCCTGCTGCGCCACGAGCTGGGCCATTCCTACGAGGAGATCGCGGAGCTCGCCGGGGTCTCGCTCAGCGCGGCGAAGATGCGGGTGGCGCGCGCCCATGCGGCGCTCCGCGAGACGCTCGAGCCCGATTACGGCGATGTGACCAGTGCCGGCTCCCGCTCGTCTTAGCGGTGAAGTCCGACACCACCCACTGCAAGGAGCTCGCACCATGCGCACCACGACGCTGTATCTCGCGGCCGCCTTGATCTCAGCGCCGGCCGCCCTGCTGGCACAGGACTCGACCGCCTCGGCCGGATCGGCCAACGGCGCCGACGCGCGGATCAACGCGGCGATCGAAACCGCCGTGCAGGCCGGCCTCCCGGCCTCGCTGCTCGAGCGGAAGGTCGCGGAGGGCGAGGCGAAGCACGTGCCGATGGCGCGGATCGCGGCCGCGGTGGAGCGCCGGCTGGATGCGCTCACCCGGGCGCAGGACGCGCTGCTCAAGGCCGGGCTCGGCAGCACCACCGAGGGCGAGCTCAGCGTGGCCGCCGACGCGGTGCAGGCCGGCGTGAGCCAGAGCGCGCTGGTATCCATCAGCCAGCGCGCGCCGGAAGCCAGCCGGGCCGTGGCGATCGCGGTGCTCACCGACCTGGTGGCGCTCGGCCGGGCGTCGGAGCAGGCGCTGGTGCAGGTGGTGGGCGCGCTGGACCGCGGCCCCGAGGCGCTGGCCAATCTGAGCGCGCAGTCGGCGGGCGCGGCGACCGGCGTCGGCGCGGACGTGGCGGGAAGCGCGGGCGGAACGGGCGCGCAGGTCGGCGGCGGAGCGGGCGCGCGGATCGACCTGGGGTTGCCGCGCGGGAACTAGGCGCCGGCGAATGAACGTGAGTCAGCGCGGTCCCGGGGGGAACATCTCTCTCCTGGGCCGCGCTGACTCGCGTTTGTCAACCTGACGACGACTGTGTACCCGTCTCCGCGCCCGCCTCGACCTTTACCTCTTTCAGCCCGCCAGTGCGCACGTCGTACACGAATCCACGGATCAGGGTGTCCGGGTTGAGCAGTTGCGTGGCGTGCAGGAACTCGATGTCCTGCCGGACGCTCTCGTCCAGGTCCGCGAACGGCAGGAAGTCGAACTCTCCCGTGTCCTGGCCCAGGTCCTCCTGGACCTTCGCGCGCAAATCGCGGTTGGTGAACGTGAGCATGCCGCAGTCCGTATGATGGATCACGGCCAGCTCCCGGGTGCCGAGCAGGCGCTGGGAGATGATGATCGAGCGCAGCGCGTCGCGGGCCCGACCGCCGGCGTTGCGGATCACGTGGGCGTCGCCCTCCGCGAGCCCGAGCGCCTTCGAGGGGATGATCCGGGCGTCCATGCAGGTGAGGACGGCGAGCCGCCGCGCGGGTGGGAGCGGCAGGTGGCCCCGGTCGAACGTTCGGGCATACGCCTCGTTCGCCTGCACCAGTTCATCGATGACGGCCATATCGTCCTCCTGTCGAGATAGGGCGGCGGGACACAACGAAGCGGCCCGAACCACTGGGAGCTGGTCCGGGCCTCGAGCCGCCGCAACGGAAACGCCTGCTACACCTTGTCGCCTATGCGCGCCTGGGCACCGTCCATCTCCGGTGGGCGCGACAACAGCAGGCGTAGGGGGAGCCTGGGGCGACGATCATGGGAGCTACACTAGGGCTCGCCGGCGTTGAAGTCAAGCGGGCCCAGTCTCGCCACTTTCGGGCGCGACGTGCGGACAGAGGGACACGGTCACCGGCGGTGAGGGCATGATCACCGGCGACCAGGACGCGTTCATCGGCGACTGGAGCTCCTGCCGATCGCGAAGGACGCCTACTTCGGCCCCTACATCCAGCTCCAGCTCGCCCGGGTCCACATGATGGTGGGAAGCAAGGACAAGGCGGTCGAGCTGCTCACGCCGCTGGTCGAGGTGCCGAACAATCTGTCGAAGGCGTGGCTGCGGGATCCGACGTTCGATCCGCTGCGGAGCCAGGCGGGGCGCTCGAGCACCTCGGCGCGCGCGTCTATCCCGACATGTTCTCCCTCGCGCAGGCGCATCAGGCCTTCGATCCCGCCGGCCGGATCGCCGCGCCCGTGCTCCGGGAGCGCTTCGACCGCACCATCGAGTGCTTCCTCGACCTGGTGGAGGCGGACAAGCACTACCGCCCGCTCAAGAAGCTGTGGGTGGAATACCTGGGCGAGCATCCGGACCCCGCGGTGGATCGGGTGGAGCACACGACCACCGCGGCGGAGCCGTGACGGCTCCAGCTACCGCCGGCCGCCCCGCTCGAGGGGGGCGGCCGGCCAGTCACTCCGCCACCGCTCGGCGTCGGGCCCCGCTGTCGGTTCCACGACCCCAGCGGCTACGCGCCGCGCCAGGAAAACGGCGCGTACTGCCCGTTGTTCTTTCCGCTGGTGTCGTTCCAGCTCAATCCCAGGGCGTCCACGTGGCTCTTCAACGCATGGGCGAGGGCAACCCGATTCGCGGCCGGATGGCCCGTGTTGTCCAGATAGAGCGGCTCCGTGATGTCGGGGTTGACCCCCATGGCCGGTTCGGCGGCCATGTCGACGAGCTTCGCTGCCGTGACCGACCATTTGACGCCGGCGCGATCGAAGCGGATCGGCGCGGATTCCACGCCGAGAAACGTTCCGACCAGAGCCGACAAGGCCGCCATGGGGCCGCCCGCGGACCCGCTCGCGATGGCCGTAATGGCGTCGCGCTGCTCGGCACTCGCCCGCGCGTCGGCGATGACACCGACCGACCAGTTCCCCTTGCCCATTGCCTCCGGCGTCAACCCGAGAATAATGAAGCCCAGACCGTCCAGGGACACCGAGCCGTAGCTCCCGCGGTCGATCTGGAACGCCATGGCGAACGTGCACGACCCCTTGGTCGGCCGGACCGCCAGCTGTCCCGTGATACAGGGACACACAAAGTCGCAACTGCAGGTTTCGTAGTATTGCCCGCTGGCCTGCCATGATGATGCAGCCATCTCTCCCCCTCTCGTCGGTAATCCCGTCAGGTTGCCGCGTTGCGCTTCCCGAGTATACTGCCTCGGCGCGGACGCGACAGTTGCTCGCATGCTGCGGTTACCTCTCGTTCGGTGCTGGTGCAGCGCGGTCGAGGGCCGGGCTCATCGAGGCGCCAGCTCGCCGTACCCATAGGAGGCGGTCACGCCACCATGGCCCGCTCGACCAGCGCATGCCCGGCGCGTTGCCGAGCACATCGGCCGCCGCGGCGGCATTGGACTCACGCAGGTCGGCCAGATCGAGCGCTTCATTGATGGCGTGCATGCTCCGAATCCCACGACCAGGTCACTCCCCCAATGGCGACTCCGCCGGCCCGGAGATCACCTCGCCGTCCGGCGCGAAGCGGGACCCGTGACAGGGGCAGTCCCAGGTCTTCTCGCTGGGATTCCAGCGCACCAGGCACCCCATGTGGGTGCACGTGGCCGAGCGGACCGTGAGCGCGCCGGCCGGGTCGCGGTAGGCGGCGACCCTCTTGCCGTCTCGCTCGATGACCTTGCCCTCCCCGCGCTTCACCGCCCGCAGCGAGCGTCCCGCCGCTCCCGCGAAGCGGTCGCGGATCAGGTAATAGGGATAGTCTGGTGTTCTCCTTGAGATAGTCCCAGAGCCCGTGGCGGAGGGCCTTGCGGGCGGGGTCGAACAGGTCGCTCCAGGGGTTCGTGCGCCCGAGGATGCGGTCCGCGATCATCATCCCGGCGAGCGTCCCGAACGTGATCCCGTTCCCGGCGAAGCCGGTCCCGGCATACTGGTGCTCCGCGGTGGCGCCGATGTAGGGAAGTCCGTCCGGGGTCTCGATGACCTGCCCCGACCAGCGGTGGGTGAGCTCGACGCCGGGCGCCAGCGCCGCCAGGGCCTGTTCCAACCGGGCGTAGCGCTCGGCGGTGTCGGCGGCCTGGCCGGTCTTGTGGTCCTCGCCGCCGAGGATCAGCGACGTCGTGGTCGCGGTGGGGCTCGACGCGGAAAGTAGCGATAGGGGTCGGCGGTGTCCCAGAGCAGCACGTCGGGCACGACGCCCTTGGCGACCCGGCCCGCCACGACGTAGCTCGAGTAGAGCGCGAGCTTGGTCTGGAAGCAGCGTGGCGCCGGCCGCGCCGCCGAGGCCGACGAGCGGATTGTGGGTCGCGATGACGATGTTGGCGCAGGTGATCCGGTGGCCGTTGGCGGTCACCGAGCGGGGGCTGTCGGAGAACTCGCCGGCCTCGGTGTGCTCGTGGATGCGGCCACCTGCGGCCACGATGGCCTTGGCGAGGCCGGCCAGGTAGCGGCGCGGGTGGACTCGCGCCTGCCCGTCCACGCGGACGCCAGGCATACCGACGAGGGGCGCCTGGTCCACGAAGGTGGCATCGAACCCCAGCTCGGCCGCCAGCTCGGCGTCGCGCCTCAGGCTCTCGACGTCGCCGGACCCGGCGTCGCCCGGCGGCAGGTGGAGATAGCCCTCCACCCAATCGAAGGCGCAGTCGATCTCGTGCCGGCGAACGATCTCGTCGATCCGGGCGATCGCGGCCAGCCCCGCGTCCCACACCGCCTGCGCGTGCGAGCGGCCGAGCTGGCCGGCGAGCTCGGAGAGCCGGGTGTCGGTCACCATGGTGAGGTGCGCACTGGTGTGACCGGTGTCCACCGACGCGCAGCGCCCGCGGTCGATCACGACGATGGAGCGCCCGGCGCTCGCCAGGCCGTAGGCCGCGGTGAGGCCTGTGATGCCGGCGCCGACGACGAGCACGTCGGCCTCGGTGTCGGCGTCGAGCCGGGCGAACCGGGGGAACGAGGCGGAGTCGGACCAGTAGGGGGTCGTGTCGCGGTCGGTAGATGTCATGAGCTACGATATCCACGGGTGGTGGGGCCGACAGCGACGGGGATCACCACCGCAGGCCACGGCCCTTGCGCTCGAGGCGCCACGCTTGTATGATGGTCATCATATGAGCCCCGCACCCTCGAGACGACCCGTCTCCAGCCGCAAGGAAGCCAGCCACGAGCGCATCGTGGAGACCGCCGCCCGTGCCATCCGCCGCAGCGGGTACAACGGTACCGGCGTGTCCGAGATCATGAAGGAGGCCGGCCTCACGCACGGCGGGTTCTACGCTCACTTCGAGTCGCGCGAGGGGATGCTGGCCGAGGCGGCGGACCGGGCGGGCGCCGATGGAATGGCTGTGATTGCGCAGGTGGCCGCCGCGGCGCCGCCCAAACAGGCGCTCGAGGCCATGCTTCGCACCTATCTCTCGAAGGAGCATGTGGCAGCCGTCGAGACGGGGTGTGCGGTCGCCGCGCTGGGCTCGGAAATGCCGCGCCAGGCGCCCAAGGTGCGGCGGGCCGCCACCCGCCGGATCAAGGAGATGATCGATCTGGTCGCCCGCCAGGCGCCCGACTGGGGGCGGCCGGGCGCGCACGACCGGGCGCTCGTCACCGTGGCTACGGCGCTCGGCGCGCTGGTCCTGGCCCGCGCCGTCGACGACCCCAAGCTCTCCGACGCGGTGCGCGAGGCGGCGCTCAACCACCTCACCCCGACAGGCTGATACCGACGCATTCGTGCCGGGCCGGCGTGTGCCTGATAATATGATGTTAATCATATAATGTGCAGCAGTTGACCCTCAATGGAAAGCGAGCACGGTATGGCAGGCACTCAGGAGCAGCGGACTCGGCCCGTGGCGATCGTGACAGGCGCCTCGGGAGGGATCGGCGAGGCCACGGCGCGGGCGCTGCACGCGGCCGGCTATCGGGTGTTCGGCACCTCTCGCCGGCCGCCGGCGACGCGGTCGGCGGGGATCGAGTACCTGGTGTGCGATGTGACCAGTGACGAGTCGGTCACGGCCATGGTGGGCCAGGTCTTGGAGCAGTCGGGTCGGATCGATCTCCTGGTGAACAACGCGGGCGTCGGCCTGGTGGGGGGCGCGGAGGAATCATCGCTCGAGCAGGCGAAGTCCCTCTTCGAGGTCAATGTGTTCGGTGTGATCCGCCTGACCAAGGCGGTGCTTCCCGCGATGCGCCGGCAGGGCTCGGGTCGGGTCGTCAACATCAGCTCGGTTATGGGCCTGATCCCGGCGCCGTTCATGGCCCTGTACGCCGCGAGCAAGCACGCCCTGGAAGGCTATTCGGAGTCCCTGGATCATGAGATCAGAGGCGCGGGTGTAAGGGTGGTGCTGGTCGAGCCCGCCTACACGCGGACGTCTTTCGAGGGCAACGTCTACCAGGCCGACGAGCAACTCGACGTCTATCAGTCGGCGCGAACAAACGCCGAGGGAGTCCTGCGGGACGCGATGAAGGCCGCCGACTCGCCGGAGCTGGTGGCGCGCGCGGTGGTGAAGGCCGCTACCGCGGCCGATCCGCTCCGCCGCTACACCGCAGGACGGGCCGCGCGCCAGGTCAGTCTGCTCCGTCGCTTCGTGCCAGCGTCGGCGTTCGACAAGAGCTTGCGGAAACAGATGCGCTTGCCCGCATAGGTCGGCGCGAGCGGCTGCGGTCGACGCGAGCGTCTGCAGGCCGGACGCGAGCGTCTGCAAGGGGCGGTGCCGGCGGGGGTGGAGCCGGCGGGGGATCCCTACCTACGCGTCGACGACGGGTTCGGCCGGGACGCGGTCGGCGATGCTCTGCCGCCTCCTCCTGAGGCAGTGTGCCCGCCTGCGGCACAGTAGATCCGCCAATCGGTCTCACTTGACCTTTCCGGAAACGGGCGGCAGGATTCGATTCTGAACCAACTCTCAGCACATGACTGGCATAGCCACCCGATGCCGAAGCCCTTCCGAACGACTGCCCTCTCGACCTTCTTCGCCATCCTCTGCGTAGCCACCAGCGGCTACACGTCCTGTGGAGGCGGCGACGGCTCGCCGAATCCACCCCCTGTCGAGGTCGACCCGAATCATGTGGAATGGGCCGTCACCACCGGGGATGCGGCTTCGCCAACGGCCACCGCTACCGTCACCCAAGCCCCTGGCCTCGCTGCGGCCGTCCAGTACGTCACCCCGCCGCCGGTTGAATGGTTCACCGCGACGATCACGATAACGGGCAGTTCATCCACGCTTTTGCTCACCGGATCACCCCAGGAGCTGGAGCCGGGCATCTACGCGGCATCTGTGGTGGTCACGGCGGAGGAACACGATGCGGGAGTCGTGCACGTGGTGCTGACGGTGACGGCGTCACCATCGTCGGCAGCGCTCAATCCTGCCAGCCGTCAGGTCACTCCGCCGGGTCCACCGTCGTGACATCACTGCCCAGCACGCTACTGCAGAACAGCGACCGGCGCCTGAGACCGCCAAAGCCGAAGACCTCAAGGGCCCGGTCGCGCCATGTCTCCAACCCGGATTCTTGAACCTCACCGCCTGAGGAAGACGCCGGCGCGATCGCCGGCGGCCCGAAGAGCATCTGCCTGGAGCTGAGGCAGTATTCGGCGACACTCCCCGACGGCCGCGTCCCCGCAGGGCGACCGGGTCAGCGGCGACGCCAGAGCGGCACGGGGCGACGGCGGACGGACTTCGCGACCCGAGGCAGCGCTCGACGCCTCCTCGATCCAGGTCCGGGCCTCGGCCGTGCCGGCGACCATCCGTGCCGTGCTCTTGAAGACCACGGAGAAGGATGATGCCGATCGCCAGAAGGAGGGCGATAGCCATTGCCGACGTACCCGCGGGAATCGCCCAGACGGAGAGCTCCCGACTTCCCAGGGAAGGACTGAGACCCGCGGAGCGCAGCCACACCGAGGCGAGGTCCTTCCGAATGTCCGCGATGGGCGCGAGCGACGCCGAGCCGGGGCGGCGGCGGAGCGGGCCGGCGACCCCACGCAGCAGTACGATGTTCACGAACACGCTGCCAGCGAGCGCAAGAGCGGGCAAGAGCCAGAGTACGAGGGCGTCCGCGACCCCGAAAACGGGCCCCCTGCGCGGCCAGTAGATGTGGCCTCCGCTGTACAGCCAGACCACGGGTGCGATGACGGCAAGGAGGACTGCCAGGACGAGCAGGGCTGATCGCACCCTTCGAAGCGAGAGCACGCGCGCTCTCTCCTTGTCATCGAAGAGGGAATACCTGCCGGTGCCGTTCAAGAGATCGCTCGTATCGGAGCGGTCGTCCCAGGCGACGTCGAACAGCGTTCGCCAGAGGTATCCGGCCAGCCGTCCCGCGCGCAGCCTCACTGGCAAACTCGCCAGCTGCGGAGCACTACCAGCGGGATGCAGAGGAGGAGAACGATGAGTATCGCGTCCAGGAGGAAATACCACACCGACATCGCGTCGGGATCGTCGAAGTGGATCGGCGTGGCATAGGACAGGTGCTTCAGCACTTCCCAGAGGCTCGAGGACTCGCCTGAGCGCCAACAGCATAGCCGGCTGACTGTCGGCTGCATCATCAACGCGAGAAAGAACGCCGCCGCGGTCAGCGCCACCAGCGCGGCGGCCCTGCCCCAGCGCTCCCCGAAGCCCCGCAGCGCCTCGAGGCCGGGGGGGGGCCACTCGATGACCGACCGCAGGGAGGGCAAGAGTGCCCGGGTCAGCTCTTCAGCGGTCGGGCGAGCTGCCGGGTGCTTCGCGAGGCATCGGTCGATCAGGTCTGCGAACTGCGGGTCCAGCTCCGGGCGGCGGTCGCTCACCTTCGGAGGGACTGTGAGAACGTGGGCCGCAAGCACACCCATGGCTGTGGTGCCGGGGAACGGCAACTCACCCGTCAGCAGTTCGTACGCCACGCAACCGAGGCTGTAGACGTCACTCTTGCCGCTGATCTCCTCACCGGACGCCTGTTCAGGACTCATGTAGGTCGGAGTGCCAACCCGGATATTCCCCGAGGTTAGGCCAGGCGCCTCGACGCGGCCGGCCCCAGGCTGCAACACGGCGCCGATCCCGAAATCGAGGACCAGATACCGTCCGCTCTCTCGGTCGACCACGATGTTCGCTGGTTTGATGTCTCGGTGAACAACGCCGAGCCGGTGCGCGGCGGCCAAGGCAGAAGCGATTTCTCCGATGCACCGCCGTGCCCTTCCCTCCGCGACCGTATGGCCTCGAGGAAACTCGTCCCGCAACGATCCACCCTCGACGTACTGCATGACGAAGTAGCTCGTCTCGGAGCTGTGAAGCTGTCCCACCTCGTACACGCTAACAATGTGAGGGTGGGACATGGCGGCCATCATCTCCGCCTCGCGCGCGAACCGCGCGCGGGCGGTTTCGTCCCGCGCGAGCGCAGGAGCGAGCACTTTCACCGCCACGAGGCGTTTGAGTACGGGATCGCGGGCGAGATACACCAGGCCCATGCCGCCCTGCCCCAGCAGTCGAACCAGAAGGAGATGCGGAGCGAGGATCTCGGCCAATTCTTCGAAGAGGGAGGCGCGTCGGACGCCGCAGGAGTGACGACCTCTCCGCCGTGCTCACGGAGCTAGAGCACGTACACGTGCCGGAGGTAATCTCGGCTTTGCAGATTGGACAGTGTGTGGCTTGGGTCATATCGGTGACACGGTCGAGGCGCGTCAAATCCGGACATGAGGGAGGTGCCGGGAATGTAACGGCGGGGCCGGCGTTGCGTTACCGGGGCGCGCACTCCGTGTCCCAGGCCGCGGATGGGGAACTGTTGCGCAATTGCCCCGCCGGGTTGCCGCCCCGGCCCGCCGGCTCGCCACGTCGCCGCTCCGGGTCCGGTTCCCGACCACCGCATCGCACCGGCGGCCGACCGGATCGCAGTCTTTCGCTGCCGGACCGCCATCCGGGCCGACCGGTCAACGATCCCGGATGCCGGAACGGGTTCCGGACGCACCGAGGCGCATCCCCTGCCTTCCGTGTCGCGTTCTCGTCGCACCGGCTGACGATTGCGACCGGCCGGATCGCATCCCGGCTGTTCGCGTCGCGGTCACCGGCTGCCGCATAGCGTCAGCGCCCTTTCGCATCGCGTCAGCGCCCTTCCGCATCGCTCAGACCCTTCCGGATCGATCCCGAGGCCGCCGAAACGTGCCCGCCGGTTGCCCGAAGGTGTCCGTCAGTTGCCCGAACGTGTCCGTCGGCTGCAGGAACGTGTCCGTCGGCTGCCGGAACGTGTGCATCGGTTGACGGAACGTGCGCATCGCTTGCCGCATCGTGTCCTTGGGTTCCGCATCGGGTCGCTCGGGCTCCGCATCGTGTCGCCCGCTTGCCGCGTCGTGTCCATGCGGCACGGCATCGGTCCGCCCCGATCACGTCGTCCGATGCCGTGGACATTTATCCGATCCGAACCCAGCGCATCAACTCGCGCCCGCCGCGCGGCGCAAGTGCAAGCGGCACCGCGAACTCACGCGCTCGCGCGCGCGACGTCTGCAATGAATGGCACGCTCGATGCGTTTGCCCCATGTGCGACCGGCTGACGGCCAGGGCGCAGCGGTCGCATTCCCGATCATCAGTTCCACAGCAACGCCGGCGAGGCCTGGGATCGCCAGCGCACGACGGAGGGTTTGTGCGAGCCGTATCACGTAGGGTGTACGAGATGTGTGTGCGGGTGCTGAGCTGGATCGCGGCGCACCCGGACAGCGAACCGGGGTTCGTCGTGCTGGTGACGCAGCTCCAGGCGCTGGTGGCAAGGATGGCGGCGGTCATCGGCGAGCAGCGGGACGGCCGGGTGGACTCACGGGCGGCCTCGGTCCGGAAGCGGGTGCTCAGGCGCGAGGCGCTCGCGGGGCCGATCGCGCACCTGGCCCAGATCGGCAGGATGGCGGCGCGGGAGCAGCACGAGCTGGCGAGCATCTTCGTCTTCAAGCCCACCGCCGACACGCTGCTGGCGTTCCAGAGCGCGGCCCGGAGCATGTACGCGGCCGCGCAAGAGCACCAGGAGGTGCTGGTGAAGCACGGGCTGTCGGCGTCGGTGCTGGCGCAGTTCGGCCAGATGGTGGCGGAGTTCGACGCGGCGGTCACGCAAGGCGCCGATGGCCGGACGGCGCACACGGCGGCGACGCGGGAGCTGGTGGCGCTGACGAAGGACGCCGGCGCGGTGGTGCGGGCGATGGATGCCCGGAACCGGCTCCGGTATCAGGACGACCGGCAGGCGCTGGAGCAGTGGATCAGCGTGCGGACGGTGCTGGGGGCGCCGGTCGGGGCGTCGAAGGATAATGTGACGCCGGAGCCGGAGGGGCCGCAGGAACCGCAGGCGCCACCGGAGCGTGGGACGCCGAGTGCGGGCGGGGACGTGAGGCCCGCGGCATGAGGTGGGGCAGGTCAGGTTGGTGTAGGGAAGGTTGAACCGCCGCTGACGGGTGACTGTCGGCGGCGGTTCTGCGTAGCAGCGCGATCCGCTGACCTTCAGCATCGGATCATGTAGGCGCGGACCGGCGCCGGGCCGCCGGCGACGGTGACGTTGTTGAAGAAGGTCGGCAGGGCGGGCGATGCTCAGCCGTGAGGGTGGACTCGCCGTGGCCGACGCACTCGAGGACCGAGTGGGCGCCGAGGCCGCCGGTGAGCTCCCGCACGCGGCCTCAGGCATGGCGGCGACGGTCCGCGGCGCCAGCCGCTTTCCTTGCGTCTGGATTCGTCCTATTGTCCGCATGGGTAGTGCCCGTGTGAAAGAGTGAGGCTTCCTTGCCGGGACTAAGGATGGGACTCACCCGCCCAAGCATCGGGGATAGGATATGATCCACGCACGAGCGTTGCGGATGCTGATGGGAGCCCTCCTCCTGCTCCCTGTAGCATCGGTTGGCGCGCAGTCGCCAGCCATAAAGGTCGTCCTGCTGGGAACCGGGCGACCCGATCCGGCCATCGATCGCTTCGGGCCCGCCACGCTAGTCGAAGCCGGTGGGCAAAAACTGCTGTTCGACGCCGGCCGCGGGGTCAGTCAACGCTTGTGGCAGTTGAAAATCCCGTTGGGGCAGGTGCATGCGCTGTTTCTCACACACTTGCATTCCGATCACACGGTGGGTATTCCCGACCTGTGGCTCACCGGATGGCTGCCCACGCCGTTTGGCGGGCGTAGTTCGCCTTTGGAGGTGTGGGGCCCCACAGGCACAACGGCAATGATGTCCGACCTGCGCAAAGCGTATCAGTGGGATATCCATGTACGTCGCGAAGGCGAACACCTGCCTCCCGCGGGAAGCGAAGTTGTCGCGCACGATATCTCCGAGGGCGTGCTCTACGAGCGTCAAGGATTGAAGGTGACAGCGTTGCTCGTGGATCACGGCGGCTTGCTCAAGCCCGCGTTCGGCTATCGGGTGGACTACGCCGGACATTCGGTGGTCGTCTCCGGCGACACTCGGCCGAGTGAGAACCTGAGCCGCCATGCCGCCGGCACTGACGTCTTAGTGCATGAAGTCGCGGCGGTTCGTCCGGAGCTCCTCGAGAAATCGCCGACGGCGGCAACAGCACGTCGCATCCTGGGTTTCCACAGTTCGCCCGAAGATGCTGGGCGGGTATTCGCGCGCGTCAGGCCGAAGCTTGGCGTGTTCACTCATGTGGTGCTGCTCACGACCGACCGCAACTTCCAACCGCCCACGGGCGCAGATGTACTCCGCCGCACGCATACGGTCTACGCCGGCGCGGTGGTACTCGGCGAAGACCTGATGACCATTGACATCGGCGACAAGGTGGAGGTCCGTCGGTTCACGACAACTGCGCCTCGGTAATCGAACGTCGCCCAACCGGCATTTTGGGCCGATCAGCGCACTTTCAGTGGGCCAGCGGTTTAGCCTGCGCCTTAGATCAGGTCGCTTGGCTTTGGCGGTCCGACCACCGAGAACGGCGTTCATGCCGTCCAGGCGTGCCGCGCTTCACATGGATTCTTGCCCATGGCGTTGGACTTGGAGAAGTTTGCCATAGCGTATCCGGAACGTGCCCGCCCTGTTCGCCCTGGCGCCGAAGCAGAGCGAGCCGCCGTTCCTGCTGACCGAGCTCATCGTGCCGGGATGTTCGCTTCCAGCGATTGATGGAGCGATTGCGGGTTACGCGGTCCCCTCCACCAGCTTCTTGAACCGTGGGTTGTTCCGGATCGGATCGAAGTTGGGATCGATCTTGAGCCACGCGGGCGTAAGGAAATAAGGTCGCTTGAGCAAGGGCTCCAGCAGATCCAGCGCCTTGTCGTACTCGCCGAGCAGGATGTAGGTCCGGACCGCCTGATGCTGGTAGTAGGGGCCGTTCACCGCGTCCTTCGTCATCGGCTGCACGGCCATGCTCTGCTCGACGGCCTTGATGGCCTCCGCCTTGCGGCCCAGGTACGCGAGCGCGACCCCCAGGAGCGCCAGACGCGTGCCATCCTCGGGTGCGGCCTTGAGCTGCTGTTCGAACCCGGCGCGGGCGGAATCGGCGTAAGCTCGCGCCCGATTCATGTCCCCCAGCACGTGGTACGCGCCCGCCATCGCCAGCCCCCAATCCCCGACGTTGTTGTCGAAGAGACCCGGGCTCTCGCGGCGGAGCAGCGTCTGCTGTTGCTCGTCCAGCACCCAGTAGAGGTCCCAGTACGTTCCTATGTAGGCCACGAAGCTCGGCAGGTCGACGTCGGCGGGCGGCTGCGCCAGCACCCTTCGCGCCCCGGCGAGGTCCCCCTGTGCCAGGAAGACCATGGCCTTGTCCTCCACAGCCTGGAGTGAGGCCGGGTTGAGCGCCAGGGTCTTGTCCAGGACGGCCAGAGCCTCGGGATAGCGCCGGGCCCAGAGCAGGGCGTCGCCCAGCACGACTCCGGTCGTGGGCGAGCGCGGGTCGAGCGTGAAGCTCCGGCGAAGGTGCTCAACGGCTCGATCCCACTGCCCGAGACCTTGCTCCGCCTGCCCCTGGCCGCGGAGGAGATCGGCGTCCCCAGGGACCAGCTGGAGTCCCTTGGTGTACTGCTCGAGCGCGCGCGCGTAGTTGACGGGGATTCGGCGATAGTAGTCCCCAAGCGCGTGATACCCGTTGGGCCGGTCGGGGCCGAGCAGCAGCGCCCGCTCCGCCGCCGAGCGCGCCACATCCGCAACCTCGGGTGAGGGGCGGCCTGCGAGATACAGCAGCGAGTTCGCCTCGGAGAGGGCACCCCACGCAGCCACGAAGGTCGAGTCCAGCGCCACCGCCTGTTCGAACAGCGTGATCGCCTCGCGGACGGTGACCGGGTTGGTTCCCCGCAGACGCTCGGCCTTGCCACGGAGATAGGTGTCGTACGCCGTCAGGTTCTTGGTCGGGCGTTCAGCGAGGGTCTGCTCCTGGCGGCTGCCGATCGCGACATCGAGGGCCTCGGCCACCTTCCCGGCGACGTCGGCCTGTACCTGGAAGACATCGGTGAGTGCCGCGTCGAATGGCTGCTGCCAGCGGGCGTCACCGGTGGCCGCCTCGATGAGCTCCGGGCTCACCTGCACCCGGCTGGTACCCCCGCTCTTCTGCCAGCGCACCTTTCCCACCAGGAGGTAGTCTACGCCCAGCTCACGCCCGATCTCCTGGGGCGACTTGGTGCGTCCGCGGTACTGGCTGGAGCTGTTCGAGCCGGTGACACGCAATCCCGGCAGCGCGGTCAGCTTGCCCCGCACGGCATCGGTGATGCCGTCCGCGAAGTAGGCGTCGGACGAGTCGCCCAGATTCTGAAACGGAAGCACGGCGACGCGCCGTTCGCCGCCGGTTTCGGAGCCGGCGTGGTTCCGGCGCCAGGCGAACAGCAAGCCTGCCCCGATCAGGAGTCCGAGCATGAGCGCGAGCGCCGCCACGGGGACTCGCCGATGCCTGGCCGGGGCCGTCGTCGCGCCGACGGTGGTGGGCGTGGCGGCCGCAGTCGTGATGGCGGGCGGCTGCAGCGCCTGCGCGAACTGCGCGGCGCCGGCAAAGCGGTCGGCGGCCACGGGCGCCAGCGCCTTGCGGATCGCCTGGTCCACGCTCTCCGGCACCGCCGGCCGCGCCGTGCGGACGCTGGGTGGCGGCTCGGTCAACCGCTTGGCGATGATGGCCTGCGCGGTGGGGCCGCTGTACGGCGCTTCGCCCGCCAGCATCTCGAAGAGCACGGCGGCCAGCGAGTAGACGTCGGTGCGGGCATCGATGGTCTTGTCCCCGGCGGCCTGCTCCGGGCTCATGTAGGCGGGCGTGCCGACGGCGAACCCGGTCTGGGTCAGCCCTTCGGCACCGCCGACGGCTCGGGCGATGCCGAAATCGGCGACCAGGGTCGAACCGTCACGGGTGAGCAGGATGTTCTCGGGCTTGATGTCGCGGTGCACCACGTTGTGCTGGTGGGCGTAGTCGAGGGCACGGGCCGCCTCGGTCGCGATGCGGAGCGCGTCCTCAAACGAGAGCTGGCGCTCGCGGCGGAGGCGATCGCGCAGGGACTCGCCCTCGACGAAGGGCATGGTGAACCAGAGCTGGCCGGCCGCTTCGCCGGAGTCGAGCACGGTCAGGATGTGGGGATGCTGGAGCCGGGCGGCGAAGTGGATCTCGCGCTGGAACCGCTCGGGGCCGAGGGTCGCGGCGAGCTCGCCGAGGAGGACCTTGAGGGCGACGGGCCGGTCGTGACGGAGGTCGTGGGCCAGGAAGACGACGGCCATGCCGCCGCGCCCGAGCTCGCGCTCGATGGCGTAGCGGTCGGCCAGCGCGTCGCGGAGCGCCTCCGGCACTCCCATGAGGAAGCTCCCGGGGAGGAGAGGGTCGCCTGGCCGGAGCGGACTCGGGTGACCGGCGACCGGTGATAAGTAAATGGCCGGGGGCGCGTTGCGCCAGCGGACGCGGCCAGGTCCCGGACGCGGCAGCTCCCTGGACGCCGGCGGGGGATCCGGCTGGGCAAGCAGCTCCCGCCGCTACCGCGCGGCCAGCGCGGACCCATCGACCACCTTGCCTCGAACGACCACCAGGTCGATCGCGTCGTAGGCTCTGAACGCCGTATCCTACGACGAGCCGGAGCGGAAGGACTGCCCACTGCGTGCGCATTCGAGATCTCCGAAGGTCTGATTCTCTCGAAGCGCTCCCGGCGCCGGATCGGTTTCACGATCCCAGCGGCTACGCGCCCCGCCAGGAAAACGGCGCGTACTGGCCGTTGTTCTTTCCGCTGGTATCGTTCCAACGCAGTCCCAGGGCGTCCACGTGGCTCTTCACCGCATGGGCGAGGGCAACCCGATTTGCGGCCGGATGGCCTGTGTTGTCCAGACAGAGCGGCTCCGTGATGTCAGGATTGACCCCCATGGCCGGTTCGGCGGCCATGTCGACGAGCTTCGCTGCCGTGACCGACCATTTGACGCCGGCGCGGTCGAAGCGGATCGGCGCCGATTCCACGCCGAGAAACGTTCCGACCAGGGGCGACAAGGCCGCCATGGGGCCACCCGCGGACCCGCTCGCGATGGCGGTGATGGCGTCGCGCTGCTCGGCACTTGCCCGCGCGTCCGCGATGAGACCGACCGACCAGTTCCCCTTGCCCATTGCTTCCGGCGTCAACCCGAGGATAATGAAGCCCAGACCGTCCAGGGCAACCGTGCCGTAACTCCCGCGGTCGATCTGGAAGGCCATGGCAAACGTGCACGACCCCTTGGTCGGCTGGACCGCCATCTGTCCCGGAATGCAGGGACACACAAAATCGCAACTGCAGGTTTCGTAGTATTGCCCGCTGGCGTGCCATGATGATGCAGACATCTCTTCCCCCTTGCGTCGGTAATCCAGTCAAGTTGCCGCATTCGTTATCTGACTCTCCCGAGACTCCGCGATGGAGCCGCCCCAAACGTCCTCCGAAAATCGTGCCCGAAGTGCGCTTGATCCGCAAACCCCGCTGCATGCGCCGCCTTGGTGAACGTCCGCCCCCGCACGATCTCGGCGATCGCCCCTCGCATCCGCTGCCAGGCCCGATACCGTCTGAACGGCACTCCCACCTCCCGCGTGAACAGGTGCTGGAAGCGTGACGGGGAGAGCCCGACCTCCGCGGCCAGCCGCGCCACCGGGGTGAGCTCTGCCGGCGGCGAGTCCGCCGACGTCGCCGTTGCCGACATCCCCGCCACCACCCGCGCGATCCGCGGATCGAGCTCCCGCCGCGCCCGCCGCCGGCCGAACCCCAGCAGACTGCTCAGCGCCGCCCCTGCCCACTGCGTGGCGTCGCGGGCTTCGTAGAGCGCCCGGAGCTCCGCCACCTCGCCGGCGCGGCCGACCAGCGCGCCTCCGTCCTCACTCGTGTCGCGCACCAGCGGGGCGAGCGCGTCCGCGCCGGCGAGGTCGGGCTCGATGTAGAAGACCCCGACCGGCTGCCCCCCCAGGTGGAGCTCGTGCCGGACCCCCGCAGGGATGACCGCCGTGCGGACCGAGAGCCACCGGCCGCCTTCCAGCCTGAGACCGAAGCTGCCGTAGAGTCCCGCGAGGTAGACCGGCGCGCCGTGCTGATGGCTGGCGTTGTAGTCGAGCGGTCCGGCGAAGCACGTCCGCCCCTCGTCGAGGTGCCAGAGAGCGTCGAGCTCGCCACCGGTGGGTCGGGCGTCCGACGCCGGCGCAGCACGTTCGTACAAGGGCGTGGATGCCGACCTCGATAGGCTAGGTCCCGCCAGCTCACCGTCCACGGTCGTCTCCAGAAGAAAGTGATCCGCCATGCTCGAGCCCGCCACCCGAGTCACCCGCCGCCAGGTGCTCGCCACCAGCGCCGCCCTGGCGGCAGGGCACCTGTTTGGCGGCTGCGCCGCCGCCTCGGCGTCGAGCCCGGCCCCGGGGCCCGCCCCCCGGCTCGGCCCCGCGCAGCCCGCCTTCTACCGCTTCCGGCTCGGCGACTTCGAGGTGACCACGATCTCCGACGCCGACGCGGTGATCGATGGGCCCTGGCCGATCGTCGGCGAGGACCGGCCGGCCGCGGAGGTGGAGCAGCTCATGCGCGAGAGCCTGCTGCCGGAGAAGAAGTTCCGGCCCGGATTCACGCCGGTGCTGGTGCACACCGGCCGGGAGCTGGTCCTGTTCGACACCGGGAACGGCGCGGGCGGCTTCGTGCCTCGACCGTACGGCGGCCGTTTGGCCCGGACGCTCGGGCCCGCGGGGTACAGCCCCGAGCAGGTGGACGTCGTCGTCCTGAGCCACCTGCATCCGGACCACGCCGGCGGGATCATGGAGAACGGCACGCCGCTCTTCCCGCGAGCCCGGTACGTCGTCGGCCAGGTGGAGTTCGATCACTGGTCGCGCGCCGACTACAGCTCGCTCCCGCCGGATACCAACGAGTATAAGTCGAGCCGGATGTTCCAGGCCAACGTGCGACCGGTGGCGGATCGGATGAGCTTCGTGAAGCCGGACGGCGAGGTGGTGCCCGGGATCCACGCGGTCGAGGCCTTCGGGCACACGCCGGGGCATCTCGCCTTTCATATCGAGAGCGCCGGAAAGCGGCTGCTCTTCTGGGGAGATTGCGCGCATCACGAGGTGGCGTCGCTGGCTCATCCGGAGTGGCACGCGCTGTTCGACATGGACAAAGGGCGGGGCGCGGCGACGCGGCGGCGGATCTACGAGCAGGCAGCGGCCGAGCGGCTCCCGGTGGTGGGGTACCACACGTCATTCCCCTCGGTCGGCTTCGTGCAGAAGGCGGGCCCGGCCTACCGGTGGATCCCGCTCACGTACCAGCTGACTCCGGAAGTCGACGGCTGAACGGCGCGGGCGGCGCCGTCCGAAGGCAATGACTTCACCCGTGGCGTGGGCCGGTACCGCGTGGCAGATTCGGGATGGGCCCGGTTCAAGGAGGACCTATGCCGGTCCAAGCGCTTCGAGAATACCTCGACTACCACCTCGTGAAGTACGTCGTCATTCAGCATTCCCCCGCCTTCACCATGCAGGAGGTCGCCTCGGCGACCCACATCCCCGGAAAAGAGCTGGCCAAGACCGTCATCGTGGAGATCGACGGCAGGCTGGCCATGGCAGTCCTGCCGGCCTCACAGAAGGTCGAGCTCGAGCAGCTGCGGGAATCGTTGGGCGCGCGGCGGGTGATCCTGGCCAGGGAGGACGACTTTCGGGACCGGTTCCCCGAATGTGAGCCGGGCGCGATGCCGCCGTTCGGCAACCTGTACGACATGGACGTGTACGTGGCGGACAGCCTCGCGGAGGACGAGGAGATCGCGTTCAACGCGGGCTCGCACACTCAGCTGGTGCGGTCGAAGTGCCGAACACTCCGTCGAAGGCCTGGCTGTGGGTGGACCCGACGTTCGATCCGCTGCGGAGCCACCCCGGGTTCCAGGCGCTGGTGGGCGACACGGAACTCGCTCATCCCCGCATCGCCGCCACGACCACGCCGGGCACCCTGGTCCAGCTCGCGCGCTCGTCGAGCTGCGTGAGCCGCCGGAGAACGATATCGGCCGTCCGGTGGCGCGGGAACGTCACAGGCTTGGGAACGATGGTGAGCGGATGCCGCAGCACGGCCTTCTCGATTCCCTCCAACATCGGCGTGTTGTGCACCCAGCCCGTCCCGCTCTGGATGTCGCTCGGCCTCGAGCCGGGGTACGCGCCCCACGGCGGCGTACCGTACGCGAAGATGAAGCCGCTCCAGCTGTTCACCGTCACCGCACCATACCGGAGCCGCGCAATCGCGCGCTCGACCGCCTCGGCAACGCGTGGGTCCTTGAGGGACGCAGGATGCACGACGAGATCCGCGGCCAGCGTGCCCCAGAGCCGGTTGTTGGCAAAGTCCACGGCCCGCTCGAGGAACTCGACCGGATCCTCGCTGCCTACCTCGGTCTCCGACAGAATCGAGCAGAACGGCTCGGTCGTGAACGCCGGCTCGCGCGGGTCCGTCGCGTCGAGACCCGGGATCAGCGTCCACGGAAGTTCCCCGGCGCGCGCGGTGCCCACAGCCCTGAGCGACGTGCGGCCCCTGGTGAGTTGCTGCCAGCGCTCCTCGGCTCCTGGGTAGTAGGCCCGCCGGACCGGTGCAGCGGCGAGCGCGCGCTCGATCGCGGTGAGCAAGCGATCCCGCCCAGCCCACCCCTGGGGAGTGACCAGCATCTTCGGCGCGTTGCAGTTGAACGACGCGTTGTTGGCCACCGCGCCAGCGATGCTCTCGGCCTGAAAGGCGAGCTCCTTTTCCTTATAGGGGCCAGGGACCACGAGTATGGGGGAGACACTCCCGAGTTCCGCGGTCACCGGCTTGGAGAGGAGGGGGGTGTTGCGCGCCTTGCGCGCATCCCGCTCCGGCCCCGGTGGCCCCCACACGATGTGGTCGTACGTACGGTCGGAGCCCGTGAGGTGTATCTCGTCGATGCCGGTGTGCTGGGCGAGGTAGGCGCCCTCATCCGCACCGCCGTAGACGACGGCAAGCAAGTTCCGCCGGATCGCGTCACCGAATGCGTCCTCCAGGAACGGACCCAGATAGGCGTTGACCGGGTTCATCTTGAGGAGGCATGTCTTCCCCTCGTTGAACATCTTGGTGATGACGTCCATCGCGGGGATGGCGGCGAGATTTCCTGCGCCCAGGACCAGCACCGTCCGGCCGTCGTGCGACCGGCCCCGGTAAAAGGCGGCGCGGGAGCCGTGCAACTCCGTCTCATCGATGCCGGCCTGCATGCGCACCTCCACCGTGATGCCGGCGAACAGCACGCCGTCGATCGTGTTCGCGGGAAAGACCCGCACGGCCAGCCGGCCGTCCGCGGTGCGGCGGATCTGGCCGATCGGGGTGTTACCGAGGCGTTGGAGCGACGTGAGCGACTCCGCGACCAGCCGGAGATGGCGCACTACGCACCACGGACCAGTCGCCCACTCCTCGCCTTCGGCGGGCGTACCCAATGGGATGCCTTTCGCGGCACAGCCCGCGCGCACGCTCTGCTCTGCGATCCGGAGATAGCCGGCCTGCATCGAGCGGGCGAGCGCGATCCGATCCGTGAGCGGGAGCCGAACGAATGCGGGCGCGGCCTCTCGGAGCCGGCCCACCGCTTCGTCAAGCTGGCGCTCGCTCGTGGGGTGAATGGCCGAAGTGACGGGCGGGCCCGGCGGAGCGGGGTGGGCATTGCTGGACATGACCTGCGGTATCATAGTGCCCTCGTTGCATCTAGTGGCGCATCGTCGGGGCGATCTGCTTGCCCTCTGTCCGCACAGGGCCTACAATAGGCTGGCTGCTTCAGCTAGAAATCAGATCCACTTCAGCCGGGGCTCCCGATCTCCCTCTCCGGGCGGCATTGGGATGTTGCAGCTCCAGGTTCTCGGCAGCCCGTCGGTACTCCGGGACGGTCGACCGTGCGGCGGCGCTGCAGGTCAGCGGAAGTCGCTCGCCCTGCTCGCGCTTCTTGCCGCCGGGGGGCGGCGCGGGCTCAGCCGCGACAAGATCCACGCGTGGCTCTGGCCTGAGATTCCAACCGACAAGGCGACCCACCGCCTGGCCCAGCTCCTCTACAGCCTCCGCCGTGGCCTCGGCACCGAGGAGGTGTTCCTCGGCTCGACCGACCTTCGGCTCAACCCCACCGTGCTTACGACCGATCTGGCGGAATTCACCGCGGCGCTCGAAGCGGGTGACTTCGCGCGGGCGGTCGGCGCGTACGGGGGGCCGTTCCTCGACGGATTCTACCTGAACGAGGCGCCCGAGTTCGAGCACTGGGTGGAGGAGGAGCGGAGCCGGTGGGCGCAACGGCACGCCGCGGCGCTGGAGGCGCTGGCGCGCGATGCGGCCGGCCGGGGCGAGGTCGTGGCGGCGGCCGGCTGGTGGCGGCAGCTCGCCCAGGCGGAGCCGCTCAACGCCCGGGTCGCCGTAAGCTACATGGAGGGGCTCTGCGCAGCGGGCGACCGGCCCAGCGCGCTCCGCTTCGCACAGGCCTACGAGACTCTGCTGCGCCAGGAGTTCGACACCGGGCCCGATCCCGCCGTTGTCGCCGCGGCCGAGCGGCTGAGGCAGCTCCCGGCCGGCGGCGCCGGCGGTCGGTGCGCCGGCCGCGCCCGCCATCGCCGTGTTGCCGTTCGTGAACCTCACCCCTGGGGGAGAGAACGAGTACTTCAGCGACGGGCTGACCGACGAGCTGACCGACGCCCTCGCGCGGGTGCCCGGCCTCCGAGTGGCGTCCCGCACGTCCACCTACGCGCTCCAGGGCAAGGGGCTGGACGCACGGGAACTCGCCGAGCGGCTCGGCGTGGGCGCGCTGGTGGAGGGATCCGTGCGCAAGGTGGGCAACCGCTTCCGGCTGAGCGCTCGGCTGGTCAATGCGGCCGACGGCTGCCAGCTCTGGTCGGAGACGTATGAGCGCACGCTGGAAGACGTCTTCGCTCTCGTGGAGGAGCTGTCCCGGGCCATCGCAGGCCTCCTGCCCCTCGCGGCCGGGCCGGTGCGGGCCCCGCTCGTGCGCCGGTCGACGGCCGTGCCGGACGCCTACACGCTGTACCTTCGGGGCCGCTACGCAGCACACCAGCGAACGCCCGAGGGGCTGTCGGTCGGGATCGAATACTTCGAGCAGGCGGTGGAACTCGATCCCGGATACGCGCTCGGGTATGCGGGTCTCGCCGAGTGCTGGGCCATGCTGGGCTTCGCCGAGCTCGTACCCGTCCCGCCACCCGGGGCGGTTCCTCGTGCCCGCTCGGCCGCACTCGAGGCTCTCCGCCTCGATCCCGAGCTCGCCCAGGCGCATACCTGGCTCGGTGTCGTCCACGTTCTCTACGATTGGGACTGGGCCACCGCCGAGGCGGAGTTCCGGCGGGCGATCCAGCTCGACCCCGGCTACGCCATCGCCGAGACGTGGTACGCGATCCTCCTAGGTATCCTGGGGCGCCACGAGGAGAGTTTGCGCCGTATTCTGCACGCCGAGGCGATCGAGCCGCTCTCTCTCCAGATTCGCCTGTGCGTCGGCCGCTGCTACTATTTCGCCCGCCGCTACGAGCAGGCGCACTGGGCGCTCACGGCTATCCTGAAGGACGAGCCGGGGCACCCTCTCACCACGAGTTGGCTGGCGCGGACGCTGT
Organism: uncultured Gemmatimonadales bacterium; assembly: GCA_963840215.1. GTDB lineage: Bacteria > Gemmatimonadota > Gemmatimonadetes > Gemmatimonadales > GWC2-71-9 > CAVVWJ01. The sequence continues at coordinate 390,915 of CAWIYG010000006.1, read as the reverse complement.
GCGCCACGGCCCGGCATGCCGAGGCGCTCGAAATCCTCGAGCGGTTGCCCTCGCAGCAGACGCCGTATGTCCGATCCGTCACCGCGTACGCACTGGCAGGCGCGGGGCGAGTGGGGGAAGCCCGCGCGATGTGTGGCGACCTGGCACAGCAATTCGAGGAGGGACGTTGCGCCGCCACGTACCTGGCCGGCGCGCTGGACCTCCTAGGGGATCGCGAGTTGGCTCTGGAGATCATGGAGAAGGCCGTTCGTCGCCGCGACACGCTCCTGCCGTGGCTGTCGTGCGAGCCGGTCTATGATCCGATGCGCGCCCACCCGCGGTTCCAGAGCCTGCTGGCGGAGCTCCGGCTCGCGCCTGCCGCGGGCGCCGATTCCGCCCTCCCGGTCGGACGCTCCTGACCCATGGGACAAGCGTTACTACCTTGCCCGGTTCCCGGGGGTCAGCGCGGCTGCAGGCGCGAAAGGATTGCCCGCGAGCAGGCGGCCGATCTCGGCCCACAGGCGCTGGGCCGCCTCACGGGAATGCCGAGTGGGAACCATCGAAGGCTCCGTGAAGCCCTCGACCTGGGCATCCGTCGGCTGCGTCTTCACATCAGGGAACATGGAGCACCTCGCTTGGGCTCGTGCATCTCGGGATCAGTGCGGCTCCGCCGTCGTTTGGCTCGGGCCGGGAACACGCCGGGTCAACCCGATCCCGCCGTGTTCCCGCTTGAGGCTTCCGCCTGCCATCACGTGCCCCGGCCCAGGAGCGCCCGTTCAGCCCCGACCCGAGCCGGCGAAGGGTTCGAGTGCTTGCTCCGCATCGCCTGGAAACCGCTCGGCTCGGCCGACCGACCCAGCAATGCGCGCGCCGGATCGATGGGCCCCGATAGCGAGCGGGCCGAGGTGACGGGGGCCGCTCCGACGCGATTGAGCAGTGCACGCTCGCCGGAGATGAACTGCGCGTCTGACGGCCCGCCCACCAACAGCCCGGCCAGGGCCGCGGCGGTGAGCGACTGAGTGATCATCTGCGTTGTCATGGTAGGACCCTCATTTCCGTTGGAGATTTAACTTGCGGCGACTGGCACCGCGCGAAACGTGGTCCCACAATAAGCCGCCTACGTCAGATGGAGTTCAGGTGATTGTCAGAGCCTCTTCAGGCCCGTGAGGGACGGCAGTGATCACGGTCGAACGGCTCGCACCGGTGGGTGAACGCGACCGTACCCATGCCCTCCAGGCAGGGATAGTCGCCTGTGAACGATGCCCGCGGCTCCGCTCCCGGCTCCGACTAGTCGGCAGAAGCACCGTGAGTTCAGCGGCTGGAACTACTGGGGCCGGTCGGTGCCCGGGTTCGGCGACCGCGGCGGCCTGCTGCCCGCCTCCGGACAATCGTCCCACTCGCGAGGAGCTGGCTCAAGCTTCGTGCGTGCGCGGAGAACAGGGACCCGCCGATCTACGCGCCGACCGAGGTCGCCAGCATCCAGTGCCAGCGGCTGGCGACGCGGTTCGACTGTTCCAGCAGGAATCCGACAAAGGACGGGTTGCGTCGCTGAAGCAGCTCGCGGCAAGCATGCTGCCGACGGTGCAGTAGCACATGGCCCGTGGTGACCGATCGCGACATCGCCTGCCGGTGCGTCGCCCAGGGCGGAGGGCCGGCGACGCTGGTCAAGGAGGTCATGACCACCGACCCGCGGTCGTGCCATCCGGAGGACGACGTCGCGGCGGTGGAGCAGATCATGATGCAGGCGCAGGTACGGCGGGTGCCGGTGGTCGAGGGGCGGGGGGACTGCGTGGGCCCGATCGCTCAGGCGGATCTCGCGGTGAGGGACAGGGCGGTCAGCGAGAGTGAGCTGGGGCGGGTGGTCGAGCGAATCTCCGAGCCCGGGCACCAGGAAGGGGAGCAGACGCGCTGATCATAGCAAACTGCCGCTGAGAGAGTGCGACTTTCGGCGTAGCAACGCGCGGTGGACCCGCGGTCGCCAAGGTGCTCGCCGTGCTTCCCTTCGAGAATTTCGGCGACTCGGCGGATGCCTACTTCGCCGACAGGATCGCCGATGCCGTGCGCACCAAGCTGTCCCAGATCGGAGGCGTCGTCGTCATCGCTCGGAGCAGCTCCAACGAGATCGGCGGACGACAAAACCGGTGCAGCAGATCGCCCGCGAGCTGGGCGCCGACTACATGCTGACAGCGACCGTCCAATGGGAGAAAGCGGGCGGCGTGAGCCGCGTCAAGGTGGCGCCGGAGCTGGTGGACCTCGCGTCGGACCGCGCGCCGACGGCCCGGTGGGGGCAGGAATTCGACGCGTCCATGACCGGACTGTTCCAGGTCCAGGCCGACATCGCAGGCGCGCGGATGGTCCTCGCCGGCGCACCGAAGACAGTGGAGCCCGCGGCGCTCGCGGCCTACATCGCCACCTACGCCGACCTCTATTGGGTGCTGGACGACGCCGGACAGCGGCTGCCGTTGACCCTGCGCGACGCGGGAGCTGGTGGCGCTGACGAAGGACGCCGGCGCAGTGGTGCGGGCGATGGATGCCCGGAACCGGCTCCGGTATCAGGCCGACCGGCAGGCGCTGGAGCAGTGGATCAGCGTGCGGACGGTGCTGGGCGCGCCGCAGGCGGGGGGAAGGACGAGGCGGGAACCGAAGCGGGGGCGCCGCCGGCGGCGCAGGCGCCGCCGGCGAGCGGGGCGCAGGGCGCGGGCGGGGATGTGAGGCCGGCGGCGTGAGCCGGGAGGAGTCGGGTTGGTGTACAGAAGGGTGAACCGCCGCTGACGAGGGACTGTCGGCGGCGGTTCGCTGCGTTGAAAAGTCCCCATCAACCATGCCTCGCCCGCTGCCTCCGGCCGCGCCTCTCCACTTGAAAGTTACTCGATGCACGATCGCCACTATGCGGGGCAACCAATCGATCTCCTCATCCAGGAGTTCCCGTGTCAGACGATCTCAATGTGATCAACGTCGCCAAACGGCGCTCCACGATGGCGATCCTAGTCGGCTCCAGCCTGGCGCTTGCCATGCTGGCGTGCACCTCGGAGCCGACCCCCACCGAAGCCGGCGCCCGCCCGAGCTTCTCTCGGGCGGGCGCCGAGGCCTATACCGCGGTCGACCTCGGTACGCTCGGAGGCGCGAACAGCATTGCCTACGCCATCAACCCCGCGGGTGAGATAGTGGGCGAGAGCGGAACCTCGGCCAACCAGACCCACGCCTTTCGCTGGGCCAACGGTGTCATGACCGATCTCGGCACACTGGGTGGAATCTTCAGCCGCGCCTTCGACATCACCCCCGCCGGCCAGATCGTCGGGGGTGCCGCGCTCCCGAATGGTTTTACCCACGCGTTTCTTTGGAGCAGCGGAGTCATGACCGACCTCGGCACCGTTGGCGGGGTCTTCAGCGAGGCTCAGGCCATCAACCCCGCCGGCCAGGTCGTGGGGCAGAGCTCAACGGCGTCAGGGGCGAGGCACGCCTTTCTGTGGACGAAGGGCGTGATGACCGATCTGGGTACACTCGGGGGCCTCGAAAGCCAGGCGTGGGGGATCGACCCCGCCGGCCAGGTGGTGGGCCAGAGCCAGACGGCGGCGGGCAGGACCCACGCCTTCCTGTGGGCGGATGGCGTCATGACTGACCTGGGTACCCTGGGTCGGAACTTCAGCCAGGCCTACGACATCAATTCCGCGGGCCGGATCGTGGGAGCCAGCTCCACGGCGTCAGGGGTGATTGATGCCTTCATCTGGAAGGATGGCGTCATGACCGATCTCGGCACGCTTGGGGGGACCACTGCGGCCTTCGGCATCAACCCCGCAGGCCAGGTGGTGGGTGCAAGCCAGGCGCAGGGGGCAAACCATGCCATCCTCTGGCAGAAGGGAATGCTGGGCGTCCTGCAAACGATCACCGGAGAGCCGATCCACGGTCAGGCTTTCGACGTCAGTCCCTCCGGCGAGATCGTGGGGGAGAGCTCCACTCTGGCAGGCGGGAACCACGCCACACTCTGGACACGCAGGTAGACATCTCGAGAGCAGGATCTACGACATGGGGGCCCGGCGTCGGCAGCTTCAGCGACACGGAGCCCGACACCGATCCGGGCCAGGCCCAGTCGGTGGCGGAGGTGAAGGGGCTGGTGCATCAGATGCAGGTGGTCGCGACGGCGCAGCGGACCGGGTTGATCGACCGCCGGGCCGGCGCGACGGAGAAGGCGAGCCTGCGCCGGGAGATCCTGGCGGGCCGGTCACCCACCTGGCACAGGTCGGCCGGCGCGCCTCACGCGACGTCTATGAGCTGGGTCAGGCCTCCCAGCGCAAGCCGTCGAAGGGGACGTACGTCGAGTTCCTCACCGCATCGCGGACCATGCAGGCGGAGGCGGAGCAGCACAAGGCGGCCCTGCTCAAGTACGGGCTGTCGGAGGCGGTGCTGGCGCAGCTCGGCGAGCTGCTCGACCGGTTCGACGCGGCGGTGCTGCTCGCCAACAACGGGCAGACCGCGCACAAGGGCGCCACGCAGCAGCTGGAGGCGCTGGCGTAAGAGCTGGCGTCGGTGGTGCGGACGATGGACGCGCGGATTCCTCACCGCCTCGAGGACCATGCAGGCGGAGGCGGAGCAGCACAAGGCGGACCTGCTCAAGTACGGGCTGTCGGAGGCGGTGCTGACACAGTTCGGCGAATTGCTGGACCGGTTCGACGCGGCGGTGATGCTCACCAACAACGGGCGGACCGCGCACAAGGACGCCACGCAGCAGTTGGAGGCGCTGGCGACCGGAGCTGGCGGCGGTGGTACGGACGATGGATGGCGGAACCGGCAGCGGTTCGCAGGGAACGCGCAGCTGCTGGCGTCGTGGGTGAGCGCGAGTAACAGGCGCCCGCTCATCGCCACGGCTGAAAGGTGATGTTCAGTGCCCAGCAGGGTGTATGCGGGATGAACCTGCGCCAATCTCGGTATATTAGACTATCCTACGGACACCATGTTCTGCATAATTTGCCAGGAGCGACTCGACAACCTGTTGTCAAAGGCCCTCGGCGCGCTACAGTGTGCGTCGCGCTCGCCCTTCCAGCTCAATCCCAATGTTAGCCCTTACGGCAGAAAAAGCTCGCTCCACATTTGCAAAGCGCGTGTTGTCTGGTGAGCGATTCACCTACGAAGTCGCTAGTTGGCTATCTCGCTTGGCATCGTCATGGACGTCACAATCGCGCATATGGTATCCTTGCCCATTTTCCTACGACTGCGGGTTTCGGGCTACGGGCTGTTCCCAGGCCTTAAGGAACAGCCTGGTCTCAACATTGCGTTCAAGCCCGGGATGACCCTTGTGCTTGGCACCAATGGGGCTCGGTAAGACGACCCTTATTCATATTCTCTACCGCCTACTCACCGGACCCTTCGATATCCCTGGATTGGCCGGTAGAGGATCTCGGCAACGTTCGCCTCAACCCTACACAACTTCCACATACCCAAAGGCGCCTATTCGCGCAGCGCGTTACCGACGGAGCGCGTAACGCGCGCGCTGTTCTCGACTTCACCATGGGCGACCGCTTCGCAGATCCGTCGCAAGATAGTCAGCTCTATACTTTGATAGCTTTGCCTCAATCAGGTCAGCTAGAAATGGGTTGACTTCGATTGTAATTGGATGGACACCTAGGAATTGGCACGCCAACGCCGTGGTGCCAGAACGCCCGAAAGGGTCTAAGCATACGCGAACAGGTATTGACTCTCGGCGTGGGCACGAGCGACCAACTCAGGGGCGAACGCCTCCTTGAAATGCCGCCAACTTTGGAACGGGAGTGCAATAGCGCCCGCATTCGTCCCAAGACTCACAAGCTCGCGGTTGCTTGTCCAGTCAGCGAAGGTCTGTTCGGAGATGATATCATGCTCGGACCCATTAGACGAGAATGGGGTCGACGTCCGTCGCGTCACCGAGTTGCTCAGGAGCGTCACAGGTTGGCCCGCACACGGGGCAGTTTCACAACGTGCAGCACGTCTAAACGCGACCTTGCATGTTGCTAGTCTCTAGGTGAAGGGTCGTATCACCCTCCATCAGGGAACTTCTTCACCGGGCCACGTCCACTTCCAGTCGCCGGCCGCGGCGGACTCCAAATTAGCTCGAGAGCCGCTCAATCGCCTGTCGGGCGAACCCGGAGACCACCAGCGTCCCACTCATCCCCGCCCGCTCGGCCAGCAGCTCCGCCCAGTGCTCGGTCCCCTGCCAGAACACCCGCTTCATCGCCGTCATCGCCTCGGGATTGCTCGCCGCGAGCCGGCCTGCGAGCGCCGCGAGCCGCGCGTCCAGCGCCGCGCCGTCCGGCTGCAGCTCCGCGTAGAGCCCGCGCCCGTGGGCCCACTCCGCGCTCCGCCACTCGGCGGCATCGATGCCCAGCGCGGCGTAGTTCCCCACCCCGATCCTTCGCTCGATGACCGGCCCCACCACGAACGGGCCGATCCCGACCGCGAGCTCGCTGAGCTTCACCTGGGCCGCCGGGGTCGCGAGCGCATAGTCGGATGCCGCCACCATCCCGACGCCGCCGCCGACCACCTTCCCGTGCACCCGGGCCAGGATGAGCTTCGGGCACTCCCGCATCGCGTTGATCAGGTTCGCGAACCCCAGGAAGAAGCGGGTGCCGCTCTCGGCGTCGGCGATCGCGGTCAGCTCGGCGAAGGACGCGCCCGCGCAGAACGGCCCGGTGCCCTCGCTGCGAAGCACGATCACCCGCGCCCCCGGCTCCTGCCCCAGCGCCGTGATCCGGGCCGCCAGCTCGGCCAGGAGCGCCCCCGGCAGCGAGTTCCCCTTGGGGTGCCCGAAGGTCACGCTGCCGACGCCGTCCGCTACCTGCGTGGTCACGCTGCCGGGCTCGTGCGTCGTCCGCTGGGTCACGGCTTCCCTTCCCCGAAGAGGTCCGGTACGATACAACTAGTAGAAGGTAGCGGGTGGCCCGGAGCCGCTCCAGCGACCGCGCCGCCACCCCCTAACTCCAAGAGGCAAGCCAAGGTGCCCACTTCACCGCCCCCGCGCCAGACCCCGGACGACTCCGCCCCCGCCGCCGCGTTCGAGGCCCGCATCGACGCGCGGCGAGACGATCGAGCCCAAGGACTGGATGCCGGAGCGGTACCGCAAGCAGCTCGTCCGGATGATGTCGCAGCACGCGCACTCCGAGATCGTCGGCATGCTGCCCGAGGGCAACTGGATCACCCGCGCGCCGAGCCTCCGGCGCAAGATGTGCGCTGCTCGCCAAGGTGCAGGACGAGGCCGGCCACGGGCTCTACATCTACTGCGGCACCGAGACGCTCGGCGTCGACCGCGCCGAGCTGGTCGACCAGCTGCTCGACCGGCAAGGCGAAGTACTCGAGCATCTTCAACTACCCGACGCTGACCTGGGCCGACATCGGCGTGATCGGCTGGTTCGTCGACGGCGCCGCGATCGTGAACCAGACCGTGCTCGCCAAGGCCTCGTACGGCCCGTACGCGCGGGCGATGGTCCGGATCTGCAAGGAAGAGAACTTCCACAAGCGGCAGGGCTACGAGATCGTCGCGACGCTCGCCAGCGGCACGCCCGCGCAGCGGGCGATGGTGCAGGACGCGGTGAACCGCTGGTGGTGGCCGACGCTCATGATGTTCGGCCCGCAGCGACGCCGACTCGCCGAACAGCGCGGAGCTGCTCCGCTGGCGGCGTGAAGCGGTACAGCGAACGACGAGCTGCGCCAGCGGTTCGTGGACCTCACCGTGCCGCAGGCGCAGGCGGTGAAGCTCACGCTCCCCGACCCCGACCTCCGCTACAACGCCGAGACCGAGCACTGGGAGTTCGGCGAGATCGACTGGGACGAGTTCTGGCAGGTCGTCAGCGGCAACGGCCCGTGCAACCGCGAGCGGCTCGCGGCGCGGCGCGCCGCGCACGACGAGGGCGCGTGGGTGCGCGAGGCGGCGGAGGCGCTACGCGGCGAAGCAGCGCCGCGCGCAGCGCCGGCGCCGGCGGCCTGAGGCCGGCGAGCGACGCCATGGCCGAGCGCCGCGCAACGAGCCCGGCGAGCGACGCAGTGGCCGCTCTGGGAGGTGTTCACGCAGGCGAAGGCACGGCGCGCCGCACGAGCACGCCGGCAGCGTGCACGCGCCGACGCCGAGATGCGCTGCAGAACGCGCGCGACGTCTACGCGCGCCGCGGCGAGGCCGTGAGCATCTGGGTCGTGCCCAGCGCGGCGATCGTCGCGTCGAGCCCGGAGGACGCGGGGCCGTTCTTCGATCCGGCGGACGACAAGCCGTACCGGCATCCGCAGTTCTACAAGATGCCGCGCGGCGTGCGGGTGGAGTGACGGGACGGGGACGCGCGGCGGGCGGTCGCCGGCGGCGCGCGCCGGCGGTGCGGCTGCGTCGGCGCGCGAGACCGCTGTTCGAGTACCTGCTCCGGCTCGGCGATGATCGGCTGGTGCTCGGGCACCGGCTGTCGGAGTGGTGCGGGCACGGGCCGATCCTCGAGGAGGACATCGCGCTCGCCAACATCGCGCTCGACCTCATCGGGCAGGCGACGCGCTTCCTGCAGCTGGCCGGCGAGGTCGAGGGGAAGGGGCGCGACGAGGACGCGCTGGCGTATTTCCGCGACGCGATCGAGTTCCGCAACGTCAGCCTGGTCGAGCTGCCGAACGGCGACTTCGGCCGTCACCATCGTGCGCCAGTTCCTGTTCGACGCCTGGAGCGTGCTGCTCCTGGACGGCGCTCCAGCGGGCGGCGCGACGCCAGGCTCGCCGGCATCGCGGCCAAGGCGCTACAAGGAAGCCCGCTACCACGTCCGCCACAGCGGCGAGTGGGTGATCCGGCTGGGCGACGGCACCGACGAGAGTCATCGGCGGGTCGCAGACGGCGCTGGACGAGCTCTGGCCCTACACCGGCGAGCTGTTCGCGGCGGACGAGGTGGACCGGCTGGTCGCGGGCGCGGGCGCACCGGAGCCGGCGGCGCTCGAGGCCCCCTGGCGCGAGGTCGTGAACGACGTGGTTCGCGCGGGCGACGCTCACGCTGCCGCCCGACGGGCTACATGCACGCCGGCGGCCGGCAGGGGCGGCACACCGAGCACCTGGGCCACATGCTGGCCGAGATGCAGATCCTCGCGCGCTCGCACCCGGGGGCGAAATGGTGAGTCGGCGCGGGCGCCGAGGAGGCCGCTGTTCGAGGTGCTGCGCGGCGTCCCGGATCCCGAGGTCCCGGCGCTGGACGTCGTCGAGCTGGGGATCGTGCGGAGGGTGGAGCTGCGGGCCGACGGAGCGGTGACGGTGGAGGTGACGCCGACCTACTCCGGCTGTCCCGCGATGCACGTGATCGAGCAGGACATCGTCGCCGCGCTCCGCGCCAACGGCTACGACCGGGTCGAGCTCCGGACGGTGTACTCGCCGGCCTGGACCACCGACTGGATGAGCGACGCGGCCAAGGCGAAGCTCAAGGCGTACGGCATCGCTGCGCCCGGCCACACCGTCGTCGAGCAGGCGCTGGTGCCGCTGATGTCGTCGGTGCCTCGCGCCGCCTGCCCGTACTGCAGCTCGTCGAACACCGAACGCGAAGAGCGAGTTCGGGTCGACGGCGTGCAAGGCGATCCATTACTGCCACGCACTGCCACCAGCCGTTCGAGGAGTTCAAGGCGATCTAGCGCCAGCCCTCGCTTCCCCCGGCTTGCCTTCCGCTACCACTGTCCCCCCCTCCTCCCCCGCCCCCGGCCCCACGTCGATCACCCAGTCGCTCTGCGCCACGACCGACATGTCGTGCTCCACGACGATCACGGAATTCCCCGCCTCCACCAGCCCGTCGAGCTGCGCCACCAGCTTCTCGACGTCCGCCGCATGCAGCCCCGTCGTCGGTTCGTCCAGGATGTAGAGCGTGTCACCGCGGGCGGGGCGCTGCAGCTCTGTGGCCAGCTTGATCCGCTGCGCCTCGCCGCCGGATAGCTCCGTCGCCGGCTGGCCGAGGCGCAGGTAGCCGACGCCGACGCTCCGCAGCATCTCCAGCGACCGGCTCACCCCGGCCTCCTCCGCAAAGAACGCCGCCGCCTCGTCCACCGTCATCGCCAGCACCTCGGCGATGTTCTTCTCCTTGTACGTCACCTCGAGCGTCCGCGCATTGTAGCGCGACCCGTGGCACGTCGGGCACGGGGCGTAGACGCTCGGCAGGAAGAGGAGCTCGACCATCACGAAGCCCTCGCCCTCGCAGGTCTCGCATCGGCCCTTCGCGACGTTGAAGGAGAACCGCCCCGCATCGTACTTCCGCGACCGAGCCTGCTTGGTCGCGGCGAAGAGCTTCCGGACACCGTCGAACAGGCCGGTGTAGGTCGCCAGGTTGGAGCGGGGGGTGCGGCCGATCGGCTTCTGGTCCACCATCACCAGCCGGCGGATGCCCTTCATCCCTTCCACGATATGGCCGCCCGTCGGCTCGACCGGGCCGCGCTCCAGCTCCGGGGCCTCGTCCTCCGGTGACTCCACCTCGTCCCCAAGGTGCCGCTGGACCAGCTCGACCAGCGCCTGGCTTACCAGACTCGACTTGCCCGAGCCCGAGACCCCGGTCACCGTGGTGAACACGCCGAGCGGAAAGGAGACGTCCAGCTCGCGCAGGTTGTTCCGGGTGACGCCCGCGAGTCGGAGCCAGCCCCTGGGCTGCCGCGGCTCGCGCGGCGCCGGGCGGCGCTCGCCGAAGAGGTACTCGCGGGTGCGCGACTCCTTCACCTCGCGGAGCCCCTCGACCGGCCCGCTGTAGAGCACCTCGCCCCCGTGCTGGCCCGCGTCCGGCCCGACGTCCACGATCCAGTCGGCGTGGCGCATGACGTCGAGCTCGTGCTCGACGACGAAAATGGTATTGCCCGCGGCCTTGAGGCGATCGATCGTCCGGAGCAGCGCCTCGGTGTCCACCCGGTGCAGGCCCGCCGAGGGCTCGTCGAGCACGTAGACCACGCCGAAGAGGTTGCTGTGGACCTGAGTGCCGAGCCGGAGGCGCTGGAGCTCGCCGGGTGAGAGCGTCGGCGTGCTGCGCTCGAGCGAGAGGTAGCCGAGGCCCAGCTCCATCAGCACCTCGAGCCGGGCGACGAGGTCCTTCGCGATCCGGCAGGCGACCATCGCCTTCTCCGGGTGCTCCTCCTTGAGCCGCTGGAAGCCGGGCGCCGTCTCCGCCGCGTACGGTGCAAAGAGCTCGGCCATACGCTTCAGCGGCTGGCGGGACATGTCGGCGATGTCGAGGCCGGCGAACTTGACCTCCAGCGCCTCGGGCCGGAGGCGCTTGCCGTGGCAGACGGGGCACTCGGTGCTCACCATGTAGCGCGAGACGCGCTTCCTCATCCCGGCGCTCTCGGTCTTGGCGAAGGTCTCGAGCACGTACTGCCGCGCGCCGGAGAAGGTGCCCATGTAGCTCGGCTCCTCCTTCCGCTTGAGGGCTCGGCGCGTCTCGGCCGGGGTGTAGCCGGCGTAGACCGGGACGGTGGGCGTTTCCTCCGTATACAGGATCCAGTCGCGGTCCTTCTTGGGCAGCTCGCGCCAGGGCCGATCCACGTCGTAGCCGAGGGTGACGAGAATGTCGCGCTGGTTCTGGCCGTGCCACGCCGGCGGCCAGGAGGCGATCGCGCGCTCGCGGATGGTGAGGGTGTCGTCCGGCACCATGCTCCGCTCGGTGACGTCGTAGATCCGGCCGAGCCCGTGACACCGAGGGCACGCGCCCTCGACCGTGTTGGGCGAGAAGCCCTCGGCGTAGATGATGCTCCTGGCCGCGGGGGTAGTCTCCCGCCCGCGAGTACAGCATGCGAAGGAGGTTCGAGAGCGTGGTGACGCTCCCGACCGAGGAGCGGGTGGTCGGCGCACCGCGCTGCTGCTGGAGGGCGACCGCAGGCGGGAGGCCGTCGATCCCGTCCACCTCCGGCACGGCCACCTGGTGGAACAGCCGCCGCGCGTACGGCGCCACGGATTCGAGGTAGCGCCGCTGCGCCTCGGCGTAGAGGGTGCCGAAGGCGAGCGACGACTTGCCCGAGCCTGAGACGCCGGTGAAGACGACCAGGGCGTCGCGAGGGATCCGGACGTCGACGTTCTTGAGGTTGTGGACGCGGGCGCCGCGGACGTGCACGAAGCCGTCGTGAGTGGTCATCCGGCAAAGCTATCGCGATCCGAGAGCGCCGGACGTGCCAGCCGACACAAATCACCAGCCGGGGTATCTAGGGGCCGGTTTACGGTTGTATCAAGATCGTGCCGCCCGGCGAGCGATTCACAATGCTCATGCGCGAGCCGGGATCCGCGGGTCCGGTGAAGGAGCCCTCGTTGATGGCGACGAGGCTGAACGAGTCCCCGACGCCGCTGACGGCGATCTTCAGCTCACGCGCGCTTGCCGGAGCCGGGAACACACCGCAACAGAACCCCCCGAACCCCGCGGTCCATACCTCGAAACGATCGGGGTCCGTCGCGCTGGTCCAGGTGAAGGTGACAGAGTCCGCCGGAGAGAAGACCGTCCCCGGCGCGGGGGCAGTGAGAACCGGTGCCTCCGGCACTTCGCCGTTCGCCTCCACCGTCAGCCCGCCGGCGCTCGCCGTGAGGTGGAATGTCGACCCGACAGGGGCGGGAAACTCGAACGTGCCCTGATAGATGTTGTGGGGCGGAGACGCCCCGGTCACCGACACAGGTGGGAACGTCACGCCGTTCACCGTGACCACGGCGTCGTTGATGACTCGCCCTGCTCCGAACACGTAAACGTACCCGCCTTGCCTACCCACTTCGGCCTGGATAGCGAGCGCGGACAGTTCGAACGGTGTCAGCGTGATGTCCCGGGTCATCCCCTCGGGGGGCACCGCGATGTCGACCTCGAAGTCCTCGAATCCGGTGGCGATGCAGCGGAGCCTCGCCGGCCCGGCGGTGAAGCCCGCCAGCTCGAAGCGTCCATCGGCGCCGGTCGTGGCAGTGGCGGCGCCGATGCTCACCACCGCGCCGGCGACCGGGTCACCGGTGCCGGCGGTGGTGACCGTCCCCGCCACCTCCGGGCGGTCGCTGATCCCGTTGGGGGATTCCTGACAGGAGATCAGAACGGCGACGGGCAGGATCAAAGGCAGAATGACCGCCCGTTTCCAGGCACGGGGCATCATCTTGGTGTCTCCTCGGGATGGGGTTCAAGCAGCGGATCCGGGGGCAATTCGGCGCGGGAGGCCGGCGCGGCCGCGGAGTGACCTACCCTGAGTAGCGGGAAGCCCGCCGAAACCGGCTCACGGAGCGGGGTCTGCATGCTTGACTAGGGGGTGGCCGGGCGTAGAATCCGAATAACCCCTTCGAGCCGACTCGGCGACTCCTTCCCCGGTAGGACCGGTTGCCGCTCTCCGACGAGATCACGGACCTTCTGTGTCGCTGGGGAGAGGGCGACGCCGCAGCCCTCGATCAGCTCTTTCCGATCATGTACGATCGGATGCGCCAGCTCGCGCATCAGCGGCTCAGAAGCGAACCCGACGGCTCCCTGAACACCACCGCGCTGGTACACGAAGCCTACCTCAAGCTGGTGGACGCTCCCCGGGTCAACCTGCGTGATCGCGGGCACTTTCTCGGCCTGGCCTCCCGGGTCATGCGACATCTGCTGGTGGACCATGCCCGCGCGCGAAACGCCGCCAAACGCGGCCTGGGCGCTACCCCGGTGCCGCTCGAGGAAGTGGCGTGGCTCGCCGATGACCGGGCGGAGACCATCGCGGAGCTGGACCAGGCGCTCCAGCGACTGGAAGCGATCGACGAACGCCGAACCCGGATTCTGGAGCAACGCTACTTCGGCGGGCTCACGCTGGAGGAAACGGCGGAGGCGCTGAGCATCTCGCTGGCGACGGTCAAGCGGGAGTTGCGCTCGGCGCGCGCCTGGCTCGCCCTCGAGTTGCGGCGTGAGGTTTCGTGATGCCATCCGATGGTGATCGAGGGTGGGCCGAGGCCCTGGCGGCGTTCGAGGAGCTGGTCAATCTCGACGCCGCGGCACGGCAAACGCGGCTCGACGCCATCGGCGCCTCCGATCCGGCGCTGCAACGCGCAGTCGAGCAGCTGCTGGCGGCCGACTCCCAGGCCGACGCCATCCTGCTGCGGGTCGATGCCGACCTGGGCGAAGCGGCTCCCGACCCCGATCCGCTGCACCTCGTGGGACGCACGGTCGCCCATTTCCGGATCATCGAGCCCATCGCGCGCGGCGGCATGGGTGTGGTCTATCGAGCCGAAGACACCCGGCTCGGGCGCCCGGTCGCGCTCAAGGTTCCCCTGGCGGCCCGCTACGTGGATCGGGAGGCAGTCGAGCGCTTCCGCCAGGAGGCGCGCGCGGCCGCCGCCCTGGATCATCCCAACCTCTGCCCGGTCTACGAGACCGGCGAGACCGAGGACGGCGATCTCTTCTACACCATGCCGCTCTACCAGGGCGAGACCCTCAAGGCGCGGCTGGTCCGGGAGGGAACGCTTCCGCTCGCGCTCGCGCTGGACGTCGCCGCACAGCTCGCGCGCGGACTCGGCGCCGCGCACCAGGCGGGGATCGTGCACCGCGATCTCAAGCCGGCCAACGTGATGCTGCCGCCCGATGGTGACGTGAAGATCCTGGACTTCGGCCTGGCCAAGGCGAGCGATCTCACCCTGACGGGCTCGTGGGCCAGACTGGGGACCATCGCCTACATGGCGCCGGAGCAGATCCACGGGCACAAGGTCGACCGGCGAGCGGACCTGTGGGCGCTCGGCGTGGTGCTCTACGAGGCGGTGACCGGGAGCCGCCCGTTCGGGGGTGGCCATGAGATCGGGATCGCGCACGCGATCCTGTACGACCTCCCGCCCCGGGCATCGGAGCTGCGCGACGAGATTCCGTCCGAGCTGGACGACCTCATCGACAGATGCCTGCGGAAGGACCCGGCGGAACGCTTTCAATCCGCCGAAGAGCTGGCGGTGGCACTCGAGGGGATTCGGCTCGACCAGGGGCCCGGGTACTCGCGAAAGCTTCGGCGGGCTCGGCTGACCATCGCGCGGCACCCGCGATGGCGCACCTCCGTGATCGCGGCCACGGTAGTGCTCGTCGCCGCGGCAGGCGCGGGGCTGGCGCGCCGGGGAACGACCGCGACACCGGCACCGGTCTCGCTCGCGGTGCTTCCCTTCGATCGGCCCGGCGACAGCACCGCCACCAACTACCTGGCGGTGGGCCTGAGCGACGGGATCGGGACCGCGCTGAGGCAGCTTCGCGGAGTGGTCGCGCCCAGCTACGTGACCACGTCGATTTACCGCGGGAGCCCCAAGTCCGTACAGCAGATCGGGGCCGAGCAGCAAGTCAGCGCCGTGCTCCGCGGCAGCGTCCAGCGGCTGGACGACCGAGTGCGGGTGGAGGCCCAGCTTCTCCGCACCGAGGACGGACGGCGGCTCTGGGCTCAGCGGTACGAGCGGCCAGCGATCGAGCTGCAGGAGATTCAGCGCGACATCGTACTGGCAACCGCGGCGACCCTGCGGATCTCTCCGACCAAGGGCGAGCGAGACCTGCTGGACCATCCCGCGACCACGGACGCGGGCGCCTACGACACCTACCTGCAAGGGCGCGCGATCGAGCTGGCCGGCCGGCCGCGCAATGCCTGGCGCCAGGTACCCGCCGAGAACATTCGCAGAGCGGTGTCACTCTACTCGCGGGCGCGCGACCTCGATCCCGGGTTCGCCACCGCTCGCGCCCGGCTGGCGCTGATGCATGTGCTCTCCGCCGCGACGTATGACACGTCGGATGGCCGTCGCGAGCAGGCGCGCGTGGAAGCGGAGATCGCGCTCCGGCGGCGGCCCGGGCTGGTGGAGGCGCGGGAGGCCCTGGCCTCGTACTGGATTCTCAAGGGAGACGCGGCCAGGGCCATCGAGGAGCTCCGGCTGGCGCTCGATGCTTTCCCGAATAGCGCGGACTTGCGGGTGGCGCTCGGCGGGGCTCTGTCGACGGCCGGCCGCTTCGACGAGGCCGTGGCCGAGCTCGATCATGCCATGCGGTTGGAGCCCGGCAATCTGAACGCCGCCCTCGAGGCAGCCACGACGTATAACTGGCTGCGGCGTCGGGAAGAAGCCATGCGGGCGTTCAATCGCGCCATCGCGCTGGCCCCCGAGGATCACGCGATCACACTGGTCAAGGGACAGGCGTATCTCCGCTGGAAAGGGACAGCGGACACGCTCGCGGCAGTCATGGAACGCATACCACCGGATTGGGACCCAGGTGGCGCGGCGACGTATTCCCGCTTCACCGCACTCTGGGTGCAGCGCCGCTACGCCGACGGGATCGCCATGCTGGACCGATCCCGGAGCGAGTTGTACCGCGACGCCTTCATCTATCAACCGAAATCCCTGATGCGCGCGCGGCTGTACGAGTCCATGGGAGAGCGCAAACTGGCCCAGGCCAGCCACGCCACCGCACGCTCGATCCTCCAGGACAGCGTCGATGCTCATCCGACCGACCCGCACATCCGGGTGGCGCTCGGTCTGGCCTACGCCGGCCTGGGCCGCACCGCCGACGCGCTGCGCGAAGCCCGCCGGGCGATCGAGCTGGCGCCCACCGCACGAGGCGCCGATGTCGCCACGGTGGTGATGGGCGACGCCGCCGAAGTGTTCGCCAAAGTCGGGGAGATCGACGCGGCGCTCGAGCTGTTGGAGCTGCTGTTCTCCATGCCGGCGGGCCGAACGGTAAGCGTCGCGCTCCTCCGCGTGTGGCCCGGGTTCGACCCACTTCGGAAAGACCCGCGCTTCGAGGAGCTGCTGACGCGCTTCGCCGCCACCCGGTAGGGTTCGGAAGGAGCGACTGCATCCGATGAACGCCTGGGCAACGATGCGCGTGGTCGCCGTGGTCGCGATCCTCCTGGCGGGAGGTGCGACGCGCCTCACCGCACAGGCCGGAGTCATCCGCGGCCGCGTGGTTCGCGCGGACCAGCCTGTCGGACTGGCCGATGCGGACGTGTCCCTGGGCGCGTCCGGGTTCAGGACCAGCACCGACCCGCGAGGATCCTTCGAATTCCGCGGCGTCGCGCCGGGTCCGGTGGAACTGACGGTGCGCCGGGTCGGCTTCGCCCCGGGGGTTGTGGTGCTGCAGGTGGATGGCGTCGACGTCCACCCGGGTCGACATCGCGCTCGAGCCGGTCGTCACCACCCTGGACCCGATCGTCACCTCGGTCACGCGGGACCCACGGAGCCTCAGTGAAGTCGCCGCATCGGTGTCGGTCGCCGATACCTCGGCCATCGATCGCGGCCGGACCGTCGGGCTGAACGAAACGCTTCGGATGATGCCGGGCGTGCAGGCGGCGTCCCAGTACGGGACGGACCAGGTGAGCATCGGGATCCGGGGTTCAGCCGCACGCGGGGCCTTTGCGCTGCGCGGCATCGCCGTGCTGCTCGACGGCATCCCCCTCACGGAATCCGATGGGCGGTCGCGGCTCGACCTCATCGAGCTCGCCGCCTCCCGCCAGGTCGAAGTCGTGCGCGGCCCGGCCTCGGCCCTGTACGCCGGCTCGCCGGGCGGGGTGGTGAACGTGGTGTCGCGCAGCGGCCGGGACAGCCGAGGCATCTCCGCTCGTGCGCTGGGAGGTGCCTTCGGATTCCGGAAGTACGACGGCCATGCGGGCGGCGTGTTCGCCGGTGGACGGGGAAGCGCCCTCGCGGCCGCCTCGTACACGACGGCGGACGGTTACCGGGCCCACAGTACCGGCAGCACATACGCGGGGCCAGTCGGCGTTCGACTTCATTCGCCGCGCCCGGCACCCGGGTCGCCATCGAAGCCAACGGCTCGCGTCTCGACTTGCGGCTGCCCGGTACCCTCACCCAGGCGGAATTCGACGCCGATCCCGACGCCGCGGCGCCCGCGGCGCTGGTGTTCAACTTCGCCGCGCCGACACCCGCTATCGTGCCGGCGTCCGGCTGGACCAAGCCTTCAGTGCCGGGATGGCGACCGGGTACTTCTTCTATGGCGGCCGCACGCTCCGGTTATTCAATCCGATCGGGATCGTGGACGGGAATTTCCATCGCACCCAAGCTGGTGCGCGATTCCGCGTCGAACCGCGTGGCCGGCTCGCCCATCGAGGCGACCGTGGGATTCGACTACGATATCCTCTTCGCCACCGATCAACGGTGGGCCAACGACGGGGCGTCCGTGGCATTCGGGTCGACAACGGATACCTCTCGGTTCCGAACCTCGGCGTCTACTCCCAGGTGGCGTGGCAGGTCTCCGGCCCGGTCGGCTTGACCCTCGGCCTGCGATACGACCGGGTGGGCGTACGTGTTCGAGAGCTATGTGACCGGGGCCGTGCCGCGGCAGGAGACGTCGTTCGATCACCTCTCGCCCAGACTGTCTGCCCTCTGGACCCCGGACTCGGCGACCTCGCTCTACGCCTCGGTCGGCCGTGGCACCGAGGTACCGATCATCGGCGAGCTCTCCGCCGGCCCCAGCGCCCGCGCTTCAGGACTCGCTCCGCCCGAAGTCGCTGTGGAATTACGAGGTCGGCGCGCGGCGTATCGTCGATGGCCGGGTGCTGCTGGAGGGGGCCGTCTTCTACGCCGATGTGCGGGGAGAGTTCGTCCCGTTCAGCGCCAACGGCGAGTTCCGTCCGCAGAACGCCAGCCGCTCCCGCAACATCGGCGTCGAGCTGGGCGTGACCGCCCGCGCATCACAGCGACTCGAGCTCGCGGCCAGCTACACGTTCCTGGATCTCCGGCTGCGGGACTTCACCTCGCGGGTCCTCGACTCCACGGGGACCCCTCAGGACGAGGATTTCAGTGGCAAGCTCCTCCCGGCCGTGCCGCGGCACCGCGCCACCGGCGAGGCCCGCGTTCGCCCGTCGGCAGCCGTGACCTTGGGCGTCCAATTGGAGTGGCAGAGCGTCGTCTACGTCGAAACCAGCAACGCCAAGGCAGGCACCTGGTACTTCCGGCCGGAGCCAGGCGCACCGGTGCAAGGGGTGCCCTTCCGCGCTGTACCGGCCCGGGCCCTGGTCCACCTCAACGCCGCTTGGCGGTTGGGCCCGGCGACGCTCTTCGGCAGCGTCGAGAATCTCTTCGGGCTCAGGTATCCAGGCACCATCGAGGCGAATGATTTCTTCGGGCGCTTCTACGAGGCGGGATCACCCAGCGCGGTCTCGCTCGGAGTGAAGATCACCGGTTGGGGGCCGGCCTCGGGCAGAGCTCGTCATGTAGATGCGTCTAGACCCCGTGCCGGGTCGGCCTTAGGACTCCTCTGTGATTGAAACCGCGAGCGCCGGCGGGAGCGGCGGGGTGATTGAAGGAGATTTGGACATGCTTGCGCAAAACATCTTTATGACTGACATGGCGCTGGGCTATCTCGCCTGGGCGCTTTGCATCGTTACGTACGTCTGGCCGCGGCTGAGGGCGATGGATCCCGTCGAGGCGCTCCGCGCCATCGCGACGTTCAACAGCTTTCGATTCTTCGGGCTGGTCTTCTTGCTGCCCGGGTTTGTCGGGCCGCACCTGCCGGCGGGCTGGGCGGCGGCGGCGGGTTACGGCGACCTTGCCACCGCACTGCTCGCGATCCTCGCGCTGCTGACGGTGCGCGTGCGTTTCCTCTTCTGGCCGCTGGTCTGGGCGTTCAACCTGGTCGGCCTGGCCGACCTCGTCATGGACACGGTACACGCGGCCAGCATCGGCCTGCCGGCAATGGCCGGGCAGCTCGGCGCCGCCTACGCGATCCCCATTCTCTACGTCCCGGCGCTGGTCTGGGTGCATTTGCTCGCGTTCTGGCTGATGCTGCGGCCAGTGGGCGGGGGCGCTGGCGCGCCGGCGGGAGCGGCGGGGTCGAGTTGAGGCCCCAGTAGCACCTCGCCGGGCGCAGCCCACCCGCCACCCAACCCCCTGTCGCATTTCGGCCCCTCCCTGTCGCATTTCGGCCCTAGACTCCGCCTCCCGGCGTGGCCGAGATTGGGGCTCCGCACGACCATATCTCTCATACCGACGGAGCCCGTATGCGTCGAATCGCCGCGGCCGCGGCGCTCTGCCTCGTGGCCTGTGGGACCGAACCGTCCGCGCCTCCTCCAGCCTCGCCCGCGCCCACGCCCGCGCCCGCGCTGGCCGTCGTGACCGGGCCCGTGACGACCTGCCAGAGCATTCGACCGCTCGGCACCTGGCTCACCCCCAACTATCCCTGCGGGGCGAAGGTCCTCGTCACCAGCACCAATACCCAGCTTTCGGGAGCGATTCCCGGCGCCATCAGCATCTGGGAGTCGGTGGTCTTCGGTCAGAACGGGTTCCCGGACTTCATCACCAGCGGCACGTTCAACTTCAAGGTGACCGTCGTCTTCGATCCCGCGACGCCGACCGGCACCTGGTTCTGCGGCACCACCCCTCCGAACGGCACGACCACCATCACCGTGCACCGGGGCGCCAGCCAGACGACCTGCAAGGGGAACTTCACCAACGCCGTCCAGGCGAGCGGCCTCTCCCAGCTGCTGGCGCACGAGCTGATTCATGCCATCGGGTACAAGCACCTCTCCGACGCCGGGCAGCGCCGGCCGATCCTGGACCACTGCGTCGCCTCGCTCCCGCCGAACCACAATCTGAACGGCGGCAACTGCCAGGCGGAGATCGAGCTGGCCAGGTACATGTACGGGACCCGGGCCACCGACCCCGACATCACCAAGCACTTCGCCACCGGCTTCGAGGTGAGCGGCACGCCCTCCGCGCTGGCGGGCGGCTCCTCGACGCTGACGGTGACGTCCGTGGATTTCGTCCGGGCGGCGCCGTCCCTGGTCCAGCCCGCCGCGTCCGCGCTCACCTACGCCTGGACGAGCGACAACACGGCCTTCGCGCAGCCCAGCCCGGGTACCGGCAACAGCAACGCCATTCAGGGGGTGGCCGCCGGCAGCACCACCATCCGGATCCGGCTCACCGGCAACACCTACGAGCAGGCCGACCCGACGTCGGGGAGCGCGATCCCCTTCACTGTCATCGCCCCCCCGCCGCCACCGACCAGCCTTGCCAGCAGCGGAGCCACCGCCTCCGCGGCGACCATCACCTGGGTGAACGGCGCCACCACCAACACCACGACCACGCTCCAATACCGGAAGAACGGCGTCACTGCCTGGACCAACGCCAGCTCCAGCATCGCCGGGGGAGCCGCCAGCTTCCTGCTGGGCGGGCTGGCGCCGCTCACCACCTACGACGTGCGGATCTGGCACGTCCGCGACGGCCTGAGCAGCCCCATCACGACCAGGGCGAGCCTGTTCACGACCACCACGTTCCCGACGATCTCCGCCTTCCGCGTCACCAACTGCGTGAGCCGGCAGGAAGGCCTCAAGACCTACAACTACTTCACCATGGCCTGGACCTCGGCGCCCAACCAGATCGGCGCCAACTTCCAGATCGGGTTGAGCGCCACGAGCAGCGTCAGCCAGGCTTCGGTGATCGTGACCGTGTCGCCGCTGCTCCGGAGCGCGGAGGTCGGCGGCTACACGGCGGGCCCCCTGCTCTCGCAGCGCTGGTTCTGGATCCGGCACATCAGCGCCGGCATCGCGGGGCCCTGGGTTCCCCTGGCGGAGAACCCCCTCGCCACGAACGCCTGCCTCAACAATTGACCAGCAGGGTGAACCGTCGGCCGGGGGCCCGAAGCCTGGTGCCCGGCCGACGGACGGAACGGCATCATTGTCATGCCGTTCCGTCCTTCTTGCGCAGCGACTTCACCGGGAGAAGTCAGACCAAGTAGACGAACTTGAATGAGACCGCATTAAGGCTGTCATCGATAAAGAAGCGGTTGTCGTCATCACTGATAGCAGTGAGAGGCTTGCCGTCTACGATGATCTTCTGGTCCGCTGTGACGAAATCCCTGAGCCGGCGGCTGAACACGCGTTCATAGGTCCTGGCGAATCCGAAGTCATCCGTCAGGCGCACGGCGATACCGATTCCGCCCTCGATCGACCTATTGAACGTGGCGATGTTATCGGCGTTGAACGATGCAAGATTGATGTTCGCCACGAAGCCGAGCCAGCACCAATTACACCGGGTTGTGATCTTCTTCTTGTCGACGCGCAGCGTGGTATCGATCGGACTGATGACCACATTGCGCACATTGACGTCCTTCAGGTCCGTGATCTGATGGATGCCTATGCTGAGACCGAGCTTGATCGTCTTGTTCGCCTTTGCCAGCGAGTCGCGGAGGGCCAGGACTCTGGTGGTGACGGCGGGCATGCTTGAATCGAAGAGCTCGGTAACCGCCGCGATCATAGTCGCGCCGGGTTAGCGGCGAGTTATCCCTGCGTTACTCGGGCGCACGGCCGGCGTAAGCGAGCGACGCGTTCGCGGGGGGGGGCGGCGAGGTCACGCTCGAGGGACGGTCCTGCTGCAGATTCTCCCGCATGCACCATCGCCACGATCGTCGCGCCGGCCGCGACCGCCCGCTGCGAGCGGCCGGCCTGCTCATCCTGACGCTTCTCCAGAGTGCCTGCGGGGCCGGATGGCACCAACCCGAGCGAATGCCCTCCGGGGCTTTGCCTCCACGCCAGCAGGTGCAGGTGTGGCAAGGCGGCCGAGCCCTGCAGTGGCATGCCGTGCGGTTGGGCTCGGACTCCATCAGCGGGATTCCCTTCATTGCCTCGCCGGAGTGCGACAGTTGCCGGGTGAGCGTTCCGCGTACCGCGGTCGACTCGGTGCGCCTCGGCTCACCAACGAAGGGGTTCTGGAGAGGTGTGGGACTGGGGCTCGGCGCGGCCGCCCTCCTCGCTGTCGTCGCCTGCGTCAGCGAGCCGAGCTGCAACTTCACCGACTAATACCGGCCCCAAGGCGTCAACGTGGCCGGTGAAGATGGAATCGGCCGGTGGCGCGTCAGTCCGAGGGGAAACCCGGCAAGCGCCGTGTAGGGTTGTCCGAGACCGCGATTCAGCTGACCGGACGGCGATCGAGCACGCCATACGCCGCCGCAAGAACCTGGCGCTCCGTCGGTCGGACATCCGGCCTCGGTTCGACGGCCAGCGGCCACGCTCGAGCTCGGATCGACCGCACCCTCTCCACCAACGCGCACCTTAGGCCCCTTAGGGTGGGCGGATGGCTACGGGTTGCCGAACACGCGAATTAGGCTTGGACTCCGGCACGCTCATGCTCGCGGGGCTCGTGGCCCCCTGATTCGGCTGCCAAACGTTCCTCAGGAGCCTCCCGATGAAGCTCAAACCAGTGCTGATTGCCTCGGCGATGTACCTGGGCCTTATTGGCCTCGCGGTCATGTTTGCCCCGCGCTACTTCGGTATCGGCGCCGTTCCGGCCGACGCGCCGCCGGCACTGATCGCCTTTCTGCGGATCTTCGCCGGGCCATGTCTCGGCATTGCCGTGCTGAACTGGATGGCACGCGATGCGGCCCCTTCCCCGGCGCGTGACGCCATCGTCCTGGCCAACATCGTTGGATTCGGAATCGTCACCACCAACGACGTACAGGGAGTCTTCAGCGGCGACGCCCGACAGCTCGCCAAGGCGTTTCTCGTGGTGCACCTGCTGTTCACGCTCGCGTTCGTCCTGGCGCGACGCACCGCGTTGCGAGGGGCCGCTGGAGGGCGCCCGTGATCACGCTGATCGCGCTCATCGTCGGTATCGTCCTCGCAGCCGGCGACGGCCGCTGGAACCATGAACGCCGCCCTACCGCTGCTGTGCGGCTCGCTGATGTTGACCGTCGCCGGCTTGCTGTACGGCGAGCACCGGCAATTGGACATCAGTGCGGTCACGAAACAGGCGCTTCTCGGACTGCTCTTTCTGATCTTCTTCGGGTCACTGCTGGCCTTCGCAGCGTATTCGTGGCTGCTCGAGCGCTATCCGCCGACGTTGGTCGCAACGCACACGTATGTGAATCCGCTGGTCGCGGTGTTGCTGGGATGGCTGTTCGCGGGCGAGAAGATCTCGGTCTCGATCGTGCTCTCGACGGTGCTGGCGATCTCGGCGATCGGACTGGTGAATAGCGGGAGCGCCGAGGACGACTGCCACGGCTGAAGGCGGGGGCTGCGCCGGCGGGTGGGCGGGGCCCGGGCGGGTGGGCTGCGCCCGGCGGGGACCCCTGGACCAATCCTCAATACCCCCGCCGTGATCCCCGCCTTCACGAGTCACACACGACCGGGAACGGGACGTCGCGAATGCCGTTGGCCGGGACGGTGAGAAACGGCGTCGGGTTGGCAGTCTGGACCCGGCAACCCACGGGGATGTTGCTCAACTCCACGCTGACCGTGATGGTGGTGCCATACTGGGCGATGATGGTGTCCTTGGGCGCCAGCTTTCGTTGCAGGATCGGCTCCCAGGGACAGGTGAACCCCCGGTTGGCGCACACGATGACTTCGTACTCGTGACCGGCTGGTACCGGCCCCGTCGTAGGCGCGGTGATTCGGATCCTACCGAATTGCTCGATACAGGTCGCCCGAAAGGCCACGTAGGCTGTATCCCGAGTGAGGCCTCCCGCGGTCACCGTGACCGACTGGGAATCGGGTTTCACGGAACAGTTAGCGGGGGTGACGAGTGAGACGACATGGTCACCTGCCGGCACCTCGATCAGATAGACCGGGCTGCTCTGGAGGACGAACGGCCTGCGTCCGTCCACCACGACCTGATAGTGATCGTTTGGATTCGTGCCCGACGCCTGAACAACAACCCCGATCACTCCGCTCGTCGCGGTGCAGGCCACCGCGAAGTCGATCAGCGTGATCTCGGAGGGCTGAACGGTCACGCTGTGTGAGCTGGGGCCCACGCTCATGCAGTTCGGCGACAGCCCCGTCAGGGCAATCGTTCGGCTTCCCGGCTCGAGCCGGGTCAGCAGGTTGCCGGCGAAGGGAAGGAATCCTTGTTCGATACCATCCACTTCCAAGCGGTATCCATCGCGGTCGAAATCCAGGCCGGTCGTCGTGGTCGTGATTCGGACACCGGTCACTGAACAGGTGACATCGAACGCCACCGAGGTCGTGCTTCCCGAAAGGATGGCCACGTCGAGCGACGTTCCCGGGGAGACCAGGCAATGCTCAGCGATGCCGAGCAACCGCAGCGTGTGCGGCCCAGCGGGGAGGTCGATCTGCGACATGCCGGCAGGCTCGAGGCGAAGGGAGTCGACGCCGTCGACCGTCAGCAGGTAGCCGCTGTGGCCGGGCTCGTTTCCGCCGCTGGTGGTCGAAACGACGAGCGTCCCGACCGTCGGAGGGGTTGGCGAAGGGTCGGCGCTATCCTGACAAGCCGCCAGGGTCAATCCGAGTACCATGAGAAGGCTCGGGCGTGTCCGCATGGTCTGCCCCCATCTGACCGAACCGGGGGACCGGCTGGTTGCCTGTCCCTGGCTCGAGAAGTGTGGGTCCCACGCTACTCGACAATCGTTCGACCGGCGTTCCTCCTGGTTTGCAGGCTCTGCTCCGCCCGGCGGACCAGCGTCGTGGCCCCCTGCGCTCGCGCCAACTCCAGTGCGTCCGAGAACGCCTGACGGCTCTCGGCCGGCGGCGCTCCCGAGAGCTCCAGCAACTCGCCCTTGAGGCGCAGCAGTTCGGCGTTCCAGAAGGCCTGCCCGGTGTCCCGGGCCGTCGTGAGACCCTCCTCGATCGCGCCCAGTCCCTCGGCCGGGCGCACCGCGGCGAGATACAACCGGGCCAGCAGACCCCGATCGTACGGCACGAGGAGCCGCCAGCCCCTGCCGGCCCATTGCTCGGCGGCGTCCCGCATCATCGCGACGCCCCGATCGACCTCACCCGCCCGCCCGACAAGAAAGCCCAGCAGCGCGGTGTTGCGGATCCGCCAACCCGGAAGCCGGTGGGTCTCGGTCACCTTCACCGCGGCGTCGATCTGGCGGCGCGCCGCGACTTCGTCTCCCAGCTCGATCAGCGCAAACGCCCCGATCTGCCACGCGTAGACCAGTGTGTGGGGATGCCTGAGCGTTTCCGCCCGCGCGACCGCCTCCGCCAGAGCCTGCCGGGCCGCCTCGGGCTGGTCCAGCAGGCAGAGGGCCATGGCCAGGCGTACGCCACAGACGACGCCGGCCTCCTGCCCGTAGGTTCTCACGTGCTCCCCGGCCTGAGCCGGTCGATGCGCATCGAGTCCGGCGCGAAAGTGTCGGGCGCACGCCTCCTGATCACCGCGCACGAATTCGGCGGCCCCGAGCACGTACCGCGCCTCCACCAGCAGCACCGGGTCCCCGGCCGGGGGCACCGCGGCCAGCAGCTGCCCTCCGATCCGTGCCGTCTCGGCCACGTCGCCCTGCATCAGGAGGGCGATCGCGAGCATGCGCAAGGCCGGCGGCCCCGGCGAGACGCCGGCGCGTTGGCACAACCCGCTGAGACGGGCGTACTCCTGCAGCATGCGAGGACCGGAGTACATCTCCAGGCTGACCAGCGCCACGCAGAGCGCGGTGCGCAACTCGATCTCCTGGAGTAGACGGCCGGCCGAGGACGGCAGCCGGCCGAGCAGCTCGAGCGCCTGCTCGTAATAGGCGACCGCCTCGATGCCGGCATAGATGCCAAGGGCATGCTCGGCCGCGAGCCGGTAGAACGGAATCGCTCCTTCGATGAATCCGCCGCGCTCGAGGTGCTTCGCGATGGTGGAGGCCGACGCCGGGGCACTGCCGCCCGCCGCGATCTGCGCCTGCGCGATCCCGCGGTGCAGCAGCCGGCGGCGGTCGGCACCGAGCCGGTCGTAGGCCACCTCGCGGATGCTCTCGTGGCTGAAGTCGTAGATGCCGGCGCCGCGCTCGCCGACGAGGCGGCGCTTGACCAGCTCCTCGACCGCGGTCATGACCTCGGCCTCGCCCGTGCCGCTGCCGGCCGCCAGCAGCTCGGTGCCAAACTCGCGCCCGATGACGGAGGCGACGCCCAGGACGTCGCGGGTGGACGGGGTCAGCAGCGCCAGGCGCCCCTCGATCGTCGCCATCACGCGATCCGGGAGCACCCGCCTCCCGGCGGTTCGGGTCGAGGTCGGGCGGGCGGAGCCTTCCGCGCTCGCCCGCATCATCTCGACGATGTACAACGGGAGGCCCTCGGTCTCGCGGTACAGCGCCTCGGCGGCGGACGCCTCGAGCGGCATGTCGCCGGCGGCGGCGGCGAGCGCGGCGGTGTCGGGACTGTCAAGCGCCTCGAGCTCGATCACGTCGAGTCGGCCGTCGTGCCGGAGGTCGCGCAGGAGCTCCTCGAGGCGATCGTCCGCGGCCGGCTCACCGGCCCGACTCGCCGCGAGCAGCACCAGCGAGCGCGGCTTGTCCCCACCCATGAGGAAGCGAATCCACTCCATCGTCTCGCGATCGGCCCATTGAATGTCGTCGAGCACGAGCAGCCTGGGCGGCGGCGCCGCACCGATGGCCCGCACCAGCTCGTCGAACAGCCGCCGGCGGGACCCGGCGGAGCTGCCGTCGGCTGTGGCTGCCCTGGTCCCGGCAAGCTCGGGCAAGAGTCCGCCGAGCTCAACGCGCCACTCGGAGGCCATGCCGGCGACGGCGCCGGTCAGCATCGGCGACCGGAGCCAGTCCACCACCGGCGCGTACGGCAGCGACCCCACCGTGCGGTAGCAGCTCGACATCGCGACCGTGGCGCCCTGACGTCTGGCCCAGGCCGCGAACTCCGTGCAGAGTCGGGTCTTGCCGATTCCCGGGATGCCGGACGCGAGCAGGCAGCACGGCCGCGCGCGGCCTGCCGCGGACCACGCCCGTGTGAGTCGGGTCCACTCGGCGGCGCGGTCGATGAACGCCGGCTCCGCCGTGCCGCCGGCGGGGGACGGCTCTTCAGCCTCGGGCGCGCGGAGGAGACGATCCCGCAGCTCCCGCAGGGCCGGCATCGGGTGCGTCCCCAGCTCCTTCCTCAGCAGTGTCTCGGTGCGCGCGTAGGTGTCCAACGCCAGTGCGCGCCGACCCTGAGCGGCATGAAGGCGCATGAGTGCGAGCGTGGCGGTCTCGTCGAGCGGCTCCAGGTCCCGCAGTCGTTCCGCGTGGCCGATGGCCGCCCCAAAGGCCCGGCGCTCCTCGAGCACAGCGATCATCCGACGCAACCCATCCAGCAGGAGCTCGTGCAGCCGGCGCCGAAGGGGTTCGATCCACTCGTCGTAGCACTCCGGCAACAGATCGCCCCCATAGAGCTCGATGCCGGCAGCGAGGGCCGCGCCGCCGGCAGCGAGGGCCGCGCCGCCGGCTGCTGGACCAACGGCGGCCTCGAACCGGTCCACGTCGAGCACCAACGGCGCGTCGTGGACCCACCCCACCAGCTGGCGGCCCGCCTCGATGAAGCGGTCCGCGTCCGGAATCGCGGCGCGCACATCGTGAATCAATTGTCGGAGGTTGGTGAGGGCCTGCGGCTCGGTGGATTCGGGCCAGAGCAGAAACGCGAGATGCCGCCGATCGACCAGTCGGTCACGGTGCAGCAGGAGATAGGCCAGGAGCGCGCGTTGCCGGATGCCGGGCAGGACGATCGTCCCACCGGACGGTGTGGACAGGCTGAACCCTCCGAGGAGGCGGACCTCCAGCGGCTCTCCGCCACGGTCGGCCCGTGCCTTCGAGGTGCGCACATCCCGCGGCTCAGACATGGCCGTTTATGGCGAAGGCGGCATGATGTTCTTGTTGGCGTGGAAGAAGTTGTCCGGATCCCAAGCGCGCTTGATGGACACCAGCCGGTCGTAGTTCCCCCCATAGGCGGCTCGAATTCGCTGCTCGCCCTCGTCCTCCGTCAGAAAGTTGATGTACGTCCCGCCGGTGGAGAACGACCGCATCCGCTGCCAGGCGGTACGCGCCCACTCCATGTTCGGGGAATCCTGGGCCGGGTCGTCCCACGAGGCCATGACGTTGAAGACCCAGGTCGCGTCCCGATTGCCCACGGCCGAGTGGTCGGCCGGCAGGCGATTCAGCGCGCCACCGAGAGGAAAAAGCACGATGGATGAGTGGGGTGACGGCATCCGCTGCGCGTACTCCATCGCCAGCTCGAGCAGCGGCTGATCGAGGGCAGCCAGGTACTCGGACTTCCAGTAATAGCGCCGCCCCCTCGGCTGCGTGGCGTCGAGCAGGCACTGCTGAGACACGTACGGCCGGGGCTGAATGATGTCGCCGACCGGCGACCCGTGGCGTTTGATCGGAGCGAGCTGCTTCGCTCCCTCCTCGACCGGCCCGGTGTGGCACGCGAGCAGCGTCACGATCGGCTGGCCGTGGATCGCCGGCGGAAGCCACGGCGCGGGCGGGGCGCGCCGGAGCACCGCGACGCAGGTCGACTCCAGGGGGGCGGCCGCGGCGAAGCCGCGATAGAGCTCCAAGACCTCGGGTGCGTCGCGCTCCCGCCACGCGATAGCGCCCGCCGTGATCTCGGGGCCGACCGGGTGCACCCGGTACTCGAGCGCCGTCACGACGCCGAAGTTGCCTCCCCCACCGCGGAGCGCCCAGAGCAACTCCCCATTCGGCGCGCTCGCTCGCGCGAACGACCCGCGCGTCGGCCGTCACCATCTCGACGGATTGCACGCCGTCGCAGGTCCAACCGTGCCGTCGGGTGAGATATCCGAACCCGCCGCCCAGCGTCAGTCCGGCGATCCCCGTGGTGGAGACGAAGCCGAGTGGGGCGGCGAGTCCGTGCAGCTGGGTCTCCCGGTCCACATCGCCGAGCAGGCAGCCGGCCTGCGCCCGCGCGGTGCGCGTCACCGGATCGACCCACACACCGCGCATCAGCGACATGTCGAGCAGGAGCCCGCCGTCACACACGGCGAGCCCGGCAATGTTGTGCCCGCCGCCCTTCACCGACAACGTGAGACCGCTCGCCCGTGCGAACTCGACGCAGGTCACGACGTCCGCCGTCCCGAGACAGCGGACCACGAGCGCGGGCCGTCGATCGATCATGCCGTTCCAGACGGCGCGTGTCTCGTCGTACCCTGGATCGCCGGGCCGCAGGAGCGGGCCCCGCAGGCGGGCCGCGAGCGCGGCAGTCTCGCTGCTGCCTGGAGCCGGGACCGCGCTCGAGATGGTGGCTGCCACCGAAATCTCCTTGCTCGTCTTGCGAAATCTCTGGCGGAGTGCGCGTTTTGGCCAGGCAGCCCGACCCGCCCGATCCGCTCCTCAGTCGAGCGGAATCGGCTCGTGGCCGGTCACGTGAGTGGCGAGGACGTGCTCGGCAACCCGCTGGCCCAGCCGCCGACCGGCCTCGATGTCGAACTCGTAATGAATCCCGGCGTACATCCGAGACAGCCCCGCCGCCTCGACGTTCGCCGCGAGGTCCCGGCGCGCATCCGCGAAGTGATGTCCGAGAACCTCGGAGTACGCGGCGGTGACACAGGAGTGGGCGCTCGGAAGCGACGGATGATTGGGCAGCCCGATCGGAAGCGTGATCCCCGGGTCGGCCTGCGATGGCCGGATGTACCAATAGGCGAACTTGGCGTCCCAGCAGGCGATCAGGGCGTCGAAGCCGGCCATGTTGGCGAGCGCGAGGATACGTGCGGCATTTCGCTCGGAGCCCCCGTGCGATGCGATCAATTCCGAGGCGACCTCGTTCTGGAACCCGGCGACTCGCGTATTCCAGAACTGCGCCTGGGCCAGCTGCGCCGGCGTGCGGGTGTCCGACAGGAGCCGGATCCTGGCCAGGGCGTCCAGGAACGCCTGGGATCCGAATGCGGGGGCGGGCGGCGGGCGGAACTGATCCGCGGACGTCAGTGCCAGAGGGCGGGTGCCGAAGAGCCCAGGGATGGGCGCGGTACTGGTCCAGAATCCCGGCCCGACCGGCACCGGCGGCGGAGGCAGCACGCCGGTGTTGTCGCCATGGGCATAGGCAACCACCGTGGCACCGACCACCCTGCCGATCGCTTCGCCGGTTGCGAAGCCCCGCTTCTCCCTTGCCTGCGCGGCAATCTGGTCTTCGAGCGCTTCGGCCTGGGCCGGGAAGAAGTCCTTCAAGACGACCACCGATGCGCCCGCGGCGGCACCTGCGGCGGACGGATCCGGTCCCGGGGTGTTCGAGTTCGCGGCGGCGACGATGGCGTTGTACTGCGCCAGCGAGAGATAGGCCAGCACCCGCACCTGAACGAACGGGTTCGCAGCTTGCGCTGTCAGCAAACCGCGCGCGGTTCCGTTCCAGGCGACGCTGGACCCTGCCTTCGAGGCCGCGGCGGCACCCGGACCCGGGGTCGAGACCGCCTCTGGTTCAGTCGGGTGATCGGCGCATCCGGCGAGCGCAAGGGCGGCACCTGCCACCCGGAAGATTCTGGCGAGCCGAGGCATGGGACACTCCCTGTTGAGGTGTGAGCCCACGCTAGTCGGCTTGCGTTCGGCCTGCGTTCCTCGTTCGATGTCAGGCTTGCGTTTGTCCTGTTGGTGGCCATCCGAGGGTGGTGGGACGTGCACGGCGGTCACGCGCCTCACAGTGTGCGATTCCAACGCTCCCACTGTGGCTTCAGCTCGGTCATCAGGGCCAGAAATCCCGGATCCTGTCGCAGGTTGTCGAGGTGGGGTCTCTCGCGAATAGAGGATAGCATGGCAACCCATCCTCGGCGGCTCGCCGCAGCCACTGGACCGCAGGTGCAGCCCTGCCCAGCAGGGCATAGGTTGATGCGATGTTGTAGGCAGCATGGTGAAAGTGTCCGAAGCCTTCCCCCAGCAACACTGCCCTGGCGATGTCTTTCTCCGCCGCGCTCCTCTCACCGACCTGAGCGTTCAGGATGGCACGTACGCTGGTGACCACACCGCCGGGGTCCTTCGGCGTGGCCTTGAGGTAGTCCTCGACGATGGACCGAGCCTTGCCGGGATTGTACTCCCTTGGCGCGTGACGCAGAGTCTGAATGGCGTCCTGATAGAGACCCTGATACACCTGGACCACACCTATGCGCTCCTGCGCCTGCCGGTTGCTGGGGTCGATAGCTACCGTCTTGCGAAACTCCTCGAGGGCCTTCTCGAAGAGGCCGATGTGCAGATAGGACCTTGAGCGCGACGCTCCGCCCGTGCTTGACGTCACGCGCGAGGTACACCGTCGCCATCCCGCCCCGCCCGAGCTCACGCTCGATCGCGTAGCGATCGGCGAGGGCGGTTTGGAGAAGGGCGAGGGAGGCGGCCATAAATTCCTGGACCGGAGAACGCGTTACTCTGGCGGCCTCCGGGCGGCTTCTCCCAGCCGTTCAGAACCGATGGGTGTAACCGGCGAGGATCTGCCACTTGGCCAGGTTGCCGCCTCCCTGCACATCGATGGCGCGGTCGTAGACGTTTGCTCTCCGATCGGCGTGGACCCGCAGCGGCAGATTCACGGTGAACGTGTTGGAGCCTCGGCTGAGGTCGAATCCGGGGTCGACGAAGATGCTGTACCCCGGACGCCGGAAGTGGGCATCGCCACCATTCACCAGATCCTCGACCGGGACACCGTCGAGTCGACCGCCGAGACTGGCGGAAAGCCCCCACCGAGGTGCCACGGCATAGGACACACCGGCCCGCAGGGAATAGGCGTCGGGCACCGACAGGTTGTACGGTGTTCCCGCGGCCGGATCCCCCGGCAGCCCGATGGGCCTTCCGATGGTGGCCTCGGTCCGCACCCTGGGATTCAGCAGATAGGAAGCGGACAGGTAGGCAAGTGCCCCTGGGAGCAATTGCTGAAATGCCTGCACCTGCATGATGATGCCCCAACCGCCGTCGCCTGGCTGAATGGCTGGATCGGCCACCCGCTGCGCCGGGCCAGTTTCGGTAAAGAACTCGACGCTGTCGCGATAGCTACCCGTCGGCAGCTTCAGTCCCAGGCCGAGCATCACATTCCCGGTCGAGCCCGAGCGGGGGTTGGAGAGCCAGGCGCCACCGGAGATGGTCACATCGCCGAGATCCGTCACCCGTTCCGTGTGCCGCAGGCCGTCTCCCTCGATGAACGAGAGACTGCCGGTCTGGAACGGCGCCGTCAAGCTGACCCTGAACCGGTCCGTCAGCGCGTAGGTCAAGCCCAGAGCGACGGTATGGACGTCGATCCTGATCCCCTTGCCACCGGGCGGCTGCAGTGCGGGAGGCGCTGGCGTCTGCGTCGTACCTACGAAGAAGTCCTTATCACGAGAATGGAGCCACCGATAGTCGGCGCTCAACTCCCAGTGGTGAGCCGGTAAGAACGAATTCCCCTGGACACCCAAACTGGATGTCAGTCGAAAGGGCATTCAGCCTTGGCCGGATGCCACCCGGGGAAAGACCGAGAGTCCCACGACAACTGTGAGCCCGGCAACGACCTGGCGTGTCCAAGGGGAGTACGGGGCGTGCGGCATAGACCACCTGCCTTCCGGCGAGGGGCGAGCCACGGCTTGCGGTTTTCTGCGGGAACACAGCCAACCTACGGGACGGTACCGGGGGCAACAAGGGTAGAGCGGCTCTTGACGCTCCAAGTACCGTCGGCTATGTCAGCCCTGACCGGAGTCTCGCTGGTCGAATCCCACCCCTGCCGAGTTGTCCGAATGGGCGCTGGCTGGCTGAAGATCTTCGCCACCGCGGGTGTCCTCGCGACAACCGGGCTTCGCGCCCAGACGCCGGGGGACATTGCCCCCGCCTTCAGCCTCGAGACGCTGGACGAGAGTCCCGCCAGCCTGTCCGACTACGCCGGCCATCCCGTGCTCATCAACTTCTGGGCGTCATGGTGCAAGCCGTGCCGGACCGAGATGCCCATCCTCATCGCCGCCCATCGGGCCCGCCGGGAGGCGGGATTGGCGATTCTCGCGATCAACCTCACGGATCAGGAACGCTCGGCCAAGGACATCCGAAAGTTTCAGGCTGAGTTCCAGATGCCTTTTCCGGTGCTGCTCGACGAAAAGGGAAGAGCGCGCAGACTCTACAAGCTGCGCGGCGTTCCCACGTCGGTATTCGTGGGATCAGATGGTGTGGTGCGGGCGGTCCACCGGGGACCGATCGACGAGGCGACGTTGCAGCACCGCCTCGCCGAGATCATGCCACCACCCGAAGGATCGGAGTAGCGACGGCGTCAGTCGGGGTAATCGTCCTTCCGCCAAGCTCTGGGCTCGGCGGGCTGGGGCTTCGGCGTCGAGCTGCACCACCGGCCGCTCCTCGATGTGCGATATCGAGATGGCAAGCAAGGAGATCGCGCGTTCTTCGGGATGGCTCCTGAGGACGGCTCGCACCAGGTCCTCGGCGATCTCGGCGAGGATGGCGGTCGCGGCGACGGGCTGCGGCAGCGTCACGGCGTGTGTGACCGAGCGGAGGTCGCCGAAGCGCACCCGCACCGTCACGGTCCGCCCGGACTTGCCCTTCGCCCGCAGGCGCGAGCCGACCCGGTCGGCGAGATGGCGGAGCGCCCGGCGGATGACCGCGTCCTCGACCGGTCGTCGGCCGAGCGCCGATTGCGCTCCGACCGAGCGGGCGCGGACACCGGTCCGGATGGCGCGAGGATCGCGGTTCCAGGCGAGGGCGGCCAGCCGATCGCCCGCGGCACGGCCGACCAGCCCGGCGATCGCGCCTGGGGAGGTCCTCGCCAGGTCGCCGATGGTGGCGATGCCGCGTTCGGCCAGTCGCGCCCTGGTCGCCGGGCCGACGCCCCACATCATCTCCACCGGCAAATCATGGAGGAAGGCGAGCTCGGTCCCCGGGTCGACGACCACCAGCCCGTCGGGCTTGGCGACCTGCGAGGCGATCTTGGCGAGGTGCTTGGTGCTGGCGACGCCGACGGAGATGGGAAGGGCCAGCTCGTCGCGCACGCGCCGGCGAATCGCCGCGGCGATCTCGGCCGGCGTGCCGAAGAGGTGCGTGCAGCCTGCGACGTCGGCGAACGCCTCGTCGATCGAGATCCGCTCGACCAGCGGCGTGAAGTCGCCCAGGACCCTGATCGCGGCGTCGCCGAGCCGCCCGTACTCCTTGAAGTGCCCGCCGACGAAGACCAGGCCGGGGCACAGCTCTCGCGCCCGCCGACCCGGCATGCCGCCGTGGACGCCGAAGGCCTTCGCTTCGTAGGACGCCGCGAGCACCACGCCGCCCCCGACTGCGATCGGCTTTCCCTTGAGGGACGGGTCGAGCATCTGCTCGACGGAGGCGTAGAACGCGTCCAGGTCGGCGTGGAGGATGGTGGCGGTGTCCATGGTGTCGGATCTTGGGGAGCGGGACGGTGAGGCGCAAGGCTAGAGGGCGGGGGCGCTGACGCGCCGTGAGTCACGAGCTGGCGTTGGCGGTCTACGCGGCGACGCGGGGGTGGCCTCGGTCGGAGCTCTATGGCCTGACTTCCCAAATTCGACCTGCAGCCCTCTCGGCGCCGACCAACATCGCGGAGGGAACGAGGCTTGGGCCAGGCTGCAACAGATGCGTGACAAGGCCGCGATCCTCACGTGGCGCTTGGCCCGGTCCATGGCCACCTCCAAGTAGCACCCCGCCGCTCCCGGCTCGGGCGAAGCCCCCCGCCAACCCTCGCCCCCATGCCGGGTCGCCCTTA
The DNA here is from genome assembly GCA_963840215.1 of uncultured Gemmatimonadales bacterium. Lineage (GTDB taxonomy): Bacteria > Gemmatimonadota > Gemmatimonadetes > Gemmatimonadales > GWC2-71-9 > CAVVWJ01. Next base: position 355,689 of record CAWIYG010000006.1, on the reverse strand, counting down.
AGATTCCTCCGTGATTGACACCGAGCAGCCGGCCTCGCTTCTGATCGACGCCCACGTCCATCTGCACGACTGCTTCGATCTCGATTCCTTCTTCGAGCAGGCTCATCACAACTTCCAGCAGGCGGCGCGGGAGCGCGGCTGGGCACCGCCGACCGGCGTGCTGATGCTGACCGAATCCGAGGGAGTCGACGGGTTTGGACGCCTCGCCGGGATGGCGGGCGGATCATCCGTGAAGGCGGGGGCGCCGTCGACGAGCTGGGCCATCGAGGCGACCGGTGACCCGGCCGCGCTCGCGGTGACGAGTGGCAACCGCCGGTTACTGCTCGTCGCCGGACGACAAGTGGTCGCGCGCGAGGGGCTCGAGGTGCTGCTGCTGGGAACGAAGTCTTTCGTGCCCGACGGCCAGCCGATCCGCGACGTCCTCGCGCAGGGCGCGGCACTTGGCGCGCTCCGGGTGATTCCCTGGGGCGCCGGCAAGTGGTGGTTCGGCCGGGGACGACTGCTGCGCGACCTCATGACGGCGGTAGTCCCCGGCGACGGTTTCTTCCTCGGCGACGGGGGCGGCCGGCCCTTCTTCTGGAGCACGCCGAGCCACTTTCGGGAGGCCGAGCGGCGGGGCATCGCGATCCTTCCCGGGACCGATCCCCTGCCCTTCCCCCACCAGACCGGCCGCGCCGGGAGCTACGGCTTTCGCCTCGAGGGCGCCGCCCTGGATCTCTCCTCGCCCGGCGAGGGGATCAAGGCGGCGCTCCGACAGCCGGTCCCCCGGCTCACGCCTTTCGGCCGGCGCGAGCGGCTGGCCCCCTTCGTCCGCAATCAGATCGCCATGCAGCAGCGGAAGCGCCGGCGGCCGCGGCCGTGAAACGGGACCCGGCCGCGCTCGCCCGTTCAGCGTACGACCTGGCAGTGGTCGGCGGCGGCATCTACGGGATCTGCGCCGCCTACGAAGCCGCCCGGCGTGGCCTCACGGTCTGCGTGGTCGAGCGGTCGGACTTCGTCTCGGCCACGTCCTCGAACAGCCTCAAGACGGTCCACGGCGGACTCCGCTACCTCCAGCACGGCGACCTCCGCCGGATGCGGGAGTCGATCCGTGAGCGGGCCCTGCTGCTGCGCACGGCACCTCACCTGGTTCGGCCGCTCCCGTTCGTGATCCCGACCTACGGCTACGGGCTTCGCAGCAAGGCCGTGATGCGGGCGGCGCTGTTCATGAATGACGTGATCGGCTTCGATCGCAGCGCCGGCGTAGGAGCGGCGCGGCGCATCCCACCCGGCCGGGTGATCGGCCCGGAAGAGGTTCGGGCGATGGTGCCGGATCTGGATTCGCGCGGTCTGACCGGGGGCGCCGTCTGGTACGACTGTCAGATCGCCAACACCGAGCGTCTCGCGCTGGCATATCTCCGCGGCGCCGTGGACGGCGGGGCCCACTGCGTCAACTATGTGGAGGCGACGGGCCTGCTCCAGCGAGACGGGCGGGTGCACGGACTCGGCGCCCGGGACTGCCTGACCGGCGATGCGTTCGAGATCCAGGCGCGGATGGTGCTGAATGCCGCCGGGCCCTGGGCGGACCGGCTCCTCCGGACACTGCCCGGGAATCGGGGCGTGATCCGGTTCCACCCCTCGAAGGCGATGAACCTGGTCACCCGCCGGCTCTTCGGCGAGCACGCCATCGGGTTCACCGTGCCGACGGAGTTCCGCGACAGCGACGCGCTGCTCAACAAGGGCACCCGGCTGTTCTTCGTGGTGCCCTGGAAGCAATACTCCCTGATCGGGACCCGGCACTTCGCCGGCGACGGTGACCCGGACGACTTCCGGATCACCGAGGAGGAGATCGCCATCTTCCTCGGTGAGATCAATACGGCGTGCCCCAGCGCCGGGCTGTCGCGGAAGGACGTGCTCACCGTGCTCGGGGGGATGCTGCCCGAGGTCCCGCGCCCCGGTCCGCACGAGGTCCAGCTGGTGAAGCACTCGCGGGTCTACGACCACGCGAGCGAGGGCGCCGCCGGCCTCATCTCCGCCGTCGGGGTCAAGTGGACCACGGCGCGGCTGACGGCGGAGCAGGCCGTCGACCTCGTGGAGCGGCGGCTCCGTCCCGACGGTGTATCCCGGCGGCCGGAGGAGCGCCTTCTACCCGGGGGAGACGTCGAGGAGTTGGCCGGCTCTCCGGCCCTGAAGCAGGCGCCCGAGCTTGTGGGCTCAGCCGTCATCAGCCATCTGCTGGGCAACTACGGCTCGACCGCTCGGGAGGTCCTCGACTACGTTCGCGCCGATCCTTCGCTGGGGGTCGAGCTGGTGGCCGGCTCGCCGGTCATCGGCGCCGAGGTCGTGTTCGGTGTCGAGCGGGAGATGGCGCAGCGGCTGGACGACGTCGTGCTTCGTCGCACGGAGCTGGCGGCGGGAGGTCACCCGGGGATCGCGGCGTTGCGTCGCTGCGCGGAGCTGATGGGGTCAGTTCTGGGATGGAGTCCGGAACAGCGCGACGCCGAGATCGCTCGTGTCGAGGCGATACTCTCTCAGCGCGTCACTGTAGCTTCGGGCTGACCCGCAGCGAACCGGCTGCGGCCGGTCAGACGCCCCACCGGGTGCGCCAGTCCTCGAACACCATCAGCGACCACAGCACGTGGCTGTGGTTTGCCCGGCCGGCGTCATGGTCCCGCCGCAGCCGCTCCACCGTCTCCACCCGGAAGACACCCTCCCGGCGGAGCCGTTCGGAGGAGAGCAGGTCATCCGCCATCGGGCGCAGCTCGCCGCCCAGCCAGTTCTTGATCGGGATGCTGAAGCCTTCCTTCGGCCGGTAGACGCACTCCTTCGGCACGTGGCGCGCGGCGACCCGCTTGAGCAGGATCTTGGTGCCCTCGCGACCCACCTTGAGATCGGCCGGCATCCGAAAGGCGAGCTCGACCAGCTCGGGATCCAGCAAGGGGACCCGACCCTCGAGCGAGCACGCCATGGCCATCCGGTCGATCTTCACCAGGCAGTTGTCGCTCAGATAGCTCTTCAGATCCACGTAGAGCTCGCGGTCCAGCTCCGAGCGGTCGGCCACCTCGCCGGCGAGCTCGAGGATATGGGCCTCGACGGGAGTCTTCAGCGCCCGATGCGCCTCCGGGGTGAACAGCTCGCGCCGCATCGCCGAGCCGACGAAGAGCCGCCAGCGGGCGTGGCCCAGCCGCTCGTCGTGCTCCAGCCCCTCCACGAACCGCCTCGCCTTGTTCACCAGCCCCTTCTTCGCCGGCCGCGGCCGGAGCGAGCGGATCAGCGGCTCGAGCATGCCGTGTCGCAGGAAGGCCGGGATCCGCTGCCAGGTGCGCGCCTTCTCCTGGGCGGCATACGTGTCGTACCCGCCGAAGAGCTCGTCGCCGCCGTCGCCGGAGAGCACGACCGTGACATCCCGGCGGGCGAGCCGGGAGACCAGGTAGGTGGGGAAGATGGAGAAGTCGCCGATCGGATCGTCGAGGAACGGCATCAGGTGCTCGAACAGCCCGACCACGTCCGGGCGGATGACCTCGACCGAGTGGGTGACGCCGAGCGAGTCGGCGACGCGCTTCGACCAGGCGAGCTCGTTGTAGGTTGGATCGTCGAAGCCGATGCTGAAGGTGCGTGCCGGCCCCATCGCGGCCACGACCAGCGAGCTGTCGACGCCGCCCGACAGGAAGGCGCCGAGGGGCACGTCGCTGATCAGCTGGCGCTGGACGGACTCCCGGATCTTCGCATCCACGGCTTCTTCCCACTCGCCGGGCGTGCGGGGCAGCGTGCCGTTGTGGCTGCTGCTCACGGCCGGGAGCCGCCACCAGGTGTGCCGTTCGATCCGGCTGGTGGAGAGGTCCACCTCCAGCATCTCCGCCGGGTGCAGCTTGCGGACTTCCTGCAGCAGCGTGGCGGGGGCGGGAACGTACTCCCAGGCGAGGAACTGGCCCAGCGCGTCGAGATCGAGCGTCCGTCCGCAGACGCCCGAGGCGAGGACGGCCTTCACCTCGGAGCCGAAGACCAGGTGCTGCGGCGTCACCGCGTAGTACAGCGGCTTGATCCCGAAGTGATCGCGCACCAGGACGAACCGGTTCCGGCCGCTGTCGTGCAGCGCGATGGCGAACATGCCGTTGAGCCGCGCGGCGAAGCCCGTCCCGTGCTCCTCCCACAGGTGCACCAGGACCTCGGTGTCGCTCGCGGTGGTGAACCGGTGGCCCGCCGCTACGAGCTCGGCGCGGAGCTCGCGGAAGTTGTAGATCTCGCCGTTGTAGACGACCCGGACGGAGCGGTCCTCGTTGAAGATCGGCTGGTGCCCGCCGGCGACGTCGATGATCGAGAGTCGCCGCATGCCGATGGCGATCCCGTCGCGGATGTCGCACCCCTCATCGTCCGGTCCCCGGTGAACGATGGTGGCGCACATCGCCGACAGCTGGGCGCCCACGGCCGCCGCGCCGCCGTTCAGCGGCACGACCCCCGCAATACCGCACATCAGCTAGAGTCCGAGGGTCGTTCGAAAGGGAGAAAGTGCCATCAGGGCAGCGCGGTCACCCGATCGCGTTGCCGGCCGCGCTCAGGACGCACACCCAGGGGTACAGCATGGGCGTCACCAGGTGCGATGGGCGGGCGGGCGGCTCGGTCGTGGCCGGAGCGGAGATGGTCCACACGTCGTCCGAGACCATGACCGGCGCACGCGTCGGCGTCTTGCCGAGGAGCTGGAGCAGACGGTGCATCTTGTCTTTGTACACGTCCCGCGAGTACCGGCTGTCGTAGAGCGCGAGCGCTTTCCGGATCACGGCTTCCCGTCTGGTCGAGTCGGTGATGGCCCTGAGGATGCCCTCGGCCATGGAGCTGGGGGTGGGCTCGACCAGGAAGCAGACGTCCTCGTCCAGGACCTGGGTGTGCGAATGGATGCGGGTGGCGACCAGCGGGATGCCGCTGGCAAGCTGCTCGTAGATCTTGAGCGGCGTGTTGGTCCCCTTCACGCGGGGAGAGGTCAGCACGGTGGCGTGCCGGGACAGGCTTCGGGCCGTGGCCGGCGTGACCCGGCCGGTGAACCGGACGCTCCCGTTCAGGCCAAGGTTATCGGCGACCGCACGATACTGGGCGACCTGCGCCGGGGTGCCGCCCACCAGCAGCAGGGACGCGTCGGGTTGGCGCTCGTGCACCTGGGCAAAGGCCTGGATCAGGATGTCGAGGCCCTGGTACTTCTCGAAGGTGCCGCTATAGACGACCAGCCCCGGGCGGGGCACGGTCTCCATCAGCTCCGCCTCGGCCGGGCTGGTGGGACGGGGCGAGGCCATCACGACGTCGTCGAAGATCGAGTTCTCGATCAGAATATGCCGCGAGGAATCCTCGAGCAGACCCTCGACCTGTTTGGCGAGATCCGGGCAGATCGTCACGACCGCCGTGGCGGACCGCAGCGCCGCCCTCTCCAGGCGCTCGAACACGCGAACCGGGAAACGCCAGTTGGTGAACTCGAAATTGCTGAGCTGCTGAGGCAGGCTCGAGTGCATGTCGTACACGAGCTTGTACCCGAAGAGCGGCTTGAGCCAGCTGCACCAAAAGACGCTCTCCTCGTGCGCGTGGACGAAGTCGTAGCGGTTCCGGATGAGGAGCGCGATGGTCCAAACGAGCATCACCAGGTCGAGCACCAGCTTCTTGAGCGACGGGCCCACGGGAACCTTGGACGTAAACGGCACCCACGGGATGCGGATTACCCGCACGCCAGGAATGGCAGGGTCGTCGCCTTCCCAATAGGTCAGGAGGTCGACCTCGACCCCGAACTCGGCGGTCACGAGCGTGCGATAGTAGACGCTGAAAGGCGTCCCGCGGGGCGTGAAGAATGGATGGGGTGCAACGACCAGTGCTCTCATGCGCGGACCCCGCAATTTGGCACGACGCCGACGGCGCCTGACTTCACCGTATGGTGGTGCGGCGCTACAACTTACGGGCTCCACAGTGGCCCGCTTCTGGACGGCTTGCCGGCATTCGTACCGGCGGGTCTCGGCCAGGGAATATCCGCCTGAGCCGCCCGCCCGCTCACTCGTAAGGATTCTAGGAATACCTAACGTACGCTCGGAGGGCGATGCGCGCAAACCCGTGGGACCGGGAGGGCTCTAGGCACGAATCGAGCCCCTAGGTTCGGCCAGGTGGCCAAGGTTATCCTATCCCCATGCCAACAGCGCTGGTGACCGGTGCCACCGGTTTTACGGGCGGCGCACTTGCCACCCGACTCGTCAGGGACGGATACGCGGTCACGGCGTTTGTCCGACAGGCCTCGAACGTCCAGGCCCTCGAGTCACTGGGGGTGGAGATCCGCCGGGTCGACATCACCGATGCCGCGGATGTGGCCGGGCAGATGCGGCCGTTCGACCGAGTGTTCCACGTAGCCGCGAGCTACCGGGAGGAGCATGCGGACAAGGATGTCTTCCGGCGGGTGAACGTCGACGCGACCCGCCACCTGCTCGAGGGGGCGAGCAAGCACGGGGTGGGTCGCTTCGTCCACTGCTCCACGGTCGGGGTCCAGGGCGGGATCGACGCGCCGCCCGCGGCCGAGGACTACCGCCTCCGGCCAGGCGACCACTACCAGGAGTCCAAGCTCGAAGGGGAGCAGCTGGCGCTGGACTACTTCCGCAAGGGGCTGCCGGGCAGCGTGGTCAGGCCCGTCGGCATCTACGGTCCGGGAGACCGCAGGTTTCTGAAGCTCTTCAAGTCGATCGAGCGCGGCGTGTTCGTCATGATCGGGAGCGGGCGAACGTTGTACCACATGACCTACATCGACGATCTGGTGCAGGGATTCGTGCTCGCCGGCGACAGCCCCGCCGCGCTCAACGAGGTGTTCACGATCGGGGGCCCGGAATACACCACGATCGAGGAGCTGGCTCGGAAGGTGGCCGCGGCGCTGGGAGTCAAGCCGCCGCGCTGGCGGGTGCCCTTTCTCCCGGTGTATGCGGCGGCCTGGGCCTGTGAGGTGCTCTGCAGCCCCCTGGGGATCTCCCCACCCCTGTATCGGCGCCGGGTCGAGTTTTTCCACCTCGACCGGGCCTTCGACATTTCCAAGGCGCGCCGCCTGCTCGGCTACGAGCCCCGGTGGAGTCTCGCCGCCGGTTTGGCGGCCACCGCGGAGGCCTACCGGACGGCCGGCTGGCTGCCTCCAGCGAAGACGCGATAGCGCTACCCTACCCGCCGCCGATCCGAGCGGGGCTCGAGGCGCGACACTCGCCCCCGAAAGTCCGCGATAAAGGCCAGGTACCGTTCCCTCAAGGCGGAGACCCTGCCGAAGATGTCGTCGGGCAGGGCCACCTGACCCTTGAGCAGGCCCCGGGCCAGCGGCAGGATGTCGGCGCTCGAGGGATCGTGGATCTTGAGCCCGATGTCCTTCAGCAGCCTGATGCGCGAGTCGTGCACCCGCTGCGCGAAGACCACGGGGGTGCCGGAGACCACGGCCGGCAGCGCGGCGTGCAGTCGGCCGGTCACGACGACGGACGCCGTCGCATAGGCCTCGATGACCTTGTCGACATCGTCGTACTCCACGATGTCCGTACCCGGCGGGCAATACCGTCGCTGCTTCTCCTCCTGGATCACCACGCGCGTCGGCGCCTCCTGCCTGATCTGATCGAACACCTTCAGCTGCGCGTCCATGTCCTTCCGCCCGAAGCAGAAGACCACCGGCCCCTCGCCGGGCCGCTTCCATTCGGTCGCGCTGCCGGCGAACGCCGTGGGGCAGCCGATGAAGGTCGATTCGATCCCGTACCAGCCTAAACGGCTGTGGGTGAAGGAGTCGCGAGCCCCGACCGGCCGCTCGAGCCGCCGGCAGTACTGTGGGTGCGCCAGGGGGAGACGGGTGAAGAAGGCTCCGCCGAAGCAGAAGGCAGGCGGGGTGGCGTACTGAATCTGCTCCATCCCGGGATGCTCTTTTCGCTGGATCAGCGTACAGCCCGGCCACACGACGTAGTCGCAGGCGTTGACCTCGTCGATCTGCGCCTGGGACAGCGGCTGGTAGGCGTTCACCTGATACTCGGCGCTCTCGAGCTGCAGCAGCGGCCGAAGGCAGTGCTCGATCAGCCGATTGCCGTAGTTGAAGGCGTCGGGCATCGTGGAGATGGAGACCCAGCAGTGTCGCAATTGTGATGTCAAGGCGGTCTTATCCCTTTATCCGGCTCAGATTCGGCCGCGTCATCGCCATGATGCCGAGGCAGACGCCAGCGGTCAGCACCTCTCGCCACGGCGACGGGGCACGGCCCGTGCCCCATGCTGTCCCGACGATCAGGACCAGCGCCGCCGCCTCCACCCACCCGGCGGTCCGGACGGGCAGGACCCGGGTCCGATGGATCCGCGTCGCCAGCAGCACATAGTAAACCACTTCGGTCAACAACATGGCGAAGGCGGACCCCGCGAAGCCATGCGCGGGGATAAGCAGGGCGTTCAGGCTGATGTTGAACAGCACGGTGACGACCAGGACCCACGCCAGGCCGGTTTCATGCTCCGAGGCCTTCAGCACCTGCACCAGCAGCATGCTGTGGAACGCGAAGAGCATCGCGACGAGCAGGGTGACCAGCGCCGGCGCCCCGACCCGATACTCCTCCCCGAATGCCAGGGCCAGAATCCGGCCACTGAAGACGATGATCAGCAGCAGCGCCGGCAGGCCGAGAAAGCTCAGGAAGCGGCGCAACTGCACGAAGGTCTCGCCGAAACGCTGGATATCCTCCTTCCAGAGACGTACGAGCGCCGGAAAGCCGGCGACGAGGATCACGCGAGGCAGCACCTGAATCAGGTCGACGAACCGGTAGAGCGCGCCGTAGATGCCGGCATCGTAGGCCGTCGAGAGCACCGGCAGCATGGCCGTGTCGATCTGATAGTACATGCTGGCCATCAGGCCGGAGACGGCAAAGGAAACCATCGAGCCCAGCGTCGTGGTGGGCACCAGGTGCCGGGTCCCGCGCCCATCCACTCGCACCCAGATGACCGCCAGGAACACGAGGAAGTCGAGGGCGCGGACCACGAAGAACACGAGCGCGAGCGTCAGCAGGTCGCGCGACACCATGAGCGCGCCGATGCAGGTGACCAGCAGCACTCCCCGCTCGATCCACAGGAACAGTGTCTCCGTGCCGAAGTCCCCGAGGCCGCGGCAGACGCCGCGGAGCGTCAGCTTCATCGAGCGGAAGCACAGCGAGAGCCCGATCAGCAGTCCCGGCACATACAGGTCCGACGAAAAGTGCGCCACCTGCATGTAGCCGATCAGGATGACCAGCACCGGAACGCACATGAGCCACTGGTAGCGCAGCGCCCGCCTCAGCTCGACCCAGGCCAGCCGCCGGTCCTGCGCCACGGTCCGGGTGATCAGCGACGAAAAGCCGAGCTGGACGAACTCGCTCAGGATTCCCCCGACCGCCGTCAGGGCCATGAAACTCCCGTAGGGTCCCACGCCGAGGAAGCGCGCGAGCAGGGCGAAGAGGACGAGCGTGAGCGCGTTGGACGCCTCCCCGAGGGCGAACAGGACGCGGGGGAGCGCGAGCACCCTTCCTACCGCTGCCATCATGGGAGTGATCAGGATCGCAGGTGGGCTGCGCCCGCACTGCTCCGGCTGGCGCCCGGAATCAGCGAGGCGTAGACGCCGAGCGTCTGGCGAACGGCGTTCTCCCAGGTGAATTCCTTGGCTCGTCGGAGCGAGGCGCCGCGCATCTGCCGGCGCCGCTCTACGTCCCCGAGCACGGCTCGCGTCGCCTCGATCCAGGCCGGGACGTCGTCCGGGCTGTCGACCAGTATGATGGCATCGCCGCCGACCTCCGGGATGCCACCCCGCGCCGAGCCGATGGCCGGGGTCCCGCACGCCATCGCCTCGAGCAGCGTGACCGGGCAGCCCTCGGTCAACGACGGCATGAGCAGCAGCTCCGCGCCGTTGAACAGCTTGACCAGCTCGGCGGGGGGCGTGAACCCGAGGTAGTCGACCCGGTGCGACAGGCCGGCCGCCTCCACTTCGGCCTTCACCAGCTGGAAATAGGCGTGCTTGGTACTCCCCGCCATCTTGAGCCTCAGGCTCGGCCGCTCCTCCGCCACCGCCGCGAAGGCCTTGACCGCCACAAGGAGGTTCTTGACCGGGAAGATGTTGCCCACGGTCAAGAGATACTCGCCCGAGCTATTCGATCCCTGGGCCGACTCGGGCGAGAGCCGCTGGAACCGCGGATCGACGCCGTGGTGGACGACGTGAATGCGCTCCGGCTCGATGTGGATCCGTTCCATGAGGAACTCACGGACGAACTCGCTCACGGCGATGAGCGCGGTGCTGCGCCGCAGCATCCGCGTCCCCATCAGCTTCCAGTAGATCTCCTCGGTCCGGCTGATGGGGAAGACGCCGCGAAAGGGCAAGGTGATGGAGTGCGCGGTCGTCACCTGGGCACACGGCGGGAACATGGTGCCGAGATGCTTCATCGGGTGATAGATCTCGGCGCCCAGCTTTCGGAGCAGTCTCGGCAGCGTGGTCTGGTCGGCAATCGATTGGGTGGCGGCGGACCGAGAACGAATCGTGATCGCCTCGCAGTCGACGGCGCCCGGGATCTCCTGGGTGCCCGACGTGAGGAGGATGAATTCGTGCTCCGTCCCGGTCCGTACCAGGCCGGGAACGATGTTGTCGATATAGGACGCGGCGCCGCTGCGCGTCCGGTATCGAATATCGAGCACGATTCTCATCGCATTCCCATTCGCGTCAGATGTCGCGTCAGATGTGGAGCCCCATCAAGGCCAACCTGAAACGCGCCATGTTCCCTGCGCCCGCCATGCGAGGGATCGCGTACGCGTTCGCATCCCGCCGCACGCGGCCCGGGATCGTCGTGAGGGCCGCCTCGTAGCCGACCCCGGCCGCGCACGCCTCGACGCGGCGATCGTACGCCCAGGGCTTCCCGAAGGGATACGCGAGATAGCGCGCGGGGACGCTCCGCACGGACTTCAGCACCGCCCGCGAATCCCCCAGCTCCGCTTTCAGCATCTCGTCGTCCAGCCGGGGCAGGGCGTAGTGGTTCACGGAATGCGAGCCGATCTCGACCGATGCGGGGAGTCGCTCGATGTCTTCGGTGCGCAAGTACGGCATCGCCGTCGTAGGCGTCCCGGCTCCGCAGGCGTCGCGGATGGCGCTCATCGCCGCCGCCCGGTGGGCCGGCGTCAGCTCCCTGGCGTGCAGCGCCAGCCGCAGCGCGGCGTCGCGGCGTTCGGCGGGAGTCCGCACGGGGAGGTCCAGGTCATTCGCACCCACGCGCACCGCGATACGCGGTCCGGCCGCGGCGGTGACCCACGCTTCGATCAGGTCGAAGAACAGGGAGCCGCCCTCGAGGATGACCGTCGGCACGAAGACGGTGGCCGGAATGCGGTACCGCTCCAGAATCGGGAGCGCGGTGGTGGCAAAATCCGCGTACCCGTCGTCGAACGTCACGGCGACCCAGTCGGGGTCGGGGTCACGATGCTGCGAGACGGCCTCCACTATGGTCGACAGCGGGACCGGCTTTCGGCGCTGCCCGATGAAGCGCATGTGCCGCTCGAAGACCGCCTCCGGGGTCACGTTGTCCGAGAAGATTCCGCGTCCGCCGACGGAGTGGTAGAGGAGAATGACCGCCCCGGGCGCACCCTTCCGAGTCAGGATCCAGCCGGCACCGGTGAAGTAGACGATCGAACAGACCAGGTTGCGAAGCTGCTCGCCTTGTTCGTATCGCAATGGCCACCGGCGGCGAATGCCCAACAGGTTTCTCCTTGCTTCGAGGGGGTCGTAGACGGTGGCGAAAAATATACTGTGGAGGGCTCTCGGGCGGGGGCGCTGACGCGCCGGCGGGAGCGAAGCCCACCCGCCGGCGCAGCCCACGCCCACACCCCATTTCAGCATCCCCCCAGACCCTCTAGCTTCCGTCCGATATTCTCGGAGGAGTAACGACATGGCCAAGGTGCGCTTTCGGATCTCGATGTCCCTCGACGGCTTCACGTCCGGGCCGGCGCAGAGCGTGGAGGCCCCGCTCGGGATCGGCGGCGAGGACCTGCACGCGTGGGCGATCGAGCTCGCCTCGTGGCGGCGCGCGCACAAGCTCGAGGGCGGCGAGGTGAACGCGAGCACGGCGGTGATGGAGGAGTCGATCGCGGACATCGGCGCGACCATCATGGGCCGCAACATGTTCGGCGGCCATCCGGGACCGTGGGACCTGGGGAAGCCCTGGAAGGGCTGGTGGGGAACGAATCCGCCGTTTCACCACCCGGTGTTCGTGGTGACGCACCACGCGCGGCCGCCGCTCACGCTCGAGGGCGGCACGACCTTCACGTTCGTCACCGCGGGCATCGAGGAGGCGCTGGCGCAGGCACGGCGGGCGGCGCAGGAGCGGGACGTGGCGCTCGCGGGCGGCGCGAGCATCGCGCAGGCGTACTTGAAGGCCGGTCTCGTCGACGAGATGGAGATCAGCCTCTCGCCGATCCTGCTCGGCGGCGGCGAGCGGCTGTTCGACGGCGTCGGCGCGCTCCCCGAGCTGAAGCTCGTGCGGACCGTCGCCGCGCCGGGCGTGACGCACTTCAAGTTCGCGAGGCGGTGAGCTCCCCACGCATCCCGCCGCTCCCCGCGGTGCTGGCCGGCATCGTCAGCGTGCAGGGCGGCGCGGCGCTGGCGAAGGGGCTGTTCCCGGCACTGGGCCCGGCGGGCACGGTGGGGCTTCGCATCGGCCTCTCGGCCCTGATCCTGCTCGCCGCGTTCCGGCCGTCGCTGCGCGGGCTGACGGCGGCGCAGTGGCGCGCGGTGATCCCCTACGGCGTGGTGTTGGGGGTGATGAACATGGTGTTCTACATCTCCATCTCGCGCATTCCGCTGGGGGTGGCGGTGACGGTGGAGTTCGTGGGACCGCTGGGCGTGGCGGTGTTCGGCTCGCGCAGGGGGGTCGACGTGCTGTGGGTGGTGCTCGCGGCGGCAGGTATCGCGCTGATCACCCCGTGGACGGGTGGCGGGCTCGACCCGGTGGGGGTGGCGCTGGCGTTCGTGGCGGGGTGCTGCTGGGCCGCCTACATCGTGTTGGGCGGCCGCCTGTCGCACGTGCTCCCCGGCGGCGCGGCAGTGGCCACGGGGATGTTGATCGCCGCCGTCACCGCCGTCCCCGTCGCCGCCGCGATGGGCGGGTTCGCCCGCCTCACCCCGCCACTCTTTGCCGCGGGGATCGGCGTGGCGCTGCTCTCCAGCGCCATCCCCTACACGCTGGAGATGATAGCCCTCAAGTCCATCCCTCAACGCACCTTCGGCATCCTGATGAGCCTGGAGCCCGCGGTCGCCGCGCTGGTGGGCCTGGTGTTCCTCCGCGAAGTCCTCTCCGCTCCCCAGTGGCTCGCCGTCGCCCTGGTGATCGCCGCCAGTGCCGGCTCCACCGTCACCTCGCGCAGGGCCGACCAGGCGGCGTAGCGATGAGTTGCCGGCGGCCTGGATGCGGGCTAGCCTTCGCGCTTCATCCGCTCCTGACGCGCGATCTCGCGCGCGCGTGATGGTGGCGGGCATGAAGGAGAGTGACCCATGCGGAAAATCATCGTCGGCGCCCAGGTTTCCATGGATGGCGTCATGCAAGCGCCCGGCGGGCCGACCGAGGATCCGACCAAGGGCTTCAAGTTCGGCGGCTGGGCGATGCCCTATTTCGATCAGGAGTTCGGCGAAGAGATCGACCGCGTCTTCAAGGAGAAATTCGACCTCCTGCTCGGCCGCAAGACCTACGAGATTTTCGCCGCGTACTGGCCCTACTACGACGAAGACGCTCCCCATGGCGGCATCGCCAAGCTGTTCAAGGACATCAAGAAGTACGCGGTTTCGCGCTCAGGCGAGGTCGATACGAGCTGGGCGGGCTCCGTGCTCCTGCGCGACATCGCCGACGTGAAGCGCCTGAAGCAGGAAGACGGCCCGAACCTCGTCACCCAGGGCAGTACCGAGCTCGTCCACGCGCTGCTCGCCAATGACCTGGTCGACGCGATCAGCATCTTCACGCTGCCGGTCGTGCTGGGCGGCGGCAAGAAGCTGTTCGCCGACGGCTCGGCGCCGCATTCGTTCAAGCTGACCAGGTCCCGCGTCTCTCCAAATGGCCTGATCGTCGGCCATTACGAGCGAGAGGGTGAGATCAAGATCGGCGACACTGCGCTCGATTCCCCCAGCGAACGTGAGATTGCCCGCCAGGCGCGGATGAAGCGCGAAGGCTAGACCGTCGCCGCGCTCGTGGGCCTGGTCTTCCTCCGCGAAGCCTTCTCCCCCACCCAGTGGCTCGCCGTCGGGCCGACCAGGCGATTTAGCCGAGACCCCACCAGCGGAGGCACTAGTTTCCATGGGAGAGAGCGTCGAGCAGCGCCGGACGGCCCTTTGCCGCTCCGGCGGTGCCGCGCCGAATTCCCCGAGGCCCGTATGCCGAGAACCGCCGTTGCCGCCGAGACCGTAGGTTGGCCCGCGCTGCCGTACGTGGAGTGGAAGGACACGCTCACCACGCTGCACCTCTGGACCCAGATCGTCGGAAAGATCCGGCTGGCGCAGTCCCCCTGGACCAATCACTCCTGGCACGTTCCCCTGTACGTCACCGCGCGGGGCCTCACGACCTCGCCGATTCCCTACGGCACGCGTACGTTCGAGCTGACGTTCGATTTCGTGGATCAGCGGCTCAGAATCGACACCGGCGAACGCGACAAGGCGGAGATCGCGCTCGTGCCGCGCTCCGTCGCGGATTTCCATCGCGAGCTGTTCGCGCGGATGACCGCGCTGGGCTTCGAGATCGGCATCAGGACTTTGCCGTGCGAGATCCCCGATGCGATTCCATTCGAGCAGGACCACGAGCATGCCAGCTACGATGGCGAGCAGGCGACCCGATTCTGGCGCGCCCTGGTGCAGGCCGATCGGGTGTTCAAGGCGTTCCGCGCGCGGTTCATCGGGAAGGCCAGTCCGGTGCACTTCTTCTGGGGCAGCTTCGACCTCGCGGTCACCCGGTTCTCGGGCCGGCGCGCCCCGGCCCATCCCGGTGGCGTGCCCAACCTGCCGGACTGGGTCGCGCGCGAGGCGTATTCGCACGAGGTGAGCAGCTGCGGGTTCTGGCCAGGTGGCGAGGGGCTGCCGGAGGCCGTGTTCTACTCCTACGCGTACCCCGAGCCCGGGAGCTTCAAGGACGCGACCGTCCGACCAGCGGCGGCGCACTACCATTCCGCTCTGGGCGAGTTCGTCCTGCCATACGAGGAGGTGCGGCGAGCGCCGGACCGGGATGCGGCTCTCCTCGACTTCCTTCAGAGCAGCTATGAAGCCGCCGCGGACCTTGGTAGCTGGGACCGGCCGGCGCTCGAGTCGGATTTCGAGCGGCGATAGCGCGGGCTAGTTGTCGCGGATGCGCCGCGGCTCCGTCAGGTCCACCTGCTGAGTGGGTCGAGCCCCGATGACGCCTGGTTCCACGCCGGACGGAGGAGGCGCCAAGTCGCTCGCCTGGTTGGCGCTGTTGTCCTGCCTGCTGTTTGCCTATGCGGCCGCCCGTGCCGCCCTGGTTCCCATCACATGGGACGAAGCGTTCAGCTATCTCGAGTTCACCCGCAAAGGCCTGCTGTTGCCCTTCGGGCCTGTCCGAGCGATGGCGGCGAACAATCACTACCTGAACACGTGGTTGACCTATCTCTCGACCGGTGGGCTGGGCCTGAGCGAGCTGACTCTGCGGCTGCCCGCGCTGGCGGCGTACGTGCTGTTCCTCTACTACACGGCCCGCCTCTGCAACGAGCTGGCTTCGCCGCTGCTCCGTGTGTCCGCCTTCGTCGTGCTCAACGGCAACCCCTACGTGCTCGATTTCTTCTCGCTCTCCAGGGGCTACGCCTTTGCCCATGCGCTGCTGGCAGGGAGTCTCTGGTACCTGTACCGATTCTTCCAGACGGATCTCGAGGTCAGATACAGCCGGGCCAGCCTTGCCCTGGCGATCCTGGCTGTCGCCGCACACCTCACGCTGATCCACTTCCTCATCTCGCTGACGATCGTCATCGTTCTGGCGACCGCCCTCGTGTGCGCCGGCCGGCCTGGGAGTGCTTCAGCGCGCTTCCTACGCCGTGCGAATCAATGGGCTGGGCCTGGTGGCCGTCGGTTTTGCTCTCGTGCCGGCCGCGTTCGTCATAGACAGGCTGCGAGACGTCCGCTCGCTCTTCTATGGCGGCACCAGCTTCTGGCACGACACCATCCTCGACCTGTTCGATGCTTCGCTCTACGACAAGGCGTATCCGGCGCTGCTCGGCTCCTGGGTGGGCACACCGTCCCTGCCGCTGAACGACCTGCTGGGCGCGCTTGCGATGCTCGTGATGGCGGCCGCGCTGCCGGTGGCGATCAGGCGCGTCACGCGACGCTCCCGGCCCAGGGACCTGTTCCTGCCAGCCGTGGTTCTCCTGCTGTGCTTCTGCGTCATCGCTCTGGTCGCCCAGCATCACTTGCTCGGTGTTCTCTACCTGAAGCGCCGCACCGGGATGTACCTCCTCCTTCTTGGCGCCTTCGTGCTGGTGCTGCTGGCCGACGCGATCACGCGCGCGAGCGGGAAGTGGCGGTATTCCCTCCCATCCATCGCCATCCTCGTCACCCTGCACCTGCTCAACTGCCTGAACCTGGGGTACGCGCTCGAGTGGAAGCACGGTGCGGACGTGAAGCGGATGCTGGCAGATATCGCCGCGGCGAACGAGCGCACGCCGGGCATGGAGCGCCGGACAATTCTGGGAGTCAATCTGGAATTCGAGGCCCCAGTCAACTTCTATCGCCTCGTGGATGGCCTCACCTGGCTCAACCCCGCCGACAGACGAATGAAGCTCCATCCGCTGAGCGACTTCTATCTGTACACGGAGTCCGATTGGGAGGCCGTCAGGGCCGATTCGTTCGTGGTGCTGAAGGCCTATCCTCTCAGCAACAGCCGGCTGCTGCGCCGGAAGAGCCGGCCCTCACACTACACCGTCGGGTTCGAGCGAACGCTCGACTTCGACGCGCCGGCCGACTCGATGACCACCCTCGAGACAACCTCGGAGGGCCCGGCGTTCAGCGGACGCAGGAGCGGCTTGACCGATGACCGCCACCGCAGGAGTGGAGGGATCAGCTACACTCCCGATCTCGGCCGTGACGCGGCGGAGCGGTCGCTGGTCTTTGTGGAGGCAATGGTATGGATGACGAGCGTGCGCAACGCCACGGCGCGGGTGGTGGTCGCGTTCGAGCGGCGCGGGCAGCCCTATTCGCGGCAGGCGCTGACGCTGCAGGATGTCGCGCCGCGTGCGCAAGCCTGGTTCCCCGTACGACTCACCGCCTCCGTGCCGCCTGACGCGCGCCAGGGCGATCGAGTCTCGGTCTATCTGGGGAACAGGCGGGACCCGGTCTATGTCGACGATCTGGAGATGCGGTGGACGACCGCAGTTTGGCCATGAGGACGGGGCATCGCGGCAACAAGGGATCCCCATAGGGGACCCCCTGCCGGTCGACCCAGCGAGTACAGCAGGTACTCGGATCTAGGTACCCAGCCGGTTGACCCCGAAACTATTGCACGTCCGCGAGCTTCCCGTTGCGGGAGTAAAGGACAGACACTCGAAATGCATCACCAGCGAGCCGTAGTATGGGCTGGCCGGGTGACCATAGGGGTACTGCAGCCAGCCGTCGAAGTTGTTCGTCCTCTGCCAGAAACACTCCGTGCCCGGGTAGAAGATCGGCTCCGAACTCTGCACGCAGTTGAGCAGGTTCCCCTGGCGGCTACCGACGTTGCGCAGCCAATAGAATGGCAGCCGATAGGTGTCGGGAACGCTGGGATCGCAGTTGTCTTTCGCCAGCCCGCCCGGTCCCCGTCCCGTATTACATGAGGCTCGGCTCACGTAGTTGGCATGCTTGTTCTTGGCGACCCATACCCGGGGGAATCCGCCGGACACGCTGCCGGCCGGAATCTCGATGTTGCCTACCGGCCATTCCCGCGTGCCGCTGGCGATGGTGCCGTCGTGCGCGGAGAACTTCACCGAGACCAGATACCAGCGCAACGTGGAGGCGTTGTATCGGATATTCACCATGACCCACTCGGAGTCGCCGGAGTGGCCGGAGCCGGGGTCATCGGTGCTGACGTCCAGGGGGAAGGGGGTGAGCGCGCCGTTCAGTGTGACCACCGTGATGAGCCGCGTCAGGAGCCCGCTCCCGATTCCGGTGTCGCCACAGTCGCGCCGGTACGCCAGCAGGTACGCGATCCGCACCAGGTTGCTGGAACTGGGGAAGTACTTGGCGGCCCAATACGGCTCGATCGTCGGGCCGCAGTCAAAGCTCGCGGGCGCCACCGTCATCGACGGGCGGAACAGGTCGGCCAAGCGCTGCTCGCAGCCGTTGTCCATGCCATCATAGTCGGGATCGTTGATATTGACGCCCGTGGCGCTGAAGCACAGCGCGGGAGTGGTGGCCGATCCGATGTGATATCCCGGCCCGGGAGGTGCCGGCGGATCGTCGGGACAACCCTCCGGCCATAAACTGCAGTGTTGCTGGAAGTCGGGGCCGTCCGGGACTCCCAGTAGGCTCTGGTCTTGACTGTTCTCACCGCACCCCACCAACAGCACTATCAGGACTGCCAACAGGCTGGGCAACGCGTGCGCGCGATTCATTACGGCCTCTACTCATCTGCGAGGAACTACGCTGGAGCAAGAGCGCCGACGCTCGCTGCACTGCTACCGGCTGCGCACCGGAGGTAAGCAGGGCAGTCAAGTAGTATCGGGCCTCGTTTCTTGCGATGGGATGACGGCCGACAACGGTCGCGGGGGGGGTGCGCGCAATCAGCCTAAACCAACCTACTTCTCGAGGCGGCGCACGTTGTGATCGATGAGCGCGCTACCTTAGCCCCAGCCCTCGATCTCTCCACCCAGCTGGCCAGCTCCCGCGCCTCCGGCTGTCGCGTGGCGATACTCGACGGCATGAAGGCGACACAATCGAACGATGAATGGCGCATCCGTGTCGCAATTGCTCTGAAAGGCGACGACGGCACTTACCCTCCGCAGCTTGGGCGCGAGCGGCGCGCGACGGGCGTGAAGGGCCGATGCCCTCCTACTTGGCCGGGTGACCTACGAAATGATGGAGGCAGGGTGGCGGGGGCCGGCGGGGGCGGGAGCAAGGCCTGAGTGGATGGACCCCTTCGCCCGGACGATCGACGCGGCAAAGAAGTAGGTCAGGGGCTGCTTCCAGATGTGTCGGGGTAAGGCTCGAACGGAGGGGCGTCGGGATCGTACCCTTTGGAGGGGTCGATACGTTTGCCGTCGATCACCCAGGCTCCGGGATGCACATTGCCGATATTGCCCCGCTTCCATCCGTCCGCGGTCTTGACCCATTCCTCATCCTGAACGGCGGCCGTCTCAATATCGCGCAGGACGCTGTCCACCATTTGCGTCCGGTACCATTGCTGGAGCACCGTCGCGGTGGCCCGGTCGCCGCAGTCGAGCATCCGGATGATGGTGTTGCTGATGAGACGGGTTTCCTTGACGGCCGCCAGCCGGGCTCTCTGAGTGGCGAGCGACCGTTCCCGGTTCCACACCGGCCCCGTGGTGCTCGTCGCCAGCTCCTCCTTCGGAAGGCGCACCTCGAAGCTCGGCGCATAGAGCGCGAACAGGGCATCCAGATCCTTGCGCTGCATCGCTCGGGCAAGCTTCGAATACTGCCGGTCGATCGCCTGCCAGGTCGGCGAGGCGCCGTCTTCCTCCAATCGGCATTCGTCGCCCGATCTGCTGGCCGGTGCGGCGGGCGCCGCCCTGGCGGCCTGAGCGCAGCCGGTCGAAACCATGATCACGCCGAGCGCGATCATGATAGCGCCACCGGTCCGTGCCAGGCGGACACCCGTGGGTCCGATCTTCTCCATCAGGACGAACACGGCCAGCACGCCGACCCACACGAGATTCATCACGCCCACCACGAACAGCACGCCCATCAGCGCCCAGCAACACCCCAGGCAGAAGGTGCCGTGCCGCATTCCCATCGCGAACGCGCCGCGCAACCCGTCACGCCAGTTGCCCATCAGAAACCCCAGCGGGCTCTGGCACCCCGTCAGGCAGCGGCCCTTGAGCGGACTCATTTGATACACCCCCGCCCCGACGAGGATGGCGCCGCCGACGGCGGTGCTCGAGGTGGCCATGGCGGATGACAGCAACGCGCCCTGATGCAGCGCCCACTGCGCCATCGCGGCGCAGGCGCTGAACCCCAGCCAGACGGCGAAGTAGCCGAGCCCGAAGGACAGCACGGCCAGCGATCGCCCGCCCTCCGCGCGCCGGGCCTGCAGGCCGGCGAAGAGGAGGAGCACCGGTACCGTGGACGCCGCCATCATGCCGATCATCATCACCGACCACATCACCCACGTGTAGAACACGTCACTCGCCGTCCATGCCCGATTCGTCGCCATGCCCATCTTCGCCATCATGTCGGCGTCGATGGGAGACGCCATGTGCCGAGCGAGGTGGATGAGATACGCCCAGGCCAGGGCGGTGATGAGCAGGATGCAGCCACCGATGAAAAGGCGGTCGCGGGGTGTGGCGGCCGCGACCGATGGAGGGCTAAGCGCCGCGCCAGGAGAACGGGGCGTACTGTCCATGGTTCTTTCCGCTCGTCTCCGTCCAGCTGAGTCCCAGGGCAGTGACCCGGCTCTTCACGGCGTGCGCGAGGGCGAACCGGTCCGCCGCCGGATGGCCCGTGTTGTCCAGATAGATGGGCTCCGTTGCGTTGGGATTGATCCCCATCGCCGGCTTGGCCGCGATCTCGACCAACCCTGGCGCGGTGACGGACCACTCGACGCCCGAGCGCGCGAAGCGAATCGGCGCCGACTCCACGCCTAGAAACGTTCCGACCAGGGGTGCCAAGGCGGCCATGGGACCACCGGCGGCTCCGCTCGCGATCGCGGTGATGGCCTCGCGCTGCTCGGCGCTGGCCCGGGCGTCCACGATCACTCCGACCGACCAGTTGCCCTTGCCCATCTCCTCCGGTGTCAACAGCAGCACGATGAAGCCCAGACCGTCGAGGGAGACGGTGCCGTGGCTTCCCTGCTCGACCTGGAATGCCATGGCGACCGTGCACGACTCCTTGGTGGGCTTGGCCGCCAACTGGCCCGGAACGCAGGGACACACGAAATCGCAGCTGCAGTTTTCATAGTATTGCCCGCTGACCTGCCACGACGGTGTCGCCATCTCCCCACCTCGCTTTCGTGAGCGCGGATCTTAGCCAAGATGGCATACCTGTGGCGCGCTTGCCAGCGCTATGGGGGGGCGGGGCGGGGGCGCTGACGCGCCGGCGGGAGCGGCGGGAGCGGCGGGGTGGGTTGGGGATTGGTTGAGGGTCCCGCCGGGCGCAGCCCACCCGCCGGCGCAGCCCCCGCCGGCGCGTCAGCGCCCCCGCCCCCTAAGGCCAGCCCCCGATCTCCTACCAGCTGACCGTGTACTGCCCTCCCAGAACGATCCGGGTCTCGGACGCGCGGATGTCCTCGGCGGGGTCGTCGTCCGGCCAGGCGCTCCGGTGGCTGCTGAGCCCGAGGTTCAGCGCGAAGTTGTCGTAGACGCGGACCGCCGCGGTGAGTCGCTCCAGGGCGTCGCGCCGCCGGGAGATGATGGCGCCGCCGCCGAAGGCGAAGGTCTTCTCGACCGTGACGGTGACCGGGCTGCGGATCGAGGTCAGGTTGCCGTTCACGGACAGCCGGGTACTCGCGATCTGCAGCGTCTCCATGCCGTCGGTGTAGATCCCGAACTGGGTGCTGGCGGTGATGCCCTTCACCATGATGCTGGGTCCGACTCCGACGCGATACACGGTCCGGTCGGCGGAGAGGCGTCCCGGCCCCGCGTCCAGCCAGTTGCTGTGGGTCACTCCGGCGTGCATGGCCAGCCCGTAGCTCATGTCGTCGCCGCCCTTGATGACCCGGGACAGGTCGAGCCAGGCGCCCTGGTCATCCGCGGCGACGAAGCCCTGCACCCGGCCATTCCACCGGCCCGCCGCCCACTCGCCGTTGAGCGACCACACCCCACTGTTGAGCGCATCCTGCAGAAATACCGTCTGATTGGCCCCGCGAATGGACCGCCGGGCGAAGACGGTGCTGTAGCCGGCGGTCAGCGCCACGACGCGTCCGTTGTGCTCGGGCAACTTGACCGCGATCTCATGGCGAAAATCGCGACAGTGGCCCTGGCGGCAGGCAGTCACCTGCACCGGCTTCTTGAGGTAGGCCAGCACCTGGCCGTCGTGGGTCGGAGCATAGCGGCCCACGGGCTCTGTCTCGCCGAAATCGGGGCCCAGCCAGACGGTGAGCACCGAGTCGGCGCTCCAGTACCGGTCCACGCCGTTTTCCGACTGGAGCGCGATGCTGTCGGCGCCGGGGCTCCGGATGACGACCTGAGAGCGGCCGGCGCTGGAGATGACGTCCGGCGTCATCCGCATCTCGACCGGCTCGGGGCCGGTGGCGAGCTGAGTGGATCCGGTCGGGACGGCGCAGCCGGTGAGTCCGGCGACGGCCAACACCCTGACATCGGTGAACCAAGATGCACGCATCCGTAGGACCCTCTCCGGGTGCCGGCCGGAATAGACGGCGATTGCTGGGTAGGAATTGCACTGCGAGAGGCACGGCACGGAAGCGCAAGTCACGCGCCCGGCGGGCACGGGTGGCAACTCGTTAGCGGGCAAGCAAGTACCGCGGAGGGACAACCCGTCGGCGCGGGGGTGCGCTGTGGCGGCGCCACAGTCCGCCGAAACCCCACCGCCCCGTCACCCGTACAATCAGACTCTCCTGAGCCCTCCCCCTAGAGTGTGCAATGCTATTGAATTCGCTGCTCTTCATCGCCCTGATGGCGGCACAATCGGCCGACACCACCCGGATCGAAGTCGGCTCGCCGGCCGTCGATGGCAGGGTCTATAAACCCCACCGTGCCCGCGTCCGAGTCCACCTCGGTTCGGTCGACACACCACCCACCAACGAATGGACCAATGAGCTCACGATCGGCGATTCCGCCGGTCGGAAGGTCATGCGTTGGGTGACCCTCGGCCAGTTCGACTCCGCCGGGACGCCAGGGTTCGACCTGCGACAGACCTTTGATCTGGTAACGCTCGCGCCACTGGGATACCACCTGCAGACCCGGAGCGGCGTCCGCACGTCGCTCGCGATCGATGGCAACCGGATGCGCGGCACCCGAAAGCTGCCGAGCAGCCCTGACACGGTCCGGGTCGATCAAGTCATCCCACGGATGGGGTACATCGCCTCGGCCTCGGACCTGCTGCCCCCGGCCGTAGGATTCAAGGCCGGCGATGTGTATATCGCCCCGGTCTGGGGACCCAACATGCCGACGGCGGAGTCGCGCATCTTCTCGGTGATTGGAAAAGTGCCGACCATGGTCGAGGGGACAGAGTGGCAGGCCTGGAAGGTGGAGGAACGGCGCGAATCCGATCGTCAATTGATGGCGACCTGGTACCTCGTCGAGGGCTCGCCGTACATGGTGGCAGGCGAGGCGTATCTTCCGAACGGGCAGGTGCAGAGGTTTACGGAGATCGCGCTGCCCTGACGGGCGGGGACTGCGTCGGCAGCCCCCGCCCTCCCGCCATGCCTCCTATTGCCTTCTGATCGCCACCGCGGGATCGATCCGCGCCGCGCGCAGCGCCGGCAGCCAGCACGCCGCGACCCCCACCACCACCATCATCAATGCCACGGCCACCAGCGTGATCGGGTCGTTCGGCGCGACGCCGAACAGCAGTCCGCGGATCAGCCGCGTGCCGATCAAGGCGCCCGCGACCCCCAGCACCAATCCATAGACCAGCAGGATCCCGCCCTCCGCCAACACCATGCGCTGCACGCGGGCGCTGTCCGCGCCAAGGCTCATGCGGATGCCGATCTCGTTCGTCCGCGCGCTCACCGAGAACGCCAGCACGCCGGCGATGCCGACCGCCGCAATGATCACCGCCAGGGCCCCGAACGACGACACCAGCACCGCATTCAGCCGCCGAGGGGCGACGCTCTGATCCTTGATCTCGCCGATCGTGAGCACGTTCTCGATCGGGTCGTTCGGCACGATGCTCCGCACGATGCGCGTCGCGGCCGGCGCGAGCGTGGCCGGATCACGCTCCGAGCGAATCACGAGGCCGCCGCCGAACATCGCCTCCTGCTTCATCGGCTGGAACAGCGCGCCGCGCGGCTCGGCGTCGAGGCCGCCGTCTTTCGTGTCACCGACTACGCCGACCACCGTCCGCCACTCGTCGCTCAGGCCGATGAACTTGAGCACCTCGCCCGTCCACGCCACGCGCTGTCCAATCGGGTCCCGGTTGGGGAAGAGCCTGTCCGCGAGCGTCTTATTGAGGATCACCACTCGCCCGCCCTGCTTCGTGTCGGTCTCCTCGAACTCGCGTCCCCGAACTAACGGGATGCCGGCCGCATGAAAGAAGCCAGGACTGACCGTCCGGTAATCGGCTCGCGGAATGGCCTCACCGCTGGCGAGCGCTCGCCCTTCCGCCTTCACATCGAACACGGCCTCGGTCGCACGGAGCGGCATCGTCGAGCCGATACCGACCTCGCGCACTCCCGGAATCGCCGCGACCTCGAGCTGCATCCGCTCGAACAGCGCCTTCGCGTCCTCGTCCTTCCGCGCCTCGAAGTCGAACGGCACTTCCATGGTCAGCATTTGCTCAGTGGTGAGGCCCGTGTCCACCTCGGAGAGCTGCAGCATCGTGCGCGTCAGGAGCCCCGCCCCCGTCAACAGGATGACCGACACGGCGATCTGCGCGACGACGAGGCCGCGTTGCAGGCGCTGACCGCGGACACCACCGCTCATCCGGTTCGCGCCCGCGGCGACCCATGCTCCCAGCGATCCTTCCTTGGCGAGCGTCGGTGCGAACGCGAGCAGGACCGCGACGAGCAGCGACAGCAGCAGGGTGAACCCGAGCACCATGCCGTCCAGCCGAATCTCGTTCGCGCGCGGCGAATAGCGCTCGGCCAGCGAGACGAGCAGCCGAACGCCACCGACCGCGATCAGCAGACCCAACACCGCGCCCGTCAACGCGAGCACGAGATTCTCGACGAGGAGCAGGCGGCGGAGCCGAGCGGTCCCCGCGCCGAGCGCCGCGCGAACCACGAGCTCGTGCTCGCGTCGCACCGATCGCATGAGCGTCAGGTTCGCGACGTTTGCGCCCGAGATGATCATGACGAACGCGGCGGCGCCCATGAGCAGCCACAGCGTGAGCCTTGCCTTCTCGCCGAGGACGTCCTGAAACGGGAGGACGGAGATCTGGTACTGCGAACCCGGATCGTAGTCCTGGGGATACGCCTTCACTACGCGGGCGTTGATCGTCGTGGCCTCGATCTTCGCCTGGTCCACGGTCGCGCCGGGCGCGAGACGCGCGATCATCTCGGTCATGCGATGGCTGCGGCCCTGCACCATCATCGCGCTCGTGTGGTGCTCGCTCATGACCATGTTGAGCAGCGCATCCATCGGGCGCGGGAAGTATGGGGCCGGCTGCACGACGCCGACGATCTGCACCGACTTGCCGCCGAGCCTCACGTGCTGGCCGATGATCCCGCGGTCACCGCCGAACCGCTTCAGCCAGTACTCGTGCGTGAGCACCATGACCGGCGGGACGTTCACGCCATCATCGGCGTCGCTCAGCAGGCGGCCCGCGACGGCGGACAGCCCCATCACGTTGAAGTAGTTGCCCGTGACGAGGCCGACGGTCATGCGAACCGCGTCTTGCTTCCCCTGCAAGCGTGTAGATCATGCCGGAGTACTCGGCGATGCCGGCGAGGCTCCGGGCGCTCTCGCGGAAGTCGGCGATCTCGGGGACCGAGAAGTTCACGTTCTCGCCGCCCGGACCTCGTATCGAATGCCTCAGGTAGACCAGCCGCTCGCCGTCCTTGTGGGGGAGGGGGCGCAGCAGCACGCCGCGAACGACGCTGAAGATGGCGGTGTTCGCGCCGATCCCGAGGCCGAGGGTAAGCACCACGGCGAGGGTGAACCCGCGAGCGCGGGAGAGGCTGCGTACGGCGTAGCGGAGGTCCGAGATGAGCATGGTCGTGTCCGTGGCGGTGCTGGTGTGACTGGCTGACCCCTACCTATATGTCGAACGGGTCCGGGCGAAATCGACATCTGGGCGGGGGGCTGGAGCGGGGGCTGCGCCCACGCCAGCACCTCCACCCTACGCCGCCGCCCCAAATCCGTGTCAATTTGAGGTCCCCGGTTGTCGAATTCCAGCACCACCGCACGACATAGAGGTAGAGCCCCCTTCCGGGCTCCCAACCCATAGGAGGCTCCATGAGAGTCATGGTAAAGTGATCTACTGATCTTCAACGAGGGCTACTCGGCCACCGCGGGCGAGGAGCTCACCCGCCCTACCCTCTGTGACGAAGCACTCCGGTTGGGCCGCGTGCTGGCAGCGCTGGTGCCGTCAGAACCCGAGGCGTTCGGCCTCGTGGCGGAGCTCCAGGCGTCGCGCCTCAAGGCGCGCGTGGGGCCGAGCGGGGCGGCGGTGCTGTTGATGGACCAGGACCGGTCGCGCTGGGACCTCCTGCTCGTGCAGCGCGGGCTTGCCGCCCTCGGACAGGCCGCCGCCCTCGGCGGCCCGCTCGGTCCCTACACCCTGCAGGCCGCGATCGCCGCCTGTCACGCGCAGGCGCACACCCCGGAGGAGACCGACTGGCCGCGGATCACAGCGCTCTACGACGCACTGGCGCAGGTGGCGCCGAGCCCGGTGGTGGAGCTCAACCAAGCGGTGGCGATCGGGATGGCATTCGGTCCCGAGGCGGGGCTTCGGGCAGTGGATGAGCTGCTCGAGGAGAAGGCCTTGGCGGCGTATCACCTCCTCCCCGCCGTGCGGGGGGACCTCCTGGCCAAGCTCGGGCGCCACGCCGAGGCGAAGGTCGAATTCACGCGGGCGGCGGGACTGACCGAGAATCAGCGGGAGCGCACCCTCCTCCTTGCGCGGGCCGCCGGGCTCCCCCTCAAACCGTAGAAGAACTTGTCGATCGTCATGCCTGACACCTGTATCGGCCTGCCCAGCGCTCCCAGTCCGAATCGGACAGTGCCCTGGTCGGTCGGACTCTCGAATGTTGTTCGATTCATGAACGCACCCTCGAGTCTCTCCGTGTATCCGCCGGCGTAGACCTTCGTGGCTGTCAGGAGCGCTCCTTCGATTTTCCCGTTCCTGAGCGTGAAGGCGCGCCGGATTGCCGGATCCGAATGGAGGGGCTCGTAGCCCTCGCCTTCGACCTTGCCGGCGCGATCCGCACGCAGGCGGATCCCAAATCCGAGGTCGGCAATCTCATAGGTGCCCGAGTAATCTGCCGGGTTTCCTTTGACGGCTGGAGTGCTCTCCACCTTCAGGTACTTCTCCTTCCTGATTCCGCGTTTCTCCACGCTGAGACTCTTGAATTTGCTGAACGACGCGGCAATCACCTGCGATTGCGCCTGAGCCTCCGACGCAGCCGCGATGGTCTGCGACGATGCTGGTCCGGCGTCAGCAACTACCAGACTCAGGGCGGCGAAGACGGGGACGATGTGGGTCACTCTCATAGCTCTCTCACTGAAATGCCGGCAGGACAAGTCGAAGGCGCGCTGTCAGCGCAGCCCTCAGGGGACGGGGTCTCGAGTCTGACAACCGCTATGCGGAATTGGTTGGGCGCGGGTCTTCGCGGGGGCTGCGCCCGCGGGGGCTGCGCCGGCGGGGGCGCTGACGCGCCAGCGGGAGCGGCGGGATTGGTTGAGGGTCCCGTAGCCCCCCGCCGTTCCCGCCGGGCGCAGCCCATCCGCAGGCGCAGCCCCCGCCCCTACCGCCAGCCCTCGATCTCTTCCACCCAGCGGGCCAGGAACGCGTTCGCCTGATAGCCGTCGAGCACGCGATGGTCGATGGTGAGCGTCACGTAGCACATCGGCCGGACCTCCACCACTTCCTTTCCGCTCCGCTCCCGCGCCACCGGCCGCCGCTCCAGCTTGCCGACGCCGAGAATCGCTGACTGCGGCTGCGGAATGACGATCGGCGCGGCGACGAGGCTGCCGCTCACGCCGTGGTTGGAGATCGAGAAGGTCCCGTGCCGTACCTCGTTCGGGCTGAGCGCACCGTCTCGGGCCCGCCCGGTCAGATCCTGCAACCGCTCGGCGGTGGTGCGGAGATCGAGCGTCCCCGCGCGATGGATGACGGGCAGGATGAGGCCTCCCTTGGGGAGCGCGGTCGCGACGCCGATGTTGCAGTCGTCGAACAGCTCCAGCGCGTCGTCGTGCCAGCGGCTGTTGACCTCGGGCACGGCCTCAAGTGCGGCGACGCTGGCGCGGACGAAATAGGCGGTGTAGGTGAGCTTGATCCCGTCCGCCTCGAAGGCGGCGCGGTGGGCTTCACGGTGAGCGACGATCGCGGACAGATCGGCCTCGAAGACCGTGGTGACGTGCGGCGCGACCGCGACGCTCTGGACCATGTGCTGAGCGATGCTGCGACGCATCCCGGTGTGGGGGACCTTCCGGCTGGGATTGTCGCTCGGCTCAGCGTTGGCGGGTGGAGTCGGGCGCGAGGCGATGTGCGCCTCGACGTCCTGCACCGTGATCCGCCCGCCTCGGCCCGTGCCGCTGACGGTCGACGCCGCGAGACCGTGCTCGGCGAGCAGCCGGCGGACGGCGGGGGTCAGATCGGCGGCCGTGGACGCAGGCTCGCCCGTCGAGGTGGGCTCGCGCGCCGGAGTGGGCGCAGCAGCCGTGACCCCACCCGCCTCGATGCGGCCCAGCACCTCACCAGCCTCGATCGGCTGGTCGGTCGGCTTGAGGATCTCACGGAGGATGCCGGTGGCGGGGGACGCGATCTCCACCGTCACCTTGTCGGTGGTGATCTCGAGCAGGGGCTCGTTCTGGGTGACGAACTCGCCCACCTGCTTGAACCACGTCCCAACGACCATCTCGGTGCCCTCGGCCTGGTCGGCCGGGGCGGCGATCGGTACCAACTCTGCCATTCCAGACTCCTTCCCTAGCTGTCACCCTGACCGGGCTGCGCGACCGGGCTGCGCGACCGGGCTTCGCGACACGAGTTCTAGAACCCGAGCAGTTCCTGCATCTTGGCCGCGATGCCCTCGACGCTGGGAAGGACGGCGTTCATCAGCCGGAGGTTGTACGGCGTCGGCACGTCCGGAATCGCGAGGCGGGCGATCGGCGCGTCGAGGCTCAGGAACGCCTCCTCCGCGACCACCGCGGCGACCTCCGCGCCGAATCCGGCCGTGAGCGTGTCCTCGTGGACGATCAGGCAGCGCCGGGTCTTCCGGACCGACGCGAGCACCGCGGCCCGGTCCCACGGCGCCACGGTGCGGAGGTCGAGGACTTCGATCGACTCCTCGAGCTGGCGCGCGGCGCGCTCGCATCGTTCCACCATGGCGCCCCACGTGACCACCGTGAGCCGGTTCCCGTCGAGGACGACCCTGGCCTTGCCGAGCGGCAGCACGAAGTCGTCCCCCGGATAGGGCCGCCGGGCCGAGGCCCCGTCGAGCAGCGCCCGGTGCTCGAAGAAGATCGTCGGGTTGTTGCTCCGGAGCGCCGCGCGCAGGAGACCCACGGCGTCCTCCGCGTTCGACGGAATGCAGACCTGCCATCCGATGGCGTGCACCCAGAGCACCTCGCCACAGACGCTGTGCCAGGGATCCCCGCACTTCGGCGCGTACCCGCCCGGCATCCGCACCACGATGGGGGCGGCGAAGCGGTTGTGCGTCCGCCACCGCATCGTGCCGCAGTTGTTGAGCTGCTCGGTGGCGGGGTCGGCGTACTTGCGGAACTGGATCTCCGCGACCGGCATGAGGCCAGCGAGCGCCAGGCCGACCGCGCGACCGATGATGCCCTCCTCCGAGAGGCTGGTGTCGAACACCCGTCGCTCCCCGAAGGTCGCCTGCAGGCCCATCGTGGCGGCGTGCACGCCACCCTTGGGGCCCACGTCCTCTCCGAACAGCAGCATCTTCGGGTTCGTGGCGAGCTCGTGCTCCAGCGTGCGCCGGATGGCGGTGAGCAGGTTGATGCGAGCGGGCTCGGGACGCGCCTCCTCGCTGCCGGGCGGACAGCGATAGCCCGCCGCGGCGAGCCCGCCGACCTGCGGGAGCTCGGGCGACCCGTCGGGCCGCGTCTCGGCGTACACGTAGCGGGTCACATCGGACGGCGCGGGCTCCGGCCGGGCGAGCGCGGCGGCGAGCGCGGAATCGACGTCCGCCTTGACCTGAGCTTCGATCGCCGTGATGTCCGACTCCGACAGCACTCCGGCGCCAAGGAATCGATAGAGCTTGGGCAGGGGATCGTTCGCCTGCTCCACCGCCAGCCGCTCCTGGCTCTTGTAGGCCTGGGTATCCTGGGCCGAATGCCCGCTCAACCGGGGCACCGTGAGCCGGAGCAAGGCGGGGCCATTCCCGGCACGAACGTGGGCCACCGTTTCCTGAAGCAGACTGGCAGCGTTGGCCGGCTCGGTGCCATCGCCATTTCGCACCAGGAGATCGCGGAACGACGCAAGGTTGGCCGCGACGTTGCCCCCCGGCGTCTGGAAGCTGGACGGGACCGAGATGCCGTACCCGTTGTCCTCTATATAGAAGAGCATCGGCAGACTGAGAGTCGTGGCGATCGTCAGCGCCGACCAGAAGCCGTTGGTCGCGACGGAGGCCTCGCCGCCCAGCACCACCGCGATCGAGCCGTCGTAGCCGCGGTCGCCCAGGACGTCACGATGGTAGACGACGCCCTGGGCCCACCCGACCGCCGGCGTGTACTGGGAGCCGACGTCCCCGGACATGGGAAGCACGACCGGGCCGTCCGCCTTCGGCAGGTTGCACACCACGCCGATGTCCCGGCCGTTGCTGAACCCGCCCGACTTCCCCATGGGGGCCGCGAACGCGTCCTCCAGCGAGAGGCCGAGCGTCAGGAGCATCGGCCGGGACCGGTAGTAGGCGCCCACGGCATCGTGCGGGTGGTCCAGCAGCGCTGCCCAGGATGACCTGCGCCATCTCGTGCCCGCGAGCCGAGAACTGGTAGAGCACCTTGCCTTCGGGGACGAGGCGGGTCTCCTCGATGTCGTCCATCGCCCGCGAGGCGAGGCTCAGGTAGAGCACCCGCTTCCAATCGATCGTCGGATCGAGCCCGGCGGCGCCGGGCACTCGCGCTTCACTCACTCCCATCTGGCCCCACCTCGTGCTCCCGATCGGTCTGGTACACGGTGCCCCGAAAGAGGGCGACCACGGCGCCGTCATCGCGGGTGACTCGCACCCGGTAATATCCCAGGCGCCGGCTGCTCGCTTCCTGCTCCGCCTCGGCCAGGAGCACGTCGCCCACGCGGACCGCTGCTGGGTAGGTCATGCTGTTCTCGATGCTGACGCTCACCGGGCCTGCGGTGTTGCTGGCAAAGGCGAAGGCGCTGTCGGCGAAGGCGAACGTGACTCCGCCGTGGCACACCCCGAATCCGTTGGTCATGTCCTGGCGCACGGCCATGCGAAGCGTCACCCGGGCCGGCTTCAATTCCAGGATCTCCACACCCAGCCACCGACTGAAGGCGTCATGTGCCATCATGTGGCGGACGATGGCGTCCGCACGCAGCTCGGGATCAGCCGGTAGAGGACTCACCCGCGGAGCGTTCCACCCGACGCGGCCAGGCGCCGGAGGAGCGGGCTCGGCCGGTAGCGATCCTCCGCGTACTCCGCCTGCAGGCGCTCCAGGCGCTCGAGCGCCACCCGGTACCCCAGCTCCTCCGCCCAGGCGATGAGCCCCTTCGGATAGTTGACTCCCTTCACCATCGCGACGTCGATGTCCGCCGGCGTGGCGACGCCCCAGAACACGGCGTCGACCGCCTCGTTGATCAGCATCGCCAGTATCCGCTCCAGGATCGACGACCCGAGGGCCGGATCCTCCCGCGGTGCCGGCGGGGCCGCACCGTCGCGGTAGTCGTACCAGCCACGGCCGGTCTTGCGTCCGAGCAGATTGGCATCGACCAGGCGTCGCTGCGTAAGCGACGGCTTGTAGCGCGGATCGAAGAAGAAGCCCTCGTAGACCGCCGACGTCACCGCGAAGTTCACGTCGTTGCCGATCAGGTCCATCAGCTCGAAGGGGCCCATCCTGAAGCGTCCGAGCGTCCGCATCGCCCAGTCGACCGTGGCGCAATCGGCGATGCCTTCGTCCAGGATCCGGAGCGCCTCGCCGTAGAAGGGCCGGGCGATCCGGTTCACGATGAAGCCGGGGGTGTCCGAGGCGACGACGGTGGTCTTGCCCCAGCGCTGGACCAGGGCGCAGGCCGCATCGACCAGCGTGTCCGGCGTCGCGTGCCCGCGGACCACCTCCACCAGCGGCATCATCGGGGCGGGATTGAAGAAGTGAAGGCCGACCACCCGCTCGGGGCGCCGGCAGGCGGCGGCGATGGACGTGATCGACAGGGCCGAGGTGTTGGTGGCGAGCATCGCCTCCCGTGCCACCACCCGTTCGAGCGCGGCGAAGCTCTCGCGCTTGGGGCCCAGCCGCTCGACGATCGCCTCGACGACGAGCCCGCAGGGCGCGAACGCGCTCAGGTCGCCGCCCACGACGTACCGGATGCGCTCCCGCGCCGCCTCGGATGCCGTCCGGGTCAAGCGGTCCTTCTCGGTCTCCCGCGCCAGCGCCTTGTCGATCCCGGCGCGCGCGCGACCAATCGCCCCGTCATCGAGGTCCTGCAGGATGACCGGGTGTCCCGCGACGGCGGCGACCTGTGCGATCCCGCTGCCCATGGGGCCCGCCCCGAGGACACCCACGCAAGCGGTCTCTGGGCCTGAGGCTGGCACGAGTCAGTGTCCGGTGAAGACCGGCTTCCGCTTCGCGAGAAACGCCGCCACTCCCTCGGCGTAGTCCGCGCTGCGTCCGGCGGCGCCCTGGCACTCGGCCTCGAGCTCGAGCTGCGTCTCCAGGTCGTTGCCCCAGGCGGCGTTCAGCAGCCGCTTCGTGAGGCCGAGGCCGACCGTCGGCTGGGTGGCGAGGTGGAGGGCGAGCTTCGTGGCCTCCGCGTCGAGGGAGGCGGCCGGGCATGCCCGGTAGATCAGCCCGATGTCCACCGCCTGCGCAGCCGTAATCTTCTCGGCCAGCATCGCGAGCGCCGTCGCCCGGGCGTGCCCCACCAGCCGGGGCAGGAAGAAGCTCCCGCCGGTGTCCGGTACCAGGCCGATCTTCGCGAACACCTGCACGAAGGAGGCTTCCTCCGCGGCCACGACCAGGTCGCAGGCCAGGGCCAGGTTCGCCCCGGCTCCGGCGGCGACCCCGTTGACGGCGCAGACCACCGGCTTCTCGAGCGCACGAAGCCCGAGGACGATCGGCGTGTACGCTTTCCGGGCGTGGGCCGCGAAGTCCTGCACGGTCGCGCCGGGACGAACTTCGTCCAGGTCCTGGCCCGCGCAGAAGCCGCGTCCCTTGCCGGTCAGGAGCACGGCGCGGATCTCGGACTCCCGCGCGGCATGCGCCAGGGCTTCCTGGATCTCGCCCGACATGGCGGTGTGGATGCTGTTGAGGACGTCGGGTCGGTTCAAGGTGATGCGGGCGACGCCCTGATCGACCTCGAACAGAATGAACTGATAGGCCATCGATGGTCCTCTCGACGCGTTGGCGAGGTGGATAATACATCGAAACAACCAATTCACCACAGAGGCACAGAGGCCATGGAGGCCGCACGGAAACCGCAAGGTCACTGCAGCAATGTTTTTGGTGGTGGCGTGGTGGGGCACCCCTAAGTGCATCAGCACATGTGAGGTACGTCGCCAAGAATTCCGTGACCTCCGTGCCCTCCGTGCCTCCGTGGTGCATTCCCCTCCGAATTCCCCGTCATCCGTCTATAATTCAGCCCGGATGACCTCACTGTGCGAGTGCCCATGAAGCCCGTATTCCTCGTCGACGGAGTGCGCACGCCGATCGGCAGCTTTGGCGGGAGCCTGGCCCACGTGCGGGCCGACGATCTGGGCGCGCACGTCATCGCCAAGCTGCTCGATCGTCACCCGGGTCTGGATCGGGAGCGCATCGCCGACGTGATGCTCGGGTGCGCCAACCAGGCAGGCGAGGACAATCGCAACGTCGCCCGCATGGCGCTGCTCCTCGCGGGGCTGCCGGTCTCGGTGCCGGGCGAGACCGTGAACCGGCTGTGCGCCAGCGGCATGAGCGCGGTGGCGAACGCGAGCCGCGCCATACGCGAGGGCGACGGCGACGTCTTCATCGCCGGCGGTGTCGAGCAGATGACGCGCGCGCCGTACGTGCTGTCCAAGTCGAGTCAGGCGTTCGCCCGGAACGCCGAGCTGTTCGACACCAGCCTCGGCTGGCGCTTCGTGAACCCGAAGATGCGCGAGCTCTACGGCGTGGACTCGATGGGCCAGACCGCGGAGAACGTGGCGACGGAGTGCGGGATCAGCCGGGCCGACCAGGACCAGTTCGCCCTCTGGTCGCAACAGAAGACCGCCGCCAGCCAGCAGCGCTGCCGGTTCCAGTCCGAGATCGTCCCGGTCACGGTGGCCGGCGCCTCCCGGGGCGAGCCCGGCCGCGCTGTTCGCGCAAGACGAGTTCCCCCGCACGGACTCGACCATCGAGGGGCTCAGCAAGCTCAAGCCCGCGTTCCGGACCGACGGCAAGGGGAGCGTCACCGCGGGCAACTCGTCGGGGATCAACGACGGCGCGTGCGCCCTGCTGCTGGCCTCGGAGCGCGCGGTGAGCGAGTTCGGCCTCACGCCGCTGGCGCGCATCGTCGCGAGCACGGTCGTGGGCGTCGAGCCACGCACCATGGGACTCGGACCGGTTCCCGCGACGCGCAGGATCCTGGCCAAGACCAAGCTCACCCTCCCCGACATGGACGTCATCGAGCTCAACGAAGCCTTCGCGGCACAGGTGCTCGCCTGCGTCCGTCAGCTCGGCATCGACGACCGGGATCCCCGACGTCAATCCCAACGGCGGCGCCATCGCCCTCGGGCACCCGCTCGGCATGTCCGGCGCCCGGCTGCTGCTCACCGCGGCCCACGAGCTCAAGGCGAACGGCAAGCAGTACGCGCTCTGCGCGATGTGCGTCGGCGTGGGGCAAGGCATGGCGACGATCATCGCCCGGGTCTAGGGCGCGTGCCCAACGTCTTCGCGTTCGAAGGCTTCATCCCCGTCGTCCACGAGTCCGCCTTCGTCCACCCCAACGCGACCGTCACCGGCAACGTCGTCATCGGGCGCGACGTGTACGTCGGACCGGGGGCGGCGATCCGCGGCGACTGGGGCGGCATCGATCATCGAGGACGGCTGCAACGTGCAGGAGAACTGCACGATTCACATGTTCCCCGGCGTGACCGTCGTGCTCGAGGAGAGCGCGCACATCGGCCACGGTGCGGTCGATCCACGGGGCCCGGATCGGCCGGAACGCGCTGATCGGGATGAACGCTGTGGTGATGGACGACGCGGTCGTCGGCGCGGAATGCGATCGTCGGCGCGCTGTGCTTCGTTCCGGCCGAGATGGCAGATCCCGCCGCGCAAGGTCGTCGTCGGGAAACCCTGCGAAATCAGTGAAGCAGGTCAGCGACGACATGCTCGCGTGGAAGACCGAGGGCACGCGCCTCTACCAGGCGCTGCCGGAGCAGCTTCACGGGCTCGCTCAAGCCGGCCGAGCCGCTCCGCGAGCCGATCCCGGCCGATCGCCCCGAGCAGCAGGCGTGATACCAGACATGGCACGAGACCTAGGCAGAACGGACCCCGGCCGATCGGAGAGTAAGTGCATGCGACTGCAGAGCTACGCGCACGGGGAATGGGTCGACCGGGACCGGCCGGGCGACCGAGCTGTTCCACGCGGTGACGGGCGAGAAGATCGCGGAGGCGACCAGCGAGGGCCTCGACTTCAAGGGCATGCTGGAGTACGGCCGCACGGGTCGGCGGCCCGAAGCTCCGGCGCGATGACGTTCCACGAGCGCGCGCGGATGCTCAAGGCGATGGCGCAGTACCTCATGGCCGGGAAGGAGGAGTTCTACCAGCGTCTCGGCGGCGACCGGGCGCCACGCAAGCGGCGATTCCTGGGTCGACATCGAGGGCGGCATCGGCACCTTCTTCGCCTACGTCAGCCAGGGGCGCCGCGAGTTCCCCGAACGAGACCTTCTACGTCGACGGTGCGGTGGAGCCGCTGTCGAAGGGCGGCACGCTTCGTCGGCCGGCACATCTGCGTGCCGCTCGAGGGAGTCGCGGTGCACATCAACGCCTTCAACTTCCCCTGCTGGGGGATGCTCGAGAAGCTCGCGCCCACCTTCCTCGCCGGAATGCCGGCGATCGTGAAGCCGGCGACGGTGACGTCGTTCCTCACCGAGGCGGATGGTCGCGCAGCGATGATCGAGTCGGGGATCCTCCCGGAGGGCGCGCTCCAGCTCATCTGCGGCAGCGCGGGCGACCTGCTCGACCACCTGACCTGCCAGGACGTCGTCACCTTCACCGGCTCGTGCGACGACCGGACGGATGCTCAAGAGTCGGCACGCGCGATGATCGGCGAACTCGGTCGCGCTTCAACCAGGAGGCCGACTCGCTCAACTTCTCGATGCTCGGCCCCGATGCCGACGCCGGGCACGGAGGAGTTCGATCTCTTCGTGAAGGAAGTCGTGCGCGGAGATGACGGTCGAAGGCGGGGCAGAAGTGCACCGCCATCCGCCGCACGATCGTGCCCGAGGCGGATGATCGACGACGTCATCAGGGCGCTCTCGAAGCGGCTCGGCGGCGTGAAGGTCGGCGACCCGTCGGTGGACGGCGTGCGGATGGGGCCGCTCGCCGGCCGCGCGCAGGTCGGCGAGGTTCGGCGAGAGCGTCGACGCCTGCATCGGCGCGTCGTGCGAGCTGGTGTTCGGCGATCCGGAGAACTTCGACGTCGTCGGCGCCGACGCGAACGAAGGGCGCATTCTTCCCGTACGCTCCTCTACTACTGCGACGCGCCGTTCGGCGTCGACGGCAGCCGCACGACGTCGAGGCGTTCGGGCCGGTGAACACGGTGATGCCGTACAGCACGCGTCGACGAAGCGATCGAGCTCGCGCAGGCTGGGCCGCGGCAGTCTCTGTCGGCTCGCTGTTCACGGCGGACGACGACGTGGCGCGCGAGGTCGTGCTCGGCACCGCCGCGTATCACGGCCGGCTCATGGTGCTCAATCGCCACAGCGCCAAGGAATCCGACCGGGCACGGCTCGCCGCTGCCGCACCTCGTGCACGGCGGGCCCGGCCGCGCCGGCGGTGGCGAGGAGATGGGCGGCGTCGCGCGGCGTGCTTCACTACATGCAGCGCACCGCGCTTCAGGGTTCGCCCGCCACGCTCACGGCGGTCGCGACGCGAGTGGATCGAGGGGCGGCCCCGAGCCGAGCGACCGCGTCCATCCGTTCCGGAAGTACTTCGAGGAGCTCGCAGATCGGCGAGACGCTGCATCACGCACCGCCGCACGGTCACCGAGGCGGACATCGTCAACTTCGCCGGCATCAGCGGCGACTTCTTCTACGCGCACATGGACGACATCGCGCGCGAAGGACTCGCTGTTCGAGAGGCGCGTGGCGCACGGCTACTTCGTGCTCTCCGCCGCCGCCGGACTGTTCGTCGACCCCGCGCCGGGACCGGTCCTCGCGAACTACGGCCTCGACAATCTGCGCTTCGTGAAGCCGGTCTATGCCGGCGACACGATCCAGTGCGCGCTCACCTGCAAGCAGAAGACGGCGAAGGAGACCGTCGACGGGCAAGTGCCGCAGGGGGTCGTCGCGTGGGACGTCGAGGTCACCAATCAGAGATGCGAGCCGGTCGCCGTCTACACGATTCTGACGCTGGTGAAGCGGGCGCCCGCGGCGTGACCCGGGCTCCCCGCCGCTTCCCCGGCCTGGTCGGGTCGCGCATTCTGGCGATTGCCGACGAGGTGCGGGCGCTCCAGGCCGGCGGGCGGAAGATCTGCAATCTGAGCATCGGCGACTTCGACCCGCGCGAGTTCCCGATTCCGCGGCTGCTGCTCGAGCGCATCGAGGCCGCGCTTCGTCGCGGCGAGACGAACTACCCACCGTCGGTGGGGATCCCGGCGCTCCGGGAGCAGGTCTCGGCGCTCTACGCCCGCGAGCTGGGCCTCGCGATTCCCGCCAGCTCGATCGTGATCACCGGCGGTTCCCGGCCGGCCCTGTTCGCCGCGTATCAGCTCACGCTCGAGCCAGGCGATCGCGTGGTGTTCACGGTGCCGTCCTGGAACAACGACAGCTACTGCGAGCTGGCCGGGGCCACGGCGGTGCCGATCCAGTGCGGCAGCGACCACGCCTTCCTGCCGACGGCGGCCATGCTGGCGCCCGCTCTCGCGGGCGCGCGACTGCTGGTGCTCAACTCGCCGCTCAACCCTACCGGCACCGCGTTCGACGCGGCGACCCTGACGGCCATCTGCGACGCGGTCGTGGCGGAGAATGCGCGGCGATCCGCGGACGAACCCCCGCTCTACCTCCTGTACGATCAGGTGTACTGGATGCTGACCTTCCACGGGCTCTCGCACGTCGTGCCCCAGGTGCTGTGCCCGGCGGTGGCGCCCTACACCATCCTGGTGGACGGCATCTCCAAGGTGTTCGCGGCAACCGGTCTCAGGGTCGGCTGGATCTGCGCGCCACCGGATCTCTCGGGCCAGCTCAACGCCTTTCTGGGCCACGTGGGCGCCTGGGCTCCGCGGCCGGGGCAGGTGGCGACGGCGGAGATGCTGGCCGACGCGGCCGCGGTGGCGGCGGCCCGCGGCACGATGCAGACCGGTCTCGCGGCGCGGCTCGACCTGCTGCACGACGGGATGCTGGCGATGCGGCAGGACGGGTTGCCGGTCGAGGTGGTCGCACCTCAGGGCGGCATGTATCTCAGCGTGCGGTTCGGGCGCGCCCGAAGGCGGCGCTGGCAGCGGGGGTCAGGCGCTGGATTCGACGGAGGCCATGCGGGGCTACCTGCTCGAGCAGGCCGGCCTGGCCGTGGTGCCGTTCGAGGCGTTCGGGTTCGATGGCGAGCCGGGGTGGTTCCGGCTCTCGGTCGGCAGCGTGTCGGAGGGCGCCATCGGAGAGGCGCTGGGTCGCTTGCGGGCGGCGCTCGAGCGGCTGGGGGCGTCGCGCTAGCTGGCGGCGGGGATGTGGGCATGCTGTCGCGGCGGGCGAGGGCACGGCGGCTCCTTCGGTCGCTGCAGCGCGCTGGTGCGAGGTGGGATGGTCCCACGCGGATAGCACGCGCTGACGCTCCCTACGGAGCCACCGCGCCCTCGCCCGCCGCTCTGCTCCAGCCGTCCGGAGGCCGGCCTTCCCGGAGCCGCCGCGCGTGTCGCCACGCGACGCGCTCCATGAACCTCATGGGCTCGAGCGAAACTGCTGCTGGACGATCTTCCCACCCCATCGCTGATCCTCGACCTCGACCGCCTCGAGCGCAACTGCGATCGCATGATCCGCCGGGCCGCCGAGCTCGGCGTCCGGCTCCGGCCCCACATGAAGACGGCGAAATCGGCGGACGTGGGGCGGCTGGCGACGCGCGGACCGCGCGGTCGGCGTCACGGTGTCCACCGTCGCCGAGGCGCAGTACTTCGCGCAGGCGGGGTTCCGCGACATCACCTACGCGGTGGGCATCGCCGGCCACAAGGTCGGGCCGCTGGCGGCGCTGCAGCGCGGCACCGGTGCCCGGATCTCACTCCTGGCCGACACCGTGGCCGCGGTGCACGACGCGGCGCGGCACGCGGAGGCGGCAGGCGAGCGGCTCGCGCTCTTCCTCGAGATCGACAGCGGCGGCGGCCGGGGCGGGGTCGCGGCCGACGGGCCCGAGCTGCCGGCGCTCGGTCAGGCGGTGCGGGCGTCACCCTGGCTCTCGCTCGCCGGCGTGCTGACGCACGCGGGGCAGAGCTACGGCGCGTCCGGCATCGAGGAGATCAGGGAGATCGCCGAGCAGGAGCGCGTGGCGGTCACGCGGGCGGCGGATCGTCTGCGCGCGCTCGGCCTGGAGGTGCCCGCGGTGAGCGTGGGCTCGACGCCGACGGCGCTGCACGCTCGCTCGCTGGCCGGCGTCACCGACATGCGGCCCGGGGTGTACACGCTGTTCGATCTGGCCCAGGTCGCGCTCGGCAGCTGCGGTGTGGACGACATCGCCGTCTCGGTGCTGGCGACGGTGATCGGGCACAATCCGCGGGCCGGACGGATGCTGATCGATGCGGGAGCGCTCGCGCTGTCGAAGGATGTGAGCGGGAACCGGGCCGGACGGCAGGTGGGGTACGGGCTCGTGTGTCCGGCCACGGGCGGGCGGCCGGCGGAGGGCCTCGTCGTGGTGGACGTGCACCAGGAGCATGGCCTGGTGGCCGGCGAGGGAGGCGGCGGCGGGCTCGAGTCGCGCTATCCGGTCGGCAGTCGAGTGAGGGTGCTGCCCAACCACGCCTGCCTCATGGCGGCGCCGTACGACCGGTACTATCTGGTGCGAGGGACCGGCCGACGTGTGGAGGGTGTCTGGCCCAAGGTCAGCGGCTGGTGAATAGGCCCGCCACCGTTCCTACCGGGGGCAGTGTCGATCAAGCCGTTCCCTCGACAACAGCGCCAGTAGGCTGCATTTTCTGCGATCCCGGGGCACCCCCTGAGACCCGCGCCCATCTCTTCGACCGGTGACACCATTGGCTAAATTCGCGAACATCCTCGAGACCGTCGGCAATACCCCCGTCGTCAAAGTCGCCAAGCTCGCTCCCCCGGGCATCGACCTCTACGTCAAGATCGAGGCGTTCAACCCGCTCGGATCCGTGAAGGATCGCCTCGCCCTCGGCATCATCGAGGACGCCGAGCGTCGAGGGGCCCTCAAGCCGGGCCAGACGGTGGTCGAGGCCACCAGCGGCAACACCGGCATCGGCCTGGCCATGGTGTGCGCCCAGAAGGGATATCCGCTCGTCGTCACCATGGCGGAGTCGTTCAGCGTCGAGCGCCGGAAGCTCATGCGCTTCCTCGGGGCCAAGGTCGTGCTCACGCCGCCGCCGGCCGGCGCGACTGGGATGGTAGCCAAGGCGGCGGAGCTCGCGGCCACCCACGGGTGGTTCCTGACCCGGCAGTTCGAGAACGAGGCGAACGCCGACTATCACTCCCG
Organism: uncultured Gemmatimonadales bacterium; assembly: GCA_963840215.1. GTDB lineage: Bacteria > Gemmatimonadota > Gemmatimonadetes > Gemmatimonadales > GWC2-71-9 > CAVVWJ01. The sequence continues at coordinate 314,733 of CAWIYG010000006.1, read as the reverse complement.
CACGACGGCGCGCGAGATCGTCACGGACTTCGCCGGCGAGCGGCTCGACTACTGGGTCACCGGCTTCGGGACCGGGGGCACGCTCAAGGGCGTGGCACGGGTGCTCGCCAAGGAACGGCCGGAGACGAAGATCGTGCTCGCGGAGCCGGCGGATGCGCCGCTGGTGTCGAGCGGCACCCGCCAGGAGCGGAAGCCGGACGGCGCGCCGTCCGCCCGACACCCGGCCTGGAAGCCGCATCCGATTCAGGGCTGGAGTCCGGATTTCATTCCCAAGCTCGCGGGCGACGCCGTCGAGGCGGGCCAGGTCCACCGGGTGATCACCGTGGCTACGCCTGACGCCATGCGCTGGAGCCGGACGCTGGCGGCCAAGGAAGGGATCTTCGTCGGCATCTCCGCCGGAGGCACCTTCGCGGCGGCGATGGAGGTGGCGGGCGGCGCGGACAAGGGCTCGACCATCCTCTGCATGCTGCCCGACACGGGCGAGCGCTACCTCACGACGCCGCTGTTCGCGGACGTGCCGGCCGAGATGACGGCCGACGAGATCGCGATCCTGCGCTCGACGCCCACGTTCGCCGAGCAGGGGCCTTGAGCTGGGTCCCCGGAGCTGGGTAGGTCGCCGGGCCGATGTGACGCGTGGGGAGGAAGCTGAACCGCCGCCGGGGGTCGATATCCCGGCGGCGGTTCTGCGTTCGCGGCCACTGTAGCGCAACTACCGCATCAGGGCGGTCATGTCGACCTCCCTCAGGCACGGGAACCCCGCCCGCCTTCAGTCGTCCTTGCCCTTGTCGCGCCCGTGGCCGCGGCGATCGCGGTCGTCGCCATCGGCATCGGCCATGAAATACTTGCCGTCGCGCTGGTAGACGACCACGGTACGGAGCCCCGGCGCTTCGAGCCGGCGGCTGTAGTAGCGGGTGCCGTCGTAGTACACGGTGATCTCGCGATACCCGTGCTTCTTCCACCAGCCGTGTGCCTGTCCCTTGGGAACGTGGGTCCGTTCCACCACGATGACGTGGCGCCCGGCGTCGTGCCGCACCGCACGAGGCGTCACGACCACGCGGTCCTGGGTGCGGCTGGAGCTGCAGCCGGTCGCGAACGCCAGGGTCAAGAGCCCGCCAACCATCATTCTGCGCATCATTTCGGCCTCCGGGAGGGTGATGATCCGGGGGGCAGGCGTGCGAGGGGCGTGCCAGGGGCTAAGTCGTTGCAGGAGGGCTGGTCCGAGAGGCGCGTGCGGTGGAAACGGCGGGTAAATTACCCCTGCCTTGTGCGTTCCGAGGGCGCCGGCCCGGTGGGACTCATGCTGGCGGCCCTGTTCGGCGGGGGGGCGGAGCGCCAGCGGGAGATTTGGGCATGCACCCGCAGCGGGGCGTGGGCACGGCGGCTCCTTCGGTCGCTGCACCGCTTCGCTGAACGTAGCTTGAACAGTTCGATGCCGATGGCTCGCGCCGGGTACCCGCGCAGCGGGTGGTCTCCCTGCGGAGCCACCGCGCCCCCGTCCCGCCGCTCTGCTTCGTCCGTCCGGGCGGCGTTCCCCCGGGCCTTGAGGACGGCGTCCCATGAGATCAGCGACGCGGTCGGCGCTGCAGGATCGCACGGTCCGGCGAACGCGACGGACCCCGGCCCTGCAGTATCGTCGGCCGGCGTGCAGCACGCCTCGCGGGCTGTGCAGGTTTGCCCTCGCGTACTGTAGCTACGCCTCGATTCAAAACCGGATCGGCTGCCTGCCGTTGCAGCATCGGGGGCCTGCCCAGCAGCATCGCGTGTATGGCCTCCGGCATTGCCTGCTCGAGGTGCGGCCCTGCCTTCGGTCTGGCAGCATCGCCCTCCCGCCCTGCAGGATTGCCTGGCTGCCTGCAGCATCGCCTGGCTACCCTCCAGCATCACCGGTCCGCCCCATAGCATCGCGTGGCTGCCGTGCAGCATCGCCTGCCTGCGGTGCAGGATCGCCTGCCTGCCGTAGAGCATCGCCCGGTCTCCGTGCAGGATCGCACGTGGGGCTGCAGCAAGACGTCGGGGCCGTGTCGCATCGCCGGAACCGGATGCAGCCATCGCCCGGTCGGCGCGGAGTGTCCATCGGGAGGACACTCCGCATTCGAATCACCTCGTCATGCGCCTCGGCGAGTGCAGCGTTGATCCATCGCGCAAGTGTAATCCGGGCGCGGCACTCCGCGTTCTCTCGACGGTCCGTGCATCGCACGCGTGCAATGAGTGGCACACTCGATGCGTAACCACCGGCTCGCGATCGGATCGCGGGCGCTTTCCTTCGATCGTGTCACTCATCAGCAGTCCTATCATCAGTGCCGGCGGGTGCCCCGCCACTCTCCGAGCACCACCAGGGAGTGTGTATGACGGGCAGAACCCGTAGGGTGCTGGAAATGCTGGTACGCGTGCTCAACTGGCTGGTCGCGTACCCGGACGAGGAGCCAGGCGGTGCCGCGCTGGTCGCGCAGCTCCGCGTGCTGGTGGCCCGGATGACCGAGGTCATCAACGAACAGCGGAGCGGCCGGATCGAGTCGCGCGCGGCGACGGTTCGGAAGCAGGAGCTGCGGCGCGCGATGCTGGCGGGCCCGATCGCCCACCTGGCCGAGGTGAGCCGGATGGCGGCGCGCGAGGTGCACGAGCTTCGGAGCATGTTCGCGTTCAAGCCGACGGCCCGCACGCTGCTGGCCTTCCAGTCCGCGGCGCGGGGGATGTACGCGGCGGCCCAGGAGCACCGGGAGGTGCTGGTGAAGCATGGGTTGTCCGAGTCGGTGCTGGTGCAGTTCGGGAAGTGGCTGGACGAGTTCGACGCGGCGGTGACCATGGGGGCGCAGGGCCGGACGGTGCACACGGCCGCGACGCGGGAGCTGGGCGCGCTCACGAAGGAAGCGCAGGGCGTGGTCCGGGCGATGGATGCCCGCAACCGGCTTCGGTTCGAGGGGGATCGGCAGGCGCTGGAGCTGTGGGTGAGCGCGCGGGCGGTGCTGGGGGTCGCCGACGGGGGCGAAGGCGGAGGAGCCGTCGGGGCAGGCGCCGGACGCGGGTGGGACGCAGGGCGGGACGCCGGAGCGGGCGGCGATGTGAGGCCCGCGGCATGAAGCGGGGGTGGGTAACCCGGAAGCCGAGCAGTGAACCGCCGCCGAGAGATCGCGACTTTCGGCGGCGGTTCGATTTCCGCGGCCGGTATCGACCCGCCGTGCTTGACGCCCGCCGACCGGAGCAGTCGCGTGGGTCGCTTGCCTAGATCTTGGTGAATCTCGGGCCGATCCGGCCCAGTCTCCTCCGCTAGCGCAAGACATCCAATCCCCCACCGGCGCGGGCCGGGGTCTCCCAGTCCATTCGCCGTCTGGCCCCCAGGGTCGGCGGCACGCATACCAGGAGTTCGCCATGCGGAACCTACGGTACATCGCGCTCGGGGCTGCTGTCGTCGTCATGGCCGGGTGCGGCCGGATCCGAGCGGGCCGCGACGTCGCCGGACCCCCAGTCGGTCGTCCGCCCCGCCGGCGCGAAGACGCCGGCCGGGATCACGATCCGGCTGGAAGCCCCGGATCCCGCGGCCGACGGGGTGCTCCAGCCGTTCGAGACGTTTGGCAGGAAGCTCACGGACTTCGCACTGGCCGTCCGCGACCGGACGGGGAGCACTCCTTCGTCCAAGACCTTCACGCACCTCGGCGCCGGGGATTACAGCTTTCAGGCGGAGCCGGTCGAGGGGTTCTTCATCAGCCTGATTGAGTGCAACACCACGGACGGGACCACGTGGGATGAACCGGTGCCGCAGACGGTGACAATTCACCTGCTGAAGAAGGGGTCGGCGCGGTGTATCTTCATTCTTGTCGCCGAGTCCCACCCAGGAGGACGCGAGGTGGGAGCAGACCGGGGCGCCAACGTTGGGCGCCCCATTTAGGCTCGTCAATCCCATTAGCTCCGACGGTGCGGTTCGCTTTGTGCTCGGATGGTGAACAAGAGTTCAACGATCCACGGCTTCAGCAGAACGCGCGGTCGATCTCCCTCTGGCGATGGAGGGCATTGGAAACATGACGCGAGGTGTGCTCACAGGTCTCTCCGACGCGGACTTGGAGGGCTGGCTAGCCGAGATCCGACGAGTCGCCGGACTGTCGCCGGACGAGGCCCTGGCCGGGACAGACACATCTTGTGGAGCGTACAACAATGGGACGCTGGGCGTCGGAATCTTGATGACGACCCTTTGAGACCCAATCAGGAGCAAGTCGTATTCAGCGTGCGCGGCGAAGGCCTCGCCGAATTGGAGGAGGACGCGTCGTCCTGCACCTCCGCTACTTCCGGGAGCGCTTGGATCGCCTTCAACTACGGACCGCACAACTCCGCGCCATGCTGCCGTCAGGAGACGGGTTGCATGGGGCGGGAGGCGGATATGCTGCGGCGGGAGGCGGATGAGCTTCTGACCAACACCGAGGTGAGTGTCCGCCAGCGTTCTTCCGAGGCGATCAGCCGGGCCCAGAAGAGGCGCGCCTGGTGGCGGACCTAATCGAGGTTGCCGCCGAGGAGAGCGCGATTGGGAGGGCCAGCACACATGTCATCCACAGCGTGAGCAGCCTCCAGAGCATCTGGACGACAGTTGATCGGGCCGTCATTGTTGCCGGAACAAGGCCACCTTTCGCCCGCCATTGAAGCGGAGGCGAGAAGTGCGAAGGCGCGCGCTGCGCGCCACCGCGCCAACAAGGCTTGCCGATGCAGAAGTAGCTGCGGCGGGTGGCAATGCGAAGAAAGCGGCCAAACTGCGGGCGGAGGCAGCCGTTGTGCTCCAGCAAGACTGGGCCCACGCCTTCCCCGGCGAGACCGCTCCCCCGATCGAGGCTGGGGGAGGTATTTAGCGAATGGCGCCCCCGCGTGAGTTTGTCGAAGGCGTTCGCCGGCACCACGCTGAAGTGCTTGCGCTCGGTGCGGATGTGGCCGGTCACGGGCATTGGAAGGTGTCCTTACCGCCTACCCCGCCAATCGCCGACGACATCACGAACTACTTCCTCCAGATCACCGGACACTTTCTCCTTGCCGACGGGGAGTTCACGCGTTATGAACTGCCCTTCTTCAATGCGCTCGGTGAGAACGCCGATGACCTCGAAGCCGCGCGGCGAACCCTAGCCTTTCTGCGGGACAAGATCCCCGGCCTTTTGACGCAATGCCCGGCCTTTCTCCAGGCCGCGATCCAGTGCGATTCGCCCAGGGTACGCGCTACACCGCCGATATGGTGGCACACCTTGAAGGCACCGCAAATCTCCTGGTGGCGTGGACTCGAATGTGTCGCCGCGTGAGTCTACTGCTGTGGCTGGCTACGTCCGCCAACTCACCGAGCGTCTTCCCAAAGGTTCGGTCAGAGCCGGGGCAAGCCCTTTGGCACGCGTTTTCGGGCTCCCGGTGTCCGGCATGAGGGAGCCACGGGAGCAGCACCGTCGTTGGCGAGCCTCTTGTTCCGAACTCGAGACGCTTATCGGGTTGAAAGCCGTGAAGCAGGAAGTGGCCAGCTTGGCCAACTTCATCCGGATTCGAAAGCTCCGTGAAGCCCAAGGCCTCCCGGTGCCACCGATGTCACTGCACCTGGTCTTCACCGGTAACCCGGGCACCGGCAAGACAACCATTGCCAGGATCTTGGCCGGCATCTACCAGCAGTTGGGGTTGCTCGCGAAGGGCATCTGGTTGAGACCGATCGATCTCGGGCTCGTTGGCGGCTACGTTGGACAGACGGCCCTGAAGACACAGGCAGTGGTACAGTCCGCGCTCGACGGCGTGTTGTTCATCGACGAAGCGTATGCGCTGGCCCAGGGGCACGCCGAGGTCGATTTCGGCCGCGAAGCGATTGATACCCTGCTCAAACTGATGGAGGACCACCGGGTCGCCTCATCGTCATAGTTGCCGGCTATCATGACCGCATGCAAGGCTTTCTCGAGTCCAACCCAGGGCTCAGGTCGCGCTTCAACCGCTTCTTTGAGTTTCCCGATTACTCGGCTGAGGAGCCACAGATTTTTGTCGGTATGACACAGCACGGCGGATACTTGGTCGACGAGCAGGCAGCCACCGCCGCAAAAGCCTTGCTCGAGGGCGAACACAGTCGACGAGGGAAGAATTTGGAAATGCGCGGTTGGTGCGGAACGTGTTCGAGCGAACGTTGATGCGCCAAGCTGACCGCCTCGCTTCCGATTCGGATGTCACGCGCACCGACCTCCAAGCCATTACGCTCGAGGATCTTCCGCTCGGGACCGTCGTGCAGTGACCCGGTTCCCGTTCGTCCGATGGCGGCTACGGCTGAATGTTCGACCTATCCTTTAGGTCAAGGTACCCGCACAGAAGTGCCGATCGACGGCAGTCCGTCGCGCTCGGCCCAACCTAGCACTGCTGTCTTTAGACCCCCTGATTATTCTCGGCTCAGTTACAGGCCAGCTAGGGCCCTTCGCCGCGAGACTTTCCCGGAGCAGACGGCCTGACGTATTGCTTGTGGTTGCCGGAGCAATGCATGACAACGGCTTTGCTACGATTGGGGCTAGGCAAGGTGAAGGACTTGCACTCTTCACAGTAAAGTGCATCCACCAAGACTATAGCCGCTCGCGCAATCTCTACGACAACCCCTCGTGGGAACTCTTTCGCGAAGTCGTTCTCGTTGACACCCAAGGAATTACGCACAGCCGGAACATCGGCCAATGTAAAAAGAGCCAGGATGGCTCCTCCAAAATCGGAATTCAGTGTCTTACCAAGTTCTCTGAATTGCTTTGTCAACGGATCCCATATATCCGTACCGGGTCAATGCTATTGCCGGACAACTGGGACACTGGTTAGCGGGGTGCCGATCTAGGTGATCTAACGCCTCTGAAGTAGTGCCAGTGCCTTTGGATCGGCGGCCGCTGACTCTAGTTGTGCACGCTCTTTCTGCAATGCTTCCAGCGACGCTTCAGTATTGGCCTTCCTTGAGGTCAAGAGGGTATTGAGGTCATCCAGCAACTGCTCAAGGCGCGCCCGTTGCCGATCGGTGTCACCACGAGCCGCGGAGGCTGCCCTCGCCCTGGAGGTCAGGGGCAATGGTTTGAAGTGTCTTATCACCTACTGAAAAGCCAAGCTCCTCGAGCCATCGGCGAGAGGCTCGCTCGAGACCAGGCGCATCAGTTGGCCTTGGATAGTTCGGCTGGCAAGAGCGCAACGAGCGGACCCAGCGCCACATCCCTTTGACTTAAGAGAGTCGTCCTCTGCCTTCGGCAACCGCCCGCCTCGTGGCGAGGGTTTGGATATTCTGGTCGATTTGATCGAGGCCCAAGAAGGATTCAAAGTACTGAAAGCGCTTTCTGTCGGACGGCTAGAGAGAACATTTAACAGCTCAGCCCTACGAAGAAATGGACTCGCTGCACGACAGGCGATACGAAGAGCCGCGCCGTTCCGTTCGGTTTCGTAAGAGCCGACCCCTACGCTGATGGAGCTACCGTCCTTGAATACGACTCTCACAGCCGGATATTCAACTGTCGACCTCAACGTGGCGTTGGTAGCTCTCGTCGGTTGTGTAGGCCTTGGAGGTGGGCGGCTCGCCTTCGCCCAGAAGCGCCCAGCGAAGCGCACGTTCGATCGAAGATTTCCCTGTTCCGTTGTCCCCGTGAAGAAGGAGTGACCGACCACCGAGAGAAATCGTGATTGGGCCACGAATCCCGCGGATACCTTGGGCGTAGATGGTATCAATGGGCATCGGCTTGCCCAGCCTTACGCACCCTGGCTATCGCGGCGAGCAAGGCGCTAGGGTCCAACAACATGCCCTCCGCAGATAGTCGGGTTAGCTCCGCGTGAAGCGAGTCAGGTATGGCATCTTGCAGAAATGCGAGAGCTCGGGTTGAGACCTCTTTTGGGAAGGTCAGCAAGGTCGGCCATGCACTCCGCCTGTTCAAATTGTCGATTACTGCCCAACGAAACAGAACCCGGCGACGTGAACAGCCTTTCTCGCGACCGGTCACATCCCCTAGCGGGTTCCTGTCTCGACAATCGGGCGGCGTTCGCACTTCTTCAGGTTCAGAGTCGCCTGAATTGCGAGTCTGTATCAATGTGGCTTGCGGGGCTTTGTGTTCGGAAGGGGAAAAACGGCCGGAAAATGACGAATTTGCGACAGCCTGAACTCAACCGTCCACTAGGCGCCAAGAAGACTTTCGCGCAAGATCAGCCGCCGCCAGGTCTAGCAAGACCCGTAGCTTGATCCGCGCCAATCGGCGGGCTTTGTCGACCACCAAGTTCAGCAACCGATTGGCCACATACACCACCTTCCGCACCTCTCTCCCCTCGCTAAACCTCCGCACCGCCGGATCCCCCAACGCCGCCGCCACCACCGTCTCCTGGTCCGCCTCCCTCGCCACCGTCACCTTTCCCCGCGTCTTCCCATTCACCTGCACCGCCACCTCGACCTGATCCTCCACCACCAACCCCTCATCCCACCCCGGCCAGCGGGCATCAAACACCGATGTCGCATTCCCGAGCCGCTCCCACTCTCCTCCGCGAAGTGCGGCGCGAACGGCGCCAGCATGATCACCAGCCCCTCCACCAGCGTCCGCTGCGTGCAGGTATCCGCCCGGAGCGCGTTCACCAGCTCCATCAGCGCCGCGATGCTGGTGTTGTAGCGCAGGTCCTCCATCCCTTCGGTGACCTTCTTCACGGTCTGGTGGTACTTGACCAGCGTCTCGTGCCGGACCTCGTCGTCCGCGTGCGTGCGGCAGGCGTCGCCCACCAGCGCCCAGACCTTGTCCAGGAACCGCCGCGGGCCGCTGATGCCCTCGTCGCGGAAGTCGCCGCCCTCCTGGAACGGGCCCAGGAACATCAGGTACATCCGGAACGTGTCGGCGCCCCACTTATTGATGTACTCGTCGGGGATGACGACGTTGCCGCGCGACTTGGACATCTTGGCGCCGTCCTTCACGATCAGGCCGTGCGCGCGGAACTTCCGGTACGGCTCGTCGAAGTGGACGTGCCCCAGCTCGTGCAGCACCATGGTGATGAACCGGGCGTACAGCAGGTGCAGCACGGCGTGCTCGTTGCCGCCGATGTAGGTCGTGACCGGGAGCCACTTCCGGGTCCGCGCCGCGTCGAACGGCCGGTCGTCGAACTCGGTGCTCGGGTAGCGCAGGTGGTACCACGCCGAGTCGAGGAACGTGTCGCTCACGTCGGTCTCGCGGCGGCCCCGCTTGCCGCAGACCGGGCACGGGACGTGGTACCAGCTCTCGTGCCGCGCGAGCGGGGAGACGCCGGTGTCGTCCGGACGGAAGTCGTCGATCAGCGGGAGGAGGACCGGCAGGTCCTGCTCCGGGACCGGGACCGCGCCGTGCTCGTCGCAGTAGATGATGGGGATCGGCGGACCCCAGTAGCGCTGGCGGGAGATGCACCAGTCATGCAGGCGGAAGTTGATCACCGCCTTGCCGGCGCCCTTCCCCTCGAGCCACTCGACGATGGCGCGCTTGGCCTCGGGGACGGCCAGGCCGTCGAACTTGCCCGAGTTGACCAGCGTGCCGGTCTCGTTGTCGAGGAACGGGAGGATGGCGTACTCGCCGGTGTCGCCGTCGCCCTGGGCGACGGGCATCTGGCTCCCGGGATCGGCCGGCGCCACCACCTGGACGATGGGCAGGCCGAACTTGGCCGCGAACTCGAAGTCGCGGTCGTCGTGCCCCGGCACGGCCATGATGGCGCCGGTGCCGTACTCCATCAGCACGTAGTCGGCGATCCAGACCGGGATCTGCTTCCCCGTCGCGGGATTGACCGCATGGCCGCCGGTGAAGACGCCGGTCTTGTCGCGCTCGCCGACCTTGCGGGAGACCAGGTCCTGCGACGCGGCCGCCTTGCGGTACGCGTCCACCTTGCCCCGCTGGCTCGGCCGAGACCAGGCGGTCCACCAGCGGGTGCTCGGGCGCGAGCACCATGAACGTGGCGCCGAAGATGGTGTCGGCCCGGGTGGTGAAGACCCGGATCGACTCGCCGGCCGATGCGCCGGCGCCGGCCAGCGGGAACTCGAGCTCCGCGCCCTCCGACCGGCCCAGCCAGTTGCGCTGCGCCGTAGTGGTCGTGTCGGACCAGTCCATCTTCGACTTGTCGTCGAGATCGGCCAGCAGCCGCGGGGCGTACTCGGTGATCCGGAAGAACCACTGCTCCAGCGTCCGCTGCTCGACCACCGTGTCGCAGCGCTCGCAGCGGCCGTTGATGACCTGCTCGTTGGCGAGCACGGTCATGTCCTTGGGGCACCAGTTGACCGCGGCGGACTTCTTGTAGGCCTTCCCCGCCTTGAGGAGCTGGAGGAAGATCCACTGGGTCCACTTGTAGTACGCCGGATCGGTGGTGCTCAGCTCGTGGCGCCAGTCGAACATGCCGCCGATCCGGCGGAGCTGGCGCGTGAAGTTCACGATGTTCTGCGGGATCAGCACGCCGGGGTTGATGCCGAGCTTGATCGCGTAGTTCTCGCTGTGGATGCCGAACGCGTCGAACCCGATGGGCTCGAAGACGTCGTAGCCCTGGAGCCGCTTGAACCGGCCGAAGACGTCGCTGCCGGTGAAGGCGAACATGTTCCCGACGTGCAGGCCCTCGGCGGAGGGGTAGGGGAACATCATGAGGTTGTAGAAGGGCCGCTCGGCCTCGTCGAGGTCGGGCTCGTTGGTGCGGCGCTCGGCCCAGCGGGCCTGCCACCTGGCCTCGACGGCCTGGGGGTCGTAGGCGTCGGGGGGTGGTGCCGCGGGGTCGGGCGCGGGGGCGGTCGTCTTCGAGTCGGTCTTCGCCATCAGTGCGGCCTTGGAATCGGGTGTGAAGCGAACCGCTAAATCTATTCGGGCCGGGGGGTTACTGCTACCGCGCTGGCGCTTGGTGGTGGGCTTCGGCTCCGGCCGGGAGCGGAGGCTCCCGTCGGTCGCTGCACCGCTTCGCTGAACGTAGCGTGGTGGGGTCGATGCCGATGGCTCGCGCTGACGCTCCCTCTGGGAACCCCCGCTCCCGACCTGCGCCCGACCGTTCGGGGTGCGCGGGCTGGTGTCGGAGGGCTGGGCGAAACACTGCGGAAGCTAGCAGCGGGACGGGGGCGCGGTGGCTCCGTAGGGGAGCGTCAGCGCGAGCCATCGGCATCGAACCATTCCGGCGACGTTCAGCGAAGCGGTGCAGCGACCGAAGGAGCCGCCGTGCCCACGCCCGCTGCGGCAGCATGCCCGAATGCCCGCGAGCGAGAGCCATTCCCGCGACCCCCGTCCGCGGATATCTTTGGCGCTCCCCCGACCGACAACCCGCGCTGACACCCGACACCGCGTGAAGCGCCACCCGGAGCCGCCGGCATGATCGATTTTCTCACCCGGGCCAACGCCTGGCTCAACAGCCTCGTCTGGGGCCCGCCGATGCTGGTGCTGCTGGTCGGCATCGGGGTCCTGCTCACGGTGGTGACCGGCGGCGTCCAGTTCCGCCGGCTCTGGGCCGCGCTGGCGGAAGTGCTCGGCAAGATCGGCCGGCCCGCCACGGGCCAGGGCACCGTCACCCCCTTTCAGGCGGTCGCGACCGCGCTGGCCTCGACCGTCGGCGTCGGCAACATCGCCGGCGTGGCCACCGCGATCTCGCTCGGCGGACCCGGCGCGCTGTTCTGGCTCTGGGTGTCGGGCGTGTTCGGGATGGCGACCAAGTACTGCGAGATCGTCGTCGCGCTGCACTACCGGGAGCCCGACGCCACGGGCGTCATGCGCGGCGGCGCCATGTACACTCTGCGCCGCCTCAACCTGCCCTGGCTCGGCTCGATCTTCGCCCTGCTCACCGCGCTCGCGGCGTTCGGCATCGGGAACATGGTGCAGGCGAACTCGGTGGCCCACAGCCTTCAATCGAGCTTCGGCTTCGCGCCGCCGGTCGTGGGCATCGTGCTGGTGGTGATCTCGGGGGCGGTGATCCTGGGCGGCATCAAACGGATCGCCGCGTTCGCGGAGATCCTGGTGCCCTTCATGGCCCTGGTGTACCTCGGTGGCGGGGCCGCGGTGCTGGTAACCCACGCCGGCGCGATACCCGAGGCGATCCGGCTCGTGCTGGACGGCGCCTTCAGCGGCACCGCCGCCGCCGGCGGGTTCGCCGGAAGCACGGTGATGCTCGCCATGCGCTACGGCATCGCGCGCGGGCTCTTCTCCAACGAGGCCGGCCTGGGCAGCGCGCCCCTGGTCCACGCGACCGCGAACACCGACCACCCGGTGCGGCAGGGCCTGTACGGGATCTTCGAAGTGTTCGTGGATACCCTGCTGATCTGCACCACGACCGGCCTGGCGATCCTCGTGACCGGCGCGTGGGACTCGGGCGAGACCGGCGCGGCGCTCTCGGGCAAGGCGTTCGCGCTCGGCCTGCCGGGCGGCTGGGGGCATCTCATCGTCACGGTCGGGCTGGTGCTGTTCGCCTTCTCGACGCTCATCGGCTGGAGCTACTACGGGGAGACCGGCATCGTCTACCTGCTGGGCATCCGCGCCGCCGTGCCCTACCGGATCGCCTGGCTGGTCTTCATCTACCTCGGCTCGGTGGGGTCGCTGCACATCGTGTGGGACATCGCGGATACGCTCAACGGCCTCATGGCGATCCCCAACCTGGTCGCGGTGCTGCTCTCCATCCCGCTGATCCGGCGGCTGCAGCGGGAGTTTTTCGGGCGGCGGGCGGGGGCGGAGGGGGGCGCGGGCTGACGCCGGCGGGGACTGTGCCGGCGGGGTCGCCTACATGCCTCCCGTTTCCACTACCCACACGTCGCTCTCCGATTCCTGCAGCAGCACGAAGAGCCGGTCCCGGCCCAGCGTCCAGTAGGGGCGGTACGGCTGCCGCACCGAGCCATCGAACCTGAGGACCAGCTCGGGCTTGCCGCCGCCCGGCCAGGGTATGGCCCAGATCCCGGCCGCCCCCTGGGCGTCCCAGCCCATGAAGAGAATCTCCCGCCCGTCGCTGGAAAACCTGGGGAAGCTGACGTCGGGCGGCGGCGCGCCGCCGGAATCCACCGGCGACCGCGGCCCCCGAGTCCACCGGCATGACGAACAGGCGACGGATCCCGACCGGGGCACTGGCGAAGGTGAGCCAGCGCCCGTCCGGCGAGAAGCTGGGAGAGATGCCCCACCCGAGGCGCTCGACCGGCTTCCCGAACGCGCCGTCCGGCCCCCGCCGCGACACCCGGATCCCGCCGGTGCTGCCGATGAGCCCCCAGGCGAGGGTGGCGCCGTCCGGCGACCAGCGCGGGAGGACCTCCTGGTCCCGGGTGCTGGTGAGCTGCGTGAGGGTGCCGTCGTCGAGCGACTGCAGGTAGACGTCGCGCGAGCCGGAGCGGGTGGAGTGGAACGCCAGCGTGTGCCCGTCGGGCGAGACCGCCGGCGCGAAATCCTGATGGTTGTCGGTCGTGAGCCGCTCCTGCTCGCCGCCGCCGGCCGGCACGCGGTAGATCTGCGACGTGCCGCTCAGGTCGCTGTCGTAGTACACCAGCTTCCCATCCGCGGACACGGTGGGATTCTCCGCGCTCTGGTTGCCGCGCGTCACCTGGGTCGCGTCGCGGAGGCTCATCGGGCGAGGGCCGAACGGCACGGACCAGACGTTGCCCACGGTGCGATAGACGTTGTACGCCAGGCGCCGGCCGTCCGACGTGAGCGAGAGGCTCTGGGCGCCGAGGCCGACCGTGAGGCGCTCGGGTGCCGCGCGCCCGCCGTCGGCGCGGAGCCGGTAGATGTCGGTCGGGCCCTCGCGGTCGGAGACGAAGTAGACGAACCGGCCGTCGGGCGACCAGACGGGGGAATGGTTGATCCCGGCGCTGTCGGTCACCACGCGCTTGGCGCCGCTCCGCGCGTCGAACAGCTCGATCCAGCTCGGCGCCAGGTTGCCGAACAGCGCGCCCACCATGAGGAAGTACGCGTTCCCGGCGGCGCACACGAGCCGCGTCCCGTCGGGCGACCAGCGGCAGCCCATCACGCTCGTGCTGCTGGCGAGGAATCTTGCCGCCGCACCGGTCGCCTTGAGAAAGATCGAGTCCGCCGCCACGTACGCGATGGTCTCCCCGTCGGGGGACCACTGCGACCAGATGATCGGCCCGGCCGCGCGCGCGGGCGCCTCCTGCCGTGGCGCGCCGCCGGACGCCGAGACCGAAAACAGGCCGTGCTGATTGGCGAACAGCAGGCGGGTGCCGTCCGGCGACCAGCTGGGCGAGACCTCCACGGCCGTCGAGTCGTCGGTGAGGAGCGTCGGCCGGCCGCCGCTCACCTGCCGCACGTACACCCTGGTCTGGAGCGGATTGCCGCCGGCGTACGCGAGGAACCTGCCGTCAGGCGAGAGCGCGGGGTGGACCTCCATCGACGGCTCGTAGGTCACCTTGCTCGCGGCGCCGAAGGTCGGGACCGCCGGCCGGCGACTGGCGAGCAGCGCGCCGAGCGCCGCACCGACGACGAGTCCGCCGAGCGCCAGCAGGACCCCGGTGATCCGGGAACGCCGGGTGGGAACGACGGCTCGGCTCGGCAGCGCGCTCGGCGCCGTCAGCGCGGTCGCGAATTCCGCGGCGCTGCCGTAGCGGTCGGCCGGAAGCTTGGCGAGCGCCGTCAGCACCGCGTGCTCCAGCGCCGGCGGCACGCTCCGCCGCTGCCGGGTGGGCGGCACCGGGTCGTCGGTCAGGACCTTGGCGATGATCGACTGCGCCGAGGGCCCGGTGAACGGCGGCTCGCCCACCAGCATCTCGTAGGTCACCACGCCGAGCGCGTAGACGTCGGACCGGGCGGTGATCTCGCGCTCGCCCATCGCCTGCTCGGGCGACATGTAGTGCGGTGTCCCGAGCGACATCCCGGTCTCGGTCATGCGGCTGCCGCCGGCGGTGGAGATCGCGATGGCGATGCCGAAGTCGGCCACCAGCGCGCTGCCGTCGTGCAGCAGGACGTTCTCGGGCTTGATGTCGCGGTGGATCACGTCGTGCCGGTGCGCGTAGCCGAGGGCGCCGGCGATCTCGGTCGCGATCCGCACGGCGTCGGCGACCGGCAGCTGCTTCTCGCGCCGGAGCCGGTCGCGGAGCGATTCGCCCTCGACGAACGGCATCACGTAATACGCCGTGCCGCCGACTTCGCCCGAGTCGATGAGGCCGAGGATGTGGGGATGCTGCAGGTGGGCGATGGTCTTGATCTCGCGCAGGAAGCGCTCGGCCCCGATGACGGCCGCGAGGTCGGGCCTGAGGACCTTGATGGCGACCTTGCGCTCGTGGCGGAGGTCGTGCGCGAGGTAGACGGTGGCCATGCCGCCCTGACCCAGCTCGCGCTCGATCCGGTAGCGGTCGGCGAGGGCCGACCGGAGTCGCTGAACGGCGTCGGTCACGCGGCGTCTCTTGGCGGGTGCGGGGCCGGTGGCGTGGTGTGCGAGAAGTTATGCGATGCGGGAGGAGTCGGCTAGCGGAAGGGCCCCCTGTGTCCATCTACCGCGCCCCTCCGATGTGCCCTACTATTGGCGTGTCACGCCAACCCCTGACCCGATCCCCATGAGCTGAAGGCCGCCATCACCGCGCGCGTTCACCCACGTCGCTCCTCTCCGACATGATCACCATCCTGCTCGAAGGTCCGGCTCGCGCCGACGACGTCATCGACGTTCTGTGCGACGGCTTCGCCGACTACCCCATCATGCGCTACGTCCTCGGTGGCGAGGGCGACTACGCCGCACGGCTGAGAACGCTGATCGGCTTCTTCGCCGGGAACCGCTTCCTCCGGAAGGACGCGATCCTCGGCGTCGCAGTGGACGGGGAGCTGCGCGGCGTGGCCCTGTGCTCGCTGCCGGACCGGGTGTCGCCGCCGGAGATGGACCAGCTCAGGGAGCGGACCTGGGCCGCGCTCGGTCCGGAGGCCCGGGCGCGCTACGACCGCTGCGTCGAGGTGTGGACGCCGCTCGGCGTGGCCGAGCCGAACGTGCACCTCAACATGATCGCGGTGCCGTCACGGTTTCAGGGGCAGGGGCTCGGCCGGGCGCTGCTGGACCGGGTGCACGCGCTGTCGCTAGGGCGGGACGACTCTCGCGGCGTCACGCTAACGACCGAGGTCGAGTCCAACGTCGAGCTGTACCGGCACGTGGGGTACGAGGTCGTGGGCCGGGGGACGATCGCGCCGGGACTGGAGACGTGGGGGATGTACCGGCCCGACCGCGCCTGCTAAAGGCGCCAGGGCGGCACGTTTTTTTCCGCGGGCCGAGCGGGAAGGTGGCCGTCGAGTTCGAGAAGGCTCGCTTCACCTGCCGCTAGAACGCCGTCGCCACCGCCACCCGGACCGCGCGGGGCGAGCCCGGCGTGATGTTGTTGTTGCTGTTCGCGGTGGGGAAATAGCTCCGGTCGAACACGTTTTCGACGTTCGCCTGGAGCCGCACCCAGCGGTTGACCGTGTAATACGCCGCGGCGTCCACCCGCACGAAGCTCGGCAGCGTCACCGTGTTGTCGATGGCGGCGAACATCTCGTCCTGGTAGATCACGCCCATCCCGAAGCCGAGGCTCGACGCCACCTGGTACCGGTTCCACAGCGACACCGTGTTGCGCGGGACCAGCGCCACCCGGGCGCCCTCCGGCGCCGCGGCGGTGGCGCTGGTGACCGTGGCACTCTGATTGGCGTACCCGCCGATCACCTGCCAGACCGGCGTGATCGCGCCGTTCACGTTGAACTCGAAC
This sequence comes from uncultured Gemmatimonadales bacterium, assembly GCA_963840215.1. Lineage (GTDB taxonomy): Bacteria > Gemmatimonadota > Gemmatimonadetes > Gemmatimonadales > GWC2-71-9 > CAVVWJ01. The sequence goes on along the minus strand of CAWIYG010000006.1, from coordinate 298,130 downwards.
CCCTCCGTCCGCTGGCTGCCGGTCTGCACCGTGCGCGACGGATCGGTCGGGTCCGGCGCCGTCGTATTGGTCCGGTCGAGCCGGTACACCGCCGCGGCGAGCGAGAGCCGGTCGAGCACGTCCCACTTGGCGCCGACCTCGTAGTTCTTGAACTTCTCGGGCTCGAGCGTCTCGGTCGTCGTCGTGAGCGACGAGAACTGGTCGCCCGAGCTCGGCAGCGCCGAGACGCTGTAGCTGGAGTACAGCGTGACGGCCTCGACCGGCTTGTACAGCAGCCCGGCCCGCGGCGAGATCAGGTCGTCGGTCCGGCTCAGCGCGTCGCCGTTGCGGTTGTTGAAGAAGTTGACCGTGAACCGCTCGTAGCGCGCCCCGACGATGGCCTGCCAGCGGTCCGAGAGGAACACCTGGCTCTGGCCGTAGACCGAGAGTGAGGTCGCGTTGGAGTGATTGTCCGCGTCGGTGGCCCCAGGCCGGAACGTGACCGGCCCCGCGATCGTCGGGGTGGAGAGGGGCGTCGTCACCGCCAGGGCGGTGTCGTTGAAGAACGCCGTGTTGCGGAGGTTGTCCGTGATCTGCCGGCCCACCGCCACGCCGCCGAGCAGCGTCTGCCGGAGACCGCCGGTCACCAGCGGATACGTGACCTCGGTCTCGTTCAGCAGGTTGCGCCGGCCGGTCGCGTTGTTGTAGCCCGCGATCTGGACCGTGCTCCCGGTCGAATCCACCGCGCCGGGGAACACGTTCTGGTAAATCTTGTTGTAGTCGGCGAACACGCTCCGGTTCCTGAGCGTGAGCCCGCTCGACGCCGTGTGCTCCAGGGTGACGGTGCCGACGTTCACCAGCGCGTCGGCAAAGCTCTGGGACGGGTCGCCGAAGAACGTCCGGGGCGACGCGATCGCCAGCGGCGCGCCCTGGAACGAGGGGATACCGCGGTCGGCGGTGCGGTCGTCCTTGAACCGCTCGTAGCTCGCCAGCACCCGGGTTCCGGGCGAGAGCCGGAGCGTGGCCGTCGGGTTCACGCCGTAGCGCTCCAGGCTCACGTCGTGCCGGTACAGATCGGAGTTCTCGTACATCCCGTTGAGCCGGAGCGCCAGCCGCCGGGAGACACCTTCGCCCAGGTCCAGCGTGCTGCGCCGGGTGCCGTACGACCCGCCCTCGACCTGCAGCTCGCGGGTCGGCGTCCATTCGGCGGACTTCATCACCCGGTTGAGCGCGCCACCCCCCACGCCCCGGCCGAAGATCAGGGCGTTCGCCCCCTTCAGCGCTTCCACCCGCTCGACGTTGTACAGGTCGCGGAAGTACTGCACGTCGTCCCGCATGCCGTCCACGAAGAAGCCGGCCGTGGTGTTGTTGCCCCGGATGGTGGCCTGGTCGCGGTTGCCTTCGCCCTGGGCGATCGTCACCCCGGGCACGTAGCGCACCACGTCGGCCATGCCCTGCATCTGCTGGTCGGCGATCACGCTCTTCGTGACCACGGTGACCGACTGCGGCACGTCGCGGAGCAGGGCGTCGGTCTTGGTCGCGGACCGGAGCCGCCGGGCGGCGTAGCCGGAGGACGCCTTTTCCCGGACTTCGATGGTGGGGAGGACCTGGGGGTTCGTATCGGTGGTCTGGGACTCGACTTGAGCGACCAGACCGGCGGTCGGGATTCCGGCCAGGACGAGCAGCGCGGCGAATCGGGCGATCACGTCACACCGTTGAGAATGAGTTTCAAATGAATTGCACTGCGGTCAACGCTACAATTCAAACGGGAGTTAGTCAATAGGAATTGGCATTTGGACCTCAGTGCTGCGGAGCCGGCAGGCTGACCATCAGGGCGGTGGCCAGCAGGACGAGCCCCGTCGCCGCGGACTCGCTGCCGAGCCGCGGCCGCGCCGAGAAGTCGCTCGCAAGCTCCGGCGCCAGGGTCGTCTCGGCTCGTCGCCGGTCCCCTCAGGGTCACGCACTACCTCGATCCCTTCACCCTGCTGTGGCCCGCGCGTAGTGCCGGGGACGATCGTCTCAGGGCTGCAAACATGGGGCATGTGCCGCCCCGACCACTGGGGGACCTAAACCGCGCAGGATAGCCAGCTTGGACTCGCGGTCGCGGCCGCCCGCACCTTACGCGCGCCGCCCCGTCCTCGTACTATGTGATAGCACTCCACACCCCGCGCATGCCCGGTCACAAATGCTCGACCTGCGCGCACAGCTCCGGGGAGGTGCCGCTCACGAAGGACACGTTCGTCGGGCCGTACGTCAGCACCAGGTGGTCCGGATCTACATCGAAACCGGCGAAGTCGAGAACGCCCTCGACCGGCTCGAGCCGCTGCTCAGGATGTCCGTACTACCTGTCGCCGGGATGGCTCAGGATCGATCCGACCTTCGATCCGCTGCGGAACAACCCGCGATTCCGAAAGCTGGTGGAGGGAGCGGCCTGAGGCGGACGGACACCCACCAGAAACAGTGACTAGTGCAGCGCCCGAAGGGGCCGCCGCGTCCACGCCCGCTGCGCTAGCACGACCAGAGCGGCAACCCCGGTGGAGGGGGACAGCCTGGACGGTGACCGCCGTCACGGGCGCCGGCGAGTAACCGCCTACATTTGCGCTGAACCGTTTGCCACTCAGGTCTCCCACTGTGGTCCCTCGTCCGGGACCCTGCGCGAGGTGCCGGTCGCCCATGGATGCCAGTGGAGCCGGATTCCTGCAAGGCGTCAACGCCGCGGTCGCCTTCGACGGTACGGCCGGAGCCGGAAGCCCGGGTGAGCCCGTCCGCTGGGAACCGCGCTGCCAAGCGCTGATCGCCGCCGGTCAGGCGGTCTGGACGGCCGATCGGGAGGGGCATTTCATCGAGCCGCAGCCCGCCTGGGAGGCGTACACCGGGCAGGCCTGGCCCGACCACCGGGGGCTCGGCTGGGCGACCGCGCTGCACGCCGAGGACCGCGACGCCCTGCGACTGGCCTGGCGCGAGGCCCGGACTCGCTCCGCTTCCCTCGACGCCGAGTCACGCGTGTGGCATGCCGGCCGCCGGAGCTACCGGCGCTGCCTGCTACGGGCCGCCCCGGTGCCCGGCCCCGATGGCTCCGTCCGGGAGTGGATCGGCACGCTCACCGACATCGAAGAGCAGCGGATCGCGGAGCAACGAGCGCGGCTGGCGGAGCGGCTGGAGACGGTGGGGCGGCTGGCCGGCGGAGTGGCTCACGAGACGAACAACCAGATGACGGTCGTGCTGAGCGCGGCGGAGTTCCTCCGGCGCCGCCTGCCGGACGACCGCGGCCGCGAGGACCTCGACTACATCCGTGTGGCGGCCCAGCGTACCGCGGCCCTCACCCAGCAGCTCCTGGCCTTCAGCCGGCGGCAGATTCTCCAGCCCAGGGTGGTGCAACTCAACGATCTCGTGCGGACCCTGGAGCCGACGTTGCGGCAAATGCTGGGTGACAGCGCGCAGCTCGTGCTCGGCTTGGCGCCCCGCGTGGGCATGGTCAAGGCCGATCCCGACCAGCTCGGCCAAGTCCTGCTCAATCTGGCGTTCAACGCGCGGAGCGCGATGGACCAGGGCGGCGTCCTGACAATCGAGACGACAGACGTCACGGTCAGCTCGGCCTCCCTCGCGGCCGACCGCCCCGAAGCCATGGGACCCGGGCATTACGCTATGCTCGTGGTGAGCGACACCGGTCGCGGGATGGATCGGGAGACCCTGAGCCACGTTTTCGAGCCGTTCTTCACCACGAAGCAGGTCGGCGAGGGCACCGGGCTGGGCCTTTCGGCCGCGTACGGCGTGGTGAAGCAGAGCGGTGGATTCGTGTGGGCCGAGAGCGAGCCCGGCCAAGGGCTCGGCGTTCAGGATCTGCCTCCCGGTGACGGAGCCGCCGTCAGAGGCCCCGGCGACTTTGCAGGCCCCCGCCGCCCAGGACGGTCCGGAGGTCATCCTGCTGGCCGAGGACGACGAGCTGGTGCGGATCATGCTCGCGCGCGCGCTCCGAGACGCCGGCTATGCGATCCTGGAGGCGCGGGACGGGGTGGAGGCGCTGGAGGTGGCGTCGAGCGCAGCCGTCGCTCCCAGCCTGGTCATCGCGGACGTGATGATGCCCCGGGTGAACGGCCAGCGGCTCTGGAACGAGCTGCACGCGCGCTGGCCCGACCTGCCGTTGCTGTTCGTCTCCGGCGCCACCTCCCTCGAGTCGGTCAGCCAGGGCCTCATCGAGCGCGGGCACGAGCTGCTCCAGAAGCCCGTCGGGCCTGACGTGCTGGTGGGGAAGGTGCGTGCCCTGCTGGCCGACCGGAAATCCAGGCCGCTTCCGCAGTCATCGGTGTGACCTCACCCGTGAGAGAGCCCCAGCCACCGACGCGGCCGGCCGGCGCGCGCATCGAGGCCATAGAGATCCTCTGGATCACCGCCGGGCTCGGCTGCGACGGCGACACGATCGCCATGACCGCCGCCACCCAGCCCAGCATCGAGGACCTCGTGCTGGGCGCGATCCCGGGCATCCCCACGGTCCGCTTCCACAACCCGGTCCTGGCCTACGAAGTCGGCGAGGAGTTCCTGGCGCCGTTCCGCCGCGGCCGAGGCGGGCAAGCTCGGCCCGTTCATCCTGGTGGTCGAGGGATCGATCCCCAACGAGAAGAACAAGGCGGAGGGCTACTGGGCGGCGCTCGGGACGGACCCGGCGACCGGGCAGCCGCTGACCACCTGCGACTGGATCGACCGCCTGGCGCCGCACGCGTGGGCGGTGGTGGCCGCGGGCACCTGCGCCACCTACGGCGGCATCCACGCGATGGAGGGCAATCCCACCGGCTGCATGGGCCTGCCCGACTACCTGGGCTGGTCGTGGAAGTCCGCGGCCGGGATCCCGATCGTCTGCGTGCCCGGCTGCCCGGTCCAGCCCGACAACTTCATGGAGACGCTGCTCTACCTCCTGTTCCAGGCGGCCGGGCGCGCGCCGATGATCCCGCTCGACGAGGTGCTGCGGCCGACGCTGGCTCTTCGCCCAGACGGTCCACGAGGGCTGCGACCGCGGCGGCTACTACGAGCAGGCCGACTTCGCGACGCATCACGGCACGCCGCAGTGCATCGTCAAGCTGGGCTGCTGGGGACCGGTGGTGCAGTGCAACGTGGGCAAGCGGGGCTGGATGGACGGCATCGGCGGCTGCCCCAACGTGGGCGGCATCTGCATCGGCTGCACCATGCCGGGCTTTCCCGACAAGTTCATGTCCGTTCATGGACCAGCCGCCCGGCTCGCACCTCTCCTCGGCGGCGGTGCAGACCTACGGCAAGACCATCCAGGCGCTCCGCAACTTCACCCAGGCGTCGCTCAACGTAGAGCCGCCATGGCGGAAGCCGCCGCCGCCGGACCAGCCCGGGAAGGAGGGCCAGCCGTGAGCGGACCGGTGCCGCCCGCTCCGGAGCTGGTGGACATGTCGTGGGATCCGATCACCCGGATCGTCGGCAGCCTCGGGATCCACACCAAGATCGATTTCGCCAACCGCCGCATCGCCGAGTGCCACAGCACCTCCTCCATCTTTCGCGGCTACAGCGTGTTCATGAAGGGGAAGGACCCTCGCGACGCCCACTTCATCACCAGCCGGATCTGCGGCATCTGCGGGGACAACCACGCCACCTGCGCGGTCTACGCCCAGAACATGGCCTTCGGGGTGCGGCCGCCCGACCTGGCGGAATGGATCATCAACCTGGGCGAGGCGGCCGAGTACATGTTCGACCACAACCTGTTCCAGGACAACCTGGTCGGGGTGGATTTCTGCGAGAAGATGGTGCGGGAGACCAACCCCGGCGTGTGGGCCCTGGCGGAGCGGACCGAGGCGCCGCACGCGGCGATCCACGGCTATCGCACGATCGCCGACATCATGCGAGCGCTGAACCCGTTCGAGGGCGTCTTCTATCGCGAGGCTCTGCAGATGAGCCGGCTCACGCGCGAGATGTTCTGCCTGATGGAAGGGCGCCACGTGCATCCCTCGACCCTCTATCCCGGCGGCGTGGGCACGGTGCCGAGCGTGCAGCTCTTCAACGATTACCTGGTGCGGCTGATGAAGTACGTGGACTTCATGAAGAAGGCCGTGCCGCTGCACGACGATCTCTTCGACTTCTTCTACCAGGCGCTGCCGGGCTACGAGGAGGTGGGCCGCCGGCGCATCCTGCTGGGCTGCTGGGGCTCGTTCCAGAACCCCAAGACCTGCGACTACCGCTACGAGTCGATGGCGCAGCTGGGGCCGCGACATGTACGTGACGCCCGGGATCGTGGTCGACGGGAAGCTGATCACCACCGATCTGGTCGAGATCAATCTGGGGATCCGGATTCTGCTGGGCAGCTCGTTCTACGAGGATTGGGTGGGCGAGGAGACCTTCGTGAAGTCCGATCCGCTGGGCAACCCGGTCGACCAGCGGCATCCCTGGAACCAGACCACGCTGCCGAAGCCGCAGAAGCGCGACTTCGAGAAGAACTACACCTGGGTGATGTCGCCGCGCTGGTTCGACAAGGCAATCCGGCAGCCACCTGGCGCTCGACACCGGCGGCGGGCCGCTCGCGCGGCTGTGGGTGACGGCGCTCGCGGGGCTGGTCGACATCGGGCACGGTCAAGGCGACCGGGTCGAGCGTGCTGATCCGGCTTCCCCAGATCGGCGACGCATGCCGGAGACCGAGTTCGAGTGGCGGATCCCGCCGTGGAGCAACACGATCGAGCGCAACCGGGCCCGGACCTACTTCCAGGCCTACGCGGCGGCCGTGGCGCTGTACTTCGTGGAGCGCGCGCTGGACGAGGTCCACGCCGGCCGGCGGAACACCTGGACCGAGTTCACGGTGCCGGACGAGGCCATCGGCTGCGGCTTTCACGAAGCGGTGCGGGGCGCCCTGTCGCATCACATGGTGATCCGGGACGGGAAGATCGCCAACTACCATCCGTACCCGCCGACGCCGTGGAACGCCAGCCCGCGCGACAGCTTCGGCACGCCGGGGCCGTACGAGGACGCGATCATGAACACGCCGATCTTCGAGGAGAACGGGCCCGGAATCGTTCAAAGGCATCGACATCATGCGCACGGTCCGGAGCTTCGATCCCTGCCTGCCCTGCGGCGTCCATCTCTACGACGGCGACGCGAAGCTGTTCGAGATCCGCCATTCGCCGACCTTCGGACTCCAGAGTGGATGACCGGATCGAGCCGCCCGCCGCGGCGCCCGGCACCGAGGGATGCGACCTCTGCGGCGTGCGACTGGCGGAGGACCACCCGCACCTCTTGCAGGTGGCCGACGGCCGCCTGTTCTGCGCCTGCGCCGCGTGCGCGCTGCTCCTGGGCCACCGGACGGATGGCCGGTACCGGCTGGCGCCCGACCGGGTGCGCCAGCTCGCGGCCTTCAGCATGTCGGACGCGCAGTGGGACGCGCTGGGCGTGCCGGTGGACCTGGCCTACTTCCATTGGAGCACCCGGCTCGGAAGGCGGGTCGGATTCTATCCCAGCCCATTCGGCGCGACCGAGTGCCTCCTGCCGCTCGAGGCGTGGGCCGAGATCGCCGCGGCAAACCCGCTCCTGGACACGGCGGAGCCCGACGTTGAGGCGCTGCTGGTGAACCGCACCCGCGGCCAGCGCGAGGCCTACCTGGCGCCGATCGACTCGTGCTACCGGCTCGTGGGCGTAGTGCGCACCCGTTGGGGCGGGTTCTCGGGAGGCGACGTGTGGGCCGCGGTCGACCGGTTCTTCGCCGAGCTCCGCTCGCGGTGCGAGGCCGTGGCGTGAACTGGGCGGCCGGCCGAGCGGATCGCGAACGCCGTCCTGTACGAGGGCTACCTCCTGTACCCATACCGGCCATCGGCGCTCAAGAACCGCCGCCAGTGGATGTTCGGCGTCCTCTACCCGCCGGGGTTCTGCCTCTCGGGAGCGGGCCGGCGACCGCTCCAGCCACCCGGACGGCATGCCTGCTCGAAGGCGGCGGACGGCGCACGGGTGGCCGCCAAGGTGAGATTCCTCCAGTCGGTCGAGCTCCTCGGTGGAGGAACTGCGAGTCGCGACCGACGAGCTGCCCCTGCGCACGCTCCTGCGCGGCGCCGAGACGCGGCCGTTCCGCTTCGGGCCGCTGGAGGGCGACATCGAGATCTCGGCGCTCCACGTCGCGGACGGTCTCTTCCGGACTCGGGCTCACGTCACCAACCGGTCGCCGCTCGAGCCGGCCGACCGCGAGGAGGCGCTGCAGCCATCGCTGCTGTCGTGCCATGCGCTGCTGGGCGCGCGGGAGGGTGCGTTCGTCCCGCTCACCGATCCGCCGCCCGCCTGGGCGGCGCATGCGGAACAGTGCGCCAATCAGGGGACCTGGCCGGTCCTGGTCGGGCGATCCCGCACGGCGGGAGCTGATCCTCTCGTCGCCGATCATCCTGCCCGACTATCCCGGCCGTGGCGCCCGAGAGTCCACGGGGACCTGTTCGACGGCACCGAGATCGACGAGCTGCTCTCGCTCCGGATCCGCACGCTCAGCGACGCGGAGAAGGAGGAGATGCGCGGCGCCGACGACCGGGCGCGCCGGCTACTGGACCGTACCGAGGCGCTGTCGGACGACGAGCTGCTGGCACTGCACGGCACCTGGCGCCGGGAGCCCGCGGCACCGGCGGCGGGTTCCATCCCGGGCAGCGCGTCCGGCTGCGGCCGGCGCGGCGGGCGGACATCTTCGACCTGGAGCTCCGAGGCCGGGGCGCCACGGTCGTGGCAGTCGAGGTGGACCTGGAAGGACGCGCCTATGTGGCGGTGACGGTGGATGGCGATCCGGGCGCCGACCTGGGCCTCCACGGCAAGCCAGGCCATCGATTCTACTTCGGGCCGGAGGAGCTGGAGCCGCTGTGACGGCCCGCCCGATCCTCGTGGCCGGCGTGGGCAACGTCTTCCTGGGCGACGACGGGTTCGGCGTGGAGGTTGTCCGTCGGCTGGCGAGCCGCCCGCTGCCGCCGACCGTGCGGGTTGCCGATTTCGGGATCCGCGGGCTGGACTTCGCCTATGCGCTGCTCGAGCCGTACGAGCTGGTGATCGTGGTGGACGCGAGCCGGCGGGGCGGCGCTTCCGGGCACCGCTCTACGTGCTGGAGGGGGACCCGACGGGAGGGGGCTCTTCGGCGGTCGAGGCCCATGGCATGATCCCGACAAAGGCGCTGGGGCTGGCGCACCAGATGGGCGCGAACATCCCGCGACTGGTGGTCGTCGGGTGCGAGCCGGAGAGCTTCGGCGACGCCCGGCGTGGGCCGCATGGAGCTGAGCAGCACGGTGGCCGGCGTCGTCGACGAGGCGGTGCGGCTGGTCGACTCGCTGGTGCAGCGGCAGTCCGACGCCGCAACGGCGACCGCGTGAGCCGGGATGATGACGGGCCGGCCCCCAAGCCGCACGACCGGCCGGAGGACGCCGAAGGCGAGGCGCTGCTGCGTGAGCTGGCAGGACCGCTGCTCGCCGCGCTGGGACGGGAGGGCCCGGGATCTGTCGGCACCCAATGGCGCGGCACTACCGGAGGCGCAGGTCCGCCTCACCGAGGCCCGCTACCGCACGCTGCTAGAGCAGATCCCGGCCGTGACCTTCATGGCGTCGCTTGAGCATGGGCTGCAGGAGGTGTACGTCAGCCCGCAGATCGAGGCGCTGCTGGGCTACACCCAGCAGGAATGGCTGGAGGATCCGGTGCTCTGGTACGAGCGCCTCCATCCCGACGACAAGGACCGCTGGAACCTCGAGTTCGCCCGCACCGTCGCCTTCGGCGAGCGTTTCCACTCGGTCTACCGGTTCCTGGCCCGCGACGGCCGGACCGTCTGGATTTTGGGCGACACGATCATCGTGCGGGACGACTCGGGTCGCCCGCTCTTCATCCAGGGCGTGGGATTCGACATTACGGAGCTGAAGCAAGCCGAAGAAGCGCTCCGGCAGCGGTCGATGGAGCTGGACCTGGCGAACAAGGAGCTCGAGTCGTTCGCGTACTCGGTGACCCACGACCTCCGCACCCCGCTTCGGAGCCTGGAAGCCTTCAGTCACATGCTGGTGCAAGACTACGGCACGACCCTGGACGCGACCGGCACGCACTACCTGACCCTGGTCCGGCAGTCGGCGAGCCGGATGGCCCAGATGATCGACGACTTCCTGGGTCTCTACCGGATCAGCCGGAAGGCGGTGGACCGGACCTGGGTTGATCTCACCACCATGGCACGCACGATCACCGGGGACCTCCGGGCGGCGGAGCCGGCACGGGTGGTGGACATCCGCCTCGGGCACACGCGCCCGGCCCACGTCGACGCTGCGCTGATCCGCATCGCGCTCGGCAACCTGCTCGCGAACGCCTGGAAGTTCACGGCCAAACGCGCCACGGCCACCATCGAGTTCGGCGAGACGTTGCGGGGCGAGGAGTGGGTATACTTCGTGCGCGACGACGGGGCAGGCTTCGACATGGCCTACGCGGACAAACTGTTCAAGCCATTCGAGCGCCTGCACGGCACCGATGAGTTCGCCGGCAGCGGTATCGGGCTGGCGACGGTGCTGCGAGTCATCGAGCGCCACGGCGGGCGGGTGTTCGCGGAAGGAGTGGTGGACCAAGGGGCGACGTTCTACTTCACCGTGAGCGCCTAGAGAGACCAGTCATGGCATCGAGAACCCTGTTGCTGGTGGAAGACAATCCCGATGACGTCGAGCTCGCCAGGATGGCGTTCGAGCGGGCCGGTCTCGGGGTGCAGATGGACCACGCCCGGGACGGGGTCGAGGCGCTCGCCTATCTCCTGCCGCCGGCCGCCCCCGGGCAGCCGGTCCGGTCCCTCCCCATGACCGTCCTGCTGGATCTCAAGCTGCCGCGGATCGGCGGGCTGGAAGTGCTGGAGCGCCTGCGCGCGGACCCCCGGACGCGGTTCCTGCCGGTAGTGATCCTGAGCTCGTCCAGCCACCCCGCCGACGTGGCCTCCAGCTACCGCCTGGGCTGCAACAGCTACGTCCGGAAGCCGGTCGACTTCACCCACTTCCTCGAGGTGGTCCGCCAGCTCGGCGCCTACTGGCTCAACCTGAACGAGCTGCCCGAGGACCTGATCTAGCCATGTGTCTGGCCATTCCCGGCAGGATCGTGGAGCTGGTGGCCGACGCCGGCCGGCTCGCTGTGGTCGACGTGTGCGGCGTCCGGCGGAAAGTGGATCTCGAGCTGCTGCAGGACGACATGCCCGGCGTCGGGCGACTGGGTGCTCATCCACGTCGGATTCGCCATGAGCAGGATCAGCGAGCAGGCGGCCGAGGAGCAGATGCGGACGCTGGCCCTGCTGGGCGAGGACGCAGGCGGCGATGGACGAGGTGCGCGGCTACGGGTCCGCGGGCGAGGACGGCCGTGGATGAGGAACGGCCATGAGAGTACGTCGACGAGTTCCGCGAGCCGGCGGCTCATCGGCCGGACCGCCGACGAGATCCGCCGGCTCGCCGACCCGGCGCGCGCACTACCGGATCATGGAGGTCTGCGGCGGCCACACGCACGCCATCTACCGCTTCGGCCTCAAGGACCTGCTGCCGGAGAACGTCGAGCTGATCCACGGCCCCGGCTGTCCCGGTCTGCGTGCTGCCCGATGGGCCGCATCGACGACGGGCTGGCGCTGGCGGCAGGCGCCGGGAACGATCTTCGCCGCGTTCGGCGACATGATGCGGGTGCCCGGCACGCAGGGCAGCCCGCTGGAGCACAAGGCGCGGGGCATGGACGTGCGCATCGTCTACTCGCCGCTCGATGCGCTGAAGCTGGCCCGGCTCAACCCCGACCGGCACGTCATGTTCTTCGCGATCGGCTTCGAGACGACGGCGCCGTCGACCGCGCTCACGCTGAAGCGGGCCACGGGCGGAGGGAATCCGCAACTTCTCGGTCTTCTGCAATCACGTCACCATCATCCCCGCCATCCGCGCGATCCTCGACTCGCCCGACATGCGGCTCGACGGCGTTCATCGGCCCGGGACACGTCTCGACCGTCATCGGCTGCCGGCCGTACGAGTGGATCGCCCGCGACCGAGCGGCAAGCCGATCGTGGTGTCCGGCTTCGAGCCGCTCGACATGCTGCAGTCGATCGTGATGCTGCTGCGCCAGCTGCACGAGGGACGCGCCGAGGTCGAGAACCAGTACCGGCGGGTGGTGCCCGTGGGAGGGCAACCGCGCCGCGCTCGCCGCGATGGCCGAGGTGTTCGAGCTGCGGCCCTACTTCGAGTGGCGGGGACTGGGCTTCATCTCGCAGTCGGCGCTCCGGATCCGCGAGCGCGTTCGCGGCCTGGGACGCGGAGCGGCGTTCAGCGTGCCCGGCGTCCGGGTGACCGACCCCAAGGCGGCGCAGTGCGGCGAGGTGCTCAAGGGCGTGCTCAAGCCGGCGCAGTGCAAGCTGTTCGGCCGGGAGTGCACGCCGGAGCACCCGGTCGGCGCGCTGATGGTCTCGTCGGAAGGCTCGTGCGCCGCCTACTACAACTACGAGCACCGCGAAGCACGAGCGGCGGCCACCGCCGCGGCGCCGTCCTGACGCCGGAGGGCCCGATGGACAGCGCCGCGCCGCCGCGTCCGGTTCCGCGACCCGCAGATCGAGATGGCGCACGGCGCCGGCGGCAAGGCCACCCGCCGGCTGGTCGAGGGCCTGTTCGCTGCCGCTGCTGCTCGATCCCACGGGACGCGCACCGGAGCCGCTCGGCGATGCCGCCGCGATCGACGTGGACGGCGCCCGCCTCGCCATCACCACCGACAGCTTCGTGGTCACGCCGCTGCGTTTTCCCGGCGGCTCGATCGGCGAGCTGGCGGTCAACGGCACGGTCAACGACCTCGCGGTCAGCGGCGCGCGGCCGGTCGCGCTGGTCGCGAGCTTCGTGCTCGAGGCCGGCCTGCCCGTCGCACGTGCTCGAGGCCGAGGTGCGCGCCATGGGCCGCGCGGCCCGCGCGCGCCGGGGTCGCCGATCGTCGGCGGCGACACCAAGGTGGTCGAGCACGGCAAGGCCGACCGGCATGTACATCACCACCACCGGCATCGGCCGTCCGCTGCCCGGCGCTGGCGCTCGGCGCCCGGTCGCGTCCGGCCCGGCGACCGGATCCTGCTCTCGGGCCCGATCGGCGATCACGGCATCACCATCCTCCTGGCGCGCGGCGAGCTCGACCTCGAGGCCGATCTCCGCTCCGACACGCGGTCGGTGCTCCCGCTGGTCGAGGCCGTGGCGGCGGCCGCGGGGCCGGGCCTCCGCTGGATGCGCGACCCGACCCGCGGCGGCGTGGCCACCGCGCTCAACGAGCTGGCGCGGGACAGCGGCCTCGGCGTTCACCTGCTGGAGGAGCAGCGTCCCGGTGCGCGACGAGGTGCGCGGCGCCTGCGAGCTGCTCGGCCTGGATCCGCTGCACATCGCCAACGAGGGGCAGTTCCTCGCCGTCGTCGCGCCGGAGCAGGCCGAGCGCGCGCTGCGCGGCGCTGCGCCGGCGCCCGGGCGGCGCGGAGGCGGCGCTCATCGGCGAGGTCCGCGAGCGAGCCGGCGGGCACCGTGCTGGTGACGACGCCGCTACGGCGGCACCCGGATCGTGGACATGCTGGTGGGCGATCCGCTGCCGCGGATCTGCTAGGATCGCGCATGCCGATCGCCACCGAGCTCTCGCCGCCAGGTCGAGGAGACGGCTCCTCGCCCGCAACCCGCTGTTCCAGCGCGTTCTTCGCCCGCGAAGCGCCGCGCCTGGCCGAGGCCTGCCGCGAGATGTCCGAGCGCTTCCTGCAGGGCGGCCGCCTGCTCGCGTTCGGCCGGGGCCCCTACGCCACCGACGCGCAGCACGTCGCGGTCGAGTTCGTCCATCCGGTCATCGTCGGCAAGCGGGCGCTGCCGGCGCTGGACCTGTCGCCGTGGTTTCCGGCGCTGGCTCGAGGCCGCTGCTGCGGCCCGAGGACATGGTGATGGGGTTCGGCCCGCCCGGAGGCGACGCCGAGGTGCACGCGGCGCTCCGCCTGGCCGCCGGCGCGGGGCGCGATGACCTTCGCGCTGCCCGGGCACGCGAGGGCTCCTACGCCGTGGGCGGCCGCGACGGATGACCCCTTCCTGCACCAGGAGCTGCTCGAGATCCTGTACCACACGCTCTGGGAGACGGTGCACGTCTTCTTCGAGCACCGGGAGCTGGGGCACGACGTCGGCGCGGCCGGCGTTCCTCTACCCGTTCCTGGCCAGGGACGAAGCAGCCGCCGGCCGGCCTGCGAGGGCCGACGTCGCCGCGATCGATCCTGATGAAAGTGGCGACGATGCCGGCGCTGCGGGCGCAGGTCGCCGACGAGGAGGCGGACCGGATCGGCGAGGCCGCGCTCGCGCATGCACGAGCGGCTGGCGCGCGGCGGCAAGCTGCATCCTGCTTCGGCAACGGCGGCTCCGCCACCGACGCCAACGACTGGGCGATCGACTGCGTGGCGCCGCCGCGCGGGCTCCGGCCGGTGCCGGCGATCTCGCTGGCGCTGGAGCCGGCCACCGTCACCGCCATCGCCAACGACGTCGGGCCCGGAGGTCATCTTCCTGCGCCAGCTGATCGCGCACGCCCGGCCCGAGGATGTGGCGGTGGCCATCTCGACCAGCGGCGGCTCGCGCAACGTCATCGCGGCGCTGGCCGAGGCGCGGAAGCGCGGGCTGCTGACCGTGGCCCTGCTCGGCTACGACGGCGGCGAGATCGGGCGCCGGGGGCTCGCCGACCACTGCGTCGTCGTCGGGTCGGACTACATCCCGCGGATCCAGGAGGTGCAGGCCTCCATCTACCACATCGTCCGCGAGCTCCTCGATGCCTCGGGGCGCGGCCAATGATCGAGATGCACGCACGGGCAACGCGCGCGTGCTCTATCCGCGTCCGCGGCGTGGTGCAGGGCGTCGGCTTTCGGCCGTTCGTGTATCGCCTGGCGCAGGCCAACGGGCTGGCGGGCTGGGTGCGGAACGCCCCGGACGGGGTCGAGATCCACCTCGAGGGCGCGCCGGAAAGCGTGGACGCCTTTCTCCGGGACCTGCGCGCCGAGGCGCCGCCGGCCGCGTCCATTGCCGCCATCGACATCCGCGCCGCTGACGCCGTCCGGCCTGCGCGCGTTCGTCATCCAGGAGAGCCGCGGGCGACCACGCGCCGACGGCCGGGATCTCGCCGGACCTGGCGACCTGCGCGAGCTGCCTGCGGGAGCTGCTCGACCCCGGCGACCGCCGGTACCGCTACCCGTACATCAACTGCACCGACTGCGGCCCCCGCTACTCCATCCTCCTGGGCTTGCCCTACGACCGCGGCCGCACCACGATGGCGCCCTGGCCGATGGACTGGAGCTGTGCGCGCGAGTACCACGATCCTTCGAGCCGGCGGTTCCACGCCCAGCCGATCGCCTGCGCGGCGTGCGGTCCCGCGCTACCATGTGGAGCACGGAGACGAGACGATCGCCGGCGACGCGGCGGTGGACCGGGCGGCCGAGCTGCTGCGCGGCGGCGCGATCGTGGCGCTCAAAGGGCTCGGCGGCTATCACCTGGCGTGCGACGCGATGAACCCCGCCGCCGTGTGCCGGTTGCGGGAGCGCAAGTACCGCAAGGAAAAGCCGTTCGCGGTGATGGCCCGAAATCTCGAGCACGGCCCGGCGGCTGGCGGCGCTGACGCCCGAGGCCGAAGCGCTGCTGGCGAGTCCGGCCGCCCCGATCGTGCTGGCGCGATCCCGAGTCGAGCTCGCTCACGTGGCGCCCGAATGCGGCGAGCTTGGCGTCATGCTGCCGTACACGCCGCTGCACCATCTGCTGTTCGCGGCCGGCGCACCGGACGTGCTGGTCATGACCAGCGCCAACCGCTCGAGCGAGCCGATCGCGTACGAGGACGACGAGGCCCGGGAACGGCTCGCGGGGCTGGCAGACGCCTTCCTGATCGGCGGGCGGCCGATCGCACGGCGGGTGGAGGACTCGGTGGTACGCTGCGGCCCGCAGGGGCCGACGATCCTGCGCCGAGGCCGCGGGTACGCGCCGGCGGCCGTCGCCGGCATCCCGGCGAACCGCCCCATTCTGGCGCGTGGGCGCCGACCTGAAGAATGCGGTGACGCTGGTCGTTGAGGGGCAGGCGTTCGTCAGCCAGCACATCGGCGACCTCCACGACTACGAGGCGAGCCGGGCGCTCGGAGAAACGGTTCGGGACCTGCTGGCGATGTATCGTGTGCCCGTGGGCGAGCTGCTCGTGGCTCACGACCGGCACCCGGAGTATCGCTCCACGGCCTACGCGCTCGAGTTCGGCGCCGCGGAATGGTGCGGGGTACAGCACCATCGGGCCCACGTGGCCTCGGTGCTCGCGGAGCGCGGCGCCTGGCACCGCCGGGTGCTGGGGGTGAGCTTCGACGGGACCGGCTACGGGGACGACGGGACGATCTGGGGCGGCGAACTGCTTCGTGGGGAGCGTCGGCGCAGGGCTGGATCGCGTCGCGCACCTGCGTCCGGCGGCGCTGATCGGTGGCGACGCGGCCGCGCGCCAACCGGTACAGGCCGCCGCGGGATTCCTGGCCCAGATCGAGGGCCTGCCGGACCTCGCCCGCGCGCCGTTCGATTTCCCGAGCCGGTATCGCACTTCGGAGCGGCTCCTCGGAGCCGGCGTGCGGGTCGTGCCCACGACCTCGGCGGGCCGGCTGTTCGACACGGCGGCGGCCCTGCTCGGTTTCGTGCGGCCCGCGACCTTCGAGGGACAGGCGGCGATGTGGCTGGAGCAGCTCGCGCGGGAGTCTCCGGCCACCGCGCCCTATCCGTTCCCGCTGGTTGACGGCGAGCTCGACTGGCGGCCGTTGCTGCACGGAGTGGTGGCGGATCGGCTGCGCCGCCGCGACCGGCGCGAGATCGCCCGCGCGTTCCAGCGCGGCGTGGCGGCGGGGCTGGCCGGGGCCGCGGTGTCCCTGTGCCGGGCGCACGGTCTCGACACCGTTGCCGCCTCGGGCGGCGTGCTCCAGAACGGGCTGCTGCTCGAAGACGTATCTCCCATGCTGCAGGCCGAGGGACTCGAGCTCTGGATCAATCACGCCGTCCCGCCCAACGACGGCGGCATCAGTCTGGGACAGGCGGCGTTGGCGGCGTTTCGAGCATGCACGAGCTCTCCGTCGCCCTGAGCCTAGTGGAGCTCGCCCAGGAGGAGGCCGAGCGCCTGGGCCGCCGCGTCCGCGCCGTGCATCTCCGGCTGGGCGCGCTGTCCGGCGTCGCGAGCGAGGCGCTGCTTGCATCCTACGAGATCGCCTGCGCGGACACGCCGCTGGAGGGGTCCCGCCTGGTGATCGAGCAGGTTCCGGTCGTGGTGTTCTGCCCGCGCTGCCGGGCCGAGCGGACGTTGGACAGCGTCCAGTGGTTCTGCTGCTCGGAATGCGGCACGCTGGCCCCGGAGGTGCGCCGGGGCAAGGAGCTGGAGCTGGTGGCGCTGGAGGTCGATCCGTGATGCCGGGGCCGCGCCTGGTCGAGGTGCGCAAGAACGTTCTCAAGCAGAACGACCTGACGGCGCGCGAGCTGAGATCGGCGTTCCACGAGGCCGGCGTGTTCGTGGCCAGTCTGGTGTCGAGCCCGGGCGCGGGGAAGACGACCCTGCTGGAGCGGACCCTGACCCGGCTTCAGGGCGGCTACCGGGTCGCGGCGCTGGTGGGCGACCTCGCGACCGAGAACGACGCCGCCCGCCTCGCGCGCAGTGGAGCCAGAGTCAAGCAGATCACCACCGGGACGGTCTGCCACCTCGATGCCGCGATGATCCGCGGCGCCCTGGAAGGGTGGGACCTGCGCGAGCTGGACTTCCTGTTCATCGAGAACGTGGGAAATCTGGTCTGCCCGGCGGCCTACGACCTGGGGGAGGCCGTCCGCTTCGTCGCCATTTCGGTGACGGAAGGCGAGGACAAACCGCTCAAGTACCCTACGATCTTCAACAGCGCCGATGTGGCCCTGATCACCAAGATCGATCTCGCGGAGGCGGTCGAATTCGACCTGGCCGCCGCGCTTGGCAACGTCCAGGCCGTGCGGCCGGGCATGCCGGTTCTCCGCCTCTCGGCCAAGACCGGCCAGGGGATGAGCGAGCTCTTCGACGGGCTCGAAGCGAGGTGGCGGGAGCTTCAAACGAACCGCTAGCTTGGTTTCAAGCGCAATCCTGAGGCGGAGGCTCGCCTGGCTCGGGGCGACCTGGCCGGCGCCCGGGCCGCGATCAAGACGGCGCCGGCCGAGGTCGGGCCGACCGGATCGACCCCCACTTCGAGTCCCTGCGCGGTTCCTCCCGGTTCCAGCCGGCGGGGCGCTGATCACGGCGCATCCCCGAGGAGACCGGTTAGAATGCCGGCTGTCGGTTCCCACCCGGCCTGCACGGACCGGATCGTCGTGCGACGCGACCCCAGGAGGCTTCGGATGCTACGGCTCACCAGGTGTACGGTCGTCCTTTCCCTGCTCGCCTTCCTCGCCACATTGTCCGCCCCGCGCCTCGCCGCCCAGACCAGCACGGTCCGGTGCGAGTCCTCGGGCCTCGCGATCAAGCAGTGCCCGATCCCGGCCAACGCCCAAGTCCAGCTCGCGCGCAATCTGAGCCAGGAGGCCTGCCGCAAGGGGCACAACTGGGACGTGGCGGCCAACTTCGTCTGGGTGAGCACCGGCTGCCGGGCCGATTTCACCGTGACGAGCGTCTCCACCGGGCAGGGCCCCGGCTACGGGCAGGGCGGCAACGCCTCCGCCAACCCGAACCAGCTCCGGGCCTGCCGGAGCGAGGCCGACCGCCGGATGCCGGGCTACTCCTACGAGCAGATCGACGTCCGGCCGGAGAGCCGGCAGGGCAGCGTCGCCTGGGTGCGGTGGCGCGCCGGGACGACGACGGGGCTCTGCTCGGTGCACGCCAACGGGCGGATCCTCGAGTTCACCACCGATCCGGCCGGCGGCGGCGGATGGGCCGGCGGCGGCACCGCCGTGACCGTTGTCTGCGAGTCGCAGCGCACCGACCGCGAGGAGTGCCGGATTCCCTCGGGCGCGCGCGTCCGGCTCCTGCGCCAGACCAGCCAGAGCCCCTGCCGCCTCAACGACACCTACGGCCAGGGCGCCGACTACATCTGGGTGGCCAAGGGCTGCCGAGGCGAGTTCGAGGTCGCGACCGGGGGCACGGGGGGCGGCGTCGGGACCCGGGTGGTCTGCGCCTCCTCGGGAAGTACCCGCCGGCAGTGCGCGATTCCGCCGGGCGCGCAGGTGCGCCTGAGCCGCCAGACCAGCAGCGCCCCCTGCCGCAGCGGCCAGACCTGGGGCGTCGGGCCCGACTACATCTGGGTCATCCGCGGCTGCGGCGGCGAGTTCGCGGTGAAGACGGCGGGCGGCGGATGGCAGGGCGGCAACGGCGGCGCCACGACGACCCGGATCGTCTGCGAGTCGCGCTCGGCCGCGCGGGAGCAGTGCAAGGTCGCCGGCGCGACGGCGATCCAGCTGATCAAACAGTACAGCACCAACCCGTGCCGGCTTAACGAGAGCTACGGCATCGGGTTCGGCCACATGTGGGTGAGCAGCGGCTGCCGGGGCGAGTTCGAGGTGACCACCGGCACGACCAGCCCGGTCAACGGGGGGCCGGTGAACGGCGGCGGCGTGGGCGATAACGGGACCGGCCTGCCCGACCGGGTGCTCTGCGAGTCGAAGGGCTCGGAGCGGACGGAGTGCCGGATTCCGGTCGGCAAGCAGGTGCGCCTGGCCCGGCAGATCAGCACGTCGCCGTGCACCCAGAACAGTACCTGGGGGTTCGGGTACGGGATGATCTGGGTGACGAAGGGCTGCCGGGGGGAGTTCGACGTCCGCTAGCGTACCCAAACCTGCGCCAGGGGCGGAGCTTCAGCCGCTGGCGCAGGTGCATGTCCTTCGTTTACTTATAGCACCCGCCCACCATACACCGACCTCCCCCTTGGAGCACCCGGATGGGTGAGCCACTGCTCGGCCTTTGGGAACAGACCACGTGACCCCAGATCCCGCCGCGCGCACCGTCGCGCCGCGCCGTCGTTCACGCATCCCCGCCGGCACCATCGCCGTCCTGACGGCGCTGTACGGGGCGCTGTACCTGTACTGGGAGCAGGGCGACTGGGGCACCACGGCAGTCCGCGACCTGATCGGCAACGTGGCCTTCATGCCGCTCAACCTCGGCGTGCTGGTCCTGTTCCTGCTCGCCTCCCGGCGCCCGGAGCTGGACCCGCGCGTCCGCCGGGCGATCCGCCTGGTCGGGATCGGCAGTGGCATGGTGTTCATCGGCAACGCCATCTCGGCCTGGTACGTGCTCGCCCGGCACGAGAACCCGCCGGTGTCGTGGGCCGATCCGTTCTACCTCTCCGACTCGCTGCTGACGCTGACCGCGCTGTTCGCCTTCCCGCTGGCCCGGCGCACCCGGCTCGAGCGCTGGAAGTTCGTGCTCGACGCCGCGATGGTGCTCGTGGGCGGCGGCGTGGCCATCTGGTACTTCTCGGTCCGGCCGACGGCCGCGTCGCAGGAGAGCACGCTGGTCGTCACGCTGCTGGCGTTCGCCTATCCGCTCGCGAGCATGATGGTCCTGCTCGGCGTCACGACGGTGCTGCTCCGCCGGCCGACCGACGGCAACCGGCTCGCCTTCGCCCTGCTGCTCACGGGCGTGTCGGTCGGCGTGGTCGCGGACCTCACGTTCAACGTGGTGCAGCTCGAGGCCGGCGGGCGGAGCGCGAGCTGGGCCGACGGCGTGTTCCTGGTGTGCTACGTGCTGCTGATCGCGAGCGCGGAGCGGTACTGGCGCCGGCCGGTGGCAGGCCGGGCCCCCTCGACGGTAGCGACTACCCGGTTCCAGGCGATCAGTCCCCTGCCCTACCTCGCCGTCGGGACCACGTACGGCCTGCTGCTGCTGGTGGCCCTCCGCCCGTGGACCGACCCGGTGAGCGGGCTCGCGGTCGGCGCGCTCTTGGTGACGGCGCTGGTCGTGATCCGGCAACTGCTCACGGTGCGCGAGAACTTGCGGCTCCTGGCCGAGACCGCCGCGCGGCACAGCGAGGCGCGGTTCCGGTCGCTGGTGCAGCACAGCTCGGACGTGATCCTGGTGACCCGGGCGGACGGCACGATCCGGTTCGTGAGCCCGTCGGCGGCGCGGGTCTTCGGCTACGACCCGGCGGCGATGATCCGCCAGAGCGTGCCCGACCTGCTGCACCCGGAGGACCGCGAGCGGGCGGCGAGCTTCTTCCGCGACGCGGGCGCCGCGCCAGGCGTCACGGGCCCGGCCGAGTGGCGCTTCCGCCAGCCGGACGGCTCGTGGCTCCACGCCGAGATCCTGGCGACCAACCTGCTGCACGACGCGACGGTCAAGGGCATCGTGCTCAACACCCGCGACGTGAGCGAGCGCAAGCGGCTGGAGGAGCAGCTCACCCACCAGGCGTTCCACGACCCGCTGACGGGGCTCGCCAACCGCGCGCTGTTCCGCGACCGGGTGAGCCACGCGCTCGCGGTCGCCCGCCGCCGCGGCCATCCGATCACGGTGCTGTTCCTCGACCTCGACGACTTCAAGACGGTGAACGACAGCCTGGGCCACGCCGAGGGCGACCGGCTGCTGATCGGCGCGGCCGAGCGGTTCCTGGCCTGCGCCCGGAGCGCGGACACGGTGGCGCGGCTGGGCGGCGACGAGTTCGCGATCCTGATCGAGGGCGCCGACGGGCGCGAGGGGCTGCCCGAGCGGCTGGGCGACGCGATGGCCCACCCGTTCAACCTGAGCGGCAACCAGGTGCGGGTGACGGCCAGCATCGGCGTCGCCACCGCCTCCGGGGACGACACCGCGGACGACCTGCTCCGGAACGCGGACGTCGCGATGTACGCCGCCAAGCGCCGGGGCAAGGGGCGGGCGGCGACGTTCGAGTCGCGCATGTACGCCGACCTGCGGGAACGGGTGGACCTCGAGGCCGCGCTCGCCGCCGCCATGGAGCGGAACGAGCTGGTGCTGCACTACCAGCCGATCGTGGAGCTCAAGACCGGCGTGATCTACGGGCTCGAGGCCCTGGTCCGCTGGGACCACCCGCACTACGGCCGGCTGATGCCGCAGCACTTCATCCCGCTGGCGGAGGAGACGGGACTGATCGTGCAGCTCGGGTCCTGGGTGCTGCGCGAGGCCTGCGGGCAGCTGCAGGCCTGGCGCACGCAGTATCCGCACCTCCAGCTCGCGATGTCGGTCAACATCTCCGGCCGCCAGCTCCAGGGCGCCGGCCTGGACGAGGCGCTGCGCCAGGCGGTGACGGCGTCGGGGGTGGATCCGACCGCGGTGGTGCTGGAGATCACCGAGAGCGTGCTGATGCAGCAGACCGACTCGGTGCTCGAGCGGCTGCAGCAGCTCAAGGCGGTGGGCGTGCGGCTGGCGATCGACGACTTCGGCACCGGCTATTCGTCGCTCAGCTACCTGCAGCGGTTCCCGATCGACATCCTCAAGATCGCCAAGCCGTTCGTCGAGGAAGTGGCGCACGGAGCCGACCGCTCGGCGCTGGCGCGGGCGATCATCGGGCTGGGCGACACCCTCCGGCTGGACACGATCGCCGAGGGGATCGAGATGGCCGAGCAGCGCGCGGCGCTGATCGAGCTGGGGTGCACGCTGGGCCAGGGCCACCACTTCTCGGCCGCGCTCCCGGCGCCGGCGATCGCGGAGCTGCTGGAGAGCGACCGCTTCCGCGGGCTCCGGCTGGTGGAGGAGACGGCGTAGGGTGGCGGACCAGCGCGAGCGGCTGGAGGCCGGCCTGGCGGACCGCTACACGCTGGCGCGGGAGCTCGGCCGCGGCGGCATGGCCACCGTCTACCTCGCCCAGGACCTCCGGCACGACCGGCCGGTCGCGCTCAAGATGCTGCACCCGCAGCTCGCGGCCTCGCTCGGGCCCGAGCGGTTCCTGCGCGAGATCAAGCTGGCCGCGCGCTTGCAGCATCCGCACATCCTGACCGTGCTCGACTCGGGCGAGACCGCCGGCCAGCTCTGGTTCACCATGCCCTTCATCGAGGGCGAGAGTCTGCGCGACCGGCTGGTGCGGGAGAAGCAGCTGCCGGTGGACGACGCCCTCCGGATCGCACGCGAGGCGGCGGATGCGCTCGACTACGCCCACCGGCACGGCGTGATCCACCGCGACGTCAAGCCCGAGAACATCCTGCTCAGCGACGGCCACGCGCTGGTGGCCGACTTCGGGATCGCCCGGGCGCTCGGCGGCGACGAGCACCTCACCGAAACCGGGATGGCCGTCGGCACGCCGGCCTACATGAGCCCGGAGCAGGCCGCGGGTGAGCGCGCGCTCGACTCGCGGACCGACATCTACTCGCTCGGCACGGTGCTGTACGAGATGCTGGCGGGGGAGCCGCCGTTCAGCGGCCCGACGATGCAGGCGATGGCGGCGCGACGGCTCTCGAGCGAGGCGCCGAGCGTGCGGCAGTATCGGCCCGCGGTGCCGGAGGCGGTGGACCGGGCCGTGCGGAAGGCACTGGCGCGGGTGCCGGCGGACCGCTTCGCGTCGGCGGGCGACCTGGCGCGGGCGCTGGCGCCGGCGGGCTCCGACTCGGCGAGCGTCGCCGCGCCCGCGACCGTCGTCGCACCGGCAGCCCGGGCGCGTCCCGGCCGACACCGCTCGGTCGTGCTCCTCGGCATGGGCTTTCTGCTCGGCCTCGGCGTGCTGTTCGGCTGGCTCCGGCGCCACGCCGATGCGCCGGCCGGCGGCGGCGAGCTCAAGCGCCTGGCCGTGCTCCCGTTCGACAACCTCGGCGCGGCGGACGACGAATACTTCGCCGATGGCGTCACCGACGAGATCCGGGCCAAGCTGTCGTCGATTCCAGGTCTCCAGGTCACGGCCAGCCGGAGCGCGGCCGAGTACAAGAAGAGTGGCAAGGACCTGGCGACGATCGCGCGCGAGCTGGGCGTGGACTACCTGCTGGTGGGCAAGGTCCGCTGGGAGAAGGGCGAGGCGGGGCGGAGCCGGGTGCGGGTGAGCCCCGAGCTGATCCAGGTGGCCACCGGCTCCACCAAGTGGGAGCAGCCGTTCGAGGCCAACCTGACCGACGTGTTCCAGGTCCAGGCGGACGTGGCGGGGCGGGTGGCGCAGGCGCTGGACGTGGCGCTCGGGGCGGGCGCGAAGGAGGCGTTGGGCGAGCGGCCGACGCAGAACCTCGCGGCGTACGACGCCTACCTCAAGGGCGAGGAAGTGTCGCGGAGCCTCAACGTCGGCGACCCGCCGACCCTCAGGCGGGCGATCGTGTATTACGAGCAGGCGGTCGCGCTCGACTCGAATTTCATCGCGGCCTGGGCCGCGCGGGCGCGGGCGTACGCGGTGCTGTACGCCAACGGTGTCCCCGATCCGTCGGTCGCGAAGACGGCGCTCGAGTCGGCCGACCGGGCGCGGGCGCTCGGGCCCGCGCGGCCCGAGGGGTACCTCGCGCTCGCCGAGTATCACCGCAACGTCACCACCGACGGCGCCCGCGCGCTCGAGCAGGCGCAGCTCGGCCTCAAGATCGCGCCGACCGACGTCAACCTCCTCGTCGTCGCCGCCCTGGCGCAGCAGCAGCTCGGCCGCTGGGACGCGGCGAGCGAGCTGCTGGCGAAGTCGCAGGCCGTGGACCCCCGCTCCGCCGCCACCGGCTGGCGGCTCACCCGGAGCCTGCTTTTCCGCCGGCGCTATGACGAGGCGCTCGCGGCCGCGGAGCGGTCGCTTCAGGTCGATCCGACGCACCTGGGAGTGCTGGAGACGCGCGCGATGGTCTTCGCCTCCCGCGGCGACCTGGCGGGCGCCCGGGCCGCGCTCCGCCGCGCGCCTCCCCAGGTCGAGCCGGCCGCGTTCGTGGCGTACGTGGCCAACTTCTACGACATGTTCTGGCTGCTCGACGACGGCCAGCGGGCGCTGCTCTACCAGCTCAAACCGGCGGACTTCGACGACGACCGCGGCAGCTGGGGACTGTCCCTCGCCGGCGCGTACGCGCTCCAGGGCGACGGCGCGCGAGCCCGGGCCTATGCCGACTCCGCCCGGATGGAGATCGAAGCCCAGCTCCGGGCCAACCCCGACAATGCCCAGCTCCACGCGCTGCTGGGCGTCGCGCTGGCCTACCTCGGGCGCAAGAACGACGCGATCCGCGAAGGCCGCCGCGGCGTGGAGCTCGGTCCGATCTCCCAGAACGCGTTCAGCGGCCCGTACATGGTGCACCAGCTCGCCCGGATCTACATCCTGGTCGGCGAGCCGGAGCAGGCGCTCGACCAGCTCGAGGCGCTGCTCCGGACTCCGTACTATCTCTCGCCGGGGTGGCTGCGGATCGATCCGGCGTTCGACGCGCTGCGGAAGAATCCCGCGGTTCCAGAAGCTGGCGGAGGGGACATGATCAGCTTGACGAGGGTCTGGGCGGTGGCTGTCCTCGCGCTCCTGCCCGCTCCCGGTTCGCTCGCCGCGCCCGCTGCCGCGCGTGACGAAGAGGGCGTCGCCGAGGTCATCGGCAAGTTCAAGGAGAAGGATCCGGGGCTCGCCGACGTGTTCGCGAGCGCGGCGGGCTACGCGGTGTACCCGACGATCGGCAAGGGCGGCCTCGGCATCGGCGGAGCGCGCGGGAAGGGCTGGGTCTACGAGCGCGGGCGCGTCATCGGGCGCTCGACGATGAACCAGGTGACGATCGGGTTCCAGTTCGGCGGCCAGGTGTACAGCGAGGTGGTCTTCTTCAAGACCCAGGCGGCGCTCGACAACTTCAAGCTCGGCCACCTCAAGCTCGACGCGCAGGCGTCGGCGGTGGCGCTCACCGCGCGGGCCGCGGCAGACCTGGCGTACCGGAACGGCGTCGCCATCGTGACGATGGCGAAAGGCGGGCTGATGTACGAGGCGTCGGTCGGGGGGCAGAAGTTCTCGTTCAAGCCGGTCGGGAAGGATTGAGCGGCACAGCCGGATGACCTCTCCCTCCCGCGCGCCGCTCGAGGCCGCCCTGGCCGGCCGCTACGCCCTCGAGCGCGAGCTCGGCCGCGGCGGGATGGCGACGGTCTACCTCGCCCGGGACCTCCGGCACGACCGGCCGGTGGCGCTCAAGGTGCTGCGCGCGGAGCTGGCCGACAGCCTCGGCGCCGAGCGATTCCAGCGCGAGATCGAGCTCGCGGCGCGGCTGCAGCATCCGCACATCCTGACGGTGCTCGACTCGGGTGCCGAGAGCGGCGGGCGGCGCGCGGCTCTGGTTCACGATGCCGTACGTCGAGGGCGAGTCGCTCCGGGACCGGCTCCGCCGCGAGCGGCAGCTCCCGGTGGACGACGCGGTCCGGATCGCGCGCGAGGCGGCCCAGGCGCTCGGCTATGCCCACCGGCACGGCGTGGTCCACCGCGACATCAAGCCCGAGAACATCCTGCTCACGGCCGACGGCGACACGCTGGTCGCCGACTTCGGGATCGCCCGGGCGCTCAGCGCCGAGGCCGACGCAGCGGCTCACCGAGACCGGGCTCACGCTCGGCACGCCAGCCTACATGAGTCCCGAGCAGGCCAGCGGCGCGCGCGAGCGTCGACGCCCGCACCGACATCTACTCGCTCGGCGCGGTGCTGTACGAGATGCTCGCGGGCGAGCCGCCCTTCACGGGAGCGACGGCGCAGGCGCTGCTCGCGCGGCGGGTGCTCGAAGACGCGCCGCCGGTCCGCCAGCACCGGCCGAGCGTTCCAGAGCCGGTCGAGCGCGCCGTGGCGAGGGCGCTGGCCCGCGTGCCCGCCGATCGCTTCGCGTCGGCCGCGGAGTTCGTGCGCGCGCTCGAGCCGGTCGAGGCGTCGCGGGCAGCGACCACGGCAGCGATCGAGCCCGCCGCGGCCGTCCCGGCGGCGCGCCCCCAGCGTCGGGTACCGTCCGCGGTCGCGTTCGTGCTCGGCCTGCTGGTGACGGCGACGATGGGCATGTTGGTGTGGCAGCGCACCCATCGGGCGCCCCCCGCCGGCGCGGACGGCAGCCGCGTGGTCGCGGTGCTGCCGTTCGAGAATCTGGGCGGCGCCGACCAGGAGTATTTCGCCGACGGTGTCACCGACGCGATCCGGGGCAAGCTCGCGGCGATTCCCGGGCTGCAGGTGATCGCGCGGAGCAGCTCGAGTCCGTACAAGGCCAGCGGGAAGTCGCCGACGCAGATCGCCGACGAGCTCGGCGCCCAGTATCTCCTCACCGGCACCGTGCGCTGGGAGCGCGACAGCAGCGGCAACCGGGTGCAGGTGAGCCCGGAGCTGGTGCAGATCCGCTCGGGCGGCGCGCCGACGACGCAGTGGCAGCAGCCGTTCAACGCCGGCATGACCGACGTGTTCCAGGTACAGGCCGATATCGCGAAGCAGGTGGCCGAGGCGCTGGACCTGCAGCTGGGTGAGAGCCAGCGGGCGAGGCTGAGCGAGCGGCCGACCGCCAATCTGGCGGCGTATGACGCGTATCTGCGGGGCGAGGAGCTGCTGGCCCAAGCAGATCCACTCGCGCTTCGGTCCGCGGTCACCGCCTATGAGCGCGCGGTCGCGCTGGACAGCGGGTTCGTGCTCGCGTGGGCTCATCTGTCGCGCGCCAACTCCTTTCTCTATGGGCAGGCGGGGATCTCGGCCCAGGTGGCGGAGGGCGCGCACGCGGCGGCGGTCCGGGCGCAGGCGCTCGCCCCAGGCCATTTCGAGCCAGTCCTCGCGTTGGCGGACTACTACAGCTACGTCGTCTCGGACAACGCCAGGGCCCTCGAGCAGTACGCGCTGGCGCAGCGAAGCGCTCCCAACAACGCCGAGGTGCTCTCGGGGGCCGCGCTGAGCGAGCTCAGCCTGGGCCGATGGGAAGAGTCGCTGACCCACTTCCGTCAAGCGCTCGCGCTCGACCCCCGCTCGGCCCGGACGGCGGCCCGGCTGGCGCGCTCGCTGGTGTTTCTGCGCCGGTACCCCCAGGCGCTGCCCGCCTCCGACCGCGCTATCGCGCTGGCGCCGAACAGCGCCACCGCGTTGGAGATCAAGGTGATGGCGTTCCTGGGCCAGGGAGACCTGGAAGGGGCGCGGCGGCTGGTGCGCTCGGCGCCCCCGAGCATCGATCGCGCCGACCTGGTCGCGACGCTCGGGCAGTTCTGGGATCTCTTCTGGGTGCTCGACGACGCGCAGCAGCGGCTCCTCTTCACCCTGCCGGTCTCCGCCTTCGGCGACTCCCGCGAAGGCCGGGCGCTGGCGATCGCGGCAACCTACGCCATGCGGGGCGACCCGGTGCGCACTCGCGCGTACGCCGACACGGCACGGATCGCTCTGGAAGACAAGCTGGCGGCGCAGGAGGACGCGCAGCTCCACGTCCTGCTCGGCACCGCGCTAGCCTACCTCGGCCGCCGTGACGAGGCGGTGCGCGAGGGTCGCCGGGCGGTGGAGATGATGCCGGTCAGCAAGGAGGCGTTCACCGGCCCTTACATCCAGCACCAGCTAGTCCGGATCTTCATTCTGGTCGGACAGCCCGAGCAGGCGCTCGACCAGCTCGAGCCGCTGCTGCGGGTGCCTTATCTGCTCTCGCCCGGATGGCTCCGGATCGACCCCACCTTCGACCCGCTGCGCGCCAACCCACGTTTCCAGCGCCTCGTGGCCGCCACGCCGTGAAGCCCGAGCTCCGCGCCCAGGTCCAGGAGGCTCTCGCCACCCGCTACACGCTCGACCGCGACCTCGGCCGCGGCGGCATGGCGAGCGTGGTGCTGGCGCGGGACGTCGTGCACGGGCTCCCGGTCGCACTCAAGGTGCTGCACCCCGAGCTGGCCTCCACCGTCGGCGCCGACCGGTTCAAGCGCGAGATCCGGGTCGCCGCCAGCCTCCAGCACCCCAACATCCTCGGCATCATCGACGCGGGCGAGACCGAGCAGGGCCATCTCTGGTTCACGATGCCGTTCGTGGAAGGCGAGAACGTCTACGAGCGGCTCCAGCGCGAGCACCAGCTCGCGCCGGCCGAGGCGCTCCGCATCGCGATCGCGGTGGCGGGCGCGCTGGGCTACGCGCACAAGCACGGCGTGGTGCACCGGGACATGAAGCCGGACAACGTCCTGCTCTCGGGCGACCAGGTCCTGGTGGCCGACTTCGGCGTCGCGCGCGCGGTGAGCGAGGTGGCCGAGAAGCTCACCGCGACCGGCATGATCGTGGGGACGCCGACGTACATGAGCCCCGAGCAGGCCAGCGGCGACAAGGCGATCGACGGCCGGTCCGACATCTTCGGGCTCGGCTGCGTGCTGTACGAGATGCTGGCCGGCGAGCCGCCGTTCAAGGGACCGAACCCGCAGGCGACGCTCATGCGGCGGTTCATGGGGCCCCCGCGGCCGCTCCGGCCGATGGTGGAGATCCCGGAGCATGTCGAGGCGACGATCGTGCGCGCCCTGGCGAAGGATCCGGCGGACCGCTTCGCCACCGCCGAGGAGTTCATCTGGTCACTCGCGGGCAAGGCGATTCCAGCCGCCGCGCCGGCGGCAGCTCCGGCCGACGCCACGGCCGTCGGGACGGGCGCCGGCAGCGGCAAGAAGGGGTGCGCCGGGGTGGTGGTGCTGGCGGCGGGGATCACGGCGCTCGCGGGACTCGCGGTCGAGGCGCTGCGCTCGCTCTGACCCACGTGCCCCGGCAGCCTTCCCTCCGCCCCGCGGCTTCCCTAGCTTGCCGTACCCCTCACTCTAGCCCATGACCGGTCTATGGCATCCGCGCGCCAGCAGTTCGTCGTCCGCCTGCACCTGATCGGCTTCGGCACCGTGCTGCTGCTCGGCGCCGTGGTGGCCGGCCTGCTCGCGCGCGTCGCCGGCCCCGGCTCGACCGGCCGGGTGATCGGCGACGTGCTGATCTTCCTGGCCGTCGGACTGGTCGCCGAGCTGATCGTCGTGCGGCTCCTCACGGAGCACATCCTCAAGCCGACCGGCCGCGCGACCAGCCTCGCCATCCGGGTGGCCGAGGGCGACCTCAGCCTGTCCTCCGGCGGCGGGAAGGCCGGCAAGGACGCGCTCACGACCTCGCTCGCGACGATGCTCGACAAGCTGCGCGCGCTGGTCGGCACGATCCGCCAGCACGCGCACGAGGCGGCCGCGATGTCCGAGGAGATCGCCGCGTCCACCCAGCAGATGACGGCGTCCACCCAGGAGGTGGCCAGCACCACCGGCGACCTGACCGAGCGCGCCAACCAGCAGGCGGTCGTGGTGCGGGCGGCGGCGGAGGACGCGAGCAAGATCCTCGACATCGCCCAGGAGCTGGCGGCGGGGGCGACGCAGGCCGCCGAGCGGAACGGGGCCCTGGCGCGGCTGGCGCG
Source organism: uncultured Gemmatimonadales bacterium (assembly GCA_963840215.1). GTDB lineage: Bacteria > Gemmatimonadota > Gemmatimonadetes > Gemmatimonadales > GWC2-71-9 > CAVVWJ01. The sequence continues at coordinate 267,998 of CAWIYG010000006.1, read as the reverse complement.
GTCGCACCGCGAGCGGCTGGACACGAGCACGGCCGAGCTCACCCGGCTGGCCGAGGAGGTCGAGCAGGCGGCGGTGGAGGCCGAGGCGCTGGCGGCGGCGTCCGAGGAGATCGAGAAGTTCGTCGCCCAGACCAAGGCGATCGCCAAGCAGACGCACATGCTGGCGCTCAACGCGTCGATCGAGGCGGCGCGCGCGGGCGAGGAGGGCAAGGGATTCAGCGTCGTCGCCGAGGAGGTGCGGAAGCTGGCCGGGCAGGCCGCGCGCTCCGCGGGGACGACGAGCGAGACGGTGCAGATCGTAGTCGAGCGCGTGCGCACGGCGCGCGAGCGGCTGCTCCGGCTGGGCAAGGGCGGCCTCGCGGCCAAGGATGCCGCCCACGAGGCGGCGGCCGGCCTGCTCAACGTGGCGGCCGACGCGGAGGCGAACGACGTGTGGACCCGCCGGATCTCCGACTCGGCCGGCGAGGTGCGCGGGCTGATCGAGGGGATCGCCGGCCGCATGCGCGAGGTCTCGGCCGGCACCGAGGACTACGCGGCGGCGGCCGAGGAGATCGCCGCGGCGGCGCAGCAGCTCAACGCGTCGACCGAGGAGATCTCGTCCTCGGCCACGCACCTGGCCGACGCGGCCGAGCGGCTCACCGGGGCGGTCGGCGGATTCAAGCTGTCGTGACGCCCGCGACGCGATGATCACCCTGCTCCGAAACGCCGAGCTGTACGATCCGGCGCCGCGCGGACGCCGCCACCTGCTCGTCGGCGGCGAGCTGGTGCTCTGGGTGGGCCGCGAGGTGCCGGCGCTCGACGGCGCGCTCGAGGTGGCGGAGGTCGACCTCGGCGGCCGGCGCGTGATCCCGGGCCTGATCGACGGCCACGTGCACCTGACCGGCGGCGGCGGCGAGGCGGGACCCGAGACCCGGGTGCCGCCGGTCGAGCTGAGCCGGCTCACGCTCGGCGGCGTCACGACGGCGGTCGGCGTGCTCGGCACCGACGACGCGGTGCGCACCACGGCCGAGCTGGTGACGGTGGCGCGCGGGCTCGTCGCCCAGGGGCTCAGCGCCTGGTGCCACACCGGCGGCTACCACGTGCCGCCGACCACGGCCACCGGGAGCGTGCGGCTCGACATCGCCCTGATCGACCTGGTGATCGGGGTCGGCGAGCTGGCGATCAGCGATCACCGCAGCAGCCAGCCCACGCTCGATGAGCTGCTCAGGGTCGCCGGGGACGCGCACGTGGGCGGGCTCATGAGCGGGAAGGCCGGCATCGTCCACCTGCACGTGGGCGACGGGCCGCGCGGGCTCGAGCTGGTGCGCGAGGCGCTCGACCGGAGCGAGGTGCCGGCCGCGGTGTTCAACCCGACGCACGTGAACCGGCGGCGGGCGCTGTTCGACGAGGCGGTGGCCCTGACCGAGCGGGGCTGCACCATCGACATCACGGCGTTTCCGGTGGCCGAGGGCGAGGACGCGTGGAGCGCCGAGGAGGCGGTGGTGCGCTACCTCGACGGCGGGGCGGGATCCGTCGCGGGTGACGGTGAGCTCGGATGGCGGCGGCTGCCTGCCGGTGTTCGACGGCGAGGGCCGGGTGGCGTCGTTCGACGTGGGGAGCCCGTCGGCCTGCGGGGAGACGCTCCGGAAGCTGCTTGGACGGGGCCAGGCGCTCGAGCGGGTGCTGCCGGCGTTCACGGCCAATCCGGCGCGGCTGCTGCAGTTGCACCGGAAGGGGCAGCTCCGGCCGGGGGCGGATGCCGACCTAGTGGTGCTCGACGGGGGCGGGGCGGTCGCGGAGGTGATGGCGCGGGGGCGGTGGCACGTGCACGAGGGGCGGGCGGTGGTGCGAGGTGTGTTCGAGGGTTGATGGCCCGTCAGCCCTGCCGGTCCCCCCGCCGCGGTGTATCTTAGGCGGCGCGGAGGACTTGCGGGCCGGCGGCGGGCGCCGCCGGCCGTACTCTTGGCGGGAGGGCTCGGGTGGCGGCTGGCCATGGATTCATCATTCCGGTGGGTGGAGCGGAAGAGAAGATCGGCGACGTCACGATCCTCAGGCGGTTCGCCGGCCTGTGCGCCGGCGGCCGGATCGCGATCATTCCCACCGCCTCCGAGCTGACCGACACCGGCGGCCGCTACGAAACCCTGTTCCGCGAGCTCGGCGCCACCCAGGCCCGGTCCCTCCCCATCCATGACCGCGAGGACGCCGAGCGGCCGGAGCTGCTCGAGATCCTGGACGACTCCGACGGGGTCTTCCTCACCGGCGGGAACCAGCTCCGGCTGAGCACGCTGATCGGCGGCACCTCGATGGCGAAGGCGCTCCGGCGGCGGAACTCGGAGGGCGTCCACATCGCCGGCACGTCCGCGGGCGCGGCGTTCCTGTGCGAGCACATGATCGCGTTCGGCCGGGAGGGCGCGTCGCCGCGGGCGCGGATCGTGACGCTGGCGCCGGGGCTCGGGCTCACCAACCGGGTGATCATCGACCAGCACTTCCGCCAGCGCGACCGGCTGGGCCGGCTGCTCACGGCGCTGAGCTACAACCCGTTCGCGGTGGGGATCGGGCTGGACGAGAACACGGCGGCGTTCATCGGGCCGGACGAGACGCTCGAGGTGGTGGGCGGGGGCGCGCTCACGATCGTGGATCCGTCGGAGCTGGAGTTCAGCTCGATGGCGCGGGTGCGGAAGAACGACCCGGTGTGCCTCATCGGGCTCAAGCTGCACATTCTCGATCACGGGGCGACGTTCAACCTGCACACGCGGGTGGCGGCGGCGGCACCGGTGATCGCGCAGCGGGCGTAGCGCATCAGGCGTTCCAGGGAAATTTTCACCACAGAGGCACGGAGGGCACAGAAACGCTGGGGGTGAACAGCACACCCCCATAGCCCTTGCCGTTCCCCGTGCCCTCCGTGTCTCTGTGGTGAGGCCGAAGCTCAGTTTGCAGCCGATACCGGCTACTAAAGGGATTTGCGATGCGCATTCTGGACCGGGCCGTCTACGTCGGCCCCAGCCTGTACGCCCACTTTCCCGTCATCCGCCTCGAAGTGGACCTCGGCCCGCTGGAGCAGTGGCCCTCGGCCAAGCTCGGGCCGCCGTTCATCGACCGCCTGATCGAGGCGCTGCCGGGGCTGCACGAGCACGGGTGCTCGTACGGCGAGCCGGGTGGGTTCATCCGGCGGCTGCGCGAGGACGAGGGCACCTGGATGGGCCACATCCTCGAGCACGTGGCCATCGAGCTGCAGAACGTGGCCGGCGAGCCGGTGACCTTCGGCAAGACCCGCGGCGCCGGGACCGATGGGCACTACCACGTCCTCTACCAGTACGAGCAGGAGGACGTGGGGCTCGAGGCCGGCCGGCTGGGGATCACCCTGCTCCATTCGCTGCTGCCGCCCGAGCTCCAGCCCGAGGGCGCGGTGCCCGGCGACTTCGACTTCGCCGCCGAGCGCGACGAGTTCATCCGGTTCGCCCAGCGGCGCGCGCTCGGGCCGAGCACGATGTCGCTCGTCCGCGCCGCCGAGGACCGCCGGATCCCCTGGATCCGCCTGAACGAGCAGAGCCTGATCCAGTTCGGCCACGGCCGGTTCCAGCAGCGGATCCAGGCTACCATCACCAGCCGCACATCGCACATCGCGGTCGAGTTGGCCTCCGACAAGGAGGAGACCAACCGCATCCTCGGCAACCTGGGCCTGCCGGTGCCGCGCCAGCGGCTGGTGCAGCGCGAGGACGACGCGGTCGCGGCGGCGGAGCGGATCGGCTATCCGGTGGTGGTCAAGCCGTTCAACGCCAACCACGGCCGCGGCATCTCGATCCACCTCACGACCGAGGCGCAGGTGCGGGAGGCCTTCGAGGTGGCGCGCGAGCACAGCCGGAGCGTGATCGTCGAGAGCTTCATCACCGGCGACGACCACCGGATGCTGGTGGTAAACGGCGAGCTGGTGGCGGTGTCGAAGCGGGTGCCCGGCCACGTCGTGGGCGACGGGGTGCACACGATCGAGCACCTGGTGGACGAAGTGAACCGCGACCCGCGCCGCGGCATCGGCCACGAGAAGGTGCTCACCCGGCTGGTGTTCGATCACCAGGCCGAGACCATGCTGGCGAAGAAGGGCTACACGCGGGAGACGGTGCCGGCCGACGGCGAGCAGGTGTTCCTGCGCTCGACCGGCAACCTCTCGACCGGCGGCACCGCGACCGACGTGACCGACGTCGTCCACCCGGACAACGTCGAGATGGCGGAGCGGGCGGTCAAGGCGATCGGGCTCGACGTCGGCGGGGTGGACTTCCTCACGACCGACATCACCGAATCGTACAAGGACATCGGCGGCGCCATCTGCGAGATCAACGCCGCGCCCGGCTACCGGATGCACATGGCGCCGAGCGAGGGCCGCCCGCGCGACGTCGCGGGCCCGACGCTCGACATGCTGTTTCCGCCGGGCAGCCCGAGCCGGATTCCGATCGCCGCGGTGACCGGCACCAACGGCAAGACCACCACCGCGCGGATGCTGGCACACATCCAGAAGCTGGCGGGCCACCACGTCGGCCTCACCAGCACGGACGGCGTCTACATCGACGGCCAGCGCACGGTGGCGGGCGACATGACGGGGCCGGTCGCGACCCGCATGGTGCTGAGCGACCCGAACGTGGATGTGGCGGTGCTCGAGATCGCGCGCGGCGGCCTGCTCCGCGCCGGCATGGGCGTCCGCCACTGCGACGTCGGCGCCGTGCTCAACGTCAAGGCCGACCACCTGGGCCTCCGGGGCGTCGGCACGCTCGACGACCTGGCCAAGGTGAAGCGGATCGTGGTCGAGGTGGCGCGTGACACCGCCATCCTCAACGCCGACGACCCGCTCTGCCTCAAGATGGCCGACTACACTTCGGCCGACCACCTGTGCTACGTGACGATGGACCCGACCCACGCGCTGGTGGGCGAGCACATCCGCGCCGGTGGGCGGGGCGTGGTGCTCGAGTCGGGGATCAAGGGACAGATGATCACGATCTACGATCACGGCGCCCACATCCCGCTGCTCTGGACCCACCTCATCCCGGCCACGCTGGAAGGCCGCGCGCTGCACAACGTGCAGAACGCGATGTTCGCGGCCGCCATGGCGTTCAGCATGGGGCTCAAGCTCGAGGACATCCGCCACGGGCTCCGGACCTTCGACACGACGTTCTTCCAGGCTCCGGGCCGGATGAACATCTTCGACGAGCATCCGTTCAAGGTCATCCTCGACTACGGCCACAATCCCGCCGCGGTCGAGGCGATGTGCGACCTGGTCGAGCGACTCGAGATCGTCGGCCGCCGGATCGTGGTGCTGGCCGCGCCGGGCGACCGGCGCGACGAGGACATCGCCGACATCGGCCGGATCGCGGCGGGGCACTTCGAACGCTACATCCTCCGGCGCGACGACCACCTGCGCGGGCGCCAGCCCGACGAGGTGCCCCACCTGCTCCGGGATTCGCTCCTCGCCGGCGGCGTGCCGGCCGACCAGATCCTGGTGATCCCCGACGAACAGCTCGCCACCGACACCGCGCTCCGCGAGGCGCAGCCGGGCGACCTGCTGCTGGTGTTCGCCGACGCGATCACGCGGAGCTGGAAGCAGGTCATCCAGTTCCGGCCCGAGGCGCCGGAGCGCCTGGTCCCGCGTCCCCGGCATTCCCGCCCCGAGCCTGCGACTCCCGCGCCCTCGCCCCTGATGGACGACGGCCGCCGCGAGTTCGTCCGCGACGTGCGCGGCGTCTGGCTGCCGCGCGAGGAGCCCGCCGACTGAGCGGGTAGCATGCGCCTCACTACCATCGCCGACTCGCGCCGGCTCACCGGGCCGTCGCTGCTGCTCGACGGGCCCGGCGCCATCCTCGACGTACGCCTCGACGACGCGGACCGCGACGACGCCATCGCCGGATGGCGCGCCGCGGCGCGCCGACTCCTCGACGCGGTCAACTGGTCCGCGGAGACCCTCGCCGTCCGGCCCTTCGCGGGCGGCGTGAGCTTCGCGCTCACGGCCCCGGTGGACGCGCTCTACGCCGCGACCGACCTGAACGAGGCCGCGTGGGAAGCGGCCTCGGCGGAGCTCGACGGCCGGGCGGCCGAGCCCGCGCCGACCGTCGTGGCGCGACTGCGCGCGGCCATCGCGGGCGAGCGGAACCCCGCGCTCGTGGCGCTCCGTGCCGAGGCGCGCGCGCGGGACGTCACCTTTCTCGCGGGCGAGGAGCTGGTGTCGGTCGGCGCGGGCGGAGGATCGCTCGTCTGGCCGGTCGGCGCGCTGCCGCAGGCGGCCGCCGTCGACTGGCGCCGAGTGCACGACGTGCCGGTCGCGCTCGTCACCGGATCCAACGGCAAGACCACCGTGGTGCGGCTGCTGGCTGCGATCCTCGCCGGACACGGGCTCACGGTGGGCCACACGTCCACCGAGGGAGTCAGCGTGCTCGCCGTCCGGCTCGCGGACGGCGACTACAGCGGGCCGAGCGGCGCCCGGCTGCTGCTCCGCCGGCCCGAGGTGGAGGCGGCCGTGCTCGAGACCGCGCGCGGCGGGCTGCTCCGGCGGGGGCTCAGCGTGGACCGGGCGGCGGTCGCGGTGGTGACGAACGTGGCCGACGACCACCTGGGCGAATTCGGCATCGACTCGCTCGACCAGCTCGCTGACGTGAAGCTGCTGCCGGCGCGGGCGGTCCGGCCGGGGGGCGCCGTGGTGCTCAACGCGGACGATCCCCTGCTCCGCGCGCGGGCCGGCTCGGTCGGCGTTCCGGTCGTGTGGTTCTCGCTCGATGCCACGCGGCCCGAGGTGGCGCGGCACCTGGCTGCCGGTGGGCGGGCGGCGTTTCGCGAAGGCGATCGGCTGATCCTGGCCGACGGCGAGACGCGGACGCCGCTGGCGGCGGTGCGCGACGTGCCGGTGACCCTGGGCGGGGCCGCACGCCACAACGTGGCCAACGCGCTCGCGGCCGCCGCCGCCGCGACCGTGCTGGGCGTCCCGGCCGACGTGATCGCGCGCGAGCTGACGCGGTTCGGGCAGTCGGCCGACGACAATGCGGGCCGGGCCAACGTGGTCGAGCTGGGCGGTGTACGGCTCATCATCGACTACGCCCACAATCCGCACGGCATGGCCGCGCTGGCTGACCTGATGGGCGCCCTGCCGGCGAAGCGCCGGCTCATGCTCATTGGCCAGGCGGGCGACCGGCCGGACGACGCCATCCGGGAGCTCGCGCGGACGGCGCTCCAGGTCTGGCCAAACCGCGTCGTGCTGAAGGACATGGATCGCTACCTCCGAGGGCGCCGGCCGGGAGAGATTCCGGCGCTCATGGCCGAGGAGCTCCACCGGCTGGGCATGCCGCCCGATGCGGTGAGCCGGCCAGGGGGCGAGGTGGCGTCAGTGCGGGACGCGCTCGAGTGGGCGAGGCCGGGGGACGTCCTCCTCCTGACCCTGCACCAGGACCGGCCGCAGGTGCTGGCGCTGCTCGAGCACCTGCTGGCGACGGGGTGGCAGGCGGGGGACGCGCTGCCGGCGGCGGATGGGGAGCTGCCGGAGGCTGGGAGTTCGTCATCCTGAGCGCAGCGAAGGAGCCCTGACCCGAGGGATGACACCGGGCGACCAAGGCTAGATTCCACCCAGCTCTCATCGCCCAAGGAATCGCAGGGTTGCCCAAGCCGACGGACCCCCCTTCCCCCCAACGACCCTGGATCTCCCTAGGCATCAGCGCCGCGCTGCACGCCGCGATGCTGGCGCTCGCGGTCCACCTCACGCGCGAGCCGGTGATGCCGCCGGCCGAGGAGAAGGAGGGACAGGCTTCCGATCCGGCGCGCGAGGTGCAGATGGTGTACCTGCCACCGCCGCCCGTCGCCAAGCCCCCGGAACCCCCGCCCGCACCGCCGCCGGAGCCGCCGGCGCCGACCCCACCCCCACAGCCTCCACCACCACCGCAACGGTCCGCCCCGCCGCCGGCCGCGGAGCAGCGCACGCCCGAGCCCGACGCCAACGCGCCGCCCGAGGCCACCCGCAGCCCGGGCGAGGAGCGCGAGACCGACGATCCCGCGGGCGGGGAGCGGACCGGCGCCAACGACCCCAAGGTCGGCTCCCCCGCGCCGGCCGACGCGAACGCGGCCACGATGGAATCCGAGGCCCGCCGGATCTTCGGCCGCCCGCGACTCGGCACCCGGCCCGGCGTGGGACCGCGCGCGACCCGGCCGATGGAAGCGTACCTGCCGGACCGGCCGGAGCGCTGCATTCCCAAGCCGTCGGCGCCGCGCGAGTCGTCGGCCACGCCGCAGTTCGGCACGGTCACGGGCAAGATCTTCCGGCAGGACAACGGGCTGCCGCTCGCGGGGGCGCACCTGCAGATGCTCGGGACCCCCTACGTCAGCTTCACGAACGACGTGGGCGAATACAACTTCCGGTTCGACATGTCGCTGGTGGACAACTGCCGCACGCAGTACGTGCGGGTGACGGCGCCGGGGTACGAGTCGCGGCTGCTGGTGCTGATGGTGGGGCCGAAGGTGCGGAGCGATGACGTCTTGTTGAAGAAGAGGTAGGGCGGGCGGTCAGGCGGTCAGGCGAGGGTGACGATCAAGGCGACAGCGGCAAGGACCAGGGCGGCGCCGGCGGCGATCCAGAGGTGGCGCATGCGGGCCTGGGCGGCGGCGACTCCGGCTGTGTTCCGCTCGTCGACTTTTTGCAGCGCGCTCGTCTGCTTGCGCTCGAGGCCATCGATCCGCTCGGCCACCAGGGCCAGCTCGGCGCGGAGCGCCTCCTGCCCCTCCGACATCTCCTCGACGAAGCCGAGCGGCGCGGGGCCACCGTTCTCCTCGAACAGCGACTGGGCCATCACCGAGGTGCCGGCGATGACCTCGTCCATCCCCTGGACGAAGTGGCGCTGGTGGATCTGCTTCCCGGCGTCGGGGCCGGGCTCGGTGGTGGCGATCTGCGCCGCCTTGAGGACGGCATTCTTGATGTCGCCGCCGCTCCGCGGATAGCGCTCGGCGAGGTCCTGGAAGTCGACGTCGTCCGCCAGCGGGGTCTTGTGCGGGTGGATCTGGACCCGCCAGATCCGCTCCCGCGCCTCCGCGTCCGGCATCTCGAACAGGATGTGGGTGCGGATCCGGCGCTCGAAGGCCGGGTCCATGTTCGCGGCCAAGTTGGTCGCGAAGATGACGATGCCCGGGAAGCTCTCGAGCTCGTGCAGGAGCACGTTGACCACCGAGTTGGCCTCACGGTCGACGGCCGCCTGCATGGTGGCGAAGCGCCGGCCGGCGATGGCATCGGCCTCGTCGAAAAACAGCACGGCATCCTGTCGCTCGGCGGCGCGGAAGACCGAGGCGATGTGCTTGGCGGTCTGCCCCACCCAGCGCGACTCCAGCTCCGAGTAGCGGACCACCAGCAGCTTCCGCCGGAGCGTGAATGCCAGGGCCTCGGCGCAGATGGTCTTCCCGGTGCCGGGCGGCCCGGCGAAGTGGAACGCCAGCCCGAGCCCGGTCGAGTGCCGCTCGGCGAGCCCCCACTGGCGGAAGATGAGGTCGTGCTTGCGCACGATCGCCAGCGCGTGGTCGAGCGCGAGCAGCGTCCGCTCGGGCAGGACCACGTCGTCGAACGAGCGCTGGGGGTCGACGGCCTCGACCAGCTCGCGGGCGGGCGAGCCGAAGAAGAGGTCGCGGATGGAGTCGGCCATGACGAAAGATAGGGGGCCGGAACCCGGGGTGCGGACTACTCGCGGATCCGAGGGTGGCGCACCTCGCTGTCGGCGGTTCGGCCGCCGGTCACGCGGTCCCACGCATCCCGCACCGCGGCCTTGATCTCGTCCCAGGTCGAGGGGGTGCCGCTCTCCTCCTGGTACTGCTCCCAGCCCGAGCGCAGATCGGGCTCGGCATCGTCCCAGGTCCGGCCGAGGCCATCGCGGGCGGACTCGAAGCCGTAGCGGTAGGCCGGGCGGAACCGGTCGTAGTAGTCGGGGCCCAGAGCATAGGGGCGGCTGCTGAAGTTCTCCTGCCAGTAGTTGTCCTCGGTCTCCCAGGCGGCCTGCCAGTCGATCCCGACTTCGTCCCGGCTGGCGTCGCGCTCGCGGTCCTGCGGATGGTCGGCCATGCGTCCTCCCCTGCGGTGGTGGTCGTATCGGGCGTGCGCACGGTCCAACCTAGCGCCGGGCCGAGCGGCACCGGAGTGACAGCAGTCACCCGTCGGGAGTGGGCCTTGGCGCCGCTCCACGTCTCCCGCGATACTCCGGGTCCCGGCGGCTGCCCGCCACCCCTCGTCACCCGGAGCTGCGGTCCATGACCCACCCGCCCCGCCCGTCCCGATGAGCCGAGCCCCGGCCCGCGTGCTCGCGCTGCGCGCCGTGTTCACCACGGTGGGGTCGGTCGCGCCGGGGATCGCGGCGCGCTGGGCTGAGACGATCTTCTGCACGCCCCCGCGAAACGAGCCGCGGAGCGGCGAGGAGGCGTTCCTCGCCTCCGGCCGCCGCTTCAGCGTCGAGGGCGATGGGCAGACGCTCGCGGCTTGGGAATGGGGCGCGGGCCCGACGGTGCTGCTGGTGCACGGGTGGGGCAGCCGCGCCGGCCGGTTCGAGGGGCTGACGCAGGGACTCGCGAGCGCCGGCTTCCGGGTCGTGGCCTTCGACGCGCCGGCGCATGGCCAGTCCACCGGCCGGTTCTCGTCCCTCCCCGAGTTCGCTCGCGCGCTGCGCGCCGTGGGCGATGCGGTGGGGCCGCTTCACGGCCTGGTGGGCCATTCGCTGGGCGGCGCGGCGGTGACGCTGGCGCTGCGCGACGGGCTCACCGCCGAGCGGGTGGTCCTGCTGGCCGCCCCGGCGGACGTGACCCGCTTCTCGACGGCCTTCGCCGACCAGTTGCGCCTGTCGGCGGGCACGCGGGCGGTGATGCGCCGGAACCTGGAAACGCGCCTGCAGATCCGCTGGGACGACCTGCACCTGCCGACCATCGCGCGCACGCTCGGCGCGGCAGCGCTCCTGCTGCACGACCGGAAGGACGAGGACGTCCCGTTCGCCCAGGGCGAAGAGATCGCCGCGGCGTGGCCGGGCGCGCGGCTGGTGCCGACGACCGGCCTGGGACACCGCGGGCTGCTGCGCGATCCGGGAGTCGTGCGGGAGACGGTGGCGTTCCTGCGGGGGGCGGGCGGGCGGTGATCGTGATGGACCGGCACAACCTCACCGCGCCGGGCTGGTCGCACGTGCTCTCGACCACGAACGACGTGGCCGAGCTGGACGGGTTCCGGGAGCGGATGGGGGCGCCGCCGGAGGCGCTGCAGCTCGGGAACCGGCGCTATCCGCACCTCGATCTCAAGCTCGAGCCGCGGGACCGCGCGCTCGCCGATCCCGAAGTCCGGGTGTTCGAGCGGACGGCCGACATGCTTCGCTACATCAAGGCGCTGCGCGAGAGCTGACGCCGTCGCTCACACTCGGACCAGCAGGGCCCTCATCGGCGGCGGCGCCAGCAGTCCGGGGTGGTTGTCCATCCAGGTCCGGATGTCCTGCAGCGCGGCGCTGTCGGCCGCGGTCTGGGGCACCTCGGAGCCGAACGGCGCCCGCGATTCGGTGCGCGGCGCCACGGAGTCGTCCACGAACGGATCGGTCGGGAAGGAATCCACCGGCTCGGTCGCCTCGAGCGTGTCGCTCGGCAGGGAGGGGGCGAGCTCGGGCATCGGGCCGGACTGGCTCCGAGGAGCGAAGTTGGCCTCGAGCGTGTCGCTCGGCAGCGTGGGGCTCGGGGACAAGGTGCCGGCCTGGGCGGCGAGAGCTCCGGCCACGCCCAGGCAGAGGCTGGCGAGCAGCGGGATGCGGATAGAAGGAAGCACGGAGCCCTCCTCGAGGCTGTGTCGGTGCGAGGCCTCCTTGATATTGCACCGTCCCCCGCCGCCGCGCTCCGGTCCAGCACAGCCTGTTTGTGTGACGGGCGACACATGGGGCGCCCCGCCCCCTACAGAATCTTCTTCCCGAACGCCGACTGCACCAGCTCCACCGCGAACACCGCCGAGGCGTTGCCCTGGTCGAGGATCGGGTTGACCTCGACCAGCTCGAGCGACGTCATCACGCCCGAATCGTGCAGCAGCTCCATGATGAGGTGGGCCTCGCGGTAATCCAGACCGCCCTTGACCGGGGTACCCACGCCCGGCGCCACCGTCGGGTCGACCGCATCCAGGTCGAAGCTCACGTGGACGTAGTCGGTGCCGTCGGTGATCCGGGCCAGGGCCTTTTTCATCACCCGGTGAATGCCGTGCCGGTCGATGTCGGACATGGTGTGCACCTGCACGCCCATCGCCTTGAGCCGGTGCTTCTCCCCTTCATCCAGGCTGCGGATGCCCACCAGCGCGATGTTGGCGGGATCCACCTTCGGCGCTTTGCCGCCGATGCCGGTGAGCTTGGCCGGCCCGTGCCCGAGCAGCGCCGCCACCGGCATGCCGTGGATGTTGCCGGAGGGCGACGACTCGGGCGTATTGATGTCGCCGTGCGCGTCGACCCAGAGCAGTCCGAGCTTCTTGCCCTGCCGCCGGCAGACGGACGCGATCCCGGAGACCGTGCCGACGGCGATCGAGTGGTCGCCGCCGAGGACCAGGGGGAAATGCCCCTTGGTCAGGATGCGGTCGATCTTCCGGCATGCCACGGTGGCCGCGCGCGCGATCTCGCCGAGATAGCGGGCCCGCACGTCGCCGACCTTGAGCTCCTCCATGTTCTTGATCGCGATGTCGCCCTCGTCCACCACCTCGTGGCCGAGCTCCCGGAGCCGGGCCTCGACGCCCGCGATGCGGATGGCCGACGGCCCCATGTCGACGCCGCGCCGTCCGGATCCGAGGTCCATCGGCACGCCCAGCACGTGGACGATCACGGTCCCACTTCCGGCAGCCGGACTTCGCGAGTGGAAGGGTTGCTCATGCGCACGAATCTAACAGCGCCCCGCCGCGACTGGGCGGCGTTGGCTGTGGCAGTTAGCTTGCGTTTGCATGGGGACTTCCCTGCTCGAGGGTGAAGAGCCTCCGGCTCTCCTGGTGAATGGCGGCGGCCGGAGCCCCGTTGTGCTGGTCTGCGAACATGCGTCCCATCGGTTGCCGAAGTCGCTTGGAACCCTCGGGCTCCCGGAGTCAGAGCTGCAGCGCCACATCGCCTGGGACATCGGCGCTGAGAAGGTGGCTCGCCTGCTCTCCCGGCGCATCGATGCCCCGCTCGTGCTGCAGCGGTACTCGCGGCTGGCCTATGACTGTAACCGGCCACCCGACTCGGCCGACGCCATGCCGGAGATCAGCGAGACCACCCACATTCCCGGCAACCGCCACCTGTCGCCCGACGACAAGCTGATGCGCACGCGCGAGATCTACCGGCCGTTTCATGCCGCCATCGCGGATCTCCTCGACGGCCGTGCGGCCGAGGGAGCCAGTTCGGTGGTGGTCACGATCCACAGCTTCACGCCGGTCTACAAAGGGAAGCCGCGGGCCGTGGAGCTCGGCATCCTCCATGACCGGGATCGCCGTCTCGCGGACCAGCTCCTCACGAGCTTCCCCGCCGTGGATGCGCGACTCAACGAGCCCTACGGTCCCGAGGACGGCGTGCTGCACACGCTCAATCTGCACGCGGCACCCCGCGGTCTGCGGCACGCCATGATCGAGATCCGCAACGACTTACTGCTGGACGATCGGGGACAGGCCGAGTGGGCCGAGCGGCTGTCCGCCGCGCTCGTTCACGCGGCCGCGCACTAGCCCAGGAGAGGACGATGGCCAACGCCATGTTATCGCTCGGCGACCTGAAGCGGGAGATCGCCGCCGGCACCATCGATACGGTCGTCGCCGCCATGGTGGACATGCAGGGCCGGCTCATCGGCAAGCGCTTCCATGCGCAGTTCTTCGCCGAGAGCGGTCACCAGGAGACCCATGGCTGCAACTATCTCCTCGGCGTGGACATTGAGATGGAGCCGGTTCCGGGCTACAAGGCGACGGGCTGGGACAAGGGGTACGGGGACTTCGTGCTCAAGCCGGACATGGCGACGCTGCGGCGCGTTCCCTGGCTTCCCGGCACCGCGCTGGTCATCTGCGACGTGCTCGATCATCACACGCACGAGGACGTACCCCACTCGCCGCGCGCCATCCTCAAGAAGCAGCTCAAGCGCCTCGAGGCCATGAAGATGAAGGCCTATGTGGCATCGGAGCTCGAGTTCTTCCTGTTCGACGACAGCTACGAGATCGCCAACCAGAAGGGCTATCGCGACCTCAAGACCAGCGGGCACTACAGCGAGGACTACCACATCCTCCAGACGACCAAGGACGAGAGCGTCATGCGGGCCATCCGCAACGGCCTCCACGACGCGGGCATCCCGGTCGAGAACTCCAAGGGCGAATGGGGCCCGGGCCAGGAGGAGATCAACGTCCAGTACGCCGAGGCGCTCGAGATGGCCGACCGGCACACCATCATCAAGAACGGCTGCAAGGAAATCGCCTACGGCCTCGGGCGGGCCATCACCTTCATGGCCAAGTGGGACTACGGCCTGGCAGGCAGCTCCTGCCACGTGCATCAGTCGCTGTGGTCGGCGGACGGCGCGTCGCCCCTGTTCCTCGACAAGGCGGGCGAGCACGGCATGTCGGATTCGATGAAGCACTACCTCGCCGGTCAGCTCGAGCACGCCGGCGAGATCACCTATTTCCTGGCGCCCTACATCAACTCCTACAAGCGCTTCATGGCCGGCACCTTCGCGCCGACGCGAGCCATCTGGAGCTTCGACAACCGGACAGCCGGCTACCGCATCTGCGGCGCCGACACCCGGGGCATCCGCGTCGAATGCCGGGTCGGCGGCGCCGACCTCAATCCCTATCTCGCCTTCGCGGCGTTGCTTGCCGCGGGTCTCGACGGCATCGAGAAGAAGATGCCCCTCGAGCCCGCGTTCTCGGGCGATGCCTACGACCCCGCGAAGAAGCTCCGCGACATCCCGAAGACCCTGCGGGACGCGAGGACGCTGCTCGACGGCTCCCGCTTCTTGCGCGACGTGATGGGCGGTGACGTGATCGATCACTACGTGCACACGGCGGATTGGGAGCAGTTCGAATTCGACCGGCGGGTCACCGATCTGGAGCTCAAGCGGGGGTTCGAGCGGTATTGAGGGTCGGTTCTCGTCGCACAGATCGGTTTACGGTGCAGATCGGGTTCACCACAGAGGCACAGAGGCACAGAGGACTCGCGGAGAAGAGCTGATGGTGAACAGCACACCCACGTAGTTCTGCCTGCTCCGTGGGTCCACTGTGCCTCTGTGGTGAAGCCGCGGCTCGGTCCTTATCCAATGTTGGCGAACGCACGAAAGCACCTGAAAAATGGCTGAAAAGATCAGCTGTATCTCACCGGTCGACGGCAGCGTCTACGCCAGCCGGCCGGTGGCGAGCAAGAAGGAGATCGGCGCGGCGTTCGCGGCTGCCGCCGCTGCACAGAAGAAGTGGAAGCGGCTGCCCCTGGCCGAGCGGGCCGCGTATTGCTCGGCGGCCGTCGATGCCATGGTCGCCATGAAGGACGACATCGTGCCGGAGCTCGCCTGGCAGATGGGCCGGCCGGTGCGCTACGGCGCGGGCGAGGTGCGCGGCTTCGAGGAGCGCGCGCGCTACATGATCGGCATTGCCCAACACGCGCTGGCCGACATCTATCCCGAGCCCAAAGACGGCTTCGTGCGCTACGTCAAGCGCGACCCCGTCGGCGTGGTCTTTACGATCGCGCCGTGGAACTACCCCTATCTCACCGCCGTCAACTCGATCATCCCGGCGCTGATGGCAGGGAACACGGTGGTGCTGAAGCACGCGGCTTCGACGCTGCTGGTGGCGGAACGGTTCCAGGAAGCATTCGATCGGGCCAAGCTGCCAAAGGGCGTGTTCCAGCATCTGGTGCTCAGCCACCCGCAGACGGCTGAGATCATCGCCGGCGGTCACGCGAACATGGTGTGCTTCACCGGGTCGGTGGCCGGAGGAAAAGCCATGGAGGCGGCGGCGGCCGGGCGCTTCATCAGTGTGGGGCTCGAGCTCGGCGGCAAGGACCCGGCCTACGTGCGGCCCGACGTCAACATGGCCCACGCCGTCGAGAACCTGGTCGACGGCGCGTTCTTCAACTCCGGGCAGAGCTGCTGCGCCATCGAGCGCATCTACGTCCACAAGCAGGTATGGGACGATTTCCTCGATGGGTTCGTGGCGCTCACGAAGAAATACGTGCTGGGCTCGCCGCTCGACGAGGCGACGACCCTCGGCCCCATGGTGCGCCCCGAGGCGGCGGCGTTCGTCCGGAGGCAGATCGCGTCGGCCGTGCGTGCCGGCGCCAAGGCCCATATCAACGCCCGGGCCTTTCCGATGGACCAGGCGGGCACGCCCTACATGGCTCCCCAGGTGCTCACCAGCGTCACGCACAGGATGAGCGTGATGATGGAGGAGAGCTTCGGCCCCGTCATCGGCATCATGAAGGTCTCGGGCGACCGCGAAGCCATCGAGCTGATGAACGATTCGCCCTATGGCTTGACGGCCGCGATCTGGACCCAGGATGTCGATGCCGCCCAGACCATCGGCCAGGAGATCGCGACCGGTACGGTGTTCATGAATCGCTGCGACTACCTCGATCCGGCGCTCACCTGGACCGGGGTCAAGGACACCGGTCGGGGGGCCACGCTCTCGACGGTCGGATACGAAGCGTTGACCCGGCCCAAGAGCTATCACCTGAGAACCAGGACATGACCCTGCCGAACCGGAACATCAACTACCCGACCGCCATCAAGTTCGGCGCGGGCCGCATCCAGGAGCTCGCCGAGCACTGCAAGGCGAACGGCGTCACACGGCCGCTCTTCGTTACGGATCCGGGCCTGGCGGCGATGCCGATGGTCGGGGCGATCGTCGAGGACGTGAAGCGGGCAGGGCTCGGCATCGCGGTCTTCTCCGACGTGCGGCCCAATCCTGTCGAGGCCAACGTGGTCGAGGGGGTGAAGGCCTACAAGGCCGGCAACCATGACGGGGTGGTGGCCTTCGGCGGCGGCTCGGGGCTCGACGTCGGCAAGATGGTCGCGCTGATGCACGGCCAGCAGCTGTCGGTCTTCGATCTCGAGGACGTGGACGACTGGTGGACCCGGGCCGACGCCACCAGGATCTCGCCGATCATCGCCGTGCCGACCACGGCGGGGACGGGGTCGGAGGTGGGTCGCGCCGGCGTCGTCACCCACCCGGTCACCCACGAGAAGAAGATCATCTTCCATCCGGCGATCATGCCGAGGGTCGCGATCCTCGATCCGGAGCTGACCGTGGGCCTGCCCGCGACGTTGACGGCGGCCACGGGGATGGACGCCCTGGCCCACGTGGTCGAGGCGTACTGCGCGCCCTTCTATCATCCCCTGGCGGCAGGGGTGGCCCTCGAAGGCATGCGGCTGATCAAGGACAACCTGGCGCGGGCGGTGAAGAAGGGGCAGGCTCTCGATGCGCGCGGGCACATGCTGATGGCATCCACCATGGGTGCCACCGCTTTTCAACGCGGGCTGGGCGCCATCCACGCCCTCTCTCACCCGTTCGGCGGGCTCTACGACGCGCATCACGGCACGCTCAACGGCATCATCATGCCGTACGTCGTGAAGGCAAACCGGCGGAAGATCGAGAAAGACATCGAGCGCGCCGCGGCCTACCTCGGCATCAAGGGCGGCTTCGACGGGTTCCTCAAATGGATTCTGGCACTCCGGAAGGAAATCGGGATCCCTCACGCGCTCGCCGAGATCGGCATCGATACCAGCCGTCTCGACGAGGTGGCGGCGATGGCGATCAAGGATCCCTCGGCCGGCGGCAACCCCATCGCCTTTACCGAGAAACAGTATAAGGCGCTGGCGAAGAGATGCGTGATCGCCGATCTGTGAGCCACCGTACCCGCCTCAGCGTGATCGCCTCGAAGGTTCCATGGCGCCCTTGGGCGTCCGGCCGGGGCGCCAGCGCACCCGCTCCAGCGGCACCCGGCCGCGGAGGTTGAACGGAACTCCTTCCCGCTCCAGCAGCTGTCGCTGCACCAACTCGCCGCCCCCCGCCGCGCGAAGGCTCAGGGCCCCGGCCGAGTTGAGCACGCGGTGCCATGGGACGGCGGTCCCGGCGGGCAGCGCGTGAAGCGCATAGCCCACCTGGCGGGCGTGGCCGGGCAGTCCGGCGAGCTCGGCGACCTGACCGTAGGTCGCCACCCGCCCTCGCGGGATCCGCCGAACGACGGCGTAGATCCGTGCGTACGTGCCGGCGCCCAGGGTGCCGTCGCGCGCGGTGCCGGCGCGCGGGCTGCCGCCGGCCATCAGTCGCGGCGGCGGCGGCCGGCGATGAGCAGCACGACGCCGCCGGCCAGTGCCAGGGCGCCAACCCAGGTGGGCACGGTGCGGCGCTCCTCCATCACGGCCTGGAAGTCGCCGACCTTGAGCACGCTTTCCCGGGAGGTGTAGCGAAGGCCGCGGAGGAGGACGAACCCTCCGAGGACCACCAGGGCGATGCCTGCGAGGCTGAGGGGACGCATGGGACGAATGTAATGCCGGGCGCCGGAGGGAGGGGAGACACGGAGTTCACCCTGAGCGCAGTGAAGGGGGCATCCGTTGAGGCATGCCCCCTTCGCTCCGCTCAGGGTGACTCGGGCTCCGCTCAGGGTGACGCTTGGTAGTGGGGTGGCGCGTCGTGCGCCGCCCGTTCAGCTCGCCGGCTCCGCGGGGAACGCGGTGATCTCCAGCGTGTGGGCCTGGCCAGCGGCGAGCTGCACGCCGTTGAAGTACAGGTAGTCGAGCCCGATCTCGGCCGGCGTGGCGCGGACGTCGTAGCAGCCGGGCGCCACGTCCCACGAGGTCGACTCGCCGTTGCCGAGGACGCTGGCGCCGAGGACGTCGGAGCTCCAGCCGCTGCCACCGCACGGACGGTAGCGCAGGAACAGAACGGTTCCGTTGGCCGCGTGGTTGACCACAGTGACGGTGGCCTCGGTGGTGCCGGGGCCGGGGCCGGGGCCGGTCGTATCCCCGCCGTCGCCGCCGCCGCAAGCGGCGGTCACGAGGGTGGCCAGGGCGGCGACGAGCGGGATCGAGCGGCGGCCGATGCTGCGGATGGTCGAGAACATGGGTGAATCCTCCGGGTGCGTGAGAGTGACGTGCGTTGCGTTCGAGATCAGAATCCGGCAGCCAGCGCATCGCTGAGCGCGACGTGCGGCAGAAAGACCAGGGTGACGGTGCCCGCGAGCCCCGGGCGGTGGAGCTGAATCCGCTGCTCGAGCGGGATGTTCATCCGGAGGCCGTCGCTCACGAGGCCGCTCACCCGCAGCTCTCCGGTCCGCCAGTTCATGCTGCCGCTCAGCTCGGCGGCGAAGGAGCCGTGGTAGTTCTCGGCCGCATAGAAGAGCCAGACGTTGACTGGCCAGACGGGCATCGCCTCGTCCTCGCTGCCGCCGGCGTACTCCATCCGGATCGTCACCTGGCCGGGGACGACCCCGCCGGCATGGCCGCGCCAGATCAGGTCGACCCCCTCGGCGCCGATCCCCGAGTACTCGACGTCGAACGACAGGGTGTCGGGCAGGATGACCGGCACTGCGCCGTGCACCAGCCTCGTCGCGGGTGCGACCCGTCCGGCGCCGGCCGCCAGGGCGGCGACGCTCAGGGTCACGCCGGCGCCCAGGACGAGCAGCGCGATGCGACGGGAGGTGGAACGGCTCGGGGTCACGGTCTCTCCTGACTCTCGGGGTCCGGCGGTCGACTGGTGTCGGCCGCTTTGATGGACGAGAGTCTACGGGAGAGCGCTCACGGGGATCTCAATTCGATCTCAACCGTGGGGAGAGCTGGCGTGGAGGGAGGTCCTCGGGAGTGGGCCGCTCAGGGCGACTCGAGCGGTCCTAGCTCGGCGCTCAGCGCCTTGAATCGGGGGTGGGTCCGGAGGGGTGTCCAGATGGGATCCGAGCGCAGCTCGGCGGGGGTGATCCAGCTGGGAATGGAGAGCAGGCGCTCGAGAATGGCGATGGCCCGGTCGGGGCGGCCGGCCATCATGTAGACGCGCGCCAGGTTGCTCTGGAGGAACGGCCCGGAGACGGCGTCCTTTGCGACCGGCAGCCGCTCGGCCGCCCGCTCGGCCACCCGGATGGCCTCGTCGTACCGGCCGAGGTGGGCGTAGGCAAGCCCCAGAATCGTGAGCATCTTCTCGTCGTCCGGGCGGACGCGACGGCGCGCCTCGAGCAGCCCGCGTGCGGAGTCGCCGTAGGCGCGCTCGGCCGGGCGGTCGCGGCGGAACATCGCGGCCTCCGCCTTGAGCAGGTAGTAGCGCGCGCTGTCCCCGGCGTAGCTGGTCACCGAGAGCCCGGCCAGCATCGGCGCGAAGCTGGTGTCGGCGGTCACGAGCGAGGCAGAGATCCGGTCGCCGGTCAGGAGACCGGGCGCGAAGCGGCCGGCCTCGATCCGCGAGAGGCCGTCGCGCATGACCGCCCGCGCGGCGGCCAGGTCGCCCTTCCAGCTCACGTAGAGCCAGGCCTTGTAGATGTACGGGTTGTTCCAGTCCGGCGAGAGCGTCCGGGCGCGGTCGAGGTAGTGCTCGGCCTCGGGATACATGTGGAGCGAGAAGTAGTTGTCGCCCGCCTCGAAGTTGCGGATACCCGAGCGCGGGTCGTACCTGAGCGCCTCGATGAACCGGGCGAGCGACTCCTCCCACCGTCCCTGGCGCCGCTCCACGTAGCCGATTGCCTGGAGCAGCTCGCTGTTGCTGGGCTGCTGCCGGCGGGCCGCCTCGAACTCGCGGTGCGCGCTCGCGAAGTCGAGCTCGCCCCAGTAGTGGTAGAACCCCAGGGCCATGCGGGTCTCGGCCAGGTCCGGCGCCAGCGCCTTGGCGGCGTCGGCCGCCTGCTTGGCGAGCCTGAGCCGGGCGTCGGTGCGGTCGTAGTGGTGCCAGTAGAGCTGCGCATGCACCCGGCTCAGCCGGGCCTGCGCCTGGGCGAACGCGGGATCGGCCTTGACCGCCTGCTCGAAGAACCGCGCCGCGTTCCTGAGATCGGGCTCCTGGTTGGTGCGGCCGAGGTAGTCCATCCCTCGGAGATAGAGGTCGTAGGCCTCGGGGTTACGGGTCCCCACCGCCGCCAGCGCCGCCCGCTCCGGCGCCCGCAGCGCCACGTCCAGCGCCGTCGTCACCTGCTCCGCGATCTCCGACTGCAGCCGGAACACCTCCCCCAGCTCCGCATCGTACGTCGCCGCCCACAGGTGGCTGTCGTCCGTCACCCGGATCAGCTGCGGCGTCACCCGCAGCCGCCCCACCCCCGCCCCGTCCCGCGCCCACCGCACGCTCCCCTCCAGCACGTAGTCCGCCCCCAGCTCCCCCCGATCACCCGCACCGACTGCGCGCTCGCCCGGTACTGGTCCGCGCTCGTCCGGCTGATCACCCGCAGCCCCGACAGTCCCGCCAGCCGGCTGGTGATCTCCTCGGTCAGCCCGTCGGCGAAGTACTGGTCGCCCGGCGCCCCCAGGTTCTTGAACGGCAGCACCGCCACCACCCGCGGGCCCGCCGCCGCCGCGGGCCCGGCCCGGCGATAGCGCAGCAGGCCGGCGACACCCGCCACGATCAGCAGCGCGCCGACCACACCGATCGCAATCGTGCGGCGGCTGATGCGCCGCGGCGCGAGCGCCTGCGGTGGCGGCTCCGGGGCGGCGGCCGGCGGCTCGTCAAGCTGGGGCTCGGCATAGTACGACGGCCGGGCCGGCGCGAGCACCGCGGCGAACGCGTCGGCGCTCTCGAAGCGGTCCTCGGGACGGCGGGCCAGGGCGCGGGTCAGAGCGCGGTCCACGAATGCCGGGACGTCGGGCCGCACCTGCGCCACCGAGGGCGGCGCCTCGGTGAGCCGGCGCGACATGATGGCCCGGGCATTCGGCCCCTCGAACGGCGCCCGGCCGGCGAGCGCCTCCCAGAGGACGGTCCCGAGCGAATACACGTCGCTCCGCGCGTCCACGACCTCGTCCCCCGCGCTCTGCTCGGGGCTCATGTAGGCGGGCGTGCCGAGCGTCACGCCGGTCTCGGTGAGCCGCTGACCGCCGAGGGATCCCCGGTTCTCCTCGACCGCGTACGCGATGCCGAAGTCCGTGAGCAGCGCGTGGCCGCTCACCGACAGCAGGATGTTCTCGGGCTTGAGGTCCCGGTGGATCACGCCGAGCGCGTGGGCGTACGCCAGCGCGGAGGCCACCTCGCGCGCGAGCTTCACGGTGTCGGGCAGCGAGAGCGGCCCGTGGCGGGTGAGCCGGTCGCGGAGCGAGCCGCTTTCCACATAGGGCATCACGTAGAACAGGCGGCCGCCCTCGCCGTCGTCCACCTGGGCGCTGCCGGAGTCGAACAGCGGCAGGATGTGTGGATGGTGGAGCCGGGCCTGCGTGCGGATCTCGCGCTGGAACCGCTCGACGCCGAGCGCCTGGCCGAGGGCCGAGTGCAGCACCTTGAGGGCGACGCGGCGGCCGTGCCGGAGATCCTGGGCGAGATAGACCGTCGCGCCGGCGCCGCGGCCGATCTCCTCCTCCACGAGGTAGCGCTCGGCGAGCGCGTCCGACAGCCGATGCATGACCTCGTCGGTCATCCAGCCGCCTGCAGCGCCTCGTACGCCTCGCGGGCGCTCTGGTACCGATCGGCGGGCAGCCGCGAGAGGCAGCGCGCGAGCAGCGCGTCGATCGCCGGAGGGACGCTGTCCCGGATCGAGCGGACGGATGGGGCTGCCTGGGTGAGCTTGCGGCTCAGCACCGAGGCAAGGCTGGTGCCGCCGAACGGCGGCTCGCCGGCGAGCATCTCGAACGCCACGCAGGCGAGGCTGTAGAGATCGCTGCGCTCGTCGGCGGTGGTCTCGCCCGCGAGCTGTTCGGGCGAGAGGTAGGCCGGGGCGCCGATCGTCACGGCCGTGCTGCCGGCCGTGCCGCGCGAGGCGGCCGCGTCGAGCGCTTCCACCAGGCCGAAGGACGCGACGGTGAGTCCGGTGCGCCCGAGCAGCACATGCTTCGGCCGGAGGTCGCCGTGGCGGACGTCGCGGCCGTGCGCGTAGACCAGTACCTCGAGCAGGTCCCGGGTGGTGCGGAGCGCCTCGTCGAGCGGCAGCTGCCGGTCGCGCGCGAGGCGGTCGCGGAGCGAGGTCCCCTCGACCGGCGTCGTCGCGAACCAGACGATCCCCTGGAGCAGCCCGCAGTCGCGGATCGCGACGATGCGCGGGTCGTGCAGCGCGGTGACGCGCTCGAGCGCCGCGAGCACCCGGTCGGACGGCGCGAGCGAGGCGAGCCGCGGCGTGAGCACGTGCAGCTCGACCGGCCGCGTATCCCGGCGGTCGCGCGCCGCGAAGCTCAGGAGCATCGTGCTCTCGCCGGTGCGGTCGCCGACCTCGAACCGTTCGGCCAGGGCGCGGCGGATCTCCTGCAGCTCGCGCGCGGCCGCGGCCCGGGCCTCCTCGGCGCCGGTGGCCACGCGGCTTCGGAGCGGCGCGGGCCGGGCATCGGCCGAGGCCACCTCACCCGAGCGCAGCCGGACGAGCCAGGACTCGACGGCCGGATCGGGCTCGGTCTCGAGGTGCTGGCGCACCAGCGCCGTGTGCACGCCCGCGAACTGGAGCGCGCCGAGGCGGTCGCCCGCGGCCACGAGCGACTCGATGAGGCCGACCGCGGCCGTCGTGCTCACCGGCTCGGCTGCCGCGAGGCGTCGCCACCAGCGGGCGGCCGCCGCGTGGTCCTGCCGTGCCGCGGCGGCGGCGGCGAGCTGCTCGAGCGCCGCGGCGAACTCGCGCGCGTGGCGGACCCGCTCGGCGTCCTGCCATTCGTCGAACTCGGGGGCCTGATCGAGACGGAAGCCGTCGAGAAAGGGGCCGCGATACAGCCGCACCGCCCGCTCGTGCGCGCCCTCCTCCACCGCGTCCAGAAACTCGCCGACGTCGCTGGTGATGCGCTCGGGGTTGAGCTGGAGGGTGGCGCTACCGAGGAAGACATCGTCGCCGCCGAGGGACCGGCGGACGGCGTGCAGTGCCTGGTAGAGGGAATGGCGCGCGGCCTCGGCCTCGCTGTCCGGCCAGAGGAGGCCGAGGAGCCGATCCCGGCCGACGCCGCGGCGGCCGGTAGACGCGATGACGGCCAGCAGCGCCAGCCGGCGGCGCTGAGCCGCCGGGCCGGTGTGCAGCTGGCCGTCCTGATGCAGGACCAACCCGCCCAATGTGCTCAATCGCAGCATGATGGGGAAACTTACCCCCCCACGCAGGAACGGCTACTGGGCCGCCGGCACCGCCTGTCCGTCCCGCACCCGCTTCTTCTCCTGCACCACCCGCACGGCGCCGCGCTCCGGCGCGATGCCGCCGCCCCGCGACTCGGCCCAGGTCTGGGTGAACTCCGCGCCGAAGAGCAGGATCATGGACGAGTAGTAGATCCAGACCAGCATCACGGCGAGCGAGCCCGCCGCGCCGAATGCCTCGCCGGGATTGCTGCGGCCCAGGTAGAGCCCGATGACGAACTTCCCGATGACGAACAGGAGCGCCGTCACCGTCGCCCCCGGCCACACGTCCCGCCAGGCAATCGTGGCATCGGGCAGCACCTTGAAGATCGCGGCGAAGAGCCCCGCGATGACCGCGAACGAGACCACCTGGTTGATCACCTGGAGCAGCGCGGCGGACAGCCCCTCGGGTAGCATCCCGCCGAGCGCGCCGCCGAATGCCGAGAGGGCGGCGCTCAACACCAGGGAGACGAGCAGCAGGAACGCCACACTCAGAATCATGCCGAACGAAAAGACGCGCTTCAGGAGAAAGGCCTTGAGCCCGCCTTGCTGCGGGTCGGGAGCCACCTCCCAGGCGCGGTTGAGTGCCATCTGCAGCTGCCCGAACGCGCCGGTAGCGCCGAGGATCAGCGCGACGATGCTGAGCACGGTCGGCAGGAGCGCGCCCGAGCCCGGTTGGTGCGCCTGCTGGAGAATGGTACGGATCTGCTCGGTGGCGGAGGGGCCCATGAGGGTCCCGATCTGCAACTCGAGTTGGCCCCGACGTCCTGGGGGTCGACCAGCGCCCCCAGGATCATCAGGATCAGCACCAGGAGCGGGGGCAGCGAGAAGATGGTGTAGTACGAGAGCGCCGCCGCCTGCGTCGGGCAATCGTCCTCGATGAAATCCTTCCCGCTGTCCCGGAGGAGCGCGAAGCCTTGCTTCAGGGCCACACGCTCACCCGGCTCCGCCTTTGGACGACTTTCGGACTTCCTGCTTGGCCTCCTCCGCGACGCGGCCGGCCGACTCCTTGATCTGGTCCTTGACGGTCGCCGCGGCGTCCTGGAGCGTGGACTTGACCCCGGGCGCGGCGGCCGCCACCTCCTCCTTCAGGGTATCCTTGACCTCGCGACCGGCATCCACGGCCGCGTCCTTCACCCGCCCGGCCACGTCCGACACCCGGTCGACGAGCTGGTCGCGGGTCGATCCCATGACCCGGCGCTCCGGCTCGGTCTCGGGCAGCAGCATCCCGAGGGCCAGCCCGATGACCGCCGCGCCGGCCGCCAGCGCCAGTGGATTCTCGTGCATCATCCGCTCGAGGCCGCCGCGGGCCTCGCGGGCGCGCACCTTGGCCGTGGTGCCCAGCTCGCCGGCGCGCTCCTGGAGGTCGTGCGTGAGCTCGCCGGCCCGCTCGGTGGCCTGGTGGGCCGTGTCGCCCACGGTGTGACGCATGGATTCGGCGCGATCCTTGGCGCGGTCCATCACCCGCCGGCCAAGGCCGGGGCGCCCGTTCGGCTCGCGCCGCTCGGGGCCGGTGTAGGCGAAGCGCGCCATGCGGTCGCCCGAGACCTCGCCCTGGCTTCCCTTCCGCATCGAAAAGAGCCAGATGGCCCCGAGCGTGACGGCCGCGACCGGCAGCGGGTTCTCGGTGATGAAGTCGAGCATCCGGGAGCCGGTCTGGCGCGCCTGATCGCCGACGTTGGCGACGACGTCCTGGGCCTTTCCGGCGATCGCGTCCTTCGCCTGCTGCTTCAGGTTGTCGGGGCTCAGCTTGTCGCCGAGCGCGTCGATGTTGCTGCTCATCCGATCGCGGGTGCGCTCGATCTCCCGCTCGATCTCCTGGGGAGACCGTTCCTCCGCCGAGAGATCCCGCTCCAGCGCATCCTGCCGCTCGATATCGCTCATGGCCGCTGCTCCTTCGCCCATTGGATGTCGTCCTTGATGGTCTCCACGGTCCGCCGAGGCGTCGGATCGGTCCGCTTGAGGTCCTTGATTCCCCGCTGCAGCATGACCCATCCGGCGATCGCCAGGACCGCGCCCACGAGGAGCGCCGCGAGCCACGGCTGGACCCCGACGGGGTCGATCAGCAGCAGGATCAGCGCGGCGGTCAGCGCGAGGCCGCCGACGAGCGCCACGATGCCGCCCGATGGCCAGGGACACGAGATCGGTGGTGACCTTCGAGAGCTTCTGCTGCATTTCCGTCTTGGCGAGCTGGGCTTCCTGCCGCACCAGCAGCGCCACGTCCTGGGAGAGCTCGCCGAACAGCGCGCCGATCGAGCGCTCCTCGGCGGTCCGCCGGCTAAACTGCTCCATAACCGCCTCCTGCGGGCTGTGAGCTCGGGCCATAGCCACCGCGCTCGGCCTCACGGTCGTAGTGTCCGGCCTCGAACTGTCCGGTACCGTACGCTTGCCCGGGCGACAGGCGCTGGCCCGGGTACCCCTCAGGCCGCTTTGAGCTCTTGAAGAACCGCGCCCCGAGCATGCCCAGCCCGAGGGCGATGCCGACGGCCAGAGCCGGCTGACGCCGGGCGAAACTCTCGACGTCGTCCCGGAACGCGCGGAGGTCCCGGTCGCGCAGATAGGACGAGAGCCGCTCGACCTGCTCGGCGAGCGAGTCCGTCAGGTTGGCCACCCCCGCCTGATTCTCCGCGCGAAGATGCTCGCTGGTGCTGCGGACGGCGCTGGCAATGCCGCCGATCCGGTCGGCGGCCTGGTGACGGCTGTCATTGAGGCTGGTGCTGGCACTGTCGCGGGCCTGCCGGAAGGACGTCTTTGCCTGGTCGACCACCTGCTCCTTCACTTCACGAATCTGTGCCCGGGCACCGCCGGTCCTGCTGTCGCTATCGAGCTCCGCCGCCGGGCTGCCGCCGGGCGATGGGATGGGATCATGGGACATCGTCATCGTCGCACTCCTCTGCCGCGGCCGGTGCTGCGCCGCATCGGTGGTTCACATCCAAACGGGCCGTAGGATGCGTCTCCGACGAGGCGCGTGCGGTGCGCCATGTCACCTGAATTGCGATGGAACCGGTGGGCGGCTTCGGGGTGTAGGCGGAGCTCGCAAGGGGAGTAGGCGGAGCGTACGCTAGCGGACGCGAGACTGGCGCCTCGCGTCTGCGGGACTTCGATCCGGAACCCCGCTAAGGCGCGGCTTCGAGTCGCGCCACCGCGGTATCGCCCCCGAACAACGTGAGGCTCTTCCCGCTCACCTGGTAGCGGGTCGTCGCCTCCAGCGCCTTGAGGAACGCGGTCTCGGTCTCCATGGCGGGGCAGGCCATACGGGTCGTGATCAGCGGCCCGAACTTGAGCTTGGCTCCCTCCAGCTCGTACGTCCCCGACATCCGGTTGCAGCCCGCCGATCCCTGGACCTTCCGACCTTCGGCGAGGAGAGTGAACCCGGGGTGACGGGCCGAGTCGGGTGCGACCGGTGAGGGCTGCCCGCCGATATCGGCGAGGCGCCAGGCGGTGCCTTCGAGGGGGGCGGCGAGTCGGCGCCCGCGGGCCCGCCGGCGCGCGGGCTCGGGCAGGCGGCGAGGGCGAGGGTGAGCATCGTGAAGGCGATCTGGCGCATATGGCTCCAGGCGATCCGTAAAGGGTGGGCGTTATCGCACGCCACCCACCGCGTGGACGTACATTTTACAATCCTGCCTGGACAGCAGCCGCGCGCAAGGGCGTGTCGTTATACTTGTGGCCGCCAACCCGCTCGTCCCCCGGGAGAGGACTCTTGTCGATCGAGCACCACCCGCGGCGCGTCTCCGCGCCCCTGCCGCGTTTCGCGTCCGGCCAGGCCGCGGACGCCTCGGCGACGACCCGGCTCGCGGCGATCGTCATCCAGGTGGCGGCCTTCGCGGTCGTGCTGGCGGCACTGCCCTATCCCCTCTTCGAGCTCGACCGCTACACCTTCCCGAAGGAGCTGGTGCTGTCCATCGCGGCACTCACCGCGACGCTCCTCTGCCTCGCCTCCGCGCGGCGGCTGACGGTGTTCGTGGTGGACGCCCTGCTGGTCGCGTACCTGGGGATCACCGCGGTCTCGGCGCTGCTCGCGACCAACGGCTGGCTCGCGTTCCGGTCGCTGGGCGTGAGCCTGGCGGGAGCGGCACTCTTCTGGTGCGCCCGCACCGTGGCCCGCGCGGGCCGGGGCGAGGTGCTGCTGGCGGGGCTCGCCGCCGCCGTGGTGGTGGGCGCGCTGACGGGGCTGGCCCAGGCCTACGGCCTCGTGACGACCAACCTCGCCAGCCTGAGCCGCGCGCCGGGCGGGACGTTCGGCAACCGCAACTTCATGGCGCACCTGGTGGCCATCGGACTTCCGGTGCTCCTGCTCGTGGCCCTGGAAAGCCGCTCGCGCGCCCGGTTCTTCCTCGCCGCGATCGGCGTGGCGCTCGCGGCGGCCGCGCTCGTGCTGTCGCGGTCGCGCGCCGCCTGGCTCGGCGCCGGGGCGAGCGGACTCTTCCTCGTGGTCGAGGGCCTCTGGCTGGGACGGCTGTGGATGGAGGAACGGGTGCAGCGGCGCGTACTCCAGCTCGCGGCGGTGCTGCTCGCCAGCCTGGCGCTGGCGCTGGCGATGCCCAACCGGCTCAACTGGCGCTCCGACTCGCCCTACCTGGAGTCGCTGACGGGCGTCGCCAACTACAAGGAAGGGAGCGGGCGTGGCCGGCTGATCCAGTACGACAACACCCTCGGCATGGCGGCGGACCACCCGGTCCTGGGGGTCGGCCCCGGCAACTGGCCGGTCTTCTATCCCCGCTACATGTCACCCGCCGACCCTTCGTTCGACGCCGACGACATCATCCCGACCAACCCGTGGCCCAGCAGCGACTGGATGGCGGTGGCCGCGGAGCGCGGGTTCGTGGCGCTGGGGCTGCTCCTGCTGGTCGGGGTGTCGATCGCGCTGGGAGCGTGGGCCCGCGTGCGGCACGTCACCCGGCAGGTGCCGGCGTTCACCGACCTCGCCATCGTCGCCACGCTGCTCGCGGTCACCGTCGTCGGCGCGTTCGACGCGGTACTGGTGCTGCCGGTCCCGACCCTGTTCGCGTGGACGATCATCGGCGCGCTCGCCTCGTCCGCACGGCCGATCCGCGAGGTTCCGCTCACCCCGCGGAGCCGCCGGGCCGCGCTCATCGCGGTAGCCCTGATCGGCCTCCTGTTCGTGGGCCGCAGCGCCGCCCAGACCGTCGCGATGGGTGTCTTCACCGGCGGCGACCGCACCGACATGGCGCGGGCGGCCGCGCTCGATCCCGGGAGCTACCGTATCCGGATGCTCCTCGCCCGCTCGTGGGCGCGCGCCGGCCGCTGCGACCGCGCAATCCCGCTGGCGCGCGACGCGCGCCGAGCTGTTTCCCAACCACCCCGCTCCCCGGCAGCTGCTCCGCGCCTGCGGCGTTCGTCCTCGACGCTAGTCGCACCTGCGCGCGGCTCGATCCCCCTGTGTCGCTCGTCACGGCACACGCGTCCTCGCGTTTGCGATATAAGCGGCGGACGTTCACGCCGTCGCCGCTATCGCATTGTCGTGGAGGAGCGCATGCGCACCACCGTCGCCGCAGGTCTCGTCGTCGCCGCCGCCTCGCTGGCCGCCTGTGGCGGCGGTGGGCCTCGGATCGACTCGAAGGCAGCACCGGTCACCGACCGCTGGAACGCCACGCTGGCCAGCCCGTCGGAGCTCGCGGGGGCCGTTCAGATCGCCGGCTCGGGCTGGATGGGCCGCCGCGAGAAGGATCCGACGCAGACGCACGCGCACGTCGCCATCTCCAACGCATCGCCGGGCGGACAGCACCCCTGGCACGTGCATCGGGGACAGTGCGGCGACGATCTCGGGGTGCTCGGACCGGCGGACAAGTATCCGGTGCTCAAGGTGGGCGGCAACGGCCAGGCGGACGCCGACGCCGACCTCCCGCTGCCACTGCCGGCGACGGGTCAGTACTTCATCAACGTCCACGCCTCGGCCGCGAACATGGCCACCATTCTGGCCTGCGGGAACCTGGCGCCACCGGGCCGGTAGCCGAGCCGAGGGCGGCGCGCCGGTGCCGCGCACCGTCCTCACTCCGTTCGAAGCGCCGCCAGCACGGTGGCCGCCAGCCACTCGGCTTCGAGCTTGTCGGCGATGCCACCTCCCGCCGTCACACGCTTCCCGGGGGTCGTGACGATGACGAGGTCGTAGTAGGCGGTCCCGCCCGCCTGGCTCCCGATCTTCGTCGTCACCTCCGCGACCTCGGACGCGCGCAGCATCCGGCCTCCGCGCGGCACCACCCAACCCTTCGCCACCGTCACACCGATCCGGTCGGCCGTCACGCGCGTCACGCCGACCCATTGGTCGATCAGGACGATCACCAGCAGCAGGCCGAAGGCCCCGAACACGATCGGAAAGAGCAGCGGGGCACCGAGAGCGACCGTCGCCCAGGTGGCCCCGGCCCAGATCAGCGTGAACACGGTGAGCGACACCGCCATGCGGAGGTTCCGCGCGGGCGGGAAATAGAGCTCGGTACCGCGGCGCGTCCGCGTCACCTGGATGCAGGATCCCGCGGGCTGGCGATAGTCCGACGGCACGGCGCTCCGGGCGGCCAGGTACTGCTCGGCCTCGGTGCGCGGCAGCGCGCTGGCAGCCGTGCTGAACACCGGCACCTCGAACCTCGACACGTAGTCCACTCCCGGCACCTCGGCGGACAGCTCGAGCCGCCAGAGCGTCCGGTCGTTTCCGCGGTGCGGGTCGCTGGGGGCGGCGTCCGGCGGGATCGCGAACGCGACCGGGACGCCGAGGCCGCCCGCGGCGGTGCGATGCTCATCCTGCCACAGGATCGACTCCGAGGTGGACCGGTTGCGTCCGCTGCCGCGCGTGACCCGGCGGATGCAGCTCAGCACGACCCGGAAGCCCTCGGCCGGCCGGAGACCGGCGGGCGTCCGCACCGTACCCTCGAGCGCGTGGCCGACGACGGCGGGCAGGGTGCCGAGCTCGAGGACCGACATCCCGTAGCGCCGGCGGCGGACCGTGGCTCGGATCGCCCAGACGAGCAGTCCGATGCCGACCAGGGGGAACAGCAGCGCGATCAGGGCCGCGCGGTTCCCCTCCTGCATCGCGGCCCGCACGGCAAGCACCGCGGCGGGAGCGCTGATGAGATTCCACAGGATCGCGAAGGCCCACGCGAATCCCATCTCGGCCGCCGACGCGTCGGCGATCCGCCGTGCCGCCCAGTCCTCGCGCCAGAGCCAGGGCGCATCGGGATGGCGGAACTCCCGCGCACGCGCCGCCTCGACGCCGCGCCGTCCGCGCAGCACCGCGACGATCCCGCCGATGCCCACGCCCCCGAACACGAGTGCGAAGACGGTCAGGAACACCGCCTGCGTCCAGTCGCTTCCTGCCGATTCGCTCATGGACCGGATTCGACTGGCGTGTCGTCGCGTCCGCCCCACTCGGTCCACGAGCCGTCGTAGAGTGCCACCCGCTCGGAGCCGAGCAGGTGCAGGGCGAGGATCAGGGTGCACGCACTGGTGCCGGAGCCGCAGGTGGCGACGATCGGGCGCGACGGGTCGATGCCGGCGGCCTCGACCCGCCGGCGGAGGTCGCCGGCCGGCAGCATCGTGCCGTCGGGGGCGACCAGCTCGTGGTAGGGCAGATTGTGGCTGCCGGGGATGTGCCCGCCACGGAGGCCGGGCCGCGGCTCGGGCTCGGTGCCCGCAAATCGGCCGGCGGAGCGCATGTCGACGATCTGTTCGCCCGGCCGGGCCACGAGTGTCCGCATCGCCGCGAGATCCCGGACGGCCGCGCGGTCGAGCGACGCGGAGAACCGACCCGGTGCCAGGGTCACCGCGCCTGCCTCGAGCGGCCGCTCCTCGCGCCGCCACTTGGGCAGCCCGCCGTCGAGCACGGCGACGCGCGGATGGCCGAAGACGCGGAAGGTCCACCACACCCGCGCGGCGCTGATGTTCGTGCCCGAGCCGTCGTACACGACGAGATCGTCGCCGTCATCGAGGCCGAGGGCGGACATGGCACGGGCGAAGGCCGAGGCGTCCGGCAACATATGGGGCAGCGGCGACGCGCGGTCGCTGGTGGCGTCGAGATCGAAGAAGAGCGCGCCGGGAATGTGCGCGGCGGCGTATTCGGCCGCGGCCTCGCGGTTCGACGTGGGGAGATACCACGACGCGTCGAGCACGCGGAGGCCCGGCCGGCCCAGGCGCTCCGCGAGCCAGGCGGTGGAGACCAGCGCGGGGAGCGGCGCGGCTCCGGACCGCGACGGCTCGCTCACGGAAGGAGCAGGGCCTTGCCGGTGGTGCGGCGTCCCTCGAGCGCGCGGTGCGCCTCGGCGGCCTGCGCCAGCGGGTACTCGTGACCGACGCGCACCGCGAGCGCGCCGGAGGCGACCCAGCCAAGCACCTCGTCGGCGCGCTCGAGCAGCTCGGCACGGCTGGCCGTGTAGTGGCCGATCGTGGGCCGCGTGAGGAAGAGGGATCCCTTCTGCGCGAGCAGCTGCAGCTCGAACGGCTCGACCGGGCCGCTGCTCTGCCCGAAGAGCACCATCATGCCCCGCGGGACCAGGCAGTTGAGTCCCTTGGCGAAGGTGGTGCGCCCGACCGAATCGTAGACCACGTGCACACCCGTGCCGGCCGTGAGCCGTTTCACCTCGGTCTCGAAGTCAGCCTGGGTATAGAGGATCACCTCGTCCGCGCCGGCTTCGCGAGCCAGCGCCGCCTTTTCCTCGGTGGAAACGGTGGCGATGACCCGGGCACCGAGACGCCTGGCCATCTGGCAGAGCAGCAGGCCGACGCCGCCGGCCGCCGCGTGGACCAGGCAGGTCTGGCCCCGCTGGAGTGGAAACGTGGAATGAGTCAGATAGTGCGCGGTGATGCCCTGGAGCAGCACGGCCGCGGCCTGGCGGGTGGTCACGCGGTCGGGCACCGGTACGAGGCGCTCCGCCTGAGCCAGGGCGTACTCGGCGTATGCGCCCAGCGTGTTGACCGAAGCGACGCGATCGCCGGGCCTCACGGTCGTCACCCCGGGCCCGACGGCCTCGACGGTGCCGGCCGCTTCCGACCCCGCGGTGAAGGGAAGCGGAAGCTTGTAGAGCCCGGTACGCTGGTAGATCTCGACGAAATTGAGGCCCACGGCCTCGATGCGCAGGAGGGCCTGGCCCGGTCCGGGGCGTGGCACGTCGGCCTCCTCCAGCTGCAGGGAGTCGGGGCCGCCGTGCTGATGGACGCGGATGATCTTCAGAGTGGGCTCCTTCCGGGGACGCGGTAATCTGCCAGCACAACGGGGGAGAGCGCCATGCGCCCTCCCCCGCCGTCCGCCTCACCGCGTCCGCTCAGACGCCCGCGAGACGGCGCTCCGGCCCTGCGTACCTCGCGTCCTGCCTCACCCGGCGCTCCCGGCCACTATACCGCTTCCGCTGGTCGGCGGAGCCGCGGGCGCTCCGGCCCGAGGTGGCGGCGACGTCGCCCCGCCGCTTGCCGGCGACACCGGCGTCGATCGCCTTGAGACGCGCCTCGTCCACCTCTTCGGCTCCGACCTCGGCGATCTCGACGTCGAGGATCTCGTAGCGGGTCGCCCCGGACGGACCGAAGTCCATGCCGTGGCGGTCGAGAATGGTCAACGCCTCGCCGGTGCGCTCACCGGCATTCACGGTCACCAGCGTCCGCCCGCTCCGGAGCCCTTCGTCGAAGTGCCGGGCATCGGTCTCGGGCACGCCCAGGCCCACCAGCGCCCCGATGATGCCGCCCGTCGCGGCACCGATGCCGGCGCCGGTCAGGGTCGACGCGAGCACGCCGCCCACGACGATCGGACCGACGCCCGGGATCAGGAGCGAGCCGAGCAGGCCGATGAGCCCGCCCACGACGCCGCCGCTCACGGCCCCGGTGGCGGCGCCCTCGGCGGCCTCACTGCCGGTCGTGTCCATCAGATCGCGCTGCTCGTCGCGATTCTGCAGCGCGACGCCGATCCGGTCCTCGCCGAAGCCGGCGGCCTTGAGCTCCCGGATGGCCGACTCCGCGTCGGGGCGGTTGGTAAACAAGCCGACGACGGTGCGGCCGGTCGTGTCCCGATCGGCCGCAAGGTCGCGAGAGTCGTGTTTTTTCATGGCAGTTCCTCGCAGTCAAGTTCACAGGTCCACCAGGCCGGCGCACGGTTCCGGCACGTCCCGTCGACGATGCGGCGCCGAGGCCCGTGTCAGGGAGACCCGGGAAGTTAGGGCCGGTGCCCACTGCCATTCGTGACATTCCTCACACGCCGGCGGGGAGAATCAAGCGACGCTGGCGGACGGCGGCGGTGTGGTCGATGGCTACGCCGCAACCTCCGCCGTGTGCTGGTCGTCGGCCGGACAGCGAGCCCGCAGGGTATAGCGGTCGAAGAACGCGCTCGCCTGCTCCAGGTCGCCGGGGTTGAAGTACCCCGGTCCCAACCCCCGGCAGCCCTCGAGCGCGATCTCCACCAGATCCGCCGCGACGCGCGCGAGCTCGGGGTCGCGAAGCCCTTCGCGCCCGGCACGATCGAGCACTCCCAGATCCGGGGCACCGAGCAGGTCGGCGGCGGCGCGGACGGCACGGGAGTCGTACGTGAGCCCGGCGGCGAGCGCGAGGGGCGCCGCGTACCACTCCGGCGCCACGGCGTCCGCCGATCGCAGTTCGAAGTGTCCGCGAGGCCGCACCTCGGGAAACAGCGTGGTCAGGTGGTCGTGCCACTCGTCGAGGGTCACCCGGGCCCGAGCCAGCCACTCGCCGAAGGGCCGGTGCTCGCCGTCCACGGCCGGCAGCATGATCGCCGGCGCCTCGAGCGCGAAGTCGAGATAGGCGCCGACCGGATCCCTGGCACTCCACGGCAGGCCGGTCCGCGCCGGGTCCAGCGCGCGCCACACCTGGGCGCGCATGCTGGGCGTGCCGGTGTCGGTGCCGTCGTACACGGGCGAGTTGGCGAAGATCGCCACCACATACGGCGCGGCGGCGTTGAGCACGCGCCAGCGCAGCCAGGGCTCGTCGTCCATGTCGACCGCCACCTGGAACGAGGCGCTCTGCCGCATCATGCGTGCGCCCGCCGGCCCGCGGCGGCCGAGGTAGTCCGCCATCCGCTGGTAGCGCTTGGTGCGGAGCAGGAGCGGTGCCGCGTCGGTGTCGCCGGTGGGATCGATGCCCACGGCGAGCAACGCGATGCCCTCGCCCGCTGCCGCGGCCCGGAGCGGCACCACGACCGACCGCAGGAGCGCCAGCAGCGCGCTCGGCGACCGGCATGGGGGCGAGCTGTACTCCACCTGTCCGCCCGGCTCGAAGGTGAGCGTGCCACCGCCCGGCAAAGTGAAGCACGGCGTGCCCTTGGCGGTCCGGGTCTCGACCCATCCCTGCCGCGCCCCGTAGCGCCGGATGAACGGCAAGAGCGCGGCCGGCCCCTCGCCTTCCAACGGACATCGCCGCCAGGTGGCAGTCTCGACCGGGATGAACTCGGCTTCGGCGCCGAGCCGGCGCGGCGTGAGCGAGGCGCTCGCGGGCGCGCCGAAGGCGTGGGCCTCGAGATCCGCGGCGAGCGCCGCGCGGGTGAGCGTGCTCATGCAGGGGCTCCGACGACGAGACCGAACGGCGTCGTCGGGTCGGTGGGCCAAGCCTCGATCCGGAGGCCGGCGGCCTCGAAGAACGCCGACACGCTGTCCCGGTCGTACTTGGTGCTGATCTCGGTCCGGATCGACTCGCCTTTCGCGAACCGCACGGGGTCGATGCCGGGAATCCGGACGACCTGCTCGCGGGTGGAGACCAGGTGCATCTCGATCCGGTGCGCCACCCGGTCGTAGAACGCGCGGTGCTCGAAGGCGCTCGCGTCGAAGTCGGCACCGAGCTCGTGGTTCAGCACCAGCAGCATGTTCCGGTTGAACTCGGCCGTGATACCCTGGCTGTCGTTGTAGGCCGCCTCGATCCGCGCGATGTCCTTGCGGAGGTCGACCCCCATGAGGAACCGGTCGGCGGGATCCATGGCGGCCCGCACCCGCGCGAGCAGCCGGATGGCCGCGGGCGGGTAGAAATTGCCGATGGTGCTGCCGAGGAACGCGAACAGCGCGGGCCGCGGCATCCGCTTCGGCAGGTTCAGCTCCACCGAGATGTCGGCGATCGCCGGCTCGACGCTGAGGCCGGGATACTCGCGCCGGAGTTGGGCGGCCGTCTGGCTCAAGAAGGTGGCGCTCACGTCGATCGGCACGTACAGCTCGGCCTGGCCCGTCGCGCGCATCGCGTCGAGGATGATCCGGCTCTTCTCGGCGTTGCCGGCTCCGAGCTCGATGAGCGTCCGGGTCCCGAGCTGGGCCATCAGCTCCGGCATCCAGCCCTCGAGCAGCGCGCGCTCGGTGCGCGTGGGGTAGTACTCGGGCAGCCGGGTAATGGCCGCGAACAGCTCCGACCCGCGCTGATCGTAGAAGTACTTGGGCGACAGCTCCTTCTGGGGCGCCGCCAGGCCGGCGGCGACCTCGGCGAGCATACTCGGGTTCTGGACGCGCTCGACCGGGCGCGAGGCGCGTGTATGGGCAAGATTAGGCATCGCGGGCGCACCTGAAGCCGCTGAAGATCTGGCGGCGGATGGGGTAATCCCAGTTGCGGAACGAGTTGCGAACGGCGCCTGGCCGGGTAGCCCACGAGCCCCCGCGCAGGACCTTGTACTCGGTGCCGAAGAACACTTCGGAATACTCGGAATACGGGAAGCTCTCGAACCCGGGCCAGGGACCGAAATCGCTGGCCGTCCACTCCCACACATCGCCGATCATGCCGGAGCATCCAATCGGCGAGACGTTGGCCGGGTAGCTGCCCACGGCGGCGGTGCCGAAGGCGAGCTGATCCACGTTGGCGAGCGTGCGGTCGGGCATCGCGGCGCCCCACGGATACGCGCGGCTCGTGGCGGTGGCCGGGTCCCACGACGCCGCGGCCTCCCATTCGATCTCCGTCGGGAGCCGTTTGCCGGCGAAGCGCGCGAATGCGTCCGCCTCGTACCAACTCACGTGGCAGACGGGGTGCGCCGGATCGACCGGGCCGCTTCGGTCCATGGTCCGCGTGGTCCAGACGCCGTCGCGCCAGGTCCAATACTTGGGCGCCACGGCGCCGGCGTCGTTGCGCCACTGCCAGCCGGCGTCCGACCAGTACTCCCGCGACTCGTAGCCGCCGGCGGCGATGAAGACCAGGAAATCCCGATTGGTGACGGGATCGGTGTCGATCCAGAAGGGCGCCACGTCCACGGGGTGCGCAGGACGCTCGTTGTCGTACGCGGCGGACCGGTCGTCGGTGCCGATGGTGACCCGCCCGCCGGGGAACCGCACCATCTCGCCCCGGGCTTCGACCACCGCTCGGCCGGGCGCGGCAGGCCGCGCGCCGACGCCGGCCTCGAGCCGCATCAGCGGGGTGTAGGGCGAGCCGCGCTTCAGCTGGAGCGTCTGGAGCATCGTCTCGTTGTGCTGGTACTCGTGCTGAAGCACCATCTGGTAGACGAAGCCGTCGCGCAGGAGCGGGTTGGACGGATCGGCGTCCATCGTCACCAGCCGGCCGAGCACCCGGCCACGGATCTCGTCCATGATTTCGCGGGAGTGCGCCAGGTCTGGAAGCGCCAGGCCGCCGCGGGTGCTCCGCGGGTGCTCGAACGGGTTGTAGAGGCCGGGCATCTCGACGAACTCGATGGGTCCGTCGAGGTTTCGCGTGAGCCAGAGCTCCTCGAAGTGCGCGATGTGGCCGAGGTCCCAAAGGATGGGGCTCATCAGCGGATCGTGCTGCATCCGGAGCTCGTCGTCGGTCAACGGGGCGACGAGCAGGAGCGTACGGGCCCGCGCCTCCAGCAGTTGGTCGGCAATGACTTCAGGATCGATGCGGCTGGGCGCGGCGACGAGCGTCATGGTCTCTCCCTGCCTGAAATCGTCAGGACTCGAGCGACGAGAACAGTATGTTGAGCGATTCGGCCAGCGTCGGGTGCGCGAACACGGCGTCGCGGAGGCGGTCGTACGGAACCCGTCCCATCATCGCGAGCTGGAGCGCGGCCATCAGCTCGCCGCCCTCGATCCCCAGCACCGCCGCGCCCAGGATCTGCCCCGACTGCGGGTCCACCAGCGCTTTCATGAAACCGCGGGCCTCGTCGAGCTCGAGTGCGCGGGCCACGTGGTTCATCGGTATCCGGGCCACCCGGAAGGCTTTGCCCTGCTTCCGGGCCTCGCGTTCAGACAGTCCGATCCGGCCCAGTTGAGGGTCGATGAATACCGTGTACGGTAGGAGCCGGTCTGTGATGCACGCACGCCCGCCCTGTAACAGATTGGTACGAATAACCCGGTAGTCATCGTAGGAGATATGAGTGAAGGCCGGCCCGCCCTTCACGTCGCCCAGCGCGTAGACCCCCGGGACGTTGGTCTCGAGCTTCTCGTCGACCACGACGAACCCCTTGGCATCCATGGCGATACCGGCGGCGTCGAGACCCAGGCGGTCGGTGTTCGGCACCCGTCCGGCAGCCCGAAGCACGTGGGACCCGTCCAGGGTACGCTCGCCCGCCGGCGTCCGGATGGTCAGCCGAACGCCCCCGGCCGCGCCCTCCGCGCGCACGGCTTCGGCGTCGAGCAGGATGTCGATCCCATCCTCGACGAGGATGCCGCGCACCGCCTCCGCGACGTCGGGATCCTCCAAGGGCAGCAGCTGGCGGCCGCGCTGGACGATGGTCACCCGGCTCCCGAACCGACGGAACATCTGCCCGAACTCGAGCCCGATGTATCCACCGCCCAGCACGACGAGGTGCCCGGGCACCAGATCGAGCTCCATGACCGACGTGGAGTCGAGCGACGGGACCCGGTCGAGACCTTCCACATCCGGCGACGCGGGACGGCCGCCGGTATTGATGAAGACCAGCTCCGCCTCGAGGACCCGGCCCTCGACCTCGACTCGCTTCGGCCCCGTGAAGCGCGCCTCCGCGCAGATCAGCTCGAGCCCGTCGGTGGCCTCGACGCGCCCCAGGCTGCCGGCACGGAAGCTCTTGACGATGGCCCGCTTGCGCTCCCGAACGCGACCCATGTCGACCACCACGGGGCCGGTCGCCACCCCATAGTCCCCGCCCCGCCGCGCCAGGTAGGCCACCCGCGCGCTCGCCACCATCGTCTTGGTCGGAGTACACCCCTCATTGATGCAGGTGCCGCCGACGTGCTCGCGCTCGATCAGGGCGGTCCGGCGCCCGCTTCGGGCCAGGGCCGCGGCCAGCGGCCCTCCCGCCTGCCCTGCTCCAACGACAATGGCATCGTACCGTTCCGCAGTGCTCATGGTCGGGGTTGTGTTGGGTGAGAACGGCCCTTCGGACTGGGGATGTAACGACGGCACTCGCCGGGAGGTTCCCCCACCCCGAAAATGTTCCGCCGAAATGAGCCGTCCGCTACCCTCGCCCCGGCCTCACGTGCTACCATCCCCCCATGCCCCTCGAAGCCCCACCTGTGGAAGACTGGCGCTGGGCCGCTGTCCTCGACCGCGATGCCGCCGCCGAGGGCCGCTTCGTCTACGCCGTGGCGTCGACCCGGATTTACTGCCGGCCCACGTGCCCCTCCCGGCGCCCGAACCGGCGCCAGGTTCGGTTCTTCCCCACGGCCGCGGCGGCGGAGACCGCGGGCTACCGGGCCTGCCGTCGCTGCCGCCCTGCGGATGGCGAGCCCGACGCCGTCCGGCGGGTGCGGGCGGCGCGGCAATATCTGGACGAGCACCTCGACGAAACGGTGACGCTCGACCGGCTCGGCCGCGCCGTGGGCCTCAGCCCGTGGCACCTGCAGCGGACCTTCAAACGGATCACCGGAGTCACACCCCGCGCCTATGCCGGGGCGCAGCGGATGGAACGGATGAAGACCCGTCTCAAGCAGGGCGACAGCGTGACTCGGGCGACCTACGAGGCCGGCTATTCGTCGCCCAGCCGGGCCTACGACGGGACCCGCGCGCACCTCGGCATGACACCGGGCGCCTATCGGCGAGGCGGCCGCGGCATCCGCATCCGGTTCACCACCGTCTCGACGGCGCTCGGCCAGGTGCTGGTGGCGGCCACGGACCGGGGGGTCTGCGCCGTAACGCTGGGCGACGAGGCCGCCGCGCTCGAGGCCGCCCTGCGCCGGGAGTACCCGGAGGCCACGGTCGAGCGGAGCGACGAGGAGCTCCACGGCTGGGCCGGATCGGTGGTCGCACGGATGGCCGGCGACGAGGCCGAGCGGGTGCCGATCGACGTGGCCGGCACGGCCTTTCAGCGGCGAGTGTGGGAAGCGCTGCAGCGGATCCCGCGTGGCAGCACCAGGTCCTACAGCGAGATCGCCCGGGAGCTGGGCCAGCCGTCGGCGGCCCGGGCGGTGGCGCGCGCATGCGCGGGCAATCGGCTGGCCGTGGTGATTCCGTGCCACCGGGTCGTCCGGGAAGACGGCGGTCTCGGTGGCTATCGTTGGGGAGTGGACCGCAAACGCGAGCTGCTGGCGCGGGAAGCCGCGCCGCGACCGTCGGCGAAGGCACCCCCTTCGGCGTGACGCTCGGGGCTGCCTGACGGCGTCCGCAGGAGGGCCAGCTCCAGCCCGTCGCACAGCGCCTGCCAGCTCGCCTCGATGATGTTCTCGGAACAGCCCACCGTGCTCCACCGCTCCGTCCCGCGGGCCGACTCGATGATGACCCGCGGCCGGGCCCCGGTGCCGAGGTGCTCGTCCACGATGCGCACCTTGTAATCCACGAGGTGCACGTCGGCGAGCGCCGGGTAGTGCGGGAGCAGCGCCTTCCGCACCGCCCGGTCCAGGGCGTTGACGGGACCGTCGCCCTCGGCGGCCGTGTGCATCATCTCGTCGCCGACCCGGATCCGGACGGTGGCCTGGGCGCGGCTGCCGTCGCCGCCCCGCTTCTCGGCGATCACGGTGAACTCCTCCAGCTCGAACGGCGCGCGGTAGCCGGGCGCGGCCCGGCGGACCAGCATCTCGAACGACCCCTCCGCCGCCTCGAACTGGAAGCCCTGGTGCTCGAGCTCCTTGATGCGCTGCAGCACCGCCCCCTCGGCCACGCCGGCGGCGACGCCCAGCGCCTCGGCCCGGAGCCGCACGTTCCGCCGTCCGGCCACCTCGCTCACCACCACCCGCATCTCGTTGCCGACCGCCGCCGGATCGACGTGCTGGTAGCTCCCGGCGACTTTCGCGATCGCCGCGACGTGAATGCCCCCCTTGTGCGCGAACGCGCTCCGTCCCACGTAGGGTGCGTGCGGGTCCGGGTGCTGGTTGGCGACGGCGGCCACGAACTGCGAGACCTCGGTCAGCCGCCGGAGCGACGCCGAGGAGAGGATCTGATGGCCGAGCTTGAGCTGGAGCGTGGCGATGAGCGGCACCAGGTCGAGGTTGCCGCAGCGCTCGCCGTAGCCGTTGATGGTGCCCTGCACCTGCACGCACCCCGCCCGCACCGCGGCCAGCCCGTTGGCCACGGCCAGCCCGGCGTCGTTGTGGGGATGGATGCCGACCGGCGTCCCGAAGCGGGCGCGGACCTCGTGCACCCGCTCGGCCACCACGTCCGGCAGCTCGCCGCCGTTCGTGTCGCACAGCACGAGGCAGTCGGCGCCGGCCGCGGCCGCCGCCGCGAGCGACTCGAGCGCGTAGGGCCCGTCGAGGCGGTAGCCGTCGAAGAAGTGCTCGGCGTCGTAGACGACCTCGCGGCCGAGGCGCTTGAAGAAGGCCACGCTCTCGCCGATCATGCGCAGGTTCTCCTCGCGCGTGGTCTCGAGGATCCGCTCCACGTGGAGCGGGGAGCTCTTCCCCACCAGGGTCACCACCGGAGTTCCGGCGTCGACCAGTGCGCGAAGGCTCGGGTCGTCCTCGCACCGGACTCCCGCGCGCCGGGTGCTGCCGAACGCCGCCACCTTCGCCTGGCCGAGCGGCACGGAGCGGATCCGGCGGAAGAACTCCGCGTCCTTGGGGTTCGAGCCCGGCCATCCGCCCTCGATGTAGCTCACGCCGAGCCCGTCGAGGGCGCGGGCGATCTTCAGCTTGTCCTCGACCGACAGGGACAAGCCCTCCCGCTGGGTGCCGTCGCGAAGCGTGGTGTCGTACAGGCGGAGCGTCATCGGCGGCTCGGACGGCTGGGGTAGAAAATGCCAGCGGCCTCTCGGTGGGAGAGGCCGCGGTTCGCTGCTGTGCCGGCG
The DNA here is from genome assembly GCA_963840215.1 of uncultured Gemmatimonadales bacterium. Taxonomy (GTDB): domain Bacteria; phylum Gemmatimonadota; class Gemmatimonadetes; order Gemmatimonadales; family GWC2-71-9; genus CAVVWJ01. Next base: position 225,771 of record CAWIYG010000006.1, on the reverse strand, counting down.
GACTGTTACCCGCGTGCTCGCGCGCCGCCTCTATGTGGACGTGGGGCGGCCATAATGCTCGGACACGCGGTCGGGGTGGGTTTCATTGGCCTGCATATCTATACATCGCCAGGACGGGCGCCGTCAACCCGGCGTCATCCAGGCGGCTGCCGCGGGTGTCGGCGGGCGCCGATGCGCGGCTAGCGACCACCGAATGTCTGCCGGAGGTACGCGCCGGCCAGGCCCAGATACGCGACGAAGCTCAGTCCCAGCAGCCAGCGCTCGATAGGCCGAGGGCGGGCCCACTCGGGGAGGAGCGGCGCCAGGCGCCGGTAGTTGAGCTGGTAGAGCGCCGCCGGGAAGATGACCGTGCCGGCGAACCCGATGACGGCACTGAGGAGGATCAGGGGTCCCGGGGCGTCGAGCAGCATGGTGAAGCCGGTCACGACGGTGAGCAGGCCAAGGAAGATGAAATACCACTGGCGCAGCTCGAGCCGGCGGCTCGCGGGATAGAGCGTCTGCACGATGTCGGCCTGCATCCGGCTCACGCCGTCGGCGGTGGCGAGCCAGGTATCCATCAGGAACGCGGCGGCCACGGCCAGGAACACGATCCGGCCGATCGGCCCCCAGCTCACCTCGAAGAAGCGGCTCTGCACCACGGCGATATCGTAGTCCTGCGGCAGCAGTCCCTGGGGATAGAGCAGCGCCCACGCGAGCAGGCAGGTCATGAGCGTGGTGGCCAGGTTGCCGCCGATGCCGACCAGCGCGTCGGTGCTGAGATACCGCCGCCACCGCCGCCAGCGCGCCTGCGTCTCCGCGTCGTCCGCCGGCAGCCACCCCTCGGTGGGCACCGGCTCGGTGCGGTCGCTGCGGGGCCCGGTGATGCGCCCCACGTGCGCCGCCATGCCGCTCCCTTTCTCGCGCAGCCAATACGAGTAGAACAGGATCCAGAACCCGCCGAGGCCGGCGAAGGTGATCGCCGTCAGCAGCTTGGTCGCGTCGGCGGGGTCCCAGGGCCGGGGCATCGGTCCCGGCGGGCCGGCCAGTCCCCGCAGGAACCCGGGGGTTGCCGCCAGGACGTCCGGCTGCAGGCAGGCCCAGACCAGGCCCACGACCGTCACCAGCGCCACCACCTTCATGAACCCCTCGACCAGCGCGTAGACCACGCGGCTCAGCACGATCGCCAGCAGAAACACCGCGATCGACAGGTAGCCCCAGAACAGCGTCTGTCCGCGCGGGCTCCAGCCGGCCGGAAACCCGGTCAGCGCGGCCATCGCCGTGCCGCCGGCCGACGCGAACGCCCCGAACCAGAGGAACGACAGCGTCATCAGCACCCACAGCAGGATGCCGAAGCCGCGGCCGAGCCGGATGAAGCCGTGGAAAATGCTCTCGCCGGTGGCGAGGGTGTATCGGCCGATCTCGACGTTGAGCGGATACTGCAGCAGGCAGGCGGGGACGAGCAGGCAGAGGAACGTCAGGCCGTACTTGGCGACCATGTACGGCCACCAGATCAGCTCGCCGCTGCCCTGCGCGAGGGCCATCCACACGATCCCGGGGCCGAGCGCGGCACGCCATCCCGGGAACGGCGCGAGCGCTCGCCGGGGGAGCCCGCCGAGCGGCGTGCCCGCCACCTCAGCGCGCCTGGGCCGACTGCTTCGTGACTTCGTCCAGGCCCGGCAGGTCCGCGTCGGCCCGCCGCCAGATGGCGCGGAGCTCGGCGAGCGCCTGCGACGCGGCCGCGGCGTCGCCGGCCGCGGTCGCGGCCCGTGCCAGCCCGAGCAGGGACTGCGTGCGTCGCGGCGTGAGGGCCAGCGCGTTCGTGAACTCCCGCTGTGCCTCCGCGGCCTTGCCCTGCGCGAGCAGCAGCTCGCCGAGCAGCTCGCGCGGTGGCTTCACCAGGTCCGGCGGCCCGTACTCGAGTGGCAGCGCCGCCTCGCGGCCGGCCGCTTCCCGCAACAGCGCGATGGCCTCGTCGCCCGCGCCGTCGGCGGCGCGAGCCAGGGCCCGAAGCTCCGTCGCCAGGATCCCCGGCACGACCGGGTTGCCGCCGTACCGGTCGTTTGCGGGGGCGGCGGTGTCGGCCAGCGCGGTGAGGGCGCGGAGCAGGCTGTCGGCGGCGGGCCGGTCGCCGCGGCGAAGCGCGGCGTAGCCCAGCGCGAAGGCATCCATCGCCCGCGGCACGCCACTGACGCCGGTCCCGTCGAGCGGCCACGCCACGACGCTGTCGCTCCAGCGCTCGCTCAGGACGAGGTAGTGTGCCCGCATGGTGAGCAGGTAAGTCCGTCGGCTCGGACGCGGCGGGTCGCCCAGGTTCGGGCGCACCGTCTCCAGCAGCCGCCGCGCCTCGGCGAGCCGGCCCTGCTGCGCGTACCCGTAGCCGAGCCACGCCGTGTAGTGGCCCGGCGGCCAGACCGTGCGGTCGGCGCCGACCGCGGTCTCGTTGGCGGTGACCGTCTCGTCCCACATTCCGAGCGCCACGAAGATGTGGCTGGTCATGTGCTGGGCATGATCCGCGCCCGGCGCGATCTTCGAGTACGCGCGCGCGGCACGGAGGCCGAGCGGCGCATGAGCGGGGTCGTCAAAGGCGTGGATGACGTAGTGGGCGGCGCCCGGATGGTCGGGGTTCTTGAGGAACACCTCCCCCGCCAGGGCGCCCGCCCGCATGTAGGCCGGAACGTTGCGGACCGACTGGCTCAGGCCCATGAGGGAGAGCGCGTAGAACGCCTGGGCCTCGAGATCCGCCGGATAGGCCGCGGCGAGCCGCCCCATGGCCGCCGAGTAGAGCGTGTCCCGGCGGGCCTTGGCGCCATCGCCGTAGAGGATCTCCACGGCCTCGAGGTAGCGCTGCTCGCGCGGGCTGACCGCCTTCGCGCGGCGCGCCGCCGGAGTCGGCGCCAGCCGGGCGAGCACCGCACGCGCGGAGTCGAGGTCCTGCTCGTTCCAGACCGGGTGCGTGAGCGTCAGCGCCTCCCCCCAGTAGGCCAGCGCGAAGCCGGGCGCGAGGCGCTGCGCCTCGCGGAAGGCCGCGCCGGCATCGTCGTACTCGAAGCTGTGGAGCAGCAGGACCCCGCGGAGGAACGGCCGCTGCGCGGCTCGCGGCCCGGAGTTCGGAAACGAGATCGTGCCCAGGCGGGGCGACTGGGCCGCGACGGGCGATGCCGCGGCGAGGGCGAGGACGAGCGCCCGGCGAGCGAGCGTGGAAGGAGTCATGCCTCAACGATATCGTCCGGGGACCGGTGGCGAAAGGCGGAGGAGACCGGGCCCGGGGGTACCTTCCGGCACCCGATCGTGCGAGTATTCGGCCAATGCCGAACGGTCCGACCGCCTCCTCCACGCCGACCATGCCCACGCTCGACACGCTGATTCCCCGATTCAAGGCCGCGGATCGCACCACCCGGCTCGAGACGCTGCTCGACTACTCGCGCAAGCTTCCGCCGCTCCCCGAGCGCCTCCAGGACGAGAAGGAGCGGACAGTGACGACCATCGGGTACCCGAATGCCAGACTCCCGTCTTCCTCTGGGTCGAGGTCGAGGGGGGCAAGGTCCACATCCACGCCGACGTGCCGCCGGAGTCGCCCACGGTACGCGGCTTCATCTCCCTCTTGGCCCGAAGAGCCTCGACGGCGCGGCGCCGGACGAGGTGGCCCGCGTGCCGGACGACCTCCTCGACCAGCTCGGCCTCAGCGAGACGCTCGGCATGACCCGGACCCAGGGACTCACCGCCATTCTCTATCGGATCAAGCGCTCCGTGGCCGCCGCCGCGTGATGCTTCGGCGTTCTCGAGCTGCCGGCAGGGGCAGCGGGTTTCTCCGGCGCCGAGAGACGGGATACCTCCCCGACCGCGGCGACATCCACGTCGGCGAGCGAGCTCATCCGCCAGCACGAGCTCCGCGCGGGCGACGAGATCGAGGGCGAGGTCCGTCCCGGCGGGAAGGGCCGCGGACCCGACGCTCGAACGCATATCAGCGCAATCAACGGCCGGCCCCCGAACAGAGTCCGCGGCCGCCCGGAGTTCAGCCCGCCTCGGCGCCATCCATCCCAACGAGCAGATCAGGCTGGAGTCCGGCCTCATGCGCCAGGGCCAGCCCGACTTCACCAATCGCGTCATCGACATCCTCTGCCCCGTTCGGCAAGGGCCAGCGCGCGCTGATCGTGGCCCCGGCCAAGGCCGGCAAGACCATGGTCCTGCAGTCCATCGCCGAGGGCGTCAGCGCCAACCTATCCCGAGGCCACGCTGCTCATCCTGCTGGTCGACGAGCGGCCGGAGGAAGTGTTCGAGATGGAGGCGGCCGGGCGTGGGCGAGGTCGTCGCCTCGAGCTTCGACAACCCCGCGTCGCAGCACGTGCGCGTGGCCGAGCTGACGCTCGAGCGGGCGCGGCGGCGGGTGGAGCTGGGCGAGGACGTGGTGCTGATCGTCGACTCGCTCACCCGGCTGGCGCGGGCCTACAACACGGTCGAGAAGGGCACGGGCCGGACGCTGTCGGGCGGGCTGGACGCCCAGTCGCTGGAAAAGCCCAAGCGCTTCCTCGGCAGCGCCCGCAAGATCGATCCGCGCAGGGCGGCGGCTCGCTCACCATCATCGCCACGGCCCTGGTGGACACCGGGCAGCAAGATGGACCAGGTGATCTTCGAGGAGTTCAAGGGCACCGGCAACAGCGAGCTGGTGCTGAGCCGCGAGCTGGCGGAGCGGCGGATCTTCCCGGCCATCGACCTCGTGGCGAGCGCCACCCGGCGAGAGGAGCTGCTGCTTTCGGAGGAGGCGCTGGCCGTAGCCGCCTCCTGCGTCACCGGATCGCGGGCATGTCGGCCATCACCGCGATGAACGAGCTCATCACCGACATGCGGCGGGCCCGCACGAGGAGCTGGTGCGACGCTAGCAAGCGGGGTAAGCCTCGCGTCGCCGCGGATAGCTCAGCGCACCGCGGCGGCGCGGTTGGCCCGCTCGAACTCCTTCATGAACGTCACCAGCGCCTCGACGGCCGCGCGCGGGACAGGCGTTGTAGATGCTGGCCCGCATCCCGCCGACCGATCGGTGTCCCTTGAGTCCGTCGAGGCCGCGCTTGGTGGCCTCGGCGATGAACTTGCTCTCCAGCTCCTCGGTCGGCGCGCGGAAGCATGACGTTCATGAGCGACCGGCTGTCCGGCTGCACCGTGCCGCGGAAGAACTCGCTCGCGTCGAGGAAGTCGTAGAGCAGCTTGGCCTTGGCTCGCATTGTGCTCGGCCATGGCCGCGAGACCGCCCTGCGCCTTGATCCACTTGAACACTTCGCCCATGAGGTAGATGCCGAACGTCGGCGGGGTATTGTAGAGCGACTTCTCCGCCGCGAACGTCCGGTACTGCAGCATCGTGGGCAGGCGTCTTCGGCCCCGCCTCGACCAGATCGTCCCGGATGATCACCAGGACGACACCCGAGGGTCCCAGGTTCTTCTGCGCGCCGGCATAGATGAGGCCGTACTTGCTCACGTCGATCGGGCGGCTGTACATGTCGCTCGAGGTGTCCGCCACGAGCGGGACGCCGGCCGGCACGGCCGGCTCGCTGCGCCACTGGGTGCCGTAGATCGTGTTGTTGGTCGTGAGGTGCACGTACGCCGGGTTCGGCCGACTAGCTGATCTCGCCCGGCTTCGGGATCCGGTCGAAGTTCGTGGCCTCGCTGCTGGCCGCGATGTGCACCTTGCCGCCCAGCACCTTGGCCTCCTTGACCGCCTTCTGCGCCCAGACCCCGGTGAGCAGGTAGTCGGCCGTGCGGTCGGCGGGCAGCAGGTTCATCGGCACCATCGAGAACTGGAGCGAGGCGCCGCCCTGCAGAAACAGCACCGCGTAGTCGTCGGAGATTCCGGCGAGTTCGCGGCAGTTCGCCTCGGCCTCGTCGAGAATCCGGTCGAACACCTTGCCGCGGTGGCTGTGCTCCATGATGCCGATGCCGCTGCCGGCCACGTTCCAGATCGCCTCCTGCGCCTTCCGGAGGACGGGCTCGGGCAGCACGGCGGGGCCGGCGCTGAAGTTGTGGATGCGGTCGGTCATTGTGATCCTTTGGGTGTCGGTCGGGCGCCTATCGCGCCTTCCCGTCGATCTCGCTCAACTCCACGCTGATGATGTCCGGTGTTCCCGTCCGGATCCGCTCCAGGGCGGCGCCGTCCGGCTCGCCGTCGAGGTGAATCCGGGCCAGCGTGGCCTGCGCGCCGTGGTAGATGATGTTCTCGACCTCTTCCACGTTGATGTCGCCCCCGGCAAGGACGCCGAAGACGTGGGCCAGCACGCCGGGCCGGTTCCGATGCCGGATCGAGAGCACGTGCGTCGCCGAGCTGCGTGCGAGCCGGTTCACCACGTTGGGCACCTCACCGGTGGTCTGGAAGGTCTGGACGATCCGGATCACCTCGTGGGCGATCGCCACCTGCGCCTGGTCGGTGGACGCGCCCGACGTGATGGGTGCCGTAGACCCCGGGCGCGCGCACGATCGTGTTGCCGAACGCCCCGGTGCCGCCCGCCGGCTCGTCCTGGAACACGTCGAGCCCCGCCCGCAGCCTCTTCTCCCGGATCGCCTGCTCGAGCGCCGCTTCGTCCACCACGCTGCCGCGCGAGGTGTTGATCAGGTAGGCGCCCGGCCGCATCGCCGCGAGGAACTCCGCGTTCACCAGCTGCTTGGTCTCGGCGTTCGCGGCGACGTTGATCGAGACCGCGTCCGCAGGCGCGGGCGACCTCCAGCGGCGTCTGCGCGTAGGTGATGCCGAGCCGGTCGGCCTCCTCGTGCGTGAGGCTCCGCGATCCAGCCCATGACCCGCATCCCGAACGCCCGCGCCCGCACGGCGATCTCCCGCCCGATCTGTCCCAGGCCCACGATGCCGAGCGTCCGCCCGTGCAGGCCGCGCGCCTTGGAGTACTCGCCCTTGTTCCAGGTGCCGGCGCGGAGCTCGGCGACCTGATCGGGGATCCGCCGGTCGCACGAGAGCAGCAGCGCCATCACCAGCTCGGCCACGGCGATCGAGTTCTTGCCCGGACAGTTGGAGACGAAGACCCCGAGGCTCGACGCGGTATTGACGTCGATGGTGTCGATGCCGGCGCCGGCGCGGATGACCAGGGTCAGCGCGGTGCCGGCCTTGAGCGCGTCCGCGTTCACCTTCTTGCAGCGGACGATGAGGATGTGCGGATCCGCGGCCCGGATGGCGGCGGGGAGCTCCTCGGCCTTCACGTCCGGCAGCGAGACCACCGTACAGCCGAGCTCCTTCAGCCCATCGATCCCCACCTTCTCGAACTTGTCCGCGATCAACACCTTCATGCGCGCACGCTCCGCCCGGTCATCGTGAGCCTACAAAGTATGCACGAAGAGCCCGCTCCGCAGCTTGGGCTCGAACCACGTGCTCTTGGGCGGCATGATCTGGCCCGCGTCCGACACCGCCATGAGCTGGTCCAGGGTCGTGGGGTAGAGCGAGAACGCGATCGCCATCTCGCCGGAGCGCACCCGACGCTCGAGCTCGGCGGCGTCCGCGGATGCCCCCGACGAAGTCGATCCGCTTGTCGGTGCGGGGGTCGCCGATGCCGAGGATCGGGCCCAGCACCCGGTCCTGCAGGAGCGAGACGTCGAGCGACCCGATGGGGTCGGTGCGGTCGATCGTGGCCTCGTCGAGGTCGAGCCGGTACCAGGCGTTCTTGAGATAGATGCCGAAGCTGGCCGGCCGGCTGGGCGCCGGCTCGTCCGTCGTCACGAGGCGGCCGAGCCGCGAGAGCCGTGCGAGCACGCCCGCGGGACCGAGGTCGCCGAGGTCGCGCACCACGCGGTTGTAGGGCAGGATGCGCAGCTGCTCGGCGGGAAACAGCACGGCCAGGAACCAGTTGTACTCCCCGTCGCCGCGGTGCGGCGCCGGCGCGGTCCGGCAGCTCCCGTCCGGCGCGCCAGGCGCTGGCGGAGCGGTGGTGGCCATCGGCCACGTAGGCGTGCGGCACGGCCCGGAAGGCGTCCAGGAACGGCCCCGCGTCCGCGATCCGCCAGACGGTGTGGCGCACGCCGTCCGGCGCGGTGAAGTCGTACAGCGGCGGTTCGGCCACGAGCGCCGCGGTGAGCGCCTCGATGTCCGGTCGCCCGCGGTAGGTCAGGAAAACCGGCTCGGCGTTGGCCCGGAGCGTCAGCACGTGGCGCGTGCGATCGTCCTCCTTGTCGGGCCGGGTCGTTCTCGTGCTTCCGGATGATGTCCTGCTCGTAGTCGTCGATGTGCACGCAGCCCACGATGCCGGTCTGGGCCCGGCCGTCCATGATCTGGCGGTAGAGATAGAGCGACGGGGTAGCTTCGCGGAGCAGCGTCCCCTCGGCCAGGAACCGGTCGAGCGCCGCGCGGGCCTGGGCGTAGATCCGGGGGTCGTACGGATCGACGTCGGACGGCAGGTCGATGTCCGACCGGCCGACGTGGAGAAAGCTGTAGGGGTTCCCCTCGGCCAGTGCCGCGGCCTCGGTGCGGTTCACGACGTCGTACGGCACCGATGCCACGCGCTCGGCGAGCTCGGGGGCCGGGCGAACGGCGCGGAATGGGTGGAGTCGCATGCGGCGCGGCCCGGAAATGAGGGAGGCGGTGGCGCGGAACGACGGCATCCTATCCGCGGACGGCGGGCGAATGCAAGCGGCCTTACCCTCCACCACCTGGCCGCACCAGCCGCTCGCACGCGCCGAGTGCCGCGTCCACCACCAACGCCAGCGCGGCGGCCGGGAGCGCGCCGGACAGGATCATCCGCGTGTCGGACAGCGCCAGCCCTGAGGCGATCGGATCGCCCAGGCCGCCGGCCCCGATGAACGCGGCCAGCGTGGCCGTTCCCACGTTGATCACCGCGGCCGTGCGGATGCCGGCCATGATGAGCGGCGCGGCGAGCGGCAGGCGCACGTGCCGGAGCACCTGTCGCGGGGTCATGCCCAGCGCGGTGGCGGCACCGACGGCGTCCGGCGCCGCGTCCCTCACGCCGGTGTAGGTGTTCCGCAGGATCGGATACAGGGAGTAGAGGAAGAGCGCCACCAGCGCCGGGACCACGCCGATGCCGAGGAGCGGAATCATGAACGCGAGCAGCGCGATGCCCGGAACGGTCTGGAGCACGCCGACGGCGCGGATCACCCCTTCGGCGCCGCCACGCATGCGCTCGAGCGCGAGCCCCAGCGGCACCGCCAGCGCGATCGCCGCGACGAGCGACACCACTACCAGAAACACGTGCCGCCCGGTGAGGCCGAGCAGGGTGCCGCGCTCGGCCCAGAGGTAGGCGGCCAGGCCGGGGCGCTCTCGCGACGGCTCCCGGCCAGCCTCCCGCGCGGGCACGGCGAGCAGCCCCAGCGTCCCGAGCGCGTCGCGCGCGACCCGCCCCACGGGCTCGTTGTCCACCTCGACTCTGCGGTTGAGCGTCCGCATCGCCGTCTCGCTCAGCCTGCCGCTCAGCTCGGTGAGCGCCGCCACCGCCGCCGGGCGGCGCTCAGCCAGCCCGGGCGCCACGAGCGCGGCGGCCTCGTACGGCGGGAAGAAGGCGCGATCGTCCTCGAGCACCACGAGGTCGTAGCGCGCGATGAGGCCGTCGGTGGAGTACCCGTCGATCACGTCCACCTGGCCGGCGGCGAGCGCCTGGTACTTGACCGCCGGCAGCAGCGCGCGGACTTCGCGAAAGCGGAGTCCATAGGCGCGGGCAAGGCCAGGGAGCCCGTCGTCCCGGCCGATGAAATCGGGCGTGAGCCCCGCGCGGAGCGTCGGGCCCGCGCGCGCGAGGTCCGTGAGCGTCCGGAGCCCGAGCCGCTCGGCGGTCTCGCGGCGAACGGCGATGGCGTAGGTATTCTGGAAGCCGAGCGGCGGCAGCCAGCGGACGCCGAACCGGGCGGCGAACTCGCGGGCCACCTGCGCGTACACCGCGCGCGGATCGGCGCTCGGCCGCTCGTGCAGGATCGCGAGCAGCCCGGTCCCGGTGTACTCGGGATAGACGTCGATGGCGCCGGTCTTGAGCGCGCCGAACGCGATCTCGGTGGCCCCGAGACCGAGCCGCCGCTCCACCGCGATCCCGCGGGCCTCCAGCAGCTGGGCGAACATCTCGGCCAGCAGGTAGGACTCGCCGAACGGCTTCGAGGCCACGATCACGGGCGGAGCCTGATCCTGCGCGCCCGCGAGGCTCCCCAGCGCAAGCGAGGTCCCCAGCGCGACCGAGATCGCCAGCCCCGGCCTCACGCGCGGACCCGCGCCCGCGCGAGCAGCGCCCGCACGTAGGGCGTCGCCGGTGCATCGCGCAGCTCGCCGGGCGCCGCCACCTGCTCGATGCGGCCCGCGTGCATCACGGCGATCCGGTCGGCGAGGAGAAAGGCCTCGGACAGATCGTGAGTCACGAGCAGCGTGGTGATCGCGAGCTCGCGCCGCAGATTGAGAAAGGAGGCCTGCAGGTCCGCGCGGGTGATCGCGTCGAGCGCCCCGAACGGCTCGTCGAGCAGCACGAGATCCGGTCGGGCCGCCAGAGCGCGGGCGACGGCGACGCGCTGGCGCTGGCCGCCGGAGAGCTCGCGCGGCCAGCGGTCTCCCACCGCCGCCGGCTCGAGCCCGACGAGCTGAAGCGCGTGGTCCACGCTCGCCGCCGAGTCCTCCTGCCCGCGAAGCCAGGGCACCAGCGCCACGTTCCGTCGCACGCGCCAGTGGGGGAGCAGACCGCCTTCCTGCGGCACGTAGCCCACGCGGCGGCGGAGCCCCACCGGGTCGAGCCCCGCGGTGTCCGTGCCGTCCACCAGCACGGCGCCGTCGTCGGGGTCGGTGAGCCGGTTGAAGCACCGGAGCAGCGTCGTCTTTCCCGAGCCACTTTCGCCGATCAGCGCCACGCATTCAGCCCGGCGGATCGCGAGGGACACACGGTCGAGCGCGGTCACCGGACCGTACCGCTTGGACACCTCACGCGCCTCGAGGGCGATGCCGTCGGACATGGGGTCAACTTACCCCCCACTCTCGCAAACTACGAGACGGATTCCCACCCTCCCGGCGCGAGCACGGCGATCCGGTGCGCGAGCGCCAACAGGCGTTTGCGAGCACCCGCGGGCCAGTCGTGGCGGTCTCGACGTCTAAGCCTATCGAACGCCGTCGCTTCCCGACGCGCGTGCCGGCCCCCAGCGCGGTGCCCAGCTCGGCGCGGCGCGGCGCCATGCTGCCAGCCAGTCATGCAGAGAAGTGCACCTTTCCCGAGCATGGAAATGGCATCGGTTTCGACCCTCAACCCGCCCCACACCTGAGGATGCGGCATGTACCGGATCGAGCTGGCACCCGGCGAGGAAACCGTATTCCGGACCATCGAGGAGCTCGCCATCGGCGTGCGGAACGGCCTGGTGACGCCCCGGTGCCGGATCTATCACAACGCGTCCCAGAAGTGGCTGCCGATCGAGTTTCATCCACACTACAAGAAGGCGCTGGCGCTGCCGGCCTCGCGGGTGGCGGAAGCGGTCGCGCCGAAGCCGGCAGGCCGGCCTCGGATCGATACAGTGAGCTTCGCCGTCAAACCGCCCGTTACGCGGCCCGACTCAGCGCCGATCGCGGAGCCGACGGCCGAAGCGCAGACCGCCGCGCCCAAGCCCACCGGGACCGAGCCGCCGGAGCGTCAGATCAGGAAACGGTTGCCCATCGGGCGTGCGCAGGCGATGGGTCCGCGTGTGGAGCTGCCGGAGCCGTCGGCGGCGCCGCATCGGGTCGGGGAGCTGCGGACCAGCGAGCAGCCGGCCACCGAGCCCCCGATCGCCGAGCAACCGAAGGCCGTTCAGCCGAGCGCGGAACCGCCGACGACCGTGCAGACGGTTGCCGGGCATCCGCCGGTGGACCCGGAGTTGTCTCATTCCGATCGACAGGCCGCTGATCACCCCGTGCGCGAGATCACCGGGCAGGGACATCGTGCGCAGGGACATCGTGCGCTGGAGCCGCGGGCGCACGAGCATCACTCCCTCCAGTTGTCGGCGGCGGACCAACTCTCGCCGGAGGATGCCACCGCGGAGCATCCAGTCGCGGAGCACCCGATCGCGTCCAAGCCGAGCCCCGTGTCCGAGGTGCGTGATCACTTCGTGGCCGGCGGCGAAGTCGCGCCGCGCCCGCTGCTGGCATCGCCCGCGCCCACGCTGCACGAGCCGCCGGCCCAGCCACACCCCGTGCCGGCACCACGCGCCAGGTCCTCGTATCGGCCCGATTCCTATCTGCCGCCGTCGGTTCGCCTCGTCTCCGACGACCCGTTCGTCGCGATCGCGCCTGAGGCAGCGATCGCCCCTGATGCGGCGACCGAGACGCGCGGCGCCATCCGGCCGAGCGCGCCGGTGCCCTGGCGTTCGCCCGTCGAAGCCGTGGCGCCTGAGCTGCAGTCGATTTCCTACCCCGAGATCACGCCGGCAGACGAGCCCGTTCCCGAGCGCGCGGGCACGTCCCGTGGCCGGCGTCCGCTCCAGGTGGCCGTGGCGGTGCTGGTGCTCGCGGCCGGCGGCTACCTCGCGAAGTCGTTCTACTCGCCGGTGCGCGGCAACGGCTCGGTGCCTGCCGCGGCTCGGGTGGATCGGCCCGCGCTGCCCGGTGGCGGAGCCACACCCTCTACCGCTGCCCAGGCCGCTGCCCCGGCGGAGACGACCACGGGCAGCGTCACGCGTAGTCCGAGCGCGGTGATCACGCCCTTGTCCGGCCCGGCCGCCGCGGTCGCGCCGCCCGCACCGGCCTCGTCGGGTTTTGCCGCTGCGCTCGAGCCGCGCGCCATGGCGTCCGGTCCCGCCCCCAAGCTCCCAAATGCCGGCGCCGGCGTGACGTCGGCGGCGTCTACTCGGGACTCGACGGTGATCCCGGCGCCGATCGCGCCGGCGCCCGACCAGATGCAGATGGATGTGCCCGCGCTGGCGGGCGGCGTGCCCCTCATGCCTTCAGCGAGCAGCCGGGACGATTCGGCGATGAAGCGGATCCTCCGTGCCGTCGGCGGAAAGGACGCCAAGCAGCCGTAAGACCCCCTGTGACCCGCCCCACAGCAGTGCCCTCCGACCTGATAGATTATCCGGCAGCGTAAGTTGTTATTTATCAACAACTTATGTTGACAACCCTGTGGAAATCTCCGCCGCGGTGTGGAAAACCTGCGCGGAGTCCTCATACGGCCGGTCGGGCCGGGCCTCTAAGGGAGGAGGGCGCATGGCCAGGGCGATCTGGAGCGGCTCGATCAGCTTCGGGATGGTGAGCATCCCGGTGAAGCTCTACGGAGCGACGGAGAGCAAGGACATCAGCTTCCACCTGCTCCATTCGACGTGCGGCACGCGACTCAAGCAGGTCCGCTGGTGCCCGACCGACGAGGTCGAGGTGCCGTGGAGCGAGACCGTCCGGGGCTACGAATACTCCAAGGACGAGTATGTGACGCTGACCGACGAGGACTTCGAGAAACTGCCCCTGCCGAGCCGCCACATCATCGACCTGAGCGCCTTCGTGAAGGAGACGGAGATCGACCCGGTCTACTACGAGCGGAGCTACTACCTGGCACCGGACGAGCGCGCGGAGAAGGCGTACGCGCTGCTGCTCCAGGCCCTGGAGAAGAAGGGCCTCACCGCGCTCGCCACGATCACGATCCGGAAGAAGGAGCAGCTCTGCGCGCTCCGCCCCAAGGACGGCGTGGTGATGCTGGAGACGCTGTACTATCCCGACGAGGTGCGGAGTGAGCCCGGCGTGGACCTCGACAAGGCGCGGGTGAGCGAGCGCGAGCTGGAGATGGCGTTCACCCTGATCGAGCTGCTCCGCAAGCCGTTCGAGCCCGAGGAGTACCAGGACCACTACCGCGAGGCGCTGGCGCAGCTCATCGAGGCCAAGCTCGAGGGTCGCGACGTCGTCAAGTCGCCGCCCGCGCGTGAGACCAAGGTCATCGACCTCGCCGACGCGCTCCGCAAGAGCGTGGAAGCGGCCAAGAAGGGCGGCCGTGCCCGGAAGTCGGCGGCCAAGGCGCCGGCGCGCCGGCAGACCCGGCGGGCGCGGAAGGCGAGCTGAGCCGTGCTTCGGGACCAGCCGTCATCCGATTCACCACAGAGGCACCGCGGCACGGAGACCCGCAGAGAAAGACAACACCTGGTGTTGTCCTCCGTGGCCTCTGTGCCTCTGTGGTGAACTATGCCGAAGCGCCGCACGAAGACGGATGCCAACGAGGTGCTCGACCAGCTCGACGCCGCCGGCCCCAAGACGACGCTGATCGTCGACGGCCACGAGCTGCCCGTCACCAGCCTCGACAAGCAGCTCTGGCCCGGGGCCGGCCGCCGCAAGGGCGCCACCAAGCGGGACCTGCTGCGCTACCTGGTCCGGGTCGCGCCCTACATGCTCCCGCATCTCGCCGACCGGCCGCTGTTCGTCACCCGGTTCCCCGACGGTGTGAGCGGCAAGAGCTTCTTCCAGAAGCACTGGGAGCCGGCCCCGCGGTTCGCCCGGACGGTGTCGATTCACTCCTCGCAGAATGACCGCGACGGCGACTACCTCATCTGCGAGAACGTCGCCACGCTCCTCTGGCTCGGCCAGATGGCTGGGCTGGAGCTGCATGCGTGGTTTTCGCGGGTGAACCCGGAGCCTGACGGCCGGGCCCACGGCGGGAAGTTCACCGGCTCCGAGGCGACGCTCGAGCGATCGATCCTCAACTACCCGGACTTCATCGTCTTCGACCTCGATCCCTACGTCTACTCGGGCCGCGAGGGACGCGGCGAGGAGCCGGAGTTGCACCGCCGGGCGTTCGCCCGGGTCCGCCGGCTCGCGCTCCGGATCCGCGAGATCCTCGAGGGCCTCGGTCTCGTCACCTTCATCAAGACGTCGGGCCGCACGGGCCTCCACCTGTATCTCCCGATCGTCCGCGATCTCGATTTCGACGCGGCGCGGGGCGTGGCGGAGACCATCGCGCGGCACGTCCAGCGCGAGCGGCCCAAGGACGTGACGGTCGAGTGGGCGGTGCGCCGGCGGACGGGCAAGATCTTCTTCGATTTCAACCAGAACAGCCGCGGCAAGTCGTTGGCGACGCCGTTCTCGCCCCGGCGCCACGCGGCGGCCACGGTCTCGATGCCGATCTCGTGGGACGAGCTCGAGCGGGTCTACCCGACCGATTTCACCCTCCACACCGTGCCCGACCGCCTGGAGTCCGACGGGGACGTCTGGGCCGGCATCCTCGACGCCAAGCAGGACCTCGCCGGCGCGCTCGATGCCAGCAGCGCGGAGCGTGCCCGATGAGCCGCCGCCTGGAGTCGCTCTCCAAGTCCGCCAACGCGCGGCTCCGCTACCGGGCGCAGCCCGGCTGGATCCCGCCCATGCTCGCCACCCTGGTCGAGGCGACGCCCCACGGCGGCCAGTGGCTGTACGAGCCCAAGCTCGACGGCGTGCGCGTGCTGGTCTACACCAACGGCGGGAACGTGCGGCTCTTCTCCCGCAACCGGAAGCCGCTCGACAACGCCTATCCCGAGCTGGTCGATGCCCTCTCCTTCGCCGTGCGTGGCGACGCCGTGCTCGACGGCGAGGTGGTGGCCGTGGACCCCGACACCGGCCAGAGCAGCTTCTCCCGGCTGCAGCGCCGGATGCAGCTGCGCGACCAGCTCAAGGCCCGGTCGAGCGACGTGGCGGTCGAGCTCTACCTGTTCGACTGCCTGTTCTACGAGGGGATCGACCTGACCAACCTGCCGCTGGTGGATCGGAAGGCGGTGCTCCGGGACGTCGTGTGGTACGACGATCCGATCCGGTTTACGCCGTTCCGTACCACCGGCTCGGCCGCGATGCTGCGGCGGGCGTGCGCCAAGGGCGCCGAGGGGATCATCGCCAAGCGGGCGGAGAGCCGCTACGTGAGCGCGCGCTCGGCCGACTGGCTCAAGATCAAGTGCGTGCATCAGCAGGAATTCGTGGTCGGCGGGTACACAGCGCCGAAGGGGTCGCGCGAAAACCTGGGCGCGCTGCTCGTGGGGTACTACGAGCAGGGCGTGCTGCGGTACGCGGGCAAGGTCGGCACGGGATACGATCGCGATACGCTCGAGCTGCTGGGCCGGAAGCTGGCGCCGCTGCACCGCCGCACGTCGCCGTTCGCGCCGGGGCCGGCGCCGGCGGGCGAGGTGCAGTGGGTGACGCCGAAGCTGGTGGTCGAGATCGGGTTCGGGGAGTGGACGCCGGCGGGACTGCTGCGGCATCCGCGATACCTGGGACTGCGCGAGGACAAGACGGCGGCCGAGGTGCGGAAGGAAGGCTGACTGCCCAACCGCGGCGGGCCTCGCGCTCGCCCTGTCCGCTCTCGCCGACTCCGCCGCCCCGGCCCATGCGCAGGGCAAGGGAAAGGACAAGCACTACGCCGTCTCGACCGACCGCGCCGTCAAGGTCACCCGCAACGTGCTCGTGCGCCGGGCTACGACGTCGTCCGGGTCGACATCGACGTCAACCTGAAACTGTAAGCCGCTACTCCAGCTCCACCGTCCACGCATAGTTTTCCAGCCGCTCCGACCGCGGGCCCGCGCCCGCGGCCGTGAGCGGAAACTCCGCTGCGTGCGGAGTCGAGAGATACATCCGCTTCACCGCCTGCTTGAATGCCGGCGCGCACTCGCCGCTCACCGCGGCCTGATGCCCCGGCGCCGGCGTCCAGACGAGGCGCACCTCCTGGCCCGTCGGGCCCGTGTCATCCGCCCTCACTACACCGGTCGCCTCCACCTCGCCACGGCCCGTCAGCGTCAGCGCACACCCCGAGGCTGGTGCGGCCTCGCGACCGCCGTGCGCGCCGCAGAAGAGGAGCTCCGTCCGGCGGGTGAAGGTACCGGCATAGCTGCCGTCGGCCGCGCGCGCGAGCACGCCCTCGATCGTCTCCTCGCCGCCGTTGCGGCACCCGCCTGCCGTGGTCTCCTGTGGCCAGGTGCTCGTGAGCCGCAACTGATACGCGGGCTTGAGCGCCGCCCGGAGCGGGACCCGGTCGTCCGTCGCCGACAGAGCGAGCGTCGAGGGTGGCGGCGCGCTCTGGGCGGCAGCGGCCAGCGGGGCGAGGCCGGCGAGCGAGAGCGCCGCGGCCAGGGAAGCGATCGTTCGTCGGTACATACCTGCTCCTGAGATTGCCTGAAGGTTGAGCGAACCTCGCTCGCGCTCGCATCGAACCGGCGAGCGCAAGGTCGCGCAAAGGTCACGCGCGAATCCTCCGGTAGGACAAGTCGCGTGCCCCGCGCCCGCCCTTCCGCCAAGTTCTCTCCTCAGGGGCCGAACTCCTGTGCTACATGCCGGTTAGCGAAAGACGCCGGGGCCCGTCGGGGCTCCGGCGTCGGGGTGAGCGCGACAATTCCGTTGGGCGCGGGTCGCCGGGCGCCGCAGGGATGTCGCCCGCTCTCGCCGGCCTACTTCGCCGCCGCCTGTCTGGTCTCCCGGAGCTGCCGCTCCAGCTGCTCCGCCCTGAGCAGGTGCGCCTGGAAGGCCGGCGCCACCTTCTCGACCAGCGCCTTCAGCTCGGGGTTGTGAACGGCCGGGAGCAGGGTGGTCCGGATGGCGTCGATGACACTCTTGTGGAAGGCCACCTCGTGCTGCATCACGGCCAGATCGAACTCGGCGCCGTGCTTGGCCTGCAGGGACGCCATCGTTGCCGCCTGAGTCTTCGCGCTGGTGTCCCCGGCGGGTGGCGTGGGGGTGACGCCGAGCTTCTTCGCGAGATCACGACCCATCTGGCGTACCGCCGCATGATCGTGCGCCATCATCGCGCCGAAGTCGCGCACGTCCTTCGACTGGGCGCGCTTCGCCGCGAGGCTTCCGGTTTCGATGTCGGCGGTGTTGGCGGCGTCGAAGATCGCGACGATGGTCGCGTCATCCAGCGCCTGGGCAGCGGCCGGCGCAGGTGCGAGCACCAGCGCGGCAGGCAGGGCGAGCAGGGCGGCAAAGGAAAGGGACCGACGCATGGAGAACCTCCGAGGGGATGACTTGAGGACTGGCGGACCAGGCACTCCCATACTGGCGTCGATAGTACAATTTGTCAAGTCTTTTATTGACTTATTTGCCTAACCTCCGGATTGGCAGTATTTTCGAACGACGCACACCGGAGCGCACATGGGCCAACCCGTGAACAATCAACGGTTTCTCGAGACTACCCGGGGACGGATCCTGAGCCTGCTGCGGTGCGACACCCGCACGGTGGAGGAGCTGGCGCAGGCGCTCGACCTGACCGACAACGCCGTCCGAGCACATCTCTCGACGCTCGAGCGGGACGGGATGGTTCGCTCGGCGGGGGTGCGCCGGGGGCCCGGCGCCGGGAAGCCGTCGACGGTCTACGAGCTGCCGCCGGAAGCCGAGGTCGTGTTCTCGCGCGCCTACCCGCCGATGCTGGGCGCGCTTCTGGAGGAGGTGGTGGCCCAGCTGCCGGCCGAGCAGATGGAGGCGCTGCTGGTGGGGACCGGACGCCGGCTCGCCGGGCCGCTCCTGCCGCCCGGGACCGCGAGTCGGGCGACACGGCTCCGGACCGCGGTGGGTGTGCTCAATGCCTTGGGGGGCGCGGCGGTGCTGGAGGAGGGCGAGGGCGGGGCCGTCATCCGCGGCTGCGGCTGCCCGCTGGCGTCGACGGTGGCACGCCGCCCCGAAACCTGCGGCGCGTTCGAGGCGCTCTTGACCGAGATCGTCGGCACCCCGGTGCGGCAATGCTGCCGCCACGGTGAGCGGCCGAGCTGCTGCTTCGAGATCCCCGCGGCGGGCTGAGGCGCGGGCGCGGGGGATCAGCCGCGGAACCGCCGGGGATCGATCCCGTAGCGCCGCACCTTGTAGCTCAGGATCCGCTCGGTGGTGCCGAGCAGGCGCGCGGCTTTGGCGCGGTTGCCGCGCGTGCTCTTGAGCGCGTCCTGGATCAGGTTGCTCTCGAACACGCCCACGGCCTCGCCCAGCGAGCGCGAGACCACGGTGCCCGAGGCCTCCGCCGTCTGGAGCGTCGGCGAAAGGTGATGGCCGTGGATCACGTCGCCGTCGGCGACCAGCACGGCGCGCTCGAGCGTGTTCTCCAGCTCGCGGACGTTGCCCGGCCAGTGGTAGGCCATGAGCATGTCGATGGCCGGGGTCGAGATCCGCTTGATGGTGCGCTGATGCACCCGGGCGTACTTCTCGACGAAATGGTCGGCCAGGAGCAGCACGTCCGACTTCCGCTCGCGCAGCGGCGGCACGTGGATCGTGAAGACGTTGAGCCGGTAGTACAGATCCTCCCGGAACGTCCCCTCCGCCAGCGCTTTCTCGAGGTCCTTGTTGGTGGCCGCGATCATCCGGACGTCCACCCGGATCGTCTCGTTGCCGCCGACCCGCTCGAACTCGCGCTCCTGCAGCGCCCGGAGCAGCTTGGCCTGGGTGGACTGGCTCAGCTCGCCGATCTCGTCCAGGAACAGCGTGCCGCCGTCCGCCTGCTCGAACTTGCCCTTGCGGCGGGCCTGCGCCCCGGTAAATGCGCCGCGCTCGTGGCCGAAGAGCTCGGTCTCGACCAGGGTTTCGGGAAGCGCGGCGCAGTTCACCCGGATGAAGGGCTTCCCGGCCCGCGGCGAGTGGTGGTGAAGCGCGTGGGCGATGAGCTCCTTGCCGGTGCCGCTCTCGCCCCGCACCATGACCGTGGCGCTGGTGCCGACCACCTGCGCCACCTGCTCGTAGACCCGGCGCATCGTGCCGCTGTTGCCGACGATGTTGGTGAACTCGTAGCGCTCGCGCAGCTCCTCCCGGAGCTGGGTGTTCTCCTCGACCAGCCGCTGCCGATCGCCCTCGACCAGCCGGTGGATCCTCACTGCCTGGGAGATGAGCGCCGCGGTGATACGGAGGACCTTGATCATCCGCTCGCTGTCCGCCTCGGGTACGAACGGCATCTCGACGGCGAGCGTGCCCGCGCTCGATCCCTCCATGAGGATGGGAACGCAGAGAAAGCTCATGTCCTCCTCACCCCGGCGCTCGCCGCGGGGCACGGCGCGGTGGAGGAACTCCGGGTCCTCGATCAGATGCGGCACCACCGCGGGCGTCCCCCGCTGCGCCACGCCGCCGGTGATCCCCTCGCCCACGCGGTAGCGGACCCGGCCTGCGGCCCGGGGATACCCGAGCGCCGCCTCCACCACCAAGAGCCCGCTCGCCTCCTCGATCAGGGTGACGGCGCCGCGGCGGGCGCCACACCGGCGCTCGAGCACTTCCAGGACGCCGTAGAGGCCGGTCTGGAGGTTGAGCGTGCCGGCCAGGGCCTGGCTGACCTCGAGCAGGGTCGCGAGCTTCCGCACATCGCCACCCTCGACCGGGATGCCGCCCTCGACCGGGATACTGGCGCTCTCGCGCGGGGTGGCCGGCGGCGTCGGGGCGTGCCGCGCGGTGGGCTCGGCGCGACGGCGCGACGCCTCGTCGGGCATCAGGGATGGCACGTGAAAGACAATCTTGCGTGGCGATGGGGACATGAGCCGCTCTGCAACGGGAAAAACCAATAACGCGTCTGGACCCGACACTCCTGAGGGAAGTGTAATGGATTCCAAGCAGAATGTGCAGATTTAGCTTGACAGTAATGCAGTGGATGTGGAAATGTCGAAACGTGGCTGGAAAACCGTGCAGATTCTGCTCGGATGCATCGACATGTTCGCGTCCTCCTACGCCTGCGGTCCCCGGCGCCTGCCGAGACCCTTCCGCCGGGCGGCCTCGAAGGGGCGAAACGGCTCCGAGCCGAGCCGCTCGAAGGCCGGCCGCGTCGCCTCATCCACCCACGTCGTCGCCGAACCTCGCCCGGGCCGGACGAAAAGGGGACATGCCCGAAGTCATGCCCCCTTCCCTCGCTCAGATCAGACTAGCCTACTTGTCTCCGGCGCTCCCACCGAGCGGGATCGACAGGCCCACCGACGCTACCAGGTCGTTCTGGAAATCGTCGCCGCCGCCGAAGTCGCCGTTGTAGAGGTAGTCCTCGATGTCGAGCCGGATCGCCGTGTTGTTGCTTTGGCCGAGGCCGAAGCGGAAGCCAACGCCGACGTTGCCGCCGAAATCGGTGCGGCTCCGGTCGTCGTCGAAGGGATCACTGCCCCGCGTCAGCAGGGCCGGCCCGGCCGCGATGTAGAAACCGACGCGGTTCGTCACCGGGCTCAGCGCCAGCATCAGCCGGGCGCTCGCCACGAGCAGGTTGGTGTTGGTCTCATTGATGGTCTCGCCCGAGACCCGAGCGGGGGCATATCCGCCGGTCGCCTCGAAGCCCAGCACGCCGGTGCCCCAGAACGTCAGCCTGGCACCGCCGATGACACTGACGTCGCGGCTGAGCGCGTTGTTGAGGTCGCCGACCGAATTGCGCGTAGGGATATAAACGCCGGCCCACGGGGCGAGATTGACGCCGCCCTGCGCCTGGGCCGCTTGAGGCGCGGCAGCGCCGAGCGCGACGACGGCCAGGATTGCCGGAACCTTGATAAATTTCAGGATCGACATACACACTCCGCTGAGAACGGTGTCAGCCGCGCGAGCGCGCGGGCCGCCGGGGGGTTCCCGGCAGCTACACAATCGCCTGCAACGACTTCCGACGCTGTGAACCCGGGGTGTGTAGCGGTGTGAACTGAGTCACGCTGCCCAGGGCAACGGCAGGCACGCCAGTGATTTACGGGAAGCCCTCCAGGCGCCCGAGGTGACCTGGACGCGGCAGTACCTGCGATCAGCGGGTCCGCCCGCTGCTGCCTTTCCCGGAGGTGCTCCGCGAGCTCCGCCGGGATGCCCCCGCCCTTCGCTTCCGCGTGGCAGCGGCCTTCTTCGCCGAGGCGGAGCGCGCCGCCTTGGGACGCTCGGCCGATGCGCGTCCGCCGAGCCGGCCGCCCTTCCTGGCCGGGCCCTTATTGATCTTCCGGCCCCGCCCCGATCCGGACTTCTTCCCGCCGCCCGTCATCTTGTTCTCCGTCGCCCAGGCGCGCCGCTCTGCTTCGTCTCGCGGCACGCCACGCGACACATAGTCTTCCTCGATGTGCTCGGCCTGGCGCTTCTGCTTCTCGGTATAGGCCGACTTGTCGCCACGCGGCATGATGTCGCTCCCGTCCCTGAGGTCGCCAACGAACTTCCGTTCGTCAGGAGGGGCGCGGCGGTGCCGGCGGTCACACACGCCGGAGCGAAAAAAGGTGGGTGGAACGGGCACGAATGCCCGTTCCCGCGAGATAATTTGAGAGGGGTGTGTGATGGGATAATCAGCGAGAGCAGCGGAGCGGAAGGCGCACCCGGCCTCAGAGCAGGGGACTCAGGGCTGTTTTCGGGCGTCTCGCAAAGTGCCGACCGGTCTTACTCCCACTAGGAGAGCAAGATAGGGGTCCAAAAATGACATGCTGTGCCCTGCATCACATGCGGGCTGCCGACGTTTCAGGACCCGAGCCGCGTCATCCGCCCGTCTCCTGCGCCATCTTTCTCCCCGCCTGATCAAAGAACAATGGCGATGGCTAGGAGTTCTGCTTTCCGCGCGCTCACCGCCGCGGATGGCTCAACGCCCCCGCCCGTTGACATCCGTCCGAGGTTTCCCTAAATCCCGGAGCCCGGGGTCGCTCCTCGGCCGGATGGCCCGGTCGAGTTCCTACCCTCCTGGAGGCTCGGTCATGGCAGAAGGGGTGTCCCGCTTGGGTCTCCAGCTCTACGCGCCAGAGACGCGCAGCGGCTCCGGGGCCGCTCACCATTACGAGAGGCCGACCTGATGCGGCCGTTCCAGGTCCCCCTGCTGCTCGTGCTCGCCACTGCCGCCGTCTCCGCCCCGCCGCTCGCGGCGCAGGTGACGGAAACTCAGCAGGCGCCGGAGCCGCCGCCGGAAACCGCGCACCCGGAGCCAGAACCCTCGGCGCGGTGGCGCACGAGCTGGTTCCCGTACCTCGCGGGGGGCGCCAACGACACGCCCGTGCTGTCCTTCCGCCTGCGCTACTGGCAGCCGGCCGACTACGAGGAGCGCAGCACTTACACGGCCGCATTCAACGTCGACGCGGGCATCGCGCCGAAGGGCAGCCGCTATGTGGGCGCCTCATTCAAGGCGCCAATGTATCGGGACGGCTGGCGCCTCGCGGCGTATGGCACGATGGAGCGCCAGGCCCGCTACGGATACTTCGGGCTGGGCAACGACAGCGAGTTCGACAAGGACGCGGACACCGACGCGACACCCTTCCCCTACCGCATGCGGCGCACCCGCTACCGGCTCATGGCGGAGGTCACCCGCCGGATCGATGGTCCATTCCAGGTGGCGCTGCTCACGGGCTTCACTCGGGCGCGTTTCACCTCGCTGCCGGGGCCCTCCGCCTTCGCCGAAGACTTCCCCTCCGGCGACTTCACCCAGCATGACTTCAGCGGCCGGCTCGCCGTCATCTACGATACCCGCGACAACGAGTACAACACCCACCAGGGTCTGCTGCTGGAGGCCGGCTCGCAGGCGGGGAGCGGCGGCAACGGGTATACCCGGCAGTACGCCATCCTGCGGGGCTACCTCCAAGTGCGTGAAGGCACCGTGCTGGCGGCGCGACTGGCCGCGGCGGGGATGGGAGGCACCTCGTCCCTCGACGCTCGCTTCACCCTGCCGGGCTGGGAGAAGGAGGTCCCGGTGCTGGGCGGGGAGTATTCCCACCGGGGACTGGACTACGGACGCCTCACCGGGCGGAGCACGCTGTTCGGGAACTTCGAGGTCCGGCACGACCTGCTGCCGTTCGGCGATCTCGGCGCCATCACGCTGCTGGCGTTCATGGATGTGGGGCGGGTGTTCGAAGAGGAGGGATTCAAGCTCACGACCGACGACATGAAGGTCGGCGGCGGCGGCGGCGTGGGTGTCCGGATCCTCCGGAGCACGATCATCACGCTCAACTTCGCAGGCGGGCCCGACGGGTTCAACTTCTCGGTCGGGAACGGCTGGATGTTCTGACCTTAGGCCACCTTCGCGACCGGCAGCCCTGCCGCCTCGAGCACCTCCCGCAGCGTCGTCTCACCGTGATCGCGCGCGTACCAGTGCCGAACCTGGGGATACAGTTCGGCCTTGGGGACGGTCAGACGGTTGTCCATCACCCAGGCCTGAAGCTCCCGCGGACGGGGGCCCCAGTGGCCCAGCTCGCGGAACTGCTCGTCGAGCGCGATCACGATCGGGATCGACCGCGAACCGTTGGTGAGATAGCGGTCCATCACCTCGGGATGCTGGTCGCGCAGGATGATCCGCAGCTCGAGCCCGGGAACGCTGGCCGCCAGCTTGGCCAGGATCGGCACGGTGCTCGAGGCGTCGCCGCACCAATCCTCCGCGATGACGAGCAGCTTGCGCTCGATCCCGGGCGGCAGGTCGGCAGTCGCCCACCCGGGCAGGCGGGTAATGCCGTAGATCCCCTCCCACAATCCCTTGTGCTTCGTGCTGACCGCGAGAAAAGCCTCGAAGGTCAGCGCGTCATTCCACAGTGTCCTGAAGTCCAGCATCATCCATCCGCCCGGCTGAGAGACGCTACGGGAACACCGGCCGTCGGCCTAGAGTTCCTCGATCCGGACACCCCGGCGGCCCAGCTCCTCGACATAGGCGCCGAAGGGGATCGCTTCGTCGGGCGTATGGACGCCCTTGTCCGTGACCCGGCCGTCGGCCTGCATCTGACCGGTGATCGACAGCGAGTAACCGGTCGTCCGCATCATGGCGCTGATGCCGTGGTCGGCGTCGTAGCGGTCGATGAGGCGGAACGAGACCCGCGCCGGCTTGCCGGCCTTCCGTCCGGTCACGATCACCTGCAGCGCCACCAGATCGCGCCCATGGGGCTTGTGGAGCTTGGGGTGCACGGCCGCGATGAACAGGTCGCGCGGCACGACGCTCTTGCCCTTCACCTCGACCGGCTTGATGTCCAGCAACCCCAGCTCCCGGATCGGCCGCATGATGGCGACATGGCCCGGATAGCGCAGGGTCTTGTACTCCATGACGTCGATCTTTCCCTGGTAGGCGAACGGCAGGGTGCTGATGCCGCCCCCGGTGTGGAACGCCTCCAGCGTGCCCACGGGCTGTGGAAAATCCACCGCCTCGAGCTCGCTCAGCGCGTCCACCTGCTGCGGCTTGCCGCCACGGAGCACCCAGGACGGCGTGGTGTAGTAGTCCAGGGCCCCTTCGAGCGAATAGACGATCTGGTAGTTGAGGGGGGGTTCGGGCTGCTGCGGCAGACCGCCGACGTACACCTTCACCTGCTCCGCCTGGTCCAGGCGCCGGATCCCCTCGGCGGCGAGAATATTGACCATCCCCGGAGCGAGCCCGCAGTCCGGGATGACCGACACCCCGCGCGCCAGGGCCTGCTCGTGCAGCTTCTTCTGCTCGAAGACGATCTCGGTGTTGCCGCCGAGGTCGGAGAAGTGGCAGCCGGCTTCGACCGCCGCCCGGGCCATCGGGCCGTTGTAGTAGTAGGGAATGGCGCTCATGACGGCGGTCTGGCCGCGAAGGGTCTCCTGCACCGCCACGGGGTCGGTCACGTCGAGTCGAACCGTACGGAGTCGGCCGTTCCAGTCACCTCGCGCGGCCAGGAACGGCGGCAGGTTGTCCAGGCGCAGGTCGGCCAGGGTCACCTGGGTCACCGCGGGGTTCTGAAGGAGGTCGTACGCGCAGGCGCAGCCCTGCAGACCAGCACCGAGGACCAGCATTTTCATCGACAACCCCACTGACCGCGAGCAGACACGGGAAACGGCGGGTACAAAGCCCCGGAAAATACCCTCGGGTGGGGTCGCGATTCAACGGTCCCGCTGCCTATTTTGCGAGATGACTTCCACTCAGCCTATGCGCCGCGACGGTGAGGCCACCCGCCAGCGCCTGCTACGCGCAGCACTCGAGCTCTATACCACCGTCGGCTTCCGGGCAACGACCACGCCCGCCATCGCGGCCCGGGCGGGCGTGGCCGAAGGCACGATCTATCGTCACTTCAGCGGCAAGGAGCACCTGCTCAACGAGGTATTTCGCGGGGCGCAGCGATGGGGCGCCACCCTCGTGCGGGAGGCCGCGGGCGAGGGGACGCCCGGGCGCCTCCACCAGATCGCCCGCAGTCTCTTCGAGACCGCTGCCAGCGACGCCGCGCTCACCCGGATGCTGCTCAGGCGGCGGGATGAGCAGCACCTGGACGAGAAGAGCCGCGAAGCGGAGCGGGAGTTCCGCGACGCGGTGCAGCAGGTTGTGGCCGGCGGTCGCTCGGATGGGGCCGTGCGCAGCGGGCCGGCGGAGCTCTGGACCGACGTGTGGCTGGCCCTGGTGGCCTTCATCGCCGAGCGGATCGGGGCCCGGGACTGGGCGCCGGACGCGCCGCCGGTGGGGATGGCGCTGGACGCGGCGTGGGATGCGATTGCGGCTAGGTAGGCGGGGCTGCTTCCCTGCCCAGAAACACCGTCATCTGGCGCGGCCGCCTCGGGACGGCCTCCCAGTCCAGCCGCCGGGCGCGGCCGGGGCCTAGGGGGCGGATCTCCACGACGTCGCCCACGAAGAACATCACCGAGTCGTCGCCCCAGCGGGCGGCGTCGCGGGCACCACTGGCCAGCGGCCCTGGTGCGCCGGTGTCGCCCGCGACGCAGAGCGCGCCGGGCTCCGCGCACGGCACCACCCGACCGAACGCCGGACGGCCAAGCAGGACTGCCAGGGCCGATTCCGCCGCCGCCCGCTCGTCGACCGGGATGAGCCCGGCCTTGAGCTGGGCCGGCGGTGCGCTGGACCGGTAGAGCCGGTTACCGGCGGCCACCACCAGCGACCTCCCATCGAGCGACCACCCCACCTGCCGCGGCACGCCGGCCCCTCGCGGCAGCTCGACCTGACGCTCCGCGCCGCTGAGCAGGTTCATGACCCACACGCTGCCCGGCGTCGAGTCCCGCAGCGACGCGCCCCGGAGAAATGCGAGCATTCCGCCGTCCGGTGACAGGGCCGGTCGCATCTCGCCCACGGTACTGAAGGTGATCGGCACGACCGGACCGCCCGAAGCGCGCACCGCGTAGAGATCACCGCCGGCCGCCGCGCCTCCGGCGACGAACACGGCATACGCGTCGCGGCCCACCTCCATCTGGCCGCGGAGCGGCGGCAGGGCGCCGCTGCAGGCGGCAAGGCCGGCGACGACGGCGACGGCCGCCCCCTTCACCGCGCCGTCCCGAGCGCCCGGTCGAACGTCCAGTCGAGCCTGCGCCCCGCGGCCTCCGCCATCGCCCGCTCGAGCGCGCCCGGCGCGGCGGTCGCGTTCCGATTCTCTTCGACGTATCTGCGGAGCCCGCCGAAAAAGGCCGAGTCCCCGACCATCGCGTGTAGCCGCCGGAACGCGTCCACCGCGCGCGGCAACGCCTCTCCGGCCGCGGGCGTGGCACGCCCATCCGCCGCCGGTCGGGACCACAGCCACGCGAGGTAGGCCGACGCCGCCGCGGAGGGCTGCTCCGGCTCGAGCCCCGCCTCGTCGACCGCGTTGCCGAGCCACTGCGCCGCCGTCGCCCGTGCGACCTCGCGCTCGGCGATCTCGCCCGCGTGGAGCCGGGCGCCGTCGTACAACACGATCGACGCGCCCGCTCGTCCGGCCGGTGGCAGGGGGACCGCGACGTGGGCCAGGCCGGGATATGGCAGCGGCCCAAGCCGGGCGCTCAGGTAGTCCACCATCTCCCCCGCCCGCCGGAAGGGCCCCGCCGCGGCGGCCGCCGAATCATCGGGCGGGGTCCAGAGCGTCACCGGCGCGCAGGCATCCCGACAGTCCGGGCGCGGCAGCGCCGTCACCGCGTATCGGCCTCTCGCGACCGCCATGCCCTCGAGTGGAATCGGGCTCTCGAGCACGAAGTTCCACGTCGTGTGCCCGTAGGCCAGCGTATCCACCTTGGTCAGCGTCCCGTTGGCCACGACCCGCTCTCCGCCGGACGCCTGCACGTGCCACGCGACGGTCACCCGCCCGCCGCTCGTTTCCGGCACCGGGAGCCAGAGCGAGGCCCGCCCGCCGGCCGTCTCACCGGCGAGCGCGCGCCCGCCCGCGTGGTCGGGCCCGATCTGGAATCCTCCCCGGGGGACGCCATGGTAGCGGACGCGGGTCGAGAGCGTGTCGCCCGCAGCTTTCTGGTGGGGCACCACGACGTCGTTGCCGGCCCGGCCGTACATCGTGCGCGAGATCCGGGTGTTCGGACGGCCGTCCATCAGCACCCGCACGACCCGGAGCGCGGAGTCGAGCTTCAGCTCGACCGGAAGCCCCGACTGGAGCCGCCAGCCGGTCTGCACCTCGCCGACGACGTGGGCGCCGGTATCGCTGTCGACGAGGACGATGTCGTAGCTCGTGGGCGAATGCGGCGGAGGCGTGCTGTCGGCCTGCGCGGCAAGGGGGCCGGCGGTGGCCAGCGCCCAGAGAGCGCCGAGCGCCGGCCCGCCGATCCGCCGGCCCGGGGTCACTTGCCGAGCCGCGCGCGGTAGAACTCGAAGATCCGGGCCCACGCCTTGGCCGGCTGGGGGCCGTCGGAGCCCTCCCGGCCGGGCTTGAGGAAGCCGTGGCCGGTTCCCGGATAGACCTCCTGCGTGAACGTCTTCCCGGCCGACTGCATCTCGGCCACGACACCGGGGAGGGCGCCGTTGATGCGCGCGTCGTTCTCGCCGTAGATCCCCAGGACCGGCGCCTTGATCCGGCGAATGGACGCGGAGTCGGGCGCCGGGCCGTAGCACACCACGGCGGCGCGGAGGTTGGGGTTGTTGGTGGCATAGCGGAAGCTCTGCCCGCCGCCCCAGCAGAACCCGATCGTGCCGATATGGTCCTTCATGACCGACGGAAGCCCGTTGAGCCAGGCAAAGGTCGCATCGAGGTCCGCGGTGATCCGGTCCGGCTCGAGCTCGCCGATGAGCTTCCGGCCCGAGTCGGGATCGGTGGGGCTCGTCCCGTGCTTGCTGGAGAGCAGGTCCGGCACGACGGCGACGAAGCCCTCCTTGGCGAGCCTGTCCGCGACGGTGGGCTCCCAGTCGGTGAGCCCGAAGATCTCGTGGATCACGATCACGGCCGGGGCCTTGGTCTTCCGCTCGGGATAGGCCACGTAGGCGCGAACGGTCTCCCGCCCGCTCGGAATCTTGACCCACTCGCCGTGGGTGGTGACGGCGTCCCGCTGGACGGGGTCGCGTCCGGGGCCGCGCGCCATCCAGGCACCGCCCGCGCCGAGCGCGAGAGCGAGGCCGAAGACAGCGGCATAGGTGGCGGCGCCGCGGGCGCGGTCAGGCAGATTGGTCATGGCGTCCCCTCAGGGCTGAGCCGTGCCGGCGGCCGGCAGGGCGCGGAATTCGACCCGGTTCTCGAGCAGGAGCGGCACGGCGACGCGCTGGCGCTTGAGGTCGACGCCGATGTCGGCGGGCGATGGAAGCCCGTTGGCCACGGGCGTGGTGGTCCCGTTCTCGAACACGAACAGGCTGGAGTCGGTCCAGCTGGTGAGGAGCAGGCGGTTGCCGCCGAGCAGCTCGACGCCGTCGAGCTGCCCCTTGGCGGTCCCGAGCGCGACCGTAGCCTTGCTGCCGGGCGACCAGGCGCGGACGACGTTGCCGGCGAAGGGCACGACGATGAACCGATTCCCGGCGGCATCCCACGCGATGCCGTTCGGCCCGGTGAGGCTGTCCGACTGGAGCGCGACACTCACGCGGCGATCGGGCCCGATGCGGTAGATCCGGTCGGGACCGGTGTGCTCGAGCCCCTTGGCGCCGCCCTCGAAACCGCTGTCGGTCAGGTACAGGGCGTCGGGACCGACGGCGATGTCGTTCAGGAACTTCGAACCCTTGACCGCGATGCTGGCCACCGGCGCGCCGGTGCGGCGGTTGAACCCGCGCACGTTGGTGATGTCGGCCACCCAGAGCGTGTCGCCCTGCAGGGCGAGCCCCTTGGGCGCGTCGAGTGTCACGCCGTTCGCGCCGCTCACGATCCACTTGAGCGAATCGACCGTGCCATCACTCTTCAGGCGCGAGAGGTAGCCGTTGCCGTCCTTGGCGACCGGCGTGCCGTTGACGTTGGAGACGTACCAGACGTCGAGATCCGGATCGTACCTGACGGACTCGGGTCCCTCGAACCCTTCGACGCGACTGGGGCCGCTGGCCGCGGCGACGGTATCGGCGGTCGCGACGGCGGCCGAGTCGGCGCCGGGGGCGGGGCGGTCGCCGCGGCCGCAGGCAGCGGCGAGGGTCAGTGCCGCGAGTGTCCAATGTGGTCGGATCATGCGCGTGCTCCTCGGATAGTTCGCTTTTTGGCACTGGGCGTTGCTCGAGCTCTCTATGGGTCAAGATAGTGTCGGCCACCCGCACTCGCCCAATGCCCGCCCGGGCCTCGCAGGGCGCAGCAGCGTGCGGTCCCCTCCACCCGGAGCCGAGCCACGCTCCCCGCGTGACGCCGGTCATGGCCGCAAGCGGTCCTCCGCGGGCATGTTGCATCTAGTCCCTTACCACCATGGCAGTTGGCCGCCCACCCACGGAGCGCGCATGGCCACATCGATGCTGCAGCGATGCGCCCTCGGCCTGCTCCTGGCCACCGGCGCCTGCCGCGGGGAGAAGGTTGCTCCGCCCGTTCCGACGGCGAGCGGCGTGTGGGTCGACAGCCTGCCTCCGGTGCCCACCTCGTACCTCGACGTGCCCGTGCGATACGACCTCGCGCCGGCGATGCGCTGGCTCGAGTCCGAGGTCCCCGTTCGCTTCGGCGATCTCGAGGACCGCCAGGCGGTACCCGGCAAGTCGCGCATGCACTACGCCTACGCGGTGCACCGGACGCCGTTCCGGCTCCAGGTGGACGGCCGCACGGCCGTGCTCCAGGCCGAGATGCGCTACCGCGTCCGGGCATGGTACAACCCGCCGGTGCTGCCCGAGATCAGCGCCTCCTGCGACGACGACGAGACCCCGCCACGCGCCCGCCTCACCGTGGCGACGACCGTGCAGCTCACCAGCGGCTGGACCCTCCGGCCGCGCACCCGAGCGATCATGGCACCGCTCTCGAACCCGGAGCGCGATCGCTGCAAGGTCACGTTTCTCAAGGTGGACATCACCGACAAGGTGATGGGCGCGGCCCAGGCGGCGCTGCAGCAGCGGCTCACCACGCTCGACGCGCGGATCGCCGCGTTCGATCTGCCCGACGAGTCTCGCCGCCTGTGGACCGTGCTGAGCTCGCCGCTCAAGCTCACCGACAGCCTGTGGCTCGTGATCAATCCCGCCACCGTCCGGCTGGGGATGCTCCGGATGCAGGGCGACACGCTCGTCACCACTGTCGGTCTCTCGGCCAACCCTCGCGTAGTCGGCGGCCCGCGGCCCGAGGTGGCGCCGACGCCGATGCCGGCGCCGCAGGACTCGACCTCGCGGCCCCCGGTGATGCATCTCCTGACCGAGGGGCGCCTGCCGTACGACGTGGCCAGCAGCATCCTGACCAAGGAGCTGCGCGGCACCCGCATCCGGGTGGCCCGCCAGCGGCTCGTGCTGGATAGCCTCCACCTGATCGGCGTGGGCGACGGCCGGGTGGCGGTCGGCCTCGCCGTGCACGGCTCCGTGCGCGGTGTCCTCTACGCGGTGGGGCACCCCGCCTACGACACCGCCACCGCCGAACTCTACATGCCGGACCTGGAGTACGACGTGGGGACGCGCGACCTGATGACCGGGACGCTCGCCTGGCTCGCGACCGGGCCGGTGGAAGAGTTCCTGCGCACCAAGGTGCGGATCAAGCTCGGCCCGACACTGGCCGACGGGCGCGACCTGCTCGAGCGGAACCTCAATCGCGACCTGGCCGAGGGCGTGCACCTGCGGATGGACGTCCGGTCCGGGCGGGTGCTGAGCGTCCGGGCCGCCCCCGCCGCGCTGCTGGTGCGCGCCGTGGCGTCGGGACAGGGCGAGCTGGTGCTCGATCTGCGACCGGAGCAGCTGGTCGGGCCGGAGAGCCTCGGGGCAGCGATCGGGAGCGCGCCGGCCGAGTCGCACTGAGCCAAAGGAAAGGGGCATGCCTTGGCGCATGCCCCCTTCCCATCGCAGGACGAAGTGGCCTACCAGACCTCTCCGCTGCCGGTCCGCTGCGTGTTCCCTGCCGCTGGCTCGCCGGCACCCTGCCAGTTGCCGGTGGCCGGTGTGCTCCCCGCGTGCCGATTCCGCCACCAGCGGTACGCCAGCATGCCCAGCCCCGCGATCGCCGCGCGGCGCAGGCCGCCGCCCGAGAACACCCCGCCACGGCCTAAGCCGCTGCGGGTGCTCCGCTTGCCCAATCCGAACATGGCTGCCTCCTATGAGTGACGGCGCGGCGAGCAGCGGCCTGCGCCGGGAATATGGATGATGGCGGGAGCCGCGATGGCTCCAGCCCGATGCAGGCTAGCGCTTCGGGCGAGTGCGGACTGCGACGGGGACCACATTTTTTCAACGAAGAGGGGCCATGATTCGAATCATGGCCCCTTCGCTTCGCTCAGGGTGACGCGTACGCCAGCCAGGTGACGAGTATGCCCGCCAGATGGCTACTGGAGCCGGATGATCTTGCCCGTCGACGGCACGCCGTTCCGGTTGAGGATGAAGAGCATGTAGTGCCCCGGCGGTGCGAGGTTGGGGCCGCTTGGTGCCGTCACGCTCACGCCGGTGGTGGTGCGAGTGAAGGCCAGCTTGTTGGCGCGCTGGCCGAAGTCGAACGCATGGGTCACCGTGCCGAGGTGAATCCA
Source organism: uncultured Gemmatimonadales bacterium (assembly GCA_963840215.1). Classification (GTDB taxonomy): domain Bacteria; phylum Gemmatimonadota; class Gemmatimonadetes; order Gemmatimonadales; family GWC2-71-9; genus CAVVWJ01. The sequence continues at coordinate 193,289 of CAWIYG010000006.1, read as the reverse complement.
GCGCACCTCGGTCACCTGCGCGGCGTTCGGGGTGGCGACGGTGAACGTCTGGCCATAGCCCGCGCTCGGCGGCGCACTCCCGATCGTCGGGCGGGCGCCCTTGAACAGGTACGGCGGCGAGAAGATCTCGTGGTTGGGCTCGTCGGGCACGGGCACGCTGATCGCCATCGCGTTGCCGCTGGCGCCGTGCAGCACCGTGCCGTCGGGGAGCAGCATCGACACCGAGTGATAGACCCGCATCTTGCTGTTCGCGGCCAGCGTGGTCCACTCGTTGGTCGCCGGGTTCCACTCCTCCGCGGCCTTCGTGGCCAGCGACGGGTCGATGTTGACGAAGCCGGCCCCACGGGTGCCGCCGGTGACGAGCACCTGGCCATCCGGCAGGATCGTGGCGTTGAGGTGCCGGCGCGGGGCCGAGATCGAACCGGCATTCTGCCAGCTGGGCGAGCCGGCGGTCAGATCGATCTTCTCGGCCGTGGCCGTCGGCGTCGGCGACTTGGCGTCGGGAGAGCCCCAGCCGGGGTCGCCGCCGCCGCCCACGACCAGGATCTTCCCCGGCTCGTACATCGCGGCGGTGCCGTAATCGCGGTTGAACTTCCAGATATGGCTCGGCCCGCTGGTCCACTTCCCGCGCCCGCCCGCCGCCGACCCGTCGGGGTCGAACCAGCGAGACTGGATCCGCTCCGCGGCCATGAAGATCTGCCCGTTCGTCGGGTCGATGAAGTTGCGCGGGTAGTAGGGGATATCCAGCGACCCGGCGCCTGGCAGCTGGACCCACTGGTTGTTCTCCCAGATCTCCGGAGTCGTCACCACCCTGCCGGCCGAATCCCGGCCGGCCATGGTGACCACGCGCCCGTCGGGCATCTCGGTGACGGTGGGATACCAGCGCCCGAAGGCCATCTTGGGCAGGCCCGCCACGAAGGTCTCGCTGGCCGGGTCGAAGATATTGGTGACGTCGATGCCCTCGTTGTCCTCCTTGTGTCCGCCGGAGATCAGGAGGCGGCCGTCGGGCAGGAACGCGTGCCCGGCGCAGAACAGCATGGTGTCCACCGCGATCTCGCGCGCGCTGGTCGGCGGGCCGCTCGCGGGATCCCAGAGCCGGGGCATACCCATCATCGTGCCGCCCGGCTCGAACTTGCCCCACCCCAGCAGCTTCCCGGTGGGCAGCAGGCTCAGGTGCAGGGGCACGATGTCCCAGTTCACGACCGGGCCCCACTTGCCCTGCGTGGCCTCGGTGGAGAGCGCCGACAGGTTCACCGGCGACGAGGTGACGCTGCTCGCGCCCGCCGCGAAGGCCAGCGTCTGCGCACCGGTGCCCTCGATGCCGAGGTCGCCGAACCTGGCGAGACCCGAGGCGTCGGTCGTGGCCGTGGTGGCTCCCTGGAGCGTCCCGCCGCCGGAAGCCACGCTGGCCGTGACGTCGACCCCCGACACGGGCTGACCGCTTCCGTCGTTCACCTGGACCACCGGCTGCGCCGCGGGATCGAACACCTCGCCGGTGAGGGCGGCCGTCGGCGGATTCACCGTGATGACGATGCCGGCGGCGGTGCCGCCCAGGGTGATGGTGGCGGAGGTGACCTGGACGTAGCCCGGCGCGGTGAACTTGAGCGTGAACTCGCCGGCGCTGCCGCTCAGGGCCAGATCCGTAAACGTGGCGGCGCCGCTGTTGTCAGTGCTGCGGATGAGCGTGCCGGCGAGCGTCCCGGTCCCGCTGTTGACCTCGGCCGTGACCGCCACGCCGGCCTCCGCCAGGTCGGCGCCGTCGCCGTCCTTGAGCTGGATCACCGGCTGCACGGCCAGCGGAACGCCGTTCTGGGCGGCGAGCGATGGCGCCGTCTTGATGGCCAGCGTCGGGGTCGAGCCGTCGGTGGCGGTCGCGGTGAAGGTCACGGGCGAGCCCCGGAGGCCCGATACCGTGGCCACCGTGGCCTGCTGGCCGGGGGTGATGCCGAGCGTCCGGGTCACGGAGGCCGTGCCGTCGGACCCGGTCTCGACGCTCTCGGGCGTCACTTCGCCCCCACCCTGCGCGCTCCACTGGACCGTGACGCCCGAGACCGGATCGCCGGCGTCGTCGGTCACCACGACCACGAGTGGATTCGGGAGGGTGGCACTGACCGGGGCAGTCTGTCCGTCGCCGCCGGCCATCTCGATGGCCGTGGCGTCGGGCGGCTGGGCGATGTCCTCCCCACCACACTGGAGGGAGACGGTTGCCAGGAGGGCGGCAAGGGCCGCGAGATTCAGCTTTCTGAGTCGCGTCATGATCACTCGGGGGGCCGGAACCTCCGGCCACCACTCACCTTGGGAATAGGGGCCGCACGACGCCTCACCACGGAACCACGTTCCGCGCGGTGAAACGTTCGTGCTGGCAAGCTTATATCATTGCAGCGATGATACTTAGGAACGCAGCCTCGGACGCCCAGGGCCGGCCCGGCAAGCGGCAGGCTGCCATCGGTGCTGGGATGCATCGTAAACGAATGACCGGACGAAAACTACGATCCATATCACTTTGGGAGGGGTGGGACGGACGGCGGCGAAGGACGGGTCCAGAGGCGCTGAGGGAACCGCTACTGCAGCCGGATGATCCTGCCCCGGGAAGGCACGCCATTTCGGTTGAGGATGAACAGCATGTAGTGCCCGGGCGTCGCCAGCCTCGAGTTGTTCGGGGCCGTGACGCTCACCCCGGTGGCCGTGATCGTGAAGTTCAGCGTGTTGGCCCGCTGGCCGAAGTCGAACGCGTGGGTGACCGAGCCGATGTGGATCCAGCGGACGTCGGTCACCTGCGCCGCGTTCGGGGTCGGGACGTTGAAGGTCTGGCCGTAGCTCACGCTGGCCGGGGCGCTGGTGATCGTCGGGCGGGCGCCCTTGAACAGGTACGGAGGCGAGAAGATCTCGTGGCTGTTCTCGTCGTCCATCGCCACGGCGCCCACGTTCGCGTTGCCGCTCGCGCCGTGGAGGACCGTGCCGTCGGGCAGGAGCAGCGAGACGGAGTGGTACGTCCGGACGACGCTGCTGGCCGCAAGGGTGGTCCACTGGTTCGTGGCCGGGTTCCAGATCTCGGCGTCACGGGTGGCGTTGGCCGGGCTGAGATTCACGAACCCGCCGCCGCTGGTGCCGCCGGTGACGAGCACCTGGCCGTCGGGCAGGATCGTGGCGTTCAGATGCCGCCGAGGCGCGGCCATCGAGCCGGCGTCCGACCACGCGGGCGTGCCGGCGTTGAGGTTGATCTTTTCGGCCGTCGCGGTCGGCACGTTCGATTTGGCGTCGGGCGTGCTCCATGCCATATCGCCGCCGCCGCCCACGACCAGGATGCGTCCGGCGTCGTACATGACGGCCGAGCCGTACTCCCGATTCCTCGCCCAGAGGTGGAACGGACCGTTGATCCAGCGCCCGCGTCCGGTCGCCGTCGACCCGTCCGGGTCGAACCAGCGCGACCGGATGCGCTCCGCGGCCATGAACACCTGGCCGTTCGTCGGATCGATGAAGTTGCGCGGATAGTACGGGATCTCGAGGCTGCCCGCCCCCGGCAGCTCGACCCACTGGTTGCCCTCCCAGATCTCCGGCGTCGTCACCACCACGCCCGCGGAGTCCTGGCCAGCCATGGTGAGCATCCGGCCGTCGGGCATCTCGGTGACGGTGGGATACCAGCGCCCGAAGGCCATCTTGGGCAGGCTCTGGATGAACGTCTCGCCGACCGGGTTGAAGATGGTCGTGATGTCCAGTCCTTCGCCGTCGGCCTTGTGGCCGCCGGAGATCATGAGGCGGCCATCGGGCAGGAAGGCATGCCCGGCGCAGAACAGCATCGTGTCCACCGCGATCATCGTCGCGTTCGACGGCGACCCGCTGGCCGGATCCCACAGCCGCGGCATGCCCATGGCGCTGCCGCCGGGTTCGTATTTCCCCCAGCCGAGCAGCGAGCCGCTCGGCAGCAGGCTCAGGTGCAGGGGCACGATGTCCCAGTTCACGACCGGGCCCCACTGGCCGTCGGTGGCCGCCGCCGTGAGCGGGTTGATATCGACCGGCGCCGCCGTCACGGTGTCCGACGCGATGGCGAACCGGAGCGTCTGATTGCCGGTGCCCGTGATGCCGAGGTCACCGAACTTCGCGAAGCCCGAGGCGGTGGTCGTCGCAGTGACGGTGCCGTCCAGGGTGCCCCCGCCCGACGCGATGCTGGCCGTGACCTCGACGCCGGCGGAGGGCTGGCCGGTGCCGTCCTTCACCTGCACCTCCGGCTGCACGTCCGGATCCCACACTTCGCCCGTCAGGGCCGACGTGGGCGGGTTGCTCGTGAGCGCGATGGTCGCGGGCGCGGCGGTGACCGCGATCGCAGACGAGGTGACCTGCGAGTAGCCCGTCGCGGTGAACCGGATGGTGTAGTCACCGGGCTCGCCGGTGACGGCGAGGTTGGTGAACGTCGCGGCGCCGGAGGCGTCGGTCGAGCGCGTCTGGTCGCCGCCGAGCGTCCCGGCGGAGCCCACCAGGGCCGCCGTGACCACCACGCCGCTCCGGGCGTCGTCGGCACCGATGCCGTCGATCAGCTGCACTGTCGGCTGCTGGTCGAGCGCGGTGCCGCTCACCGCGTCGGCGGAGGGCTGCGTCTTCATGGCGAGCGACGGCGTGCCCAGGGTCACCGGCGCCGAAACGACCTGGATGTGGCCGGGGGCGGTGAAGGTGATCGTGTAGGCGCCGTCGGCGCCGGTGATGGCGAGGTCGTCGAAGCTGGCGGCGCCGCCCGCGCCGGTCGTGCGGGTGACGTCGCCCTCGAGCGTCCCGGTGTCGCCCGTGAGCGCGGCGGTGATGGTGACACCGCTTTGCGCGTCGTCCGCGCCGGCGCCGTCCTTGAGCTGGATCACGGGCTGGACGGCGAGCGCGATGCCGGTCTGAGCCACCGCCGACGGCTGGGTCGTGATGGCGAGCGTGGGCGTGAGGCCGTCGGTTGCCGTGGCGGTGAAGGTGACGGGCGAGCCCTGGAGGCCGGTGACGGAGGCGGTCGTCGTCTCCTGGCCGGGAGTGCCGCCGAGCGTCCGGGCGGCGGAGGCCCTGCCGTCCACGTCGGTCTCGACCGTCGCCGGCGATACGTCGCCGGTCCCCTGGGCGTCCCACTGCACGGACACGCCTTCGACGGGATCGCCGAATTCGTCGGTGACGACAACGACCAGCGGCTGGGGAAGCGGGTCGTTGACCGGCGCGACCTGTCCGTTGCCACCGGCCATGTCGATCGCCGCGGGCTCCGGGGTCGGACCGATCTTCTCGCCACCGCACCGCACGGACATCGCCGAAAGCAGCACGGCGATTCCCGCGAGCCGGAACCGGCGCAGGCGTGTCATCGGGAAGAAATTTTGGGGGACATATACCGGCGCGAACATGCAGGTTTCGGGCCGCGGCGGTGCCTGAAGATTACCTGTATGTTATTGCAATGCCATGGCTTGCAGGCTGCAAGAACCGCGCATGCTGCGCGGTTGCCACAGGACGGCCGCCCCGGCTCGTCAGCCCGAGGCCGACTCCTCCGGAGGACCGGCGGCACGGGCCACCTGGTCGGCCTTGATCCTGGCCGGATCGAAGCGGCGGGCGGCGGCGAGCATCTTGTCGAGCGTCTCGTCGAATTCCGCCTTGGCCCCCCGCTGGAAGCGGAGCGGGTTGACGCGGGCGACCACGAACGCCCGGAGGTACGGGCTCTCGAACCCGCGCTCCTTGAGCGCCTTCACGGCCGCGCTGACCGCCTCCTCGAGCTCGAGCACCCGCGCCGCGCGCGCCCGGCGGATCTCCAGCGCCTTCGGCAGCGCGACGCCGAGGAACTTGTCGATCCGCCGGAGCACCGGGTGGTAGGCGCCGCCCGCGAACCGTCCGTTCTCCAGGTAGCAGAGGCCGAGCGTCAGGAGCGCGGCCTCCTCGAACTCGGTCTCGAACTGGCGCTCGGGCCGGTCGTCGAGCTCGGCGAGGTTTTGCGCCAACCGCGCGACCTCGAGCGCACGCTCGCGGAGATTGTGCGCCTTCTCGGTGTTGAGCAGCAGGATGCGGTGGGCCACCTCGGGCTCCGGCACCACGATGGCGACGGCCGCGCGGGCGCCGAGCGTGCGCATGGCGGCGAGCCGGTGGTTGCCGTTGGGAGTCCAGTAGTGGCCGTCCGGGGTGCGCACGACCACCATCGGGTCGAGGTAGCGGCCAAGGCGGTCCATCGCCGAACAGAGCTTGGCGACGTGGGCGTCGCTGAGGTCGCGCTGGTAGGGCGTGGGCTCGACCAGATCGATGGGGAGGCCAGCGAAGATCTGCCAGTGGCCGCCGAGGGGATCGCGATACGTGGCGAGCGCCGTGCCGCCGTCCGATTCGATCGCCTCGGCCAGGCGGACGACAGCAGCCGGAGGCGATCCTTCGCCGAGCGCGTCGGGGGCGATGCCGCGGGAGCGGGGGGCGCCTTCGGGGCGCTTCTTCCGGCGAGGGGCGGCTTTCTTCTTGGCGGATTTGGTCTCGGGCATGCGAGCTCCTGGGAGCGGCGGATCGAGGCGGCCCCCGATAGGGAAGTACGTAAGCGGGAGGGGGAGCCAATGGGAAGGTTGGGGCGACCTACCTGCCCGGCGGTCCGCCGCCCGGGCGGTAAGCCCGCTCCGTGTGCCCCTCGAGCTGCCCGGGATAGAAGTACACGTCCCGCAGGCTCCCCTCCGCGTATCGCTCCGCCTGGTCCCCGAAGTGCGGCGACCGCGGATCGCCGCTCTCGCCGCCCGCCGTCACCGCCCGCGCCCGCACGCTGTCCTTGCCGAACTCCACCACCGCCACGAAGCTGTTGCCGTAGGTGCCGTATTGGCGCCGCGTCCCCGGATACGTCCGCGCGCCGAAGGCCGCCAGCGATCCCCACCGCGCCGACGTGAAGGGAACCGGCGTGCTCGGCGCCGCATCGTCGAACTGCTGCACGATGTCGCCGGTGAGGCGCTGAAACCGGTTGATCTCCCCCCACGGCGTCCGCCAGGTTCCGAAGTCGCGCGTGAGACGTCCGACCGCGGCGGCGAGCGCCCTCAGCTTCTGCGCTGCCGTCGTCCCCGTCACCATGCTGTCGTACACGGCCATACCGGGCGGGTAGGCCCGGTCCCGCACGAGACCCATGAGCCCCTCCCCCCAGTACACCGCGACCGACGTCGGCACCGAGCCCGCCGACCAGCGATAGTCCCAGCCGCGCAGCGCCGCGATCGGCTCGGCGAGCGTCGTGTTCAGCGAGTCCCCGCCCGGCACCGCTCCCGGCAGCGAGTCGTACGCCGCCAGCAGCGGCGGCACGAGCTGCGCGAACGCCGTGAGATAGCTGTCGAACGCCGCGTCCCGGAGCCGCTCGAGCGTAAAGTCCTTGCGCCCTTCCAGCACCCGGATCGCGTGGAGCCCGCGCGGGCTCTCGCCGGCGTTGTCCATGTACCGCGGAAAGTCCTTCGCCTTCGGGCTGTCCGGGCCCGCCGCCGAGTACGGCCAGTTGTTGGTGTTCTGGATCCAGCCGGTCGGCGGGTCGATCACGTGCGGGCTCTCCTCGACCCCGTGCACACCGAGCCACTCGGTGGCGGGATCGCTTCCGTCCACCGGCCGGGTCCAGTCGAACCGGTCGTCCCGCCGCGGGACGAACTGCGGGTGCCAGTAGGCGATGTGCCCGTCGGCGTCGGCGTAGACGTCGTTGTTCGACGAGTTGGCGTGGAGCTCCATCACCTTGCGATACTCGGCCAGCGTCCGCGCCTTGGTGCGGAGAAACGACTGGCTCAACGCCTCGACGGGCTTCTCCATGAGCCGGACGCTGATCCACTTGCCGTCGGCAGCGCGGACGATGGGCCCATGGCGTGTCCGGTAGACGGTGAACGTCCGGCGTGCCATGCCGCCGGCCACCCGGTAGGGGACGGTGATGCGTCCGGTCTCCATGGGCCGCTCCTCGCGGCCGTACTTGTAGAAGAGCCGGCCGCCCCTCCGCACGACGGTCTCGGCGTACTCATCGATCACGTCCGCGCCCGTGGATGTGTGCATCCAGCCGACCCGGTCGTTGAAGCCCTGGTAGACGAAGAACTGCCCCCACGTGGCGGCGCCATACGCGTTGAGCCCCTCCTCGCTCGTCATCTGGAGCTCGGCGCGGAAGAAGAACGACGTGTGCGGGTTGATGAGGAGGAGCGCCCGGCCGCTGGCGGTGTTGGACGGCGCGATCGCGAAGCCGTTCGAGCCCGTGGGCTCCGTGTTGCCGTCGCCCGTCGTAGCGGGCGGCGCGGCCCGGTTGGCGGCGCTGTCGCCGTAGAACGCCCGGAGCTGGTCGAGGTCCACGCTCTCGATGTCCCCGCCGATGCTGCCCTCGCTGAACGTGAGCGCCATCCACGGCTCGAAGCGCCGGATGACTCGCGGCTTCACGGCCGGATGCGTGTGGAGGTAGTAGTTGAGCCCGTCGGCCCAGGCGTCCATGAGGCGGCGCAGCCAAGCGGGGCTCGCGGCGTACCTGGCGCGCATTTTGTCGGGATCGATGAACAGCTTCATCCGGAGGTCCTGCCAGATCGCACCCTCCCCCTCCGCCTCGGCCATTCGCCCGATCGACAGGAGGTAGTTGGCCTCGACCCGGTTGAAGTCGTCCTCGGCCTGGGCATAGATCATCCCGAACACGGCGTCGGCGTCGGTCTTCCCGCGGACGTGCGCGATGCCCCAGTCGTCCCGGGTGATCGTGACCGCGCGCGCCGCACGCTCCCAGCGGACGATATCGGCGTGCGGGGCGCGGGGCGCGGGAGCCTGGGTGATCGCGGTGACGGACAGGAGCAGCAGAAGGGCGTGCATGTACGCTCGTCGGTGAGGTTGGCGGACGGGGGAATTTAGCCGGTTGCGAACCGCGCGACCGGCTCACATGTTGTCGGCGCACCCCTGTGACACACTCCTGTAAAGGACGCGAGCATGCTCTTCGACGTCACGACGTTCACGCTGATTCACGTGGTGCTGAGCCTCGTCGGGATCTTCGCGGGGCTGGTCGTTGCCGGAGGGCTGGTGGCGGGGAATCGGCTGGACGGGTGGACCGGACTGTTCCTGGTGACGACCGTGCTGACCAACGTCACGGGGTTCGGCTTTCGCTTCACGACGTTCATGGCGTCGCACGGCGTGGGCATCCTGTCGCTGCTCATCCTGCCGATCGTGATCGCGGCGCGCTACTGGAAGCACCTGGCCGGCGGCTGGCGCACCGTGTACGTGGTCGGCGCGGTCTTCACGCTCTACCTCAACGTCTTCGTCCTGCTGGTCCAGCTCTTCCGGCGGATCCCCGCGATGCTCGTGTCCGCGCCGACGCAGAAGGAGGCGCCGTTCCTCCTGACGCAGCTTCTCGTGTTGGCATTGTTCGTCTGGCTCGGCTGGGCGGCGCAGCGGGGGTTCCGCGAGCCAGCCGCCCGGAGCTGAGACGGCGAGGCCTTCGGCGCTCTTGGCGACTGGGAAGGCTGCGCTCAGGCCGCGCTTCCCGCGATCCGCCTGGCCACGTACTCGGCATCGCGTCCCGCGCCGTGGATCATCGTGGACGACATGGCATACAGGAAATGCAGGCCGACGAAGCTGAGCCCGGGCGCCGCGGCGACGACGCCCCGCTCGTGAGCCGGCTCGCCGCGGTCGTCGAACACTCCCCCCAGGTCGATCCAGGTGAACCCTGGCTCGAACCCCGTACACCAGACGACGTTCGTCACCTCGAGCACGCGGCCGTCGTCCAGCACCGGCAGGCCGCCGCGGACGCCGGCCATTCTCGGCACCCGGACGACGCCGGCGGCCGCGAGGTCCTGCGGCTTGACCCGGATCAGCGGCGCGCCCCGCGAGGTCGCCTTCGGGCGGACCTTGCGCCCCAGCGGCGTATCCAGCGTCAGCACGCGGTGGAACAGCCCCCGGAGCACCAGACGGAGGAGGCCGAGGCGGGCGGCGGTGCCGTCGATCCGGAACGGAACGTGGCCGGTGTCCCGCCCCGACATCCACGTCGCGCGCCCGGTGCAGGCAAGCTCCATGGCGATTTCGGAGCCCGAGTTTCCCGCCCCGACGATGAGCACGCCGCCGTCGCGCAGCTGGCCGGGGTTCCGGTACTCGAGCGAATGCAGCTGGACGATCTCCAGGTCGAGCTCGGCCGCGAACGCCGGCACGCGCGGCTTCTGGTAGGTCGCCATCGCGACCACGACCTGCTCGGCGCGGATCCGGAGCTCGCCGGCCGAGACGAAGAAACCGCCGTCCGCTCGCGTGACCCGGTCCACCGTGACCCCGGTCCGCACCGGGAGCCCGAACCGCTGGGCGTAAGACTCGAGGTAATCGGCCATCTGGTCCTTGGTCGGAAACGCGTGGGCCGACGCCGGGAACGGCAGGCCGTCGAGCCCGTCGAAGCGGGCGGGCGTGAACAGGCGGAGCGAGTCCCAGCGCCGCCGCCAGGTGTCACCGACGCGCTGATTGGCCTCCAGGATGACGAACGGCACGCCGCGGCGCGCCAGGTGGTAGCCCACGGACAGCCCGGCCTGCCCGGCGCCGATGATGACGGTCTCGATCTCTTCGTGACGCATGTGCTGCACCTCGGTCGTTGGCATGGGCAGCATCTCGTCGCCCGCTACCGTCGTACGGAATCGGGGCCCCGCGCGTGTCACCCCTTCAGCGTGACGCGTCCTCGAGGCCATGCTTCACCGCGAAGAGCGCGGCCTGGGTGCGGTCGCCTGCGTGGATCTTGGGCAGGATCGCGCTCACGTACCCCTTCACGGTGCCCACGCTCAGGTTGAGCGCTCCCGCGATCTGCTTGTTTCCCATGCCGCGCGCCACCAGCCGGAGGACGTCGAGCTCGCGGGGCGTGAGCCCCGCGAAGGGCGACGCGGACGGCGGCGTGGAGACCTGCCGCATGAGGTGCTGCTGGGCGCGCGGGTCGAGCGTGGGGACGCCGAGCGCGGCGGCGTGGATCGCCTGCACCAGCTGCGCGCGCAGGACGTCCTTGAGCAGGTAGCCGGTGGCGCCGGCCCGGATGGCGTCGCGCACCCGCTCGTCGTCGGCATAGGTCGTGAGGATGAGGACCCGCGGCCCGCCGCCGCCCGCCCGGAGCCGCTCGGTGGCCGCGATGCCGTCGAGACCCGGCATCAGCAGATCCATCAGCACGACGTCCGGCTTGAGGCGCTCCGCCAGGCGCAGGACCTCGTGTCCGTCCGCCGCCTCGCCCACGATCTCGATCGTCTCCCGCTCCTCCGACAGGATCATGCGGAGCCCTTCGCGGACGACCTGGTGGTCGTCCGCGATCAGCACCCGGACCGGCCCCGCGTGCCCCAGCCGCTCGGGGCTCACGAGCGGCGCTCAGCGTCGTGCGGCACCATGACCTCGATGGTAGTGCCCCCGCCGGGGGCGGAATCGATGCGGATCGTACCGCCGATCGCGGTGGCCCGCTCGCGCATCGTCAGCAGGCCGAGCCCGCCCATCTGCACCGCGTGCTCACCGGTGCGCTCGACCGAGGCCGTCAGGCCCACGCCGTCGTCGGCGAGGCGCAGCAGGGTCGCCCGGCCGTCGGTCGCCAGCCGGAGGCGCACGCGGGCGGCGCGGGCATGCTTCACGACGTTGCTCAGCGCCTCCTGGGCGATCCGGTAGAGGGCCTCCTCCTCGGCGAGCGGCCGGGGCACGTACCGGGCGAGCTCCACCTCCACCGGCAGCGCGTCGTGCGACACTTCGCCGGCGAGCAGCGCCAGGGCCTCCGCCAGCCCGTGGTGGCGAAGGCGCGCCCGCGCCGATCCCGCCGGCGCGTCGGCCTCGCCGTCGCCGTTCGTCCGCCGCGTCGCTCTGGGCCGGAGCTCGGCCAGCAGCACGCGCATTTCGTCCAGCGCCACCTGGCTCAGCTCGACCACCCGCCGCGCCCGGCTTTCCCCTTCTTCGCGGCCGCGACTGTACGCGGGACCGAGGGTCTGGGCCATCAGGGTGAGGCTGGAGAGGTGCTGCGTGACGGCGTCGTGGAGCTCGCGTGCCAGCCGCTGCCGCTCCTCGAGCACGGCCACCTGCTGCGCGCTCGCGTACAGCCGCGCGTTGTCGATCGCCACGGCGAGCTGGTCGGCGATGATGCCGACGATGGCGGCATCCTCGTCGCAGAAGGGCTCGTCGCGCTCCACGTTGACGACGCCGAGCACCCGTTCGCCGAGTACGATGGGGACCGCGAGCTCGGCCCGCGCCTGCACCCCGCCCGGCGTCGGCAGGTAGCGCGGGTCCGCCGTGACGTCGTTGACCAGGACGGTCCGGCGGGTGCGCGCGGCTTCGCCCATGAGGCCGGTCGTGACCGGGATGTGATACTCGCCCGGGATGCGCTGCTTGTAGCTGCCGCCCTTCACGCTGAGCACCAGCATGCCGGGCTGCTCGGGATCGATGAGGGGAATCGCGAGGTTGGGGAAGCCCAGCAGCTCGTGGATCGCGTCGGCCGCGCGCTGCAGCAGCTCGTCGAGCCGGAGATCGGCCGTGACCAGCCGCGCGACGCGCGCCACCAGCGCCATCCGGTCGGCCCGCTGCCGCTCGTCCTCGTAGCGCCACGCGTTGGCGATGGCGATCGCGGCCGGCCGCGCGAACAGCGCGAGGGTCTCGACCTCTTCCGCGCCCATCAGGCGGCTGCCGGTGCCGACGCCGAGGAACCCGATCATCCGCCCATCCCACTCGATCGGCATGCCGATGACGGAATGCTCCGCAAAGCCGGGGTGGGTGGGGAACGGCAGGTCGCCGTACCGCTCGACCACCACGGGCGTGCCGCGCTCGAGCACCACGCCCGCCAGCCCCACGCCCCGCGGCATCTCGGCGCCGGCCTCGCCCGGCGGCATCCGATAGCCGGCCGCGGTGCGGATCAGATCGCGCTCCTCGTCCACCAGGCCGAAGGTGCCGTGCTCGGCGCCGATCAGCTCGCAGGCATGGCGCAGGATGCTCTCCAGCAGCGGCTGCAGCTCGAGCTCGCCGCTGATGGTCTCCACCACCGCGCGCACGCTCTCCCGTTGTCGCAGCAGTTTCCGGAGCTGTCCGGTGCTGGGCTCCGAAGGCGGAGGCGGTGCCATGTCCCTGGTCATGTGCTCCGATCTTGCTACCCTGCCCCACCCCCCGCAAGCCCGCCGCAGTGCCGATGGCTGCGGTCAGTGGCGACCCCTCACTTTCGTCCGGTGGCCGGCCAGCGATGGTCGGACCGAAGTCCAATATTGCCGTCCGACCTCACGCCGTCCGACCCCAGAGGGAGCACGGGAATGAAACTCAGAATTTGCAGCGGAGAGTACGAGCGGATCATGCTGGCCACCCGCGAGCTGGTCGACGAGATCCTCGCCCCAGGCAGCGCGGCGGGGCCGGGCACCGAGATCACCCTGGCGAGCGAGGACCTCTGGTTGTCGGCGACCGTGCTGCCGCTGACCGATCTGTCGGTGTACCTGATGTCGGGCGGCCATGGCGTCGGCGTGATCTCGCTGGGTGTCACGCCGTGGCGCGAGGCGCGGCTCCAGTTCCGGACGTTTCTCGCGCAGGAGGCGGCACAAGCGGCCGGACGGCCCCAGGAGACGGCCGCCCGGAGAGGCTCGTGGTGACGGGGCAGCATCCCTTCGCCCTCCCCGCCGCGGCCGGTTAGAATCCCGGGACCTCCACCGGCGAGGTTCCATGGCCATCCGCACGATCGACGGACCGCAAGGGGCGCTCGCCGTCGAGGACCAGCCCGGCGCAGGCCCCCCGGTGCTGTTCGTGCACTGCGACGCCGGCAATCACACCCAGTGGCGGGAGGCGCTCGACCACCTCCACCCGCGCCATCGCGCCGTAGCGTTCGACCTCCGAGGCTCCGGCCGGTCGGCTCCCGCCGCCAACGGCGACTACTCCTTTGCCGGGCGGGCGGAGGACGTCGGCGCGGTCATGGCGGCGCTCGACCTCGCCGATGTCGTGCTCGTCGCCCACAGCGGCGGCGGGAGCACCGCCCTCCAGTACGCCAGCCGTCACCCGGAACGCGTGCGGGGTCTGCTGCTGGTGGACCCGGCGCCGGACGGCCGGCAGTTTCCCGAGGACCAGCGCCGCCACTTCCTGGATCTCCTGCAGGGTCCGCACTACCGCACGGTGCTCCGCGAGTACTACACCTCGATCGCCGGCCCCGACCCGGCCGTGCGCGATCGCGTCGTGCGGGACGCGGAGGCCACGCCGCAGGCGACCGTGCTCGGGACCTTCCGCGCCCTGGGGGAGTACGATCCGGTGCCGGCGCTCGCGGCGTATCGCGGCCGCCGGCTGTCCCTGGTCTCGGCGATCGGCGACGTTCCCATCGCGCTGCACCGGCTCGTGCCGGAGCTGCCGCATCGGCGGCTCGGGGCCGAGGGACACTGGCCCCACCTGGACGATCCTCCGGGGTTTCACCGGATGCTCGACGAGTTCCTGACGCCATGAGGTCCGCCAGCGGATTCCTGCCGCTGGCGGGGCTGTTCGCCGGCTACGTTCTGGCGATCGCCGTGCTCTTTCGGCCGGTGCAGCTCCGGGTCTGGAACAGTGCCGGCGCCGTAGACGTGCTCGTGATGGCAGCGCTGATCCTGCCCTTCATCGTCCTCGCCCGCCCCGGGGCGCCGCGGCTCCGGGTGACCGGCCTGGCCTGGGGGGCCTGCGCCGTGATGGCGCTCGATTTCCTGTGCTTCGCGATGGCCGAGTTCGGCCCGCACGAGAGCGGCCATCCGTCGCTCACGTCCCTCGTGTCGTACGGTCTGGCCCTGGCCAAGACGGTGCTGGTTCCCGCGGCGCTCGTGCTCCTGGCCGTCGCGGGCGCCCGCGGCGAGCGGCTGGCCGTCGTCGCCGCCGGCGTCCTCTGCGTACTGGGTGAGACGCTGTACGGGACGTATCCGACGGGGTGGTGGGGCGGGGCCTGACGAGAGATCCCCGTGTGACCGCCGCGGCAGCTAGATTATCACATCGACCGGGCCCCCCGCTCCGCCCCCGAGCCCTGTGAGATCCGCCATGCACTTCCCCATTCTTGTGCGCCGGCCGCGGGCGCGCCGGCCGAGCCGCTGAGCATGCGCGGCCCCGGCGGCACCTCGGGCGGCCTCGGCACTTTCCTGCTGGGCCTCGGCATGCTGGTCGTGGGCGGCTACCTCCTGCTCGCCCGCGTCACCGTGGGGAGCGGGCACTGGCTGCTGTGGGGGTACAACGCCTTCGGCCTGTCGCTCCTCCCGCTGCTCGCCGGGATCGCCTGGCTGTTCTACGACGGCCGGAGCGTCGGCGCCTGGCTCCTCACCGGAGCGGGAGCGTTGATCATCCTGGCCGGCATCATCGCCAACCTCCACATCTACTTCGCGCCGACCTCGCTGTTCGACACGCTGGTCATGCTGGGACTGCTCGCCGGCGGCCTGGGCTTGATCGGGCGATCGCTGCGCGAGCAGTCCTGAGCCGCCTCGACCCACCTCAAGGAGGGCGCATGCCGCAGGATCCCTCGATCTCCCGCCGCAACCTGCTCGGCGTCGGCGCCGGCGCGGCGGCCGGCCTCCTCGCGCAGCGGCTCGGGGCCGACGGGACACCGAGCCCCGGGTGCGCCGAGCCGACTGTTCCGCAGACCGCCGGCCCGTACTATCCCACGCGGGACCATGCGGACGAGGATCCCGACCTCACCCGGGTGAAGGGGCGCGCCGGCCGGGCCGCCGGCGAGATCATCGTCGTCCAGGGCCGCGTCCTGGACGAGGCGTGCAAGCCGATCGCGGGCGCGCTGGTGGAGATCTGGCAGGCCAACACCCACGGGCGCTACGATCACGAGAAGGACGCGAACAATCCCCGTCCGCTCGATCCCAATTTCCAGAGTTGGGCCGAGATGCCCACCGATGCGGAAGGCCGCTTCGGGTTCACGACCATCAAGCCCGGCGCCTACCCCGCCGACGACTCCGGCTGGGTCCGGCCGCCGCACATCCACTTTCGGGTCTCCCGCCGGGGCTACCACGAGCTCGTCACCCAGATGTACTTCGCCGGCGAGGCGCTCAACGACCGCGACCTGATCCGGAAGGAGCTCCCGGCCCAGGACCAGTCGCGGGTGACGGTGGCCTTCGAGCCGGCGCCACCGCCGGCGGAGCCGGGCTCGCGGCTCGGCGTGTTCGACATCACGCTGCGGCAGGCCGGCTGACGCGACCCGCGCCGATGGCCGAGCACGTGACGCTGCTCCGGCCCGACGCGCGTCCCTCCGGCGCGCACGGGATCTCGTCGTCGCTGCCCACCGACCTGCTCGGCCAGTCGGCGGCGCGGCTCCGGGTGCTCGCCCTGCTGTACGCGTTCGTGTTCTTCATGGCGGGCGTGTTCCCGATGCTGCTCGTTCCGGCGGATCTCGCGCTCTTCCTGAGCGGCTTCGCGTTCTGGGGACCGACGGTCATCGCCATCGTGGTGGCCCTCCTCGTGGCCGCGGTGCTCGGCAGCAAGCAGCTCTCCCTGCCGCTCGCAATGGCGATCGGCCTGGCCTTCGAGATCGTCGGCGCCTACGGCATCGCCATCGCGGAGTACACCGACCCCCTGATCGACCTCCGCGGCCGTGCGCTCGGGCTGTCGTGGGTCGCCGTGTGGACGGTGCTGTTCACCGTGGTCGTGCCGACCCGGCCGCGCATGGCGCTGCTCACAGCCCTCGCTTCGGTGAGCTCGGTGCCGGTCGTCATCGGCTTCGTGATCGCCGCCGGGCGCACCTCGTTCCGGCCGGACCCGGGCCAGTTCTTCTTCTGGCTCGTGTTCCCCTATCTGCTCGTGGTCGCCATGGCGTACGTCGGGGCGCGCGTGGTGTACGGCCTGGGCACCGAGATCAAGCGGGCGCGCGAGCTGGGGAGCTACCAGCTGGAGGAGAAGCTGGGCGAGGGTGGCATGGGTGAGGTCTGGCGGGCCCGGCACCGGATGCTGGCGCGGCCCGCCGCCATCAAGCTCATCCGGCCGTCGCGCGCGGGCGACGGTGCCGCCGACATCTCCTCGGAGGCGCTGCGCCGCTTCGAGCGGGAGGCGCAGGCAATCGCCCGCCTGCGCTCGCCCCACACGGTGGAGCTGTTCGACTTCGGCATCGCCGCGGACGGCGCCTTCTACTACGTCATGGAGCTGCTCGACGGGCTCGACGCCGACTCGCTCCTGCGCCGCCACGGGCCCGCGCCACCCGACCGGGCGGTCTTCCTGCTGCGCCAGGTCTGCCACTCGCTCTCCGAGGCCGAGTCCTGCGGCCTCGTCCACCGCGACATCAAGCCTGCCAACATCTTCCTCTGCCGCTACGGGGAGGAGTACGATTTCGTGAAGGTGCTGGACTTCGGCATCGTGAAGGGCGCCGGCGACGGCGCGAAGGCCGATCCGCTGCAGACCGGGGAGAACACCGTGCAGGGCACGCCGGCCTTCATGGCGCCCGAGCAGGCCGTCGGCGGCGCGGTGGATGGTCGCACCGACATCTACGCCATCGGCTGCGTGGCATACTGGCTGCTCACCGGCAAGTTCGTGTTCACCTCCGACACGTCGATGGGACTGCTGATGCAGCACGTCCAGGCCGCGCCCAGGCCGCCTTCCGCCCGGACCGACCAGGCGATTCCCGCGGCGCTCGATCGGCTGGTGCTCGCCTGCCTCGCCAAGGATCCGGCGGAGCGGCCGCAGTCGGCGAGGGAGCTGTCGGCCAGGCTGGCGGTGGTCGAAGGCGCGAACGGGTGGACCCAGGACCGGGCGCGGAGCTGGTGGGCGACGCACGAGCCGGTGGGATCGTGAGCCGGACACCTGGTCAGGTCACGCCCGGGGAACGGCGGGATCGCATGGTGGAGCTCCACTCATTCAGGGAGCCCTCGCGTGCTGACCCCCACCCTGCATCGGTTGCTGGCTGCGCTCGCCGTGGCGCTGGCGTTCGCCGGGCCGGCACAGGCGCAAGCCGTGGCGGGCCCCAGACCTTCGGAGCTCTGGATGCGCGCCGCGGCGGGCGGCACCTCCGGCCGGCCCGACCTACGGATGAAGCGCTCCTCGGAATCGGAGCGGCGCCTCATGATCGGAGCCGCGGTCGGCGGCCTTCTCGGCGGCATCGTGGGCTATCGATTCTGCCGCCGTTTCGGCTTGGCTGGCGACGGCTGTATCGGGGAGACCCTCTGGTGGGGCACGGCGGCCGCGCTGCTGGGGGGGCTCATCGGCGCCACCTCCGCGGAGGACGCGGACCGGTAGCCCGCGGCTTCGGCGGCGGGAGGTCGTGGTGAAACCGCTTCCGAGGTCGGAGCAGGCCATCGTCCTCAGAACCGATTTCTCCGACGAGGCCGCGTGGCAGGCGACCCGCCTGGCGATCGGGGCCCCCGTCCGCGAGAACGGCAGCTCGCTCGAATTCCTCGCCTATGTCACGTTCGTGGACGACCCCGACTACCGCGACCTCGATACCGCGCAGGTCCGGCCTTGTTCGAGCCCGACTCCAACCACAGCTTCGTGATTGTCGTCGATCGCACGGCCATCACGCACCCGGAACACGCCGTGCTCGTCATCGACCTGTTCGCGGACGCGAACCCGACGCTCCGCGCGCTACCTTCCACGGTCCAGGCGATCGAGAACAACCTGTCGATCGCGAACATGGACTTCGAGGAATTCGCCGCGGCGGCCGAGGACGACGGAGTGTTCCGGGGCTTTCCCAGGTACTGACGCCGAGCCCACCGCCCTTGTCTTGGGAGCCGATGATGTCGCCCTGCCCTCGTGTGCTGGCCGCGCTCGTCCTGGTACTCGGCCTTTCGACGGCCCGGGCGGGAACGGCGCAGGAACCGGATTCCTCCCTCGTCACCCTCGACCGCATCTTCGACTCGGACGAGTTCGCCCCTGATTTCCTCGGCGCCATCCGCTGGATCGCGGGCGCGGCCGCCTACACCAAGCTCGAGCCCGACTCTGCCAGCCCGCCCGGCCGGGCGCTCGTCCGCTACGACGCCGCGAGCGGCCGGCGCGACGTCTGGGTCGGCGCCGGGCGGCTGGTGCCGCCCGGCGAATCGTTGCCGCTGGTGATCGAGGACTACACCCTGTCGCCCGACGGGAAGCGGCTCCTTCTCTACACCAACTCACGCAAGGTCTGGCGCCAGAACACCCGCGGCGACTACTGGACGCTCGACCTGGCCGGCTGGCGGCTCCGGAAGCTCGGCGGCCCGGCGGCAGCGTCCACGCTCATGTTCGCCAAGTTCTCACCCGACGGCGGCCGGGTGGCGTACGTGCGCGATCACGACCTCTACGTCGAGCGACTCGCCGACGGCGGCATCACCCGCCTCACGCACGATGGCTCGCGCACCATGATCAACGGCACCTTCGACTGGGTGTACGAGGAGGAGCTCGGCCTGCGCGACGGGTTCCGCTGGAGCCCGGACGGCCGCCGGATCGCCTTCTGGCAGCTCGACGCGTCGGGGGTCCGCAGTTTCAACCTGATCAACGACACCGACTCGCTCTATTCGTTCGTCGTCCCGGTGCAGTACCCCAAGGCCGGCACGACCAACTCGGCGGCGCGTGTGGGGGTGATCGACGCGGACGGCGGCGAGCCGGTCTGGCTCGACGTCCCCGGCGATCCGCGCAACAACTACATCGCGCGGATGGAGTGGGCGGCAAGCCCGGACGAAGTCGTGCTCGAGCACATGAACCGGGCGCAGAACACCATCGCCGTGATGCTGGGCGACGCGCGCACCGGCCGGACCCGGACCGTGCTGACCGAGCGGGACAGCGCCTGGGTGGACGTGGTAGACGATCTCCGCTGGATCGACGGCGGGAAGCGCTTCACCTGGATCAGCGAGCGCGACGGTTGGCGGCATCTGTATGTCGTCTCGCGGGACGGGGCCAAGGTCCGGCTCGTGACCCCCGGCACCTTCGATCTCCACAACCCCCAGAGCGCGTTCGGTGCATCCTACGTCGTCGGCGTCGACTCGGCCGCTGGGTGGGTCTACTACACCGCGTCGCCGGACGACGCGACCCAGCTCTACCTCTATCGCACGCGGCTCGACGGCAAGGGCCGCCAGGAACGCGTCACGCCACGGGACCAGCCGGGCTACCACACCTACAAGATCTCGAGCGACGGCCGGTGGGCGTTTCACACCTTCTCCCGGCTGGGCACGCCACCTGTCGTCGATCTCGTGCGCCTGCCGAAGCATGAGCCGGTGCGGACGCTGGTGGCCAACGGGCGCCTTCGCGATGCCGTCGCCCGGCTCCGGCGCGGGCCGGCGGAGTTCGTGAAGGTCGACGCGGGCGACGGGCTCCGGCTCGACGGCTGGATCATGAAGCCGCCGGCCTTCGACTCGACCAGGCGGTACCCGGTGCTGTACCTGGTCTACGGCGAGCCCGCCGGCCAGACCGCGCTCGACCAGTGGGACGACGGGTACCTGTGGTACCTCATGCTGACGCAGCGCGGGTACGTGGTGGCCTCGCTCGACAACCGCGGCACGCCGGCGCCACGCGGCCGCGCGTTCCGGAAGGCGATCTACAAGAAGGTCGGCCTCGTCAACTCGGCCGACCAGGCCGGCGCGGCGCGTACCATGCGGCGGTGGGCCTGGGTGGACTCGACGCGGATGGGGGTCTGGGGCTGGAGCGGCGGTGGCTCGACCACGCTGAACCTGATGTTCCGCTACCCGGAGCTGTACCAGACGGGGATGTCGGTGGCGCCGGTGCCCGACGAGCGGCTGTACGACACGATCTACCAGGAGCGCTACATGGGCCTGCCGCAGGAGAACGAGGCGGCCTATCACGATGGCTCTCCGCTCTTCTTCGCCGACCGGCTGCGCGGCAATCTGCTCGTCGTCCATGGCTCGGGCGACGACAACGTCCACTTCCAGGGCACCGAGCGGCTCGTCAACGCGCTCGTCGCCGCCAACCGCCCGTTCACGCTGATGGTGTACCCCAACCGGACCCACTGCATCTGCGAGGGCGACGGCACCAGCCTGCACCTGTATTCGCTGCTCACCCGATACCTCGAGCAGCATCTGGCGGCGGGCGGGCGCTAGGATCGGATGCGTGGAGCGACCCGGCTGGCCGGAGGACCGGGCCTGGTCCTGATCGCGAGGGGTGGCCTGGCCGCGCTGTGGGCTCTCGGATGCGCCGCGCCCCGATCGCCGGAGCGCCCCGCCGGCGGAGCGGCCGAGCAGCGCGCCGCGCCGGCGGCAGGGGACACCTCGAGCCCGTCGCCCCGATCTGCCGGCACAACCGTATACGCGTGCGGCGATGGCGTCCGGTTCAGCGTTCGCTCGACCGGTGGATCGCGTGGCGACTCGCTCGTCGTCTCCCTTCCCGAGCGCGTCGACACCCGGGCCACGTCGAGGCCGCCTCCGGCGTCCGATACGCCGGCCGCGGTGTGGACTTCTGGTCCAAGGATGAGGAAGCGTGCCTGGAGATCGGTGGCGTCCACCACACCGGCTGCCGGGGACGCCGCGCCGGCGACGCATGGGAGGAGGCCGCCTTGATGGGCGTCGAATTCCGGGCCGTGGGTCAGGAGCCGGGCTGGACGCTGGACCTCGTCGACGGACGCTGGGTCCGCTACCTGGGCGACTACGGCGCGACGCGGGTCTACGCCTCGTCCCCCCGGCAGGTGCGGGGCGCTCCGCCGGGCACGGCGGCCTACGAGGCTGAGCCCGACGGACGGAACCTGCGCGTGGAGATCCGCGAGCAGCCGTGCCGGGACGCGATGAGCGGCGCGTCGTTCACCCATGCCGTGATCGTGCGCCTGGACGGTCGCGCGGTCGAGGGCTGCGGACGGATGACCCTCCCGGCGAGCTGACCAACAAGTACTGCAAGCTGAGCGAGCTCGACGGGCAGCCGGTCGTCGTGGGCGCGGCGCGGGAGCCGCATCTCCGGTTCCAGGCCACCGACTCGCGGGTGGCGGGGTCCACGGGCTGCAACAGCCTCAGCGGCACGTTCGAGCGCCACGGCGATCACCTGACCCTCTACGCGCAGGACCGTCCGGTGGCACGCTTCACGGGGGTCTCCTTCCAGTAGCCCGGAGCTTGCATGCGATTCCTCGACGTCCTCCCGGGGCGGTGGCTCACGCTCGCCCTGCTTTCCACCGCCGCCGCCGGACTCCAGGCGCAGCAGCCGTCCAACCCCCGCTACGATCCCGCCGCCTACGAGCAGACCAGCACCGATATCCCGATGCGGGACGGCGTCACCCTGCACGCGGAGATCTTCCGACCACGGGCGCCGGCCGGACCGCTGCCGATCCTGCTCACCCGGACGCCCTACGGCGTCGGCGACTCGCGCGGCAAACTGAGTGGCGCCTACCAGCCGCTCGCCGAAGACGGATACCTCTTCGTGTTCCAGGACATCCGGGGGCGCTATCGCAGCGGAGGAACCTTCGTAATGCAGCGGCCGCCCAAGGCCGCCGCGGCGCCAGCCGGTGAGAGCGACGAGATCACCGATACCGACGACTCGATCGACTGGATGCTGGCCAACCTGCCCGGGAACAACGGCCGCGTCGGCATGCTGGGAGTGAGCTACGACGGCTGGACCGCGGCCATGGGCATGCTCGGCGGCCATCCCGCGCTCCGTGCCGTGAGCCCGCAGGCCTCCCCGGCCGACATGTTCCTGGGCGACGACTTCCACCACAACGGCGCGTTCCGGCTGAGCTATGGCTTCGAGTACGCCTGGCTCACCGAGGCTACGCGGGAGAACTCGCACTTCGACTTCGGGCGCTACGACACCTACGAGTGGTACCTGGGAGTGGGCCCGCTCTCGAACATCCAGAAGCAGGTCCTCAAGGACAAAGTACTGCCCACCTGGCGCGACTTCAGCGCGCATCCCAACTACGACGCCTTCTGGCGCCGCCAGGCGATGCGCCCGTATCTCACGCGGGTCACGGCGCCGACGCTGAACGTCGCGGGGTGGTGGGACCAGGAGGACTTCTACGGGCCCGTCACGATCTATGACGAGCTGGAGAAGCACGACACGGCCAACCAAAACTTCCTGGTCGTCGGTCCCTGGCGACACGGCGGATGGAGCTCCGGCCCAGGGCAGAAGCTCGGCAACATCGACTTCGGCTCCCCGACCGGCGAGCATTTCCGCCGGGCGATCGAGGCGCCGTTCTTCGCGTTCTACCTGAAGGACGAGGGCCGGCTCGAGCAGCCCGAAGCCACCGTCTTCGAGAGCGGCAGCAACCGCTGGCGTACCTTCACGAGCTGGCCGCCGCCCGAGGCCAAGACGCGAGCGCTCTACTTCCACGCCGGCGGCCGGCTGTCGTTCACACCGCCAACCGCCGGGAAGTCCTCAGCCGACCGTTACGTGAGCGATCCGGCGCACCCCGTTCCCTACCGCCCGCGGCCCATCGAGCCGACCTACTACCCCAAGGGCTCGGGCTGGTACACCTGGCTGCTCGAGGACCAGCGGTTCGTGCACCAGCGGCCGGACGTGTTGAGCTGGGAGACCGAGCCGCTCACCGAGGACGTCGTGCTCGCCGGGCGGGTGACCGCGAAGCTCTTCGCCAGCACGACGGGGCGGGACGCCGACTGGATCGTGAAGCTGATCGACGTCTACCCCGAAGACTATCCGCCGGACTTCAAGCTGGGCGGCTACCAGCTCATGGTGGCCAACGAGGTATTCCGCGGCCGCTTCCACCGCTCGTTCGAGCGGCCCGTACCGCTGGTGCCCAACGCAGTCACGCCGTTCACCATCGACCTGCACACCCAGAGCTATCGCTTCCAGGCGGGCCACAAGATCATGGTGCAGGTGCAGAGCACCTGGTTCCCGCTCATCGACCGCAACCCGCAGACGTGGGTGCCCAATATCTTCCAGGCCGCCGCCGGTGACTTCCGGGCGCAGACGCACGCCGTCTGGCGCACACCGCGCTACCCGTCACGGCTGGAGATTCAGACGGTCGCGCCCTGACGGCCCGCCTGCCCGGCGACTCGCGGCGAGCTAGCCGCGTCGCGGCGCCGGCCCAAGCTCGAGGTCCCACGTCTGCCCCACGAGCGCCTTCCCGAAGCTCCGGTGCCGCTCCTGCTTCACCAGCCGGAAGCCGGCCCGCTCGTACAGCCGGCGGGCCGCCGCGAGCACGTCGTTGGTCCAGAGCGTGAGCGTATCGAGCCCGGCAACCCTCGCCCCGGCAACGCAGGCGGCCACGAGGTGTCCGCCCAGCCCGTGGCCCCGGGCCCAGGGCTCCACCAGCAGCAGCCGCAGCTTACCCACGCCCGGCGACGAGCCGGGCATCAGGAACACGCAGCCCGCGCGCTCCCCGTCGAGCGTGGCGATCCAGCATCGGTTTGCGGGACCCGCGTCCACCGCCGCGAACTCTCCCACGACCTTCGCCACGAGCCGTTCGAAGCTCGCGTCCCAGCCGTATTCCTCCGCGTACAGCTCGCCGTGGCGCTGCAGCACCCAGCCGAGGTCGCCCGGCTCGGGCGCGCGGAGCGCCACCAGCGGCCCCCGGCGCTCGGCCGGCGGCGGGGCATCGTCGAGCAGCGCTTCGACCGTGCCGAGGGAGGCGAGCAGGCGATCCCGCTCGGCGGCCGAGAGGTGGCCCAGCATGCCGGCGATCGCCTCGGTGGCGCGGGCGTCGAGCTGGCCGAATGCCTTCCGGCCGCGGGCGGTGAGGGCGAGCTCCCGCACGCGGCGGTCGTCCGGCGCGGCGCGGGCCGTGAGCAGGCCGCGCTGGCGCAGGCCGCGGAGCAGCCGGCTCAGGTAGCCGGCGTCGAGATCGAGCGTGTCGATCAGGGAGCTCGCCGTCGGGCGGTCGACGTGGGCCACCTCGTACAGCACGCGCGCCTCCGCGAGCGAGAACGGGGTGTGCAGGTGGCCCGGATCGAGCAGGCCGATGCGGCGGGTGTAGAAGCGGTTGAAGCGCCGGACCCGGGCGGCGGCGGCGAGCTGAGTGGTCACGGGGTCTCCCTGGGAGGTGGCCCTTCCAGGATCGGGGATATAGTTGCTTTTGTCAACTATTGCCCGTTCCAGGCCGCGTCAGCCTGGAGCGCAGCGAAGGGGGCATACCCAAAGGCATGCCCCCTTCGCTCTGCTCAGGAGTAACGCGGGTCGGATCCCCCCTCAGCTCTCCGTGCCGGCCAGCTCCCGCACCGCGCCCGCCAGCGTCCGCACCTTCGCGCGCGTCTCCCGCCCCGCTCGCGTCGGCGTCGAGCCCCGTCGCCAGGGTCGTCAGCGCATCACGCCGCGCGGCGCCCCTGGCCTTCTCCGCGCCGGCCAGCGCCTCGCGGACGGCGGCGATCCGCCCCGCCTCGAGTCCCTGCGACCGCTCGAGCTGATCGACGTACGCCCGCGCGAGCGCGAAGCTCGGCGGCCAGACGAGCTTCGGCTGGCCCTGCGCGTTCAGGTAGTCGAGGTGCACCGTCTTCGCCGCGTCGATCTCGTTCTGCGAGATGAACGCGCTCGGCGCGAGCTCGAAGATGTCGAGGCCGCGCGCGATCTCGGAGCTCACGATCGACGCCGTTGTACCAGTACACCGACCACGAGCCGCCGATCGCCATCCGGGTCGAGTCGACCGGGCCGCGGTCGAAGAAGGCGATCTCCTTCGGGTTCGGCGGCGTCGGTCCAGTCGAAGACCGAGATGCCGCCCTGGTACCACGCCTGCACCATCACGTCGCGGCCCGGGATCGGGATCAGCGAGCCGTTGTGCGCGACGCAGTTCTCCTGCGGCGTCTGCGGCGCCGGCATCTTGTAGTAGCTCTGGAACTGCATCTTCCGGTCGGTCGATCGTGAAGATCGCGTCGGCGCCCCACTCGGGCTTGTCCGTGGCGCGGCACTTCGGCTGCGCCGCCGCCGCCCCACTCGTCGGAGAACAGCACCTTGGTGCCGTCGTTGTTGAACGTGGCCGAGTGCCAGTACGAGAAGTTGGAGTCGGCGACGGCGCCGATGCGCATCGGGTTGCGCCGGGTCGCTGATGTCGAGCAGCAGGCCGTAGCCCCCGCACGCGCCGCCGGCCAGGCCGATGGCCGGGATAGACGGTGATGTCGTGGCACTGCGTCGGGCCGGGCTGCGGTGCCGTCGGGTCACCGGCGGCGGCGGCCCGACCATCTGCGGCGACGATGGCCGGCAGCGCCTCGCGCAAGCGTGGCGCTGTCGGCGGCGGTCGGCGGTCGCCGGTGCCGCCGCGCCTTCACGATGCTGTCGAGCATCGGCCGCGTGAACTGCGGCCGAGATCACGAACTGGTCGGTGCCTGTCGATGACCGCGATGAACCCGCCCTTGCGCGCGCGCCTCGGCGATCTTCCGCGTGCTCGCGGCGATGTCCTCCGGCGCCTCGCCGTGCGTCGGCGGGGCCACCAGGTCGTTGAAGATCCGCGGCGAGCTCACGATCGCGGCCTGCTCGGGATGCGCCAGCGGCACCTTGATGACCTCGATGCGGAACAGCGCCGAGTTGGGATCCTCCGTCGGCGCCGCCGCGCACGCAGCCCGGCAGCTCCTCGGCGAGCGCACGCCGCGACGAGCCCGAGATGTAGACGTAGACGTTCTCCGTGTCCTTCGGGATCGACCAGCACGGTGTGCGTGTGCGAGCCGCGGCAGGTCTGCACGTTGCCGACGTACTTCGGATTGGCGATGTCGGTGATGTCGAAGATGCGGATGCCGCGCAGCCGCTCGGCGCTCACCGTGTCGGTCACGCCCTCGCTGCCGCAGTCGAGGCGGCCGCCGAGTCCCTCGCCCGAGACGAAGAGCAGGTTCCTGTACACGGACACGTCGCTCTGCGACGCCGGGCAGACGTAGGCCGTCTTGAGCGGCCGGCTTCGCGCGGTTCGCGATGTCCCAGACCTGGTAGCCGTTGTAGTTCCCCTGGATCGCGTAGCTGCCGGTGAACGCGAGGTCGGAGTTGGTGACTCCCACGAACTGGGGCGACGGTGGCGTCCTCGAGACGACCCGCAGGTTCCAGGTGGCTTCTTCGGCGTTCGTGAGCCCGGCGCGAAGGCCCACGCGCGGATCCGGGCTCGGCGGCGTGGTGGACATGTCGTCCGCCGGCACCGCGCCGGCGGCCCCGGTGGAGGAGCCCGCGCACGCCGCCGAGGCCAGCAGGCCGACGGCGAGCGAGAGGGACGGAAGCCTGCGGACGAGCTTGGCGAGTGTCCTGGTATTCACGGTGAGGTTCTTCGGGAGTGAGGGCCTCGAGCATCGTCTGCATCCGGGCGATCTCGGTGGACTGATCGGCGCTGACGTCGGAGGCAAACTTGAACACGGTCTCGTCCTGGGCGGCGCCGGGCGTGTCGAACAGGCGCTGCACCATCGTCACGGCGCCCCGATGATGCTGGATCATGCCGGCCAGGAACAGGCGGTCGAAGGCGGGGCCCCTGGCGGAATCCAAGGCCGCCATCTGGGCCGGCGTGAGCATGCCGGGCATCAGCATGACCGGCATGGCCATGTCGTGCCCGTCGTGCTGCATTGGATGGGACATCCCGGCCCCGGGTTCAGGCACGGGTTGCCCGCGATCGCGAGCCACCTGTCCATGGTGGCGATCTCGTCCTGCTGGGCGTTGATGATCCGCTCGGCGAGCCGGCCGATCGCCGGGTCGGCCTCGCGCGTGGGGACCATCGCCGCCATTACGAGCGCCTGGGCATGGTGCCCGATCATGTCGGTCATGAATTGCACGTCCGCCTTGGTATAGGGGCGGCGCAGGCTGTCCGCGCGCACCCGCTCAGACGTGCTGGGAGTGGGCGAGGTTTCAGGCGTTGACGTGCTTGGTTCGGGAGCTGGCTGGGAAGCGCCGGACGGTCGGCCACAGGCCGCGGTCGAAGCGGCGGCAAGGAGCGCCGTGGTCACCTGTCGAATGGTGGGGAGGCTCATATCGGACCTTAGGATAGCAGCGCTGGGCGGCTGAACAAGTGGCGGGGGGCTAGGGGGCGGACGGGGCGGCCTCGACCCCGCGACTGCTCTCGGCGGCGCGCGCCAGCAGCAGCGCCCGCTCGCGCCCGTTCTGGGTGAGCGAGGCCGCGCGCCGGAACTCCGCGCTCGCCTCCTCGGCGCGGCCGAGCTTGGCGAGCAGGTCCCCACGCACGCTCGGCAGGAGGTGGTAGGACTTGAGTGAGGGCTCCCCCGTGAGCGCGTCGGCCAGCTCGAGCCCCGCTGCCGGCCCGAACGCCATACCGACCGCGACCGCCCGGTTGAGTTCCACCACCGGCGACGGAGCCCGCTCGGCAAGCTCGCCGTAGAGCGCGGCGATCCGCTTCCAGTCGGTGGCCTCGGGCGTGCGCGCCCGCGCATGACAGGCGGCGATTGCCGCCTGGAGCGCGTACGGGCCGTGGGCGCCCCCCAGCTCATGGGCGCGCGCCAGCGCCGCCAGCCCGCGGCGGATGAGCAGCTGGTCCCACCGCCCGCGGTCCTGCTCCAGCAGCAGCACCGGCTCGCCGGAGGGGCCGACCCGGGCGGCCGAGCGGGAGGCCTGGATCTCCATCAGCGCCACCAGGCCGTGGACCTCGGGTTCACTCGGTGCCAGCCCCGCCAGTATCCGCCCCAGGCGGAGGGCCTCCTCGCACAGTGACGGGCGCATCCAGTCGTCGCCGGCGGTGGCCGAGTAGCCCTCGTTGAAGACCAGGTAGACCACCCCCAGCACCGAGGACAGCCGCGCAGTCGAGCTCCGCGCCGCGCGGGACCTCGAACGGGACGTGCGCATCGGCCAGGGTCCGCTTGGCCCGCACGATGCGCTGCGCGACCGTGGGCTCGGGGACCAGGAACGCGCGGGCGATCTCGCTCGGTGGTGAGGCCGCCGACCAGCCGGAGCGTGAGCGCCACCCGGGCTTCCGTGGAGAGCACCGGATGGCAGGAGGTAAACATGAGGCGCAGGAGGTCGTCGCCCACGTGGTCGTCCAGCGCCGCGTCGAGATCGGGCACGGCCATCTCCTGCCGGGCCTCGAGCTCGTGGCCGAGCTGCTCGTGCTTCCGCTCGAGCAGCGTCCGCCGGCGGAGGAGGTCGATGGCCCGGTGCTTCGCGGTGGCCATGAGCCAGGCGCCGGGGTTATCGGGCACGCCGGCCTCCGGCCAGCGCTCGAGGGCGGCGACGAGCGCGTCCTGCGCCAGGTCCTCGGCGACGCCGATGTCGCCGACGATGCGGGCCAGCCCGGCGATCAGCCGGGCCGACTCGATGCGCCAGACCGCGTCGATCGTCCTGTGGGTATCGGTTCCCGTCACCTCCAACGATTAACGCATCGCCGGCGGCCGGGGCAAGGCGGGGCGGTCGCCCCGCCTGCCCCGTCGGGTCAGCCTCAGGCCTTCTTCCCGGCGACCTGCTTGCGGATCCGCTCCTCCTGCTCGCGCAGCTCGGGCGTGAACTCCTCGCCGAAGTCTTCGGCCTCGAAGACCTGCCGGATCTCGATCTCCGACTCGCCCTCGTGCGGGTTGGGCGCGCGCTTGACCCACTCGATCGCCTCCTCCTTCGACCGCACCTCGATCAGCCAGAAGCCGGCGATCAGCTCCTTGGTTTCGGCGAACGGCCCGTCGACGACCGTGCGGGTCTTGCCCGAGAACTTGACCCGCGCGCCCTTCGAGCTGGGCTGCAGCCCCTCGCCCGCCAGCATCACGCCGGCCTTCACCAGCTCTTCGTTGTACTTGCCCATGTCGGCGAGCAGCTTCTCGCTCGGGCATCACGCCGGCCTCGGAGTCCTTGTTCGCCTTCACGATGATCATGAACCGCATGGTGATGTCTCCTTCGGGTGACGGTCGGAGCGGGCCGTCCGGTCGGGAGCGACCGGCTCCACCCTGGCTCTACTGATGCGTCGAACGAAGGTCCGCCGAATCGACACGCCCGCGCCGGTCATGCAGGCATGTGACCGCACCTATCCGTTGACGATGGACAGGATGTTGCCGTCGGGATCCTTGAACCAGGCCACGCGGGTTTTCCCCGAGACGTGCACATCCCCCTGCCGGGTGGTGTCGGGCAGGTCATAGTGCTCGAACTTGACGCCCTTGCCCTTGAGCGCCCGCACGATTCCCTCCAGCTCTTCGCCGACGGTCCATGTCGCGCTCGTGGCCTTGTTGGTGCCCGCGAAGCTCGACTCGTAGACCAGGATCGTGGATGACCCGCTCCGGTACGCCCGCACGGCGTCGCCCTCGGTGGCGGTCAGCTCGAATCCGAGCGTGTCCTCGTAGAATCGGCGGGCGACATCGATCTTCTTCACGGCGATGGTCGCCATGGCGTTGATATCCCGCAGCACATCGACCTCCTTGAATCAGGTGCCAGTTGTCACGTACGTACGAGTGATATGTCAAGCTGCTGGCGGCGGCCTTCGACGAGAGCTGCCGGCGCGGCTTCCAGGCCTCGAGCCTCGATACCATTCTGGCCCAGACGGGCGTCACGAAGGGTGCGCTGTATCACTCCTTCCCGACCAAGCAGCGCTGGCGAACCTCGAGATCCTGAGCCTGTTCCTCGACACCCTGCGCCCGCCGGCCCGGAGGAAGTACCCGAGCCGCGTCATTCGACGTCCGAATCCGGCTAGTCCGCGCCGCGCCACCGGCTACATTGACCGCATGACCGCCCCCGCCGCCCGAACGCCGATGCTCGACCCCGAGAGCTGCGCCCAGGCACTCGCGTCGCGCGACCCGCGCTTCGACGGCGTCTTCTTCGTCGGCATCAGCTCGACCATGATCTACTGCCGTCCCGTCTGCCCGGCGCGCGTGGCGTATGCCGACCGCCGGCGGTTCTTCGTGTCTGCCGCCGCCGCGGAGCACGACGGCTTTCGGCCCTGTCTCCGTTGCCGGCCCGAGCTCGCGCCGGGGCGGGCGCTGATGGATGCGGTGCCGCGGGTGGCGCGGGCCGCGGCGGTGCGCATCGCGGCCGGAGCGCTCAACGGGTGCGGTGTCGGCCACCTCGCGCGGGAGCTCGGCGTGGGCGAGCGCCAGCTCCGCCGCGCGATGGAGCGGGAGCTGGGTGTCTCGCCAGTCGAGCTGGCGCAGACGCATCGCCTGCTGCTCGCCAAGTGCCTGCTGACCGACACCACCCTCCCGGTGACGCGGGTGGCGTTCGCGAGCGGATTCCAGAGCCTGCGCCGGTTCAACACCGTGTTCCAGGAGCGCTACCGCATGAGTCCGAGCGCGCTCCGCCAGCGTCGTCGCGCCGCGCCGCGCGCGGGCGACGCGGGCGGACCGGCGGCGGATCTCGTGCGCCTGACGCTCAGCTATCGGCCCCCGCTGGCGTGGGACGCGCTGTTGCACCGGCTCGCGGCCGACGCCGTGCCCGGCGTCGAGCTCGTGGAGCGGGGCCGCTATACCCGGACCGTGCACCTCGACGGGTCCCGCGGCATCGTCTCGGTCGAGCAGGCGGTGTGGTCGGAGGCCTCCCGGCGGCTGCGCGGCGCCAGCGCCGATCGCGTGGCGGGCGCCGGTCCGGGCGGCGAGCTCGCGGTTCACCTGTCGGCCTCGCTGCTGCCGGCGCTCATGCCGTTGCTCGCCCGGCTGCGGCAGCTGTTCGATCTCGACGCCGAGCCGTCGGTGATCGACGCGCACCTCCGGGCGGGCGGTCTCGGACCCGCGGTCGCTCGGCGGCCGGGGCTCCGGATGCAGGGCGCGTTCGATGGGTTCGAGGCGGCGCTCCGGGAGCTGCTGCGCGACGCGCGACCGCCGGCGCAGGGGACTGCAGGTGCGCGTGGCCCCGACGGACCGCTTCGCCACGTTGCCCGGGCCCTGGGAGCGCCGATCGAGACCGAGCTCCCGGACTTGGTCCGTCTGGCGCCGACCGCAGAGGCCGTCGTCGCCGCCGGTGCGCCCTTGCTCGCGCGGCTCGGCGTCGCCGCGGGCAGCGCCGAGGCGATCGTCGCCGTTGCCCGGGGCGTCGCCAGCGGGCGGCTGCACCTGCGGCCGGGCGCGGACGTGCCGTCGACGCTCGATGCGCTGACGGCGATCCCGGGCATCGGCGAGGCCACCGCCACCGCCATCGTCATGCGGGCCCTCCAGTGGCCCGACGCGTTCTCCGCCGCCGATCCGATGCTCCAGCGCGCCGCCGGTGCAGCCGGGCGCCCGGGCCCTGCTCCGGCTGGCGGAGCGGTGGCGGCCGTGGCGTGCGTATGCCACGGCGCACCTGTCGCTGGCGTACCTGTCGCCGCACGCCCCGCCCGGATCTCGCACCGGCCCGGCTCGTGTCGTCCGCCTCCGTTCCAACGCACCGATCTAGAGAGGGATGCATGTCCTACCTGCTCCGTCCGCCGCGACGTGTCGCGGCGCTCCTGCTCGTCGCCGCCACCGGCGCTCTCGTCCTCATGACCGCGGCGTGGCGAGGCCCCCGCGATGCATCGCCGGAACCGGCAGAATCGTGCGCGACGCCGGAGTTCCGCCAGTTCGATTTCTTCGCGGGCGACTGGGATACGTACGACATCGACAACCCCGCCAAGGTCGTGGCGCGGAATCGGGTGACCATCGTGCTCGGCGGCTGCGCGCTGCGGGAGGTGTACGAGGAGCCGAAGGGCCTGGCGGGTGAGAGCCTCAGTCTCTACGACCCCGTCCACCGACGGTGGCACCAGAGCTGGGTCACCAACCGCGGAAGCCTGCTGCTGCTGAACGGCGGGCTCGAGGGCGGGCGGATGGTGTTGACGGGACCGGACCACACGTCGGACGGCAAGGCGTCGCTGCTGCGGGGGATCTGGTGGAAGGAGGGCGCCGACGTCCGCGAGAAGGCGGAGCGATCGCTGGATGGCGGCAAGACCTGGACGCCGGCGTTCGACATTGTCTTCCGGCCCCACCGCGAGTCACCCTGAGCCAACCCAGGAGAAGCGCGGTTCAGCGATCGATGTAGGACATCATGCTCTCGCTGTACCGCGGCCCAGCGATGGCCGCGGGCGGAAGCGCCTCGTTGAGGCGCGTCAGCTCGGCGGCGCCGAGCCGCACGTCGGCCGCCGCGACGTTCTCCTCGAGGAACCGGCGGCGCTTGGTGCCGGGGATCGGCACCAGGTCCGGCCCCTGGTGCAGCACCCAGGCCAGCGCCACCTGGCCCGGGGTCGCGCCGAGCTGCGCCGCGATCTCGCCGACCACGGCGGCGGCGCGGACGTTGGCGTCGAAGTTGGCGCCCTGGAAGCGGGGATCGCCGCGCCGGTAGTCGCCCTCGGGGTACTCCTCCGCCCGCTGCGCCGTCCCGGTCAGGAAGCCGCGTCCGAGCGGGCTGAACGGCACCAGCCCGATGCCGAGTTCGCGCAGCACCGGCAAGATCTCGTCCTCCAGGCTCCGCTCCCACAGCGAATACTCGCTCTGCAGCGCCGAGATCGGGTGCACGCCATGCGCGCGCCGGATGGTCTGCGGCGCCGCTTCGCTCAGCCCGAGGAAGCGCACCTTTCCCTCCGCCACCAGCTCGCCCATGGTGCCGACGACGTCCTCGATCGGCACCTGCGGGTCTACCCGGTGCTGGTACAGAAGGTCGATGCGGTCGGTGGCGAGGCGCCCGAGCGAGCCCTCCACCGCTTCGCGGATGTGTGACGGGCGGCTGTCGAGTCCGCCCCGGCCGCTCGATCCGATCTCCCAGCCGAACTTGGTGGCGATCACGGCGCGGTCGCGCCGGCCCGCGAGGGCGCGGCCGAGCAGCGACTCGTTGGTATAGGGGCCGTACACCTCGGCGGTATCGAACAGCGTCACGCCGAGCTCGAGGGCGCGGTGAATGGTGGCCACGGATTCCGCGTCGTCCGGCGTGCCGTACGACTGGCTCATGCCCATGCAGCCGAGCCCGAGGGCGGAGACGGTCAGACCTTGCGTGCCCAGCGGTCGTGAGGTCAGCATGATCGAACGATAGGACGGGTGGAACTCCGCCACCACCCCTTCGTAGTGCCTCCGACCCTTGCCCCGGATTCTCGATGCGCGCACCCGTCGCACGGCTGGCCGCCGCACTCGTCCTGACGCTCTGGGCAGCACCCGCCGCGGGGCAGGCGGCCGCCACCCTGGACTCCGCCCGTCTCCAGCGCATGCTCGTGGCGGAGGACGCGCGCGGGACCGGGCCCGAGGGCCTGGAGCCGCTGCTCACCGCGCTGGCCGGCAGCGACACGCTGCTGCGCCGGGTGGCGGTGCGTGGGCTCGGACGCGTCCAGCGGCCGGAGCTCGGCCGGCGCCTGCTGCCGTGGCTCGCCGATCCGGCCCCGAGCGTCCGCGCCGAGGCGGCGACCGCCGTGGCCCAGTCCGTCCGACGGCTGCGGCGGACCGAAGCCGACACCGGCGGCGCGGCGCTCGGCACCCGCGCGGCCGCCGCGGCACTCACCCGCGCGCTCGCGACGGAGACGGACCCCCGCGTCGTGGACGCCCTGGCGCAGTCGCTGGGTCGCCTGCCGCTGCCCGACACGGCCGCGGCGCGGTCCGCGGAGGACGCCATCCGCCCGCGGTTCGCGGCCCAGCAGACGCCCGGCCTGACCCACGGGCTCTACACCCTCGCCCGGGCGCGTCGGGCCACGGGCACGCTCACGCTCCGCGAGCGTCACCCTGCTCCGGCGGGCGGCGCTCGAGTCGGCGGACACGGTCGTCCGCCGGCTGGCGCTGCTCACCCTCGCGGCGGCAGGTGGCCTCGACAGCGCGACGGCGCTCCGCGCCGTCCGCGACCCCGACGACGAGTCCCGCCGCATGGCGCTCCGCGGGACGGGCGCGCTCGCGGCGCCGCTCCGCGCGGTGCTGGTGCGCCGGGCCCTGCGCGATTCCAGTCCGATCGTCCGGACGGAAGCCATCGCGGCGGCGCGCCTGGGCCAGGGGCCGCCGGACTGCGCGCCGATCCTGGAGCTCACGCGCGACCGCGAGCCGTACGTCGCACTCACGGCGATCGACTCGCTCGGGAGCGGGTGCGCGAACGCCCGGGCGGCGGTGGCCGCCCTCCGGCGCCTGGTTGCCACGCCGGTCGCCGCCGGTCCACCGGATCATCGGTGGCAGACCGGTGCCCACGCGCTTCTGGCCCTGGCCGGCCTCGACACCGCCGCCGCGCGGCCGCTGCTGCCGGCGCGCGCCGGCGCGGAACGGATCGAGACCCGGATTTACGCGGCGCGTACGGCCGCCGTCGTGCGCGATCGATCCTTGCTCCTCCGCCTCGCGGGCGACACCGACCACAACGTGCAGGAGGCCGCCATCGCCGGGCTCGCCGCCGTGGCGGGGCACGAGGCGGACAGCGTGTACATCCGGGCGTTGGGGTCGAGCGGCTACCAGGTGGCACTCGCCGCGGCGACGGCGCTCGATAGCACGGCGCACCCCGGTGCCCTCCCGGCCCTGCTCGACGCCTTCGACGGGCTGAGCGCGCGCCGGAGCGAGAACGCCCGCGACCCGCGGGTGGCGATGCTGGATCGGATCGCGCCGCTGGGCTCGGCCGCGAGCACGCCGCGGCTCACTCCGTACCTCGCCGACTTCGATACTACGGTCGCGGCGCGCGTCGCAACGATCCTGTCCGGATGGAGCGGCGCGGCCGTGGCCGCCCGCCCGGCCCCGCTCCCGATCCGCGAGGAGCCGCTGGCCGAGCTGTTCCTCCGGCAGTCGATCCGGCTTCGCGTCACGATGGCGCCCTCGAGCGGTGGCGGCACCTTCACGGTCCGGCTCTTCCCCGACGAGACGCCGGCCACCGTGGCGCGGGTGCTGCGGCTGGCGCGGGAGGGATTCTACGACGGGAAGGTGTTCCAGCGGGTCGAGCCCAACTTCGTCATCCAGGGCGGCGGGCCGGACGCGAACGAGTACGTCGGCGACGCGACGTTCATGCGGGACGAGCTCACGACGCGAACGCACGCGCGAGGCACGATCGGCATCTCGGCCCGCGGGCGCGACACGGGCGATGGGCAGTGGTTCATCAACCTGGTGGACAATCCGCTGCTCGACCACGAGTTCACGATCTTCGGTCGGATCGACGGCGGACAGGCGGTGGCGGAGCGGATGCTCGAGGGCGACCGGATCGGCCGGGTGGAGGTCATCGAGGAGCGGTGACGCGGGTTCCCCGCGCCGAGTCCGCCCACCAGGTCACCGGGACGATCAGCTGCGCCGCGGCCTCCCCGCTGCGCTCCAGCATGAAGTCTCCCGCGCTCCCGTCCTCGCCGAGCCCGAGCTGCTCGCCCGTCGCATTCGGCATGGCGATCATCAGGTGCGGATGCCAAGCCCCGACCCGGCGGCCCTCGGGCAGCGGCGAGGAGAACAGCACCTGCCGCGACGACATCATGTAGACCACGGCCGGCTTGGACGGATACCCCAGCGTCCCGTCGGCGTAGGCCGCCGTGACGGCGGCCTTCACCTCGGCCTCGCTCCGACCCTCGAACCGGAGTCGGAGCTCCATCAGCTCGCGCGGGAACGCCGTCCGGGTCGCCTCCTGGTCGAAGCAGATCGGGTACAGGCTCCCCTGGTGGAGGTCCCGGCTCACCATGCAGGTGCAGCCGTTGGTCCCCTCCCGCGCCTTGGCCGGCCCCGCGGAGCGGAGGACGTAGATTGTGGCACGCGCGGAGACCTCAGCCGGCGCGGCCGTCATCGCGAGCGCGATTTCCTCGGCCTCCGGCAGCGGCCGCGGCCGTTCGGGGTAGGCCTCCG
Source organism: uncultured Gemmatimonadales bacterium (assembly GCA_963840215.1). Lineage (GTDB taxonomy): Bacteria > Gemmatimonadota > Gemmatimonadetes > Gemmatimonadales > GWC2-71-9 > CAVVWJ01. The sequence continues at coordinate 157,017 of CAWIYG010000006.1, read as the reverse complement.
TCTGACCGTGGAGCGATGGTACGACGACCAGCACGGCGAGTGCGGCCAACCGCACCGCGCGGACCAGTGTCCTCTGAAGCCGTTCACCTCTGCGAGTCATGATGTTCCTCCGGACGATGTGAACTCCGCCGACATCCAGTAGTCGTTCGGCGGCGCCGGATTTCGACATCGGGTGGGCTGGTGGCTCCGCGGCGTCCGTGCTCGCCTTCGGCCGGGGGGTGGCCGAGCGGCCGTACTTCAGCAGGGGCCGCCGCCGGACGAGACGCGGCTCGTGTCGGCAGCCGTGGGCTGGGTCGGGCCGGGAGGGAGACTCACGGCGGCGGCGTGCGCCGCCGTCGCCAGGAGCTGCAGGCGGGACGGGGTGAGTCGGGGCTCCAGCAGCGTCGCGAGCGCCGTGACGGAAATCTCGCGGACGTCCCGCCCGAAGACCCGGTCGTAGATCGTGAGCGCCGCGAGCAGGCTGCCGGCGGGCGCGGGGTGGTACCCGTCCGAACCATAGAGCGGGAGCGCAGGATCGGCCTCGAGCGCGAGCTTCCAGGCCAGGCCTATCGGGATGGTCACCCCACCCACAGCGCGCGCAGCCATGGTGCCCGACTCGGCCGCCGCAGGCAGCGCGCCCGGACTGCGCTGCCGGGTCCAGGGCAGGAACAGCGCCATCCGACCACCGGCCGCGCGGACATGCGGGGCCAGCCGTATCGCCGCGATGACCAGCGTATCCCGGCAGATGCCGGCCGGCGTCGGGCCCTGCTGGAGCACCACGAACGACCAATCGCCGCCGTCGATCCGGGCAACCGCGTCGGTGGCACCGTTGGTGTGGTCGATGACCGCGAGGTTGGGCCCGGCCACCATGCCGACGCTCACGCTGTCCTGCGCGGCGCGGGCCACCTGGGCGACGAGCGAGGGAAGGTCGTTGGCGTAGGTGAGACTGTTCCCGATGAACAGCACGGATCGGGAGGAGAGGTCGTCACCGGCCGTCGCCGGAGAGCAGCCGGCGAAGCCGTGGAGCATCAGGACGAGCGTCAGGACGCTGGCAGGCATGCCCCGTGGACGACCGTGCCTCGTCCGGGCGCCCAGCGCGGCCAGCCGCAGCCGGCGCTTACCGCACGAGGAAGTGCGTCATCATCCCCAGGCCGCCAGCACCCTTGGGTCGGCCCAGCGGCCCGCGCACCGCGGGAGGCTTACCGGCGCACCTGATACGCCAGCTTCACGAAGAACCCGTCGTTCCGCCGCTCCAGCCGCGACCAGTTGAATTCGGCGTCGGTCTCGAGCGAGCTGCCGTACCCGAGGAACGCCACCGTCCCCGGCGTCGGCTCGAACGACGCCAGCAGGTCGGCCCGGAGCCCGTTGAACTCCGTCGCGGGCTGGGTCGCGCCGCCGACCAGGAGCGGCGCCCCGCTGACCGGGTCGGTCAGCGCCACCCGGCGCTGGGAGCGGTACTCGCCGATGACGCGGAAGAAGAGCGACCGCCGCGGCTGGTACTCCACCTTGAGCCGCGGAATGGTGGTGCGGGCGAACTCGCGGCCGTCGAGGCGGGAGCAGCCGGAACACGGTTCCCGTGAGGGCCACGCGGATCGTCGACGCCGGGCGCAGCCCCAGCTCGCCGCTGAGGATCCAGGCCTTGCCGGTCCCGCCTTCCTCGAAGATCGCCGCGCGTCCGCGCTGGTACTGCACGCTCGCTTCCATCTGCTGCCAGGTCGGCGTCGTCACCCGGGTGCGCCACACGAACCCGGAGAAATCGTCCGCGGGCGCGTAGGCCGGGCCCGACGGGCTTCCCACGGTGTAGTCGGCGTAGGTCGAGTCCTGGAAGTTGACGAAGTCGCGCTCGATGTGGCCGTTGAGCTCCCAGCCGCCGCGCAGCTGAAAGGTGGCGTCGAGCTGCTCGTAACCCTCGAGGGCGGAGTTGAAGTCGAACCCCCGGTAGAGCCACGTGCGGTCGGGACCGAAGAACACGGTGAGGTTTTCGAGCGCCGCCCCCCGCGCACCGTACATCGTGAGCCGGTTGAAGGCGTGCGCGTTGACCACGTCGCTCCGGAGCCGGTTGACGAACCCCGCTTGATCGTCGAAGCCGGCGCCGAGTCCCTTTACGAGATAGTTGAAGCCCCACGAGCGCCCGGTGCGGTCGTATTCCGCCTGCCAGATGGGTGCCGTGCGGCTCCCCGCCGCGTCGTGCGTGACCGACGCGCCCAGCTGGACCTGGGTGTAATAGAGTCCCCAGACGTAGCGGAAGTCGCCCGCGAGGACGCGATTGTGGAGGCTCCCCCGGTCGCGGTTCGTGAACGTGACGCCCGCGATCGAGTTGCGGCCGAAGTCGCGCCGGAGCCGGGTGATGTTGAACCACGCGTCGCCGGCGTCGGTCTCGTCCACTGCCGTGAGGTGGGCGACGCCGAGCTGCCCGAACTTGCCCGTGAGCTTGGCGCCGGCCTTGGGGTTCACGATGCGGCGGGTGTAGACCAGCGTCTGCGGCGAGCCGAACAGCTCGATTCCCTCGAGGAAGAACGGCCGCTTCTCCGGAAAGAACAGCGCGAACCGCTCGTTCACGGTCACCTGCCCTTCGTCGCTCTCGACCTGGCTGAAGTCCGGGTTGAGCGTGGCGTCGAGGGCGTAGCTGGTGAAGCCGAGCCGGAGGTTGAGGCCGGCGTCGGGATTCACGTCGTCGCGGGTGAAGTCGCCGCTCGGACGACGTCCCGGCTGCCGTCCGCCGTGGCGGTCACGAAGGGCTGGGCCTCGACCGCCACGCCGCGCTTCGAGATCGTGCAGCCCGCCGATGGCCCCCTCCTGGCCGATGAAGCTGGCATTGGCGCGCCGGACGTCGGTCCAGGTGTCGGTGTACCCGGTCCGCTGGACCACGCGCGTGACGTTGAAGCCCCAGCTCTGCGGCTCGCCGCCGGGATACCGCAGGCTCTTGAACGGGATCCGGATCTCGACTCTCGTAACCACGGTCGGTGATCCGGCCCTTGGACTCCCAGGTGAAGTCGGGATTCAGGTCGGTGCTGCCCGGAATGAGGCTGCTGACCTGCCCGGCACCCTCGCTCCGGACACCGTCGCTCTGGGCCCCGAGCGGGATTCACGCCGAAGAAGAAGGCCCGGCGGCGGTCGTGGAAGGTGTCGATGTCGATGACGACGTGGTCATCGCTGTCGATGTTGTCGCGGTCCGCCACGGTGGCCCTGATCGCCGCCGGGCTGGCGGTCACGCGCCAGGATGCCGAAATAGATCGCGTCCGGCGCGTACCACACCAGGACTTCCGTCTCCTCCTCCGCGGGCCGTCCGTCCACCGGCTGATACTGCCAGAAGCCGCCGAGGCGGGTGGCCTCGGACCAGGCCGGCTCGTCGAGCGAGCCGTCGATCTGCGACCGTGGCCTCGAGCCGCGGCACCTCCGCGGTGGGCGATCCCTTCCCCTCGACGACGGTGCCTGAGACAGCGGTCTGGAGCAGCAGGAGCGCGAGCACGATTCGCTGGGTTGTGGGTTGATGGCGCGGCGGCGGCCCCCAGGTGCGGCGCCCGGGGTCACAGAGAATCTACGCGCCCGCGGAAGTGAGAGTTTCCGAAAGATAGCCTTCCGCTGTCCCGCGGAACGCATACCTTAGCTGGCTCACCTCTACACCGGAGCACCTCATGCCGACATACCTCTGGCAAGGGTCCTACACCAGCGAAGGGGCCAAGGGTCTCGCAAAGGACGGAGGCACCAAGCGGCGGGCGGCCGTCAAGCAGATGGTGGAGCAATCGGGGGGCAAGCTGCACGCGTTCTACTTCGCCCTCGGCGAGTCGGACGTGTACGGGATCGCCGAGTTCCCTGACACCGCGACGGCGGTGGCCGTGAGCCTCGCGGTCAATGGCAGCGGCGCCGTCCACCTCAAGACCACCGCGCTGCTGTCGCCCGAAGATTTCGACGCGGCGACCAAGAAGTCCGTCAGCTACCGCCCGCCTGGGGCGTAGCTCGCCGCCCGTTCGCGCCGTCTCCGCCACCGATCTCGGTGCCGCAACCATCGGGTTTCCGGCGGTCCGGCCGGCCCTCGGTGCGTCCGCGGCAACGGCCCCCGCCTACGCGTCGGTCGCGCGGGCCACGCTGGAGTTCCTCGACGCGTTCCTCAGGCGCGATCCCGCCGCGCGACGCCGATTCGAGCGCGGCGCCGGGTGGCAGGCGCTCGGCCGACTCGAGCGGCTGCGATGACGCTCGCACCGGCCGACATCGTCGAGTACGTGCTGCCGGGCGACTGGCGCGTGCTCGCGGGCCGCACCGACGCCGCGAACGACCATCTCAGCCTCGAGCTCGCGCGCCCGGACGATCTGTGGTTCCACATTCGCGGGATGCCGGGCAGCCACGTCATCCTGCGGGTGCCGGCGGGCGAGAGGCCCGACCGCCCCACCCGCGAGCTCGCTGCCGGGATCGCGGCCTACCACAGCAAGGCGCGGTCCGCGGGCACGGTGGCGGTCACCTGCACCGAGGCGCGCCACGTCTCCAAGCCACGCGGCGCGAAGCCCGGCACCGTGGCGATCCGGAAGGAGACGGTGCTCAAAGTCCGGCCGCCGACCGACGCGGCCGTGGCGGCCTGGCGCCCCGATGCGCCCGGTGATCGGGTCGCTCACTCCCCGGCCGCGAGGCGGTAGCCGGTCTTCCGCACCGTCAGAATGTGCCGCGGCCGGGCCGGATCCTCCTCCAGCTTCCGGCGCAGCTCGCCCACGTGCGTGTCCAACGTCCGGCTGATCACACTGTCCTGGTAGCCCCACACTTCCCGCAGGAGCTCGGTCCGCGTCGCCACCCGCCCGCCGCGGCGGAGCAGCGCGTGCAGCAGGTCGAATTCCTTGGGCCGGAGCGGCACGGCGCGGCCCCCGCGCGTGACGCCCCGCGTGGCCGGGTCCAGCTCGACCGCGCCGAAGCCGAGCCGCGCGGCGCCGCCCTGAGTCCGGCGGAGCAGCGCGCCCACCCGCGCCAGCAGCTCGCGGAGCGCGAACGGCTTGGTGACGTAGTCGTCGGCGCCGTTCCGGAGGCCGCGCACCTTGTCCGCCTCGTCGCCCTTGGCGGTCAGCACCAGCACCGGCGTCTCGATCCCCTCGGCCCGGAGAATCTCGAGCAGGCGCAGGCCGTCGAGCTCCGGCAGCATCAGGTCGAGCAGGATGAGGTCGTGCCGGCGCCCGCGCGCGAGCGCCAGACCGGCCGCCCCGTCCTCGGCCACGTCAGCCGCGTGGCCCTCGTACTCCAGATTGGTCCGGAGGCCGTGGGCGAGGTTCCGGTTGTCCTCCACGATCAGGACGCGGGCCATGGCACCTCCGCGGTTCCCGCGGGACGACCCGCGTCCTCCACGCCCGGCTCCGGCCGTGCCCCGCGCTCCTCGAGCCGCTCCGCGCCGGGCAGGGCAACCACGAACCGCGATCCGCCGCCCGCCACCGTCTCTACCCGGCACTCGCCGCCGTGCGCCACCACCAGCTCCCGCACGACCGCGAGGCCGATGCCGCTGCCCGGCACGGCGGCCTGCGGCCGGAGGCGGACGAACGGCTCCCAGATCCTGATGCGATCACCGGCCGGCACGCCTGGTCCCGCGTCCTCGACCTCGACCCGCGCCCGGTCCGCGTCGAGCGCGCACCGGAGGGTCACCGGCCCGTCGCCCCCGTACTTGATCGCGTTGTCCAGGAGGTTGATCACGATCTGATGCAGCGCCGCCGAGTCTACCGTCGCGACCAGGCGGTCGTCGAGCTCGGTGCGGAGCCGCACGGCCGCCGAGCCCGCGAGCGCCGCGAAGCGCTCGACGATCTCGCGCAGCAGCGGTGCCAGCGGCACGGGCGCGGGCGCCACCCGCACCATCTGCCGCTCGGCGCGCGAGAGGTGCAGGACGTTCTCCACCAGGTGGGTCAGGCGGCGCGCCTCCTGGACGATGATCGCCAGCGCCTGGCGCCGCTCGTCTTCGCCCGCCGCGCGGCCGAGCTCGAGCGTCTCGCCGAAGAGCAGGATCTGGGTGAGCGGCGTGCGCAGCTCGTGCGAGACACTGGAGGTGAAGTCGTTCCGGAGCCGCACCAGCTCGTGCTCGCGGCGGAGCTGCCGGGCAGCGATCGCGGTGAGCCCGGCGGTGAGCGCGAGCAGACCGAGCAGCAATGGAAGCCGCGCGCCCGGCCGGGTCACCACCAGCTGGCCGGCGACGTCGGGTGGCAGCGAGGCGCGGACGATGAGCGAGCCGGGATTCGACGCCGGATCGCCGGCGTAGGCGCCCGCGGCGGACGGCGGGCCCGAGCGAAAGAGGGTCTCTCCGGCGGGGTCGGCAATCTCCAGGCTCATCAGGCGGGCGTTCGGCAGGCCGCCGGCCACCTGGGCGGGCAACAAGGCATGTCCGGCCACGATGCCGGCAAAGAGCGGCCGGAACGCCGCGCGGCACGTGGCCACCCCGTAGACCGCGAGCGGCGCCTCGTGCGCGGCGTAGCCGTTGTAGCGGACCGTCTTCACGGCGTAGACCACGACCGTGCCGGCACCGGCCTTCGCGCGTTCCTCCGCCGCGACGACCGGGGTCGGGGCCCACACGACCGCCGCGCGGCCGGCGCCGGGCAGTTCACCGCGGGCGGCCGCCGCGATCGTGTCGCCCAGCCATGAGCGAAGCGCGGCCGACGGCGTGTCGCCGCGGGTCGTGAGCGCCCCGCTCCGGAGATCGAGCGCGAAAGTGAATCGTGGTGTCGGATCCGCCGGGCCGCACCGCAACAGCGAGTCGGCCGCCGGCCCGAGCGCCGCCGCCGCGGGCAGCGAGTCGTAGGGCGAGGCGGCGGGGTTCCCGGCCACCGGGCCGAGCGCGGCGGAGGCGTCGCGCTGAAGCTGGTCGTCGAACGCGGAGAGGAACTCCCACGCCGCCACCGTGGCGTAGTCGCGGAGCGCACGCTCGGCGGTCACCCGGTGGGAGCGGGTGGCGCGGAGGGCCTCGACGCCGAGCAGGGTCGCGAGCGCGACCGTGAGGGCCAGCAGCAGGATCAGGAACCGCGACGCAGACTTCACTCACCCGCCGATCGGTGTCGCCGTCGCCGCGAGTCCGTCCCGCTCCAGTCTCCGCGCCTGGGCTCGCCGCCGGCTGTAGAGAAAATAGATCACGAATCCCAGCGCCATCCAGATCACCAGACGCTCCCAGGTGGAACGCGGCAGGCTCAGCATCTGCGCCAGGCAGGTGAGGCCGCCCAGCACGGGGACCCAGGGCACACCCGGCACCCGGAAGGGTCGGGGCACCTCGGGCGCGGTCCGGCGAAGGATGAGGACGCCCACGCAGACCAGCAGGAACGCGAGCAGCGAGCCGATGCTCACGAGCTGGCTGAGGACGCCGATCGGCAACAGCCCCGCGGCGACCGCCACGACGCCGCCGGTGATCATCGTGCTCAGCCACGGCGTCTTGAACCGCGGATGCACCCGCCCGAACAGTCCCGGCAGGAGCCCGTCCCGGCTCATCGAATAGAAAATGCGGGTCTGGCCCAGCAGCTGGACCAGGATGGTGCTGAAGAGCCCGAACAGCGCGCTGATCTTGATGACCGGGCTAAACCAGGTGAGCCCGGTGGCGTCGATGCCGACGGCGATCGGATCGGCCACGTTGAGCCGCTGATACGGCACGATGCCGAGCAGCACCACCGCCACGGCGATGTAGATGACGGTACAGATGGCGAGCGACGCGAGTATCCCGATGGGCATGTCGCGCTGGGGGTTCTTGGCTTCCTGCGCGGCGGTCGAGACGGCGTCGAACCCGACGTAGGCGAAGAACATCACGGCCGCGCCGCGGAGCACCCCGCTCCAGCCGAAGTGGCCGAACTCACCGGTGTTGGGCGGCACGAACGGCACCAGGTTCTCGCGCCGGACGTAGGCGGCGCCGAGCGCCACGAAGACGATGAGCACGCCGGTCTTGAGGATCACCAGCGCCGTGTTGGTGTTGGCGCTCTGGCGGATGCCGACGACGAGGAGCCCCGTCACCAGCAGCACGATGCCCGCCGCGGGCAGGTTGAAGAGGCCGGGGACGACCTGCCCGTCGGCCAGCACGGCGGCCGCGCCACGCGCGGCGGTGAGCTCGGGTGGCAGCGCGAGGCCGAGGTCGCGCAGGAAGCTCACGAAGTATCCCGACCAGCCGACCGCCACCGTGGCGCCGCTCAGGGCGTACTCGAGGATGAGGTCCCAGCCGATGATCCAGGCGACCAGCTCGCCGGACGACGCGTAGGCGTAGGTGTACGCGCTGCCCGCGACCGGGATCATCGACGCCAGCTCCGCATAGCAGAGCCCGGCGAGCGCGCAGGCCACGGCGGCGATGATCATCGAGAGCACCAGCGCGGGGCCGGCGTTCTGCGACGCCGCGGTGCCCGTCAGCACGAAGATGCCGGTGCCGATGACCGAGCCGATCCCGAGCGCGGTGAGGTTGAACGGCCCGAGGACGCGGCGGAGCGTCGGACGATCGGCTTCGGCCTGGAGGTCGGCGATACTGCGTGTCGTGGAGAGTGGCATGCCCATAGATACGGCGCGCCCAGGCGCGGCATCCATAGGTGGAATGACAGGATCTCGTCAGAGCACCTCCGGCCACCGGTGTCCCGTTCAGCGGCCGGTTTCCGAATCAAGAATGGGAGGCTGCCACACTCATCTCACACGCACACCCCGGAGAGACCAATGCAGAACCACACCGCGCAGGATCTCGTTCGACTCGACCTGATACGGGACCAGCGGCGACAGATCAGGCAGGCCGCCGGGCGGGACGGCGAAGCGATCGAGCTGACCGTCGAGGAGCTCGAGGAGCGGATCGCGCCCAAACTCGCGTCCAACCACAACGAGACGCTGCTGGCCGACCACTAGGGTCGCCGGGAACGCTTGACAACCTCGGCCACGGCGCGATACTCGCGGTACCCGACCCCGCGTCTGCGGCTCCGATGTCCCGCGCGCACACCAGGTAAGAGCCTGTGGCCGACCCAAGGCTCGAGCCGAATCCCTCACTCCCGCGCGGGCCCCGCATCCGACTGGCCGCTCCGCCGGACGCGGCGATCCTCGCCCAGCTCCGCTATGAGCTTCGCACGGGGCTCGGCTGGCTGGCGGAGGAGGCCCAGGGCGAACCGCTGGGCACGGTCTGGGTTCAGCTGGTGGAGAAGCTTCCGAATCCGGTGCACGAACCCGGCCTGCACGCGTACCTGCTCGACACTGCGCTGGCCGCCTGTGCCGAGCGGGGAATCGATACGGTCTTTCTCTGGCCCACGCCGCGAAGCCGCGGGGTGTATGCCCGCCACGGGTTCGCGGAGGCGGCGGGCGTGATGGAGCGCCGGCTCTGGTCCAGACCCTGAGCGCCCGGTAAGATTCGCCGGACTGCCGTTTCCTCGAGATCCCGTCCCGGAGCCGTGATGATGACCTCGCCCGCCCTGCGCGTTCCCCGGTTCGTCGGCCGCTCCATCACGGCCGCGGCCCTTCTTCTGCTCGCCGGCTGCGCATCGGTCACGCCGATCGGCGAGCTGCTGCAGAATTCGTCGAAGTACAACGGCAAGGAAGTGCGCATCAAGGGCGAGGTGGGCGAGTCGGCCGGCCTGCTTGGGAAGGGTGCCTACCAGGTGAAGGACGGGACCGGCACGCTGACCGTGATCAGCGAGACCTCCGCGTCGCCCCCGAAGGGCTCGACGACCGGCGTGAAAGGCGTGTTCCAGGCGCTGCTCACGCTCGGCTCCCAGAGCTTGGCGGTGCTGCGGGAGCGCGGCCGGTTCGACTGAAGCAGGGCGGCTCGGGTCAGCGCGACCAAACCGCGTCACGCCCTCCGCAGAACCTCGAGCCGCACCTCCCGCGCGGCCGTGTCCGGATCGGTAAACTCGAGGAGCCGCTCCCCCTCGTCCCTCACCGCCGCGGCGGCCGCGGCGGGCAGCCGCTTGAAGGGCGCCACCGCCAGCACGGCGCGCCCGCGCTTTCGATGGATCTTCCACGTCCCGCCCGCGAAACCCTCCACCAGCAGCGTGCCCACGATCTCCCGGCCGGTCAGCAGGAGCCGTCCCCGGTGCGCGTCGGCCACGACGCGCGACCGGTCCGCGTGGCCGACGAGCAGATTGTCGTACTCGGGCAGGAAGCGCGGCGGTGCCGGCGTGTCCGGGTCCGGCCGCGGTGCGTCCGGGAGGTCGAACAGCTCGATGCCGCGCTCGTCGCGGAAGGTGCGAAGCCGGAGGCGGAGCCGCTCGATCGTGGGCTCCAGGCGGGTGAGCCCCGACCACGCCTGCACATCCATGACGCTCGCGGGCCCGAAGGCCGCCAGGTATCGCCGCACCATTGCGCCAAGGGACGGACGCCGCGCGAGCGGTTGCCCGAGCCAGTGCTCCGCGGTCGTCAGTGTGGGGAGGCCGCCGACACCCCAGAGGCCCCGCGGCGGCACCTGCACCAGCGGCAGCAGTGCCCGCGCCGCATGGGCGAGCGAGCCGGCGTCCCGATCGGGCCAGCACCGCTGCAGCAGCGCCCGCAGCTCGGCCATGGTGCGCGCCCGCGACTCGACCAGGGCCCGCGCCTCCGCCGCGAGCGCGGTCAGGTCCAGGCCGACGAGACCCCTGGCATAGGTCGAATTCACCCGCAGGTCGCGGTCGAAGATGACCTGGAGCAGCGGCCGGAGCACGAGCGCGTCCCGCGCGGTCACGAGGTGAATGGTTCCCCGCATGAGCGCGATGCGCACCGCGCGGCGCTCGACGATCAGCCGGGCCAGCTCGCCCGGCCGGAAGTCGTGGACCCGCGCCCAGAGGCCGACGTAGGGCGCGGCGGGCGCCTGCGCCTGCAGCCCCGCCAGGCGCTCGATGGCCTCGGCCGCCGGGAGCGGGTGGCGCGCGAGCAGCATCTGCCGCGCCAGCAGCGCGCGGTTGAGCGCCCGGGGGCCGAGCACGCCCCCGGCGGCGGCCGTCGCCTCGGCTTTCTTGCTCCGGTTTCGCGGACGAAGTACCATCCTCGCCATGACCTCCCCCGTCGAAGTGCCGTCCGGCATCATCCGCGTCGCCCCGTTCACCGCGTTCATGCAGCGGTTCGAGGATCTACTCGCCTCGTCAACCCGGCTGGCGCTCTACTTCATCCACTCCCGCCGCTGGCGCGAGAACCACGACGCGGCCATCAAGACGTTCCTGGCGCGCGAGGGCACCACGCTCGAGGTCTTCCTGCCCGACCTCGAGAATCACGAGCTGATGTACTCGCTCGACAAGCACTTCGACGACGGGCCGCAGATCCCGGGGCTCATCACCGATGCCTACCGCTACTTCGCGCGGCTGGCCCGGGACTACGGGAAACCGGCGGACATCTGGCTCTTCGGCCGCTATCCCACGTTCTCGTTCTATCGTTTCGACGACCGTGCGATCCTGGCGCTGTACTCCAATACGGCGGCCAAGAAGGATTTGCCCGCGTTCGAGGTCACGACGGACGCCTCGCTGGGCCGGTTTCTCGACTCCGATATCGAGGACCTGAAGCACGAGTGCCGGCAGCGCACCCCCGACGACCTGGAGACCGTCATCGACAACGCGCTGCACGGATAGCACTTTTCGTCACCACCTACCTCGACGGACTGTGCCCGCTTCCCTGCCGCCGACCACCCTCCACGGACGATACCGCATCGTCCGCGAGCTTGGTCACGGAGGGATGGCGACGGTCTTCCTGGCGCAGGATCTCAAGCACGATCGCCCCGTCGCGCTGAAGCTCATGCGGGCCGAGGCGACTGCCGGTCTCGGGCCCGAGCGCTTCCGGCGGGAAATCGCGACCGCCGCCCGCCTGCAGCATCCCCACATCTGCTCGGTCATCGACTCGGGCGAGGCCGACGGCCGGCTGTGGTTCTGCGCGTTCGCCGCTACCCCGAGGCGCGAGCCGAGCTCGAGCGCGGCCGCCGGCTCCGCCCCACGAGCCTGAGCCTGGCCTACATGCTGGCGCGGGTCGGTGCCGCGGAGGGAAACCTCGAAGCCGCGCGGCGTCCGCTGCGGGAGCTCGAGGCCTCCGCGGGCGCGCGCGGCGTCGCCGCCTACGTGGCCCTCCGGGAGGACCTGATCTGGACTCTGGCCGACGACCAGCTCCGCACGCTCACCACCCTCACGCCGGACGATCTCGACGGCGGTCGCGGTGACTGGGCCCTCGCGGTGGCGGAGGCGTACCACTTCCTGGGCGACTCGGTCCGGGCCCGGGCCTACGGCGACAGCGCGGCCGTCGCCTACGCCGAGCTGCTCGCCGGGTGGGGCGACCGGAAGGACCGGGGACAGGTCGTCGTCACCCGTGCGCTCGCGCTGGCGCTCGCCGGCCGCACTCCGCGACGCGGTGCTCGAGGCCGAGCGGGCCGGCGTGCTCCAGCCGCTGGGCTCGGGGCTGCAGAGCAGCTACGTGGCCTACGTGCAGGGACGGGTGTACGCGATGGCGGGGGAGGCCGGCCCCGCGGTCGAGCGCCTGGCCGCCGTCCTCGCGAGGCCGGCACAAGTCTCACGCGGCTCGTTCCGGATCGATCGCACGCTGGCGCCGCTGCGGGGCGACGCCGCCTTCCAGTCCCTCATCGCCGATCGGTGACCATGCGCTATCGCTACTTCATCTGCGACGTCTTTACCGACACCCGCTTCGGCGGCAACCAGCTGGCCGTGCTGCCGGAGGCCAGTGGCCTCACCGACGGGCAGATGCAGCAGGTCGCGCGCGAGTTCAACTTTGCCGAGACCACGTTCGTCCTGCCGGCCGAGCGCGGGCACACGCGCCGGGTGCGCATCTTCACGCCTGCGCGGGAGGTGCCGTTCGCGGGGCATCCCAACGTCGGGACGGCGTTCGCGCTCGCGACGGCGGGCCTGCTCGGGCCGATCGACGGTGCGGTCACGGTGACGTTCGAGGAGCTGGCGGGTCTCGTGCCGGTGCTGATCGAGCGCTCCGAGACGGGCGGCCTCCGGTGCGAGCTGCGCGCGCCCGAGCCGCTCTCGCGCGGCCGCACCGTTCCGGCGGCCACGGTGGCGGAGGCGCTGTCGCTCGACGCCGCGGAGATCGTGACCCGCGCGCACGAGCCCGTCGTCGCCTCGGTCGGCCTGCCTTTCCTGATGGTGGAGCTCCGGGACCGGGCGGCGCTCGAGCGCGCCCGCGCGCGCGTGGACCGGCTCGAGGCGCTGGCCGCGGACGGTATTTCACCCGACGTGCACCTGTACGTCCGGAGCGCGGACGAGTTCGATCTGCGGGCGCGGATGTTCGCGCCGCTCGACGGCGTGCCCGAGGACCCCGCCACCGGCAGCGCCAACGCCGCGCTCGGCGCCCTGCTCGGCACCCTCGACCCGGCCGCGAGCGGCACCTTCCGCTGGCGGATCGCCCAGGGCGTCGAGATGGGCCGGCCGAGCGTGCTCGAGGTCCGGGCCGAGAAGCGCGACGGCGCCGTGACGGCGACGTTCGTGCGCGGGGCGAGCGTGCTCGTGAGCGACGGCCACATCGAGGTCGACGGGTAGCACGAAACCGTCGGGATGAGCTCGCCGTCCGGAGAGGATGCACCGCGTTCCGTACCGCGTCGTCGCGGCGGCCTTCCTGCTCGTCGCCTGCGCCGACGTCCCTGCCACGACCGGCGGCCCGCCTCCCACCGACGCTGCGGCCAGAGCGATGCTCGATGCCATGCTGGCGGACGGCCGCCGCGCCCACCTGGACACCAATGCGACCCAGCTCGCTGCCGGGCTCGCCGACTCGCTCGTCTCGCTCGACGCGGGTGCCGTCTCGGTGTCGCCGCGGGACTCGGTGCGCGCGATGTTCACGGGCTACTTCGCCGGCGCGCGCTACTACGCCTGGGAGGACCTCGAGCCCCCGCGCGTGATCCTCTCGGCCGACCGCTCGCTCGCCTGGATCGCGCGGGTCGTGTGCGTGGATCGCGAGGAGCCGGCCGAGAACGGCGCCCGGCAACGGCGCGTCTTCGTCTCCGGCTACTCGGCCACGTTCGCCTGGCAGGCGGACCGGTACCAGATGACGACCGTCACCTCGACCGTCCTTCCCAAACCGCCGGAGCGCTGCCCGTCGAGCGGCGCCTAGGCCGAATGCCGCACCCCGCCTGAGGTGACGGGGACAGTCTCTTGTCCCGGCCGGGAGGCGGCCGCTAGCTTGCTCCGCTCACATGCAATCGCCCGCCGCGTTCCCGGTGCTGATCGCCATCAGCTTCTCCCACCTGCTCAACGACATGATGCAGTCGCTGCTGCCGGCCATGTACCCGATGCTCAAGTCTTCGTTCGCGCTGGACTTCACCCAGATCGGCCTGATCACGCTCACCTTCCAGCTCACCGCCTCGCTGCTGCAGCCGCTGATCGGGCTCTACACCGATCACCACCCCAAGCCGTACTCGCTCATGATCGGCATGGGGTTCACGCTGGTCGGCCTGCTGTTCCTCTCGGTGACCCGGACCTATCCCGGCCTGCTGGTGTCGGCCGGGCTCGTCGGACTGGGCTCGGCGGTCTTCCATCCGGAGTCCTCGCGGGTGGCGCGGATGGCGTCCGGCGGCCGGCACGGGCTGGCGCAGTCGCTGTTCCAGGTGGGCGGCAACACCGGCTCGGCGATCGGACCGCTCGTCGCCGCGTTCATCGTGCTGCCGCGCGGCCAGTCGAGCGTCGCCTGGTTCTCGGTGGCGGCGCTGGTCGCCATCGCGGTGCTCTGGCGGGTCGGCGGATGGTATCGGCGACAGCGCGCCCGGGTCGCGGCCATCCGGGCCGACGCGGGACGCGGCCATCCGACGCTGGCGCCGGGCCAGGTGCGGCTGGCGCTCGCGGTGCTGATCGTGCTGATCTTCTCCAAGTACGTCTACCTCACGAGCATCTCGAGCTACTACACGTTCTACCTCATTCACCATTTCGGCGTGAGCGTGCAGAGCGCCCAGCTCCACCTCTTCGCCTTCCTCGGCGCGGTGGCGGCCGGCACCATCGTCGGCGGGCCCGTCGGCGACCGGTTCGGCCGGAAGCTCGTGATCTGGTGCTCCATCCTGGGCGTGCTGCCGTTCACGCTGGCGCTGCCGTACGTGGGCCTCACCTGGACCGGCGTCCTGAGCGTGGTGATCGGGTTCATCCTCGCCTCGGCGTTCTCGGCGATTCTGGTGTACGCGCAGGAGCTGGTGCCGGGCAAGGTGGGCATGATCTCGGGCCTCTTCTTCGGGCTCGCCTTCGGCACCGCCGGGATCGGCGCCGCCGCGCTCGGCCGGCTGGCGGACCACACCAGCATCGAGTACGTCTACCACCTCTGCTCCTACCTGCCCGCGCTGGGGCTCCTGACCGCCTGGCTGCCGAACCTGGACGCTGGTCCCAGGCGCACCCGGCCGGCCGATGCCGCCGACGTCGGCTCCGACGCCGTGCCTACGAGCTGACGGCGTCATGCCCGAGGACCTGCAGGGACGCACGTTCCTCGTCACCGGTGCCAACTCCGGACTCGGCCGCGCGACGGCCGAAGCGCTGGCCGCGCGCGGCGGCACCGTGGTCCTCGCGGCGCGGTCGGAGGAGCGCACCCGGCCGGTGCTCGACGGCATCCGGGCGCAGCATCGGTCGGCCGCGGTCGATTTCCTGCACCTCGATGTGTCCGACCTGGCCGCCGTACGCCGGACCGCCGAGGCCTTCCTGGCGACCGGCCGCCGGCTCGACGTGCTGGTCAACAATGCCGGGGTGGCCGGCACCCGGGCGCTCAGTGCCGACGGGTTCGATCTGACCTACGCGACCAACCACATCGGCCCGTTTCTCCTCACGAGCCTGCTGCTCCCCGCGATCGAGCGCGCGCCGCAGGGACGGGTCGTGAACGTCTCGAGCGTCGCCCATAAGCAGGTGAAGGGCGTCGACTGGACCATGCTCGAACGGCGCACCGAGCCCCGCCAGGCTGGCTTCCTCGACTACGGCATCACCAAGCTGATGAACATCCTGCACGCGAAGGAGCTGGCGCGTCGCCTCACGGGGACTCGCGTGACCACCTACGCGGTGCATCCAGGGGGTGTGCAGACCAACATCTGGCGGGCGCTGCCGGCGCCGGTCCAGTGGGTCCTCAAGCTGTTCCTGCTGTCCAACGAAGAGGGGGCGAAGACGCAGCTGCGCTGCGCCACCGCCCCCGAGCTCGCCGGCGTCACCGGCCGATACTACGTCAAGTCCAGCGAGGCCACGCCCAACCCGCTCGCGGACGACCCCGCTTTGGCGCGGGAGCTCTGGACCCGGACCGAGCGCGCGATCGCCTCCGCCTGATCACCCGGCCTCACTCCGGATCTCCCTCCCGAACCGGCAGCGTCAACGCCACCGACGTCCCCCCGCCCGGTTCGCTGGTAATGTCGAGTTTGCCGCCGGCCCGCTGAGCCCGGTCCCGCATGCCGGCGATCCCCAGGTGCTCGCCGGCAGCCGCCGCGTCGATGGCACCGGTGGGGATGCCGGTTCCGTCATCCGCGACCCGCAGCGTCAACGACCGCGGGGCATACTCGAGGCCCACCTCCACCGTGCGGGGGGCGGCGTGCTTCACCGAGTTGATCACCGCCTCGCGGCAAACCCGAAGCGCCGTCGTTTCCACCGCGAGCGGCAACCGGCGGGCTTCGCCCGTCACGCTGAATCGCAATTCGGCGGGTGAGCTCCCCATCGCCAGGCGGGCCGCCGTCTCCAGTGCGCCGGCAAGATCCCGACCCTCCAGCTCCACCGCTCGCATGTCCCAGATCATGTGTCGCGCGTCGCGCAGGGCGGTGTCGGCCGACGCGAGCACGTTCTTCAAGGTCTTGACGCTCTCCTCTGGTTGCCGCGTGAGGGTTCGCTCGATCGCCCGCAACTGCATCGTGATGCCGGTGAACCCCTGCAGCAGGGTGTCGTGCAGTTCCTGGGCGATCCGGGTGCGCTCGGCGAGCGCCGCCTGATAGCGCACCCGCAGCCCGCCAGCCACCTGTCGCAGGCGGGCCAGATAGACCAGCCAGACCAATCCCGCGAGGGCGACGACCCAGACGGCGAGAAACCAGCGACTCTGCCTGAAGGACGGAGGGATCGTGAAATCGACCGCGGCGCCGGTCCGGTTCCACACCCCGTCATCGTTCGCCGCGATGACCCGGAAGCGATAGGCGCCGGGCCCCAGATTGGTATAGAAGGCCTCCCGCCGTCCACCGGCGTCCTGCCACCCGCTGTCGCTGCCAACGAGCTGGTAGCGGAAGCGGACCCGCTCCGGAATGGAGAGGCTCAACGCGGTGTAATCGATGCGGAGCGCCCGCGTTTTCACAGGCAGTCGGAGATCGGGCCCAATCGGATAGGCTCGGTTGTCCGTCGTGAGCCGCCGGATCAGGACTGGTGGCGGCACCGGATTCCGCGGAATCACTCGTGGGTCGATCCAGCCGACCTGGGTGATGGTGGCGAACCACAACCTGCCGTCCGTCCCGGTGATCACGGTCGGTTGTGGTCGGATCTGCGGTGCCGAGCCGTCGAGACCGTCGCGGAAGTCGAGCCGCTCGACCCCCACCTGATAGGTGGAGTCCTGCAGGCGTTGAACCTCGTCGGCGGGGATGCGCGTGATCCCGAGGGCCCCGTGCAGCCACACCTCGCCATCGGGCGTCTCGACGATTCCCGATATGCCTCTGAAGGGGCCGATGTTTCTGCCCGTCACCGGCCGGAAGCGGTCCCCCGCGAGCACCGCTAGTCCGAACTCGCCTCCCACCCACACGTGTTCCCCCCGAACATGGATGGCAAGCACGTTGCCGACGTTCAAGCCGTCCCTGGCGGTGTAGAGGCGGACCGTGTTGCCCTGGAGAAGCGCCACCCGGTTGGCGGTGTAGCCGAACCAGGTTCGCCCGGACCCGTCGGTGGTCAGCACGATGGCGGGCTCCCGCGGCAGGTCGGCTCGACCGCCGAACAACACCCAACGCTCGCCGGTCCTTCGATACACGCCGCGTCGCACGACTGAGATCCACAGGGCGCCCGCGGAATCCTGGGTGACCGCCTGAATGCCCGCCGTGCCGATGTCCGGCAGGGTCACCCGCATGAAACGACTGCCGGCCGACCGCCAGAGACCCCGCGGCCCTCCGATCCACACCACGCCGTCACGATCGCGATAGGTTACCTCGACCGGCCTGGCCACCTCGGGAAACTCCGTGACGCGCTCGCCGAACCGGAGCAGATGGCGGCCGCGTGAGCCGATCCACACCGCGCCGGAATCCGCGGGCGCCAGCGCGATGTTCTCCTCCAGCCCGGCCAGGTCGACCCGGGTGAGCTTGGCGCGGCGAAACCGGTCCAGGCCACCGGCGGTGCCGGCCCAGACGTTGCCTTCGCGATCCTCGAGCCAGCTCATCACTCCGTTCGACGACAGGCCGTGGGTGAGCTCTTGTGGCTCGGGCCGCGGTGGCGCGCCGCTGGGAGTCTGCAGCCAGACGCGCTTGATGCCCCGGTTGCGGAGGCGGTTGAGCCATACGGCGCCGTGCCGATCGATCAGCATGGCCGCCACGTCGGCGACACGAGGCTGCACCGATACGTCGCGGCCATCGTCGGTCGGTGCGAGCCGTCGCAGGCCGCTTTCTTCCGATGAGCCCCAGATCGACCCATCCGGCGCTTCCTGGAGAAAGGTGTAGATCTTGTCGACGCCGGAGGGGTTGAGCGGCGGCGCGACCCGCTCGAAGCGCGTCGCGCCCTTCCCTCGCACGAACACTCCCGCATCCGCCGAGACCCAGAACCGGCCCTGGCGATCGGCCAGGACCGCGGTCGCGGCGCCCTCGGGAAGACCCTCGCGAGGTCCCAGTGTGTGCCAGCGGTCCCCATCAAGTCTGGCAAGTCCGCCCGTGGCCCCGACCCAGGTCGCCCCCTCGGCGTCCTGCGCAAACTTGAGGACGCTGCCGCGGGGAAGGCCGTCGTGCTCCGCATAGCTTCGGATGATGCCCTGTCGGATCAGGCTGACCCCACCGAAGCGATAGCCGACCCAGAGGCCGCTATCCCGAGTGGCCAGGAGGGCGGAAACATTCACGGAGGGCATCGTCTGTCCTGGCGGGGCCTCGAAGAGCTCGAACCGGACCCCATCGAAGCGAAACAGACCGGTGCCGGACCCGAGCCACAGGAACCCGTCCGGCGTCTGGGCGAGCGCCTCGATGCCCCCGGGCGCGCCGTCCCGCATGGTCCAGGCGGTGTGGTAGAGCTGCGAGAGTGTCTGGGCCGGTTCCTGCGCATGCGCCGCGGACGTCGCTGCGGTGGCGGCGATGAGAGTGAGAAGAGTTGTTCTGCAGGGCCGGGCGGGCATGGACGACAAATCTACAGCCCCCAGGGGATCGAGCTACCTCTTCTTGGGTATGGGGGTTCGGTGCGCCGCGCCTTATCATCATCCGCATGCCAAGCGCATCGACCATCAGGATCCTCGCGGCCGACGACCACCCGCTCATCCGGGCCGGTCTCGTGTCGTTCCTCGCCACCGAGCCAGGTCTCGAGGTGGTGGCCGAGGCGGGCAACGGCGAGGAGGCCCTGGAGAAGTATCGTGAGTTGCGTCCCGACATCGTGCTGATGGATCTCAGCATGCCGGTCATGGACGGGCTCGCAGCCACCAAGGCGATCCACGACGAGTTCCCCGACGCCAGGGTCATCGTCCTGACGACGTATGGTGGAGACGAGGACATTCACCGGGCGCTCGATGCGGGCGCCATGGGGTACCTGGTCAAGGACATGGTCGCCGAGGAAGTGCTGAACATCATACGGACGGTCCATGCCGGGCGTCGCGGCATCCCGCAGCCGATCGCCGCCAAGCTCGCCGAGCACACGCCGAGGATCTCGCTGACGCCGCGCGAAATCGAGGTGCTGTCGCTGGTGGCGACTGGGCTCAGCAACGGGGAGGCAGCCAATCGGATCGGGCGGACCGAAGGCACCGTCAAGGTCCACCTCAAGAACATTCTCCAGAAGCTCGGTGCCAACGACCGGACCGAGGCAGTCACGACGGCCCTCCGACGCGGCTTCATCAGGCTCGACTAGTCGGCCCTACCGCGAACGTGGTACTCCGGTAGTTCTACCTACTTCGTGATAGTCGAAGACTCCCTGTCGTGGGGACGCCGCCCGCGGTGCGCCGCCCTATCATGTCTGCCATCGCCGCGGGGTTCTGCCGGCGCTCGTCGCCCATCATAGAAGTGTCACGAAACCAGATAGAAGGAGACCACCATGCCCGCCACACTCGAGAAGCCCCAGGCTGCTCCCGCCGTCCGGCCGTTCACGTTCAAGGTTGCCGAGGCGGAGCTCGAGGAACTGCGTGCCCGCATCAAGGCCACGCGCTGCCCGCCAAGGAGGCCGTCGCAGATGACACGCAGGGCGTCCAGCTCGCGACGATTCAGAAACTGGCGCGCTATTGGGCGACGGAGCACGACTGGCGCAAGGTCGAGGCGAAGCTGATCGCCTACCCGCATTTCATCACCGAGATCGACGGGCTCGACATTCATTTCATGCACATTCGTTCGAAGCATGAAAATGCCCTGCCGCTCATCGTCACCCACGGCTGGCCCGGCTCGGTCATCGAGCAGCTCAAGATCATCGAGCCGCTGACCAATCCCACGGCCCACGGCGGGAGCGCCGAGGATGCGTTCCACCTGGTGATTCCGTCGATGCCGGGCTACGGCTTCTCGGGCAAGCCGACCACGACCGGCTGGGGCCCCGAACGCATTGCCCGGGCATGGGCCACCCTGATGGAGCGCCTGGGATACCAGCGCTACGCCGCGCAAGGCGGCGATTGGGGTGCGCTCATCGTCGACATGATGGGTGTGCAGGCACCGAAGGGACTGATTGGCATTCACACCAACATGGCCGGTGCGATTCCGCCCGAGATCGATGCGGCGGCGTTTGCCGGCGCAGCCCCGCCGGCCGGCCTGGACGAAGAGGAGAAGTATTCCTTCGACCACGTCTCGTTCTTCTACAAGCATGGTCTCGGCTATGCCCTGGAAATGGGGCACCGGCCGCAGACGCTGTATGGGATCGAGGATTCGCCAGTCGGCCTGGCCGCGTGGATCATCGATCATGATATCTGGACCTACCGGCAAATCGCTCGCGTGTTCGACGGCGCCGCCGAGGGCCTGACGCGAGACGATATTCTCGACAACATCACCCTCTACTGGCTGACCAAAACGGCGGTGTCGTCGGCACGCCTGTACTGGGAAAACAAGCTGGCCTTCTTCGCCCCGAAGGGAGTGAAAATCCCGGTCGTGGTGAGCGCTTTCCCGGAGGAGATCTGCCCGATTCCGCGAAAGTGGGCCGAAAAGGCCTATCCCAAGCTGGTCTACTACAAGCGCCATCCGAAAGGCGCGCACTTCGCCGCGTGGGAGCAGCCGCAGGCGCTCGTGGAAGATCTTCGCGCAGGGTTCAAGTCGCTGCGGTAGTTCAAGGGACTTCCGAGGTCGCGCGGTGGATGGCGCGCCAGGGCGCGTCATCCGCCGGGTACCGAATCTCACAAGGAGAGACTGCAATGAACCCGCCCGTCGAAACGCCCACCGACGACACCGCGATCGCCACCGGTGCTTTCGCCCAGAGCACGGTCGTGCCCGTCGACAACGAGCCCGCGCCCAGGCTGATCGTGGAGCCGCCGCTGCCGGGTCCGCTGGCCCAGGGCGTCGCGTTCATCCCGTATCGGGTGGAGAACTTGCGCATCCTGCCCGTGGCAGGGCCGGCCGCGCGCAACGTGTCTCCGCGCGTCGGCCATCTGCACATCACGGTCGACGACCTGCCGTGGCTGTGGGCGGATTTCGGCCAGAGCAACACCATCGTCCTGGCGGGCATGCCGCGCGGCCAGCACAAGGTGCTGATCGAGTTGGTGGATGCCGAAGGCAACGTCTTTACCGCACAAACGGTGACGTTTCAATCGCCGGGCAAGGAAGCTCGACTCTAACCGAACAGTCTTGGAGGCAGCCATGAGCACCACCGCTACACAAAGTCAGGGCGCGAAAGCCAGCGCGCGCGTCGGGACGATCGACCTGAAGCTCGAGGTGATCACGATCCCCGTCGCGGACGTCGACCGTGCGAAGGAGTTCTATGGGAGTCTCGGGTGGCGGCTCGACGCGGACTTCACCTCGGCCAATGACCACGTGGTCCAGTTCACGGCACCGGGCTCCCCGTGCTCGATTCACTTCGGCACGAACCTCACGACCGCCGCGCCCGGATCCGCCCAGGGCCTGTTGCTGATCGTCTCCGACATTCAGGCCGCTCGCGAGGAGCTCGAGAGGCGCGGCGTCGAGGTGAGCGAGGTGTTTCACTTCGCCGGTTTCAACCGCGTTGACCCCGCTGGACGCCTGAGCGGCCCCAACCCGGACCGGCCCAGCTACGGGTCGTTCGTGTCGTTCAGCGACCCGGACGGCAACGGCTGGCTGCTGCAGGAGATCACGACGCGGCTTCCCGGGCGCGTCGACGCCGCCGAGACGGCATTCGCATCCGTCGCGGACCTGAGGAGCGCACTTTGGCGTGCGGCGGTGGCCCACGGCGAACACGAGAAGCGCACCGGAGGGCAGCACGACGTGAACTGGCCCGACTGGTACGCCGCGTACATGGTGGCGGAGCACCACGGGACCGAACTGCCTCAATGAGCGATTGGAATGTCATGGGCGGCGGCGCACATCCTCTGTGTGCCGCCGCCCTGCTCATCCCTCTAGTCGTATACCACCAACGTGATAGTGGAAGACTCCCTGTCGTAGGGACGCGGCCAGCAGCCAGCGGTCCTATCGTGTGGCTCGAGCTCTTCGCCAGCAACCACGCGTCGACCAGGAGCCCCCATGCACCGCGCGTTGACACCCATACTCGGCGTCGCCCTCCTCGCGGCGCCCTGTTACGCCCAGGCGGGCCAGGAGGCTCTCGCCACCGCGACCCGGTCTGATACGGTCGGGCCCGCCTCGGACGCCATCCGCCCCTACCAGTTCCACATCCCCGACGAGGCCCTTGCCGATCTCCGCAAGCGCATCCTCGCCACCCGGTGGCCCGAGAAGGAGACCGTCGCGGACGAGTCGCAGGGCGTGCCGCTCGCGATGGTCCGGGAGCTCGCGGGCTATTGGGCGACCGACTACGACTGGCGCAAGGGCGAGGCGAAACTGAAGGCCTTGCCGCACTTCACCACGACGATCGACGGGCTCGACATTCATTTCATCCACGTCCGGTCGCGGGAGAAGAACGCGCTTCCGCTGATCGTCAGCCATGGCTGGCCGGGCTCGGTGCTCGAGCAGACCAAACTCATCGGACCGCTGACGGATCCGGTCAAGTACGGCGGGAAGGCGGAAGACGCCTTCGACGTCGTCATCCCGTCGATGCCGGGCTATGGGTTCTCCGGAAAGCCGACGAGCACCGGCTGGGGCCCCGAACACATGGCCGGCGCCTGGGCCGAACTGATGAAGCGCCTCGGCTACACGCGCTACGTCGCCCAGGGCGGCGATTGGGGAGCGTTCGTCGTCGATCAGATGGGTCTGCAGGCCCCGCCGGGATTGCTCGGCATCCACACCAACATGCCCGCCACGGTTCCGGCAGACGTCGATAAGCTGCTCGGAATCGGCGCACCGGCGCCGGCCGGTGTGTCGGCGGAGGAGAGGCGGGCCTACGAACAGCTCATCGCGACGTTCAAGGTCGTGAACTACGCCAGGATCATGGGGTCGCGCCCCCAGACCCTCTACGGACTTGCGGATTCGCCCGTGTTCCTCGCGGCTTGGCTCCTCGACCACAATGACGCCGACGGTCAGCCGGCCGCCACCGTCGTGGCGGGGCTGCACCGCACCTCGAGCACCACCGGCGAGCTGACGCGGGACGAGATCCTCGACAACATCACGCTCTATTGGCTCACGAACACGGGGGTCTCGTCCTCGCGTCTCTATTGGGAGTACAAGGGTGGCTTCTTCAATGCCAAGGGCGTCAAGATCCCGGTGGCGGTGACCGTCTTCCCCGGCGAGCAGTACGAGGCCCCGCGGAGCTGGACGGAGAAAGCGTACCCCAAGCTGATCTACTATCACCGCGCGGCCAAAGGCGGACACTTCGCGGCGTGGGAGCAGCCGCGCATCTTTGCGGAAGAGCTTCGGGCGAGCTTCCGGTCGTTACGTTGAACGGGGGACCGAGCGCGATCCCCTCCCTGATCACTCCCGAAGCACGTCCACCCGCAGGGACTCGTCCGCGTTCTGGCCCAGCACCACCGTAATCAGCTCGCCAGCCTTTGCGTCCAGGTCTCCCGAGCTCACCACCACGTGCGTGCCGCCCGCCTCGGTGAACTCGACCGTCCAGTGTCCCGGCCGCCGGATCAGGTCGGCGGTGAGCGCGAGGCTGCCGTAGACGAACGGCTGGACCGTGGGCAGCGTGTCTAGCGGCGCGCCCACGGGAATCAGGTAGGGATCGAGCGCCGGGGCCTGCGGCGCCGCGTGCAGGATCCTGAACCGGACCAGGTCGTTCGGCGGCGGCGGCAGCGTCCCGCTGTCCACGGGCTCCGGCGTCGGCGGGGCCGGCAGCGGCGAGCCGGCCGAACCGGTGTCCACCGACACCATCGCCGTCAGTGCGCCCACCGGCCCGGCCACGAGCACGGTGTACGACTTGCCCGCCTCGAGCGCGAGCGGGAGCGATGCCAGCGGCGCTCCCGAGCCCGTCGCCCGCACCACGCCCGTGGCCGAGCCGGCCTCCAGGACCGCCGCCGGCGACACCTCTGTGCGTGCCACGGCCTGCGCGACCGTCCTTCCATTCACGAGCAGGTCCAGTGTCCCCGCGTCGGTCGATGCGCTCGCCAGGCGGAGCCTGGCGGTTTCGCTGGACCGGGGGCCGATCGGCTCGGGGCCGCAGGCCTGGAGCACCAGCGCGGCCGCGGCGGCCGCCAGCAGTGGGAATCGCATGGGCGTGGATCTCCTGCAACGGGGTGAGACGTGCCACCAGGTTACGCCGTGAGGGTCGTGCACTCAAGAGACCGCGCCGAAGCCCGCCGCGTCACATCCGCCGATCGGGACCGGGGATGTGACGGATGACGGTTTCCCCGAGTCTCCTTCAGGTGAGTCCCTCGGACGCCGAGCTCGTGGGGCGGGTGCGCCAGGGCGACCTGGACGCCTACGGCCCGCTGATGACCCGCTACCGGCTCCGCTTCGGCCGGTACGCCTATCACCTGCTCGGCAACGAGAGCGACGCCGAGGAGGCCCTGCAGGATGCCTTCACCCTGGCGTATCGTTCCCTCGACCGGTGCCGCCACCCCGAGCGCTTCGCGGCCTGGCTGTTCCGCATCCTGGTCAACCGCTGTCGTACCACCGGCGCCCGGCGTGGCCGCGAGCTGGCCCGGCGGGCGCCGATCGAGGCGGCGGACGGCATCGGCGTGAGTCATCCGTCGGAGGCGACCATGCGGCGGGAGGAGCTTGCGCGCGGGCTCGGGCGGCTGGTCCCCGAACAGCGGGAGGCGTTTCTGCTCAAGTATGTCGAGGAGCTGAGCTACCAAGAGATGGCGGAGCTCACCGGCGCCGGCGAGTCGGCGCTCAAGATGCGGGTCAAGCGCGCCTGCGAGCGGCTGCGCGATCTTCTGAGCGAGCACGATGCGACCTGACGACCGGCTGCCACCCGAGGACGCACTCGACGACCCGGCCGACCCCTTCATCGAGCGGGTGGCCGCGCGGCTGAGGGAGCCGGTCCCGCTCTCGCCGGAAGTGGAGCGGGTGGTGCTGGAGCGGCTCCGCGCCGGGGCGGCGGGGGCCGCCGGCACCGTCGTCGCTCGCCCGCTCCGCCGGCGCGCTCCGACGCTCGTCGGCGCCCTCGCCGCGGCACTCGCGGCCGCGTTTGCCGGCGGCCTCCTGGTGGGCCGGTGGAGCGCCGCGCCGTCGGGCGGTGCCGCCCCCATCCGGACCGTCGAGTTCGCCCTCCGCACCCCGGCCGACTCGGCCGTCGTCCTGGTCGGCGACTTCAACGACTGGAACCCCGTGGCCACCCCGCTTCACCGCGCCTCCGACGGCGTCTGGTCGGTGACGGTGCCGCTCCGGCCCGGCCGCTACCGCTACACGTTCATCGTGGACGGTACCCGCTGGCGCCGGGACCCGGCCGCCCCCCGCGCGCTCGAGGACGACTTCGGCGCGCCCACGTCCGTCATCACCATCGCCCAGCGGTGAGCACATGCATCGCGTGATCGGCCTGCTCTTCCTCGCCGTGCTTCTCCGGTCCCCGCTCGCCGCCGCGGCGCAGGATCCGCGGCTGGAGGCGCGGCTCGACTCCGCCACCCGGATCCAGGTCGAGGCCGCGCTGGTCGCCGCCCGGGGCGAGGGCCTGCCCACCGAGCCGATCGTGCAGAAGGCGCTCGAAGGATCGAGCAAGGGCGCGCCCGGACCCCGGATCGTCGCCGCGGTCTCTACCGTGCTCGCCGACCTCCGCCGCGCTCGCGAGGCGCTCGGTCGGGCCGCGGGCGACGACGAGCTCGTCGCCGCCGCCGCCGCGCTCCGCGCCGGCGCCACCCCCGCGATGATCGGCGAGATGCGGCGCGTCACGCCGAACGGTGGGGTCGCGGTGCCGCTCGCGGTCTTCACCGACCTGGTGGCCGGCGGGATGGGAGCCGACGCCGCCTGGCGATCCGTCGCCGACCTGGCAAGGAAAGGTGGCGACGACGAAGCGTTCCTGCGCCTGCGCGACCGGCTGGAGGCGCCGTCGCCCGGCTCGGGACCGGAGGTACCATGACCCCGATTCGTCGCAGGCTGTCGTATATCGGACTTCTCCTCCTGACCATGGGTCCCGCGCCACTGGCCGCCGTCCAGCTTCGAGGCAGCCTCGACGTCGGCACCGGCCCCGCACGATGGGACCAGGTCGAGTCCGAGGGCGCGCGGGTCCAGGGCACGCTCGGCGGATCGTACCGGCCGGGGCGTCTGCTCGGATTGGAGCCCGAGATCTCCGGTGGGTTCGGCCTGAGTACGGAGCACAGGGTGCGCACGGCGCTTCGGTGGGATGTGACGGGCCGCCTGCACACGCGGGGAGCCGTGACCGGTGCCTGGCTCGGTGGTGGACTCGGCGGGGTGGGAACGGGAGCGCGAACCGCCGCGCTCACGCGGCTGGAGGGCGGCGTCCGGAGTGGCATCGGTCCGGCCGGCCTCCGGGTCTGGCTCGCGCGTACCAGCTTCGGTGTCCGGCCGGGCGTGAGCGGCTCCCTCGGCAGCGCCGCCGACCCTGACTCCGGCTTCGCGGGCAGCAAGCAGATCGTCGAGTACACCGACCTTGGCACGCGCGCGGGTCTCGACTTCGGCCGCTATGAGATCGGCGCCACGCTCATCCGGCGATGGGGCAGCGCCGCCCTGCAGAGTGGAGGGATCCGAAGCGTCGCCTGGGAAGTGAGCGCGGTCTGGTGGCTCCAGCCGAGCGTGGGCGTGGTGGCCAGTGCGGGCCATTCGCTTCCCGAGCTCAGTCTCGCGCTGCCCGGGGCCCGCTACCGCTCGCTCGGCGTGCGTCTGGCGCTTGGCGCGCCGCCACGCGGCGGCAGCCGTGTCCAGGCCGCGCCGCCCACCACCGCAGCCGCCGGCACCGCACGCCTGGTCGTCGCCACGCCGCACCGGCTCGGCATCGTCGGGCCGGCGGCGGACCGCGCCGAGGTCATGGGCGACTTCACCGACTGGCAGCCGCGGCCGCTCGTTCGCGCGGGCGAAGGCCGGTGGTCGCTCGACGGCGTCTTGAGCCGGGGCGTCCACCAGCTCAACGTGCGCTTCGACGGCGGCGCGTGGATCGTCCCGGCGGGTACCGTCTCCGTCGACGACGGCTTCGGTGGAAAAACCGGCATCTTCGTCGTACGCTAGACCGGCGCACCCCCCGGGACGTCGTAGTGCGCCACGCGTCCTCGCTGTAGCTTCCGAATCCATGCGCACCCGGCTGTGTGACCGCCTCGACATCGAGCTTCCCATCATCCAGGCGCCGATGGCCGGCGGCTGGACCACGCCAGCGCTCGCGGCGTCGGTCGCGGAAGCCGGCGGGCTCGGCATGCTCGCCGGTGCGCGGATCACG
The DNA here is from genome assembly GCA_963840215.1 of uncultured Gemmatimonadales bacterium. Classification (GTDB taxonomy): domain Bacteria; phylum Gemmatimonadota; class Gemmatimonadetes; order Gemmatimonadales; family GWC2-71-9; genus CAVVWJ01. Next base: position 129,217 of record CAWIYG010000006.1, on the reverse strand, counting down.
CCGGCCCAGCTCCGCGAGCAGATCGCGGAGACCCGCCGCCGCACCCCCCGCCCGTTCGGCGTGAACTTCCTGCTCGCCGCCTCCGCCCCGCCAGAGGCCGACGACTCGTCCGCGCCGGGCGTCCTGCAGGAGATTCGCCGGCGGCTCGGGCTGCCCGCGGAGCCTACGGCGGCGGCCGCCGCCGTGTCGGTGGCCGAGGGCATCGAGATCGCGCTCGAGACGGACGTACCTGTGATCAGTGTAGCGATGGGATCGCCGGCTGAGTGGATCGAGAGGGTGCACTCCGGCGGCGCCCTAGTGATGGCGGCCGCCACGACCGTGGCCGAAGCCGAGGCGTGCGAAGCCGCCGGGGCAGACGTGGTCGTCGCCCAGGGCGCGGAGGCGGGCGGGCATCGCTCCACGTTCGTGCCCGACCCCTTCGATCCGGTGCCGCTGGTCGGTACGATGGCGCTGGTGCCGGCCGTCGTCGACGCCGTCCGCATTCCCGTCGTGGCGGCCGGCGGCATCATGGATGGACGGGGCGTGGTGGCGGCGCTGGCGCTCGGCGCGGCGGGCGTGCAGCTCGGCACGCGGTTCCTGCTGGCCACCGAGAGCGGCGCGCCTCCGAGCTACCGGCGGCGTCTGCTGCGGGGGATCGAGACGGAGACGACGGTGACCGACGTGTACAGCGGACGGGCCGCCCGGGCACTCCGGAACGCCTTCATCCGGGCCTTCGTGGAGTCGGACACCCGGCCGCTCGGATGGCCGCGGCAGGGCGCTGCGGCGCTGGACATCTACCGCGCGTCGCTGGCCGACGACGGCGAGTGGGCCCCGCTCTTTGCCGGCCAGGGCGTGCGACTCGGCCGCCGGGAGCAGCCGGCGGCCGAGATCGTGCGTGAGCTGGTCGAGGAAGCCCGCCGGGTGCGCGAGGATCTGCCGTAACAGAACCCCCGATCGTCAGCCTATTGCTTCACCCAGGTCGGCCGCAGGTCCCGGGTGACGCCGTGGACCAGCTCGTTTACCACCTCGCCATAGGCCTCGTTCGGATCGCGCATGGCCACCGACGGCAGCGCGCCGGAGACGCCCAGCCGCCCCACGGTCCCGTTAGCCTCCGAGCTCGAGCGCCACAACGTCCCGCCGGTGCTGGTGGAGATGAGCTTCACGGTGAGCTCCGCGGAGACCGTCGCCTTCATGCTGAGCCCGCCCGAGGCGCTGAGCCGGCCCCGCGGCGTGATGCCCGAGGCGGTCACGTGCCCGAGAAAGACGGCGGGGACCTGCTTCTCGCGTCCGATCGCCTGCGCGAGTGCCGTGGCATCGCCGGAGGCGGCGAGCTTCTGGAGCGTGGTGTCGGCGCTCGACAGCTCGAGCAGCTCGACGCCGGTCTGGCTCGCCAGCAGCGCTTCGGCGAAGCGCTGGGTCGCGAGCGCGCTCAGGTCGCGGTTGGTCTGCTCGGTCGAGAAGGTCACCAGGGCCACCCGGCCGTAGGGCTGGAGGCTGAGGCGCGCAGGAACTTGCGCGTAGTGGGCGCCGCAGGCCGAAAGCGCCAGCGTGCCGCAAACGGCGAGGAGCGCGCGCGCGCAGGCGCGCCGAACCGCATGGTTCCACAGCATGTTGAGCGTCACCAGGTAGAGGGTGCGCCCCAAGGAGGCAAAGGCCGCGCCAGCTCCCGCCTGTGGCAAGCCCCGCGGCTACTTTCATGGACATGATCCTCGACGAAGCCGACGTCCGCCGCCACCTGCGGATGGCGGACCTCATCCCGGCCGTGGCCCGCGCGCTGTCGGACCTCTCCGCCGGCCGCGCCGTCCAGCCGGGGCGGCAGATGCTGCAGGTGCCCGGACGCGACGGCTTCTTCGCGGCCATGCCGGCGTTCGCGGGCGGCGCGCTCGGCGCCAAGCTGGTCACGTTCTTTCCCGGCAACACCGGCATCCACACCCATCACGCCCTGATCCAGCTATTCAGCCCGGAGACCGGCGAGCCGCTCGTCACCATGGACGGGCGCCTCATCACCGAGATGCGCACGGCCGCGGCGTCCGCGGTCGCGACCCAGTGGCTCGCCCGGCCCGACGCCGGAGTCCTCGCGCTCCTGGGCTCGGGCGTGCAGGCACGAGGTCACCTCGAGGCGCTTCGCCTGGTGCGCCCGCTCGCCGAGGTTCGGGTCTGGAGCCCGCGCGGCGCCGGCGCGTTCGCCGAGACGCACGGTGTCAGGGAAAGCCGGTCGGCGGAAGCGGCGGTCCGGGGCGCGGACGTGGTCGTCGTCGCCACCTCCGCGAGGCGTCCGGTGCTCGAGGGCGCATGGCTCTCGACCGGCACGCACGTGAACGCGGTCGGCGCCGTACGGCCGGACTGGCGCGAGCTGGACGACGAGACCCTCCGGCGCGCTCGGCTCTACGTCGACTCCCGAGAGGCGGCGGCCAGGGAGGCGGGCGACGTGATCGCCGCGGGCGAACCCTTTGCGGAGCTCGGCGAGGTCGTCGCCGGCACGCGACCGGGCCGCCAGTCGGCGGAGGAGATCACGCTTTTCAAGTCGGTGGGCGTCGCGGTGGAGGACGTCGTGGCGGCGGACCTGGTGTGGCGAGCGGCGCGGGCCGGCACGCCGATTCGGATGCGTTAGCCCTTCGGCGGCCGCGCCAGGGAGCCGATCCGTCGCCCCGCCGCGGAATCCGCGATGAGGGTGGCCAGCCGCCGCTCTCGCGTGTCCTCCCGCTTGGCGCTCACGATCCACCACACCACGACCTGCCGATACCACGGGGGCTGCTTCTGGAAGTAGGCCCACGCCTTCCGGTTCCGCTCGAAGCGTCGGGCCATCGGCGCCGGCAGACTGGCGGTCTTGCGCTGCTCGTAGGCGTAGATCCCCGACTTGGCCGGCTTCCGCGCCTCGTGGGCCGACAGACCCGTCGGCCGCATCAGGCCGAGCCGGGTGAGCTCCTTCACCCGTGCCAGGTTGACGGTGCTCCAGTTGCTGTTCTGCCGACGGGGTGTAAAGCGGATCACGTAACTGGTCTCGTCCAGCCGCTTCCGGACCCCGTCGATCCACCCGAAACAGAGCGCCTCGTCCACCGATTCGGGCCAGGTGATGCTGGGCCGGCCGCTGTCCCGCTTGTGAAAGCCCACCCACAGCTCCGTCGCCGAAGCGTGGTGGCGCTCGAGCCAGGCCCGCCACTTGTCGGGGGTCGCGAAGAATCTCGGCCGCATGCCGTAGTCTAGCCCAATTCGTGACCGCCCGCTCCCGGATTCGCATCCAAATGGGTGACCGCGGTCACGGTTCTCCGCTCTCCAAACGGCGACACTGCACGCTCGCAACAACCAGGCGCGGGCCCCGCATCCGGGCGCGCGCGCCGCCCGAACTTGGAGAGAATGACCATGGGATTGCTTACCAAGCCGATCAAGTCGCTGGACGACCTGTTCGTCCACACCTTGCAGGACATCTACTACGCCGAGCAGCAGATCACGAAGGCCCTCCCCAAGATGATCTCGAAGGTCACCACCCCGGAGCTCAAGCAGGGGCTCGAGAAGCACTTGGGTGAGACCCGGAACCAGGTCAAGCGCCTGGAGCAGGTCTTCCAGATGCACGGCCAGACCCCGAAGGCGGTCACCTGCCCGGCGATCGACGGGATTCTCGAGGAGGCCAACGAGATCCTGGGCGATGCGAAGGACCCGGACGTGCTCGACGCGGCCGCCGCGGCCGCGGCCCAGGCCGTTGAGCACTACGAGATTGCGCGCTACGGTACGCTCATCGCCTGGGCGCGTGAGCTTGGCCGGGACGACTGCGCCAGCGTGCTCGAGCAGACGCTGGCCGAGGAGAAGGCCGCCGATCTCAAGCTGACCGAGATCGCGGAGGGCCGCATCAACCGACTGGCGGCGCAGCGCAACTAGCACCCTGGCGTCGCTGTCCGGCCGGCGGTTCGTCCGTCGGCCGGACACCGGTCGGGCGCTCGACTGGCGAAATCCTCCTCGCAGTGTCAACTCTCATCTGATTGTTCCTCGTTCCGCCCCCCTCAGGGGATATCCGCATGCACGAGCAGGTCACCCTGCTGGGCCCCCAGGCCACGCCCGGAGAGACCCCGCGTCTCTCGGCGCTGCCGCGCGATCTGCTCGAGCAAGTTCGCGGACGCGTGCGACTGCTCGCCGCCCTGCTCCTCATCGGCTTCGTGCTCGATCCCGCGATCTTCGCCATCGGCTGGACGATCGGCACGCTGAGCGGGGTGCCGGTGCGCTTCGGCAACGCCGGATTCGTGCTCATGGACGCGGCCGTCGCGCTGGGGTCGCTGGGCGTCTGGTGGCTGGCCGGCCAGGGGCGGGTCGACCGGGCGGCTGGTGCGGCGCCCGGGCTCACCGCCGAGAACGCGGTGCAGGGCACGCCGGCCTTCATCGCGCCGGAGCAGGCGCTGGGCGACGCCAACGTGGACGGCCGCGCGGACATCTACGCCACCGGCTGCGTCGCCTACTGGCTGCTGACCGGCCAGCATGTCTTCACGGCCGACACGCCGATGGGCATCCTCATCCATCACGCACGCACGCCACCCGTCCCGCCGTCGGAACGCATCGGCCAGCCGATTTCACCGGGCCTCGAGGCGCTGATCATGGAGTGCCTGGCCAAGGATCCGGCGGACCGGCCGCAGACTGCCCGGGTGCTCTCGCTCAGATTGGGTGAGGCACAGTGCGGCGAGACGTGGAACGAGGATCGAGCGCGAGCGTCGTGGGCGACCCACCACACCGTGTGATGCCGTCGCCTCTCGACCGCGCCATTGCCCGGTGGCCGACACTCCTTCTGCTCGGCGGGCTCGCGTGCACCGCTCCAGCTCGGCCGCCCGCGCCGTCGCCCGCGCCGTCGCCCGCATCGTCTTCGACCACCCGGGAGGCCCCGCGGCTCGCCGCCGCCGAGTCGGCCTATCTCGCCACGCGCGACCTGCGGGACCGGATCGACGTGGCGATCGCAGGCGGCCGGCGCGCGATCGGTGACGGCACGCCGCTCACCGCGCAGCTCCCCCGCTACGACTCTCTGCGCCACCGACTCGACGATCGCCTGAAGGCGGTCGACTCGGCCGCGCTGGCAGCCGACGATGCCCGCGCGCTCGACGTGATGCGCCGGACGCTGGCGCGCGATCTCGGCCCGGTGGTCCTGCCCGGCCTCGCGGCAACCTCGGGCTCCGTCCCCTCCCCCGCGGCCCAGCCGGCCCCGGACTGCACATACGACCTCGCGGCGCTGTCGCGCGCGCCGGGTGGCCGCGATTCGCTGCGGTCGCGGATGTACGCCTGCTACGGCTGGGCCCAGTCGCACGTGGCCGACGGCGACGACACGCTCGACCGGCTCACCATCCTCGGCGCCCTGGGCCACACCGACGACGCGGCCCGCCGGCGAGCGCTGTTCCTGCGGCTCGCGCCCGTGTGGCGGAGCGTGAACGGCGACGGGGGAGACGACAGTCCATACCGTCGCCTGATCGCGCTCGAGGTCGAGACGCGCGGCACCGCCGAGCCGCCGACGGCGGCCCAGGCCCGCGCCTCCGGGGTGCCGCCCGACTCGCTCGAGCCGTGGCTCACGGCCATCCTCGAGACCTGGCGCGACGCAACCCCCGACTCGCTGGTCGAGCCCTGGGACTGGTACTACGCCGTCGGCCGCACGAGTCGGGCACTGAGCGCGCGTGTACCTCGCGAGCGGCTCACCGACCTCAACGCCGAAGTGTGGCGCGCGCTCGGCGCCGACGTGGGTGCGCTTCGGGTGCATTACGACCTGGACCCGCGCGACGGCAAGGACCCGGTCGCCTTCACCACCTTCGGCGGACGGGAGCCGATCGAGCCCTGGGTCTTCGCCACCTACCGCGCCGGCGGGCTGGACAACCTCAACGAGCTGCTGCACGAGACCGGCCACGCCGTCCACCTCGCGGCGATCCGGACGCGCCCGGCGTTTCGCGACTGGCCGGACAGCGACCCCTTCACCGAGGCCGTGGCCGACGTCGTCGCGCTCGACGTGTACGAGCCGGCGTGGCAGCAACGCTGGCTGGGCGACTCCGTCCCGCTGGCCGCCGGCCTCCAGGGCCGCTACGGCGGCATCGTGCTCGACGTGGCCTGGGCGATGTTCGAGCTGCGCATGCTGCGCGAGCCCCGCGCCGACCCCAACGCGGTCTGGGCGGGGCTCACCAGCGACTACCTGCACATCCGGCCGCACCCGGAGCTCTCCTGGTGGGCCATGCGCGGCCAGCTGGTGGACGCGCCGGGCTACATGGTGAACTACGCCGCGGGCGCGATCCTCATTGCCGCCATCCGCGCGCGCATCCGGGCGGAGCGCGGTCCGTTCACCGCGGGCGACCCGGGCTGGTACGACTGGGTGGCCCCGCGGCTCTATCGCTTCGGGCTCGAGCGCCCCACGCGGGAGGTGCTCGAGGCGTTCCTCGGCGGCCCCGTCTCCCCGGCGGCGCTGCTGGCGGACATGCGGCGGATGGGCGGCGCATGATCCGGCTGACCGCGGCCGACGTGCGCCTCGGCGTTCAGGCGCGCGACAAGACCGACGCGATCCGCGCCGCCGGTACGCTCCTGGTGGAGCGGGGCTACATCGACCCGGGCTACGTCGCCAGCATGCTCGACCGGGAAGCCCAGGCCAACACCTTCCTGGGCAGAGGCATCGCGATTCCGCACGGCCTGGGCAGGGACCGGTCGCTCATCCGCCGGACCGGCATGACGGTGCTCCAGCTCGCGGACGAGGTCGACTGGGGACCCGACCAACCGGTGCGCCTGGTGGTGGGCATCGCCGCCAGGTCCGACGAGCACATCGGTGTGCTGGCGGCCCTGACCGACGTGCTCGAGGACCGCACGCTGACGTCCCGTCTGGCGCGGACGACGCAGGTCGAAGATGTGGTGGACGCACTCACCCGCTCACGCCGGTCCCCCTCGATCGAGGCCGCGGCCCGCAGCGGCGCACGGCAGGTCGAGGTCCGGCTTCGCGGCAGCGCCGGCCTCCACGCGCGTCCGGCAACCGTGTTCGCCGAGATCGCCGCACGGTTCGAGGCCGAGATCAAGGTGCGGTCTGCCGATCGCACGGCGAACGGCAAGGCGCTCAGCTCGCTGCTCACGCTCGGGGCAGGCGGCGGCACGTCGCTCTGCCTCCTCGCTACCGGCCCCGACGCCGAGGCCGCGCTCGATGCGCTGCGTGTGGCTGTCGAGCACGGGCTGGGCGATGAGGAGGCCGGCCCGACGGCCGACACCCCGGCCTGGACGCCACCACCCGGGGTCTACGCCGTCGCGGGGATCCCCGCCTCGCCCGGCGTGGCGATCGGCGCGCTGTTCCAGTTCCGCGCCGCGCGCGTGATCGCGATGGACCGGCGGCAGACCGATCCCGCCGCGGCGCGCCACGCGCTGTCGCAGGCGCTCGAGACGGCCCGCGAGCAGCTCGGCGACATCCACGAGGCGGTCGTCGCGCGCTCGGGCACGGGCGAGGCGGCCATCTTTCGCGCGCACCAGGCGCTGCTTCGGGACGAGGAGCTGGTCTCGGAGGTCGGAGGGCTGATCGACGCCGGCCACTGCGCGGCCTGGGCCTGGGACCAGGTCGTGTCGGCGCGCGTCGCGGAGCTCCGCGCCGTCGCCGACGCGCGGGTGGCCGCCCGCGCCGCGGACCTGCACGACGTGGGGCAGCGCGTGCTTCGCCTGCTGGCGGGCACCGAGCACGGCGCGCCTGCGCTGCCCGACGCCCCCGTCATCCTCGTCGCCGAGGATCTCGCGCCCTCCGACACCGCGCGGCTGGATCCGCGCCGGATTCTCGGCCTCTGCACGGTCATGGGCGGCCCCACCGCGCACACGGCGATCATCGCCCGCTCACTCGGGATCCCGGCGGTGGTCGGCGCCGGACCCCAGGTCCTCGAGCACCCCGAAGGTGCGATCGCCGTGCTCGACGGCGCGGCGGGCCGCCTCTACCTCGATCCTGGCGCCGACGCGCTCGCGTCGGCGCGGGCCTTCCAGGGCGACCTCCGCCGCCGCCGCGACCGCGACTTCGAGACCCGCTTCCGGCCCGCCGTCCTCACCGACGGCCACCGTATCGGAATCGCCGCCAACATCGCGAAGGTGGCCGAGGCCGCTCAGGCGGTCGAAGCCGGAGCCGAGGGTGTGGGGCTCATGCGCACCGAGTTCCTCTTCCTCGACCGGGACGGAGCGCCCTCCGAGGACGAGCAGTACGAGGCCTACGCCGCGATGGTGAGCGCGCTCGACGGTCGGCCGCTCATCCTCCGCACGCTCGACATCGGCGGCGACAAGCTGGCTCCCTATCTGGCGCTCCCGAAGGAGGAGAATCCCTTCCTCGGCATCCGCGGGCTCCGGCTCTGCCTCCGGCAACCGGCCCTGTTCCTGCCGCAGCTCCGGGCGATCTACCGGGCCTCGGCGCTGGGCCCCGTGCGGATCATGCTGCCGATGGTGTCGTCGGTGGAGGAGGTGCGGGAGGCACGGGGCATCGCCGAAGGGGTGCGTCGCGAGCTGGGCGCGGCGCCCGTGGAGATCGGGATCATGATCGAGGTCCCGTCTGCCGCGCTCATGGCGCCCGAGCTGGCCCGCGAGGCCGACTTCTTCTCGATCGGCACCAACGACCTGACGCAGTACATCCTGGCCATGGACCGCACGCACCCGACGCTGGCGCCGCACGCCGACGGCCTGCACCCGGCGGTGCTCCGCGCGGTGGAGCTCGCGGTGCGCGCGGCGGTCGCGGCCGGTCGGTGGGTCGGCGTCTGCGGCGGCATTGCCGGCGATCCGGTCGGCGCACTGATCCTCACCGGTCTCGGAGTCGACGAGCTCAGCATGAGCCTGCCCAGCGTCGCGGCGGTGAAGGCGGCGATGCGGCGGTACTCGCTGGGACAGGTACGGGCCTTCGCGCATCGGGCGCTCGCCTGCGCGACGGCCGATGACGTGCGCGCGCTGCCGCTGCCATGATCGCGGCGGCTCGGCTCGAGCTCGCCCGGCCTCGTGAGCGCGAACGCGCTCGCGGCGGTCATGGGGCGGGCGGCGGGGAGTGGCTGGGGAAGGTGGTGGTGGAAGCCGTGGACTGAGGGCGGATCCTACCGCTCCCGCGCGTACACCATCGACAGCTGCGCCTGCTGTATGAAGACCAGCAGCGGCCCAGGCTCCGGGACGAGCGCCATCGAGCTCGGGGTGAAAATCAGGCGTCGCATGGGTCGGATCCTCCTCCAGGGTCGAACAGCAATCTGTCCTGAATGAGAAGCCGTTCGACGCCCGCAGAGTTCCCGCCTCCGCCGCCACACCGCGCTCAGGCGCGGCTCGCCCCCCGCGCCGCCTCGAGCACCCGGCGCCGCTGTCCGGGCGTAACCATCTCGCGCTGCACTACCTGGCGCACGATCCGCGCGGCGAACGAGTACCCGCGCGGCTCGGACACCAGCCACCGGTGCCACTCCAGCTCGTCCAGGGCGCGCGCCACCTCGTCCGCGTCCAGGTCGAGCGCGCGCTCGAGCACCGCGGGCGCCGCCAGGTCGCCCAGGACCGCGGCCGACACGAGCACCCGCTGCGCCTCCGAGCTGAGCCGCCGGAAGGCGACGCGAATCGCCGCCACCACCGCGTCGGGGAGATCGCCGGGCAGACTCTGGTCCAGCGTCCGGAGCGGCTCCGGCCAGGTGCCGGCGATGGTGCCGAGATCGAGCCCGAGCGCCACCGCCCGGAGCAGCTCCACGGCGAACAGCGGCAGGCCCGCCGAGTCGGTCGCCACGCGCCGAACGACCCGGTCGAGCGAGATCGGGTCGTACCCGGGCAGCATGCGCTCGGCCAGGTGCCGGAGCGCCGCACGGTCGAGCCGGCGAAGGGTGACCACCCCGCCGTCGAGATCGCGGCCCAGCCTGCTCCGCAGCTCGTCGAGCTCGGGTCGCGGCGGGTAGGGCGCGGTCACCAGCACCAGGGTCAGCGGCACGTCGCGCAGGTCCCGGAGCATCGCGCCGAGCGACAGCGCCGAGTCGGCATCCAGCCACTGGGCGTCATCGACGGCGAGGACCACGGGCTGCTCCGTCGCGGCCGCACGCACCGCCTCGACCAGCGCGCGCGCGAGCGGGGTCGCCGCCGGCGCCCGCGCGCCGGGAAACCGGTCGGCCCACTCGGGCAGCAGGGCCGCGAACGCAGCGAGCGCGGGCGTCGGCGCTCCACCGACGCCGGCCGCGTCGATCAGGCCCCCGCGCGCGAGCGCGAGCACGCCGCTCCACGGGTCGCCCCGGTCCCCCTCGACGGCCCGCGCCGACGCCACCGACGTGCCGTCGAGCCTGAGGCGCGCGAGCATCTCGTCGAGCAGCCGCGTCTTCCCGACGCCGGACTCCCCCTCCAGCAGGACCAGCACCGGGCGGCGCGACCGGACGGCGCGCGCGGCCTCCTCGAGCAGCCGCCCGAGCTCGCCGGCGCGGCCGCCGAGCGGTGGCCGCACGAACTGGTCGTCGGCCCCGTCCACCGGCGTGTCGCGCCGCACCCGGCGCTGGCGGCTGACGCGCCCGATCAGCGCCCGGGTGTCCTCACCGGGCGTGAGCCCGATCTCCGCCAGGCGCGCGTGAAAGCGCTCGCACAGCTCGAGCGCACCGGTGCGGTCGCCCGCGAGCGAAAGGCTCCTGAGCGCCGTCCGGAACGCCGGCTCCGACGTCGGCTCGAGCGCGACGGCCCGGGCCGCCACCCCGCACGCCTCCTTCGTCTTGCCCGCGCGGGCGAGCGCGTCGGCGCAGCGCACCAGCACCTCGAGACCTCGCCGCCGCCATTGCTCCCGTTCGGCGGCCAGCCAGTCCTCGAACGCGATGGCATCCGGCACGCCGAAGCCCTCGAGAAAATCACCCGCCACCAGCTCGGCGGCCGCGGTCCAGTCCTCCTGCTCGGCCAGCTCCTCGAGCCGGCTCACGTCCAGGTCGACCGCGCCCTCGGTGAATCCGACCTGGCCGACCGTGACCTCCACCGCCTCGGGGCCGGCATGTCGGCGAATGACGCGCAGCGCCTCGCTCAGCGAGTGGCGGGCCGCCAGCTCGGTCCGATCGGCCCACAACAGGCCGATCAGGTGCTCCCGACTGCGGGTCTGTCGTGGGGATCGAGCGAGATAGACGAGGAGGGCCAGATGCTTGCGCCAGAGCAGCTCGGACGGGGCGGGCGCGCCATCGACCGTGACTTCGATCGGCCCGAGCGTCCGGCAGACGATCACCGCGGGCTCAGAAGCTCGGAGGGCCGACCATCCGGCAGCTCGACAACTCCCAGCGGCCCGCGTTGAGCGCGAACTCCGCCCGGAAGTCGGCCTGGGTGGTGCGCCGACCCGAGGGCACGCTCCAGGTGAGCGGGACGCTGAACTCCATCGCGGCGGATTCGAGTCCGACCGTCGACGCGCCCTCGGCTCGATCGCCCACCGCGGTCGTGCCGCCGCCGGCCTGAAGCACGCGGGCCAGTCGCGTGAGGTTGTCCTCGTCGGCCTTGGAGGCGGGGCGCCAGAGGGCCCGCACGCGGCGCATGTCGCGGGAGCGGAGCGCCTGGTAGCACGCGTCCACGCCTGCCTTGAGGCGGGCTTCCGTGCGCGGGCGCTCGCCGTCGGGATCTGCGGTCGAGAGGGGCTCGGGCCGCGATACCACGGTCAGCGGGATCCACGCCGATGCGCCATCCGCCCTGGCCGTCACGCGGGCGGACCCCGGCGCCCGTGCCACCACGATGCCTGCGGTCTCGTCGACCGTGGCGACGCCGGGATCGCTCGACGTCCATTCGACGGTCGTCCCGGTCATCGTGCCGCCCCGCCCGTCGCGCGCCAGCACCCGGAGCTCGAGCGCCTCGCCGACCGCCATCGGCCGCGCGCCGAGGATCTGGAGCGTGGCCGCGCTGCCCGGCACGACCGTCAGCTCCACGAAGGCGGTCTCGGTGCCGCTGCGCGCCAGGATCTGGGTGGTCCCCGGCTCCAGCCCCCGCACCACCCCGGTCAACGCCTCCACCGTGGCGACCTCCGGAGCGCTCGAGCTCCAGGTGATCTCCGCGCCCCGCAGCGTGTCGCCCTTCAGGCCCACCGTGACGGCGCCGAGCGTCGCTTCGTCGCCCGCGCGGAGCGGCGGCGGCGGCGCGATGGCGATCGACGCCACCGTCGGCACACGCGCGCCGCGGCGGCGCACGGTGATCACGACGCTGTCGCGGCCCGAGCCGTGCACCGCCACGATCTGGACCCGGCCCGAGCGGACCCCCGTCACCTGGCCGCTCGTACGGTCGACCCGGGCCACGGTCGAATCCGCCGACGCCCACGCGACCGCGGCACCCGGCACGAGTCGTCCACCCGCATCCCTCACTTCGGCCACGAGTCGCAGCGCACTGTCCGGACGGAGCGCGCGTGTCGGCCGGCTGGTGATCGCGACGCGTGACGGCGCGGCGGTGTCGATGCCGACGCCCGCGGCGGCATATCCGGCGGCCCGACGTCCGTCGGCGCCCGCTGGCGGATCGCTCACGGTCCCCGGCCGGACCGCGAGCCACACCAGTCCCGCCGTCACGGCGGCGAGCCCCGCCATCACCCCGTGCCGTCGGCCGCGCCGCGAGCGCCGGTGCGAAGCGGGGCGAGACACGGGCTCGAACGGCAGGGGCGCCTGCTCGGCAACCACGCCGATCCGGATCGAGGCCCGCACGCCTTCGCAGGCGGCCGTCAGCACGACCGTCCCCGGACGCAGCGCGGCCACCCAGCCTTCCGACGTGGCCAGCGCCACGTTCACGTCGCTGGTCGTCCAGACCACGGCCCGCCGGGGCAGCGGGTTGTTGGCGTGATCGAGCGGTGTGGCGGTGAGCACGAACGTCCGGCCCGCCACCACCGAGGTCGGCGGGTCCACGATGTCCACGGCCGCTACCCGCGGCGGCAGCACCGGGATCACGATGCTCGCGCGCGCGTCGTCCAGCGCAGCCGAGATCCGGACGGTGCCCGAGGCCACACCGGCGATGGTGCCGTGCGGCGTGACGGCCGCCACGCCGGAATCGGCCGAGTGCCAGGTGACAGGCCGGTAGACCGGCCATCCCCGCTTGTCCTTGGGCGTGGCCTCGAGTCGGATCTCGTCGCCCACGTGCAGCGGCTCGCTCATGGGCTCGATCACGATGTCGTCCGCGTGCGGCGGCGCGACCTCGACCCGCAGCAGCGCCGTCACCTCCTTGCAGCTCGCGGTGACGACCGCCGTGCCCGGCGCGAGCGCGGTGGCGATGCCGCCCGTGGCGTCGATGCGGAGGATCTCCGGCGCGTCGGTGCTCCAGCGGACCGCGCGAGGCGGGAGCCGAGTGCCGTGCTCGCCGCGGATCACCGCCACGAGCGAGAAGCTGTCGCCCGTCTCCAGGCCGGCCGGGGCAGGCATGATCGAGATCCCGCCGACGGCCCTGGAGCTCGCGCTGATGCCGGAAGCCCGCGTGCGGGGCGGCGGGCTCGTGGGCGTGGGCGAGCCGGACAGGGTCGACCCGCCCTCGCTGGAGACCCATCGGGTCAGGTCGCCGCGGAGGGGATCGTCGTCCGCGAGCGCCGCCGCGCCCAGCGCCCCCATGGCGTCGGCCAGGCGCGGCCACCGGGCGGCCGGATCCTTCTCGAGCATGCGGAGAATCGCCGCCTCGATCTCGGGCGGGCACTCGCCGAAGCGCTCGCGGATCGGCGGCGGCGGGCGGTCGACGTGCGCCTGCATCACCGTGAGCGTCGAGCCGGCGAACGGAGGGGCGCCCGTCAGCAGCTCGTACAGCACCGCGCCCAGCGAGTACTGGTCTGAGGCGCCGGAGACCTCGCCGCCGCTGCACTGCTCGGGGCTCATGTAGGCCGGCGTCCCCACCAGGGCGCCTGTCAGCGTCCGGCTGGGCCGCTCGGCGGCCTTGGCGATCCCGAAGTCGGTGACGACCGCGTTCCCCTCTTCGTCGATCAGGATGTTGCCCGGCTTGACGTCGCGATGGATCACGCGCGAGCGGTGGGCGTAGGTGAGCGCCGAGCCCACCTGGTGCAGGATCGACCGGACCACCGGCAGCGGCAACCGGCCCGCGTGCTGCACCACGTGCTCGAGCGAGCGCCCCTGGACGTAGCGCATCACGAAGAAGTGGAGCCCTTCCGCCTGCCGCACCGAATAGACCGACACGATGTTCGGATGGTGCAGGTGCGCGATCGTGATGGCCTCGTGCTTGAAGCGCTCCACCATCCCCTCGCCCAGCAGCAGGCCGGGCGACATGACCTTGATCGCGACCTTGCGGTCGAGCGAGATCTCGTGCGCGAGAAAGACCACCGCCATCCCCCCGCGGCCGAGCTCCCGGCCGATCTCGAACTCGCCGAGGGTGGCCCGGCGGAGCCGCTCCACGATGTCGGCCATCGGCGAGGACGGCTCGTCGGGAGAATGGAATCCCTCCGGAGGAAGCGGGGAGTCGGCGGGCGTACCGCAGTGCGGGCAGGAGGGATCGCCGGGAAGGATTAAACGGCCGCAGGAGGTACACGCGACCGACTCGGCGCCGCACTGCGCGCAGAAGCGGGCCCCGACTTCCAGCTCGCCTCCGCAGTGCAGACAGATGAGAGTCGTCGGCATCGTCCCGCCGTTGAGGTTAGGCGTCCGGATCCACCCCCCAAACCTGCAGGCCGGGGGAGGAAGTCGCAACGTGACGCGTCACATCGGACTGGCCCTCTTGAGATCTGCTTGACGTCCACCGTGCAGACTGTGCCAGTTGCGGTTCGGACCTCAGTCTCTGGAGTGTTTCATGTCGAGTCATCCCTGCCCGGGCCTGTTCGAGACCACCCATTCCGCCCTTCTCCTGCCCGAGCCCGCCAACGCGGCGCCAAACTCGCCTAACGCAAGTCTGGACAAGAACTTCTGGGTACTCAGGGAGCTGGGCCGGACCCTGGTGCTGATCGATCCCGGCGCGGAGCTCCTCGCCCTCAGCCGCATTCCCGAAGGAATCCCGATATGAGTGCCGTCATGGATGCGCCCGCCGCCGCGATCCGGGTGGCGGACCCGGTCGGGCTGGAGCCGGCGGTCCCGACCGCGTTCGCCCTCCACCGGCTTCACGCCGAGCGGCTGATCGAGGCCCACCTGCCCGTGCTGCGCCGGATGCACGGCAACGCCCAGTTGACGGCGGCGCTAGGCGTCCGGACCGCCGTCGAGTCGGCCGCCTCGCTCGAGCGCAACCTGGCGCATTGGGACCGGTTCGGGTTCGGCCTCTGGGTCCTGCGGGACCTGGCGACCGGCCGGGTGGTCGGCACCGCGGGGCTGCGCTCCCGGGACATCGATGGCGTGGCCGAGGTCGAGCTCCGGTGCGCGCTGTTCCCGGAATACTGGGGCCGCGGCCTGGGGACGGACGCGACCCGCGCCTGCGTGACGATCGCGCACGACTGGCTGGGCCTGCCCTCCGTCATCGGGCTGGCTGGGCGCGCAAACGCCGCCTCACAGCGCGTGCTGGTAAAGGCGGGACTGCGCTTCGAGCGTGAGGTGCTGCAGCGGGACCTGCCCCGGCTGCTCTTCCGCACGGATTGACGGCCGCGATATAGCGCGTCCGCCCGGGCGGTATTAGTCTGGGTACTGCCTCTCGTGGGAGCGCCACACCGCATGTCCCCCGACTTGTCGCGGCCGGAGTATGAGGCCGTGTTCGCCGCGGCACCCGGTGCCTACCTGCTCCTAGCGCCCGACCTCACGATCGTGGCCGCGACCGACGCGTACCTGGCGGCCACAATGACCGTCCGGAGCGAAATCGTCGGCCGGCCGCTCTTCGACGTCTTCCCCGACAACCCCGACGACCCTTCCGCCGACGGCGTCCGCAACCTCCGCGCGTCGCTCGAGCGCGCGCTCGCCGTTCGCCGGCCCGACCGGATGGCGGTGCAGAAGTACGACATCCGCCGTCCGGACGGCGGCTTCGAGGAGCACTGGTGGAGCCCGCTCAACACGCCGGTGCTCGCCGCCGACGGCACGGTCGCCATGTCATCCACTGGGTCGAGGACGTCACCGAGCTGGTCCGCCTCAAGCGCGACATGCAGCACGAGCAGGCCGTGCTGCAGGAGGAGCTCCGCGTCCGCGAGGACCGGATCGAGGCCGAGACGTCGCTTCGTGATGAGGCGGTCGAGGCCACCAGGCGCCTGGGCGAGAGCGCACGGCGCTACCGCTTTCTGGCCGACGCGGTGCCGGAGCTCATCTGGACCGCCGATCCGGTCGGGCGGGTGAGTTACTGCAACGCCCGCTGGACCGCGGTCACCGGCCTTCGGCCGGACGAGGTCGAGGGCGACGGATGGCAGACGGCGCTGCACCCCGAGGATCGGGACCGAACCATCACCGCGTGGACGACCGCGCTCCGCGACGGCGCCGACCGCTTTCAGATCGAGCATCGCCTCCGCACCGGCGACGCGACCTATCGCTGGATGCTCACCACCGCCCAGCCGTATCGCGACGAGACCGCCGCCGTCCTCATGTGGCTCGGCAGCACCACCGACATTCACGACCGCGTCGCGGCGGAGGACCAGGCGCGACAGACACAGCGGCTCCAGGCCGTCGGCAAGCTCGCCGGCGGGGTGGCGCACGAAGTCAACAACATGATGTCGATCGTCATCGGGATCGGGGAGCTGGTGCTGCAGTCGCTCGGGCCACGGCATGCCGCCACGGCCGATGTCGAGGAGATCGTCAAGGCCGGCGCGCGAGCCACGGCGGTCACCCGACAGCTGCTGGCCTTCAGTCGCCAGCAGGTGCTCACGCCGATGGTCATCGACGCCGGCCAGGTCGTCCGCGAGCTGGCTCCCGCGCTCCAGCGCGTGCTCGGCGCGGACCGCCGCCTCGAGATCGTGGCGGGCGAGGGAGGCTGGCGGGTCGTGGCCGATCGCGGGCAGATCGAGCAGGTGCTCGTCAACCTGGTGGCCAACGCGCGGGACGCCACTTCGACGGGAGGTCTGGTGGTCGTGGCGATTCAGGGCGTGGAGCTGACGGACGAGGACATCCGTCCCGGCGAAGGTGCCGCCGGCCGGTACGTCCGGATCGACGTCCGGGACGACGGCATCGGCATGGCCCCCGAGGTGCTGTCGCGAGTGTTCGAGCCGTTCTTCACGACCAAGCCCGCCGATCGCGGAACCGGCCTCGGCCTCAGCATGGTGGACGGCGTCGTGCGGCAGAGCGGCGGATTCGTGCGGCTCGACAGTGCGCCGGGCGAAGGCACGACCGCCGCCATCTTCCTCCCGCGGGTCGAGGCGCACGTCGCCCCGGCGGATCGCGAGCGCCCGACGTTTCGCACGGGCACCGGCCAGCGAGTGCTGGTGGTGGACGACGAGGCGGCGCTTGGATCGGTGGCCTGCCGCGTGCTCGAGCAGCGCGGCTACCAGGTCTTCCAGGCGCCCAACGGGCTCGCCGCGCTGCACTACCTCGCGGCGCACCCGGGAACGGTGGACCTGGTGCTGACCGACATCGTGATGCCCTGGATGAACGGCCTCGAGCTGGCGGCCGGACTGGCCGCGCGCGGGCTGGACATCCCGGTCCTGTTCATGTCCGGGTATGCCGACGACGAGATCCTGCGGCGCGGCGAGCTGCCGCCCGGCACATCACTGGTGCAGAAACCCGTCACCGCCGACGAGCTGGCCGCGGCGGTGCGGGACTCGCTCGACCAGGCGCGGCGGCCTCACCCCTCGACGACGTAGGCCTCCATCGCGAAGTACTCGGCCAGCCCGAGCCGGTCGAGCTCGCCCGCCGTGCCCTTGTTCCGCGCCTCGACGCGCTGCCAGAACTCGCGCTCGTCCTGGCCCGGGGAAGGGCGCCGAGTCCTTCTGCGATCTGGTGCTTGAAGATCGCCTGGATCTTGAGCCGCAGCTCCTCCTGCGACAGCGGCACCAGCCAGGTCGCCTCGGTCACGCGGCCACTCCTGCCACGCGCCGCGATAGAGCCACACCTCCGGGCCGCGTCGACCGACCCGCCGCCGCGTCGACCTCGGCCGAGCGCGCGCTCGTCGATCGCCTCCTTGCACATCCGGTGCGTGCCGTGCGGGTCGGACAGGTCGCCGGCGACGAAGATCAGATCCGGGCTCGAGCTCCTCGAGCAGCGCGCGCACGATCGCGACGTCGGCGGGGCCGATCGGATCCTTGCGCACCTTGCCGGTCTGGTAGAACGGCAGGTTGAGGAAGCGCGCGTGCTCGCGCGTCAGGCCGAGCGTCTCGATGCCGCTCGACCGCCTCGGCCTCGCGGATGATGCGCTTGATGTCCTGCACCTCGGGGATGTCGACGTCGCCCGGCGTCTTCGTCGCGCAGGAAGTCGTCGACCCGCCGTCGCGAGCGTCGCGACCGCCTCGCCGTCGAGCGTGCCGCTCCGACGGCCAGGCGCTCGAGGAAGTCGACGTAGCGCCGCACGTCGTGGTCGAACACGGCGATGTTGCCGCTCGTCATGTAGGCGACGTGATCTCGTTCTCGTTCTCGACGCAGCTTGCGCAGGATGCCGCCCATCGAGATGACGTCGTCGTCCGGGTGCGGGCGAGAAGCAGATGATCCGCTGGTCGCGCGGCAGCTTCGATCTTGCCGCGGATCTTGGCGCCGAGCGTGTTGAAGACCTCGCCGTTGACGGCGCCCGGCGAGCCGTAGCGCGCCACGAGCGACGACAGCCGGTGCTCGGCGTAGTCGCGCTGCGTGAGCTTGAGGATCGCCTTGCTCCGTCTGCTGCGACAGCCAGACCACGGCGCGCACCGTCGAGCTCGGGCGTCCACTCGACCTCGTCGAGCAGCCAGGGCGTCGCGATCGCGCGTCAGCTCGGCGGCGGCGGCGCGGTCGACGTAGAACGTCGTGTTCGGGTGGCGCTGCAGGAACGTCGCGGCGACCTCGACGTCGATCTCGCCCTCGACCGCGCGCCGGACGATCGCGCGCCTTGTGCTCGCCGGTGGCGAGGATCGCGATCTCGCGCGCCTCGAGGATCGTCGCGACGCCCATCGTGATCGCCTCGCGCGGCACGTTCTCCTCGCCGAAGAAGTCGGCGGCGGCGTCGCGCCGCGTGACGGGTCGAGCGTGACCAGCCGCGTGCGGCTCTCGGCGCCCGAGCCCGGCTCGTTGAAGCCGATGTGGCCGGTCTTGCCGATGCCGAGGATCTGGAAGTCGATGCCGCCGGCGCGCGCGATCGCCTCCTCGTAGCGCGCGGCACGCGTCCTCGACCTCGTCGCGCGGCAGGTCGCCGCGCGGGATGTGCACGTTCTCCGCGGTCGATGTCGATGTGCGCGAACAGGTTCTCCCACATGAACCGGTGGTAGCGAGTG
This sequence comes from uncultured Gemmatimonadales bacterium, assembly GCA_963840215.1. Classification (GTDB taxonomy): domain Bacteria; phylum Gemmatimonadota; class Gemmatimonadetes; order Gemmatimonadales; family GWC2-71-9; genus CAVVWJ01. The sequence goes on along the minus strand of CAWIYG010000006.1, from coordinate 110,079 downwards.
GATGCTGTCCGGCGCCATCGGGTAGTACTCGTCGAGGTTGAACGTCACGACGTTCGCGAAGCTCGAGCCCCTCCTCGCGGTGCATGCGGATCAGCTCGCGGTAGACGCCGATCGGCGTCGAGCCGGTGGCGAGGCCGAGCACGGCGCGCCCGCCGGCCGCGGCCTTGGCGCGGACGAGCTCGGCGATGCGGTGCGCGACGAGGCGGGCGATGTCGTCGTGGTCGTCGACGACGATGGTGCGGATGCGCTCGAGGGACATGGGCCGCGGAAATGTAGCGCCCTGGTGCCCTACGAAGCCACGTAGATCTCCCCGCCCCGCTCCCGGAACTCCGCCGCCTTGGCCGCCATCTCCGCCGCGTAGTCCCGCACGTCCTGCGTGATCTTCATCGAGCAGAACTTCGGCCCGCACATCGAGCAGAAGTGCGCCACCTTGGCGCCCTCGGCCGGCAGCGTCTCGTCGTGATACGCGCGCGCCGTCACCGGGTCGAGCGCCAGGTTGAACTGATCCTCCCAGCGGAATTCGAACCGCGCCTTGCTCAGCGCGTCGTCCCACTGCCGCGCGCGCGGGTGGCCCTTGGCCAGGTCCGCCGCGTGGGCGGCGATCTTGTAGGCGATCACGCCTGCCTTCACGTCCTCCCGGTTCGGCAGGCCGAGGTGCTCCTTGGGGGTGACGTAGCACAGCATCGCCGTGCCGTACCAGCCGATCATCGCGGCGCCGATGGCGCTGGTGATGTGGTCGTACCCCGGCGCGATGTCGGTGGTGAGCGGGCCCGAGCGTGTAGAACGGCGCCTCGCCGCACCACTCGAGCTGCTTCTCCATGTTCTCCTTGATCAGGTGCATGGGCACGTGGCCCGGGCCCTCGTTCATCACCTGCACGCCGTGCTCCCACGCGATCCTGGTGAGCTCGCCCTGGGTCTTGAGCTCGGCGAACTGCGCCTCGTCGTTGGCGTCGGCGATGCTGCCGGGCCGGAGCCCGTCGCCCAGCGAGAACGAGACGTCGTACGCCGCCATGATCTCGCAGATCTCGCGGAAGCGGGTGTAGAGGAAGCTTTCGCTGGTGATGCGCGAGGCACCACTTGGCCATGATCGAGCCGCCCCGGCTCACGATGCCGGTGAGCCGGTTGGCGGTGAGCGGCACGTACCGGAGCAGGACGCCCGCGTGCACGGTGAAGTAGTCCACGCCCTGGTCGGCCTGCTCGATCAGCGTGTCGCGGTACACCTCCCACGTGAGATCCTCGGCGACGCCGCCGACCTTCTCGAGCGCCTGGTAGATCGGCACCGTGCCGATCGGCACGGCGGCGTTCCGGACGATCCACTCGCGGGTCTCGTGGATGTCGGCGCCGGTCGACAGGTCCATCACGGTATCCGCGCCCCAGAGCGTGGCCCACCGGAGCTTCTCGACCTCGTCCTCGATGGAGGAGCGCACGGCCGAGTTGCCGATGTTGGCGTTGATCTTCACGTGAAACGCGCGGCCGATGACCATCGGCTCGAGCTCGGGATGGTTGATGTTGGCCGGGATGATCGCGCGCCCGCGGGCGACCTCGCTCCGGACCAGCTCGGCCGGCATCCCTTCGCGGAGCGCGATGAACTCCATCTCCTCGGTGATCTCGCCCCGGCGGGCGAACTGCAGCTGGGTGATGCCGCCGGTTCCCCGGAGGACCTGGCGACGGAGCCCCTCGGGCACCAGCGCGGGGTCGCCGCCGGTGCGGTGCCCGGTGTCGGCCACCGCCCTCGCCCGAATCCAGGGCTGCCGGAGCGGCGGCAGTCCCTGCCGCACGTCGTGGCCCTGGGGACCCGTGGCGTCGTACACCCGCAGCGGCGCTTCGCCGCCGGATAGCGCGATCTCGCGCACCGGCACGCGCACGCCGCGCGGCCCTTCGAGGTAGACCTTGGTGGATCGGGGAAACGCTTCGGCGTAGCTCTCGACCGCGGGTGGGGCGGCGGGCTCGGGCCGGCGGGAAGGCGGGGTACGGGGGGTGCGGGTGGCCATCGCGTCGCTCCATGGGTCGGGCGGTGGAGACGCAGCGCGGGCGCAAATAGCGCAGGCGCCGCACTCCCTTCGCCGGTATCAGCCGGATCAGGTTCCAAGGGTCTCATCTCAATCCGCCGGCGCGAGTTGCGCCGAGGGATGCCCCTGGCGGCATGTGAATGGTAAGGCCTTGGCTCAAGTTCTGCAGTATCCTGGCCGGTAGGAAGAGCAGCTGCCCGTGCCAGACCCTCACCGGAAGGCAGAACCGTTGATTCACCGTACGGCGCGTCGGGCCCATCTCACCCCATGGCCCGCGCTGGTTCGACCCACGCGAACGCCTCGCTGATCCGTCGCGCCTGCGACGTGTCGCCCGACGCCCTCGTGCCTCGAACCTGAGCCGCGAGGGCGTTGTCCGTCGGGGAACCTGACCGACGACCGTCACGTTGCATCCACAGGAACCTTCACCACAGGGAGCGAGCGGGACCATGCGCAGGCTCGGGATCGTCACCGTCATGTCGGCGCTGCTGCTGCCGGCCGGAGCCCATCGGGCCGCGGCCGTCCAGCGCCTCATCGACGTGCGGCAGATCGCCACCGACACCCTGCACGACGTGGCCCTCGCGACCTTCGAGCAGGGCCGGCCGGTCATCTACTACAATCCGGTCCTGCTGCAGCAGATCGGGCCGCAGCTGACCGCGTTCTTCTTCGCCCACGAGTTCGGCCACATCCGCTACGGGCACACCGGCGCGGCGCTCGCCGCCGGCGAGGGCGACCTGAGCGCGCAGCGCCAGCGCCAGGAGCTCGAGGCCGACTGCTACGCCGCCCGCACGCTCGGCGAGATGGAGCCCGAGGCCGTCGACGCCGCGCTGCGCTTCTTCAATCGCATGGGTCCGTTCCGGTTCGACGCCTGGCACCCGAGCGGCGCGCAGCGGGCCGCCAAGATCCTCGCCTGCCTCCCGGATCCGACGAATTCGTCGGACATGTCGACCATTCCCGACACTCCTGTCAGCCGCCCGGTGCTGGCGCCGACCCCGCTCGACGCGCCGAGTTGACAACGCTCCGGGCGATCGCTAGGCTAGTTGTATGATTATGCGCTCGACCGCATTTGCCCGGTCTCACCAGCCGCCAGCCGCCCTCGCGGGCGCCATGGCGTGTTGTTGTATGTGCAGCCTCCCACCCGACCGGACGACCTGACGGCTCGACGTTCACACGCATTCCCATGTGAAGCCCGCAGGCAGCGTCCTGCGGGCTTCTTCGTTTTATGGTGCCAGGGAGAGATCGCAATGGCCGGTGAATCGCTGGTGATGACGGAAATCGACGAGACGTCCAGCCCCGAGGAGATCGTGGCCTGGGCCCTCCGCCGGTTCGCGGACCGCGAGCTGGTGCTCTCGACGTCCTTCGGCATGGAAGGCTGCGCGTTGATCGACATGGTGGCGCGCCACGACGTGCCGGTCCGGGTGATCTGGCTCGACACGATGTTCCTGTTCCCGGAGACCTACGCCCTGCGCGACCGCATGATCGCGCGCTATCCCCACCTCCGGTTCGAGAACCGGGGCACGACGCTCACGCCCGAGGCCCAGGCGGAGCGGTACGGACCCGAGCTCTGGCGGCGCGACCCCGACCGCTGCTGCGCGCTCCGGAAGGTGGAGCCGATGCGGGCCGCGCTGGCCGGTGTCGACGTCTGGGTCACCGGCATCATGCGGAGCCAGAGCCAGCCAGCGGTCGGCGCTCCGGGTCGTGGAATGGGACTGGAGCTACCAGGCCTGCTCAAGGTGAGTCCGCTCGCGGGGTGGGACCGGACCCGGGTCTGGGACTACGTGCGGACCAACGAGGTCCCGTACAACGAGCTGCACGAGCGGGGCTATCCCACGCTCGGGCTGCACCCATTGCACCGCGCCGGTGCCCGGGCGCCGGCCCGGCGAAGTACTCGCGGAGCGGCCGCTGGTCGGGCACGGACAAGACGGAGTGCGGGCTGCACTTCGACACCACCAGACACCTCGTCGGAAAGTGATGCCGCGATGACCGGACAGCCGGAATCCAAGGTCGAAGTCGCCAAGCGCCGCGGCCGCCATCTGCGGGGCACCATCGCCGACACGCTGGGGTCGGAGCGGACCCACTTCGGCCACGACGACGTCCCCCTGCTCAAGTTCCACGGCACCTACCAGCAGGACGACCGCGACGCGCGCGCGGACGCTCGAGGCGGCCGGGCTCGGAGAAGGCCTACTCGTTCATGGTCCGCGTCGCCATCCCGGCGGGCGCGATGACCGCGGAGCAGTACCTCGGACCTGGAGCGCCTCGCCGACGGCCACGCCAACGGCACGCTCCGGGTCACGACCCGCCAGGGCTTCCAGTTCCACGGCGTGCTCAAGGGCGATCTCAAGCCCGCCATCGCCGGCATCAACGACACGCTGCTCACCACCATCGCCGCCTGCGGCGACGTCCAGCGCAACGTCATGGGCTGCTCCGCCCCGCTCGGCGACGCCGACCACGCGACCGTCCGCGCAGGTGGCCGAAGCGATGGCGGCCGAGCTGCGTCCGGCCACGCGCGCCTATCACGAGATCTGGCTCGACGGCGAGAAGCAGGTCGTCGACCGAGGCGGAGGAGCCGTTCTACGGCGACCAGTACCTGCCGCGGAAGTTCAAGACCGCGGTCGGCCTGTCGACCGACAACTGCGTCGACATCTACTCGCAGGACGTGGGGCTGCTCGCGATCGTGCAGGACGGCCGCATCCAGGGCTTCAACCTGCTGGTGGGCGGCGGGCTCGGCATGACCCACAACAAGGCCGACACCACCGCCCGGCTGGCCCAGCCGCTCGGGTTCGTGCCCACGGCGCACGGCGTCGAAGCGGTGCGCCTGGTGGCGGCGATCTTCCGCGACCACGGCAACCGGAGCGACCGCCGCCACGCGCGGCTCAAGTACCTGCTGGCCGAGTGGGGCATCGAGCGGTTCCGCGAGGAGTTCCAGCGCCGCGCGTCGTTCCCGCTCGGCCCGCCGGTCGCCGCTGCCGCCGCTGCCGTTCCACGATCATCTCGGCCGCCACCGGCAGCGCGACGGGCGCTGGTTCTACGGCGTCTTCGTCCAGAGCGGCCGCATCGTCGACACCGGCAGCGGGCGGCTCAAGACGGCGCTCCACGAGATCGTCACCCGGCTCCGCCCTGGCATCCGGCTCACCGCCCAGCAGAACCTGCTGCTCACCGGCCTCGACGCCGACGGCATCGAGACCGTGGAGCGCATCCTTCGAGGGCACGGCGTCACCCTGCCCAGCCAGCTCTCGGCCGCGCGGCGGTTCTCGATGGCCTGCCCCGCGCTCCCGACCTGCGGCCTGGCGGTGGCCGAGTCGGAGCGCGCGATCCCCGCGATCCTCGACCAGTTCGAGGCCGAGCTCGACGGCCTCGGCCTGCGCGACGCGCCGCTCACGATCCGGATGACCGGCTGCCCCAACGGCTGCGCGCGGCCCTACACCGCGGACCTCGCCTTCGTGGGCCGCTCGCTCGGGCTCTACAACGTGTACGTCGGGGGCGGGCTCGCCGGCGACCGGCTGGTGGACCTCTACCGCGGCGACGTGCCGGTCGAGGAGCTGCTCGCGACGCTGCGTCCGCTGCTCCATCGCTGGGCCGCCGAGCGCACCGAGGGCGAAGGGCTGGGCGACTTCTACCAGCGGCTCATGGGCCTCCGCGCCGGTCCGCACGGTCGTCACCGGTCGCGAGCTGCCGACGATCGACCTCGTGCCGCTCGAGGTGGCGCGATGAGCGGCCGCGCCCTGGTGCTCGCGGCGCACGGCTCGCGCCGCGATCCCGCCGCCAACGCGCTCGTCCGCCGGCTCGCCGAGTCGCTCCGCGGCCGGCGGTTGTTCGACGAGGTGGCCGTGGCATTCCACCAGGGCGAGCCCGGCTTCGAGACGGTGCTCGACGAGCTCGCGGCCGACGAGGTGACGGTGGTGCCGTTCCTCACGAGCGCCGGGCTACTACAGCGAGGTCGTGCTGCCCGAGGCGCTCGCCCGCAACCGGCGCTTCGCCGAGGTGCGGCTCCGGCAGACGCCGCCGGTCGGCACCCACGCAGGCGTGGCGCCGCTGGTCGCGCGCCGCGTCACCGAGCTCCTGCGGGAGCAGCACGCCGAGCGCGACACGGTGGCCCTCGTCCTCGTCGGGCACGGCACCGCGCGCCACCCCGCAGAGCCGGGCCGCCACCCTGCACCTCGCGGACACGCTCCGGCGCCGGCGCGTGGCCGGCGAAGTGGTCGCCGCGTTCCTCGACGACGATCCGCCGATCGACGCAGTCGTCGCCCGGCTGCGGCAGCCGACGGTGCTCGTCGTGCCGTTCCTCATCGGCGGCGGCGCCCACGCGCTGGAGGACGTCCCCCGCCTGGTGGGACTCGCCGAGGGATCCGATCCGCGCCGGGGCAGCGTCGCCGGGCGGCTGTACCTGATCGACGAGCCGGTCGGCACCTACCCCGGGCTCGAGGAAATCGTGGTCGACCTCGCCCGCCGGCACACCCCGCCGCCGGCTCCGCGGTTCCGGCCCCGCATGGTGACCCACGTCCGGAAGGAGCCGGGGGCGGTCCACCTCGTCGGCGGCGGCCCCGGCGATCCCGGGCTCATCACCTCGCGCGGACTCGAGCTGCTCCGGACCGCCGAAGTCGTCGTGCACGATCGTCTGATCGGCCCGGAGCTGCTCCAGGAGGCGCGGGCGGACGCGGAGCTGATCGACGTCGGCAAGGGTCCGGGGCACGCCCCCTATACGCAGTCCGAGATCAACGCGCTGCTCGTCGAGCGCGCGCGCGCCGGACGGACAGTGGTCCGGCTCAAGGGCGGCGATCCGTTCGTGTTCGGGCGAGGGAGCGAGGAGGCGGCCGCGTGCCGCGTGGGAGGCGTGCCGGTGTACGTCGTGCCGGGCGTCACGAGCGCGATCGCGGCGCCTGCCGCGGCCGGCATTCCGGTGACTGCTCGGGGCATCGCGCGCTCGTTCGCGGTGGTGACCGCGCACCAGGCCGGCGCCGACACCGAGGTCGCCGATCTCCGCGGGCTCGCCGGCGTCGACACGCTCGTCGTGCTCATGGGGCGGGCCGGCCTGGCGGCGCTCGCGGCACAGCTGATCGACGCCGGCCGCGATCCCGCCACGCCCGCCGCGTGCATCCAGAGCGCGACCACGCCGGAGCAGCGGGTGACCCGGGCCACGCTCGGCACCATCGCGGCCGCGGCGGACCGCGACGGCCTTCAGAACCCGGTCGTGACCGTGATCGGCGCGGTGGCGGCGCTGGATGCGGCGGAGCTCGACGCGGTCGCCAGCATCGGGGTGCCGTCCAGCCTCACCGCTTGACCGCCCGCCGCCTGGGCTTCACGCGACCCGCCGGCCGATAGATCAGGACCGGCACCTCTCCCACCCGCACCAGCTTGTCGGCCACGCTGCCGAGCACGAGGCGGCGGAGACCTCCCCGGCCGTGCGTGGCCACCACGATGGCGGCCGCGCGACCGGGCTTCCCCGCCTCGAGAATCGCGTCCACCGCGCTCCACGAGACCACCGCGGCACCGCTGGCCCGAACGCCCTGAAGACGGAGGCCCTCGACGATGTCGTCGAGGTAGTCCTGCGCCTGTGCCCGCGACAGGGCAGTGAGCTCCTGGTCGTACGCCGACGGCATGGGTGCCGACCCGCCGATCGACAGCGCCACCGGCTCGACCGCGTGCAGCACTACCAGCTCCGCGTCCCAGAGCTTCGCGAGGGCCGTGGCCGGGCCGAGGGCCTCCTCGGCGAGCGGCGAGCCGTCGAGCGGCACCAGCACGCAGCCGCCGCGTGCGGCCACCGGGGCGCCGTCATCCGTCGGCCGGACCAGCATGACCGGAATCTCGAGCGTGCGGATCAGGTAGTCTGCCACGCTGCCCAGCCACGCCCGGCGCAGGCCCCCGCGGCCGTGCGTCGCCATGACCACGAGATCGACGCCCAAATCGCGGACGTGCTCCGCGAGCGCGGGGCCGGGATCGCCGGTCAGGGTCACGGCGGCGGACAGGCGCACCCCCCGCTCGCGCAGTGTGGCCTGGGCGCCGCGCAGGTAGGCACGCTCCGATTTCCGGGTGGCGAGCTCGATGGAGGTGAAGAGGCTGGCCGCGGACGGATCCAGCGGCGCCGGCGGCAGCCGGTGCACCAGCGTCAGCCGCACCTTGCTGCCGGCCGGCTGGGCGATCCGGCACGCCAGCGGGATGGCCTGCTCGGCGAGCGGCGAGCCGTCGAGCGGTACGAGGATCGAGCGAAACGGCGAGGGGTCGCGAGGCATGGGCCGGCTGCCTTTCCAACTCCGACGTGTGACGGGACTGGAGGAAGATCCTGTACCTGGACTGAAGAATATCTGAAGGCAGACGGCGCCGGGCAGCTCGCCCCGTTTCCCGACCCCCGATGCGGCGTTATACTATTTCTAACCCTCCCCCGCACCCAGTCGATTCGCCCGTAGTCGCCGCGTGGCGCCCTGCGGCACACTCGCACCCGGCCCGCCCCAACTCGAGGACCTTCGGTATGCGCCGAAATTCGTCTGCCGCGCTGTCCCGCTGTCGCTCGCTGGTCGGTTCGTTCCTCCTGCTCGCCTCCCTGACAACCCTCGCCGCCGCCCAGGAAACCGGCACGGTCACCGGCACGGTGACCCGCGCGGCCGAGGGGTCCGCCCTGAGCAGCGTCCAGGTCAACGTCGAGGCCACGGGGCAGAGCACCGTCACCGGGGCCGACGGCAAGTACACGCTCCGCCGGGTCCCGGCCGGGCCGCAGACGGATCGTCTTCCGCTGGCTCGGCTACCGCCCGACCCAGGTGGACGTGACCGTCGAGGCGGGCGCGACCGTGACGGCGGATGCCGGCCTCGAGCCGGTGACGATCTCGCTCAGCGAGATCGTGGTCGAGGGCGCCTCCCGCGCGCCCGAGCGGATCGTCGAGGCACCGGCCGCCATTTCGGTGGTGCCGCAGGAGGTGCTCCAGAGCGTCTCGATCACCGGTCAGGCGCCGGTGGCGCTGCAGTCGGTGCCCGGCGTCGACGTGGTGCAGAGCGGCGTCAACGACTTCAACGTCAACGCCCGGGGCTTCAACTCCTCGCTCAACCGCCGAGTCCTGGTGCTGCAGGACGGCCGGGACCTCGCGATCGCGTTCCTGGGCTCGCAGGAATGGAACGGGATGACCCAGCCGCTCGAGGACCTGGGCAAGGTGGAGATGGTGCGCGGCCCCGGCTCGGCGCTCTACGGCGCCAACGCCTTCAGCGGCGTCGTGAACATCACGACCCCCCTGGCCCGCGAGGTGATCGGCACCAAGCTGTCGGTGGCCGGCGGCGAGCTCGAGACCTTGCGCGGCGACCTGCGCCACGCGAGCGTATTCGCCGGCGACCGGTTCGGCCTGCCGCCTCAACGCGGGGTACAACCGGAGCGATACCTACAGCCGCACCCGGACCCGGCTCGACGGCAGCTCGCTCCAGCTCGAATACGCCGAGGCCACCGATGAGCCGGTGGGCCTCGCCCGCGAGGTACGGCCGCTCGACGGCCAGACGGTCGACGCCGCCGGCGACGCCGTCGGCGACCGCGACCCGCTCGTGAACGGCTACGGCTCCGGCCGGCTTGACTACTACCTCAACAACGGCTCGGTGCTCACGGTGGACGGCGGCGCCGCGCAGGTCCAGAACGAGATCTTCGTGACCGGCATCGGCCGGGTGCAGGTGGCCAAGGCCATCAAGCCCTACGCCCGGGTGGCGATGGCGGCCGACCGCTACAACCTGTTCGCCTACTGGAACAGCCGGACCTCGATCGAGCCCCAGTACTCGCTGCAGTCGGGGCTGGCGCTCGAGGAGCGGTAGCGACATCTTCCACGTCGAAGGGCAGACCAACTGGAACTTCCAGGAAGAGCGCGGCCGGGTTGTCGTCGGCGGGTCGCTTCCGGAACACCCGGGTCAACACCAGCGGCACGCTGATGAACCTGGCCAACGACGACCGCAGCGACGATCTGTACTCGATGTACGGCCAAGTCGAGTACAAGCTGATCCCCAAGGTCCGCGTGGTCGGCGCGCTGCGCTGGGACGATGGCGACCTGTTCGACCGGCAGTTCTCGCCCAAGGGCGCCGTGGTCTTCAGCCCCGATGAAAACAACTCCTTCCGATTCTCGGTGAACAAGGCGTTCCAGACGCCGAACTACTCCGAGTTCTTCCTGCAGGTGCCGGTGGCCGCGCCGTCGACCGGCCCCGGGACCCTTCAGGCAACCATTCAAGGGTACTACCAGCAGATCGCGGCGAGCCGCCCTCGCGCCGACGCTGGCCGGCCTGACGACGACGCTGCCGTGGAACTTCGTGGGGCCTTCCGGCATCATCCCGACCCAGGCGCTCGCGCTCGGCAACGCGAACCTGCAGGTCGAGAAGGTCACCGGCTGGGAGCTGGGCTACAAGGGCAGTCTGTCGCAAAAGCCTACGTCACGGCCGACGTCTACATCAACGAGCTGAAGGACTTCGTCACCGACCTGCTGCCGGGCGTCAATCCGGCGCAGTTTCCCAGCTTCGCGCTCGACGACGGGGTCGAACTGCCGGCCGACCTCGCGCTGCTCGATCAGCCGCCTGGCCGGCGCCGGACTGCCGGCCAACCACCCGCTCCGCGCCGCGATTCCGCGCTGCTGGGCGGGTACGCGGCGGTGCAGACGGGCACCACGGATCGGGGGGCCAACGCGCTCGCCACGCTCCCCAGCGGCAACCGCGCGGTCGTGCTGTCGTACACCAACGCCGGCCAGGTGACGGAGCGCGGCGTCGAGGTCGGGCTCGGCTACCAGTTCACTCCCGAGATCCGGGGCGACGTGTCGTTCACCGGCTTCGACTTCACGGTGAAGTCCCAGGCCGTGGGCGACCAGCTGGTGCCCAACACCCCGAGCAAGAAGGGCAGCGTCGCGCTGACCTACGCCGGACAGCAGGGAATCGACGCCAACATCAACGTCCGCCTGGTGGACGGCTACCAGTGGGCGGCCGGCGTGTTCGTGGGGTACGTGCCGTCGAACGAGTTCGTGAACGTGAGCGCCGGGTACCGGGTCAACAACTACTTCCGGATCCATGCCACCGCCACGAACGTGTTTGATCAGCAGCGCTTCCAGCTCTACGGCGGGAGCGTGATCGGGCGGCGGGTGCTGGGGGGAATCACGGCGCAGTTCTAGGGGCGGTTCGCCTCAGGGTGACGGTGTTGCCGCGCGCCGCGCCGCGGCCTGCCGGGCCAGCAGCTCCTCGCTCACCGCTACCGGATACGCCTCCGCGTCGCGCAGCCGCCGCACGCCGGCGGGCAGCGCGGCGAGCTGCCGCGCGCAGTGCTCGCGCAGCGCCTCGAGCAGTGGGGTGCGGGCCGACCGGCTCCCCGTCGCGCATCACCGTCTCGAGCAGCGCCTCACCACCCGGCGGCACCGCCTCCGCCTCGAGCGCCAGCGTGTCGCCCGCGAGCCGGCCGTCCGCGCCGCGCCGGCGCAGCACCTGCTTCGCGCCGACCCAGGTCTCCTTGCCCGGGCTCAGCTTGAGGATGTGGCGGCCGCCGAGGGCGACGAGCTTGTAGACCATCTCGAGCGAGGGCGCGTCCGCCGACACGTCGAGCCGGGTACCGATCCCGAAGCCGTCGATCGGGGCCCCGGCGGCGAGCAGCGCCTCGACGTCATGCTCGTCCAGCCCGCCGCTCACGATGATTCGCACGTCCGGACAGCCGCCCGCGTCGAGGATCGTCCGGACCTCGCGGCTCAGTGCCGCCAGGTCGCCGCTGTCGAGCCGCACGCCGGCGAGCCGGTGCCCGTCCGCCGCGAGCGTGCGGGCCACCTCCACGGCCAGCCGGGCCGCGGCGGCGGTGTCGTAGGTGTCCAGCAGCAGCACCGCGCTGTCCGGAAACGCGCGGGCATAGGCCTGGAACGCCTCGATCTCCCGGGGAAACGCGGTGACGAACGAGTGGGCCATGGTGCCCGAGAGCGGCACGCCGAACGTGCGGCCGGCGAGAACGTTGCTGGTCGAGTCGAAGCCGGCCAGCATCGCGCAGCGCGCCGCCTTCATCCCGGCATCGGTCCCGTGGCTCCGCCGGAGCCCGAACTCCGCGAGCCCGCGGCCGTTCGCCGCGAGCACGGCGCGCGCGGCCTTGCTCGCGAGCAGCGTCTGCACGTGGCAGAAGTTGATCACCGCGGTCTCGAGCAATTGGGCCTCGATCAGCGGCGCCGTGATCTCCAGCAGCGGCTCGTCCGCGAAGACCACCGTCCCCTCGCGCACCGCCCGTACCTGGCCGGTGAAGCGGAGCCGCTCGAGGTACGCGATGAACGCGGGCTCGAACCGGCCGAGCGACCGCAGATAGTCCAGCGCGTCCGGGGAGAACCGGAAGCCGCGCAGGTAGTCGAGCACGTCCGCCAGCCCCGCGGCCACGAGAAAGCCGCGCTCGGGCGGCAGCCGGCGCACGAACAGGCTGAAGGTGGCGCTCGCGTGCATGCCCTCGCGGAGGAACGCGGCGGCCATCGTCAGCTCGTACAGGTCCGTGAACAGCGCGGCGTCGCTCATCGTGAGCGGCGCCGAGACGAACGCGCCCGGGGGACCGGACGGCATGGGCGTTCCTCGCGGCGACAGGTCGCGGAAAAGTATCGACGCGCCGCCTTGCGCGCGCCCCGGCACGAGTCCTACCTTCGGCAACTTCTTCCGGAGACGCGCGTGCAGCAGATCAAGGGCGCCGTGCTCAAGTCGCGCCTGGCCTTCGTGCAGGACCATTCGGGCAAGGAGGGGCTGCAGCGGGTGCTCGCCGCGCTGCCCGAGGGCGATCGGCGCACGCTCAAGATGCTGTTCACCTCCAACTGGTATCCGTTCGAGCTGGGCAAGGCGCTGGACGACGCCATCGTCCGGGTCCTCGGCGCCGGCCGGCCCGAGTTCTTCGAGCGCCTCGGCGCCGCCTCGGCCGAGAAGAACCTCACCACCGTCCACGGCGGCTTCCTCACCAAGGGCGACGCGCACGCGTTCCTCGCCAAGTCGCCCACGTTCTACTCGCTGTACTACGAGAGCGGGCGGCGGGAGTACACGCCGGCCGGACCCAAGGAGGGCGTGTTCACCACCTACGACGCGGAGACCTTCAGCGCGCCGGACTGCCTGACGGTGGTGGGGTGGTACCGGAAGGCGCTCGAGATGTGCGGGGTGAAGGGGGTGAAGATCAAGGAGGAGGAGTGCCGGGCGCTCGGCGGCTCGGTCTGCCGGTACCGCGTGAAGTGGGAGTGAGGCGGGCGCGGCACTCGCCGCGCTCCGCCCGAGGGTCCGAGCTACTTGGGCGACAGCACGCCGCCCAGCGCGGTCAGTCGCTCGTCCCAGTACTCCTTCATCCGCGCCGCCGCGGCGCGGTCCGCCAGCTTCCCATGCTGGATCGCGACCTGGCTCTTGGCCGCTCCCCGAGCATCGAATCCCACCACGACCGACGTCCGATCCGGCCAGGTGATCCGCATCGACTTCCCTCGCGTCGCCGTCCGGACCGTCAGCTCCACGCCCGGCAACCACTCGGCGCGCGTGCGCGCGTCGTGGAAGGCGCGGTACAGCCTGACTAGCGGCACGGCGAACGTCCGGCTCTTGCTGGCCTCGAACGACCCGTCCCGGCGCTGGCCCACGGCGCGCAGCCCCTTGATGCGCTCGTAGCCCACCGTCACCGCCTGTGCCCACCAGCCGGGCACCTTGTACTTCTCGGCCACGTGCTTCGCGATCTCCCCGTGCGTCCAGGTATACGCCTGGGCGTAGTCGAGCGCCTTGACCCAGCGATCCCAGGTGCAGCCGGTCTTCTGCTTGAGGATGGCATCGCTGCGGCCGGCGATCGTGGCGTAGTCGGCCGGGGCCGGCACGGGGGCGGACTTCGGTTGAAGGAGGTGGCTCCGGGCGGCGGTGTAGGACTCGCCCGTCTTCTGCATGCGCCCGCGGACCAGGCGCTTGAAATCTTTATTGGCAGGCATGATCGGATCCTTTGGTCAAGCCACGGGCTGCACGCCCCCCAGCGACGACGCCCGCGGCGTCCCAAAGGCTCGAAGCAGACGGATCCGGGAGTGTGCCCCCCTTTGCCTCACGGGGGCCCTGGCTGGGGCAGGGCCGAAGAGGTTGGGCGCGGATCGTTCGCCCGTCCCCTATTCTGCAACATCTCGGCGGCGGAGGCAAGCGTCACCGCACGCGCACCGCGACGCTGGTCCCGCGGCCGAACATCGGCCGCGGGGCCGGATTTGAGAGCGCGATGGCAGGGCGTGGAGGTCGGACCGAAGGAAGGGGAGGACCGTGACCATGGTCAGGGGTACCGCCGAATAGTCCGCTACGGCTGATCCGTCGCTACGGAGTCCGGAGAGGTGGCGGCCGAATCCGGCTGGGCCGGTACATGGGGCCGCCCAGCGGTACCTGTGCCTACCGGGCCGGACGACGGGTGAATCACGGTGGAAACGGCCGCTGCATGACGGGCGGGGGGCTTGCCGGTCGAGATGGCATCGGCAGACTCCCCATAAGCCCGCTTGGCCGCCGAGCCGACGGAGCCCAGGATCATGACGAGGCAGCCGCCCACCAGGGCTACCATGAGCGCGTACTCGAGCAGCGCTTGACCGCGTTCGTTATCGCGGCGGTGCCTGGATCCCTGGGTCACTGGGTTCTCCTCTGAGCCCCATATCGCATTCCGAAGGGCGGTAAGTCGGAGGTGCCAGGGATTGCAGCTATCGTGCCTCGGTGGGCTCATAATCCGCAACTGTAAGCCGCACCGCCGGTTACACTGGAATTCATCCACTCATTCCGGGGGTGCTCAGGATCTCGAGGACGGCAGAGTGCGATTTTTGGCACTCGGCGCGAGACCTTCCAAGTGTGCGGGCCGCATTCGCACGCGTCGGCTTGCGGGAGAGGAACCGGGAAAACACTTTCGTGGCAACCCGCCCTCCGGTCGCCGGCGGCGCAGGGTCAATCACCTTGGCGATGCAGGAGCAGCAGGCGATGGGGACATGGGGAGCAGGTGCGTTCGAGAACGATGCGGCGCTCGATTTCGTACCGGAGATCGAAACCGCGCAGGATCTCGCCGAGGCTCTGACGATCCGCACGCCCGATCAGCCGATCGATGCCGATACGGCTTGCCGGATCGTGGTGGTGGGCGAATGCGTGGCGGCCATGCGCGGGCATCCCTGCGACGACCTGCCCGACGCCCTGGCCGAGCGACTCGCCACGTTCGGCAAGCCATCCAAATCGCTGTTTCACCACGCTCGCGATCACCTGTCCGCGGTCATGATCCGGAGCGAGCTGATGGAGCTCTGGGCCGAGAGTGATCCCAGCCCGTTCAACCTCGCGATGCACGACCTCCTGGAGCGTCTCAACCTTCCTGCGGCGGACGCGCCGAAGCGCAAATCGTCCAGGAAGAAGCCCGCCATGAACAAGTCGCCCTGTTCGTTCTGCGGCGAGCCGATGGGTGAAGCTCAGTTCTCACAGTTCAGCATCGCGCTCGATCTTGGCGACGGGATCCCCATGACGCACGGCGGGTGGGCGCATCTTCGCTGCCTCAACGCCGCCCTCCACCCCAGATACATGATCCGGGTCTACAAGAACGACGAGCCCGTCGATCCGGACGAGCTCGATCGGCTGCTCGAAAAGCCGCCTACGGCCGAAGATTGAGGCGGGCTAATGCCGTTGCCGTCGAAGATGACGCGATGAAGGATGGACTGCAGCGAAGGTCGAGCAACCCACAACAGTTGGCGGAGTGTCACTGTGAATGATTTAACGACAAGAGAGCCGGCCAACGATCCCCAGGACTTGGAGCGATTGTTGGTAGCGAGAGAAAACGCGGGAGATGTTGCCGGCATGACGGCGTTGTTCGAGCCAGACGCGGTAGTCGACATCGGCGGTGGAGCGTTCCTGCGTGGCAAAGAGGCCATTCACGAGTTTTTTACTAAGCTCCAGGTTACGGGGTTTGGACCGGAAAAACGAAAGTTCGAGTTCGGAGAACAGCGACCAGCGCTCATTTGCGGTGATCTGGCCCTCACCTCGACGCGCAGCCGCAATGGTACCGTGACCTCGGAAGTTGCGCGGCGCCAGAAGGATGGAACGTGGCTATGGGTGATTGACAGGTATTCCGTCTCTTGGTGATTGCATCCGATACCCCGCCTTCGCTACCGTCGTGATGTAGCCGGCGTCCGTCGCGCCGTGGCCGAGCTTCCGCCGCACCACCGCGACGTGGGTGTCCACCGTCCGGCTGCTCACGTCGTCGCTGTATCCCCACACCTCGGCCAGCAGCTCGCGCCGCGTCACCAGCTCGCCCTGCCGCCGCATCAGCGCCACCAGCAGGTCGTACTCCTTGGGACGGAGCGCCACCGGCGCGCCGGCCCGCCGCACCTCGCGCGTCGCCGTGTCCACCTCCAGATCCGCAAACCGGAGCGGCATGGCATGCAGAAGCCTCCGGCTGTGGTGAGGGTCGCTCGCAGCGTGATCGATCCTGCTCACCCTAGGACGCCGGAGACCGCGGGCCGAACCGGAGATCGGTGTTAGAGAACTGCAAAGGAATCGCGAAGCCGCGCGCGAGCATCCCTCCGGCCGCCCCGGGGCGCGTCACTTCGTCGATTGTCCTCACGATCCGGATGCAACGCCCACTCGAAGTGACGGGGATCGCTACCCGTCGCGGCTCGCCGCCCGACGCTTACGAGGTGGGCAGAGCCTCGAGGTTGGGAGGCCTGCTACCAGCAACGCATCGCATTCAGCCAGGAGTCGCACTATGAGCAGCGTTCAACCACTCGTCCCGTGCCTGTGTTCGACACCCAAGCCGGGGAGGCGGCACGGTACTACACCGGGATCTTCAAGAACTCCAAGATGGGGAAGATCTCGCGGTACACCGAAGCCGGGCGGGAGGTTCACGGGAAGCCGGCGGGATTCCGAGCGCCCAGGTCTGCGGCTGGCTCAAGGACAAGTATGACATGTCGTGGCAGGTGGTGCCGAAAGCGATGGCGGATCTGATGGCCGATCCCGACCAGGAGAAGACCGGGAGGGTCATGGAGGCGATGCTGAAGCTGAAGAAGCTCGACATCGACGAGCTGCAGCGGGCGTTCGACGGAGAGACCGCCGGCAGCCGGCGCTGAACCGCTGAACCAGAGGTGGGCGGCCGTCAGGGCGACAGCCGCTCCACCTTCCACCCTTTGCCGATCTCGCGCAGGTACAGGATCCGGTCGTGCAGCCGGCTCTCCCTGCCCTGCCAGAACTCGATCGCGGTCGGCACCACGCGGTAGCCGCCCCAGTGCGCCGGCAGCGGGACGTCACCCTCCCCGAAGCGGTCTTCCATCACCCTGAGATCGGCCTCCAGCGCCGCGCGCCCCGCGATCACCCGGCTCTGATGCGACGCCCACGCGCCGAGCCGGCTGCCGAGCGGCCGGCTCCGGAAGTACCGCTCCGACTCCTCGCGCGTCGTGAGCGCCACCCCGCCCGTGATCCGCACCTGCCGCTCCAGCTCGTGCCAGTAGAACACCAGCGCCGCCCGCGGATTGGCCTCGAGCTCGGCGCCCTTCCGGCTCCGGTAGTCGGTGAAGAAGACGAACCCGCGCTCGTCGAAGGCCTTGAGGAGCACGATGCGGGCCGACGGCGCACCGTCGGCCGTGGCCGTCGCCAGCGTCATGGCGTTGGCGTCGGCCACCTGCGCTTCCTGCGCCTCGGCGAACCAGCGGGCGAACTCGACGAGCGGATCGTGGCTGACGTCCGCCTCGTCGAGGCGGGCCCGGGCGTAGTCACGGCGGAGATCGGCGATGGACATGCCTGCAAGCTAATCGGCCACCAGCCGCGTGCCCGGCGAGGCCTGGCCGCCGAACCGCATGCGTGCCCAGAGGATTCCCGCGCCGCCAAGGAGCGCGGGCGCCAGCAGGCGGACACTGAGGGGAGCGATCGCGTCTCCGTACAGCACGCAGATGAACAGCCACGCGATGGTGTACGCGGCGAGCAGGCTCGTGAGATGCTCCACCCGCCACCTGGCCGGCTCCAGGGCACCACGCCAGCGCCAGTGGGGGACCGCCACCGCGAGGCCGAGCACGCCGTCGATCAGGTACTCCAGCACCCGCGCATCGGGCTCGAGCCGCACCGCCAGGACGGCGAGCTGTCCCACGCTCGCGAGGGCGCCGGCGGCGGTGAGCGCGCGATCCCAGCGGCGACCCGCCCGCGAACCCCGCGCGATGCGCGGCGCCAGATAGCCGGTGCCGACGAAGAACAAGAGCTGGATTCCGGTGAGGACCGCGGCGAGATCCGGGGGGTCGACGGTGAGGCCCATCGGCACCAGCAGGCACATGCCCGCGACGAACACCCGGCCGGCGACGACGTGCCGTCGGCCTCCCTTGATAGCGAGGAGCGCCACAGGCGCCGCGGCGAACGCCAGGAAGGCGCCCGTCATGTGGAGCGTCCTGAGCACCGCGTGCAGCGAGTCGGACACGCTCCCTCCAGCGGCACAACGGGCCGGCACAACCGGCGTCGGCCGGCCGGTCCGGTTACGTCACCGCGTCAGCCACTCCGCGACCGCGCGCCACGCCTCCGTCCGGCCGACCGCGAACCGCGCCGGCAGCGACAGCATCAGGAACACGCCGCCCCACAGGAACGCGGGATGCACCCGCCCGTGCGACAGCCGGTCGTAGGCCAGGCAGACCACCACGAACGCGCAGGTGCCGCCGATGCCGACCGGCGGCCCGCCGAACCCGAGGTAGCGGAGCCGGGCGAGCGCCGGCGTGACGACCGCGATCGTCGCGAGCAGCATCAGCCGCTTGTGGGTCTCGGGCCGGCTCCGGTTCAGGAGGCCGGCGATCACCAGGATCGCGAAGGCGAGCAGTGTCCCGAGCGGGACCGAGAGGAACGCCAGCGGTGGCGGCCCGCCTGGCGGGGTCACTCCGCGCCGGGCCGCCTCGATGGCGGTGAGCCAGCCGATCACGAGCATCAGCGGCACCAGCACGGCCGCGGCGACGCCGAGGCGGCGGTGGATGTCGGTGCGGTGCGCCGCGACCAGCGAGGCCTGGGTGAGAAAGAGCAGGATCCACGCCGTGAACACCATGCCGTGGACGTGGACCAGCGTCGAGAGCGGCGGCCCGCCGACGATGCTCCGCAGATAGTACGTCGGCGCGAAGCCGATGAAGGCGGTGAGCGCGACGGCGACGGCCATGCCGGTGAAGAACCAGCGGTCGCGGGCCCGCTCCTGCAGGAGGGCGCCGGCCGGGCGAACCGGGCCGGCAGCCAGGCCGAGGTCTGCGGTCATGGGTGCTCCTTGCGGCCCGGGATGGCCGGAGGAAGGCACAGGTATGGTTGACGGGTAGCGGAGGAAGCTTACAGACCGGGCTGCGGGATGACCAGATGGGATCGACTGCCGGCGGGCGCGCGCGGAGCCGAGGCAGCGGCTGCCGCTTTAGTGTGACTGGCGATCCGGCGGCTGCGGCCGCTCCCCGCCCGCCATGAGGTGCAGGGCCAGCGCCTTCCGGGTGTGGAGGCCGAGCCGCTCGAGCACCCGCTCCAGGTAGTGCCGCACGGTGTGCGCGCTCAGCCGAAGCCGCCCGGCGATGGCCGCGTTCGAGAGCCCTTCGGCCGCGAGCAGCGCGACCTGGGGCTCCCGCCCCTTGAGCCCGAAGGTGATGCGCAGCTCCTGCGTCGTCGGGAGGGTCGGCGTCCGGTGCAGCGTCGCGAGGCCGGCGAGGAGCGCGCAGCGGAGGGAGACCACCACCACGAGGGACCCCGCGCCGTCGGTCACCGCGGTCAACGGGCGCCCGCCCCAGCGCTCCGCATCCGGGGAGTCGGCCGCCGCGCGCAGCCAGCCCGGCGGGTCGCCGGGCAGGCCCACGAGCGTTTCCAGCTCGCCCAGGGCATCGGCGGGCAGCTCCGGGGTGGGGCTCGCCACGCCCCGGGCGACGCGGACCCGCCGCAGGCACTCGGCAAGCCACGCGTCCTGGCTGTCCCATTCCAGGGGGGACGTCAGGACTTCGACTGCGCGAACGAGTGGTGCCAGGTCCATTGGGCCGCTTTCGGGGTCACCTCCACTACGCTGCCGACCCCACGTGAAGTTTCCGTGAACGGCGGGCGCGCTTGACCCCGGGGAAATCATGGGACGAACGTCCCCTGCCGAGTGGCGTCGCCTGTGGCAGACTGGCAGGTGTAACCGGAGCATGCCATGAGAAGCCGTCTCGCTCAGCCCAAGAGGTGCACGATGACACCGTCACTCACCAGCCGCCTGACCATCGCCGGCGTGCTGCTCGCGACGCTCGGTCTGCCTGCCGCCGCCGCGGCGCAGTACCAGCTGCCCACCCTCACCAGCTCGGCCCGGGCCGACAGCCTGCACGAGGCGGCGGACGCGCTGGTGGCGGCGCACCGCTGGGGTGACGCTGCCCGCCTGCACCGCCGTTCGGCCGAGCTTCGGGATGCCGATGACCCGCTCGGCTTCCGGTGCCTGAAGGAGGCCGCCGCGCTCGCGTACGCCACCGGCGACCGGTCGGGTGCCCGAGCCGACATGGCCGACGCTGCCGCCCATGCGCTCGCGCGGGGCGACCTGCGGGAGGCGGGCCTGGCGTACGTGGACGCCGCCTGGATCGCGCAGGAGCAGGGGAAGCCGCGGCAGGTGTGGGAGCTCGGGCCACCGGGCCGAGATGCTGGCGGACTCGCCGCTGCTGGGGGCTGCCGATCGGGCGGCGATCCTGAAGCGGATCGAGCGGGCGCCGGAGGCGGTGCGGGTCGCGATGCGGCAGGAGCCGTAGCGACGCTGCCTCACTCCCGGCTGGGCCGCCAGCCGGGAGGCCGCGAAGGTTACGCACACGGCTACGTTTGACCGGGATGGAGGTGGGGTCGTGCTGACGGGCTGACCGATTTTTTCGAATCCCTGTCCCGTTCCGGAGGATACCCACAGGTTCTGCGACCCGGGCATCGCGTCTTCATGCGGATGCCCGGGTCTCTCATGGGCGCGATCGCGGTCCTCATCGTTCGCGTCGGGTCCATTTTTTTCACACACCGGGGTCGTCATGGCGGCGATCGCCTTCTTCATGCGGGCGATCGCGGCCGTCATGCCGGCGATCGAGAGCCGTTCGACGCGGCAGCGGGGCCGTTCGAGGACGCAGCCGCCGTCCGTCCTGGGAGCGCAGGTGGCCGCGCGGCCTGGGACGTGACGTCAGGCCTCGCGCCGCGTCGACGGGGGCAGGTTCGAGGCTGGGGGCCCGGGACGCGGTGATCCCGGCGCGCGCTGTTCGTGGGGCGCGGCCGCGGCCGGTATTGCCGCGGGCGATCCCATCACGTCGGTCATCCATCATGCTGCGCGACGCTGTGCAGCATCCGGCGCGCGGGGTCTCATCTTTGAGCGCAACGGAGTCCCGTCGGGAATCGAAGTGTTGCGGGCGCCGGCAGCCTAATGCGCAAGTCGTGAGGGAGCACCAACTAGCATCCCAATTTTACCTGGTGAACCAGTGATGACCCCGAGGGTTCGTGGCTTCCTCAAGGTCGAGGCGTTCTAGGCTTGTGGGTTGGCCGTCGGCTGTGCGCCTGACTACGGCCCGCCGGCGACACCGGCTTCCGTGGATCTCTATCCCGCCATTAGCCAGGACGGGACTGGCTCGTGTTCAGTCGTTACGGGGCTGACCTCCCCGCCGCCCTTTATCGAGTCAGGATCGGAGCGCTCGAGAGCGAACTTCTACTTCGCCAGGAGGCGCAGGCGGACTGGAGTCCTGATGGCCAGGCACTCGTTCTCGGTATCGGTCTTCAGGTCTACCGCTACGATCTGACCACGCGAGTCCTGACGGAACTCGGTCAAGAAGGCGCCAATGTCACTCCGACCTGGTCTCCCAATGGCCAAACCGTTGCATTCGCATCGAACGGAGACAACAATCGGCAGCCGCCAGACCTCTGGCTCATGCGGCCAGATGGCACCGACCAACGCCGGGTCCCGCTGCCCGAACCGCGCGACGAGATGATGGAACATGGATTGCGGCGCCCGCAGGCGACCGACTGGTCAGCCCTTCCTCCCACGGGCTCTTTCTAACCGATACGCTCGGGCAAGACACTCTGCGCTTGCCCACCCAGAGTGGCTTCCAGGCCGACCCTGCCTGGAGCCCGACTGGCGAGTGGATCGCCTACAGCTCGGCTGGTGAGACCTACGGGGATATCTGGCTCATTCGTCCCGATGGGAGCGACAATCACCGCCTCATCCGGCAGGCCGCCTATCCGGCATGGTTCCCGGATGGGAAGCGGCTTGCGGTGGCCAGGCCGGGCGAGAGCATCAGACAATCTGGGCCGTCGACCTAGATGGCAACCTCGTGCAGGAACTCACTCGCGGGCTGGAGTGAGGCTCTCGATCGAGCGGTGCTGCCTACCAGCACATGCAGCCGACGGGCCGGAGTGAGCGCGAGCCGGCGGCTGGGGAGGTGACGTGAGGCCGGCGGCGTGACGGGGGGAGGTCGAGGCTGAGGGCCGGGGGCATGGTGCTCCCGGCCTTTGGCTTGTGCGGACTGCGCTTCCGGGTCGGCCTAGTACTGCTTGCAGCCGACAGGCGCGACCGCGGCCGCTGGCAGCCTAAGGACGTGTCAAGTTGTGTACGCGTTACGCATGTTCATCGTCCCCTCGAGGAACGGGAATCCGTACGTCACGCCGCCGGCAGGCTCACAGCGACGTTTCAGTCCGGCCGGCCGCCGAGTGCGTCATCGCGTTCCCGTCTCCCCTTTTGCGACCTCGCCGGCTCGGTACGCCACATCCAGAGAGTTGGCTGTTCCGTGGAGAGCCTCATGAAACCGGGACTAGCGCTGGTGGCTTGCCTCATTTCCGCCTGCGCAGGCTCCACGATCGAGCCGCCCACTGCAGCCGATTCCTGTGCGGTCGAACGTCCGGATTTCGGCGGCGCGGCGACGGCAGCCGACCGGAACGTGTTCGCCTACGACGCCAATGCGCCTTTGAACCTCCAAGAGGCGGTCGAAAGCACCATTGATGGCGTGGAGGTCAGCAGCATCTCCTTCAACAGTCCGGACGGCGGATCGGCAACCGGGATGTTGTTCGATCCGGTCACACGCTCGAGTCTGCGCCCCGGAATCGTGCTCATGCACGGCATGCCCGGCAAGGCGCGCGACATGACGGCGTACGCGCAGGTGCTCGCGGAGCATGGTGCAGTAGTCATTGCGATTGATGCGCCGTTTGCTCGCCGCGGGGGAGAGCCCGTCCGGTTCAGCACTGAGGATCGGGCCGAGCAGATCCAGCTGATCAAGGATCTGCAGCGCGCCGTCGATGTGTTGCGCGCACAGGTCAACGTCGACGATGAGCGCATCAGCTACCTGGGGATCAGTTACGGCGGCGCGATGGGTGCGCTGTTCGTCGGCATCGAGCGGCGCCTCAAAGCCGCGGTGCTCGTCGTAGGAGACGGCGGTCTCGTCTCGCACTTCACCGGCCCGGAAGATGTCACCTTCATGACCGGTCTGTCCTGTGCGACACGTGTCGCCTGGTTCCGGGCCATGGCACCCATCGAGCCGATGCGATTCCTTCCGCACGCGTCGCCCACCGCGCTGTTGCTGCAAAGCGGACGACTCGACCTCCTGGTCCCCGCGGCCGATGCGCAGGCGTTGCACACAGCCGCGCCGGAGCCCAGGACGATCCGCTGGTATGACGCGGGGCACGGCCTCAATCTCCAGGCCCTGTGGGACAGGCATGACTGGCTGCAGGAAGAGATTGGTCTCGACGCCCGGCAGTAGCACGAACTGGCGGCTCAACCGCGACGGCGACCGTATCCGGCGTCATGAAGCCGCCACCGGAACCTCCCTGGAGAGTGCTTATGAAACCCTCGATAGCGCTGGTCGCCTTGCTCATTGCCGCATGCGGAGGGTCCTCGGACAAGCCGGGCCCGACACCGACCGATCCCCCGCCGACAGGGCCGACCCCGGTCGCCGCAGGCGAATGGGGGCGCCGGACCCCATTGCTGGCACCCACCTCCGAGTTGGCGTTCGCCGAATTGAACCGCAAGCTCTACCTCCTCGGCGGCTATCCGTCGAGTCGGCAGACGGTCCCTCTGGTCCAGGTCTACGACATCGCGAGCGACGACTGGGAGCTCGGACCGCCGATCCCGCAGCCCAACAACCACGGGATGGCGGCCAGCGTCAACGGAAAAATCTACCTGATCGGCGGCCAGACCACGGCTGACGACCCGAGCTACGTGGACACCGTCTACGAACTGGATCCCGCGAGCGGTGCGTGGGTGGAGAAGGCGCGGATGCCCACGGCGCGCAGCGCCGGGGTGGCCATTGTGCACGACGGTAAAATCTACGTCGCCGGTGGACGCCCGCCGCGCGGAAACGACTTCGCCGTCTACGACCCGTCGACCGATAGCTGGCAGGTGCTGCCGGATCTCCCCACCCAGCGCAACCACATTACCGGCGCGGCTATCAACGGCCGCATCCACGTCGTCGGAGGGCGTCAAGGCCCCGGATTGTCGCCCCTCATGACGATAGTGCACGAAGTCTTCGACCCACAAACGCTGACTTGGACGACCGCGGCCCCCATGCTGCGCGCCCGCAGCGGCATGAACGGGGTCATGGCCCAGGGGTGCTTCCACGTCTGGGGCGGCGAGGGGCCGGCCGGCATGTTCCCGGACCATGACTACTACGACCCTCGGACCAACCAATGGTCACGCCTCGACGACATGCCCATCCCCATTCACGGCGTCTACGGGTCAGCCTTTGTCGACGGTCTGATCTGGGTCGCCGGTGGCGGCACCAATATCGGCGGCAGCCACGGCAGTCTGAACCATCAGGTCTACCGGCCGGCAGTGAGCTGCGAGTGACGCCGTCTCCGTCCTAGACGGTAACGTAAAGGGCGACCTCACACACCTCAGGGAGGCCCGGATCGGTGTCGCTGGCTCATAGAGCGCTACAACTACCCCCGGCCGCCCCAGAGGCCCAGCTGGGCGGCGGTGCGCCCGTAAGGGTTGGCACGCTACAGGGGTGGCGGTTCGAATTCCAACACATGGGCATGGAGCAGGATACTCTCGCAACGCTTCCGCCTCGGCATCCATGGGAACCGCTTCGATCTAAGCGGGTGAATAGTCCAGGACATGGGTGACAGTTAAGTCCGAAGACATAGGTGACAGTGGTTAGTACCGCCGGCGGTACTGCCGGCCGAGCGCATCCTCGATGAGGAGGGTCCGCCGGGGGCCCCAGTAGGGATGGCGCTGGTGCGCCTCGAGCAGCCGCTGGAGCAGCACCGGCTCGAGCGCCGCCGGCGAACGGTGCGGCCGCCGCGACTGATCGGCCAGGCCGGCGGCGCCCAGGGCCTCGTAGCGGGCGAGGAACTTGTAGCCCGTCTTCCGGCTGATGCCGTAGGTGGCACAGAGCTCGGTGACGGGCACGACTCGACGCAGGGCGTCGTGAACGAATTGCTGGCGGAGCTCCACGGTGACGACCTCCTGCCACGGCATCGAACCCTCCTTGAGGAGCCCGAAACCTGGCGCTAGTGTCACCTATGTCCTGCGACTTAACTGTTACCCCTGTATTTAGACTGGACCGGGCTGCCGCCTAACCCGCGCATGCAGCCGCCGGGCCGGACCGATTCGGAGCCCCGCTCGGGCGGCGAGCTCTTGGAGTGTTCTGTGGAACGAAGGTGGGTGCGGGCGCGGGCCTGAGAGCCCGCAGCTGATGCGCAAGACGTTAGGCCGACAGCACGACCTTGGGGGTAGGCATCGGGGGCTATCCTTGTTGAGACCGCTTCGGGGGAATGTCCATGGAGCTCACACTTAAGGGCAAGCAGGGCAAGACAGCCGTCGTCGCGGGCGATGAGTGCGGATTGTTAAGGAGGGGTTGTTCACAGGTCGCAATGAAAGGACCTTACCGATACGCAACAATAGTCCGGTTGAGGTTAAGAAGCCCGGGGGGTCTACTGGCTTCATTCAATTCTCGATAGCCGGGGGAGCCGTGCGGGACCGGTCCTACAGGCTGACTGGTGGCGCCTTTGACGCGGTGCAGGACGAGAACTCTGTCCTATTCACTGGCGGTCAGGAGTATTCACCGGCGCCCTGGACCGCGGCCGCGAGGCGGGCGTATGTTCGAGGAGATGTGTCACTCCCAAACACCGCGGGAGCAGCCATGTCCACCCGGATCATCTTCAACGGACAGGAGTATGCCGGCGTCGAGGCGATGCCCCAGGAGGTCCGGAACGCCTACCTGGCGGCGCTCGCCATGCTCCGCGACGCGAATGCCGATGGAATCCCCGACGTGGTCGAGAACGGACCGGCCGGTACGATCATCGGCGTGCAGCAATCGTCGGTCACCCTGAACGGTCAGCAGCTCGGCGGGGCGGGCGGGTTGCCGGTCTGGGCTCGGCGCCTGGTCGCGTCCGCCATCGAGCAGGGACTCGCCGATCGGAAGCAGCGGCCGGAGCCGCCTGGGAGCGATCCTCCCGGGGAGCCGATGGACGCCGCCCAGGGGACGATGGGAGCCCTGCTCGCCTTCGGCGCCGGATTCGTCGTCATCTTCGCCGTCGGACTGATGCTCGCCCTGGGTGGTGGGCGGGACCGGCTGGCCGGTCGGCTGGTGATTGCCGTGGCGGCCCTGCTGATGCTCGGCTGGCTCGACACCCATGCCACCCGACTTGCGCGGCGGCGCCAGCCGCTGCTGGCCCCGGATACCGCCGGCTATCGGCGCTTCGTGGTGTGGAGCGCGTCCGGACTGCTGCTGGTGACGATCCTCCTCCTTGGCCTCGCGTGGTACCTCCCGTAGCGGAGCCCGCGGCGCCGCGCGGGCCCGGCGCGACCCGGCCGGGCATCGCCGCCGGCCTCCTCCTGGGGGTCGCCACCGGAACGCTGGCGACCCTGGCCGCTGCGCTCTCGAGCCCGGAGCTCTACATCGACTGGGGTGCCCTGGCCGGCGTCCTCGTCGTGATCCCGCTCTACACCATCGGTGCCGGGGCGCTGGTGACGCTTCCCCTGGCCGCGACCAGGCGGATCCCCTGGAGAGTCGCGGCGGCGGCCGTGGTCACCTCGCTCGTCGTCGGCGAAGCGATCTTCGCGGCCACGCAGGGCTCCTCCTTCGCCCGCTGGAGCGCGGCCCGGCACTGGGCGGAGGTGGAACGACGCGCGGCCGGTGAGCGCGAGGAAACCCAGCGGGAAATCTGCCGTCGGGTGCTCGCCGAGCCGCCGATTCCGCCGCCGCCGGCGCCCCCCGGCGCGACGGTGTTGCAGGGCGGGACCGCTCCCGGCACGGCAGGCGGCGCGACCCTCTTGCCGCTCACCCGGGAGCGTTGCGCCGAGCTGCTGGGCAGATAGGCCCGTCCGGGGCCGCCCCGGCGCGGTGCACGACCACTGGGTTACCCTGGTCTCGTGAGGCGGTTACCCCTTTCTTCCGACCCGTCATGCGCACCACACCGACAGTCCGTCCAATCCGGCGCCGACGGCTCGCGGCGGGACTCGGCCTCGCGGTCGTCGCCCTGCTGCTCTATCTCGGCACCTTCGTGGTATCGTACGGAGACCTGCTGCGCCGGGACGACCCGCTGGTCCGGACCGACGTCGCGCGGCTCCAGCCCGCCCGGGTGGCACGGGTGGATCAGGCGCGCGATATCGCCCAGCTCCAGGCGGTCCTCGCGGACGCGCGTGCGCGCGGTCTCAAGGTCTCGATGTCCGGCAGCCGCCACAGCCAGGGCGGCCATACCTACCGGCCCGGCGGGGTGGTGCTCAACATGCGCACCTTCAACCGCGTCCTCGAGATCGATACGACCGGCCCCCGGATCACGGTGGAGAGCGGCGCCACCTGGGACGAGGTGCAGCGGGCCCTCGCGCCCCGCGGCCTCGCGATCAAGGTCATGCAGTCCTCCAACATCTTCACCGTGGGCGGCACGCTGAGCGCGAACGCCCACGGCCGCGACGTGGACGTGATGCAGGTGGTGGACGTGGTCGAGCGGTTTCGGCTGCTCCTGGCGGACGGCCGGGTGGTCGAGGTGAGCCGGACCAGCAATCCCGAGCTGTTCTCGCTGGTGATCGGCGGGTACGGGATGTACGGGGTGATCCTCGACGTCACGCTTCGGGTCACCCGGGACGAGGTCTACGAGCAGCGCTCCGAGTCCATCGACTACCGCGAGTTCCCCGCCTGGTTCGCCCGGACGGTCCAGGGAGACCGCGCGGTGGTGCTGATGCTGGCCCGGCCCTCGATCGATCCCGATCCGGACCGGTTCCTCAGGGAGATCGTCGCGGTGACCTGGCGCCGGGCGGGGCCGGGTCGCACCGCCTCGATGGCGCTGACCGAGGAGGAGCACGTGCTGCGGGACCGGTTCTTCTTCGGCCTCTCCCGCCGGTTCGACTGGGCCAAGTCGCTCCGCTGGACCCTGCAGAAGCGGGTGGAGCTGGGCGCGGGCGCCACCCGCCTGGTGTCGCGCAACAACTCGATGCGGCCCCCGCTGGCGCCGCTCGAGTTCCTCGACTATCGATCGGGCCGGGACACCGACATCATCCAGGAGTTCTATGTGCCGGTGGAGCGGTTCGTCCCGTTCATGGACCGGTTCCGCGAGATCCTGCTCGCGGGCGAGATGAACGTGCTCGAGCTCGACGGTGCGCTACGTGAAGGCCAACCGCACCCCGACGCTGGCCTACGCCCGCGACCAGCGACGTCTTCGCCATCATCCAGATGAGCAACGTCCGGCTCTCGGCCGAGGGCCAGGACCGCGCGGCCCGGGTCACCCGCGAGCTGGTGGACGCCGCGATCGAGCAGGGCGGCACCTACTACCTCACCTATCAGCTCTACCCCACGCCGGACCAGCTCCACCGCGCCTACCCCGACGCCCGCCGCGCCTTCGAGCGCAAGCGCCACTACGACCCCGGCGAGCTCTTCTCCAGCCAGTTCTACGAGCGCTATGGCCACACCGACCCCCGCTGAGCCGCCGGCGCGCCGGCGGCGCCTCTGGCGCGCCCTACTCGCCGCGACCCTCCTCCTGCTCCTCGGCGGCACCGCCTGGGCCTTCCTCTACGAGCCGCCCTACCGGGGAACCCTGGTGGCGCGGCCCGGTCGCACCCTCGTGTTCGCCCACCGGGGCTTCGGCGACCACGGCCCCGACAACAGCCTGTATGCGGTCGAGCGCGCGCTCGAGGCCGGGATGGACGGGGTGGACGTGGACGGACAGCTCACCCGGGACGGTGACCTGGTCATCTTCCACGACCTGAGCGTGGACCGGCTGACCTCCGGCAGCGGCAAGGTGCGCGACAAGACGGCCGCCGAGATGCTGGCGCTGGACCTGGGGCCGGGCTACGACAGCGCGATCAGCGGGGCCTGGGTCCGCACCTTCGAGGACTTCGTGCGCGCCGCCAAGGGCCGCGGCATCCTCATGGTGGAGCTCAAGGTGCCCGGGAGCGCGCCCACCGGCATCGAGCGGCGCGCCGTGGACGTCATCCGGCGGCACCAGGCGCACGCGGGCGTGGTGCTGAGCTCGTTCAATCCGCTCGTGCTCCGGCGTCTCAAGCAGCTCGACCCCGAGGTCCGGACCGCCCTCATCTTCATGGACACCAACTGGAACCCGGAGCTGCTGGCGGAGATCCGGCCCGAGGACCGGGTGGACCTGCCCTGGTTCCTCCGGCAGGAATGGATCCGCCGGGGGATCCGCAAGCTGGTCCGCCCCGACCTGCTGAGCGTCAACCACGAGGTGGACGAGGCGGTGACGGACCGGCTCATCGCGAAGGGCTGGCCGGTCTTCCTCTGGACTCCCGACGAGGAGGCCGACCTCCGGAGGGCCCTGGCCAAGCAGCCGTACGGCGTGATCTCGGACCAGCCGCTTCGGGCCCGGAAGCTCCGGGACGAATAGGCCTCGCCGCAACGTCCTCGATGACCGCAGCGGAACGGATCCGGGGAAGCGCCGCGAACACGCGGATGGCCGGCTACGTGGGGTTCGGGTGGGGACTCGCCGAAGGAATCGCCTTCTTCATCGTCCCCGACGTGTACATCAGCTTCGCCGCGCTCTTCTCGCTGCGGGCCGGCGCCATCGCCTGGGCGGCCTCGATCGCCGGATCGCTGGTCGCGATCCTGGGGATCTGGGCGCTCATGTCGCTGCCCGGCGTGGACTACCTCGGCTTTCTCGATTGGGTCCCGGCGATCTCGGGTGAGCTGATCCGCCGGGTGCGCGAGGAGGTCGAGACCACGGGGCTGCCCTACACGCCGTTCCTCGTGCTCGGCGGCGTGCCGCTCAAGCTCTACGGCGCGGCCGCGTTCTCGTCGGGGCTCCCGCCGGGTGCGGTGCTGCTGTGGACGGCGTTCGCGCGGCTGGTCCGCATCGCGCCGACCTTCGTCGCGGCAGCCGCGGTCCGCGGGGTACTCGGCCGGAGGATCGATGCCCGGCCGTCCAGGTGGCTCGCCGGTCTGCTGCTCTTCTGGGTGGTGTTCTACGCACTGTACTTCCAGCGCATGGCTGGCGGTCACCCCTGAGGTGCGAGTGAAGCCATCCCAGTCACAAGCCGCGTTCGGCGCCCAGCTTCGAAGAGCAGGGCTCGCCTTGAGGCCGGTTCCTTCACGTCGCCGAGCATATGATCCGAGGCATTGCCGAGCTGCGCGACTACCCGGGGACGACCTCATGAGCCGTATGTCCGCGATCCGAGGTCCATGGCTCGCTAAATGTGGCCGTTCTCGCCGGAGCGATAACCGGGCTGGCGGAGGCGACCATCGGCTGGCTCCTTTCTGCCATGATCGGCCCCGGAAGAGCGCCGATATCTCTCGCCGAACCTGCTTTGATCCTGGGCGTCGTGAGGTTTGGGGTCATCGTGGCCGGCGGGTTGGGATTGCTCGGAGGCGGCTTCGGGCGCTTGCCAAGTTATGGCCGTCGCGCGTGAGGCCTAACCCGCTAACCCAGCCGACAAACGCGGGTGACGCCGAGCGCCGCCCGCGTCCGCCCCTCCCAGTGGCGACAAAGGACCGTAGGTTGTCACAGGTCGTTTGCAGCTGATTAGCCATTCGTTAGGCCGCAGCGACGGTATCCAGCGAGGGATGAATGGACCAATCCGTAGACGGAACCGAAACGCTTACTGTGCCAGCTGACGCCCTTGGTCCCGGACGCTCCACCGGCCGACATCGACGAGCCAGGGTTGGTTCAGATCAACGGCTCTGCAGAGCTACAGGCGATTGGGGTACTGGGCGCGGCGTTGGAGTCTGTGCAGGTCGATCCGTTTCGACCGGAGTACAAGGGGTTGCTATACGACGCGCGATTCTATGAGTGCACTTGAGGCGAAATTCGCGAAGCTGGCGACGGACCACGCCCCCGGTCAGGAAGTGCGACAGGACGATCCACTCTCGGGCGCCGCGTTGCGCGGAGGACCACTGCCGGGAGTCGCCGTAGATTTCTCCCACGGCGACGTCAACGATACCGCCTTTCCTCCCGCGCCGGGGGCTCTGCAAGCATTCATCGCTGGCGAACATCGCGGCGGCGCCCAGGCGTACACGGAGTACCGCGGTGGAGCCCAGGTGCGTGCACATGTGGCCCAGAAGCTGGGAGCGTTCACGGGCCGTCCGATCGCGGCCGCAGAGGAGTTGATCATCACGCCCGGTACGCAAGGGGCACTGTTCCTCGCCCTTGGGGCGGCGGTGAACGCCGGCGACCGAGTCGGCATTGTACGGCCCGACTACTTCGCGAACCGCAAGCTAGTGGTCTTTCTGGGTGCCGAGGTCGTACCGGTGCGGCTCGTCTACCTGACGCGCACAGGCGAGGCAGGTCTGGACCTGGCACACCTGGAGGACGCTTTCAAGTCCGGCGTCCGCACCTTCCTCTTCTCCAATCCCAACAACCCGACCGGGGTGATCTACTCGCCACGGGAGATTGCGGCGATTGCCGAGCTCGCCAATCAATATGGCGTCACGGTGATCGCTGACGAGCTGTATTCACGCCTGCTGTACTCCGACCAGATGTACACGCACATCTGTGCGGCGGGGATTGCGCCCGACCAGGTGGTTACCATCCTGGGACCGTCCAAGACGGAATCCCTGAGCGGGTACCGTCTAGGGGTCGCGTTCGGGGCCACGCACCTCATCGAGCGCGCGGAGAAGCTGCAGGCGATCGTATCGCTTCGCGCACCAGGCTATTCGCAGGCCGTTCTGAGCACCTGGTTCGATGAGCCGGAAGGGTGGCTCGCGGAACGCATCAGCAAGCATCGCGCCATTCGTGACGACTTGATCGCCGTGCTTCGCACGGTGCCCGGTCTCTCGGTCCGCATGCCAGAAGCGGGGAGCTACCTCTTTCCGCGGTTGCCGGCGCTGACTCTGGCGCTGCATGATTTCGTGCGTGCGCTACGTTTGCAGGCCAACGCCGTCGTCACGCCGGGCACCGAATTCAGCCCGGATGCCACCGATAGCATCCGCCTGAATTTCTCACAGAATCACCAAGCCGCGGTGCACGCCGTTCAACGGATTGCCCAGTTGATTGAACGCTATCGAGAATAGGCGGCGCTAGTGGAGGGCGTTGGCCGGGGAACCTCGAGAACAGCCGCCCAGCCCGCTAGTGCAGCCGCCAAGCGCGAAGAGGCGGTCGTTTGCAGCTGATTAGCCCTTCGTTGGGGAGACCACCATGACGTCACAGTCCTCACGGACTCATCGAATTCTCGTGTTCGAACTCCTCATGAGCTGCATGCGTCGGTCTCGGTGGCTCGGGGCCGGCTTGGCCGTCGCGTCCCTGGCCTTGGCCGCGGCATGCGACCGTCCGAAGGTCACGCCGCGCGATGCGGCGGCGAGCGCCGGTACCCTGATGTCGCCACAGGACCTTCAGGCCCTCCCCAGCCAGGCCCCGGATCATCGTCTGCCCTACGGCAAGGACTCTAGCCAGTACGGGGAACTCCGGGTGCCGCCCGGCCGCGGTCCCCACCCGGTGGTGGTCCTGATTCACGGCGGCTGTTTCAAGGCGGCCTATGCGACCCCGCGTGACCTGGCACCCATGGGCGACGCGCTCAAGGTGGACGGGATCGCGACCTGGAACATTGAGTACAGGCGGCTGGGCCAGCCCGGAGGCGGCTGGCCCGGTACGTACCTCGACGTGGGCCGTGCCGTCGACGAGCTCCGCAGGCTTGCGGGTAGGTACAGCCTTGATCTTGGCCGCGTCGTCCTGCTTGGGCACTCGGCGGGCGGCCACCTGGCCATGTGGGCCGCCGCGCGTGCGCGCGTGCCAGCGAGCAGCCCTTTGTACGTGGCGGCCCCGCTCCCCGTGCGCGGCGTGATTGACCTCGCCGGGCCGCTCAACCTGACGGCGAACATCCCGGAATACGAGCGGCTGTGTCGCGATACGGTGATCACTACACTACTCGGCGGCCCCCCGGCCGGGGTGCCGGAGCGCTACGCGCACGCCTCGCCCATCACGCTCGTGCCCCTGGCAGTCCCGCAAGTGCTCGTGATCGGCGAGCACGAGGACTTCGTCCCCCGGCCGCTCGTCGAGGCATATGCACAAGCGGCCAAACGCTCGGGCGACTCTGTGCGGATTCTCGTCATTCCGCGCGCTGGCCATTTCGAGATCGCCAGTCCGCGCACGGCGGCCTGGCCGCAGATTCGGGCGGCGATCCGGTCGCTCCTAGACGGCCGCCTGCCGGAGCCGTAGGCCGGCTGGATGGAGCGCACGCCTCGTGGAACTGAATAGTCCAGGACATGGGTGACAGTTAAGTCCGAAGACATAGGTGACAGTGGTTAGTACCGCCGGCGGTACTGCCGGCCGAGCGCATCCTCGATGAGGAGGGTCCGCTCATGGAAGCGGCCCAATCGCAGCGGGCCGAAGTAGACGTCCCATTCACCGTCGTCGACCTCGACGAGTCCGACGTACTCCTCGCCCAGGGTCTGGCTCACATTGACCCACTGCTTGTGCCAGCGGATCCCACCATTGCGGCTGACGCGGCGGACCTCGTAATGGCCGGGATACTCCAGCGCGGGGAGGCGGGGAGGATAGGGCCGTGGGAACGGGGTGTAGACCGAGGCCGGGGTCGCATCGCTGAGGGCTGCTGGACTCGATCGATGCGCCAATTCAGGTGAAGCCATAACAAGCGTTCGGTGCGAAGGCGCCGCCTAGCCCGCTAGTGCAGCCGACAAAACGCGGGCGATCCCGCTCGCGGCAGCTCTCCGCCATGACCCGGCCCGCCAGCCGCCGCTTGGGGCGATGCCGGCGGGTGCCTGATCCCAGCTAGCGGCTGAAACAGAGTTGCCTTCCGGTGCGTCCGGCGTTCGGACGCCGCTATAGTCTCCTCCTTGAGAGCCGACATGCTTACGCTTCCTTGTGCTCTGCTGTATGCCGTGCTTGCAGGTCGTGGTAGTGCACCGGATTCAGCCGCCGCCGAGTCGGTCACTTCCTTCGTCAACGTCACCGTCATCCCGATGGACCGGGACCGGGTGCTCGGCAACCAGACCGTCGTCGTGCGCGGCGACCGAATCGTGGAGATCGGACCCGCGGGCAGGGTGAAGGTGCCGGAAGACGGCGCTCGGGTGGACGGCCGGGGGAAATACCTCATCCCCGGCCTGGCGGAGATGCACGCGCACATCCCCGGCGGCCAGGCGGCCGACACCATCGTCGAGCGGACGCTCTTTCTTTATGTGGCGGGCGGGGTCACCACTATCCGGGGGATGCTCGGACATCCCCGTCATCTCGAACTGCGCGCTCGCGCCGCTCGGGGCGAGTTGCTGAGCCCGACCATTTATGCCGCCGGTCCCTCGTTCAACGGCAACACCGCGACCACCCTCGAGGCCGCCGTGAAGATGGTGCGGGAACAGAAAGCGGCGGGGTACGATCTGCTCAAGCTCCACCCGGGTCTCAAGCTGGAAGTCTTCGAGGCCCTAGCCAGGACGGCGCGCGAGGCGGGGATCCGCTTCGCTGGGCATGTGCCGCAGGAGGTCGGTCTCGCGCGCGCTATCGAGGGGGGATACTGGACCATCGAGC
Organism: uncultured Gemmatimonadales bacterium; assembly: GCA_963840215.1. Classification (GTDB taxonomy): domain Bacteria; phylum Gemmatimonadota; class Gemmatimonadetes; order Gemmatimonadales; family GWC2-71-9; genus CAVVWJ01. Next base: position 75,310 of record CAWIYG010000006.1, on the reverse strand, counting down.
ATCTCGACGGCTATGTCGAGGCGATGGTGCGGGACGGGTCGCCGGTGGACCCGGCAGAATCGGCGTTCTTCGGTCTCAACCTGGGCGAGCACCTGGATGAATCGAAGCTGCCGGAGCTGGTTCGAGCGACAAAGCAGGCCGGGGTCTGGAATGTCCCTACCGAGATTCTGATGGAGAATCTGGTCCTGGCCCGAAACCATGAAGAGCTGGCTCGGCGGCCGGAGATGCGCTACGTCCCGGCCGTCACGCTCGCGGAGTGGGCAGAGGTGAAGGGCTCGCTGCTCCAGGAGACCGGCTCGACGGCCGAGTCGGCGCGGCGCACGATCGAGGCACGCCGCCGGCTGATCAAGGCGCTGCATGATGCGGGCGCCGGCCTCCTGCTCGGATCCGACGCTCCCCAGATGTACAACGTGCCGGGATTTGCCACCCACCGTGAGCTGGAGGCGCTGGTGGCCTCCGGGCTCACACCCTATCAAGCGCTGGAGACCGGCACCCGAAACGTGGCGGTGTTCTGGGGGACTCTGGCGGAGACGGGTACTATCGAGGCCGGGAAGCGAGCCGATCTGGTGTTACTCGACGCCAATCCGCTGGCCGACATCCGCCACACCACGAGGCGAGCCGGGGTGATGCTGAGGGGGCGCTGGCTTCCGCAAGCGGAGATCCAGAGCCGGCTAGATGCGGTAGCGAAGGCGGTGGGGAAGACCTGACCCCCTGCAGCTAATGGGCACTTCGTTCGACCGACAGTCGAGCACCAAACAAATGCGACGGTCTCTGCGGGGCGGGGTCGGAGTCTTGGGAGCGCTTCTGGTTGCCACTGGCGCGGTGTTCTGGACCGCTCCCGGGTGGCTCGTCGAGCGGCTCGCGAGGTGGTATCCGGGCTGCCTGTTCCGAGTGCCTACGGCGGCGCAGCTGGTGGCCCTGACGATCGACGATGGCCCTGATCCGAGCACCACACCCCTGATTCTGGCAGAGCTGCGACGCCAGGGCGCGCGGGCGACGTTCTTCCTGATTGCTGAGCGCGCGGAGAGCCAGGAGGGACTCGTGCGCCGACTCGTGGCCGAGGGCCATGAGGTGGGCAATCATTTCACGCGGGACCGACCGAGCATCCGGTTGAGCCCTCGGGCGTTCGAGCGTGACCTCCTCCAGGCGCATCGGGCGCTCACCACCTTCGGCCCTGTGAAGTGGGCGCGCCCCGGCTCGGGATGGTACTCGCGAGCGATGCTCGAGGTCATGCGGCGGCATGGGTACGGCTGCGCGCTGGGGTCCGTCTACCCCTTCGATGCGGCGATCCCGTCGGCCTCACTGGCCGCTCGCTTTGTGCTGCGGCATGCCCGATCCGGCGACATAGTCGTCCTCCACGACGGCGGGGCTCGCGGAGAGCGCACGGTCAAAACGCTTCGAGCGATATTGCCGGAATTGCGCCGCCGCGGCTACCGGGTGGTGTCGCTTAACGAGTTGGTGGCTGCGGTCTAACCCGCGAATGCAGCCGACAAACTCGGGCGACGCCGGGCGCCGCGCGTCCGGCCCTTCATAGTCGGTATTCATCAGGGCGCGGGGAAGGTCACCGCCGTCCCCAGACGACGAAGCCGGACAGAAGAAACAGGACGCCCGGTGTAGTGGGTGGAACGTGCAGGACGAAGAGGTGTGCGGTGAGCGCGCCGAGCATGATGGTCGCGAGCAGCGCGGCTCCAATGCTCCTCGTCTTCGGCACCAGGATCAGTACGGCTCCGGTGAGCTCGAGGATCCCCGTGACGTACCGAAACCACTGTCCAACGCCAACTGCGGTGAAGAGCGCGACCATCTCCGGGTTCCCCATCAGTTTCGCCCAGGAGCTGCTGACGAACACGAGCGCGAGGAGTGCCTGGACGCACCACAGCAGAATGTCGAGTGGGCGCCCAGTGGCACCGCGGGTGGCAGCAATGGTGCCTGACATGGCTATTTCAACGACTTCACTTTCAACGACGTCACGTGCTCCACGAACTGATCGACGGCGATCTCAGTGCCCTCGTAAAAGCCTGATGCCTTGTTTTTCTCGAGGTCCGCTTCATCCCGGTGCAGCGCCGTGAAGACGTAGCGCGTACCGGTTCCCACGGTTTCCATCGTGACGATGGCCGTGATCGGAATGTCGTCAAAGACGGCCGGGCGATAGCCGGGAAACAGCATGGACGTCCAGACGAGCCGCTCCATCGGAACAACTTCCAGGAAACAGCCGAGGTTGGGAGAGTCCTGACCGTCTCCCGTGGCGATGTCGACGCTGAAGATGCCGCCCGGTCGCACGTCCATTTCGGCTCGCGACACACGCCCCCAGGGCTTCGGCATGTACCACTCCTTGAGATGCTCCGGTTTCGTCAGCGCCTCCCACACGAGGCGCGTGGGCGCGTCGATGAACCGTTCGATGGCGAAATCGAGTTTCGGATTGAAGCTGAATTGCTTGCTCATGATCCCGATTCCTTCTCCTTGAGTTGTTTGACGTGCTGGTCGAACCGGTCCAGTCGAGCTTCCCACGACTGACGACGCGCGGTCAGCCAGTCTTCCACGACCTTGAACCGTTCCGGTGCGATCTCATACGTCCGCACTCGCCCGCGCTTCTTCGACTTGACCAGTCGGCTCCCTTCGAGCAATGAGAGGTGCTGCACGAACGATGGGAGCTGCATGTCGAACGGTGCCGCCAGCTCGCTGACGGTGGCTGGTCCGACAGACAGTCGCTCCAGGACTTTCCGCCGGGTCGGGCTGGACAAGGCGTGAAACACGTCGTCAGCGGCTGCGGATTGGGCCATTTGCGACACCATCCGGATGCTCGGGTTATCCGATCTGCCCCGAGGGATTCTACAACCTGGGAATACTTTTGTAAATACCTAAGTATTGTGCGCCCTTGGAAGCGCCAGCCCTTCCCTGAGCGGGACCAGAGACGTGAGGCCCGCGGGATGACGAGCGGGTGGTGGAGGCGGGAGGCGAGTGCCGGGAGGGGCTCGGCCTCTTGCTATGGGGGTGTCGCAGGTGAGGGGGCGGGGACCGGATTTGCGACCGGAGTGGCGGACGGCTTGGCGGACAGGGGCGGCAGGGTGCTCGATTCGCGACATCGCTGGATCGATGTGCGGGGTTGCGTCAGCCGGGCGCTATCGACGGACCGTCGACCGACATGCATCTTGGTGGCGCGAGGCTTTGCGCAGGACCACCAAGCTCGTGATGCTTGTCAGCGGAGGCGCCCTCGAAGCGCAGGCTCCTCTGTCACCAGAACTCGCGGTCCGGCTCGGGCTCGGTCTCACCTCGACCGACTATACCTGCACCGCGTGCCAGATCAATGCTGAGAAAGGCATTACGGCGTTCGTCGCAGCGATGTACCCTCTCAGGCGGAGAGTATCGGCCGGCCTGGAGGCGACCTACTCGGACGCCAGCAGCGCGAGCCTTGACGCCCGACTCTTGAGTGCGCTGGCTACCGCTGGTGCGCAAGGGTCGCCAGGCATGCCTGTCTGGGGCACTCTCGGGCACGGCTGGATGTTCTGGAGTGGCCCAGGGCCGAATGCGAATGGCCCGGCGTTGTCGCTTCGGGGTGGAGTAGACCTTTCGCTCGGGGGCCGTGTTGCACTGAGTCCTTACGCAGGATACCTAACCATGCTGGGGCACGACGGGCCGCGTCATGTTCAGGGCTTTGGCACCTCGCCTGACGGAGTGCGGACTCGCCTGTCCAGCGTCCAGCTTGGAGTTGCGGCGACCCTGAGGCTATAGGCCATAGGCTGAGAATACCGGCCGCCTAACCAGCGCGGCCTGCCTGCGTGTCCGGACCTATGCAGCTCTTTCATCGTGAGGAAGCCGCATGCGTCTCTCCCTGTTCATCCTCGGGACCGCCGGGATCCTGGCCAGTGCCCACCCGGCGGCGGCCCAGGGCCGGTCATTGGATCTCGCGGCTGCGGCATCACCGATCCAGGCCCCGTACGGGATTGGACGACCCTCGCCCCGCCATGAGTTGTCCGCCGCCGCGCTCGGCTCTCGCTTTCTCACGGGCTCGGCGCCGGCCGCGGCAGCCCCGCTGGCGCCCGGTGTGCGGGCCGACGGTGAGCGAAGGACGGTGTGCCCGATGCCGGTGGCGCCGGCACAAGGTGATTCGTCTCCCATGCCGATGGCCCGAATCGACTCCACGACCAGTTCCGAGGCCATGCCGCTTGCGCCGGCAGGCTGCGTCAATCGTTAGGCGGACCGACCACCGAGGTCTCATGCGTTGTGCGGTTTGTGGCCAGGAACACGACTGGAGCCGCATGGAGCCGAGCTTCGAGCGGCCGGATGCGTACTGGGCCGTGCCCGAGGCGGAACGACCACACCGAACGCTCGCCGGCAGGAGCGATTGCCGCATCCGCAACGCCGAGGACACGGAGCGCCGCTTTTTCCTGCGGGTCATGGTGCCGATTCCGATGCGCGGGGAGGCCACCGCGTGCAATTGGGGCCTCTGGGTCGAGGTGAGCGAGGGTGCCTTTCGCACGGCTTGGGAGCGCTGGGACGACGCCGATCAGGCGCAGGAGCCCTCGTTTCCCGGTGTCGTGGCCAACAGCATCGCCGGGTATCCGAGGACTCTCGGGCTGCCGGGCATGGTTCAGCTGACTGGCCCAACGACACCGCCGGATTTCACCTTCGCGCCTGATCTGGACCATCCGTTCGCCGTCGAGCAACGCGAAGGCGTCTATCCCGAACGGAGGCTCGAGTGGCTCATGCAGCGTGCTCATCCATAGCGGGCACACTGGGCGGACGGGGTCGGCATCACTGAACTGCGGTCTTCTCGTCGAGGGGAGGTTCACATGTTTCGCATCCAAGTCGCGGTAGCGCTTTGGCTCAGCGTCGTGCCGTCCTCGCTGAACGCGCAGTTCGAGATCGCGGGACACGGCGGTGTTCACGTCGACCGCGCGCCCGAGCATGACCGCCTCGTGACCGACGGCGGGGCGGCGATGTACGCCGATCGTGGCGAGGCGAGCGCCTTGGGGGTGCGGTTCGGCTACTGGCGTCGCCCCACGCTCGGATTTCAACTCGACCTGAGCCGCTCGTCCAACGCAAGCTGGTCCGGGTCGACGCCGCTGCCACCGCGGGCGTTCGCCAATCGCACCATCTACCTGAGCGCGCGGGCGGTGGCCCGCACGATGCCCGCGAAGAGCCTCCAGTTTGCAATCGCGGCTGGCCCCGCGGTGATGGTCTACGCGGGTACAGGTACGAACCTGCGAAGCCGAGGAGCCGATGTCGGCGGGGTCATCGAGGCCAGCGCCCGGCTGCGCATCGTGCGTCAGCTGGCATTCGAACTGGCCGTCAGCAACTACTTCTATGGCTCGAGCTACGTGGCTGATCCGTTGGGCGGCAGTCAGGCCGACGCCACGCGGAGTGTCTTCCGGCACGATCTCTTGTTGCTGCCGGGGCTGGTGTATGACTGGCCGTAGGCCACCCAACTGAACGTCGGCCATGCTCGGCTACTTGGTTCTTGCCCCCCTACACCTTGCCGCGTGCACCGTGTGCCCGTGTGTGATCGTGCCCGGGGAGTCCTTGGCGGCTCCGGCTACCTTGGTGCCGCGAGCGCGAGACGGGGCGACCGTGATCTTCGCCGGCCAGGTCGTGCGAATCGACACGGCCGAGACCATGCCATCACCTTTTCCTCCAGACACCTTTAGCCGCAGGGACCGGCCCCCAATTGTGACACGGCTCCGCTACGCGCTGTCCGTGGACCGCGTCTGGAAGGGGAACCTGGCCCAGAGCGTCGAGGTCTTCGCTCAGACTCGGATGAGCAGTTGTGGGAATGAGCTAGGCCTGCACGAGCGCTACCTCATCTATGCGGACGGGCCGCTTGACAGCCTCGCCGCGGATGGTTGCGCGCGCGTGGTGCCATGGGTAGGCGTCGCGGAAGCCGAGTTGCGCGTGCTTGGGCCTGGGACTGAGCCTCGGGGCCGCTGACACCAGAATCGTGCGGGCGTCAGCGCCGACGCCGTGCGCCACGGTTTCACTGGTCATGCGTGCCTCTCGATTGAAGGAGTCGCCCCGGAACGCACCGGAGACGCCAGCGCACCACGAAAGCGCACCGCGCGGGAGGCGCGCCCATCGCGCTGGAACTGCGTGACGAACCCTTTGGGCAACGGCGCTTGGGGCTGTACGACCCGGCGGGAGTCTGGATCGACGTCGTGGAGCAGATAGAGCCAGCCCCGGGCTGGTGGGACCGCTACCTTCCGGCGCCGGCCGAGGGCTGACCCGCGCATAACGCAGGTCTAGAGGCGGACGACGACGATCGCTTTATCTCCGGGAGTGCGCATGATGACAGCCGTGCGACAGGCAGGCGAGATGGACCTGCCGCTATTGCTCACGTTGATGAGTGAGTTCTACGCCGAAGCTGGCTATCCTCTCAACCTCGATCGAGCACGCGCTGCCTTCCTGCACCTCATCGGCCCCGGGGCGTTGGGGCAGGCCTTGCTGATTGAGGTGGGCGGGGAGGCCGCGGGCCACCTCGTGTTGACCTTCGGGTACAGCATGGAGTACGGCGGCCGGAACGCGTTCGTCGATGACCTCTTCATTCGTCCGGCCTTCCGGGGACGTGGACTCGGCGGGCATCTTGTGGCGCAGGCACGAGCGGTCTGCGAGGAATTGGGAATCCGAGCGATGCATCTGGAGGTCGCACGGGACAATCCGGCGGCGCAGGCGGTCTATCGCGGGGCGGGGTTCCGTGAAACCGAGCACCAGTTGCTTACCTTGGCTCTCGAGTTACCGACACACGCCGCCTAACCCGCTACTGCAGCCGACAACTGCGACGCGGGGCGCCACCCGAGCTCGACGGGGCGGCAGAACCTAGGGAGAGACTCCGATGCTTCGATGGTCCCGCTGGCCCAGGTGGATGATCCTCTTGTCGCTGGCAGGGTGCGGCGATGAACCTACGCGAGACCTCTTTACGGTCGAGGGCGTCGTGCGGGGCACCGTGACCAGCCGCTTCGAGGGTCCCGTGCCGAATGCCTGGGTGGCGATCGAGGGAGGCTATCCGGTCGGCAACGGACAGTTCGAGCCGCTGTATGACTCGGTTCGCACCGACGCCTCGGGCCGCTTTCTTGGGCGGGTGGGCGTGTTGAACTACCCCGACACGATCGCCCTGTGACCGTGCGCGTGTCGCCACCGGCTGGAGCCGGGACTGATGCCCGGGGTGGAGCCCAATCGGGAGCTGCGAATTACCGCTGCCCCACAACCGGCGGACACCCTGGTGGTGGGGTTCGTCCTGAATCCGACCTAGCGTGTCACGCGATGGCTGGTGAGAGCCGGGACGCGGAGATCATCCGAGCAACAGAGCGCGAGCGACTTCGTGCCTTGGTCGCTGAGGATGTCGCACGGGCGGGTCCGCTGCATGCCGAGGACTTCCAGCTGATCAATCCTCTAGGCGGCGTGCTCTCGAAGGAGCAATACCTTGGCGGAATTGCTTCCGGGCAAATCGACTACCTCTTCTGGGAACCTGAATCGATCGCGGCCCGCCTCTACGGAGACGTCGCGGTCATCCGATACCGGTCGCAGCTCGAGATCGTTGTGCAAGGCCGCCACATCCCGCGCCAGGCGTACTGGCACACCGATCTCTATGAACGGCACGAGGCACAGTGGCAGGTAGTGTGGTCGCATGCGACCGGGGTTCAATGACCGGCCGCGGCACCCTCGGGTGGACGTTCCGGAAGCACCTGCCGTGATTCACATGAAGAGTGCCGTGCCGACATTTCTGGTCGGCGATGTCGGGGCGACGGCGCGCTGGTACGGCGAGCACCTCGGCTTCGACGTGGCCGGCGCCTTCCCTGCGACCGAGCCGTACGCCTACGCCAGTCTGCAGCGAGGCGGCGCCGAGCTCATGCTTCTCCGCCTGGTGGGCTACGAAAAGCCCGACCTCCGATCGCGGCGTCCCGAGGGCCTTTGGGATGCGTACCTGCGAATGGAGGGGGTGCAGGCGTTCTATGACGGATTGCGGACCCAGCCGTTCATTCACATGCCGCTCAAGCAACAGCCATATGGCGATTGGGAGTTCGAAGTGCGCGATCCCAATGGCTATGTCCTGGTGTTCAGCGGCTGACCGGCATCAATGTCGCAAGCAATGCGCACGATCGCGTTCTGGACGGGCATCGTCCTGCTCGTCGTTATCAGCGTCTTGGGCTTGCAGAGCGCACCGGATCCGCGCGGACCATCCGTTGCCTCTGTCTCTCTGGGAGACCGGGAACGCTGACGCCCAATTCCTGGCAACCCTCCTGACTCAGCCCAAGAAGCTGTCGGCCAAAGAGGTGGATCGGATGGTGCGGTCCCTCACCTTCGTGTGCGTGGCGGACTGGCTCATCGCCTATGTCGTCCCCCCGCGCCGGGTGGGACCTCACCGCCGAGCAGGTCGCGAAGCTTCCGGACGGGCTCGATCTCCCGGCGCTGCTGGCTCGCATCGACTCGGAAATGGCCAGCGCCGATCCGGCAGTGCAGTGGACGATGAACAACACGCTGGCAGCCATCGGCATCCACTTCCCCAAACACCGCACGCGCGCCATTGCCATCGGCGAGAAGTTGGAAGTCTGTCGGGACTATCCCGTGTCGAAGGGTTGCACCTCGCCCTTCGCCCCGATCTGGATTAACTACACGGTGAGCCGGGAAGGCAGAACGAGGCATCACTCATGACAGCGTCACAGGACCTCCATCCTACGGCGGCAGTGCTTCTTCCGGACGACGAGAGCGTCACGGACGACATGGCGTACTTCAGAAAGCTGGGCGTGAAGTACGAAGTCGACGCTCTCATCGACCTGCTCAGGCGCGAAAAGCCCAAATCGGCCATGCCAGCCGCTTGCCACGGTCTGGCGAATCTGCACGCCACACACGCTGTTCCAGTGCTCAAGACGCTCGCTGACTATCCGGTACAGGACGTCAAGGCATCGTCGGTGCTCGCGGTGGCCAGACTGGCCGGAAGCGAGGAGACGCCGTGGCTCGTCGAATGCCTCTCCAGGAAGGGGACGTTGAAGGGCTACGTGCTCTGGGCGCTAGCCGCGGTCGGGGACCCCGCGGCATACGGGGCCGTGAAAACAAGATTTGAGAAGGATCTTCGAAAGCTCGAGGGCGATCCGACCGGTGATTCGCTGGGACATGTGGTGTTTGCCGTTGCGTACCTTGAACAGATGACGGAACGCCATCCCGAAGTCATGGGGTTGCTGGATCGGTTCACCGTTGTGGTGCCCATGCTCCGGGGTAACGTACGGTCACAACTTGGCGTCTTCACCCGAATGTTTGCCATCCCGAAAAAGCCGAGAGAGGGCGACGCACGCAGCTGATCAGCTATTCGTCAGGCCGCAACACGAGCATACGGAGAGAACGGATGGACAAGCCCCGCATTTTTCTTGGCTCGTCGGGAAAACAGGGGAAGCTGCTGCAGGCGCTGACCCGCGGTCTCGAGGAGGTCGCCCACGTCGACCCCTGGACGACCTCCTTCAATCCCGGCACCACCACGCTGGACCGCCTCGTCGAGCTGGCGCATCAAGTCGACTTCGCCGCGTTCGTGTTCGCCAAGGACGACTGGACCAGCATCAGCCCGTCCGCATCCCCCGACGCGGGCGCCGGCCAGGCTTCGCCGCGCGACAACGTCGTCTTCGAGGCCGGCCTCTTCGGCGGTGTCATCGGCATGCGCCGCACCTTCATCCTCCATGCCAAGGACGCGAAGCTTCCGAGCGATCTCCTCGGCCTCACGTGCATCCGGTACGGCGAGACCGCCCCTGCCGAGGTGCGAGTCGTCAACCAGAAGCTCCGGAAGGCGATCGAGGATGCGGGCCGGCTCGCCCGCATCGACGGCCTGTGGTGGCAGTTCTCCCTGACGGAGCTCAGCGCGCTCGAGCCTTCCGCCGTGGGCGTCGTTCGAATCGCGCGGGACCGCGGCGGCGCGCTAGAGCTCCACGGCCAGTCCTGGCAGCAGGAGGGCAGGCTGTCGGCGAGGTGGTCGTGCGAAGCGTCGAGGGAGCGGAAGGACCCGTCCGGCGTCTTCTACTATTGGAAGGGGGAACGGCCTCGGGACCCGAGCGCGCCGCAGCTGGAGGGGACCGGGGAGATCCTGCTGGAGTCTGCCGATCGCGCGTCCGGATACTTCACGACCCACTCGAGCGCGACCGCGGGCGCGAGCGCGCGGACGGCCGGTGTGTACTGGCGCGGCCAGCCGGGGGACATCAGCATTCTGGACGGAAGCGACGAGCGCCAGCGCGCCGAGCTGATCGCCGAGCGACTCGGGCAGTGGAAAGCGATCACGAACGGCTGAGATGGGGGAGTCGCACGATCTCGGCGCGGGCGACGGCCGCCCCGAGCAGCATGAACAGCGCGGTTCCGGCGATGTACCCCGTCGCGCGGAACGCCAACAGCAGCAGCGGCAGGAGCAAGCCTGCTCCGATCACCAGCGCGGCGAGAGCGGCGAGCGCGCGGGGGCCGTGCGCTCGCGACAGCGGGGCGCGCACATCGGCCAGCAGCAGACCCAGCACCCCGAGATTGAGGACGAGCATCGGCATCAGGGCAAGCCGCAGCACGACCACGGCCGTCGACTGTTCCATCACCTGGGCCAGGGCAAGCAGGGTGGCAGCGCCCAGCATCAGCGCCGAGTTGCTCAGGTAGCCCCCCAGCCAGCGGGCGTCGCGCCATCCGGACTGGGCGCTGGTGCTGAACAGCACCCCCTTGTACAGGGCCACGCCGACGGCGAGCACCATCCCGCCAACGAGCATCAGCGTCCGTATCGCGTCGGGCACGGCGTCGCCGCCGGGCAGCAGGCTCATCGCGGCCAGGGCCGTCAGCGGGACGGCGAATGCCGTGAGGCACCACGTCCCCAGGGACATGGGTGAGCTGGGCTTCCACACCCTCAGCATGTGATGGAACCTGAGCGGATCCCCCAGGTCGAGGACCAGGCAGACCAGGTCACCGGCCAGGAGGAGCAGCGCGATCGGGTACGCCACACGGGCCAGGGCCGTGAAGTGCGCGGGAGCCGCCAGCTCGCCGAGCGCCGCCACCAGAAAGAGTCCCGTGCTCAGGTTGTTGAGCAGCACATCCAGCACGACGAGCCCGTGCCAGTTGGGCGCCTTCGTCATGGGCCGGTCGGCGTAGGCGGCGGCCGTCCCTCGCGACGTCGATTCCATGTTCAGGTCGGCGTTCATCTCAGCGCCCCATGAGCAGCAGCGCCGCGAGCAGGACCGCGAGCGGCGGGAGCACGCCAAGAACCGCCCGGAGGTAGTCGCCCTTCATGGCGAGCCACGGGTTGACCGGTGCCTCGGGCAGGCCGTACACCGACGGGCGATCGAGCAGGAGGTAGAACGAATTCAGCGCGGAGTAGCTCGGGCTTGGCACATCGCCATACAGGTACGCATCGGCAACGCCGCGCCCGTGCAGCTCGTCCACTCGCCGCCGGGCGCGCTCCCGCAGCTCGTCGATCGGGCCGAACTGGATCGACTCGGTCGGGCAGGCCTTGGCGCAGGCGGGCACCAGGCCGTCACGCTGGCGGTCGAAGCACAGGGTGCACTTGTGCGCGTGGCCGTCGATCGTGCTCCGGGTGATGACCCCGAACGGGCAGGCGGCGATGCAGTAGGCGCAGCCGTTGCAGATGTCCGGCTGGATGTAGACGTTGTCGAACTCGTTGTGGATGAGGGCGCCGGTGGGACAGGCCTGCTGGCACGGCGCGGCGACGCAGTGCTTGCAGACGTCGCTCATCATCAGCCAGCGGGCGGGATCGAAGGCGTCGGAGTCCGGTCCGGGCAGCACCGGCACGGCCTTGTCGGGGAGCTGCTCGATGAACTTGACGTGGCGCCACGAGGTGGCCGACAGCTCGCCGGTGTTGTCGTAGCTGTTGCCGGTCCAGTCGAAGCCGTCGGCGGGAAGCTGGTTCCACTGCTTGCACGCGACCTCGCACGCCTTGCAGCCGATGCAGACGGTGGTGTCGGTGTAGAAGCCGGTGGCCTGATGCGGCTCCGGGGCGGCCCCGCGTCGAAACGGCTCGACGAAACGCTCCAGGAGACCCGGCAGACGATGGGGGAGGTCGCTGCCGGGAGCGAGGCCCGCCAGCTCCTGTTCTCTACTCGTCACGGTGGAATCTCCCCTCCGGCTGCGCCGCGGCCGGCGTGTCGGGGACGGGCTCCCGCGTCGGCCAGGGCGCCGGGGCCTTGGTCGGCTTCGGCACCGCACCCTCGCGCCGGCCCGGGTAGACCTGGCAGGCGAACGCCTTGGCCTCGTGCATGCTGACGTTCGGGTCGGCCACCAGCGAGGTGAGATCGTTGGCGTTGTCGCCCACCACCTCGCCGGCAAAGGCCCAGTGGAACGGGATGCCGATCTGGTGCACGACGCGTCCGTCGACCTCGAGCGGCCGCATCCGCCGCGTCACCATCGCGCGCGCCTCGATCCGGGTCCTGGCCGTTGCGCACCGTGAGCCAGCCGCCGTGCACGATGCCGCGCTCCGCGGCCAGCTCGTGGCTCAGCTCGACGAACATCTCCGGCTGCAGCTCGTTGAGCCAGCTGTTGAACCGGCTCATCGGCCCGCTCAGGTAGTGCTCGGTGAGGCGGTAGCGTGGTCGCGACCACCGGGTACTCCCACGTCGGGGTATGGGCCAGCCGGTTGAGCGGACCCTCGAAGAACCGCACCGCCGGATTGCACGGCTGCTTGGGGTAGAGGAGGTTGCCCACCGGCGACTCGACCGGCTCGTAATGCGCGGGCAGCGGGCCGTCCTTCACGGTGCCCGGCGCGAAGAGCCAGCCCGACCCCGTCGGGCTTCATGATGAACGGGATGGTTGCCCGCGATCGCGCCCATCCCCTTGGCGCCGGGCGGCGGACGGTAGTCGGGCGCCTGCTCGGGGTCGAAGTCCGGCTCGTCGCCGCCGACCCACCGGCGCAACCCCGCGTCCCACCAGACGCAGCTTCTTTCGCTCCGACCACGGATGCCCGTCGGGGTCCGCCGAGGCGCGGTTGTAGAGGATGCGGCGGTTGTGCGGCCAGGCGAAGCCCCACTCGGGGTGGATCGGGTTGGCGCCGAGCTTCCGCTCGTCTGGCGCGGTTGCGGCCAGGCTCGGGGAACACGCCGCTGTAGATCCAGCACCCGCACGCCGTCGTGCCGTCGTCCTTCAGCTCGGAGAAGCCCGACAGGAGCCGCGGCCGGCCGGTGCGGGAGTCAGTCTCATCCAGCCGGTACCCATTGATCTCCATGAGCACCTTCTCGATGTCGGGCTCCCCCTCGATCCGGCTCAGGCTCCCGTCGGGCAGATCGCGGCGGCGCGTCGTACTCGTAGTCCCAGGTGAGGTGCAGCAGCGGCTGGTCCCTGGGGTCGGTCGAGCCGGCGTAGAGCTGCTTGAGGCGCCTGCCGAGGTTGTAGAGGAACCAGGCGTCGGAGCGGCTGTCGCCCAGCGGGTCGAGCGCCTTGTCGTGCCACTGGAGCAGCCGCTGGGTATTGGTGAGGCTGCCTTCCTTCTCCGGTGCCGCGGCGGCGGGGATGAAGAACACCTCGGTCTTGATGTCGGCGGGTGGAGGCGCACCCGGGTCGTCCTTCCAGAAGACGGCGCTCTCGATCTCGAACCAGTCGAGCACCACCAGCCAGTCGAGATTGCGCAGTCCCGCGCGATGCAGGCGCGCGTTGGGCGCGCCGCCGGCGGGGTTCTGCCCGAAGAGGAAATAGCCCTTCACGTCGCCCTTGGACATGCGATCGAAGTAGGGCAGCTGCGAGTAGTCGGCGTCCACGCGCGGGAGCCAGGAGAAGCCGAAGTCGTTCTCCGGCGTGGCGGCGTCGCCGTACCAGGCCTTGAGCAGGCTGACGACGAACTTGCGGAAGTTGGCCCAGTATCCGGTGGCCATCCCCTCCTGCTCGACGTAGGAGTCGAGGGTCTCGTGGTGCTCCTCGGCGTACGGCTGCGGCAGGTAGCCCGGCAGCACGTCGTACAGCGTCGCCAGATCGGTCGAGCCCTGGATGGTGGAGTGGCCGCGCATCGCCATGATGCCGCCGCCCGGCCGGCCCATGTTGCCGAGGAGGAGCTGGAGGATGCCGGCGGTGCGGATCATCTGCACGCCGGTCGTGTGCTGGGTCCAGCCCAGGGCGTAGACGATGGCGCTGGTCCGCTCGCGGCCGGAGTTGGCGCACAGCAGCTCCGCCACCCGGACCAGCTCCTCCGGAGCACAGCCGCAGACCTGCGACGACCATCTCGGGCGTGTAGCGGGCGAAGTGTCGCTTCAGGATCTGGAAGACGCAGCGGGGATGCTGCAGGGTGGCGTCGGTGAACGGCTCCCCTTTCGCCGCGGTGGTCATCTCCTGCCGCGTCCCGGCGTGGGACCCGGCTCCCGCGTCCAGGCTGTGCCCGTGCATGCCGAGTGCCTGTCGCAGCATCCGGTACATCGGCGTCGTGCCGCTCCAGTCCTCCTCCTCGTCCTTCACGTCGACGCAGCCATAGCGCCAGCGGCCCGCGCGCGCGTCGTAGTCGCCGGTCTGCCCGTCCCCGCGGTAGCCGCTGAACAGCCCGTCGAGGTCCTCGGTATCCCGGAACCCCTCCTGCACGATGCACGATGCGTTGGTGTAGTTGACCACGTAGTCCTTGAACCAGCGGTCGTGGCTCAGGACGTAGTTGACCAGTCCGCCGAGGAAGGCGATGTCGCTGCCGGCCCGGATGCCGACGTGCACGTCGCACAGCGCCGACATGCGGGTGTAGCGCGGGTCGACGTGGATCAGGGTCGCGCCCTTGGCCTTCGCCTTCATCGGCCAGCGGAAGCCGACGGGATGGGCCTCGGCCATGTTCGAGCCCATGAACAGGACGCAGTCGCTGTTCGCGAGGTCCTGCTGGTAGTTGGTGGCCGCGCCGCGGCCGAACGACGTGCCCAGACCGGGCACCGAGGCGCTATGTCATATCCTGGCCTGATTCTCGATGGAGACCACGCCCAGTCCGCCGCCGAACAGCTTCTTGATCAGGTAGTTCTCCTCGTTGTCGATCGTCGCCCCGCCGAGGGTTCCGATCGAGCGGACCGAGTTGAGGAGGCGGCCGGACTCGCTCCGCACCGTGAAGTCTTCGTCCCGCGCAGCCTTGGTGCGGCGGGCGATCTGGTCCAGGGCCCAGTCCAGCGGTGCGCGTCTCCCAATGATCGGAGTAGGGGGCGCGATAGAGCACCTGGGTCACGCGATGGGGATTGACGGCGAGCTGAAAGGCGTCGGCGCCCTTGGGGCAGAGCGTCCCTTCGTTGATCGGGCTCTCGGGGTTGCCCTCGATGTCGATGAGCTTCCCGGCCTTGGTGTAGATGAGCTGGCCGCAGCCCACGGCGCAGTACGGGCAGAGGCCCTCGGTGACGGTGGCGCCGCGGAGTCGGGAGGCCTTCTGGGCCGACTGCCGGCTGAACGGCTCATGCGACGAGGGGGAGCGAGGCCAGGGCGGAAGGTGGGACATGTCGTCCTCGTGCGGGTTGAGGAGCCACGGGCGTGGCATCGTGAATTCATACACAGGCCGCATGTGCGGGTGAACCCCCGTCGGACATCTCCATTCCCGACTCCCCCCGATTGCCATCGTGGCCACGCACCGATTCCCGCTCGCGCCGGAGGACCATGTCCATGAGACGCCACACGTGGGTCGTCGGGCTCGCCTCGCTTTGTGCGGCGCTGACCGTCGGCGCGACGCCGGCAGCCGCCTGCGATCCGATGTGGCTGCCCGTGGGCCGGACGGACGGAACCAGCATGTTCGTCGCGCTGGCCCTGGCCGAAACCGTGCTCGACACCCTGGCGGCCGCGGTGGGGTCGCGCGTGCATCCGCTCTTCGCACGGCGCCTGGACACCTACAGCGGACGATCGCGCGGAGGCCAGCGGGTACGACTGCTCGAGTGGTCCGACCGGGTCACGCCGCAGACGGGTGAAGCCGTTCTGATCCCATGGGCCTATCGGGAAGACTGCAGGCCGATCGAGTGGACCGGCCCGCTCGACTGGATCCCGGCAGGCACGCGCGGGGTCGTCACGGGGTGGCTCCGGCCGCGGGAGCATTGGCTGGAGGGCTTCCCGACGTTCGACGTGGAGATGGCCTGGCGCGAGCCGCAGTGGACCGCCGATGAGCGGCGCTGGCCCGGCGGATCTGGGGAGGGAGCGCTGATGACCCCGGAAGAATTCCTGCAGCTCTCCGCGGCAATGCCGACGTTCGAACAGCTCGACCGGGCACCCGAGGAGGCTGCCGCACGGGCGCGGGCGTGGGCCGGCGCGCACCAGTCGCTGGCCGCCCGCGCCCCCGCGCCGACGCTGCTGGGTCACATTTACCGGGCCGCTGAGGCGCGCTCGTTGGCAGGACGCTGGCTGGTGCAGGTCGAGTTGCTCGATGCGCGCGAGCTGCCGCTGCCGAGCAGGACGAGGACCATTCTGGGGGAGGTGCGATTGAACCCCGTCGCGTCCGCGCCTCCGGTCGAGGATACCGCGCCCGTGTCCCTCTATGGCGGCAGCTCGACGCTGGAGTTCAGCGGGCTCGGCTTCCGCTTGAGATCGTCCGAGGTGATCGCCACGGTCGCGGGCGACGGCGTTCGGCTGCTCTTCGACCCGACGGTGGACCACGGCCATGTCGTCGCCACCGTGACCGGCGCCGAGGGCGAGCTGGTAGGTACCTGGTACCTGAACAGTCGGCCCGCGCGAGCGAGCGGCAGCATTCGCCTCAGGCGTGCGGGTTCCGCCGCTGACCAGTAGACTGGAGTGGGTGGCAGTCAGGTGGCGGAGCGGCCTGCCGTGGCGTAGCTTCGCTTCGCTTACTCCGAGGAGCCTCGCATGAAATTGCCGAACCCGGTCCCCGAACTGCCGGTCAGCAATCTCCAGGCGGCTGGGACCTTCTACGAGCAGAGGATGGGATTCCGCGTTGATTGGGTGCATGAGGGCGACCTCGCCGGTATTTCCAAGGACGCTGCGCGTATCTTCCTTCGGCGAAGAACAGAACAAGAGGAGAGCCAAGGCTACAGTGTGCTTGTCTGGCTGAATCTGAATTCGCCGCTGGAGGTCGACCAGCTTCACGATGAATGGAAGAGGAGCGGTGTAGACGTCGGCGACCCGCCGGAGGCCAAGCCTTGGAATCTGCGGGAGTTCACGGCCCGAGATCTCGATGGCAACAGGTTCCGGGTGTTTCACGACCTTGGTCCGCGGGAATAGCATCGACTCCGAGCCGCCTACCACAATTGCAACCCCTAGGGTCGTGGTGACTTGTCAGCTGCTTGACGGCGTGACCCTAGCGTAGGAGCGGCCCAGGGCGGTGCCGTCTCCTTCGATGGTCAGCAGGTGCTCGTTGGGCAGAGTCCACTCCGGGAGGTCCTCATGCGAGTCCTACCACAGCGTCGGTCAATCCTCAGCCTGGTGTCTGCAGGCTTCCTTGTAAGCGCTGCGGCCGGGCTGGGCACAGCCCTCCAAGCGCAGGTTACTGAACCCAGCCAATACCGGGCCCAGCGCACCTTGGTGCTACAAGCCGGCCAGTGGTACCTCGATGTCGGCGGAATGGTCGCGGCCGCCCGCGCAGAACTTCCGCTGGATCGGGATGGCCGGTGGCTGCTGGTTCCCGGCGTCACCTACTCTCATTACACCCTGGGCTCTTCCACCACCCGGATTGACCTCTTCGCCCCCGAGGCGCTCGTGCACCTCCAACTGGGGCAGGGGCGGATTCGTCCATATGTGGGAGGTGGAGCCGGGGTGGTACTCATCAACATGTTCCACACGTTTGATCCCGTCGTCAGCTTCGGGACGGGGCTGCGCGCCGATCTGACCCCGACTTTGGGTGCGCGGCTCGAGGTCGATGCGCGCGCGTTTGGACAGCTCAAGGCCGGGGCCGTCGGTTGGAGCTTGGGCCTCGCCCAACGCTTCTGAGTGCCAGCATGGGCGCCGCCTCACACAGATAGCCATGCCTGGGGTACTGCACATATCGTTCTACGGAGGCCGGGCGAAGGCGGGTGCACAGCGCGTTGGTCCGTGTCGCGGGAGGGCCGTTTTTGCCACATCGACGAATTATTCTCGCCGCCGGGTTGCTCCTGATGGCCTTGCCGCGGCTCGCGACGGCACAGGACGTGACCCCGCCGGATTCGGCCGAGTCTCAGATCCGTGCCGTCCTCCGTGCGTTCTACCTGCACCTGGAGACTCGGAACTGGGAGGCGCTCTCTCCCTACGTCTTGTCGCCGAAGCTCCTCGAGCGGCGGGGTGGTCCGGGAGACCTCCAAATGGTCACCCGGGACCGGACGCGCGGCCGTGGCGCTGCCCATGCGGCCTCCACGCCTAGGACGTGCCCGGCGAAACCCTCGGCTTTGATTGACGAGGCGGCAATCCGGCTCGACGGGAACTGGGCGGAGGTATCGGTGCCGCGCTGTAGCGGGGCATCCGCCGGAGTCGATGAGCTCCGCATGCTCTACTTCGAGGAGCGATGGCGGTTCATCTATACGGATCTCTTCGATGGCTCGACGAGTGGTGGGCAGTGAAGGAGGTGGGAATGCCACTGCGTCGCTTGCTGCTTGTCGCCCTGCTGGTGGGCTGCGGAGATTCCCTCGAGCCGGCGAATGTGCTCGGGAGCTACTCCCTCGTCACCATCCAGGGCGAGGCTCCGCCGCTAACCGTGCTGGACGAGCCGGACTGCCGCGTCACGGTCGGCGGCGGAACGCTCACGCTCAGCGGCGACGACCACTTCGAGCTCGTTCTGGAGGAGGTAACTGCGTGCCCGACCCCGACGGCCCCGGGTGAGGTCGGTGAGTCCTGGTCCGGTACCTTCAGTATCGACGGCGATGCCGTGGTCCTCCACGCCCTCGGCGATCCCTCCGTGGACTATCGCGCTGAGCTGCACGACGGTCGCCTGATCGTCCCGTTGGGCGGCCGGCATGGAGACGTCGGGTTCGCCAGAGATGGATCACTGTGATTCGCCGACCATGCGGTCCAGCATTGGCTATCGTAGCCGCTCTTGCCGTTGGGAGCTGTGGAACCGACCCGGAGCCTCACGCCGTGGAGGTGCGGGATGTCGTGGGGTTCTGGCACGTGACTCTGACGCCCGAGCCCGGTTGTACCCGGAACAACCCCGCTCCCGCCCTGGACCTGACCGTTTCCGTCCTGAGCCGGACCGGCGCCGAGATCGTCACCCTCCAGGGCGGTTGGGACCTCGCCCCGGTCTCGAATCCCGGCCGGCCGCTCGAGGGCGTGGTCGACCTGCGCACGGGAGCCTTTCATGTCGATCTCAGCAGCACCTCCCCGACGACGGGCGCCCTGCTAGAGGGAGCCATGGACAGTGGCCCCGCGCTGACGGGCACCCTCACGGATCCCGCGGCGGACGCGAGCGCGGGCATTCTTGGCGCTGGGAGCTGCACGTATGTCGCCGCCGGGCAGCACTAGCACACTCGAGGCGTCACTCCGTCGGGAGTCCCCGTCTATTCAGCGCCACGGAGCAGGCGCCGACCGATCACAACTCGTTGCAGCAGATTGGCGATTCGTTAAGCGGACTTCTAAATCCGGGAGGACCCCGATGGGCAAGAGTCGGCTGGAAGCGTTCAGCGATGGCGTGCTGGCGATCATCATCACCATCATGGTCCTCGAGCTGCGCGCGCCCCACGACACCAGCCTCGCCGCCCTTCGCCCACTGCTGCCGGTCCTCCTCAGCTATGTGCTCAGCTTCGTCTACCTTGGGATCTACTGGAACAACCATCACCACATGCTGCATTGCACCCATCGGGTCACAGGCGCAATGCTCTGGGCCAACCTGCACCTGCTGTTCTGGCTGTCGCTCGTCCCGTTCGTGACGGCCTGGATGGGCGAGCATCCTCTCGCCTCGACCCCTGCCGCGCTCTACGGCGTGGTGCTCCTGATGGCCGCCATCGCATACTTGATGCTGCAGCGGCAGATCCTGCGCACGGAGGGGCCGCAGTCCGTTCTGGCAGCGGCACTGGGCCGCGACCTCAAGGGCAAGCTCTCGCCCCTGCTCTACGTCCTGGCGATCGGCGCCGCGTTCGTCCATCCTGGCATCGCCGAAACCCTGTACCTGCTGGGCGCTCTCATCTGGCTGATTCCTGATCGTCGCATCGAGCGGGCGCTGGCGCAGGCGGAGCCGGGCCGCAGCGGCGCACCGGGCTCATGACGGGCGGACGCGTCTGAAACGCAACTGAGGCTCTAGTGGACGCTCGAGATGGATTCCGCATCATCGCGACGCTTATCGGAGGCGGCCTCCTGGTTTACGCCGCCCTGGTAGTCGCTCGAGGGACTCTCCATGACGTGGACGACGGGCGCGTCGACTCGAGCACCCGCCCGGTGACGTTCTGGCTCCTGGTGGGCGGAATGACAGTCCTCGGGTTGTCGATCTTGGCTGTGGGGTGGGACTGGCCGCTGCTCGATGCGATCGGCCACCGCTCCGGGCACTGAAAGGGAATCGATCTCCATGAGCGGCCGTCACTTCGTCCTTGCCAGAATCACCGAGCACGTCGAGCCCATCGAACGGGGAGAGCGGTACGAAGATCCGCTGGCAGCCTTCCTGAACGACCATGGGCTCGGAGAAGTCACGGGCGGTGGAAGCCAGTTGAATGAGGATGGGGAAATCGAATTCGCCGACGTCGAGCTGGAGCTGGTGAACCTCGACGACGCCATCACCAAGGTCGTCCAGCAGCTGGAAGCGATGGGTGCGCCCTTTGGCTCGTCCATCCAGTTTGCCGCAGAATCCGGGCGTGCGGCCCTGCCATTCGGCAAGTATGAACAGCTCACGATCTACCTGGACGGCACGGGGTTGCCCGATACGGTGTACGAGAGCCTCGACTTCGAGCGCCTCTACAGCGAGCTCGGTGAGGCCGTCGGCCGGGAGGCTGGTGGCCAGGCACGATCGGTCTGGACGGGACCTACCGAAACGGCGATCCACCTGGCCGCCCCGAGCGCCGACGCCCTGGATCGAGTCGTCACGGCTATGTGGAGCACGGTCCCCATCTTTCAGAATGCCCGGCTGGTGCTGCGATATTCGGACGGGCGAGCGCGAGTTACAAAGCGGCTACCGATGCGCGAATCGAGCCCCGGGGCGTAGGTTTTTCACCGCACCAAGAGGAAGTGCACATGCCGGCTGTTCCTACCAGCAATCCGGAGCAGTTCTTCCAAGGCGCTCCCGTGCTCCTGGTTCCCGATGTACCCGCTACGGCCGCCTTCTACCGGACGACACTGGGGTTCGGATCCGATCCGGGGGCCGAAACGCCGGAGTACACCGTCGTATGGCGGGACAACGCAGCACTCCATCTCGCCACGGGCGACCACGCGCCGACGGGTGTTCGTCTCTTCTTCTGGGTCAGGGACGTGAACGCGCTGTACGAGGAGGTCGTCAACCGGGGGGTCGCCATCGACGTGCCGATCGAGACGCGTCCCTATGGGGTTCGCGACTTTTCCATTCGCGACCCGAACGGTGTCGTGGTGGTGCTTGGGCAGGACTGGGACTGACGAGGAGCGGTAAGGAGTGGCGAAGTCATGAGCGACGCCGCAGCCGACCGGGCCTTCGTGGGCTCGCTACCCAAGCTGTACCAGTCGCATCTCGTCCCGCTGATCTTCGAGGGCTACGCGACGGACCTGGTGAATCGGCTGGCAGCACGACCGGTCGGCCGAGTGCTCGAGATGGCCGCGGGTACCGGCGTGGTGACGCGCGCGCTGGCATCGGTATTGCCTGAGAGCGCTTCTATCGTGGCCTCGGACCTGAATCAGGCGATGCTCGACCAAGCCGTCGCGGCCGGGACGACGCAGGCCGTCGAGTGGCGCCAGGCCGATGCCATGCAGCTGCCTTTTGAAGACGGCGCCTTCGACGCGGTCGTCTGCCAGTTCGGTGTCATGTTCTTCCCCGACAAGGCGAAGGCATTTGCGGAGGCGCGTCGGGTCCTCCGTCCCGGCGGCATTCTCATGTTCAACGTCTGGGACCGGATCGAAGCGAACGAATTCGCGGAGACCGTGACCGCGGCGCTCGAATCGCTGTTCCCTGCCGATCCGCCTCGCTTCCTCGCTCGCATCCCGCATGGCTACCACGACCGGCCGACCATCGAGCGAGACCTTGCCGACGGCGGGTTCACCGCGTCACCCCGATTCGCGACCGTTCCCGGGCGCAGTCGGGCGGACTCTCCCGAGATCCCGGCGATCGCGTATTGCCTGGGAACCCCGCTCCGAAACGAGATCCAGGCGCGGGATGCCACGCGGCTCAGCGAAGCAATCGCGCGCGCGGCGGAAGCGATCGCCCGGCGGTTCGGAAGCGGCGCTGTGGATGGTCGGATCCAAGCGCATGTCGTCGAGGTCGAAAAGTGACACGCCGATTGTCCGGTGTGAGCCGGCTTGCTCCGGACGTCCCCCCCTTCTACCTGGCATTCCTCCTCCGGCGCAGGTGAAGCTCCGTCCGGCAGCACCATCCGTGTCGAGGTCGTCGTGAGCACCCAAGCGAGCTACATCCTCGGTGCGATCGCCATTGGTATCGGCGCAAGCGTGGTCATGGACCTGTGGAATCTGGCCCTCAAGCGGCTGTTCGGCATCCCATCGGTCAGCTATTGCCTGCTCGGACGCTGGCTCCGGCACATGCCGGGGGGCACGCTCCGGCATGCGAGTATCAAGGCCGCGCCACCGAAGCCCTTTGAGTGCACGGTCGGCTGGATTGCCCACTACACCATCGGGGTCGTGTTCGCGCTTGGGTTCGTCGCTCTCACGGCAGGTGACTGGCTGGCGCGACCGACCCCGCTGCCTGCGCTGCTGTACGGCATCGGCACCGTGGTATTCCCGTTCTTCATCATGCAGCCGTCGTTCGGCCTCGGCATTGCCGCATCAAGAACACCCCATCCCGCGCAGGCCAGGCTCAAGAGCCTCGCGACACATACCGTCTTTGGAATCGGGCTGTATGTCTGTGCGCTGGGCGTGAGCTACGTGCTGCGGCATCATGCCTGACATCGGGCTCGGCGCCAGTCGTCCCTGAGCCGGTACCCGATTCCCAACTCAGTCAGCTGTGCCGCGCGGGCGCGTCGGATCGGCTTCGAGCTTCTGGCGGAGCTTGGGCGAGATAGACCCGGACGTAGTGCGCCTGGTCCACGTGGAACTCTCGTGGACAGACGTTCGTATTTCCGGTATACGACATCCGCGCAACCTCGAAAGGGCACACGATGAAGCGGTCGCCCCTCCTCCTGCTGCTCCTCCTCGCCTGCAGCGCCGCGACGCCGCCTGAGCAGTACGGCTTTGTCGCCGTCCTCGGCAACGACACCGTCTCCGTCGAACGGGTCTCGCGCTCTCCCACCCGGCTGGTCACGGACGGCGTGGATCGCTGGCCGTTCGTGCGACGGCGTCACACCGAGTTCGACCTGGCCGGTGATGGCCGGATCCGGCGCATGGTCATGGACGTGCGCACGCCGAACGGCCGGACGCCGGCGGAACGCGGACGCCGGATCACGGCCGACTTCTCCAACGACGGGGTGAAGATCTCGGTTCGCGACAGCGGTGGCGTGCGGGACACCTCATTCCGCACGGGCGGAGCGATCACCGTGCCGCACGTGTCGATGATGTACAGCGTCATTGAGCTGGAGATCGCGGCGGCGCTACGCCGCGGTGCCGCGACCGGACTCGCGCCGGGCGACAGCGTGCTATTCCGGCAGTTCTATCCGGATCGGGACGTCGGACCGAGCTTCACGCTGCACCGGGGGTTCGTGCACCCGCGCCCCGGAGGCAAGGTGGAGCTGCGGCACGACTGGTTGGCGGGGACCGGCGACGTGACGGTCGACAGCAGCGGCCGGATGCTGACCTACTCGGGCATGCGGAGCACCTACAAGGTCGCCGTCGCGCGGACCACGGCCCTTCCGGACATCGATTCGATCGGGGATCGTCTCGCGGCCGCGGAACAGCGCACCGGCCTCTCGCAGCTCAGCGTGCGCGATACCGTGCGCGCCACCATCGGCGCCGCCACCTTCTCGGTGGACTACGGTCGGCCCCTGGCGCGCGGGCGCACGCTGCTGGGCAACGTGATCAGCTATGACCGCGTCTGGCGCACGGGCGCGAATGCCGCGACCCAGTTCACGACCTCGGCGCCGATCACGCTCGGGGGATTGTCACTGCCGGCGGGGACGTACACCCTGTGGACCGTACCGCACGTCGGCGGCGTCGACCTCATCGTGAACAAACAAACCGGGCAGTGGGGAACGGAGTACAGCCGGAAGCCAGGACCTGGGCAAGGCGCCGATGAAATCGGACAGCGCGGACCTCACCGGTGGAGAAGTTCACCATCTCGATCGAGCCGGGCGACGCCAGGCACGGTACGCTGGCGATGGCGTGGGGATCGTTTCGGTGGACGGTGCCGGTCGTGGTGCAGTAACCTCCCGCAGCATCGCGGCGGGGCG
This sequence comes from uncultured Gemmatimonadales bacterium, assembly GCA_963840215.1. Lineage (GTDB taxonomy): Bacteria > Gemmatimonadota > Gemmatimonadetes > Gemmatimonadales > GWC2-71-9 > CAVVWJ01. The sequence goes on along the minus strand of CAWIYG010000006.1, from coordinate 51,026 downwards.
CGCGGCTAGATTGGTTCATGCCTCCACTCTTTCGGGCGCTGGGCGCGGTCGCCCTGGCGCTCGGCGCGCGCGCCGCCACCCTGCCCGGCCAGTCCGTCCCGGCCGCCACGGCTCAGCCGCCGGCCGGCGAGCCGCGCACGCTCCAGGCCGGCGGCGTCACCCGGCGCTACTTCCTCTACCTCCCGTCCACCTGGCACCGGGGCCGCCCCGCCCCACTGGTCCTGGTCTTCCACGGCGGCGGGGGCCGCGCGAGCGGCATCGCGCCGCACACGGGGTTCAGCGCGCTCGCCGAGCGCGAGGGATTCGTCGTCGCCTACCCGCAGGGGCTGAACGGCCGGTGGAACGACGGCCGGGGGTACGCTGCCACCCACGACGACGTGGGCTTCGTGCGTGCGCTGCTCGACACCCTCGGCCGCGAGCTCGCGATCGACCCGCGCCGGGTCTACGCGACGGGCATCTCGAATGGCGCGATGTTCTCCTACCGCCTGGCCTGCGACCTCCCCGGCACCTTCGCCGCGGTCGCGCCGGTGGCCGGCGCCATGCCCGCCGACCTCGCGCCCGCCTGCGCCCACACGCAGCCGACCAGTGTGCTGGCGTTTCAGGGCACGGCCGACCGGCTCATGCCATACGCCGGCGGGGGCGTCGCGCGCCGGCGCGGACGGGTGCTCTCGGCGGAGCGGAGCATCGCGTTCTGGGCGACGACATCGCGGTGCACGGCGGCGCCGGTCACGACGGATGAGCCCGACCGGGTCACCGACGGAACGCGGGTGCGGCGGACGGTCTATCGCGCGTGCCGGGACGGCCGGACGGTGGAGCTCTACACGATCGAGGGCGGCGGGCACACGTGGCCGGGAGGGCCGCCGGTGAGCGGCGCGGTGGGGCGGGTGACGCGGGAGGTGGATGCGACGCCGGTCATCTGGGCGTTCTTCGCGCAGCATCCGAGGCCGTAAGCATGCCGGGGCGCCTATGCTGGGCCTGACGATGGACTACCCCCTCACGCTCGCCGCCATTGCGCGCCGGGCGGAGACCCTCTTCGGCTCGCGACCCATCGTGAGCCGCCGCCCCGACGGGACGCTCCACCGCACCACGTACGCCGAGTGCCTCCGCCGCGCCCGCCGCCTCTCGGCGGCACTTCACGGGCTTGGCGTCGGTCCCGGCGACCGCGTCGCGACGCTCTGCTGGAATCACGACCGCCACCTCGAGACCTATTTCGCCGTGCCGCTGATGGGCGCGGTGCTCCACACGCTCAACCTCCGGCTCCATGCCGACGAGCTGGCCTACATCGCGCGCCACGCCGAGGATCGGGTGCTGGTGGTGGACGAATCCCTGCTGCCGCTGCTGGCGAAGTTCCGGGACCGGGCCGGCTTTCGCGACATCGTGGTGGTGAGCGAGGGCGCCGCCGCGCCGGCCGGCACGCTGGACTACGAGACGCTCCTCGCCGGGGCACCCGAGCCATTGTCCGACCTGCCGGAGCCCGACGAGCGCGCCGCCGCGGTCATGTGCTACACCTCCGGCACGACCGGGCGCTCGAAGGGCGTGGTCTACTCGCACCGGGCGCTCGTGCTGCACTCGATGGCCACCGCCATGGCGGACAGCTTCGCCATTGCGGCGGCGGACGTCGTGCTCGCGGTGGTGCCGATGTTCCACGCCAACGCCTGGGGGGTGCCGTTCACCGCGGCCTTTACCGGCGCGGGGCTGGTCTTTCCCGGCGCGCATCCCGAGCCCGTCGGGCTGCTCGAGCTTTGCCAGGCGGAGCGAGTGACGTTCGCCGCCGGGGTGCCCACGGTCTGGCTCGGCGTGCTGGAGGTGCTCGATGCGTGCCCCGGGAAGTACGACCTGTCCGCACTCCGCCGGATCGTGATCGGCGGTGCCGCGGCGCCGGAGTCGCTGGTGCGCGGACTCGAGGAGCGGCATGGGCTCAGGCCCATCACGTCGTGGGGGATGACGGAGACGGCGCCGGTCGGCACGGTCGGCGTCCTCGTGCCCGAGGGCGCGGCCCTGCCCGCCTCCGAGCGGCACGTGCTCCGGATGAAACAGGGGGTGCCGGGCGCGCTGCTCGAGCTCCGGGTGCGGAACGAGCACGGCGACGTGCCGTGGAATGGCGTCGCCATGGGGGAGCTCGAGGTCCGCGGCGCGTACGTCGCGTCGGCCTACTATCGGCCGGAGGAGGACGGCGCCTGGTTCACGGCGGACGGCTGGTTCCGCACCGGCGACATCGCCTCGATCGACGCGCGCGGCTACCTCGAGATCCGCGACCGCACCAAGGATCTCATCAAGTCGGGCGGCGAGTGGATCAGCTCAGTGGCGCTCGAGGGCGCGCTGATGGGGCATCCGGCGGTGGCGGAGGCGGCGGTCGTCGCGGTGCCGCACCCGCGCTGGCTCGAGCGGCCGCTGGCCGCGGTCGTGCTGCGCGACGGACGGTCGGCGACGGCGGCCGAGCTGCTGGCGTTTCTCAGAGGCCGTTTCCCCGACTGGTGGCTGCCGGAGGACGTCGTGTTCGTCCCGGCGATTCCGCGGACCTCGACCGGCAAGTTCCTCAAGTCGGCCCTTCGCGCCTCGCTCCGCGGCCACTACGGCGAGGCCTGAGCCATGGCGCCGTCGAACCCGCTGCTCGAGCTCTCGGCCCGGCCCGTCATCGCCCATCGCGGCGCCTCGGCGCACGCGCCGGAGAACACGCTGCCGGCCTTCGAGCTCGCCGTGCAGCACGGCGCCGACGCCTTCGAGCTGGACGTGCGGCTCAGCCGGGACGGCGCGCCGGTGGTGGTGCACGACGCCACGCTCGAGCGGACCACCGGTCTCACCGGGCCGGTTCGCGCCCGAACGCTCGCTGAGCTGCGGATGGCGGACGCGGGACGCTGGTTCACACCGGACGGCGGGCGTACCCTGCCCTTCCGCGACCGGGGCGTCCGGATTCCGACCCTGGCCGAGGTGCTGTGGGCCTTTCCGGCGATGCCGGTGCTGATCGAGGTGAAGGAGCCGGAGGTACAGGAGGCGGTCCGCCGGGTCCTGGTGGACGAGCAGGCGTCCGACCGCTGCGTGGTGGCATCGGAGGACGACGCCGCGCTGGCGGAGTTCCGGGAGGGCCCGATCCCCTGCGGGGCCTCGGCGAGGGACATCACGGAGCTCTACGTCGCGACCCTGCTCCGCCGGCGGCTGCCCACCCCGCGGTACCGGCTGCTGAGCGTGCCGATCCGGCACAAGGGACTTCCAGTGCCGACGCGGCAGTTCGTGGCGGCGGCGCGGCGGCTCGGGTGTCCGGTGCACGTCTGGACCGTGAACGACCCCGCCACCGCCCAGCGCCTGTGGGCGCGGGGGGTGGCGGGGGTGGTGACGAACGAGCCGAGGGCGATGGTCGAGAGCCGGCCCTAGCCCTTGGGCTAGCTCTTGAAGTTGAAGACGGCCAGCGCCACCTCCACGTACCCGGACCCGAAGTCGAGTCCGATGTTCTTGCAGGTGCCCGAATAGTTGGACGGGGTCTTCCAGTTGAACTGGTAGTTGCCGCCGCCCTTGTTGTTGAGCCCCGACGAGCCCGACGCGTACTCCTCGATCAGGTCGGTCGGCACGTTCCCGCCACAGCTCAGCGAGCTGATCTTGATGTCCACCGCGGTCAGGTTGGTGACCGGCACCCCGTTGGCGTCGAGCAGCTGCCACTTGAGCGGAATCGCCTGACCCGCCTTCGAAATGTTCATGGTGGTCGGCCGGTCGACCGGGGCGCTGAAGCCGATGAAGTTGTACTTCACGGTCAGCACGTGAGTCTTCTCGTCGAACGCGCCGTCGTCGTCCGTCACCTTCACCTTGATGGTCTTGGTGCCGACCGTGGCGAAGGTGCAGGAGGTCAGGAACCCGGAGAGCACGTTGGCGCCGCCGTTGACGTTGACGTAGCCGGACCCGCAGTCGATCTGGGCCTTGTGCGTGTCGTTGGTGGCCGGATCCCCGAACGTCGCCTTCAGGTTGAGCGTGCCCGCCACGACGATCGTGGCCGGCAGCGGGCTCCCGTCCGGCAGGGTCAGCGCGGCGATGGTCGGCTTCACGTTCTGCAGGGTGAGCGTGGTGCTGCTGACACCCGAGCCACCGTCGTCGTCGTAGGCCGTGAGCGTCAGGCTGAAGCTGCCGGCGTTGCTGTCGTCCGTGCAGGTCACCTTGGCGTCCTTCTTGGTGTCATCGTCGAAGCTGCACGTCCCGAGAGCGTCGATGCCCGCCGCGCTGGCCGTCCACTTGTAAGTGAGCGGATCGTTGCTGCCGGCGTCGGTGGCGGAGCCGTTGAGCGACACGGCGGCGCCCTCGTTGCCGGTATACGGGCCGCCAGAGACGGCGACCGGGTCGGCGTTGGCCACGGTGAGCATGGTCCCCTCGGTGCCGTAGTCGCCGTCGTCGTCCGTGACCTTGAGCGTGAGTGTGAAGGCGCCGTCGTCGGTGCAGGTCACCTTGGCGTTCTTCAGGCTCGCGTTGTCAAAGGTGCAGACACCGCCCGCGTCGATCCCGGCCGTGCTCGCCGTCCACAGGTACGTGAACGTGTCGTTGCTACCGGCGTCGGTGGCGGTGCCGTTGAGCTGGGTCGCCGAGCCCTCGGTGCCGGTGTACGGGCCGTTCGCATGCGCCACCGGCGCCACGTTGGCCAGTGTGAGCGTCGCCTCGGCCGTGCCTTCCCCGCCGTCGTCGTCCGTGACCTTCAGCGTGAGCTTGACCTCGCCGTCGTCGGTGCAGGTGACGGTCGGGTCCTCGGCGGTCGGGTCGGAGAACTGGCAGGTCGCCCCGGCGTCGACGCCAGGTCCCGCCAGGTACTGCCACGACCAGAGGTGCGTGTCGTTGGCGCCCGCGTCGCTGACCGAGCCGTTGAGCGAGACCGCGGCGCCCTCGTTGCCGGTGTAGGGGCCACCGGCGTTGGCGACGGGGTCAACGTTCGCGACCGTCAGGGACCCGTTGCTGGTGGTGAATTCGCCGTCGTCATCGGTCGCCTTGAGCGTCAGCGCGACCGTGCCGTCGTCGGTACAGGTGATCTCGGCGTTCTTGTTCGTGTCGTCGTCGAAGGAGCAGCTGCCGCCGGCATCGAGCCCGCTGGCGTCGGCCGTCCACTTGTAGCTGATGACGTCGTTGCTGGCCGGATCCGTCGCGGTGCCGGCGAGCGTGACCGCGGCGCCCTCGTCGCCCGAGTAGGGGCCATGCGCGTTGGCCGTCGGGGCCACGTTGGCGAGCGTGAGAGTCGCCTCGTCGACGCCGGTGCCGCCGTCGTCGTCGGTGACGGTCAGGGTCAGCTTGACCTCGCCATCATCCGTGCAGGTGACGGTCGGGTTGATGGCCGTGGGGTCGCTGAAGGAGCAGGTCGCTCCCGCGTCTACGCCCGGACCCGCGAGGTACACCCAGGACCAGGTGTGGGTGTCGTTGGCACCGGCGTCGGTCGCCGAGCCGCTCAGGTTGACCGCGGCGCCTTCGTTGCCAGTGTAGGGGCCGCCGGCGTTGGCGACGGGGTCGACGTTGGCGACCGTGAGGGTCGCGTTGTCCGTCGTGAAGCCGCCGTCATCGTCGGTCGCCTTGAGCGTCAGCGTGGCGGTGCCGTTGTCGGTACACGTGATCTTGGCGTCCTTCTTGGTATCGTCGTCGAACGCGCAGGAACCGCCGGCATCGAGCCCGCTGACGTTCGCGGTCCACTTGTAGCTGATGACGTCGTTCGTGCCCGCGTCCGTGGCGCTGCCGTTGAGCTGCGTGGCCGAGCCCTCGGCGCCGCCCGGGTATGCGCCACCCGCGTTGGCGACCGGCTTGACGTTGGCGAGCGTGAGGGTGGCCTCGTCAATCCCGGTCCCGCCGTTGTCGTCGTTCACCGTCAGGGTCAACTGGACGGTGCCGTCGTCTGTACAGGTGATCTTCGGATCCTCTGCCGTGGCGTCGTCGAAGCTGCAGGTGGCCCCGGCATCCACGCCCGGGCCCGCCACGTACTGCCACGACCAGGTATGCGTGTCGTTGGCGCCGGCGTCGGTGACCGAGCCGTTGAGCGAGACGGCCTCGCCTTCGTTGCCGTCGTAGGGCCCGCCGGCATCCGCCACGGGCTCCACGTTGGCCACCGCGAGCGCGACTTCCTCGAAATGGCTGCCGCCGTCGTCATCGGTCGCGGTCAGCTTGACCTTGAACGCGCCGTTGTCGGTGCAAGTGACCGTGGTGCTCGCCTGGGTGTCGTCGGCGAAGGCGCAGCTGCCGCCCGCGTCGATGCCGGTGACGTCGGCCGTCCACTTGTAGCTGATCACGTCGATGGGACCTGCGTCCGTCGCCGAGCCGCTGACCGGGATCGCCGCGCCCTCGTCGCCGCTGTAGGGGCCGCCCGCGTCGGCGACCGGGTTCGCGTTGGCGACGGTGAGGTTCACCGTGCTGCCGGTGCTCGCGGCACCGTCGTCGTCGGTCGCGACCAGCGTCACCGTGAAGGTGCCGTCATCGGTGCAGGTGATCTTGGCGTCCTTCTTGGTGTCGTCGTCGAAGGTGCAGGCGCCGCCGGCGTCGATGCCGGCCGCGTTCACGGTCCACTTGTAGGTGAGCTTCGGATCGTCGTCGTTGGCCGCCGGGTCGTCGCCGGAGCCGCCGAGCTGGATCGCCGAGTTCTCGCTGCCCGAGTAGGGGCCACCGGCGGTGGCTGTGGGCTTCACGTTGCTCACCGTGACGGCCGCGTCGTCCGCCACCACGTGGCCGTGGAGATCATCGACGGTCAGGGTGACGGTGAAGGCGCCGTCGTCGTTGCAGCTGAAGGTCGGCTGCACGATGGCGTCGTTGCTGAAGCTGCAGGTCGTGCCGGCGTCGACCGCGCCGTTGGCGGCGTAGGTCCACTTGTAGGTCGGCGTGTCGCCCGCGTCGGCGTCGGTCGCGGTCGCCGTGTTGAGCGGGATGGCGGAGCCTTCGTCGCCGGTATACGGGCCGCCGGCGTTCACGACCGGGGCCACGTTGCCGGCGATCACGGTGGTGGGATCGCTGTCGCTGTTGTTGCCGTTGTTGGCGGCCGGCTCGCCGCCGCCGGCGACGCTGGCGGTGTTCGTGACGCTCGGAACGGCTGCAGCGGCCACCGAGACGGTCAGGGTGATGGCCGGGGCCGCGCCTGCGGCCGCGATCACGTTCGCGGAGGGTCGGACGCAGGTAACGGTCTGGGCAGCCGCGGTGCACGCATTCCAGCCAGTGCCGGTACCGGAGACGAAGCCGAGGCCAGTGGGCAGTACGTCGGTGACGGTCACGTTGGCGCTGGTCGCCGTGCCGCCGCCGTTGGAGACGGTGAGCGAGTAGACGCCGTTGATCCCCTCGGTGAAGTTGCCCGTGTGGCTCTTGTCGATCGTGAGGTCGACGCCGGCGATCACGGTCGTGGGATCGCTGTCGCTGTTGTTGCCGTTGTTGGCGGCTGGCTCGCCGCCGCCGGCCACGCTGGCGGTGTTCGTGACGCTCGGAACGGCCGCGGCGGCCACTGAGACGGTGAGGGTGATCGCCGGGGCGTTGCCTCCAGCCGCGATCGTGTTTCCCGCAGGCCGAACGCAGGTGACGGTCTGGGCGGCCGCGGTGCAGTTGGTCCAGCCGGTGCCCGCGCCGGACACGAACCCGAGGCCGGTGGGCAGGATGTCCGTAACGGTCACGTTGGCGTTGGTCACCGCGCCGCCACCGTTGGAGACCGCGAGCGAGTAGGTCCCGTTCACGCCCTGAGTGAAGTTGCCGGTGTGACTCTTGTTGATCGTCAGATCCGGCGCGACGACGGTCGTAGGATCGCTGTCGCTATTGTTGCCGTTGTTGACCGCCGGCTCGCCGCCACCACTGACGCTGGCCGTGTTGGTGACGGTGGGGAACGCCGCCTCCGCAACCGAGACGGTCAGCGCGATGTTCGGTGCGCTGTTCCCAGCGGTGATGGCGGTGGTCCGGGTACAGGTCACCGTGGAAGCGGAGACGCCGCAGGTCCAGCCGGTACCCGAGGCTGACACGAAGCCGAGCCCGGTGGGCAAGGCGTCGGTGACGGTAATCGTGCCGGTGGTCGTCGCCGTTCCCCCATTCGATGCCGTCAGGGTGTAGACGCCATTCACGCCCAGCGTGAAGTTGCCTGCATGGCTCTTCGAGATCGTCAGATCCGGGGCGCCATTCACCGTGGTCGGATCGCTGTCACTGTCATTGGTGGTGTTGGCCTGGCCGCCGCCGGTGACGCTGGCCGTGTTGGTCACCGTGCCAGTCGCGGTCGGGGTCACGTTGAGCGTGATGTTGGGATAGGTCCCGGCGACCGCCAGGGCGTCCGAGCGGGTGCACGTGATCGTGGTCGTCCCGCTGCAGCTCCACCCGGTGCCGCTCGCGCCGCCGAACGTCAGGCCAGCGGGCTGGACATCCGTGACCGTGACGAGGCCGCTGGTCGCGGCCGAACCGGCATTGCTGACGGCGATGGTGTAGGTGGCCGGCGCGCCGAGCGTGAAGTTGCCGACGTGCGACTTGTTGATCGTCAGGTCGGGTGCGGCGGTCACGACGATCGCACCCGTCAGGATAAAGGTATTGCTGGGGTTGTTGCCGCAGTTGGCGGTCCTGAACGCCCTGAAGTAGGCGTTGTACGTGCCTGGGGCGATGGGAGCAATCGTCGCGAAGGACTCCGTAAACGTTCCCACGGCGGCGTGGTCGGGAGTATCGGCGCACGGAGTGGTAAACGTGCCTGGGTTCGTCGAGGCGTACGTCCACGCCGTCGAGAACCAGTTCTCACCGCCGCCGCCGCTGTTCGTGGTCGTGACGTTGACCGCCGCCGTGATCGGCGAGCCGGCCGGCACCGTGATGCTCGCGACCCCGTTCACGGTCGCGGAGTTGATGGTCCGGTCGTCCGTGAACGTCGTCTGCGCCGTTCGCCCGGAGGTCTGACCGACGGCCGTCAGGACGAAGCGCACGCCGATGTCGTGCTCTTCCGGCGCGAAGGAGTCGTTGTAGATGTTGCCCTCGGCGTCGGCCACGGCGCTGAGCGTCCGATCCCCGTGCACCACCGGGTCCTCGTGGAGCTGCATGGCCACCGTCTCGCCTGGCTCCCAACCAGTGCCGGTGACGATCACCGTCTCACCCGGCGCGTAGTCCTCCCGATCCGTACGGACCGTCGCGCCGACCGGCGTGCCCGGGTCGCCGGCGGCGGTCACCAGCACGAATCGGCCCGAGCGTCCGCCCGTGGCGTCGTTCCGGCCGCCCGTGCCGGCCAGGAGGCCGTACGAGGCCATGTTGGCATAGCCGATCTGCAAGCCGTTTGCGCCGGTGAGGATTGCCTGCCCGGTCGAGGTCAGCACCTCGACGTTGGAGTAGACCTCGAGGGTCGGCTCGGCCGTGACCGAGAGGGCGGAGAGTCCGCCCAGCCAGCCGTAGCGGCCGGTCGCGTCATCCGAGTTGTCCTGCAGCGCCACCACGCCCGGCCCATGCGTGCCCGCCCCGTCCGCCTTCGCCCAGGCAGCCAGATTCCGGATCAGCCCGTCCTTGGCCGTCCGGTTCGTCGACCCCACGTCCGGCGTCCCCGACCACACCGCCACCCGGCCCACGAACGCGCTCTGGAGCCGCCCCGCGATCGTTCCATTCCGAAGCAGCGAATAGGGCTGCACATCCGGGCCGTCCGCCAGCGACGGGACCACGAACACCGCGTACCCCGACAGGTCTCCGCCCGCCAGGTCCACCGTCCCGCTCGTCCCGTCGTACCCCGCGTCCACTCCGTCGGGGAACAGGGCCGAGCTCGCCGCGAGCGCGGCCACGATCGTGTTGCAGCCGGCGGCGTCGATGCCGACGGGGCAATACACGAGGGCCTTCTGCGCCTCGGCGCGGACGGGAGCGAGGGCGAGGCAGGCCGCGGCGGCGAGGGTCGCGAGCCGCAGGGACGGGATCCGGGACATGAGGGGGCTCATGAGTGATGAGGATCGGGTTGGTGTGGAGTCGGTCAGAACGTGAGTGCTACTCGCACGCGTCGGCGATGATCGCGTTGAGCGACAACGATTTCGCCTTGAGCTCGTCGGCCGTGGCCTTGGCTGGCTTGCTCAGCAGCCGGAGCTCGACCACCCGGAGCTGGCGCCGGTACGCCCCGCACACGCTCGACTCACCCCGGGCGCTCCCCGCCGCCGAAAACGTCGGCCGCACCCCGGTCGCCCTGGCGGCCTTCGCCGTCGGACGCTCCTTCAGCAGGTTGTCGGCGCACCCCGCCGACGCGAGCAACGCGAGCACCACGACTCCCCCCACTGCGGACACGCGGATCATGGACGTACTCCTCATGTGGACACGCGGAAGCTCCCCGGGCGATCGGGCAGAACGGGCGGACCGGACGACACGACAGCACGACCGTCAGGTGGCGGCCGTGGATTCTCACGGATTTTCTGGTTGGAAGCTGAGCGGTGCCGAGAATGCATACGGCGGGCCACGAACTGCATGGGCGTCAATCGTCGGAACGACTACAGCTTATCCGTCAGCGCACCGTGTTGCGCGCGCCCCGCAGGCGCGAGGAAGCCACAACGAATCGGCCGGGGCGATGTACGGTATGGTACCGAACGACACCGGCCCTCGCGTTCGCGAGGGCCGGATGTGTGCAATGAGTTGCGCGAGCGTGAATCGCGCGTGATTACTTCGGGCTACGGCTTCTCGACCGGCAGCCGCACCGCGTTCCCCCACTCCGTCCACGATCCGTCGTAGTTCCGCACCTTGTCGAACCCGAGCAGGTACGTGAGCGCGAACCAGGTGTGCGACGACCGCTCGCCGATCCGGCAGTAGGCGATGGTCTCCTGGTCCTTCTTCAGGCTGTTGTCCCCTTCGTACAGCTTCCGGAGATCGGCCGCGCTCTTGAACGTGTGGGTCTCCGCATCGATCGCCTTGGCCCAGGGCACGCTCCGGGCCCCCGGGATGTGCCCGCCGCGGAGGCAGCCCTCCTGCGGGTACTCGGGCATGTGGGTCTTCTCGCCGCGATACTCCTCGGGGCTCCGCACGTCCACCAGCTGGCCCTTGGTCTCGAGGTGCTTCAGCACGTCCTCGCGGAAGGCGCGGATGCGCTGGTCGTTGCGCTCGCCGACGGTGATATTGCCCTTGGGATACGACGGCGCGTCGGTCGAGAGCTTGCGGCCCTCGTCCACCCAGCGGAGCCGGCCGCCGTCCAGGATCTTCACGTTTCCGATCCCGAACAGCTGCAGCACCCACATCGCGTACGTGGCCCACCAGTTGTTCTTGTCGCCGTAGAAGACGATCGTGGTGTCGTCGTTGATCCCGCGGGACCGGAGCAGCGCCTGCAGCCGGTTCTTGTCGACATAGTCGCGCACCAGCTGGTCGTTGAGGTCCGTCGTCCAGTCGATCTTGACCGCGCCGGGAATGTGCCCGGTGTCGTACAGCAGGATGTCCTCGTTGGACTCCACCAGCCGCACCTTCGGGTCGTTCAGGTGCTGCGCCACCCAGTCGGTCGAAACCAGCACCTCGGGATGGGCGTAGCCCCGCTGCTCGATCGGTGTCACCGCCGGTACCGCCTGCGCTGTGCCCATCGGTCCCTCCTTACACGTGATCGAAGCCTGCACCAAATGAAAAAGACCGGCCGCGCGTCCCTTGCGGGAGTTCGGCCGGTCGGTCTCGATGATGTCCTGAGCTCGCGCGCGACCGCGTCAGCCCCGCGATCCAGCGGCACACGAAGAAACTCGGGGGTCGGGATGAGGGATATTACAGCGGCGTCAGCCGGAGTGTCAACCTCAGCGGGGCCCGCGGCGGCACCAGGTCTGAAGCTCGCCGTACGCCCGCAGCACGTCGTCCCGCGACTCGCCCAGCACGACCATCCCGAGGCGCTCCGCTCCAGCGCCATTCGGCTCGCACGGCACCACGCCGCGGCCGCGCTCCGCCGAGTACAGGAACTCGCGCCCGAGCCCCCGCAGCCGCGCCAGCCCGCCTGAGCCCAGGTCGAGCGTGCCCGAGACGAACGCCCGGCTCTCCGGCCGGCCGGCGGCGCGCTGCTCCGCGTTCCGGCGCTCCAGGATGCCGAGCGGCTCGGTCGCTCCGTCGCCTCGCGGGTGCACCTCCGCCAGCAGCGTGCGCACCGCGCCGGTGCCCGGATCGGCGTACTCGACGAAGTCCAGTCCCAGCGAGCCCACGTACCCTTCGCCCTGGAACCAGGTCGCCAGCCGGCACGACCAGTCGAGCATTGCGGGCACGCTCCGCCCGGTGGTCGGAAAGATGTTGCCGCCGTGCACGAACGGCCGCTCCCAGCGCTGGTCGGTCACGCCCAGGCAGGTGATCGGGTCACTGGCCGGGGGCACGTGAAGCTGGACGTGGGGCGACACGATGGCCGGCACCAGCACCTCGACCAGGTAGACCCGGTTGTCCTCCCGCTGGCCCAGCCGGCGGAGCAGCCCGTCCACGTCCTCGCCCCGGCCGCCGACCACGAAGGTCGACGCACCGGCTGCGCCCTGCGCGCCGCGCACGATCGCCTGCCCCGTGGCCGGCAGGTGCCGCTCGACCGCGGCGCGGAGCGCGTCGTAGTCGCGGCGCCGGCGCCCGCCCGCGCGCGGGAGCGTCACCACCTCGCCGTCCGCGACCGGGACACCGAGCTCGAGCGCCTTGGCCCGGATGTGATGCTTCTGGTCGGCGTAGGCGACGAGCTCGGGCGGCGACCCGTCCGCCACCGTCACCAGCTGCTCGAGGGGAGCTCCGCCGTGGGCCGGCGCGGCAGCGCGCGGCGCTGCACGCCGTGATACAGGGTGAGATGCCGCGCCGTCATCCGGTCCCACGCATAGGTGCGCTCGGCGTCGCCCCGGTTCCGCCGGCCCACTTCGGCCCGGAGGCGCGGGTCGGCGCCCAGGTAGGAGATCGCGTGGGCGAGCTCGCGGGGGCGCCGCGGCGGCACCAGCATCCCGTTCCGCCCGTGCTCCACCAGTTCGGGAATGCCACCGGCCGTGCTGCCGACGATCGGGAGGCCCGAGGCCAGCGCCTCGACGAACGCAGTCCCGAACGACTCGACCCAGGGCGCGAGCGTGAAGAGGTCGGCCTCGCGGCAGCGCCGCGCGACCTCGCGGTGCTCCAGCCAGCCGGTGAAGCGGACGCTGGACTCGAGGCCCAGCCGGCGGACGCGCTCGCGGAGCGCGGCCTCGTACGGCCCGGTCGCCGACGATCTCGAGCTGGTAGCGGGCGCGATCCAGCAGAGCGAGCGCGTCGAGCAGGTCGTCGACGCCGTTCCGCTCGACCAGCCGCGCCACGGCGAGGCAGCGTACCACGCCGTCGGGCAGCCGCCGCAGCGCGTGACGCGGGCGGAAGCTCGCGAGGTCCACCCCGCCCGGCACCACCGAGTACCGGAGCCGCGCGTCGGTGCGCTGCGCCAGCCGCCCCAGGCTCTCGGACGGCACGACCACCCGGTCGGCGCGCCGCCAGATCCAGCGCGTCAGCGGATGCAGCAGGCGGTGCGCCTGGCGCAGGCCCCGCTGCCGCTCGTCGTACCCCGGCACGTCCGAGCCGCGCAGCGTGACGATCACCGGCGCGCCGTGCAGATCGAGCAGTGGCAGCATCGCGGCGGTCGGAAGCGAGAAGACGAAGTGCACCACGTCGTACGGCTCGCCCTCGAGCAGGTGCCGCACCGTCGGCGTGGCCGCGGCCAGGTAGCCGACGGCGCCGCGGATGCCCGCGTCGTGCGCCGCGATCCGATGGCTCGCCACGCGGTGCACGGTGAGCAGGCCCTCCTCCGCCGCCGCGCCGTCCCACAGGAGCCGGGGATCGGACGACGCGTGGTCGCCGCCGCTCACGACGTCCACCGTGACGCCGCGCGCCGCCAGGCCTTCGGCCAGGGCTCGCGTGGCGAGTCCGGCTCCGCTCCCGAGCGGCGGGTATTCGTAGTTGAGCAGCAGCACGCGCATGGGTGACGACGCTCCGTACGGAGTGCACGCCGGGGACTCAGGATCTGGAGAGGTTCGAGGACCGGAGGGGCAAGAGGTACGCCAGTGGCGGGGGCGTGCCGGAAGGGGACGGTGGGGCTGGTCGGAGGGGTGTAAAGGGGCGGGATGGCGTGGGTTGGAGGGACGGACTAAGCGCCCTGCAGCACGTTGCGCGTCGTCTACCGGGGGCCATCCTGTAGCGGTGGGGCGACAGCGAGCAGCGCCGCGATCTCCTTGGCCGCCGCGGCCTGCGCGTCGGCCTCCGCCTGCAGCTCGCGCGTCACCTCGCCGAGCGTGGAGTCGCCGGCGTCGCTCAGCTCCGCCTGCTGCGTCCGGAGGCGCGAGACCGCGGTCATCGCCTCGAGCAGCCGCTGCACCAGCGCGTCGCGGGTCCGCTCGCACCGCGCCAGCGCGTCGAGCCGCTCCGGCCCCGCCGCCGCGAGGCGCTCCCGCTGCCGCTCGAAGCGAGTGAGCTGCTCGTCGAGATCGGCCAGATCGCGGGCCGCGCGGCAGGCCGCCGTGACCAGCTCCTCGAGCGACGGCGCGAGGCCGCGGACGTCGCCGTCCCGCGCGATGGTGGCGAACAGCCCCCCGCTCGTCCGCACCACGTCCGCCAGGAGGCTCCGCGCGGTGCCCGCCGGCAGCGTGACCAGCGCCTCGACGACGGTCCGCTCGAGCGCGGGCGGCAGGCCCGCCGCGCCGCGCCGCGGTGGCGCGACCAGCGGCGTCCGCGCGTCCCGGCCGGCGCCGAGCAGCACGAGGCTCGCGACCAGCGGGCTGCTCCAGAGCAGCATGGGCATCGCCACACTGCCCGCCACCCCGCCGGCCGTGACGACGGCGCCGGCGAGCAGCCACGCGCGTGCGGGCAGCGCGCCCCACGAGCCGGCGAGCGGCACCGCGCGCGACGGCAGCTCCCGGCGGTCCATCTCCTCGAGCAGCCGCGGCGTGCCGGCGCGCGACACCCGGAACAGCGGCCGTTCGCCCCGGGCCGCGAGGGTGGCGGCCTCGCGCCCCACCTCGGGCAGCACCGTCTCGAGCCGGAACGCCGCCGCGCGCCGGGCCGACGCGCCGCCTTCTCGCCGGAGGAACACCAGCGTGTCGGCCACTTCGGGCGACCCGCCGCAGGCGGGGCAGAGCCCGAGCGCGAGCGGGTCAGGGCCGCCGCAGAGCACGCATGGGACGGCGTCGCCGGTGACCAGGAGGCCGGCCGCGGCGCCGGGCCGGGCGAGCGCCTCGTCGAGCGCGGCCGCGGTGGGGAACCTGTCCTCGGGAGCGGCGGCCGTGGCGTGCGCCACCACGTCGTCCAGCCACGCCGGGACACCCGCGGCGGCGCGGCGGGACGGAAGCCCGTGGGGTCGGGCGTCGGCGGCAGGTGCGGCGAGGAGCATTCGGGCAGGGCGCCGGTGAGCGCGAAGTAGAGCGTGAGCCCCAGCGCGTAGACATCGGCCCGCGCGTCGCCCCGGCGGCCGGCGAGCATCTCCGGCGCGGTATAGGCCAGCGTTCCGGCCAGCGTGCCGCTGCCGGTGACGCCGAGCTGGCCGTCGAGCTTGGCGGAGCCGAAGTCGGTGAGCCGCGCGCGGCCGTCGGGGTCGAGCAGGATGTTCTGCGGCTTTACGTCGCGGTGGAGGATGCCCCGGCGATGCGCCGCCGCGAGCGCGCCGGCCATGTCCCGGCCGAGCCGCACTGCCGCGTCGGCGTCGAGCCGGCCGCGCTCGCCGACCCGCACCTGCAGGTCGGGCCCGCGGACGTACTCCATGACGATGAAGCTCCACGGGCCTTCTTCGAGGAAATCGAACACGGCCACGATGTTGGCGTGCGACAGCCCGCGCACCGCCTGGACCTCGCGCCGCATCCGCTCGCGCGCCACCTGGGCGGCGGCCGGCGGCGGGACCAGGAGCTTGAGCGCCACGTCGGCCTCGAGCTCGCGATCGCGGGCGAGATAGACGACCGAATAGCCGCCCCGCCCGATCTCGCGCACGATCTCGTAGCGCCCCCGGAGGAGGGCACCCGCCTCGAGGTAGCCAGGCCCGGTCACGGCGGCGCTACGGCGTCGCGTCGAGGCGGCCGAGCACCTCGATGGCGTTGTTCCGGTATCCGTCCGGCTGATTGTAAAGATCGAGGAACTTGCGGAGGTGGGTGCGAGCGAAGTCCATCTGCCCCAGGATGTACTCCGACATGCCGGCGTGATAGAGCGCCATGTAGTTGTCGGGCTGATAGCTCACGACGAGCCGCATGATCGGGCCCGCCGACTGGTCGTCGCCGGCATCGGCCACGGGATGACCGATGTTGAAGACGATGCCCGCCGCCTGGCTCCGGTCGCCGGCGTCGAGCGCGTCGATCACCTTCTGCGCGCGCTCGATCTTCCCGGCAAGGGCATAGCAGGCCGCGCTGTAGCCGGCGCCTTCCACCCCGCCGGGCGGCGGGAGCTGCTGCTGGCGGACCTCGACCTCGACGGCATTGCAGAATGGCTTGACCTGGGCGAACCACTCGCCCGCGGCGCCGCCGAACGCCGGCGCCACGGACCGGGTGGCCCGCGGCGGGACGCCCGGCTCCCGGTGCGTGGCGACCACGAGACCGCAGAGCGCGACATACCCCCACCCCGCGGCATAGAGCGCTCGATGCATGGAACCTCACTGGAGGGAACGATCGCAACGATGGGGCAATGTCCATGCCCCGGCAAGGCAGGTGATGCCGGAGCGGGGTGGCATTGCACAGTGGAGGGGCTAGACCGGGCGGCGAAGTCCCTTGCCCGGTGGAAACTCCCGGATCGCCGCGTAGAGGAAACCGTCCAGCACGTATCCGTCCTTCACCGCAGAGGAGCGGAGCCGCCCCTCCAGCACGTAGCCGGCCTTCTCGAGCACCCGGCAGGAGCCCGGATTCCACTCGAACACGTTGGCGTAAATCCGGCAAAGCTCGAAGGCGTCGAAGGCGTGATCGGTGAACCGCTGTACCACGGCCGTCGCGATGCCGCGCCCCCAGAACTGCTCGCCGAGCCAGTATCCGATCTCGGCCGAGAAGCGCTCGACGTCCGCCTGCAGGAAGAGGCCCACGCCGCCCACGGCCTCGCCCTCGACTTCGATCGCAAACTGGGCCTCGGGCGTCGCCGACGTCACGTGCGCGATCCACGCCTCCGCGTCGGCGAGGGTGTAGGGATGCGGAAAGCGGTCGCGCACGTTGAGCCAGATCTTCCGGTTGCTCGCGTGCCGGGAGAGCGCGGCCTGATCGCCCGCGCACCAGCTGCGGATCCGGACCCCGGGCAGGTCGAGCTGCATCAGGAGCGGTGCGGCCGGAAGATCAGGTCGAAGGCCAGGAACAGCGTCTTCGAGAAGGGAAAGAACACGAACGGCGCGATCACCATCAGCGCGATTCCCCCGTACTGCAGCAGGTCCCACGGCGGCGACGGCCACGTCGCGGCCAGGATACCCAGGAACACCCCCGCGAAGACCAGCTCCGCCGCGACGATGTTGAACATGTACGAGCCCACCTGGTATCCCTCGTCGCCGCGCTCGAACGGGAGGCCGCACACTTCGCACTGCGCGCGCATCCGGAACCACGACACGAACGGCTTTCCCTGGCCACAGTTGGGGCAGCGGAGCCGGAGCGCGCGGCCGAGGAGCTGGAAGGTGCGGGGAGGCATGGCGGGAATTTAATGCGGCGGTCAGGCGGTCAGGTGGTCAGGCGGTTCCGCCGTGCCGACGGCGCCTGCGGGCAGCATGGCCGTATGCCCCGCCCTACCGCACCCGCGACTCGACGCGGTGGCCTACATCCGAAAGAGATAGCTCATCTTGAGAAAGAACCCGTCGTCCGACCGCCGGAGCCCCGTCCGGAACGGATCGGCGGGATCCACCGGGTCCCGCAGCGTGCTCCCATACCCCGCGAACAGCACGGTGCCGGGATTTGGCTGGTAGGAGAACAGCAGGTCGCCCCGGAAGGACTCGCGCGTGAACGCCGTGGCCCGCACGAAGTCGCCCACGTCAGGATCGAAGATGAGCAGCGGCGCCTCGGTGCGGGTGTGGTCCCGGAGGTCGTCCTGCCGCTCGCTGGTGTACTCGCCCACCACGCGGAGAAAGATCGGCCGAGACAGCTGGTATTCGATCTTGAGCCGGGGGATGTGCTGGACGTTGACCGTGCTGCCGTCGCTCCGCCGCCCCACGCGCTGGAACTGGTACGTGCCGTTGAGCCGGAGCTGGTCGGTCGGCCGCCAATCGAGCCCGGCGTTGAACAGGGTGATGGGGCCTGAGGCCCACTCCAGGAAGTTCTCGTCGTTGCCCCAGAGGATGAACGCGTTACCCGAGAACTGGGCGAACTCCGGGGTCTCGAACTGCAGCACATAGTCGCGGTTGGGGATCGCCGGCCGGCCGACGAACGGCACCGTGTCCACCCCCGTGCCATTGGCGCGGGGCAGCTCGATCCGGTAGCCCCGGTAGACCTCCTCGGGATAGCCGAACTGCTCGATCAGCACCGAGGCGCCCGCGGTCCACCCGCCGCGAAGCCGCACGTTGCCGTTGAGGTGGATCTTCTCCTCCTGCATCCCCGCGCTGGTGAAGAGCTCACCGTAGCGGTAGAGCCCGTCGAGGTTCACGTCACCCGTCACGCTCTCGACGAAGCTTCCCGCCTTGCCGTAGATCGTCACCCGCGGATCGAGATTGGCATGCGAGTACCCGGGGCGGGAGAAGAAGCCGCTCTGCGCGCGGAAGGCGGGGTCGCTGCCGTTGACCTGCGCCCGAAAGCCGAAGGTGCGCCCGTTCCGGTTGAACCGGGCAAACCAGAGCGGCGCCGAGTTGGTGACGTCGCCCGCCCGGGTGGCGCTGCCGGCCAACTGCACCAGGAGGCTGTTGGCCTCGCCGAACAGGAACCGGCCGTCGACGCCGCCCACCCGGTTGTAGTTGCTGCCGACGATGCGGTCGGTGTAGACCACGCCGAGGCGCGACTGTGCACCGAGGTCCCGCTGCAGCCGGAGCAGGTTGTAGATCGGATGATCCTCGCCGGACGGCGAGACGGCCGGGTCGTCGACCGCCGAGAGCAGCGCGATCTCGGTGCCGAAGCTCTTGCCGGTGAGCTTGGCCGCCGCGACCGGCTGGACGATGCGCCGGGTATAGATGAGCGAGTTGGGCGTGGTGAACTGCTCGATCCCGTCGAGGAAGAACGGGCGCTTCTCCGAGAAGAAGAGCTCGTTGCGGGGGTCGAACTGGAACTGGCCCTCGTCCGACTCGACCTGCGAGAAGTCCGGGTTGGCCGTCGCGTTGAGGTTGAGGTTGTTGGTGACGCCCCACCGGACGCTCCCGCCCAGCTCCGGCCGGCCGCCCGAATAGTCCCAGCCGCCGGCGGCCGGCGCGCCGGTGGTCCGCGAGGTGAGCGACGGATTGAACTCCAGCACGAGGCCGCGCTGGAGCTCGGTCAGGCCGACCAGGTGTCCCGACTGCCCCAGGAACGACGCGCTCGCCCGCTTGGCCGGCGCCCACGAGTCCTCGGCGCCCGAGTGCTGCACCTGCCGGGTGATGTTGATGCCCCAGCGCTGCTCCTGCGCCGGCTGGAAGCGGAGGCTCTTGAACGGGATCCGGACTTCGATCTCGTACCCGTACTCGGTGAGCCGGCCCTTCGAGTCGAACACGAAATCGGGGCGGAGATCGGCGATCTCGCGCCGGACGACCGCGTTGTTGAACCCGTTGCCGCTGGTGGAGCCGGTCTCCACCAGCGCCCCGTCGGACTGGACGCCGAACGGGTTCACCGCGAACACCGACGCCTGCCGGCCGTCGTCGAAGGTGCCGAGCAGGATCTGGACGAAGTCGTCCGCGCCGATCTTGTCGCGGTCGGCCAGGGTGGCGTGCACCGCGCCATGCACCTCGAAGGCCCGGATGCCGAAGTGGATGGCGGTGGCGGAGTACCAGACCAGCACCTCGGTCGAGTCCGCCGCCGCGATGCCGTCCACCGGAGTGAACTGGGAGAAGCCGGTGAGCAGCGCCGCCTCCGCCCAGGCCGCTTCGTCGAGCGTTCCGTCGATCGTCAGCTCGGCCTCGAGCCGGGGCGGCTGCACGTCGAGACGTCCCGCGCGCCCGTTGTAGACGGCGGCAGGATCGGTGTCACCGAGCAGCAGGAACAGCGGCAGCAGCATGGGAATGGTCGTGGAAGAGGTACTCTGGCCTACGCGACCGCCACGCCCGGGGTTTCGGCCGGAAACCTCGACCCCGGGCGCTCCTGCCTCAGGGCGTCGGGCTCCGGGGCGGCCCGTGGGGCAGCGCGTCCGGCAGATCGGCGACGACGTATGCCATGACCGCCATCGCCGCCACGCAGCGCGCCAGCTCCGCGGGGTCGAGCTTGTCGAGGGTGTCTCCATCGGTGTGGTGGTACCAGAAGTAACGCGACCCTTCCACATCGAGCTCCATCGTCGCCACCCCCGCCTCGGCCAATGGCGTGATGTCTGCCGCCGGACTCTCCGTCCACGCGCTCGACGCCGGTGGCGTTAATCGACTGCAGCAGGCCGGCCACCTGCTGCACCAGCGCGGCGGCGGAGTCGGTCCCCGCGAGCACGTAGCCCTTGGGGTTGAAGGCGCCGTTGTCCGATTCCATGGCGAGCACGTGCTTGGCCAGCTCGGCCGCGTGCGCGTCGCGGTAGGCGAGGGCGCCCCGGCCGCCGTTCTCCTCGTTGGTCCACAGCACCACCCGCACCGTCCGCCGCGGCCGGAGGCCGAGCCGGTGCATCAGCCGCACCGCCTCCCAGGCCGCGACCGAGCCGCCGCCGTCGTCCATGGCGCCCTGGCCCACGTCCCACGAATCGATGTGGCCGCCCAGCACCACGACCTCATCGGGCTTCTCGCGGCCGACGATCTCGGCGACCACGTTGCGCGACGGCGCGTCGGGCAGCGTGCGCGCGCCCATCCGGAGCGTCACCACGATCCGCTCGCCGCGGTCCTGGAAGCGGTGCAGCATCATCGCGTCCTCGACGCTCAGCGCGGCGGCCGGGATCTTCGCCACCGTGGAGTCGTAGCGCCGTGGCGCCGGTGTGCGGGCTCCGGATCGACGCCGACGCCACCGACCGGATCAGGCAGGCCACCGCCCCCGCGCGCGCGGCGGCGGAGGGCCCTTCGGTGCGGGTGCGGCGGGTGACGACGTAGTCGGTGAACGGCACGTCGAACAGCACGATCTTGCCCTTGGCCTCCGCGGCGCGGGACGCCAGCTCCTCGAGCGAGTTCACCACCAGGACCTGCGCCGTGATGCCGGCCTTCGGCGTCCCGACGCTGCCGCCGAGCCCGAGCATGGCGAGCTTGGCGGCGCGCGGCTTCACCAGCGTCCGCCGACTCCGCGCCCCGCACCCAGCGCGGCACCATCACCGGCTCGCCGCGCACGTTCTGCAGCCCGTCGCTCCGCATCAGGTCGAGGATCCAGTCGATCGCAGCCTCGAGGCTGGCGGAGCCGCTGATCCGGGAGCCGAACGTGTCGACCAGCCGTCCGAGCCGGCGGTAGGCGGCGCTGTCGGCGGTGGCCGCGCGGATCAGGCTGTCGGCCGCGCTCCGGTAGGTCGAGGCGATGTCGCCGCGCGCGGCGGCGGACTGGGCGCGCGCGGCGGGCGCCACCGAGACGAGCAGGAGGACGCAGAGCGAGGAGAGACGGCGAAGGCTCATGGATGATCGTCGGCGATGAGATGGTGGTCGGCGAGGCAGGCCGTCAGCTCGGCCAGCCCGCGCTCGGAAAAATGCCGGCGCACCCGCGCGAGTGCCGCGGCCGGGTCGCCCGCGTCGCAGGCCACCGCGTCCACCAGGGCCAGCGCGGCGCGGTCCCGCTCGGTCAGCACGGGACTCGTGGCATGACGAGGGAGCTGCTGCAGAAGATCCACCGGCAGACCCGCCGCGCGCCAGTCGTGCCGTGCCCGGTCGATGCACCACCGGCAGCCGCTCCGCTCGGCGGCGAGCTCGCGCACGAGGAGCCGAGTGCGGTCGTCCACTTCGGCGGCCTGACCGGGGCGGCGGGCGAGCGCCAGGTAGCCGTAGAGCATATCGAACTGGCGGTCCATGGGGACCTCCTTGCGCGGGAGTCCATCGAATGATACAGTTGTGCTAATGAATGATTCAACTGTGATATCTACGCAAGAGGGGCGGCGGTCGCTGGGCGGCTGGCTGTTCCTCATCCATCAGATCCCGCCCAAGCCCGACTACTTCCGGGTGAAAGTGCGGCGGCGCCTCCAGCGACTCGGCGCCGTCGCCCTCAAGAACTCCGTCTACCTCCTGCCCAGACGGACGGACACGCGGGAGGATTTCGAGTGGCTGGTCCGCGAGATCCAGGCAGAGGGCGGCGAGGCCACGCTCTGCCGCGGCGCCCTGCTGGCGGGCACGAGCGACGAGGAGGTGGAGGCGATGTTCCGGAACGAGCGGGAAACCGACTACGGCGCCATCGCCCGCGATGCCCGCGCGCTGGCGGGGCGCGGCGAGCCGAGCGACGACGAGCTGGCGCGCCTGCGCCGGCGGCTGGAAGAGACCGAGCGGATCGACTACTTCGATGCGCCGGGCCGCGCGGAGGCTGCACGGGCGCTGGCCGACGCGGGTCAGCCGCCGGCGCCCGAGGCGGAGGCGGCTGCGTCCGAATCCGGCCGGCCGCCGGTGCGCGGCGCCACCTGGGTCACCCGCACGGGCATCAAGGTGGACCGGATCGCGAGCGCCTGGCTCATCCGCCGGTTCATCGATCGCGGCGCGCACTTCAAGTTCGTGCCCGCCAAGGGCTACCGGCCCGCGGCCGGAGAGCTCCGGTTCGACATGTTCCAGGGCGAGTACACCCACGAGGGCGACCGCTGCAGCTTCGAGACCCTCCTGGCGCGGTTCGGCCTGGCCGACCCGGCCCTCCGCTCCCTGGGCGAGATCATCCACGACGTCGACTGCAAGGACGAGAAGTTCGGCCGGCCGGAGGCCGCGGGCATCGCGTCGCTCATCGACGGGCTGGCGCTGGCCTACCCGGAGGACGCCGAACGGCTGGAGCGAGGCGCGGCCGTATTCGAGGGTCTGTACGCGTATATTTCCGGAGGGACGCAATCGCGTCCCGAGGAATGACTCTCGGTGGAGGCTGCATGTCGAATCGTATTCTGGGACCGCTCGCGGCGGCCGTCCTGCTCCTGGCGCCCGGCGCGTGGGCCCAGGGGGCCGGGGCCGCGAAGGAGCCCGTGTCCGACGGCCGCACGTTGAGCGAGTGGGTGGCCGACCTCAAAGCCCCGGCTCCCCAGACGCGGAACGCCGCGGCCTACGAGATCTCGGGCATGGGTCCGGCGGCGGCGGCGGCCGTGCCCGCCCTCATCGAGGCGCTGGACGACTCGGAGGCGACGGTCCGGTTCCCGGTGACGGTCGCGCTCGGCGAGATCGGGCCCGCCGCCAAGGCCGCGGTGCCGAAGCTCAAGCAGATGATGGACGAGGAGATCAACGACGAGATCGCCGCCGGCGCCAAGCGCGCGCTCCGGCGGATTCAGGCGGAAGCGGTCAAGACCGAATAGCCCCGCCTCGGAGCGCCTGGTCGAGATCCTCGACCAGGTCCGCCGGGTGCTCCAGCCCGATCGAGAGCCGCAGCAGGCCGGGCGGCGTGCGGCTCTCCGGACCCTCGACCGACGCCCGGTGCTCGATCAGGCTCTCCGGACCGCCCAGGCTGGTGGCGCGCGTGAAGAGCCGCACCCGCCGCACCACGTCCAGCGCCGCCTCCGCCCCACCCCTCACCTCCAGCGACACCATGCCGCCGAAGCCGGTCATCTGGCGCGCGGCCACCACGTGGCCCCGATCGGTCGGCAGGCCGGGATAGTGAACCGCCTCCACCGCGGCGTGCACCGCGAGGTGGCCGGCCACCGAGGCCGCGTTCTCCTCGTGCGCCCGCATGCGCCAGGGCAGCGTGCGGATCCCGCGCATGAGCAGCCAGCAGTCGAAGGCCGACGGTACCGCGCCGCCGAGGGCCTGCAGCGTCCGGAGCCGCGCGGTCCACTCGCTCTCGCTCGGGGCCACGAGGGCGCCGCCGGTGAGATCGCTGTGGCCGCCGAGGTACTTGGTGGTCGAGTGCATCACGAGGTCGCAGCCGAGCTCGAGCGGCCGCTGGAGTACGGGCGTGGCCCAGGTGTTGTCGCAGACGCAGCGGGCGCCGGCCGCACGCGCGATCGCCGCCACCCTGGCGATGTCGGTCACGGCGAGCGCCGGATTCGACGGCGTCTCGATCCACACCAGCCGGGTGCGCGGCGTGACGGCGGCCTCCACGGCAGCCGGCTCGGTCATGTCCACCAGCGTGCTCTCGAGTCCCCAGCCGTTCATCACCTCGTGCAGCAGCTTGGCTGTCCCGTAGTACGCGTCGCGCGGCGCGACGACGTGGTCGCCGGGAGCGAGCGACTGGAAGACGGCCGCCGTCGCCGCCATGCCGGAGGCGAAGGCCAGCGCGACCGCGCCGCCCTCGAGCGCCGCGAGGCACTGCTCCAGCTCCCGGCGGGTGGGGTTGTCGGATCGGGCGTAGATGTAGCCGTGCGGCAGGGAGCCGTCGGCGTCGCGGCCGAAGGTGGTGCTGAGATAGATAGGAGGGGTCACGGCACCGGTCGCGGGATCGACCATGTGCCCGGCGTGCACCGCCAGCGTCTCGATGCGCATCGGCTCTCCGCGTCGCGCGTCCAGGGCGGACCGCGCGGACGGCGCGGCCCGCCCGAAGGATAACCGGGCGCTTCGGGGCTAGCGGAGCTGAACGATGCGGGCCACGCTGGGCACGCCGCTGCCGTTCACGAGGAACAGCATGTAGTGGCCCGGCGGCGCGAGGTTGCCGTTCGCCGGCATGGTGACCGACAGCCCGCTCGCAGCGGTGCTGAAGGTGAGCGGCACCAGCCGCTGGTTCTGGTCGAAGGCGTGCGTCGTCGAGCCGAGTCGGACGAGCGTCACCTTCGCGATGCCGGCGGCCTGCGCGGTGCCGACGGTGATGGTCTGCCCGTACGACGCCGTGGACGGCGCACTCGAGACCTCGGGCCGCGGTCCCCGGAACAGGTACGGGGGCGAGAAGATCTCGGCGTTGCGCTCGTTCGCGCCGCCGCCGCCGTCGCCCGAGCCGGTGTGGAGCACTCGGCCGTCGGGCAGCAGGATCGACGTCGAGTGATACATCCGGATCACGTGATTGCTCGCCAGGGTGGTCCACTTCTCCGTGTCCGGGTTCCACAGCTCGGCCGTGAACACCGCGCCCGCCGGATTGTCGAAGCCGGACGCGCTGGTGCCGCCGGTGACGAGCACGTCGCCGGTGGGCAGCAGAACCGCGTTGAGATGGCGCCGCGCCTTGGCCATCGACGCGACCCGGCGCCACGCCGGAGCGCCGCTGTTCAGATCGATCACCTCGGCCGTAGCCGTGGGGGCGGAATTGCTATCGGCCCCGCCGCCGCCCATGATCAGCACCTTCCCAGGCGCGTACATCACCGCCCCGCCGTAGTCCCGGTAGACCGCGTCCATGGTGCCCACGTTCGTCCAAGCCCCGGTACCCGACGTGCTCAGGTAGCGGGTCATCCTGGCCGGCCCGGCGACGAAGACCTTACCGTTCGGCGCGACGAATGCCCGTGGATAGTACGGCAGCACCTGCGGGGCCGCCGTCAGCTTGCGCCATCCGCCGCCCGTGAGCCACACCTCGGGCGTGCCGACGACGGTGCCGCTCTGGTCGCGGCCCGCCAGCGTCAGCACTTCGCCGTTGGCCAGCGTGGTGGAGGTGGGGTACCAGCGGCCCCGGCTCATCGGCGGTCCGCTGGACCAGTCGCCGGTGCGCCAGTCGAAGAGGTAGGCGGTGGCCGTGCCGTGATCGTTCGAGATGTGGCCGCCAGTGACGAGCAGGCGGCCGTCCGGCAGGAAGGCGTGCCCCGAGCAGAACAGCGCCGACGCGCCGGGTGCAGCGGTGAACAGGCCGGTGGCCGGATTCCAGAGGTGGGGACCGACGGCGGCACCCCAGGACAGCACGCGGCCGTTGGGCAGGAGGTGGAGATGCACCGCCACCAGCGGCCAGTCCATCACGGGCGACCAGGATCCGGCCGTCGCCTCCGGCGGAGCGCTCACCGTGATCTGGCGGGAGACGACGGAGGCGCCGCCGGCCGAGAAGCGGATGGTGCGTGTGCCCGCGCTGCCGCCGATGCCGAGCGTCGCGAACGTTGCCGCTCCCTGGCTGGTCGTCGCGCTGGTGCTTCCGACGAGGCTGCCGCCACCTTCGACCGACGCACTCACCTCTATGGCGTCGAGCAGATTGCCGCCGTCGTCGCGCACCTCGACGATGGGCTGCGTCGTGAGCGGCTGCCAGCTCACGGCGGTGGCCGGCGGCTGGCGACGGATCGTGAGCGTGGCGGGATCGCCCGCCGCGATGGCGACCGCAGCCGAGGTCGCCGGCGATGCGCCGGGGCTGGTGAACACCAGCGTATAGGAGCCCGACGTTCCGGCGATGGCGAGATCGGTGAACGCGGCGACGCCGCCCTGCGCGCGCACGGTCGTGGTGCCGCCAAGCGTCCCCCCGGAGCCGCCGCTCAACGCGGCCGTCACCTCGATGTCGTCGACGAGGTTCCCGCCGGCGTCACGCACCTGCACCCGCGGCTGGCGGCCGAAGGCGACACCGCTCCGCGCGTTCGCCGACGGCTGAGTCGTGATGGCGAGGCTGGCGGGGGCGCCGGTCCCGGCGGTGGCCGTGAAGAGAACGTCCGGCAGGCCCGTCATCCGTGCCGTCAGGGTCTGCGCTCCGACGCTCGCGCCGAGGGTCCAGGTGGTCTGCGCCAGGCCGTCGGCATCGGTGACGGTGGTGACCGGGTCGACGCTGCCACTGCCGGCCATCGGCGTCCAGCGCACTTCGCGCCCGTCGAGCGGATTGCCGTTCGCGTCCTCCGCCCGCACCACCAGCGGCTCGTCCAGCTCGCCGCCCACCGGTGCCCGCTGGCCGCCGCCGCGGACGGCGATCAGCGCTGCGACGTCGCCGGGGTGCGCCGTGTGGTGGAACTCGAGCGGCGAGCCCTTGAGCGAAGCGACCGCGGCCGTCGTGGTCTGCGCGCCCGGCCCCAGGCCGAGGCGCCGGGTCACGCCGGTCATGCCGTCGAGGCCGGTCTGGGTCTCCGCGTCGCTCACCTGCCCGCCGCCCGCGGCGCTCCACGCGACCGCCACGCCGGGCTCGGGGTTGCCGAACCGGTCGATGACCTGGACCACGAGCGAATCGGTCAGCGTCTGGCTCACCCGTCCGCCCTGCCCCTCACCCCCGACGAGCCGCAAGCTGTCCGGTGCTCCGACCGTCGCGCTCAGCAGCAGCTCCGCGGAGATCACCCGGCCGGTCCGGATCGAGACCCGCGCTTCGACCGGCCACGGACCCGGGTGCTGGCCGAGGACCGGCAGCGCGGAGGCGCGGCCGGCGGAGTCGGTGGTCGCGATCCTCGGGGAGAGACGCGCGCCGGGCACGCTGTCCCGCGCGCGGAAGGAGACGACACGCCCCGGCACCGGGTTGCCGGCCGCATCGAGTACCTCCACCACGATCGAATCCGGCAGCGCCTCGCCGACCAGACCTTGCTGCGCGTCGCCGCGGAGGACCTTCACCGACGCCGGGACCGGCGCGTCCGGCACCGTGAGGGCATCGCCGCCGCCACAGGTGATCGACCCGGACACGACCAGGGCCAGGAACCACGGAAACCGACGACGACGCGGCGACGGCGAGCGTTCCATGGCGAGCGGTTCTTTCCCCGTTGTCGCGCACGCGCGACGGATGGGCGCCGGGGCCACAAGGCCCGCGCACTCCGCGATCTCCCGGAGTACCGACGACGGTCGGCCCCGGGAGGGGAGAAGTGCTGACGGCGCTATGACAAAGGAGCAGAGATGAAGGCACGTGCACCGGCGGTCGCCGACACGTCGCGGCGATCCCCGCTGCCATGACGTGCAAGCCGCACGCCATCGGCAGGCAGCGTCAGCGGCGGTCGGGAACCGGGGCTACGCCGGCCTCGAGGAACAAGCGCAAGAATTGGCGCACCGCGGCCACGCCCTCGAGGCGGAAGCGCGCCTTCGTCGTGCCGGGGCCGACGCGGATAGTGATCGCCTCGGGAGGCAGGACGTTGAAGAGATCTTCGTCGGTGCGATCGTCGCCCATCGCCACGATCGCCGACGCGGCCTGACGCTCCGGCGTCAGCACGGGCATGATCCGGCCCTTGTGCACGCCGTATGGCCGGATCTCGATGACGCGGTTGCCGGGCAGGATCTCGACCGGCTGATTGCTGAGCACCTGATTGAGGTGAAGACGAAGCTCGTTCGCGCGACGGGCACCGGTCTCCTGGTCGGCCATCCGGTAGTGCCAGGCCAGCGCGGCCGCCTTCACCTCCACACGCGAGCCCGGCGTCCGCTGGGTGATCTCGCGCAGCATCGTCAGCACCGGCTCGCGCCAGGTCCCGCCGAGCTCCGCGGCCGGAATCCACTGGCGCGTCTCGGGGTCGCGTGACAGGAAGCCGTGCTCGGCGTGGAGCCAGATGGGAAGATCGCCGAACCATTCCTGGAGCGCGTCCTGCGGCCGCCCGCTCACGAGGTGGACCTGCGTGTCCGGCCGCGCCGACAGCGCGCGCAGCAGCTCGAGCACCTCCACATCCGGGCGGGCGAGCTCGGGTGTCGGCGTGAACGGCACCAGCGTGCCGTCGTAGTCGAGCAGCAGGATGAGCGAATCGGTCTCGGCCAGCCGTTGGGTCAGCGCGCGCCGTGCGGCGCTTCCGCTGGCGGTGGGGCCGGTCCGAGGGCCGGTGGGCGTCACCTCCGCCAGCTGCTCCAGGAAGGACGCGACCCAGCGGTGCACGTCGAACGTGTGGACCCGCGTCCGGAGCGGCGCGAGCCGCGCGCGCCGCTCCACGCTGGGCATGACGAGCGCGCGGTAGTACACCTCCGCCGAGCCGTCGACGTCGTACGGATTCACCTGCAGCGCCTCGGGCAGCTCCCACGCGGCACCGGCGAACTCGCTCAGGACGAGCACGCCGTCGCCGTCGGTGCGCGACGCGATGAACTCCTTGGCCACCAGGTTCATCCCGTCGCGGAGCGGGGTCACCAGCATGACGTCGGCGGCGCGGTAGAGCGCCACGAGGTCGGTCTCGGACAGTCCGCGGAAGATGTAGTGCACCGGCACCCAGCGCGGGGTGCCGAAGGCGCCGTTGATCCGGCCCACCAGCCCGTCCACCAGCGCGCGGAAATCCTGGTAGGCGCCGACGTTGGTGCGCGACGGCACCGCCACCTGCACCAGCCGCACCCGCTCCCTGAGATCCGGGTGGGTCTGCAGCATCCGCTCGTAGGCCAGGAGCCGGCCGGGAATCCCCTTGGTGTAGTCCAGCCGGTCGACGCCGACGAGAATCCGCATGCTCCCGTCGCCCCGGATGGCCTGGGCTTCGGCCGCGACTGCCGGATCGTCGGCCAGGCCGGCGAACGCCGCCGCGTCCACCCCCATCGGAAAGACGCCGAGCCGCACCTCCCGCCCGGGGAGCTGCACCCGGTCGATCTCGACCGAGTGGCCGAGGATGTCGGTCAGGGAGATGGCAAAGTGGCGGAGGTACGCCGGGGTGTGGAATCCAACCAGGTCGGCGCCCAGGACGCCCTGCAGCAGCCGCTCGCGGGTGGCGAGGGTGCGGAACAGCTCCTCGGAGGGAAACGGGATATGGAGGAAGAAGCCGATGCGGGCGCTGGGGAGCCGGTCGCGCAGGAGACCCGGCAGGAGGAGGAGCTGGTAGTCGTGCACCCAGATCATGTCGCCCGGGCGGTAGTGCGCCGCGACGACGTCCGCAAACGCCTCGTTCGCCGCGACATACGCGTCCCAGTCGCTGACCTGGATCGGGATCTGGTCGAGCAGGTAGTGAAACAGGGGCCACAGGACCCCGTTGGAGAAGCCCTCGTAGAACCGGACCACCTGGTCGGCGGTCAGCGGCACCGCCACCAGGCGCATGGCGGTCAGGGCCTCGTCCAGCTGCGCCTGGCGCTCGGGATCGAGATCGGCCGGCGCTCCCGACCACCCGATCCAGAGCCCGTCCGACTGCTCGTGGGGCCGCATGAGCCCGGTGGCCAGGCCACCGGGGCTCCGCTGCACGTCGATCCCCGTCTCGGTGGTCTGGACGGTGATGGGCAGGCGGTTGGCGACGATCAGCAGCCGGGACATGCCCGGAAAGGTAACGTGCGACCGAGACCCTGGAGAGGGCGGCGGGCTCCCGCTACCTAGGCCATCGCTGATTGTCCCGGTTCACGTCCGGAAAGTCCCGCCCTGGATCGATTTCCACGCTTTTGACCGCCGGCTCCCGGGCCACCCGAACGCTGGTCCGCTTGGCGCCGCCCAGCCAGACGTCCACGGGGATGGTCAGGCTGTCGGCCCGACCGCCGGCTCGGGTGACCACGAGCGGCACCGGCATCGGCGCCCGGCCGCGGTTCTCGATCCCGATCTCCACCGAGTCGCCCACCGTGGCGACGCTGTCGATGGACTGGTCGAGGCGCCAGGTCTCGAAGAACCAGGTCCGCCAGAACCACGACAAGTCCTTACCCGACACGTCCTGGAAGGTGTCGAAGAAGTCGTACGGCGTCGGGTGCTTGTAGCGCCACCGGCGGCCGTACTCGACGAACGCCTTGTGGAAGACGTCGCGGCCCACGACCCCGCGGAGCGCCACCAGGACCGTCGCGGGCTTGAAGTAGGCGGCGACGCCGTACTCGTTGTAGCTGGGGAACCGGTCGCCGTGATGCATCAGCTCGACCTCCGGCCCGCTGGTGATGGCGTCGAGGTAGTTCTTCCGGTTCCGCGCCTCGTCGTCGAATCCCTTGAAGAAGTCGTCCATCGACTGGGACTGGTCGAACTGCGTCAGGCCCTCATCCATCCACGCGAAGCGCTTCTCGTCCGAGCCGACCATCATCGGGAACCACATGTGCCCGATCTCGTGCGTGGTCACCTCGTACATCCCGAGCGTGTCCCACTGGCCGCCGATGCAGGTCATCATCGGGTACTCCATGCCGCCGCACGACGTGGGGCCGTCCACCGCCGTCATGTGCGGGTAGGGATAGGGCCAGAGGTACTTGGAGAAGAACTCGACCGAGTGCCGGCTGTAGCGCGCGCTCTCGTCCCAGTGATTCGCCTTCTGCTCGGGCCGCCAGAACGCCTGGATGAGCGTGGTGTCCGGTCGGCCGTCGCTGTTGGCGTCACCGACGGCGGCGTTGGTGGCGTCCCACAGGTAGCGCGACGACGCGGCCCAGCTCACGTCCCGCACGTTTTCGGCGCGGAAATGCCAGGTGAGCTTCCCGTCCTTGCCGGCGGTGGTCGAGCGGCCCGGCTCGCGGTCGAGGTCGGTGACCACGTGCACCACGCCCGTGGCCGAGCGCGCCGAGTCGAGCCGCGCGCGCGTCTGCGGGGCCAGCACTTCGTCGGGGTTCTGGAGCGTGCCGGTGGCCGTGACCAGCCACCCCGCCGGCAGGGTGAGGCTCACGTCGTAGTTGCCGTAGCCCATATAGAACTCGGCGTTGCCGAGGTACTGGTCGATCTGCCAGCCGTTCACGTCGTCGTACACCGCCATCTGCGGGTACCAGTAGTTCAGGTAGTAGACCTCGCCGTCCTGGCCGCCGCGGGGCGCGCCGTCGGGGGGTACCCGGAGCTTCCAGTCGAACGCGAACTCGGCCGACCCGCCGGGCGCGAGCGGCTTCGGGAGGCGGAGGCGCATGACCGTCCCGTTCACCTCGTAGCCGGGACCTTCGCCGCCGCTCTGGGCGAGCGTGGTGCCCTGCGCGGCCACCCGGCCGAGCTCGACCCCTTCCACCGACCAGGGAACGCCTGTGTTGTGCCGGGCATTGGGGGCGAAGATGTTCTGCAGCAACTGGATGTAGACAGTTCGGAGGGTGTCGGGCGAGCGGTTGCTGTAGTTGATGGTACCCGATCCGGTCATGCGCTTCGACACGGGATTGAGCTCGGCCGACAGCTTGTAGTCGGCCCATTGCTGCCAGTAGCGCGGCCCCGGCACCCCGGTCCGCGTCCGCGTGCCGCGGCCGACGGCCGTCTCGAAGCCCTCGAGCACCGGGACGGTCAGGGCCCGGGCGGCGGGGACGGGGGCGGTGCCTCTGGTCGCGGCCGGAGCCGGGGCCTCGGTGTTGGATCGGCCGCCCGAGCAGGCCGAGACCAGGGTGAGGGCGAGGCCCGCTAACATGCAGCGGGGAGCGGTGAAGCGTGCCATGTCGGCTCCGAATCAGGGAAACGCCCGGACGGTGCCCGGGCGCGGGATGATGTGCTGACTACGGACGAGGGGCAAGTCTCGGTTTCGCCGGCCGATCGGCCCCGCCCGCGTGGGCGCACCAGCGCAGGACGACCGGCCCGAGCAGGGCACCGGCGCCCGCCGGGAGGTCGAGCGGCGGGTAGGCCGGGTTGAGCGAGACGAGTCGCCAGGCTCCGCCATCCCCCCGGACGACCCGCTTGACCACGGAGCCATGGTCCGGGTGCCGCGCGACCGCGACGGCACCCGGCGAGACGGCGCCGTCGAGATCGACGAGTACCACGTCCTCGGAATGGAGCAGCGGGGTCATGCTGTCGCCGACCACCCGGAGGGCGACGTAGCGCGCGGCGGGAAGCCCGTCGGGCAGCGCCACCCAGGCTTCGCAGGGCTCGTCGAACAGCTCCCGGCCGGTGCCCGCCGCCACGCCGAGCTCCGCGAGCGGCGCCGCGCCCCGCGCCCGCGCCGCCGAGAACATGGCGGCGATCGGCCCCGGCCGCTCGGGCGGCACCAGCTCGGGAGCCCGGTCGATGCGCCGGACGTTCCGTCCCGTGGCCGCGACCGCGCGGCGCACCCGCTGGGCAAAGCCGGCGGCATCAACCTCCCGCTCGGCCTCGGCGCGCCAGGCGGCGAAGCGCGCCATCGCGCGTGCGAGGCGGGGGTCGGCCGGCGGACCCGCCGCCTCGACGGCTCGTCCCGCGAGCCAGACCACGGCGTCCCGCTCCCACTCCTGTCGATCGGTCATGGTACCGGCGCCTCCTCCGCGTCCGCGGCGCGTGCCGCCCGAAACCGGGCGGCGGGTGCGGGCGCGAGCGACGCGCGCCCCAGAAAGGCGAGCAGCTCCCGGCGGTCCCCGCCGTCCACCGCCTCGAGATGCCGGAGGGCCGCGAGCTGGAGTCGCTCGCGAAGCCGCTCGATTCGCTTCGCCGCGGTGCGCTCGCCGAGCCCCAGCCAGGCGGCGATCTCCCGCGTCGGCACGCAGTGGCTCAACCAGACCGCGAGCGGACGGTCGTCGTCGCCGAGCGAGGCCTCGAGCGCCTGGGCCAGGCGGCGGAGCGCGGGTGCGAGCGGCGGCGGCTCGTCCTGCCAGCCGCTGGCCCGAACCGCGTGGTCCGAGCAGCAGGCGGCGACGGCACCATCGGGGTTGTCACCGGCGTCCTCCGGGAGACGGTGTTCGGCCCGGTCCCGCGCACGCACACCATTGAGCACGCGATTCCGGAGGCTTCGCGCCAGGTACGCCGGCAGCGACCGGGGCGGCGGCCCGAGCGAGCCGATGAGGTACACCGCGACGTCGGCCAGGCAATCGTCCACCACCATGTCCAGCTCGCCGGGGTCCACGCCGAGCCGCTGGGCCGCGAGGGCCAGCGCCGGGCGAAAGCGAAGAAAGAACTCGCGCAGGGCCCCTTCGTCTTCGCAGCGGAGCGCCGCGACGAGTGCCTGGTCGCCCATCGCGGGCCGGCGGCCGGCCACGGTGCGTGCTCGCCATCGCTGGTGCTCCACGAAAAGATCTCCATCGGGTCATTCCCCAGCGGGGCGGAGGATGACGATTGCTTTCCATGCCTCTGCACTTGAGACACCGGCCTGCGACAGGCTGCCTGCGACGGCCTATCCTCCCTTCCCCGCGCGCGAGGCGTGGTCCTCCATCCGCCGCTGGATGAACCGGCGAAGCTCGTGCTGCACCTCGGCGAGCTCCGGCGGCGGGAGCCCGCGGCCCACACGGGCGCGGAGCGCCTCCGCCCGTGTGGCGCTCAGGCCGGCACGCTCGGCGGTGCGGAGGAGCTGCACGAGATCGGGCTCGCCGGCGAGCCGGGCGCGGGCCCGGTCGGCCTTGGCCGCTTCCTCCGCGCTCGGCCGGAGCCGCGAGGCGAGGAAGCCGAGGTTGGCCAGCGCCCGGCCGATGGCGGAGGTCTCGGTATTCTCGAGGCAGGCGACGGCGTTCACCTCCCCGTCGCCGACCCGCTCGGCGGCCCAGCCGGTGGCCGCGGGCTCGGGATCCTCGGCGGTGCGGTAGACGGCGGCGCGGAAGACGATCTCCTGCTCGGTGCGCTCGACCAGCTCGGTCAGGATGCGGCCGGTGGGATACCGCTCGTAGAACAGCTCCACGCGCGCGGCGACCGGCGCGTAGCTCTCGGGATCGAAATCGGATGTGGTCTTGGGCATGACGGCACGACAGGTAGAGGTGGAGCCGGGAGTGAAATGAATATACCGAAGAAAAGCCGAAGCCGACAGGCCGGCCGCTGTCGCCCGCCGGTGTCTTCCTGGTGTTCGCGGCAGCTCTCTCCCCTCTCCAGGAGGCAACATGTGGTGGATCTTCGGCTTCGCCCTCGCCGTGGTGGTTGCGGCGGCGTACGTGCTCACCCGCCGGCCGTCCCGCCGGACCACGATCGTGGTCGAGCGTGACTGAACCCGGCTGAACCGGCCCGTGCAACCACTCGTCGGCACCGCGCATCTGCAGGACGTCCGGGGCTCGAGGCCCCCACGCGTGATCACGTCACAGGAGAACGCACGACATGTCGCACGGATGGTTGCCCCGGTTGCGGGCCGGCAGTGTAGGACTCGCCTTTCTCGCAGGCCTGCTCATCGCGGGCCTGCTTCACCTCCCCAACTTTTCCTCCGCGCAGCAGCCCAGCGCGCCCGCCGTCACCACCAGCGCCCCGGCGCCAGCCGGCGCGGCGACGCTGGCCAGCCTGAGTGAGGCCTTCGCGTCGGTGGCCGAGCACGTCAAGCCGAGCGTGGTGTTCATCAAGTCCGGCAAGACCGAGCGGGCCCAGCGTCCGCGCCTGCAGATCCCGCCCGGCATGGAGCAGTTCTTCCCGCGCCTGCCGCAGCAGGGCCCCGACTTCGAGGAGAACGCCGGCTCGGGCTTCATCGTCTCCAAGGACGGCTACATCCTCACCAACGATCACGTGGTGGACGGCTCCGACCAGGTCACGGTCCGGCTGCTCGACCGCCGTGAGTTCAAGGCCAAGGTGGTCGGCACCGATCCCGGCACCGACCTCGCCGTCCTCAAGATCGACGCCGACAACCTGACCCCCGCTCCGCTCGGCGACAGCGACGCGGCGCGCGTGGGCGAATGGGTGCTGGCAGTCGGCAACCCGCTGGGCGAGAACCTGACCTTCACCGTGACCTCCGGCATCATCAGCGCGAAGGGCCGCACCCTGGCGCTGCCGAACACGAGCGACCGGAGCATCCAGGACTTCATCCAGACCGACGCCGCGATCAACCCGGGCAACTCGGGCGGACCGCTCGTGGCCGTGAACGGCTCGGTCATCGGCGTCAACTCCGCGATCGCGAGCCAGACCGGGTTCTACTCGGGGTACGGCTTCGCGATCCCGATCAGCCTCGCGCGCCGGGTGATGGACCAGATCATCCAGCACGGACACGTCCAGCGGGCCGCGCTGGGGGTGACGGTGCGGAACATCTCGCCCAACGACGCGGCCTACGTCGGGCTACCCGACGTGCGCGGCGTGGTGATCGAGGACTACGGCGGCGAGAGCTCGCCGGCCAAGGCGGCCGGTCTCGAGCCGGGCGACATCATCGTCGCGATCGACGGCAAGCCGGTCGAGTACGTGGGCCAGCTGCAGCAGCAGATCGCCTTCCGCCGCCCGGGCGAGACGGTCAAGGTGGACGTGGCGCGCAAGGGCGGGGTCCGGAAGACGCTCGAGGTCAAGCTGCGTGAGCTCCCATCCTCGACCGCGGTGGCCGGCGCGGACACCAGTGACGCGGACGACAGCAGCGACGACACGGCCGCGTCGATCGGCCGCCTCGGTGTCACCGTGGCGCCGGTGGACGACGACGACGTGCAGCAGCTCCGGCTCACGCCCGAGCAGCGCGGCGCGATCGTCACCGACGTGAAGGCAGGCGGGCCGTCGTACGGTGAGCTGGTGGACCCGGACCACGGCGGGCCCGACATCATCCTCGAAGTCGAGGGCACGCGGGTGCGGTCGCCGGCCGATCTCCGGAAGGCGATCGCGGCGCAGAAGCCGGGGAGCATCGTGAGCCTTCGGGTGTACAACGCCCGGGCCCAGACGCGGCGGGTAGAGCGGATCAGACTCGGGGAGTAGGGAGGGTAGCTAGAAGCGAAGGGGGCATGATTCCGGTCATGCCCCCTTCGCTGCGCTCAGGGTGACGCGCCCGGCCGGAGCTGCCGCAGCACCGCCGCCATCGGCAGCCGCCGGAGGCGCTGGCCCGTGAGCGCGAAGACCGCGTTCGCGAGCGCGGGCGCGACCGGCGGGACCGGCGCCTCGCCGAGCCCGCTCGGAGACTCCGCGCTCGCCACGAAGTGCGCATCGACCCGTGGCGCCTCGCGGAGCCGGAGCAGCCGGTAGCCGTCGAAGTTGCCCTGAACGGTGCGGCCGCCCTCCACCGTGATCTCGCCGTTGAGCGCGGCGCCGAGACCGTCGAGCACGCCACCCTGCACCTGCGCCTCGGCGCCGCTCAGGCTCACGACCCGGCCGCAGTCGACCGCCGCGACAATGCGGTCCACCCGCACCCCGCCCGCCGGGTCGCGCGAGACCTCCACCACGTGCGCCGCGTAGCTCCCGAACGTGAAGTGGCCGGCGATGCCGCGGGCGCGCCCGGCCTCGAGCGGCCGGCTCCAGCCGGCCCGGTCGGCCGCGAGCCGGAGGACGCCCGCGAGCCGGCCGGTGTCGAACACCGGGCCGCCGTGCCCCGCGTAGTCGAGCCTGCGCGCCGCCCCGATCAGCTCGAGCCGGAACTCCAGCGGGTCCCGGCCCGCGGCGTGCGCCAGCTCGTCGACGAAACACTGGACTGCGAACGCGCTCGAGGAGTGTAGCGTGGAGCGCCACGCCCCGAGCGGGATGCCGCTCGCGACCGGCGTGTACGCCAACCGGACGTGCGGCAGGAGGCGCGCGGGGAAATCGTCGGCGTAGAGCTCGGACTCGACCGGCGGGTCCTTCGACAGCGCGTACGCGGCGCGCGACGGATTGACCAGGTGCTGGTCCCACGCGACCACGCGGCCGGACGCGTCGAGCGCCGCGCGCAGCCGGTGCACGCCGCAGGGCCGGTAGTAGTCTTGCCGCAGATCTTCCTCCCGGGTCCAGACCACCTGCACCGGCCGCCCCATCGCCTTCGACACCGTGGCCGCCTCGGCGGCATAGTCCGAGAGCAGCCGCCGTCCGAAGCCGCCACCAGCGCGGGTGAGATGCACCTGCACCGCCGCGCGATCGAGCCCCGTCACCCGCGCCACCAGTCCCTGCGCTCCTCCCGGGTTCTGCATCGGGCCCCAGATCTCGGCCCGGTCCGTCCGGACATCGGCAAGACAGTTCGTCGGCTCCATGGGCGCGTGCGCCAGGAGGGGGACCTCGTAGGTCGCCTCGACCGTCCGCGCCGCGCCGGCCAACGCGGAAGCGACATCGCCGTCGTTCCGGATCGGCTCGCCGGGGCGCTCGATCGCTGCGAGCATGCTCGCGCGCAGGGCCTCGGAGTCGACTACCGGCTGATCGGGCACGGCCTCCCAGCGTGCGACCAGCGCGCGCTGGCCCTCCATCGCCGCCCAGGTCGAGTCGGCCACGACTGCCACGCCCTGCCGGAGATGCAGGGGACTCGGCTGCGGCTCGATCCGGACGATCCGGCGCACGCCGGCGACCCGCTCCGCGCGCGAGGCGTCGAGCCCGGCCAGCCGATGCCCGAAAGGCGGATGCAGCACGCAGGCGTACAGCATCCCGGGCGTTCGGGCGTCCATGCCGTAGCGTGCGCGCCCGGTGACGATCCCGGGGTTCTCCACGCCCGACACCCGCGTGCCCACGAGCCGATAGCGCCCGGGATCCTTGCGCGGGGCCTCGGCCGGGACGGGGCGGCGAGCGGCGTCCGCCGCGAGCGAGCCGTAGTCGGCCCGGCGGCCGCTCGCCGCATGCTGGACGATGCCGTCGGCGGTGGTGCAGTCCTCCGGTGCCACGCCCCAGAGCGCCGCCGCCGTCTCGACCAGCATCCGCCGGGCGACGGCGCCCGCGGTCCGGAGCGCCTCCCAGTTGTCGCTGATCCCGGTGCTGCCGCCGGAGAACTGGTCGCCGAATCGCGCCTCGTCGAGATCGCCCTGGACCACCCGGACCCGTTCCCAGGACACGTCGAGCTCTTCGGCGACGATCAGTGGCAGCGCGGTCTTCATGCCCTGGCCGATCTCCGGATTCTTGGCAACGATCGTGACCCAGCCGTCAGGAGCGATCTCGACGAAGGCGCCAAGCGACGTACCGGGTACCGGCGCTCCCGATCCGGCCGGGGCGGCGAAGGCGCTGCGCAGCCCGCTCGGCAGGGAGACGGCCACCAGGAGCCCGCCCGCGGTGGAGGCACTCGCCTGCACGAATTCGCGGCGGCGCATCACGTAGTCTCCTCGGCGGCCCGGTGGATCGCCGACCGGATGCGCTGGTACGTCCCGCAGCGGCAGAGGTTGCCGGAGAGTGCTTCGTCGATCTGCGCATCGGTCGGCCGCGGCGTCGCCCGGAGCAGCGCCGCCGCCGCCATGATCTGACCGGCCTGGCAGTACCCGCACTGCGCCACGTCTTCGGCAATCCAGGCGCGCTGGACGGGATGTCGGCCATCGGGGGAGAGACCTTCGATCGTGGTGACCTGCTTCTCCCCGACGGCGCTCACGGGGGTGGTGCAGGACCGAATCGGTTGGCCGTCGAGCAGGACAGTGCAGGCGCCGCACAGCCCGGCTCCGCAGCCGTACTTGGTACCGGTGAGGCCGAGCGCGTCGCGCAGCGCCCAGAGGAGCGGGGTGTCGGCCGGGAGCGTGACTCGCCGGCGCGTGCCGTTCACGCGGAGAACGAGCGGCGGCATGGCGGTCAGCCCTTGCGCTTGGGCTTCTGCTCCCAGAGCACGTTCACGATGAGCCAGCGGCCGTCAACGCGCACCAGCTGGAGGTAGTCGATCCAGTCCGCCATCACCACCTTCGCGATCGCGGCGTTGCCGAAGACGTCGAGCACGGTCACGTCCTTCTGCTGCCGGTCCGCGGGCGTGCTCTTGCCGTAGCCATGCCGGGTGCCGTTGACCAGGGCGGAGGCGCCCATGGACTGCACGAAGGCCTTTCCGGTGGCGGTATCGCTCACCAGGATGCGCTTCACCAGCTCGGGGTGGAGGGCGCGGCCCATCCGGTCGGCGTCCCCGGTGTACCAGCCTTCGGCGTAGTCCAGAGCGGTGGTGCGGATGGCGGCCGACTCGGCGGCGGCCTGCGCGCGGACGCTAGGAGCGGCCGCGGCCAGGAGGCCGAGCGCACAGATGAAGCGTGGGTCGAGGAGACGGAGGGGCATAGTCGGCGTCCCGGGATTGAGGTTGATGAGGTGGGGTCACTACGGAGAGGCGCCTGGCGCCGTTTCGCCTGCGTCCGGCTGCGCGATCCGGGACCTCTTGGTGAGGCCTGTCACCGCCTGCGTCCGCGCGGCGGGCCATCGTCCAACATCGACGAACCGATGTCACCCGAGGAGGCAATCGTGGGCGTAAAGAAGAGCACGGGCCGGTGGTCCGGGGGAAAGAAATCAGTGCACGCGGCGGCCGGAAAGCAGGACGCCAAGACCGACCGGAAGCTCCAGCGGGAGGCCGAGCGCAAGCGCTCTCCGGAGCCCCGATCGAAGAAAACCGGCGCGGTCCAGGCCGGCGCCCGCCCGTACCCCGCGCCTCCGCTGCCGAAGCAGCACCTGGAGAAGCCCGGCCTCGAGGGCGACCTCGACCCACGGCCGCTCTATCGGGCGGAGGCGTACCGCGGCTCGGGCAAGCTCGAGGGCAAGGTCGCCCTCATCACCGGCGGCGACTCCGGCATCGGGCGCGCGGTGGCGGTGCTGTTCGCGCGGGAGGGCGCCGACATCGCGATCGTCTATCTGAGCGAGGACGAGGACGCGGAGGAGACCCGCCGCGCGATCGAGGCGGAAGGCCGCCGGGCGCTGCTCATTCCCGGCGACGTCACAGACTCTGCGTTCTGCCGCGACTCGGTGGAGACGACGGTCCAGGCGCTGGGGCGGCTCGACATCCTGGTCAACAACGCCGCCTTCCAGGAGCATGCCGACTCGCTCGAGGACATCAGCGACGAACAGCTGGAGCACACCTTTCGGACCAACATCTTCGGCTACTTCTACATGGCCCGGGCCGCCCTGCCGCACCTCGAGGCCGGCTCTTCGATCATCAATACGGGCTCGGTGACCGGCCTCGACGGGAGCAAGCAGCTGCTCGACTACGCGTCGACCAAGGGCGCCATCCACGCCTTCACCAAGTCGCTGGCGCAGAACGTGGTCGAGCGCGGGATCCGGGTGAACGCGGTGGCGCCGGGGCCGGTGTGGACGCCGCTCAACCCGGCCGACCAGGACGCCGAGAAGGTGGCCAAGTTCGGTCAGTCGGTGGCGATGAAGCGGCCGGCGCAGCCGGAGGAGATCGCGCCGGCGTACGTCTTCCTGGCAGCCCCGGTCTGCTCGAGCTACATCACGGGCGAGGTCCTGCCCATACTCGGCGGCAGCGAGGGCGGGTGAAATCCGCCGCCCGGTTCAGCGTAGCGTGACGCGTAGGTCGTACGCGGCGCGCTCCGCTCCGGGCACCACGCTCACGATGTAGTCCTGGGTGGTCTCCACCCTCCCCGCATACAGACGCTGTCGGTCGGCGAGCCGGGCGAGCTGCACGCCGTCCGCGAGGCCGTAGACATGAAGCCCCAGCGCAGGCGCGCCGCCCAGCACCACCTCGAGGGTTCGGCCCGCGTCGGCGTGGATGAGATAGTCGATCGGTGCGCGGGACGGGGCGACGCCCGTGAAGATGGCCGTGGGCTGGGCCGCGCTCACCGCGATCTCGCGCGGAATCTGCACGGCCAGCGTATAGGTCGTCCGGTCGGCCGCCGTCACCCGCACGACGTAGTCGCCGTCGTCCGGCAACCGCGCCGACCAGACCTCCGGTTCGGCACGCGGCGACGGGAGCTCCCTCCCGCTCGCGGCCTCGAAGACCCGCACGACCGGCTCCGGTGGCGGATGCAGACGCTCGGCGACCGGCCAGGCAATCGCGTGCGCCAGCATGACCTGCCCCCGCCGCGCCCCCACCACGTAGCTGCGCGTGGCGCCCGGGGCCAGGCTGTCGTCGAGGATGCCGGACGTGGTTCCCCGCGCGAACCGGACACGCGGGAGGCCGACCGTGTCGATCGGCGCTGTCGCGGTGGTCGGAGCACGCGGCTGACCGGCGGATGAGGGCGCGTACGGAGGCTGGCGTGGCGCAGCGCGACCGCCGTGTGCGCAGGCGCCGAGGGCCGCGATCAGGCAGGCGCCGCGGATCGCCGGGCGAGCGACGGATCGCATGAGGGCTCCTGTTGGGGTGGGGGAAGTATAACGGGCGAAGGGGGCATGACCGGAATCATGCCCCCTTCGCTATGCTCGGGGTAACGATCGTGGAGGCTCTCGCAGCCTCGATGCCGGCCTACCCCGTACGCGACCCCGACGACCAGGCGGGACTCAAGGCCGCGAGCGGCGCCGAGCGCCAGGGCTGGGGTTGCCGCTCGAGCACCACCAGCACCAGCACGTGCGGCTCCGGCGACACCGAGCCGATCACGCCGAACGCCTGGCGGGTCCCGTCCTTCCGGCGGAAGACCACGCCCGCCACCCGCTCGAGTCCGCGCTCGACGAGCGACAGCACTCGCCCCTGCTCCTCGCGGCTGCCGAACACGCCGAGCGTATCCGCGACCCTGAGGAGCTCGGACGTCGAGTCATAGCCCAAGAGCCGGGCGAAGGGGCGGTTCCCGGCCACCGGCGTGCCGTTGGGCCGGAACAGGCAGAGTCCCACCGGTGCTGCATCGACCAGCTGGCGGAGCTGCTCTTCGCTCTGGCGCAGGGCGTCCTCGACCCGGCGGCGGGCCGTCATGGCCTCCCGCAGGTCGGCGATCTGCTTCCGCAGGCCGGTGACCTCGTTGATGAGATCCTGTTTGGGGCGGTGTTGATCGCGCATGGCACAGAGTAGGACGGCTGGCCGCCCCGCTCTTGCACCACGCGTGTACGAGCCCTGGCTCCCTGGGAGGGTCAGGCGCGGAGAAACGCCGGGTGGTCGTGCCCGGTGAGCGCCACGATGACGCGCTCGTAGACCCGCGGACCGTTGCCGCTGTTGGTGAGCACCACGATGGCCCGGCCGTTCGAGGGATCGGCCACGGCGAAGTTGCGGAACCCGTTGTTGGCGCCCCAGTGCCACAGCGTCCGGCCGTACTCGTCCTCCTGCAGACCCCAGCCGAGCCCCCAGGCGAGCGCGCTGTTGATCCGGACCTGTGGGGTGATCATCGCCTCGCGGGTGGCGGGGCGGAGCGTGAGCGGGGTGGTCGAGGTCGGCGAGCCCGGCTGGGCGACGAGGTGCGCCAGAAACCGGGCGTAGTCGCGCGCGGTCGTGAGCAGCGACGCGGCCACGTTCGGGACCATGTACACCGGCAGCACGGGCCAGGCGGGATTGACGAGCGGGACCACCCGCGCGGCATCCTCGTAGCGCCACTCCTCGGCCGGCTTGTGCCACTCCTCCGCGATCACCGCCGTGCGCCGCCCGATCGCCGCGTACACTTCGGCCGCGCTCCCCTGCTCGTCATAGCCCACGGCCATGCGGGCATCGAAGTCGCCGCGCCAGACCCAGCTGCTCTCGGTCATGCCGAGCGGCTGGAGCACCTCCTCGCGCATGAGCCGTGCGATCGGCCGGCCCGTGACCCGCTCCACGACCCGCTGCAGGTAGAAGAATCCCTCGCCCGAGTAGGCGTAGGTCTCGCCCGGTTCGGTCTCGGGCGCGAGCGGTCCCGGCTCGTGCCGCCAGTTGGGGAGCCCGCTGGTGTGGCTGAGCACGTGGCGGACGGTCACGCGCCGCATGCGCGGCGTGTCGGCCTCGGGGCTCGCGAGATAGTCGTAGAGGGGGCGGTCGAGGTCGAGCACACCGGCGTCGACGAGCTTGAGCACCGCATAAGCGAAGAGCGGCTTCCCGAGCGACGCGGCCTCGAACACGGTCGCGTCGCCTGCGCCGCGGCGAGGCTGGAGCGAGGCGCGCCCGGATGCCCGCGGGACGACGCCCGCGCCGTCGACGGTGGCGAACGACAGGCCGGGCACGGCCGCCAGCTCGAGCAGGCGCGGCAGCGAGCGGAGCAGTTCCGCCGTGGGGCGCCACTCCGGGCCAATCGCCCCCGCGCCGCGCCGGAGCGAGGTCGCCTGCACCGGCCACAGCTGCCGGGGAGGCAACGTCGCGAGCAAACCACCCGCGGCGGCGGTAAGAAAACGACGACGGTTCACGGCCTGAAACATCTCCATCGAGCAGGGTACGGCTCCTCTGAACTACGGGCGCCGGCGGCATGCGTTTCGAAGACGTCAAGCGATCTCGCGGTCATGTTTCAAACGTTCACCATTGTATCGATGCATCCCAACCTCGAGCGCTGCGAAGGGCCTACTCTTGATAGATGCCCGACGCGGGCAAAGGGTTTGCTCGATCCGTTGTCATCCCTTCGCCCGAGCTGCCCCTCGCCCATACGCCCGATGTTTCATCCGGCGGAAACCCGGCATGATGCTCCTCGGTTCACTCACATCGGAGCATTCATGCCTGCACTCTCGAGCGGCGGCCCTCTGGCCGCGCTATCCGACGACCTCGCGGCCGCGGTAGACACCGTCGGCCGGTCGGTCGTCGCCATCCACGCCCGTCGGCGGATCCCGGCCTCGGGCCTCGTCTGGCAGCCGGGCGTCGTCGTCGCGGCGCACCACACGATCCAGCGGGACGATGACATCACCGTCACGCTGCACGACGGGACCACGGTGGCCGCCACGCTCGCGGGCCGGGACCCGTCGACCGACTTGGCGGTGCTTCGCCTCGCCGGACGGCGCCGGCGCACCCGCCGCCGCGCCAGCAGACGGTCCGCCTCGCGTGGGCCAGCTGGTGCTCGCGCTCGGCCGGCCGGGCGTCGGCGTCACCGCCAGCCTCGGCATCGTGAGCGCGGTCGGCGGCGAGTGGCGCACGTGGCAGGGCGGCACCATCGACCGCTTCATCCGGCTCGACCTCAGCGTGTACGACGGCTTCTCGGGCGGCCCGCTGGTCGATGCCGGCGGCCGGGTCGTGGGCATCAACACGTCGGCTCTCGCGCGCGCCACCGCGCTCACCGTGCCCGCGAGCACCGTCGCGCGCGCCGCGGGCCAGCTCCTGACGCGCGGTCATGTCGCCCGTGGCTGGCTGGGGATCGCGACCCAGCCGGTGCGGCTGCCGCCGGCCCTGCAGCGAAGCCTTGGCCTCGAGGCCGACGGCGGGCTCGTCGTCGTGAACGTCGAGCCCGACAGCCCCGCCGACCGCGGCGGTCTCCTCATCGGCGACATCCTCTTTGCGCTCGACGAGCGGGCGGTGCACGATCCGGGCGACGTGCTCGCCGCACTCGGCGGCGACCGGATCGGGACGGCCGTGACGCTGCGGGTGGCGCGCGGCGGGCGCGCGGAGCAGGTGGAGGTAACCGTGGGAGAGCGGCCCCGTGCCCGGCGCTGAATCGCTGCTCCGGGCGGCAGCGAGCGTGGAGGCGGCGCTCGCCGAGGTGGCAGGACGGCTCGGTCGGGTGACGGTGCAGGTGCGCTCGGGCGGGCGGAGCGCCGGGGCCGGCGTCGTCTGGCTCCGGGGCGGCGTGATCGTCACCAACGCGCACGTCGCCACGGCCGCGGCGATCGAGGTCGTGCTGGCGGACGGCCGCGCGCTTCCGGCTCGCGTGGTCGCGCGCGGGCTTCGCGCCGGGGAGCTCGTCGTCGCACTCGGTCATCCGCTCGGAGTGGCCTACGCAACGGCGCTTGGCGTGGTCCACCGGGTCCCGACCGCCGCGCGTGGACCCGACGGCTGGCTCCACGCCGACATCCGCCTCGCGCCCGGCAACTCGGGCGGCCCCCTCGCCGACTCGGCGTG
The DNA here is from genome assembly GCA_963840215.1 of uncultured Gemmatimonadales bacterium. GTDB lineage: Bacteria > Gemmatimonadota > Gemmatimonadetes > Gemmatimonadales > GWC2-71-9 > CAVVWJ01. Next base: position 6,158 of record CAWIYG010000006.1, on the reverse strand, counting down.
GCGGGTGGTGGGGATCAACGCGATGATCGTTGGCGGCCTCGGGATCGCGGTCCCGACACACGTGGTGGAAACGTTCGTCCACGCGGTGGAATCCGGCCGGCGCGGGGGCGCGCGGGCGGCGTGATTCGCGTGCTGGTGGTGGCGCGGTCGGAATTGGAACGGGCCGGGCTGGAGGCGCTGCTGGCGACGCGCGGCCACGTCGCCGTGGGCGGCGGCAGCGCCTCGCTCGCGGAGGCACGCCGGAGCATCGAGGACAGCCGGCCCGCCGTGGTGCTCGCGCTCGTCGAGCGGGGCACCGAGCCGCCGCGCCTCGTGCTGGCCCCGGACGCCGCGCTCGCGGCACCTGCGCTGGTGCTTCTGGGCGACGCGCTGCCCCGAGGCTGGGCGGTGCGCGCGGTCCGGTCCGGCGCCCGGGCGGTGCTGCCGCGGACGGCCACCGCCGATGCGATCCTGGCGGCCGTCGAGGCGGCCGCCGCCGGGCTGGTGGTGCTCCCGGCTGATGCGCTGGCCGAGGTGCCGCAGGGGGCCGCGGCCGGCGCGGCCGCTCCCCCCGAGCCGCTCACCGCACGCGAGGCCCAGATTCTGGCCCTGCTGGCCGAAGGGCTGGTCAACAAGCAGATCGCCGCGCGGCTCGGCATCAGCCGGCACACGGTGAAGACGCATCTCGCCGGCCTGTTTCACAAGCTCGGCGTGTCGACGCGCGCAGAGGCGGTGGCCGCCGGGGCGCGGGCAGGGGTGATCCTGCTGTAGCCTACCGCAGCAGCTTGAAGGCGTGGGTCCAGCTGTCCCGCAGAAACCCCGGGATGCACCAGAGCACCGCCAGCGGCTCGATCCCGCGCGCGGCGATCGCGCCGCCCATGTCGGCCGCCTCCCAGCCGAACTGATCGAGCACCCGTGCCACGGTCGCCTTGGCGTCGGCGTCGTTGCCACAGTTGAACATCGTGGGGCGGACGCCGCCGAAGTCCGGGTCCACCATCCGCGCGCTGCCCACGCAGTTGAATGCCTTGACAAAGCGGCCGTCGGGGTACGCCTGCTGCAGCCGCTCCATGAGCGACTCGTTGGGGCCGGTGAAGCTGTGCAGGACGCCCTGCTCGGGCGGGTCGTCGGTGAGCGGGTTGGTGGTGTCGATGATGAGCTTGCCGCGGAGCCGCTCGCGGCCCACCAGCGCCAGCACCTGCTCGGCGGCGGTGCCCTTCACCGAGAGCACCAGGGCCTCGCCCCATTGCGCCACCTCGGCGAAGGTGCCGGCCGGGATCCCGGTCTGCGTCGCATAGCTCGCCAGCTTGGCGGGCGTCCGGCTGCCGATCCGAACCCGGTAGCCATGGTCCTTGAGTCCCTTCGCCAGCACCTGTCCCACCTCGCCCGAGCCGAGCACTCCGAACGTCGGCATGGTGTCTCCCTCTCCTCGCGTGAGCTGCTGCGCGACCCTCCGCCGTCACTCCCCGATCGCCGGCGCGCTCGCGAAAACCACCTCGAAGTGATCGACCTGCGGTCCGCGCTCGACCAGGAAGCGGTCGTCCTCGGGATAGTAGACCGCCCGGCCGATGTCGTCACCGGCGAACGCCTTGATGGCGGCCTCCGATTCCCAGAACGACAGGGTCACGAACTCCGCGCGGTCGCCGACGATGCGCCGCAGGCAGTAGGCGCCGCGGTTGCCGGGCGTGGCCCGGTAGGCCTTGAGGCCGGTCGCGTGGAGGTAGGCGACGTAGGTCTCGGCGTCGGCGGCGCGGGTGGCGCCGCGCCAGGTGCGGGCGATCATGGTGGTCCTCACAAGAATGGGGGGCTGGGCTTGCGGGGCGGCGCCTCGACGGAAGGTAGTGAACCTAGAGCGCTCTGAGTCAAGCGCCCGGTAGGCGGTTGCATTGCACGAAAAACGCCCCGCGTGAAGCGGGGCGGATCGAGCCAGGCGAGCCCGGCGTTCGAACGGGGATGGCCAGAGAGGGAATCGAACCCCCGACACGCGGATTTTCAGTCCGCTGCTCTACCAACTGAGCTACCTGGCCGCGGGGTGGCAATATAGAAAGGGGCCGGGGGCCAGCCAAGGGACTGGCGGGGAAACCGTTTGACCCCTGGCAGCGTTTCCCGGGCACCTACGTCCGGAGGCCCCAGATGCCCCGCCCCACCCTGCTCCTCCTCACCTCATTGGCCGTTGCCGCGGCCGGCGGCCTGGCCCTCGAATCGGCCAGCCGGGCCCAGGCGCAGGCGCGCGTCCCCCTGCTCAACGCCCCCGCGGGCACGGCGTCTCCCGCGCCTGCGTGGCGCAACACCAGCTGGCTCAACACCGACCACCCGCTCACGCTGTCCGAGCTCAAGGGCCGGGTGGTCCTGCTCAACTTCTGGGTGTTCACCTGCTACAACTGCACCAACACCGTGCCCTCGCTGGTGGACTTCGACCGGAAGTACCGCGACCGCGGGCTGACCCTGATCGGCATCCACACGCCGGAGTTCCCGCCCTACGCCGGCGAGCACGACCGGGCGAACGTGGAGCAGGCGCTCCGGAAGTACGGGATCGCGTATCCCAACGCCCAGGACAATGACTCGAGGACGTGGGACCTCTACGGCATCCGGTACTGGCCGAGCTTCGTGCTGATCGACAAGCGGGGGCGCATCAGGTACGAGGGGTACGGGGAGTTTCACCTGAACGACGGGAGCTACCGGACGTGGGACAAGCGGATTCAGGAGCTGCTTGCGGAATGAGTTACGCATCGCGGTGGCCGTACGGCGCGCGGTCCGGCGCTCGTGGCGCTGGGCCTTGCGGCGGCATGCGGGCGGCCGGCGCCCGAATCGGGCCCGCTGCGCCTCGCCGCCAGCGAGGCCGGCCCAGACACCCGCCTCACTCTCCTCGCCGAGCCCGGCCTCAAGATCAACGCCCGGCTCGCCCCCGCGCTCGAGCTGGCCGACGGCACCGTGCTCCGCTTCGATGCCCCCGAGCGCACCGCCGACTCGGCGTATTTCGCGAGCCCCCCGACCGCGCGCCTGGCCGGCCGCCATGCCGAGGTCCACGGCACGCTCCGCGCCAGCGTGTGCCGTGACGACGAGTCGGTCTGCCGGAGCCTCACGCTCTCGCTCTGAGGCATCGGCTCCTTTCCCTCGCTCAGCCCGCCGCCCCTAGAAGGAAGCGCAGCCCCCCCGCATATTGGTCGCATGCCGGCCACCCAGTTCGCGAACCTCACGGTGCTCGATCACCCGCTGATCCAGCACAAGCTCTCGATCCTGCGGGACCGCGAGACCAGCACGCGCGACTTCAAGCAGCTCGTGAGCGAGATCGCCATGCTGATGGCCTACGAGGCCACCGAGGACCTGCGCCACCGAGCCGGTCGAGATCGAGACGCCGCTCGAGCGGATGACGGGCCGGCAGGTGTCCGGCAAGAAGCTGACGCTGGTCCCGATCCTCCGCGCCGGGCTCGGCATGGTGGAGGGGATCGCGCAGCTCATTCCGTCGGCGCGGGTGGGGCACATCGGGCTCTACCGCGACCACGACACGCTCGAGCCGGTCGACTACTACTTCAAGATCCCCGCGGCCGAGGTCGAGCGCGACTTCTTCCTGCTCGACCCGATGCTCGCGACCGGCGGCTCGGCCGTGGCCGCGGTCGGCGCGCTCAAGGAGGCCGGCGCGCGGCGGATCCGCTTCCTGTCGGTGGTGGCCGCGCCCGAAGGGGTCGCGCCGGATGCTCGAGGCCCACCCCGACGTGCACATCTTCACCGCCGCGCTCGACCGCCAGCTCAACGAGCTGGGCTACATCCTGCCCGGCCTCGGCGACGCGGGCGACCGGCTGTTCGGCACCCGGCACCTCTGAGCCCTCACCTTCCGTCCCGGACCGACCCGTGACCGGTATTCGTCTGACCTTCTGGGGCGCCGCCGGACAGGTGACCGGCTCGATGCACCTGCTCGAGGCGGCAGGCGCGCGCTTCCTGCTCGACGCCGGCCTGTTCCAGGGCCGCCGGGCGGAGACGCACGAGCTCAACGCCCAGCTCCCGTTCGACCCGCGGCGCCTCGACGGCGTGGTGCTGAGCCACGCGCACATCGACCACGCGGGCCGGCTCCCGCTGCTCGTCCGCCACGGCTTCCACGGCCCGATCTACACCACCCCCGCCACCCGCGACCTCTCGGCGGTCATGCTGCCGGACGCGGCGCACATCCAGGAGAAGGACCACGAGTACCTGCAGCGGCGGGGAAAGGCCGGGCCGGAGAGCGAGCCCCTCTACAACCTGGCCGACGCGATCGCCGTCCAGGAGCTGCATGATCGGGGTGCCGTACCGCCGGATCACCCACCTCCGCAAGCATCTCGCGCTCGATTTCGTCGAGGCGGGGCACATCCTGGGCTCCGCCTCGATCGACCTCCGGATCAGCGAGGGTGGCAACCACCGGATCGTCTTTTCGGGCGACATCGGCCGGACCGGGCTGCCGATCATCCGCGATCCCGAGCCGCCGTCGGGGCCCATCGACACCCTGATCGTCGAGTCCACCTACGCCGACCGGGATCACGAGTCGGTGGCCGGCGCCGAAGACCGGCTGGGCGAAGCGGTGCGCCGGACGGCGGCGCGCGGCGGCAAGATCCTCATTCCGGCGTTCGCGCTCGGCCGGGTGCAGGAGATCGTCTACGCCTTGCACCAGTTGCACCGCGCGGGACGGATCCCCGACGTCCCGATCTACGTCGACAGCCCGCTCGCGGTGGACACGACGACGGTGTTCCGGATGCATCCGGAGGTCTTCGACGAGCGGGAGCGCATGGTGATCGAGGCGGCCGCGCTGTTCGACTTCCCGCTCGTCCGCTATGTCCGAGACGTGGCCGACTCGAAGGCGCTCAACCAGGTGCAAGGGCCCGGCCGTCATCATCGCGGCGAGCGGGATGGCGGAGTCGGGACGGATCCTGCACCACCTGGCCAACGGCCTGGGCGACCACCGCAACCTGGTGCTCTTCGTCGGCTTCCAGGCGGAGCACACGCTCGGCCGCCGGATCCAGAGCGGCGAGGAGGTGGTGCGCATCCTGGGGCAGGACCATCCCCGCAAGGCGGAGGTCGAGACCATCAGCGGGTACTCGGCCCACGCCGACCGGACGGAGCTCCGGGCCTGGGTGCGCCGCCTGGGCGGGCCGATCCGGCGCGCCTTCGTGGTCCACGGCGAGGCACCGGCGCTCGCGGCGATGGCCGCGATCCTCCGGCAGGAAGGGTCCGCGAGGTGATCCAGCCGACGCACGGCCAGGCGTTCGAGCTCTAGCGCGAGCGCCGGGACGTGCCCCGTCTCCTCCGCCATGCGCTGGTGCTCGTGGTGCTGGCCTGCGTGATCGTCTACACGGTCTCGCTGGTCATGGTCCTCGTGGTGAGCCAGCAGGACCAGCGCCAGCCGGTGGACGCCATCGTGGTGTTGGGCGCCGCCCAGTACAACGGCCGGCCGTCGCCGGTGCTCCGAGCCCGGCTCAACCACGCCCTGGCGCTCTACCAGGAGCGGCTGGCGCCGATGGTAGTAGTTACCGGCGGCGTCGGCCGGGGCGACACCACCAGCGAGGCCATCGTCGGCCGGCGCTACCTGGTTTCGCACGGCGTCCCCGAAGGCGCGGTGGTGGCGCAGGGCGAGGGCCGCACCACGATGGCCTCGATGACCGCCGTGACCGCCTGGCTCCGCGCACGAGGCCTCCGCCGGGTCCTCCTCGTGAGCGATCCCTTCCACATGTTCCGGCTCCGCCTCGAGGCCCGCCGCACGGCGCTCGAGGCCTATACCTCGCCCACCGAGAGCAGTCCGATCTCCGACAACCCCGTCCTCGAGCTCCGCTACCTCTATCGCCGAAGGGTTCAAGATCCCGGTGGCGTGGGTCCGGAGCCGGTCACCGCCATGGCTCTGATCGCCACCGAACGCCTCTACACCGGCCGCATCGTCAACCTCGACGCCGACACGGTCCGTTTTCCCGACGGCTCCTCCGGCCAGCTGGAGATGCTCCGCCATCCCGGCGCGTCCGCGGTGGTGCCGTTCCTGGACGACCCGGGGCGCCCGATCCTCGTGTCTCCTGATTCGCCAGTTCCGGCACGCGGCGGACGGGTTCATCTGGGAGGTCCCTGCGGGCCGGCTCGACGCGGGCGAGTCGTCCGGAACCTGCGCCCGCCGCGAGCTGGAGGAGGAGACCGGCATGCGGGCCGCACGCTCGAGCGGCTCGCGTTTTTTT
>CAWIYG010000005.1:462500-613126 GCA_963840215.1 uncultured Gemmatimonadales bacterium | reverse complement strand
GCTCACCAGGTCCTCCCGGCTCAGCGGCCGGAAGACGATGATGTCGTCGACCCGGTTGAGGAACTCGGGGCGGAAGTGATTCCGCAGCTCGTCGCGCACCCGCTTCTCCACCTGTCCCACGCCGTCGTCTCCGGCCGCGGCTCCGGCATCCGACGATGTAGCTGGCTGCCGATGTTGGTGGTCATGATGATCGACCGTGTTCCGGAAATCCACCACCCGGCCCTGGCTGTCGGTGAGCCGGCCGTCGTCGAGGATCTGCAGCAGCACGTTGAACACGTCGGGGTGCGCCTTCTCGATCTCGTCGAACAGGATGCACGCTGTACGGGCCGCCGGCGCACCGCCTCGGTGAGCTGGCCGCCCTCCTCGTAGCCCACGTAGCCCGGAGGCGCGCCGATCAGCCGCGCGACGGAGTGCTTCTCCATGTACTCCGACATGTCGATCCGGACCATCGCGCGCTCGTCGTCGAACAGGAACTCGGCCAGCGCGCGCGCGGTCTCGGTCTTGCCCACGCCGGTGGGGCCGAGGAAAATGAACGAGCCGATGGGACGGTTGGGATCCTGCAGCCCGGCGCGGCTCCGCCGCACCGCGTTGGCCACGGCCGTCACCGCCTGCGCGCTGGCCGACGACCCGCTGGGCCAGCTCCTCCTCCAGCTTGGTCAGCCGCTCGCGCTCGCTCTCCATCATCGCGTCACCGGGATGCCGGTCCACTTCGACACGATCTCGGCGATGTCCTCGGCGTCCACCTCCTCCTTGAGGTACCTGCGCCTTGGCCTGGATCTCCGTGCAGCGCGCGCTCGTCTGCTCGCCAGCCGCCGCTCCAGCTCGGGAATGCGGCCGTAGCGCAGCTCGGCGGCGCGCTGGAGGTCGCCCCGGCCGCGTGGCCTGCTCGACCTCGCCGCGCAGCGCCTCGATCTCCGCCTTGAGCTGCTGGATCTCGCCGAAGCGCCTCCTTCTCCGCCTGCCACTGCGCCTTCATCCCGTCGCTCCGCTCGCGCAGCTCGGCGATCTCCTGCTCGAGCGCCTGCCAGCCGCTCCACGCGCGGCCTTGTCCTTCTCCTTGAGCAGCGCCTGGCGCTCGATCTCCAGCTGGACGATGCGGCGCTCGACCTCGTCGATCTCCTGCGGCAGGCTGTCGATCTCGATGCGCAGCCGGCTGGCGGCCTCGTCGATCAGGTCGATCGCCTTGTCGGGCAGGAAGCGGTCGCCGATGTAGCGGTCGGACAGCGTGGCCGCGGCGACGAGGGCGTTGTCGGTGATCCGGACGCCGTGGTGGACCTCGTACCGCTCCTTGAGCCCGCGCAGGATCGCGATGGTGTCCGCGACGCTGGGCTCGCCCACCAACACCGGCTGGAAGCGGCGCTCGAGCGCGGCGTCCTTCTCGATGTGCTTGCGGTACTCGTCCAGCGTCGTCGCGCCGATCACGCGCAGCTCGCCGCGGGCCAGCGGCGGCTTGAGCATGTTGCTCGCGTCCATCGCGCCTTCGGCCGCGCCGGCGCCGACGATGGTGTGCAGCTCGTCGATGAAGGTGATGTACTTGCCTTCGCTCTCGGTCAGCTCCTTGACCACCGCCTTGAGCCGCTCCTCGAATTCGCCGCGGAACTTGGCGCCGGCCAGCAGCTGGCCGATGTCGAGCGCCACCAGCTCGCGGTTCCGCAGCGACTCGGGCACGTCGCCGTTGACGATGCGCTGGGCCAGCCCCTCGACGATGGCGGTCTTGCCCACCCCGGGCTCGCCGATGAGCACCGGATTGTTCTTGGTCCGCCGGGAGAGCACCTGCATGACCCGGCGGACCTCCTCGTCCCGGCCGATCACCGGATCGAGCTTTCCCTTGCGGGCCACGTCGGTGAGGTTGCGGGTGTAGCGCTCGAGCGCCTGGTACTTCTCCTCGGGCGACTGGTCGGTGACCCGGTGGGAGCCGCGCACCTCCTGCAGCGCCGGCGCAGCTCGTCGGCCGAGACGCCTCTGCGCGGTCAGCAGCGCCGCGGGCGGCGGTGCCCTTCTCCTCGGCCAGGGCGAGCAGCAGGTGCTCGGTGGAGACGTAGGCGTCGCCGAGCTTCGGGGCCTCCGCCTCGGCCCGGTCGAAGACCCGCTGCAGCTCGCGGCTGAACGTCGGCTCGGCGGCGCCGCCCTCCTGCTTCGGGAAACGCGCGATCTCCCGCTCGACCGCCTCGGTGAGCCGGTGACATTGACGCCGGCCTTCTGCAGCAGCGGCTGCACCACGCCCTCGGGCTGCTGCAGCAGGGCCGCAGCAGGTGGGCGTCGTTCACCACCGGATTGCCCCGGCGGCGGGCCTCCTCGCCGGCGTCGCGGAATGCCTCCTGCGCCTTTATCGTCATTCGTTCCGGTCGGATCATCGATCCCCTCATTCATCGGCTCGGAGTCGACGAGACGTACGCTCCAGACCCAGCGAACTCGGACGTTCCCGGATGGCAAGCCGCGTTCCCGGAATCGCTGCCGGATTGGCAGCAGGCTCGCGGCACATCTCCCGCAACGCAAGAGGGGCGACACGCTGCGTCGCCCCTTCACTGCTGACTGGTGACTCTCTTCTGCGCGATCATCTTCCGGGTGTACCGCTCACCATCCACGGTGAGCTGGTAGTAGTAGACCCCGGGAGTCGCCTCGCGCCTGCCATCGAGATACTTCCCATCCCAGTACGCCTGATACTCGCCGCACCGCAAGCGGAGACTGTCGAGCCTCTCGGCCGAACCCGTCGGCCAGCACCGGAATCGCGACCATCTGCACCAGCACGTTGTAGATCTTCAGGCTGACCACCGGCTGATGTCCCCTGGCACAGACCTCCTTGGAGATCGAAAAGGGAATCGTCGTCGCCGGGAAAAACGGATTGGGGTAGTTCTCCTTCAGCTCGATCCGTGGCGGGGGAAGGTTCGCCTGTGCCGCACCGGGGAGCCAATGCCCACCAGAAGCCCGAGCCACCACCCCGGCCACGCAAAGCGGACCATGGGCGCTCCTCTTCATACGATGATGTGGAACGGTGGGCACCTCCGACGAGTGAACGGACTTGGCAAGGCTGTACTTCGGAAGATGGCGGACCCGCTTGGAGTGTCAAGCCGGATGGGCGACCCGGACCCGTCGGACCTCGCCGTCCCGACGGTAACTCCTTTGGAATCCGCCCATTCGAGCAGAGGGATCAAGTACTTTCGAGATGATCCCCAGCCGAGCGCGCAACTCCGCCGGCACGATGCCGCCGCGGCCGCTCGCCCGAGGCGCCAGCAGCGAACCGGTCGAGGGCCCCTCGGGCGTAGTAGCGCTCCCGCTCGACCGCCTCGACCCGCCCATCTCCGGCGGCGAGCCGAAGGATCGCCGCCACGTCCGGCCGGCCGGTCTGCCGCACCAGCTCGGCGACGCTCGGCGGAGTCAGCCCGGCCTCCTCCAGGACCCACGATCCGCTCCACCGCGGCGTCTCCACCTGCCGCCCGCGGCGCGAACCCGGCCATGCGCCGCCCGCCCTCCAGCCGCCGCATCCGCCTGCCGCGCACCAGATCGTCCAGGACGGCGGCGACCACCGGCTCCGTAGCGCGAAGGGCGCGGCGCAGCGTCTCCAGCGGCATCCCATGATCGGCCGGATGCGGCCGGTGGTAGTCCGCGCAGGATATCCAGCGCGCGGCCGCCGGTCTCCTGCATCGCGCCTCCGCGATCCAGACGTTTCCCACCTGGCGCATCCGTCGCTCGCTGCGCGCGATCGCCGCCGCGTGGCCGGGCAGCCCGAGCAGGACGGGAGCGCTGCCGCACCGAGTCCCTGCGGCCGTCGCTGCACCAGCGCCGGCAGGCGGCCGGCCGGCTTCGGCGCCCCCAGCCCCGCCGGCCAGGCGCGCGCCGCCGCGGGGGCGCTGGATCCAGCACGATCCGCCGCCGATGGTTGCCACCGGACTGAAGCTGCGCAGCACGAAGCGATCTCCGCCCGCGCGCCACCGCCGGCGCTTCCAGACGAGCCGGGCCAGCCCGGCCCGCCCGGCTCGATCGGCGCCCGAGGCTGAACCCGCGCGATCGTCTCCGCCGTGCCGAGGAGCACCCGGACCCGGGTCCGCTGCACCAGCCGCCGCGGCGCCCGCAGCGCCAGCTCGACATCGAGCATCGCGGTCGTCTCCCACGGACGCTCGTCGGCGACCACGACCACGATCCCCGCGCCACCTCCGCTCGCGATCCCGCGATCCCGATCGCCGTACGGTGCGAGGCTGGCTCTTCTCGACGGGCCGGCCGTGCTCTCCATCGACCGGACCCGTCCCGCCCGGCCCGGGCAGAAGCCGCGACCTCGTCTCCCACCGACGGACCGGCCGGACACGCGGTGCCGGTGACGACGGTGCCGACGCCCGCCACGGAAAACGCCCGATCCACCGGCATCCGGAACACATCGCCCGGATGCCGCGGCTAGCGGAGCGCGCGGCCCGGCGATCCGCTCGCGCAGCTGGTCCATGCCCTGCCCCGTCCGCGCCGACACGCAGACCGGCGAATCGAACTCAACGTCGAGCGCGCCAGCCGCTCGCCCAGCTCCAGCGCCACCAGCTCGAGCCAGTCCTGCTCGACCAGGTCCGCCTTGGTCACGACCGGGATGCCCCGCGGCACGCCGAGATGCTCCAGCACGGCCAGGTGCTCGACGGTCTGCGGCATGATGCCTTCGTCGGCCGCGACCACCAGCAGGGCGAGATCCACCCCGGACGCCCCGGCCACCATGGTGCGGACGAAGTCCTCGTGGCCCGGCACGTCCACGACGCCGGCGATCCGCCTTCCCCAAGGCCAGCGGGGCGAAGTTCAGATCGATGGTGATGCCCCGCCGGCGCTCCTCCGCCAGCCGGTCCATGGCCCGCCCGGTCAGCGCGGTCACCAGGGCCGACTTCCCGTGGTCGATGTGCCCCGCGGTGCCGATGATCATGCCGCCACCCAGGGACGGCGGAGCCAGAACTCGAGGGCGGGCAGATCGGCGCCCTCGCCCAGGTGATAGCGGATGTACCGGGCGAGGAGCCTGCGGTGAGATTCGGCGTGCCGGGTCGTCGAGCACCGGCAGCGGGCCGTCGCCTTCGATCAGCGCCTGCAGATCCGCGCGGGCCTCGGCCGGGAGCTGGGTGGCGCCGTGGCCCGCCGCGCAGGTGGGACACAGCGCGCCGCCTTCGCGGGTGCTGAACGGCAGGCCGCCCTCGCGCGGCAGCGGCGTCCCGTCGAGCACGCAGGCGTCCAGCGCCGGCGCGAAGCCCAGACGCTCACCAGCCGCCAGAGCGCGCGGAAGCCGAGCGCCTCGAGCTGGTCCGCAGGCGCCTCCTCCAGGCGGTCCAGGGAATCGCGCAGCACGTCGTAGCTCTCGGGATGGGGATCGGCGGGCGCGAAGCGCAGCATGACCTCGGCGAGGGCGGACGCGGTGGCATAGCGGTCGAGGCCGGCCGCGAGTCCGACGTGCAGCCGCAGCAGGTCGAACCCGGCGAGGGTGTGCAGCTCGCGGTGCTCCTTCGCGAGCAGCCGGGCCTGTCCCTCGCTCAGGAACTGGAGCGCGGCGCCGAACCGGCTGCGGGGACGCAGCGCGCCCTTGGCGATCGCGCTCTGGACCCCGTGGTCCCGGGTGGCCAGGCGGACGATCTTGGACGTTTCGCTGTATCGGAGCGCCGAGAGAACGATCGCCGGCGTGTCGAGCTGGGGCATCAGAAGTTGCTATGTACCGAAATCGAACCCGCCGCCTCCATCGCGGAGCACCACCGCCGCGCCCGCGGAGCACCGCGCCAGCATGATCGGCCCGTCTCGTCGAGCTCGGCGTCGAGCACGTGGGCGATGCCGGGTTGCCCCGCGCGCACCGCCCGCTCTCGATGGCGTAGATCCGGAGCCTGCTGTCGACGGCCACCGCGCTGTTCCCCGGGATCGGGACCCCCTCGCCTTCGCCTCGCACGACCGCGTTGCTGTCGGTGTCGAACTCCAGCAGCCCCTCCGCCGCGGAGGCGACGAAGACCCGGGACGTGCCGCGTCGGTCGCGACCGGTCCCGGCACCAGCCCGAGTCCGGCGAAGCTCGCGACTTCCCGGCGCTCCAGCGGATCGACCACCGACAGCCGCCCCTCGGCGGGCGTCGTGCGGCCGGTGTGATCACGTAGAGGAGGCCGTCGCCCCCGGCGATGGTGGCGAACGCGGCGTTGCCCGGGCCGGTCAGCGGGATCGGAGTCCACCCCCGTGGCGGGCGCGTTCGTCGCCGGATCGATGACGGTGATCCAGCTCGGCCCGGCAGGGCTCGCCGGTGGGGTCCAGGTTTCCGTTCAGCACGAAGACCTGGCCGCGGGCGAACATCATTCCGCTGGGGCACCCCGACGGGGACCTCGGCGGTTGCGCCCGTCAGATAGTTGATCCGCGAGATGGTATTGAGGTTCGGATTGCCGACATACGCGATCGAGTCGTCGACGATCGCCGAGCCGGTGGCCCCCGAGTTGTCCGGCAGCGGGATGGTGCGGAGCACGGAGGCCGTGTCAGCAGATCCACGACCGCCACGGCGTCATCGAGCCCCAGCGGCACGATGGCGATTCCCTGGCGGGCGGAGACACCGGTCGGGGTCGCCGTGGTCCCTCCCAGGGGCACCGCACGGCCGAGTCCGGCGCGTCGACCGGCACGATGCTCAGCGTGTTGGCGGTGCTGTTCACGGCGAGCAGCACCTCCAGCGGCTCGGGCGGCGGGGCGTTCGTGTCGGCGCAGCCGAGCGCGACGGCCGCGATGGCCGCGATGGCGAACGAGTTCCTGCGCTTCATGGAGTCACCAGGGTGAGAGTGAGGAGGACGCTCCGGCCGGGCGTCGGATAGCCGGCGAGGAATTCGGCGCGCCGGTCGGTGAAGTCCCGGATCTCGCCGCGGAGGCCGAGGCCCGCGCCGAGCCGGCGCTCGAGCCCGAGGTCGAGCAGCGAGAACGCGGGGCGCGGATTGGTGCCCGCGCTGTTGGGAAAGCGCCGGCCGATCCGGTGCCAGCGCAGGTCCGCGGTCCAGGGCCCAGGCGACCAGACCACCGACGCGTCGTAGGTGACGCGGGGGCGATAAAGCACCTGCGCGCCACCGGGCGTGTCGTACGTGACGGCGCTGTACGTCGCGCTACCGCCGGCGCGGAGGTTCGGCCGGGCGCGCCAGCCGACCGAGATCTCCGCACCGCGGCGCAGCACGTCGAAGTTTCTCGGGCTCCAGATGAAGCGGAAATCCGGCGCCCAGATGATCATGTCGCCCACCTGGCCGACGAAGCCGCGGACGCCGATCGTCGAGCCCGCACCGAGCTCATGGCGGAGACCTGCGTCGAGCTCCCAGCGCACCCGCTCCGGGCGAAGGTCCGGATTGAGCCGGACGCCTACGCCCTCGCGGAAGAAGAGGTCGGCAAGGACGGGTGGCGTCACCGCGCTCCCGGCCGCGAGCGTGAGGGCCGTCCGTCCCCGCTGCCAGCCGGCGTCGACCCGCGCGCTCAGACGCGGGGTCGTGGACCCGGTCCACACGTCGAGTCGAAGGGCCGGCGCGACCGACCAGGCGGAGGCCGACCCGGGAGCGAAGCGGCCATCGACCTTGAGCGCCCCCTGCGAGAACGAGGCGTCCGCGCGAATGTCGCTCCCGCCGAACCGATTGCCCCGGCCCTCGGCGCCGATGGCGGCGCTGCCCCGCCAGCCCGCGGCGGACACCGGCAGCCGATAGCCGACCTCCGCCGTCGCGCCGACGCCGTGCGTGTACGCATTGTAGGCGGGGCCCGTGGGGGGGGCCGGATCGCTGGCGCGCGCCTCGAGCCACTGCAGAGAGGTGGCCGAATACAGACGTCCACCGGTCCGCGCGCCCAGGAGCACCGAGCGATCCTCGGCGTGCGCCTCCGGGGTGGGATTGGTGGTTGTGCCGGGAAGGCCGCGATCGGCGACGGTGCCGCGGAGCACCACCTCGATGGGTCCGTCCAGCGCTCAGAGCCGCCGCCCACTGGTCCCCGCCCGCGTTCCGGCGATCGCCTTCGCCGCCGCCGCGGACGTCCGGCACCGTGTAGGGAAAGCCGGCAGCCTGCCGTTCCGCCGACGCGCTGGCCGTCAGCGGCCGGGCGGAGCCGCCGAGCCGGAGGCCGAGCGCACCATGGCTGCCGGTCCAGGTGGCGCCCTCGGGGCGGACGTTGCGGCGGGTCTCGACCAGTAGCACGCCCCCGATCGCGCGATTCCCGGCGCGCACGGTTTGCGCCCCGGGCAGCAAGGTGACGGCCTCGACCTCGCGGCTCGAGATGCGGCTCAGGTCCGCCCGTCCGGTGAGCGGATCGTTCACCGGAAACCCGTCGACCAGGACCAGCACCTCGTCGGGTCCACTGCCACGCACCTGCGGCGCGGCCGGGCCGGTGCCCGATCGCCGGACCACCACTCCCTCCCATCCATCGAGCGCGCGTGCCAGATCACCGCCCCGGCGCTCCAACTCGATGCCGCCTATGGCGATCGCGCCGGGCGCAGCCGTGGCGGTCACGCTGTCGAGCCGCACGGGCAGCGGCTCGAGCCCGAGGCTCACGCTGCGGTCGAGCCCGGGGAGGAGGTCGAGTACCTGCCGCGCGGGGGCGTACCCGATGCGCCGCACGCGGATCTCGATTCGCCCCGGCGGCACGTTGCCGAAGGCGAAGCCCCCGTCGTCCGCGCTGCTGGCGACGAGCTCGCCGATCCGGATCTCGGCGCCCGCCAGCGGACGCTGGGTGACGACGTCGACCACCCGACCCAGGATTCGCGCCGGTCCCTGAGCGGCTACCGGCCGGGCGCCGAAAGCGAGCACCACGGCCCCGAGCAGCATCCCGGCTGACCGAGCGCGGATCCGCGCCATGGAACGCCGAGCCGCAGCCTTCACGAATCGACAGGAAACTCGCCCGCTCACGGGAGCCGCTCCCCAGGCCGGAGCGGCACCACCTGCGGCGACCCGTCGCACCACGTGGTGACCGCGACCGGCCACTCGAACACGCGGCTCAGAATCGACTCGACCAGGACCTGCCGCGGCGGGCCTTCGGCGACCACGCGGCCTTCGCTCAACAGGAGGATCCGGTCCGCGTAGCGGGCCGCCAGGTTGAGCTCGTGCGTAATGACCAGGCCCGCGAGCCCCTGGTCCACCAGCCGCCGGATCAGCTCGAGCAGCTCCATTTCGTGCCGGACGTCGAGCGACGCGGTCGGCTCGTCGAGCACCAGCACTGCCGGCTCCTGCGCCAGCGCGCGGGCCAGCCGGACCCGCTGCCATTCTCCACCCGAGAGGGCGTCGATCGACCGCGCGGCGAGCCAGGCCGCGTCGCAGCGCTCGAGTGCGGACTGGACCGCCGCCCGATCGGCCGCGCCAGGTGCGGCCAACGGTCCCAGCCGCGCGTATCGGCCGAGCATGACCGCCTCGTCCACCCGGAGCGGGAAAACGATCTCCTCTCGCTGCGGCACGACGCCCATGACCCGCGCGAGCTCCGCGCGTCCCCAGTCCGCCAGGACCCGGTCCTGGACGCGGACGGTGCCCTTCTCCAGCTGGATCAGGCCGGACAGCGCCCGCACCAGCGTCGTCTTGCCGCTGCCGTTGGGACCGGCAACCGCCACCAGCTCCTTCGCGCCGACTCGGCAGCTCACGCCGTCGAGCGCCGGTCGTGGCGCGACCGTACCGCACCCTCACCCCGCCGGCCGCCACAATCATGCGAGCGTCCGCCTGAGCAGAACGGCGAACAGGGGAACGCCGACGAGTGCGGTGACCACGCCCACGGGCAGCTCGAGCGGCCGGCACCGACCACCGGGACACCATCGGAGAGCACGAGAACGACCCGCCGGTGAAAAACACCATGGAGGCGGCGACCGGTGGATCGGCCGGGAGACGGTGCGGCACCGCATGAGGCACAACCAGCCCACGAAGCCCATGATGCGGCAAGTGGCGACGCTCGCGGCCGTAAGCAGCGCGGTGCAGACGTACACGACGCGAATGGTCCGCCCGACGTCGGCGCCGAGATGCTGCGCGGGCTCCTCGCCGAAGGCGAGGACAAGGCTACGCGCGCTCAGTCCGATGACTATGAGCGGCACCACGGCATAGGCGAGAAAGATGCCTCAGCGCCTGCCACGGAGCCGCCCGAACCTGCGAGCAGCCACAGGAAGGCATTGCGGATGCCTGCGGCGGGCGAGAGCACCATGAGCGCCATCATGGTGCTCTCGCCGCCGCAGACATCCGCAATGCCTTCCTGTGGCTGCTCGGCGGGTTCGGCGCGGCTTCGTGGCAGGCGCTGGGCGTCTTTCTCGCCTATGCCGTGGTCCCGCTCGTCATCATCGGACTGAGCGCACGTAGCCTCGATCTGCTCGCCTTGGGCGAGGAGCCGGCGCACCATCTCGGCGCCGACGTGCACCGCACCCGTCGAGTCGTCTACCTCTGCACCGCGCTGCTCACGGCGGCGAGCGTCGCCACCTGCGGCATCATCGGCTTCGTCGGCCTGGTGGTGCCGCATGCCGTCCGCACGTTCGCACGGCCGCTGCACCGGTCGCTGCTGCCGCTGGTGTTTGTGATCGGCGGGTCGTTTCTCGTGCTGTCGGACGTGGTCGCCCGCACGGTGGTACGGCCGCTCGAGCTGCCGGTCGGCGTGATCACCGCGCTGGTCGGGGTCCCCCTGTTCGCCGTCCTGCTCCGGCGGACGCTCGCGTGATTCTCGCGGCGGAGGGGGTAACGGTGCGGTACCGGTCGACTCCGCGACCGGCCCTCGACGGCGTGAGCTGCCGAGTCGGCGCGAAGGAGCTGGTGGCGGTTGCCGGTCCCAACGGCAGCGGCAAGACGACGCTGGTGCGGGCGCTGTCCGGCCTGATCCAGCTGGAGCAGGGCACCGTCCGCGTCCAGGACCGGGTCCTGGCGGACTGGGGACGCGCGGAGCTCGCGCGGGTCATGGGCGTCGTGCCGCAGCGAGAGGAGATCGTTTTCCCGCTCCGGGTGGACGAGGCGGTCATGCTCGGCCGATACGCGCGGCTGGGACCGTTGGCCGCACCTGGCGCGGCCGATCGGGCGGCGGTCCAGTCCGCACTCGAGCGCTGCGACGCGGCCTCGCTCGCCGCGCGGTCGATCGACGCCCTCTCGGGTGGAGAATGGCAGCGGGTCCGGCTGGCCCGCGCGCTGGCGCAGGAGCCGGCAGTGCTGGTGCTCGACGAGCCGACCGCGTCGCTCGACGTCCGGCACGAAATGGAGCTGCTCGAGCTGATCCGGCGGCTGGTGGACCAGGGGCTCGCGGGCCTGGTCATTACCGCACGAGCTCAACCTGGCGGCCCGCTACGCGGACCGGATCCTCCTGTTGAGCGAAGGCCGCGTGGTCGCCGAAGGCCCGCCGCGGCAGGTCCTGGTCGAGTCGATTCTGAGCCGCGTGTTCGAGTGGCCGGTCGCGGTCACCACGTGGTGCGACGGGTCGCCGCAGGTGGTGCCGCTCCGGCCTGGGGAGCGGCTCCCGTGAGCGGGCGAGTTTCCTGTCGATTCGTGAAGGCTGCGGCTCGGCGTTCCATGGCGCGGATCCGCGCTCGGTCAGCCGGGATGCTGCTCGGGGCCGTGGTGCTCGCTTTCGGCGCCCGGCCGGTAGCCGCTCAGGGACCGGCGCGAATCCTGGGTCGGGTGGTCGACGTCGTCACCCAGCGTCCGCTGGCGGGCGCCGAGATCCGGATCGGCGAGCTCGTCGCCAGCAGCGCGGACGACGGGGGCTTCGCCTTCGGCAACGTGCCGCCGGGGCGAATCGAGATCCGCGTGCGGCGCATCGGGTACGCCCCCGCGCGGCAGGTACTCGACCTCCTCCCCGGGCTCGACCGCAGCGTGAGCCTCGGGCTCGAGCCGCTGCCCGTGCGGCTCGACAGCGTGACCGCCACGGCTGCGCCCGGCGCGATCGCCATAGGCGGCATCGAGTTGGAGCGCCGGGGCGGTGATCTGGCACGCGCGCTCGATGGATGGGAGGGAGTGGTGGTCCGGCGATCGGGCACCGGCCCGGCCGCGCCGCAGGTGCGTGGCAGTGGACCCGACGAGGTGCTGGTCCTGGTCGACGGGTTTCCGGTGAACGATCCGCTCACCGGACGGGCGGACCTGAGCCGCATCTCGAGCCGCGAGGTCGAGGCCGTCACCTTGCTGCCCGGGGCGCAAACCGTGCGCGCCGGGAATCGCGCGATCGGGGGCGTGCTACTGGTCGAGACCCGCGCAACGTCCGCCCCGAGGGCGCCACCTGGACCGGCAGCCATGGTGCGCTCGGCCTCCGGCTCGGCGGCTCCGCCCGGCCGCTGACGGCCAGCGCGTCGGCGGAACGGCAGGCTGCCGGCTTTCCCTACACGGTGCCGGACGTCCGCGGCGGCGGCGAAGGCGATCGCCGGAACGCGGGCGGGGACCAGTGGGCGGCGGCTCTGACGCTGGACGGACCCATCGAGGTGGTGCTCCGCGGCACCGTCGCCGATCGCGGCCTTCCCGGCACAACCACCAATCCCACCCCGGAGGCGCACGCCGAGGATCGCTCGGTGCTCCTGGGCGCGCGGACCGGTGGACGTCTGTATTCGGCCACCTCTCTGCAGTGGCTCGAGGCGCGCGCCAGCGATCCGGCCCCCCCCACGGGCCCCGCCTACAATGCGTACACGCACGGCGTCGGCGCGACGGCGGAGGTCGGCTATCGGCTGCCGGTGTCCGCCGCGGGCTGGCGCGGCAGCGCCGCCATCGGCGCCGAGGGCCGGGGCAATCGGTTCGGCGGGAGCGACATTCGCGCGGACGCCTCGTTCTCGCAGGGGGCGCTCAAGGTCGATGGCCGCTTCGCTCCCGGGTCGGCCTCCGCCTGGTCGGTCGCGCCGGCCCTTCGACTCGACGTGTGGACCGGGTCCACGACCCCGCGTCTGAGCGCGCGGGTCGACGCCGGCTGGCAGCGGGGACGGACGGCCCTCACGCTCGCGGCCGGGAGCGCGGTGACGCCACCCGTCCTTGCCGACCTCTTCTTCCGCGAGGGCGTCGGCGTCCGGCTCAATCCGGACCTTCGCCCGGAGCGGGTGCGCTGGGAGCTCGACGCAGGTCTCCGCCATGAGCTCGGTGCGGGCTCGACGATCGGCGTCCGCGGCTTCGTCGGCCAGGTGGGCGACATGATCATCTGGGCGCCGGATTTCCGCTTCATCTGGAGCCCGAGAAACTTCGACGTGCTGCGCCGCGGTGCGGAGATCTCGGTCGGCTGGCGCGCCCGGCCGAACCTCCGCGCCGGCGGTAGCGCGACGTACAGCGCCGTCACGTACGACACGCCCGGTGGCGCGCAGGTGCTTTATCGCCCCCGCGTCACCTACGACGCGTCGGTGGTCTGGTCGCCTGGGCCCTGGACCGCGGACCTGCGCTGGCACCGGATCGGCCGGCGCTTTCCCAACAGCGCGGGCACCAATCCGCGCCCCGCGTTCTCGCTGCTCGACCTCGGGCTCGAGCGCCGGCTCGGCGCGGGCCTCGGCCTCCGCGGCGAGATCCGGGATCTCACCGACCGGCGCGCCGAATTCCTCGCCGGCTATCCGACGCCCGGCCGGAGCGTCCTCCTCACTCTCACCCTGGTGGCTCCATGAAGCGCAGGAACTCGTTCGCCATCGCGGCCATCGCGGCCGTCGCGCTGGGCTGCTCCGACACGAACGCCCCGCTGCCCGATCCGCAGGAGGTGCTGCTCGCCGTGAACAGCACCGCCAACACGCTGAGCATCGTGCCGGTCGACGCGCCGAACTCGGCCGTGGCGGTCCCCCTGGGAGGCACCACGCCCACCCCGACGGGTGTCTCCGCCCGCGAGGGAGTGGCCATCGTCCCGCTGGGGCTCGATAACGCCGTGGTGGTCGTGGACCTCCGCACGGCCTCCATCATCCGCACCATCCCGCTGCCGGACAACTCGGGAGCGACCGGCTCGGCGATCGTCGACGACTCGATCGCGTACGTCGGCAATCCGAACATCAATACCGTCTCGCGAATCAACTATCTGACGGGGGCCAACTCCGAGGTACCCGTGGGCGTGTACCCAGCCGGCCTGATCTTCACTCGCGGCAAGGTGTTCGTGCTCAACAGCAACCTCGACGAGACCTTCAGCCCGGCCGGGCCGAGCTGGCTGACGGTGGTCGATCCCGCCACCAACGCGGTCGCGACAGGGGTGGATTCCATCCCCCTCACCGGCGAGGGGAACGCCTCGTTCGGCACCGTGGGATCCGACGGCCTCCTGTACGTGATGAGCACCGGCAGCTTCTTCTCCGGTGAGGGCCGGCTTTCAGTGGTCGACCCGTTGGAGCGCACGGAGCTCGCGAGCTTCGCCGGGTTCGGGACGGGCCCCGGGAACGTGGCGGCCGACGCGGACGCCCGGATTTTCGTGAGCTCCTACAGCGAGGGGGTGATGGAGTTCAATCTCGAGAGCAACGAAGTCGTCCACGGGGCAGGCCAGGGTATTCCGGTTCCGTCGAACGCCACCGTCGCGGTGGACAGCAAGGGTCGGGTCTACGCCATCGAGACCGGGCCGTGCTCGGGCGGCCAGCCCGGCCGCGCCCATGTGCTGGACGCCGCGCTCGTCGAGACGGGCACGATCATGCTGGGCGAGTGCCCGGTGGGCTCGGCCGTGGTGCAGATCCCGCCTGAATGAGGTGAGGCGGCGGGTCCGCCACTGCGGTGTAGATTGCGTTCATGGCCCTGGTCATCACCCCGGCGATTGTGCTGTCGGCGCTGCGGTACAGTGAGACGTCGAAGATCGTCCGGCTCGCGACCCGGGAGCACGGGGTGCAGAGCGCCATCGCGAAAGGCGCCCTCCGTCCCAGGAGCCGCTTCGGCGCGGCGCTCCAGCTGATGAGCGAGGGACAGGCCCAGTACCTCACGAAGGAGCACCGCGAGCTGCACGTGCTCACGGCGTTCGACCTGCAGCTCCTGCACGTGGGCCTGGCCGCGGACCTCTCCCGCTACGCCACCGCTTCAGCCCTCGCCGAGGTCATGATCCACTTCGCACCGGCCGATCCGCATCCCGAGAGCTACGACCAGTTCCGCGACGCGCTGCAGGCGCTGGAGGAATCGCCCGCGGACCAGGTCGAGTCGCTGGGCTTCCGGACGCTCTGGCATCTGGTGAGCGTGCTCGGCTTCGCCCCGTCGCTCGACGCCTGCGTGCGGGACGGGACGCTGCTCGCCGCCGAGGGCGCGCTCCCATTCAGCACCCGCGAGGGTGGCGCGCTTTGCCCCGCCTGCGCGGCGCAGCACGGGGCCACCCAGCTCCCGGCCGACGCCCGGGCCGATCTGGCGGCGCTGCTCGACCCCGGCGCGGCACTGCCCGCGCTCGACGAGCGCCACGGCGCCGCGCACCGGCGGCTGCTCGCCCGCTACGTGCGCTACCACCTCGCCGAGGGCGCGGAGCTGCCCGGCCTCGAGTTCTGGCTTCGCCGGCCCTGGGTGCCCGCATGATCGTCGGAACGGCCGGGCACATCGACCACGGCAAGTCCGCTCTCGTGGCCGCACTGAGCGGCCGGGCCATGGACCGGCTCGCCGAAGAGCGGCGCCGAGGGATCACCATCGACCTCAACTTCGCGCCCTTGGCCTTGCCGGGTGGCGCGATCGCGGGTGTCGTCGACGTGCCGGGCCACGAGGACTTCGTCCGCACCATGGTGGCCGGGGCATCGGGGATCGACCTGGCGCTGCTGGTCGTGGCCGCGGATGAAGGCATCATGCCGCAGACCGTCGAACATCTCGCCGTGCTCGAACACCTCGGGATCGCCGCCGGGATCCCGGTGGTGACCAAGGCCGACCTGGTCGAGCCCGACTGGCTCGAGCTCATGCTGCTCGAAGTCGCGGAATGGCTCGCCGGGTCGAGCGTTTCTTTCGAAGCTCCCCTGGCAACGTCGGTCCGTACCGGCCTCGGCCTGGAGGAGCTCCGGTCGCGGCTGGCCGCCCGAGCGGTCCTGCTGGAGCCGCGGCGTGGGGCGGATCTCTTCCGCCTGCCGGTAGACCGGGCGTTCTCACTGGCGGGAGTCGGCACGGTCGTGACCGGGACCGCCTGGTCCGGCCGGGTCCGTCTGGGCGACGCGGTCACTCTCCTGCCTTCGGGCCGGGCCGGCCGCGTGCGCTCGATCGAGAGCTACGGTCGGACGCTCGAGCAGAGCGAGCCGGGTCACCGGACCGCGCTCGGGCTCGCGGGACTCGCTCGGGAGGATGCGCACCGGGGAACGTGGATCGTGGCCGCCGACAGCGTGTGGCCTCCGTCCGCGACGCTCGACGTCGAGCTGGTCCTGCAACCGAATGCCCCCCGGCCGCTCGTGAGCCGGAGTCGAGTTCGGGTCCACCTCGGCACGACGGAGGTGATGGCGCGAGTGCAGCCGCGAGCCCCGATCGAACCTGGCGGTCGCGGTCTCGCGCGGCTGGTGCTCGAGCAACCGCTCGTAGCGCGGGGCGGCGACCGGCTGGTCGTTCGGAGCTACAGCCCGGTGACCACGATCGGCGGGGCTCGAGTGCTGGACCCCGATCCCCCTCGGCGGCGCGCGCCGTGGCCCGCGGCGCTCAGCGAGGCGTCTCCGGCCGGCCGGCTGCCGGCGCTGCTCGAGCGCCGGCCGTCAGGCATCGGTGTGGCAGCGCTGCCGGTCCTGCTCGGTCCACCGCCCGCCGAAGCGGCGTCGATCGCGCGCGCGAGCGACGAGATCCGACTGGTGGGTGATCACTGGGTGCGCACGGCCAGCCTTCGCGATCTCGGCGCCCGCGCGCTGGCCAACCTCAAGGACTACCACCGGACGCACCCGAGTGATCGCGGCATGCCGCTCGAGACCCTGCGCCACGGGCTCCGGGCACCCGGGCCGTTGGTCGATCGGGTCCTCGCGGACGCGGCCGCCGCCGGACGCGTACGGTTGGCCGACGGCGTGGCGGTCCAGTCCGGATTCGCGCCACGGGTCGAAGGCGGTGACGCCGAGATCGACCGGGTGGTGCGCATCCTGGAGGAGGCCGAGCTGAGCCCCCCGTCTCTCGCCGAGCTCGAGCAGCAGACCGGACGGCGGGACGTCGCGGCCATTCTCCGACTGGCCGCGCAGGCCGGGAGGGTCGAGGCGGTGGAGCGAGAGCGCTACTACGCCCGGGCGGCGCTCGAGCGGTTCGCGGCCACCCTCGCCGACATCGGCCGCGCCAGCCTCATCGCGCCGGCAGCGGTCCGGGACCGGCTGGGGATCAGCCGGAAGTTTATGATCCCCCTGCTCGAATGGGCCGACGCGAAGGGCATTACCGAGCGGGTCGGCGACCACCGGCGGCTCCGAAACGCTTGACACCCCGCCTTTTCAGCGGCCATCTTCCGGGTGCTAACCAGCATACGCCCGTTCCCGGGAGGTGCCGACGGTTCGACATGTGGTCAGATGAGGAGCGCCCATGGTCCGCTTGGTGTGGCCGGGGTGGTGGCTCGGATTGCTGGTGGGAGTCGGAACCCCGGTGGCTGCACAGGCGAACGTTGTGCCGCCTCGCATCGAGCTGAAGGAGAACTACCCCAATCCGTTCTTTCCGACGACGACGATACCGTTCCTGATCGCCCAGGAGGTCTGCGCCAGAGGGCACCAGCCGGTCGTCAGCCTGAAGATCTACAACGTGTTGGTGCAGGTGGTGGCGATCCCCGTGCTCACCAACGGAGGTGGGCCCCGGGTGGCGGGTGCAGAACGGCTCGACAGCCTCCGACTTCGGTGCGGTGAGTACCACGCGTTCTGGGATGGGAAGTATCTGGATGGGCGGGGCGAAGCGACACCCGGCGTCTACTACTACCAGCTCACCGTGGACGGCGAACGGTTCACCCGGAAGATGATCGCCCAGAAGAGGGTCACCAGTCAGCAGTGAGAGGGACGGCCCGCGGGCCGTCCCTCTTGGCGTTGCGGGGGGTGGGCCGCGAGGCTGCTGCCAATGTGGCAGGGAATATGGGTATGCTGGTTGCTCATCCGGGAACTTCCGTTAGTTCGCTTGGGGCTGGAGCGCCCGTCCCGCCCGACTTCCGAGCCCGACTGAATTAGGGGACCCGATGATCCGACCCGACCGCCTCACCATCAAAGCCCAGGAAGCCTTCCGCGACGCCGGCGATCTCGCCCGCCGCCGGGGCAATCCCGTCGTCAACGATGCCCATCTGCTCGCCGCCCTCCTGGCCCAGCCGGAGGGCGTGGTGCAACCGCTGCTCCAGAAGCTCGGCCTCAACGTCCGCGAGCTCACCGAGTCCGTCGAGCGGGAGATCGAGCGCTTCCCGAAGCAGGACGGCGGCGCCGGGGAGCCGTCCTTCAGCCGCGAGGTGCAGCGCATCTTCGACCGCGCCGATGCCGACGCGTCCAAGCTGGGTGACGCCTACGTCTCCACCGAGCACCTCCTGCTGGCCATGGCCGAGGAGAAGGGCACCTCGCTCCGGGCGCTGTTGAGCGCGCGGAAGCTGTCGGCCGACGATCTCCAGACGGCGCTGCAGGAGGTGCGGGGCTCGCACCGCGTGACCGACCAGTCGCCCGAGGAGAAGTTCCAGGCGCTGGAGCGTTACACCCGCAACCTCACGGATCTGGCCCGGAAGGGGAAGCTGGATCCGGTGATCGGCCGCGACGAGGAAGTCCGCCGGGTGATGCAGGTACTCTCTCGGCGCACCAAGAACAATCCGGTGCTGATCGGCGAGCCCGGGGTCGGGAAGACGGCGATCGTCGAGGGTCTGGCCCAGCGGATCGTGAACGGTGACGTGCCCGAATCGCTCCGGAACCGCGAGCTCGTGACGCTCGATATCGGACAGCTCCTGGCCGGTGCCAAGTTCCGCGGCGAGTTCGAGGAACGTCTCAAATCGGTGGTGAAGGAGCTGACGGAGAGCGAAGGCAAGTTCATCACCTTCATTGACGAGCTGCACACCATCGTCGGCGCCGGTGCGGCCGAGGGCGCGGTGGATGCGAGCAACATGCTCAAGCCGCCGCTGGCCCGGGGCGAGCTGCACGTCATCGGCGCCACGACGCTCGACGAGTACCGCAAGCACATCGAGAAGGATCCCGCGCTCGAGCGGCGGTTCCAGCCCGTCCTGGTGGGCGAGCCCAGCGTGGCCGACACGATCGCCATCCTGCGCGGGCTCAAGGAGAAGTACGAGGTCCATCACGGCGTGCGGATCACCGACAACGCCCTGGTGGCGGCCGCCACGCTGTCCGACCGCTACATCGGCGACCGGTTCCTGCCGGACAAGGCGATCGACTTGGTGGACGAGGCGGCCAGCCGGCTCCGCATCGAGATCGACAGCCTGCCGCTCGAGATCGACGAAGTCGAGCGGCGCATCGTCCAGCTCCAGATCGAGCGCCAGGCGCTCTTGAAGGAGAAGGACAAGGCCGCCGTCGAGCGCCGGCAGGCGCTGGAGGCGGAGATCGCCGAGCAGCGCGAGCGGGGTGACGGGATGAAGGCCCAGTGGCAGGCGGAGAAGGGGGCGATCAGCGAGATCCAGCGAATCCGGGCGGAGATCGATGCCCTGCGCTCCGAGATGGATCAGGCCACCCGCCGGGGCGACCTCCAGCGCGCCGCGGAGCTCCAGTACGGCCGCATTCCCGAGCTCGAGCGCCGGCTGCAGCAGGACGAGAAGAAGCTGCAGGAGACCACCGCCAAGGCCAGGTACCTGAAGGAGGAGGTCGACGCCGAGGACATCGCCGAGATCGTCTCCAAATGGACTGGCATCCCGGTGAGCAAGATGCTGGAGGGCGAGCGCGAGCGGCTGCTCAAGCTCGAGGACGAGCTGAGCCAGCGCGTGGTGGGCCAGCGCCTCGCCGTCGCCGCGGTCGCCAACGCCGTGCGGCGGAGCCGCGCGGGCCTGGGCGATCCCAAGCGTCCCACCGGCTCGTTCATCTTCCTCGGCCCCACCGGCGTGGGCAAGACGGAGACGGCGCGCGCGCTGGCCGAGTTCCTGTTCGACGACGAGCGCGCGATGATCCGGCTCGACATGTCGGAGTACATGGAGAAGCACTCGGTCGCGCGCCTCATCGGCGCGCCCCCGGGCTACGTCGGCTATGAAGAGGGCGGCCAGCTCACCGAGGCCGTGCGCCGGCGCCCGTACAGCGTGCTGCTGTTCGACGAGATCGAGAAGGCGCATCCGGACGTGTTCAACGTCCTGCTCCAGATCCTGGACGACGGCCGCTTGACCGACAGCCAGGGCCGGCTGGTCGACTTCCGGAACACGGTGATCATCATGACCAGCAACATCGGCAGCATGATCATCGTGGAGAGCGCCCAGGCCTCCCCCGAGCTCGGCGACCGGAAGGATGACCCGGCGTGGGCCATGGTAGAGCAGCGCGTGCGCGACGAGCTCCGCACCCACTTTCGCCCCGAGTTCCTCAACCGGGTCGACGACATCATCGTCTTCCGGCCGCTGAGCCGCGCGGACCTGGTGAGCATCGTGGATCTCCAGCTCCAGCATTTGGAGGCGATGCTGGCGGCGCGTCATCACGGGCTCGAAGTGACCCCGGAGGCCAAGGAGCTCCTCGCCGCTCAAGGGTACGATCCCGTCTACGGCGCCCGGCCGCTCAAGCGGGTGATCCAGCGTGAGCTGCAGAATCCGCTCGCGCTCGAGCTGCTCGAAGGGAAGTTCCTCGAGGGCGACACCATCCGGGTGGAGCGCGCTGGGGATCACCTCCGCATGGTGCGCGCCGCCGCCGCCCCCGAGCGCGCCAGTGCGTAGGGGCACGCCTTCGCCGAGCGACCTCCAGGGCATGCAAGGGGCGCTGCGACTCGCGCGCACCGCCGCGGTGCGTGAAGAGGTGCCGGTCGGCGCAATCATCGTCGCCGAGGGCGTCGTGCTGGCCGAGGCGCACAACGAGACCGTGCACCGCCGCGATCCCACGGCGCACGCCGAGCTGCTCGCGATTCACCAGGCCCTCGAGAAGGCCGGCGAGGACCGCCTGCCGTTCGCCACGATGTACGTGACGCTCGAGCCGTGCGCCCAGTGTGCCGGCTCGATCGTCCTGGCAAAGGTGGGGCGCGTGGTGTACGGCACTCCCGATCTCCGGGTCGGGATGGCCGGCTCGGTCTACGATCTGCTCCGCCACCCGCGGCTCAACCATCGGCCGGAGGTCGTCGGCGGGCTCATGGCCGAGGAGTGCGCCGAGCTGCTCAAGCGCTTCTTCGAGAGTCGCCGCCTCACGCTGTAGGCCATTCGCCGTGCCGCTGCATCGCGCGCTCACCGAGGTCCGGAAGGCGACCGCACTCGCACCCGCCCGACCCGACTTCGCGGCCGGGCTGCGGGCGGCGATCGCCACCGTGGCGCCACTCCTCGCCGACCACATGCTTGGCCTCGGCGGCGGCACGTGGATGAGCCTTGCCGGGTTCAGCGGCGCGCTGGCGGACAAGGGCGGTCCGTACCGCACTCGCGCCGCGACGTTGGGGTCGCTCGCGGTCGTCGGGGCACTCGTGATGGTGCTCGGCACGCTGGCCGGAGCACATCCGGCCCTGGCGATCCCCCTCAGCTTCGTCGTTGCGGTCGCGTGCAGCCTGGGCCGCGCGTACGGCGTCGCCGGGGCGAGTGTCGGCGGGGCGTCGCTCACCATGTTCGTCATCGCGCTCGCCTACCCGCCCGAGCCGGGCGTTGGTCCGGCAGCCGCGGCACTCGGTCGGGCCGGTTTCGCTGTCGTCGGTGGTGCCTGGGCGACGCTGGTGGCGCTGGTTCTCTGGCCGCTCCGCCCGTTTCGGCCGGTGCGGCTGGCGGTCGCGGCGGCGTACCGCGCGCTGGCCGACTATGCGGAGGAGGTCGCGGCCTCGAGCCGGCGGGGCGAGGTCGCGCCGAATCCGCCGCGTGTCCGCGCCTCGCTGGAGACCGCCCGCGCCGCCCTGGCCACGGTCCGGCGCGGCCGGCCCGGCGAATCGGGACGGGGTGAGCGGCTCCTCGTGCTCGGCGAGCTGGCCGACCAGCTCTTCGGACAGATCTTCGGTCTGAGCGACGTCGCGGAGACGATTCCCGTCGAGGCACGGAATGTGGGCGCGGAGGCCGCACTCGCGGACGCGGTGTCGAAGTTCGCCGTGGCCATGCGTGCCATCGCCGACGGAGTCGAGGCCGAGGACGAGGCGATCGCCGTGTCCGTCACATGGCGCGGCGACGCGCTCCGCTCACGCGTGCCCGCCGCCGCACCACCTGAGGAAGACGCCGCGCTCCACTACGAGCATGCCGCGGGCCTGCTCGACCGCATGGCGCAGTACGCCGGCGTAGCCGCGGCCACCGTGGTCGGATTGAACAGCGGTGCCCCCCTCCCGCCCCTCGAGCGCGCCCAGGAGACCGAGGATCCGGAGACGGGTCCCGGGTGGCTCGGCCCGCTGCGGGCGGTGCTCTCGTGGGACTCGCTCGTGCTCCGGTTCGCGCTCCGCGTCGGCCTCATCACCGCCCTGGCCGTGGCGCTCACGGCCGCCTTTGAGCTCAAGCGCGGCTACTGGGTCACGCTCACCGCGGTGCTGATCCTGCAGCCGTACACCGGTGCCACCAGCGTCCGGGCAGTGCAGCGGGTGCTTGGTACCGTGGTGGGCGGCATCCTCACCGCCGGACTCGCCGCGCTGTTCCACGATCCGCGGGCCATCTTCGCGCTCGTGTTCGTCTCCGCCCTCCTGTCGGTGGCACTGCTGCCGCTCAACTATGCGGCGTTCTCGATCTTCCTCACGCCGACCTTCGTGCTGCTGGCGGAGGCCAGCACTGGGGATTGGCACCTGGCCGGGATTCGGATCCTCAACACCGTGCTCGGCGGAGGCCTGGCGCTGGTCGGCAGCCGGCTGCTCTGGCCGACTGCGGAAGCCGAACGGCTCCCCTCGTACCTGGCGCAGACCATCCTCGCGCTCAGGGCGTATCTGGCGCGGGTGGTCGAGCGGTTCGACGACCGGAGTGAGGCCGCCAGCCGAGCGCTGCGCGACAGCCGGCGGCAGGTCGGGCTGGCAATCCTGAATGCCGAAGAGTCCTTTCAGCGGCTGCTCGGCGAGCACCGCGGGTCGCCGGAAGAGTTGGCGCCGGTTATGACGCTGCTGACCTATACCCGTCGGTTCACGGCGTCGATCGCGGCGCTCGCGCTCAGCCGACACGCGGCCGTCGACGCGGCCCCGTCCGAGGCGTTGGCGCCATTCGCCCGGGCAGCGGATGCTGCGCTGGCGGAGGTGGCTGGCGCGCTCGCGCAGCGCCGAGCGCCCGCCCCGCTGGGCCAGTTGCCGGAGCCGCCGGCCGGACCGGTGTCGCCACTGCTCCGCGGCCGGTTGACGCGGCTGGGCCGCCAGCTCAAGACGCTGCGCGACGCGGCGGCACGTTGGGCGGAGGGGTAGGGGCATCCAGCACGCTGATTCTCGGCGAAGGACTTGACCCAGCGAATTGGGACCGGAAATATTCCGCATTGCTAAAAACCTGATGAAATTCATTCTCATCTTCGAACTGCTCGGCGAACCGACTCCCGGCGGAGGACTCATGAGTAAGCGGCGCAAGAGCAAGCCGATCAAGAACCAGCGCGCCGCTGTCGTCTCCCAACCCAACCTGATGCGCCGCCAGGCCGACGCGTGAGCCGCGGGAGGGCCCGCCGGCCCTTCGACGCCGTGCGCACGACGCTCTTCTGGTGTCACCTGGCCGCCGGTGCGGCCGCCGGGCTCGTCGTGCTCCTCATGTCGGCTACGGGTGTCGCGCTCGCCTACCAGCGGCAAGTGCTCGAGTGGACCGCGAGCCGCAATCGGACCCCGGGCGCGACGCTTGCGGACCGGATGTCGCTCGACTCGCTGGTCGCGCTGGCAAGAGTCGCCGCGCCGGAGCGGCCGATCGCGGGGCTGATGGTCCGGTCCGACCCGTCGATGCCGGTATCGGTCACGCTCGACGACCGGAGCTCGATCTTTCTGAGCCCCGTCGCCGGCACGTTCCTCGGCACGGACTCGGGCATCCGCAGTTTCGTCTCGTCGGTCGAACGGGTGCACCGGTCCATCGTCTCACGTGGCACCACGCGATCCGAGACGGGCCGCGCCGTGACCGGGGCCGCCAATCTCGCCTTCCTGTTCCTGATCCTGTCCGGGCCGGTGCTCTGGTGGCCGCGACAGCGGTCGCGCCGCGCGTTCCGGAGCGTCCTGCTGTTCACGCCGGGCGCCCGCGGCAAGGCGCGCGACTGGAACTGGCATCACGTCCTCGGCATCTGGTCGGCTCCCTGGCTGGTCCTGATCGTGGCCAGCGCGACCTTCATCTCGTACGAGTGGCCACAGGCCATGGTCGAGCGGGCATTCGGGCACGAGCCAGTCGGCGCTCGGGAGCCCGCCCGTGGCGAGCGCGCACGCCCGGAGCTTGCGCGTCCTCCGCGCGAGCCCGGAACGGCTGTCGCAACGGCCGGCCTCGAGGCCACCGCCAGCCTCGACACGGTGTGGGCCCGGGTGGTGGAGGAGACGCCGCGGTGGCACGCCATCCAGCTGCGGCTGCCGACCGAAGCAGCCCGCCCCATCACCGCGACGATCTCGGAGACAGATGCGTTTCGCCCCGACCAGCGGATCACGGTGACCCTCAATGCCGCCACCGGCGCCGTGATCGAGCGGCGCGGCTACACGTCGCTCGATCCGGCCAACCGGTTTCGCGCCTGGATGC
Organism: uncultured Gemmatimonadales bacterium; assembly: GCA_963840215.1. Classification (GTDB taxonomy): domain Bacteria; phylum Gemmatimonadota; class Gemmatimonadetes; order Gemmatimonadales; family GWC2-71-9; genus CAVVWJ01. Next base: position 588,666 of record CAWIYG010000005.1, on the reverse strand, counting down.
GCCCGTTGCACACGGGCGAGGTCGCCGGGCTCCCCGGCCAGACGCTGGCCCTCATCGTGACCACGGCAACTCTCGTCATGGTCTGGACCGGGCTGGCCCTGTCCTGGAGGAGATGGCGGGCCGCGCGCGACCGCCGGAAGGTGGCGATCACCTCCCCCCAGAGGTCGGTCCCCACCGAAATCGAGCGCTAGGCCGCTCAGACTCGCGCCTTGAGGAACGGCGACGTCTCGGCTATCCTGACCTGCTCGACTTCCGGCGCCATGATCGATGCCTTCGCCTGTCGCTCGGCACCCGTTGCTGGAAAACCCGCACGGAGCGGTGTAAACTTCCGTCCGGAAATAAGTTGAGTTCGACGAGGACAGGTGTCCGAGTGGCTGAAGGAGCCGGTCTCGAAAACCGGTAAACCGGCAACGGTTTCGAGGGTTCGAATCCCTCCCTGTCCGTCGGAGTATCATGGCGTCGCTCGATGACCAGCTCCTGAGCGGCGAGCGCATCGTCTACCGCACGCGTCCGCACTGGATTCTCTTCGCCGGCCCGCTTCTCATCGCCCTCGTCGGCGTGATCCTCGGCGCCACGCTCCAGCTCGCCCTCCAGGACTACTGGTACGTCGGCGCCGCGCTGGTCGGCGTGGCGCTCCTCCTCGCGCTTCCCCCCGCGATCCGCTACCTCAGCTCCGACTTCGCGATCACGGACAAGCGCGTGCTGGCGGGATGGGCATCCTCAACCGGCAGTCGCTGGAGACCCTGCTCACCAAGATCGAAGGGCTCGGGGTGGAGCAGGACGTCTGGGGTCGGATGCTTGGGTATGGCACGGTCACCATCACGGGGACCGGCGGCACCCGCGAGTCCATCGCCGGCATCCCGCGTCCACTCGAGTTCCGGCGCGAAGTTCAGGCCCAGATCGTCGCCCAGGACGACCGTCGGCCGCGCGATCCCGCTTCCGCGCCGCTGGCCGGCGAGCCGCGCGTCGAGCGCGACTGCCCGTGGTGCGCGGAGCGCATCCTGGCGCGGGCCCGCGTGTGCAAGCACTGCGGCCGTGACGTCGAGCCTGGCTGAGGCCTCGGCCACGCGCGTGTTGGAGCCCACCGTCGAGGATTGCCTGGCAGGCGCGCTCCTCGGCCTGGCCCTCGGGGACGCGCTGGGGTTCGTCGTCGAGGCGGCCCCGCCCGAGGACGCTGCCTCCTACGTCGACGGCTGGCTCCGCACCGGCCGCGCAGGCGAGCGGGCCCATCCACGGTTCCCCTTCGGCCAGTACAGCGACGATACCCAGCTCGCGCGGGCCCTGCTGCTCGGGATCCGGGAGGCGGGCGGGTGGGACACGGCGGCGTTCGCCCGGCAGGTGGCCGGGCTGTTTCGCGAGGGTCGGGACGTCGGCGCGGGGCCGGGAACGCGCGCCGCCGCGCACCGGCTGATGGACGGGACCGGATGGGAGGCTTCGGGCACGCCGGCGCCGTATGCCGGCAACGGCAGCGCGATGCGGGTGGCGCCGCTGGGAGTGCTGTTCGCGACGGACGTCGCGATGCTGCGCTCGGCGGCCGCGGCGCAGAGCTGGGTGACCCATCAGGACCCCCGTTGCGCGGGGCCTCGGTCGCCGTGGCAGGCGCGGCGGCGCTGGCCATGCGTTCAGGACCCATCGACCGGGCAGCGTTTCTCGCCGAGCTCGCCGATCTGGCCGCTCCCGAGAGCGCCGAAGTCGCGGCGCTGATCCGGGACCTGGCCGGGTGGTCGCACCTCACGCCCATAGCGGCGGCGGCCCACATCCGGGCGGTCCGCCTCGATCCCGCACACGCGGTTTCCTGGCGGGGGATCTCGGCCTTCGTACTCCCGAGCGTGGCCTGGAGTCTCTACGCTTTTCTGCATTCGCCGGACGACTACTGGGCCACGGTCTGTACCGCGATCGCCGTTGGAGGCGACACCGATACCATGGCGGCCATGGCCGGAGGCATCGCGGGCGCCCGCGCTGGTGCGGGCGCCTTGCCGCCGGTGCTCCTGGCGCGACTGAACGACCGTGGCGACTGGGGCGCGACCGAGCTGGGAGCGCTCGCGAGAGAATGTGCGGAGCCTGCCCGCCGCTGGTGAAGGCCTCTTCACGCCGTCCCGCCCACGATGGTAAGTTGTCTCGTCGCGCACGACAGTCGCCGCTCCTTGCCAGGCGAGGCACAAATGCCACACGGAAAGATCTACCAGGACGTCACCGAGACGGTCGGCAACACCCCGCTCATCCGGCTCAACCGGCTGGGCCATGGCCTGCCCGCCCGCATCGTCGTCAAGCACGAGGGATACAATCCGTACAATTCGGTGAAGGATCGGATCGGCGCCGCCATGATCAACGACGCGGTCGAGAAGGGCCAGCTGCGTCCCGGCATGATCATCGTCGAGCCCACCAGCGGCAACACGGGCATCGGGCTGGCCTACGTCGCCGCGGCGCGGGGGTACCGCTGCATCTTCGCATGCCCGACACCATGACGTTCGAGCGCCGCCACCTGCTGCGCGCGCTCGGCTGCAAGGTGGTGCTGACCGAGGGCCCCAAGGGCATGAAGGGCGCCATCGCCCGCGCCGAGGAGATCCTCTCGCGGCTGGGCGACCGCGCCTGGATGCCGCGGCAGTTCGACAATCCCGCCAATCCCGCGATCCACTACCGCACCACGGGTCCGGAGATCTGGGACCGATACCGAGGGTAAGATCGACATCTTCGTCGCCGGAGTCGGCACCGGCGGCACGATCACCGGCGCCGGCCGTTATCTCCGGGAGCGGAAGCCGGACATCCGCATCGTCGCGGTCGAGCCCGCCGAGAGCCCGGTGCTCTCCGGCGGCCAGCCCTCGCCGCACAAGCAGCAGGGTATCGGCGCCGGCTTCATCCCGTCGATCTCGACACCAAGATCTACGACGAAGTGATCCGGGTGAGCAATGACGACGCCATCGCCACGGCCCGGCGGCTGGCGCGCGAGGAGGCGATCTTCGCCGGGATCTCGAGCGGCTCGATCACCTGGGCGGCGCTGCAGGTGGCGTCCCGGCCCGAGAACGCCGGCAAGCTGATCGTCTCGATCATCTGCGACTTCGGCGAGCGGTACCTCTCCCACCCGGTCTACACCGAGCTGCCGGATCCCGATTTCTCGGATCTCGACGATCTCATCGGCGTGCCCGTGGGCGCGGCGTGAGCGCGGCGCCGGCGGCCGGCAATGCGCTGAGCGCACTCGACGCCCCCAATCCGGCGGGCGCAGCGAATTCGATGAACCCGTGGAACTCGACGCGGCGACGGTGATGCAGCGGCTGGTGCAGCACGGAGATGTCGACGGCGGCGGAGACCGCTTCTCCGCCGCGACCTTTTCCACCAACCACGAGGCGCAGCACCTGTGACCACCCCTGCACGTTCCTCCGACGGGCGGCAGCGACTCCGTGCGAGCGGATCGACAGCATCTTCGGCAGCGACATCTTTTCTCGCAGCACCATGCGGCAGCGGCTCCCCAAGGAGGTGTACCGGAGCCTCCTGCGGACCATCGACCAGGGCGAGCCGCTCGACCCGCCGTCGCCGACGTCGTCGCGGCCAGCCATGAAGGACTGGGCCATCGAGAACGGCGCCACGCCACTACACCCACTGGTTCCAGCCGCTCACCGGCCTGACCGCCGAGAAGCACGACTCGCTCGCCGCGCCGGACGGCAACGGCGGAGTGGTCTTCAACTTCTCCGGCTCCGAGCTGGTCCAGGGCGAGCCCGACGCCTCCAGCTTCCCCTCCGGCGGCCTCCGGGCCACCTTCGAGGCCCGCGGCTACACCGCCTGGGACGCCACCAGCCCGGCCTTCCTCATGCGCGGCGAGAACAACGTCACCCTCTGCATCCCGACGGCGTTCGTGTCCTGGACCGGCGAGGCGCTCGACACCAAGATCCCGCTGCTCCGCTCGGTGGAGGCGCTGTCGCAGCAGGCGCATGCGCATCCTCAAGCATCTTCGGCACCGACGAAGGCGTCGCCCGCGTCTATCACCACCGTCGGGCCGGAGCAGGAGTACTTCCTGGTCGACCGGGACCTCTACTTCGAGCGGCCCGACCTGCTCACCTGCGAGCGCACCCTGTTCGGCGCCAAGCCGCCCAAGGGCCAGCAGCTCGAGGACCACTACTTCGGCACCATCCCGCCGCGCGTGCTCGCCTTCATGGCCGAATCCGAGAAGGAGCTCTACCGCCTCGGCGTGCCGGTCAAGACCCGGCACAACGAGGTGGCGCCGGGCCAGTACGAGATCGCGCCGCTGTTCGAGCCGAGCCACATCGCCAGCGACCACCAGATGCTGCATCATGGAGACGCTCAAGCGGGTGGCACCCGCGCTACGGCCTCCAGGCGTCTGCTGCACGAGAAGCCGTTCGCCGGCGTCAACGGCTCGGGCAAGCACAACAACTGGTCGATGTCCACCGACACCGGCGTCAACCTGCTCGACCCGCAGGACGACACCCACACCAACATGCAGTTCCTGGTGTTCCTGGTGCGCCGACGATCCGGGCGGTGGACATCCACGCCGACCTGCTCCGCGCCTCCATCGCCGTCGGCGGCCAACGATCACCGGCTCGGCGCCAACGAGGCCCCGCCGGCGATCATCTCGATCTTCCTGGGCAAGATGCTCTCGCGACATCCTGGAGCAGGTCGAGAAGGGCCTGCCCAAGCGCACCATCCGGGGCGGCACGCTCGACCTCGGCGCCAAGACGCTGCCGCAGCTGCCGCGCCACTCGGGCGACCGCAACCGCACGTCGCCGTTCGCCTTCACCGGCAACAAGTTCGAGTTCCGCGCCGTGGGCTCGAGCGCCAGCATCGCCTGGCCCAACACCGTGCTCAACACCATCGTGGCCGAGTCGCTCGACTACGTGGCGACCGAGCTGGAGAAGGCGGTCGGCGCCAAGCCCACGCCGGCGCAAGCTCCAGGCGGTCCGTGACCGTGCTCAAGCAGGCTCATCAAGCAGCACAAGCGGGTCATCTTCGACGGCGACAACTACTCCGAGGAGTGGCACACGGAGGCCGAGCGGCGCGGGCTGCCCAACCTCAGGGACTCGGTCGAGGCCTTCCAGGTGCTCCAGGCCAGGAAGAACGTGGACCTCTTCAAGAAGTACGGCGTGCTGAGCAAGGTCGGAGTACGACTCGCGGACCCACATCACGGTCGAGAAGTACGTCAAGCAGCTCGCCATCGAGGCCGAGACCATGGTCTCCATCGCGCGAGGCGCAGATCCTGCCGGCGGCGCTGGAGCACCAGCGTCGGACGGCGGAGGCCGTCGCGGCGACCAAGGCCGCCGGAGTGGACGCGGGCGATACGCACGGCGGCGCTCCGCGAGTTCGTGGAGCTGGTCACCAGTTCCGGAACAGAACGGCCGAGGTGGAGCCGGCCGCCGCGCATCACGAGGCGGACCCGACCAAGCATGCCACCCAGATCAGCCGCGAGCTCAAGCCGGCGATGGCCGGCCTGCGGGAGACCGGGGACGCGCTGGAGACCCTGGTGGCGGCCGATCTGTGGCCGCTGCCGACCTATCGGGATCTGCTGTTCCTGAAGTAGATGGCGGTAAGGCGGCGGGCCGAGTCACGCTGAACGGAAACGAAGGGGGCATGCCTCGAGGCACGCGCCCTGCGTTTTGCTCACGCGCGGACCTATGCCAGATCGCTCCGCGACTTACATCGGCCAGCCGGTGGGCCGTTCCTTGGTCAGGAGGAACAGCTCGGACGGGCACTTGGCGGGCGTCAGCACTCCGGCCATCGCCTGGAACGCCATCACCTCTTCGGGCGAGGTATCGGGATCGAAGTACACCGCCAGCGCCTCGACCAGGGGCGGACGGTCCGGCCGGGCAAGGGCATCCAGCCAGGGGTGCTGGTTGCCGGCCCGCCGGCTCTCCAGCCGGACCCGGACCGCGCCGTCCAGCCAGCACGGCCTCGCGGCCAGGTCGTCGAGCAGTGGCTCGCTGAGGAGGAGGCTCTCGCCTTCGGGGGTGACCGCCCCGAACCGCAATCTGCCACGCTCGTTGCGGCGGTGGATGACGGTCCCCCAGCGGAAGCGGGGCAGGCCGCGCTGGTACCAGTCCAGCACCTGGAGCAGTTGGTCCTTAAGGCGTCGACGACGAGCGATGATTGCATGGCGGCCACCAGCGGGAAAAGGTTGCCGATTACGCCCAGAGGGGGGCGCGGACGCCATATTCTGCAGAATGCGGGCCAAACCCGCCCGGGGTCCCGCCCCTGGCGTCCGTTCGGGGACCCGGCCACATTCCGCCCGCGGTCGATCGGCCCGGTGTCCGGGCCGGCCGCCCCACGACCATGACCATCCACGACCCCCTGCCGTCCCACGTCTTCTACCGGAAGCTGACGCGGGCCGTATCCGCGCATCGTCCGCGGCGAAGGCTGCTACCTGTACGACGACGAGGGGCGTGCGCTACCTGGACGCCTCCGGCGGCGCCTTCGTCGTCAACGTGGGCCACGGGGTCCGTGAGATCGCGGCGGCGGTGGGCCGCCAGGCCGAGCGGCTGGCGTACGTCAACGGGACCGCCTTCAGCCACGATCCGGTCGAGGAGTTCGCCGCCGAGATCGCGCGACGGTCTCCGGGCGACCTCGACCTGGTCTATCCGCTCGCGAGCGGATCCGAGGCGGTCGAGGCCGCGCTCAAGCTCGCCCGGCAATACTGGGTGGAGGCCGGCGAGCCCGGCCGGCGGAAGCTTCTGGCGTTGGCCCGGGCTATCACGGCAATACCCTCCTGGCGCTCTCCGCGTCGGCACGCGAGCACTACACGACCTATTTCCAGGACTGGCTGGTCGAGTTCGTGCGGGTGCCGGCGCCCTACGCCTACCGCTGCGCGTGCCGCGGGGTGACGCCCCTCTGCCCGAGCTGCAGCGGCGAGGCAGTCGAGGCGGCGCTGGACCGCGAACGGCCCGGGACGGTCGCGGCGGTGCTCGCGGAGCCGGTCGGCGGGTCGTCCACCGGGGCGTCGGTGCCGGCCCCGGAGTACTGGCGCCGGGTGCGGGCGGCCTGCGATCGCACCGGCGCCCTGCTCGTGGCGGACGAGGTGCTGACGGGAGCCGGCCGGACCGGCACCTGGTCGGCGCTGGAGCCGTACGGCGTCGTGCCCGACATCATGACGCTCGGGAAAGGCATCGCCGGAGGGTACGTCCCGCTCTCCGCCGTGGTGGCGCCGCGCCGCCTGATCGACGTCCTGGCCCGGGGCTCAGGCGCCTTGCTCCATGCCCAGACATTCTCGCATCATGCGACGCTCTGTGCGGCCGGGGTCGCCACGCTGCGATATCTGCGGGAGCACGCCCTGATCGAGCGCTGTGCGACGATCGCGCCGCTGTTCCACGCGCGCCTGGCGGCGCTCCGGGAGGTGCCGGGCGTCGGTGACGTGCGCGGCCGGGGCCTCCTCGCCGGCGTGGAGTTCGTCGCTGATCCCGTCACGCGCGCGCCCTTTCCGCGCGCCGCCCGGTTCGCCGAAATGTTCGCCGCCGCGGCGCTGGAGTCGGGGCTCGTCGTGTGGCCCAACGTCGGCCAGGCCGACGGCGTCAACGGCGACCTCGCCATGCTCGCGCCGCCGTTCATCGTCACCGAGGACGAGATCGACATCATCGTGCAGCGGTTCGGCGCGGCCCTCAGGGTCACGGTCGAGCGGATCGGAGCCATCGCGTGAGCGCGCCCGCCAAGATCACCTACACCTCCGCCTCCGGCGACCTCGACGAGTTCCACCATCGCTTCGACGTGGCGCTCGAGGCCGTGCGCGCCGCCGCCGGCGCGCGGTACCCGTTCTACATCGGGGGCCGGGCGGTGGACCACGGCGACGAGCCCCTGGTCGACCGCTCGCCCATCGACACGAGCGTGGTGCTGGGCCGGTTCGCCGTCGGCGGGCCGGCCGACGTCGACCGCGCGGTGGCCGCGGCCCGCGAGGCCCAGCGCGGCTGGGCGCGGCTCCCGTGGCGGGAGCGGCTCGCCCTCCTCAGGCGCGCTGCCGCGCTCATCCGGGAGCGGAAGTACGAGCTCGCCGCGATCATGAGCCTGGAAGTAGGCAAGAGCCGGCTCGAAGCCATGGGCGATGCGGAGGAGTCCGCCGACCTGATCGACTACTACTGCACCCAGGTCGAGGACGCCGACGGGTTCGTGCGGGCGATGGGGCGGATCACGCCGGTCGAGCGGAACACCGACGTGCTGCGGCCGTACGGGGTGTTCGCGTGCATCGCGCCGTTCAACTTCCCGCTCGCGCTGTCGGCCGGCATGTCCTCGGCCGCGCTCGCCGCGGGGAACGCGGTGGTCTACAAGCCGGCCGAGGATACGCCGTGGACCGGCCTCCGCCTGTACGAGGTGTACCGCGATGCCGGCCTGCCGGCGGGCGTGTTCAACCTGGTCGTCGGCCACCGCGACGCGATCGGGGACGCGCTCTGGCAGCATCCGGGCGTCGATGGCGTGGTGTTCACGGGCTCCAAGGCGGTCGGGATGCGGATTCACGCAGGCCTCAACGCCGGATGGATCAAGCCCTGCCTGCTCGAGCTGGGCGGCAAGAACGCGGCGGTCGTGATGCCGAGCGCGGACCTCGATGCGGCCGCGGAAGGGGTGATGCGGTCGGCGTTCAGCCTGCAGAACCAGAAGTGCAGCGCCACCAGCCGGGTCTACGTCCACCGCGAGGTGGCGGCACCGTTCGTCGAGCGGCTGCTCGAGCGCACCCGGGCCATGCGGATGGGCGATCCCTCCGAGCGGGACGTGTTCTTCGGGCCGGTCATCAACGAGCGCGCAGTCGCCCGGTACGAGCGCGCGGTGGCGCAGGCGCGGGAGGAAGGCGTAGTGCTGCACGGCGGGGCGCGCCTGGCCGGCGGCGTCTTCGACCGCGGCCACTTCGTCGCCCCCACCGTGGCCCTGCTGCCCTTGCAGAGCTCGCTCTACCGCGAGGAGTTGTTCGTGCCGTTCCTCGCCGTGGGTGAAGTCTCGAGCCTCGACGAGGCCATCGCGCAGGCGAACGGGGTCGAATATGGCCTGACCGCGGGCATCTTCTCTGCGGAACCCGCCGAGGTGGAACGATTCTTCGACGAGATCGAGGCCGGGGTCTGCTACGCCAACAAGCGCACCGGGGCCACCACGGGCGCGTGGCCCGGCGCGCAGGCCTTCTGCGGCTGGAAGGGCTCGGGCTCGACGGGGAAGGGTGGGTGCGGGCCGTACTACGTCGCCCAGTTCATGCGCGAGCAGAGCCGGACGGTCATCGATCAGTCGGCGCCGTCCGCCTGAGCGCTGGGGTCGCCCACATCCCAGCCTGACTCGGGACGGATACCTCGAAGCACCAACGGAGCCGCAGTGGCAGACTACCCGAAGATCGTCGTCCCTCCCCCAGGGCCCAAGGCGCGCGCCGTCGTCGAGCGGGACGAGGCGTGGACCTCCACCTGCTACATCAAGGAGTACCCCCTCGTCGTGTCACGGGGGCGGGGCGTCATGGTGGAAGACGTCGACGGGAATCGCTACCTCGACTTCATGGCCGGCATCGCGGTCTCGTCCACCGGCTACGGCCATCCCAAGGTGGTGGCGGCGGTCAAGGACGCGGCCGACCGCTTCCTCCACATCTGCGGCTCCGATTTCTACTACGAAGGCATGGCGGAGCTCTGTGAGCGGCTGGCGCGGCTCGCCCCGGGCACGAGCAGGAAGCGCGTCTTCCTCACCAACTCCGGCACCGAGGCGACCGAGGGCGCCATCAAGCTCGCCCGCTACGCCACCCGGCGGACGGCGATCATAGCCTTCCGGGGCGCGTTCCACGGCCGCACCACCGGCGCGGTGAGCCTCACGAGCAGCAAGGCGCGCCAGCACGCCGGGTTCGGCCCCCTGCTGCCGGACGTGCACCACATCCAGTACGCCTACCGCTACCGCTGCCAGTGGTGCGCCGACAAGCCGGCATGCACGCGCGGTTGCCTCGACGTGCTGGAGCAGGACCTGTTCGCCCGGCACCTCGACCCGCACGACGTGGCGGCCATCTTCGTCGAGCCGATTCAGGGCGAGGGTGGCTATGTCGTTCCGCCGGCCGGCTGGCTCCGTGACCTCCGCGCCATCTGCGACAAGTACGGGATCCTACTCGTGGCGGACGAGGTGCAATCGGGCGTCGGGCGCACGGGAAAGATGTGGGCCTGCGACCACGAGGGCGTCGAGCCCGACATCCTCCTCACTGCCAAGGGCCTGGGCTCCGGCATGCCGATCGGAGCGATGATCGCCAAGAACTCAATCACCACGTGGGAAAGCGGCTCGCACGGGTCGACCTTCGGCGGCAATCCCGTCTGCTGCGCGGCCGCGCTCGCGACGCTCGATTTGGTCGAGAACGGTCTCATGGCGAACGCCGTCGTCATGGGCGAGCGGCTCATGGCCGGGGCCCGGACGCTGGCCGAGAAGCACCGGTGCATCGGCGACGTGCGCGGCGTCGGCCTCATGGTGGGCGTCGAGTTCGTGAAGGACCGCGCGACGCGCGAGCCGGCCCCGGAGATCGTGGAGCAGCTGGTCCAGGGCGCGTTCCAGCGCGGCCTCCTGCTACTCGGGGCGGGGAAGAGCACGCTTCGGCTGGCGCCGCCGCTGGTCGTCGGAGCCGAGGACATCGACCTCGCGCTGGCCATGATCGACGCCCGGTTGAGCGAGATCGCTTGAGCCCGGGGTCGAAGGTCACCACCATGCGCGAGGCCGTCGGCGCCCACGTGCACGACGGCGACACGGTGGTGATCGAGGGCTTCACCCACCTGATCTGTTTCGCCGCCGGGCACGAGATCATCCGGCAGCGGCGCCGGGACCTGGTGCTCTGCCGCCTCACCCCCGATCTCATCTACGACCAGATGATCGCGGCCGGCTGCGCCCGGAAGCTGGTCTTCTCCTGGGCCGGAAATCCGGGCGCGGGCTCCCTGCACGCCTTCCGGCGCGCGGTCGAAGGCAAGGGCGGCGTCCCACTCGAGCTCGAGGAGTATTCCCACTTCGGGATGGTGGGACGGCTCAGCGCCGGAGCCGCGCGCCTCCCGTTCTGGCCCATGCGCAACTACATGGGAACCGACCTGCCGGTCGCCAACCCGCTGATCGCCACCGTCGATTGCCCCTACACCGGTGAGCGCTTGGCGGCCGTGCCGGCGCTCAACCCCGACGTCACCATCGTGCACGCCCAGCGCGCCGACGAGCAGGGCAACACCCAGATCTGGGGCCTGCTCGGCGTGCAGAAGGAGGCGGCGTTCGCGTCGAGGCGGGTGATCGTCGTGGTCGAGGAGCTGGTGGACGAGCAGGTCATCCGCGCCGATCCCAACCGGACGCTGATTCCCGGCCTCGCAGTCGACGCAGTCGTGGTCGAGCCGTGGGGGGCGCATCCATCCTACGCGCAGGGCTACTACGACCGGGACAACGAGTTCTACGTGAAGTGGGAGTCGATCTCGCGGGATGCGGCGGCGCTCGACCGGTACCTGGACGAGTTCGTGCACGACGTGAAGGACCGGGGCGAGTACGTCGCGCGCTGTGGCGACTTCGAGCGGCTGCGGGCGGATGCGCGGGTGTGCACGGGCGTGAACTATGGGTTCTGAGCTGCGATGACGTACACCCCCGCCGAGCTCATGGCCGTCGTCGCCGCGCGGGAGCTCCGCGACGGCGAGGTCGTCTTCGTCGGGATCGGGCTCCCGAACCTGGCCTGCAACCTCGCCCGGGCCACCCACGCCCCCAACCTGGTCCTGATCTACGAATCCGGCGCCGTCGGCGCCGTGCCCGAGCGGCTGCCGGTGTCGATCGGCGACCCGTCGCTCGTGACGGGGTCGCTCATGGTCTGCGGCATGGCCGACGTGTTCCAGCTGTTCCTCCAGAACGGCCGGATCGAGGTCGGCTTCCTCGGCGGCGCGCAAATCGACCGCTACGGCAACATCAACACGACCGTGGTCGGCCGCTACGAGCATCCCGACGTCCGCCTGCCCGGGAGCGGCGGCGCCGCTGAGATCGCCATCCACGCGCGCCGCACGGTCGTGATCAGCCGGCTCAACCGCCGGGCGTTCCCGGAGGCCGTCGATTTCATCACCAGCCCCGGCCACCGCGCCCGCGGAGGCAGCCGCCGCTCGCTCGGCATGCCGGGCGCCGGTCCGGTCAAGGTGGTGACCGACAAGGCCGTCCTCGAAGCCGACCCCGACACGGGTGAGCTGGTGCTCGCGGCGCTCTATCCCGGCGTGCAGGCGGACGAGGTGCGAGCCGGCGTCGGCTGGCAGCTTCGGTCCCGACCCTCCCTCGGCTCCGTCGAGCCGCCCACGCCGGCGGAGCTCCAGCTGCTCCGGGACGTGCTCGATCCCCATCGCCTCTATCTGAAGGGCTGACCTTCCATGAGCGCCGCGCCCGCACCTCCCGCCGAGCAGGCGCATCCGGCGCTGGTGCGCTGCCTGGGCCTCCGCGACATGGTGCTGTTCAACATCGTCGCGGTGGTGAGTCTCCGGTGGTTCGCGACCGCGGCCGCCGCCGGGCCGAGCTCGATTACGCTCTGGGTCCTGGCGGCACTGCTCTTCTTCGTACCGCAGGGACTGGCCGTGAGCGATCTCGCCGCCCGTTATCCCGACGAGGGCGGCATCTACGCCTGGACCAAGCGGGCCTTCGGCGAGGGGCACGGCTTCCTCTGCGGCTGGTGCTACTGGGTCAATAACATCCTGTATTACCCGAACCTGCTGATGTCGACTGCTGTCGTCGGGACCTACGTGATCGGGCGCGGCCAGACCAGCCTCGCGGACAACTGGGCGTACGTGCTTCCCGCCACGCTCGCGGCCCTGTGGCTCGCGGTCGGAATCAACATCGTGGGAGTCCGCACCGGCCGCTGGCTCCAGAATCTGGGCGCGATCGGCACCTACGTACCCGGGATTCTGCTCGTGGCGCTCGGCCTCTACGCCGTGTTCACCCGCCCCGCCGCTACGCCGCTGACCGCGCAGTCGCTGGTCCCGGACTTGAGCGACCTCTCGGAGCTCAACCTCTGGGCCTCGATCGCCTTCGCGTTCGCCGGGCTGGAGCTCTGCGCGGTCATGGGTGGCGAGGTGAAGGACCCGCGGCGGACGCTGCCGCGCTCGATCTTCATCTCGGCGCCGCTCATCGCGTTCATCTATATCGCCGGCACGGCGGCCGTGCTCTGGCTGGTGCCGACCAAGGACGTCAACATCGTCTCGGGGTTCCTCCAGGCGGTGGCGGAGGGAGCCAGGAACATCGGGTGGGGTGTGGCCTGGCTGCCGGCGGTGGCCGCCGCACTCTACGTCGTCGGCAACGTCGGCGGCGTCGGTGCCTGGCTCACCGGTCCCGCCCGCGTGGCGTTCGTGATCGGACTCGACCGCTACTTCCCACCGGCCTTCGGGAAGGTGCACCCCAAGTGGAAGACGCCGTACGTCGCCATCCTGACGCAGGCCGTCCTGGCGACGGTGTTCCTCCTCCTGTCGGTGCTGGGGCGTGGAACCACCGTCGAGAAAGCGTACCTGATCATTCTCGACACGATGCTGCTCGTCTACTTCATTCCCTACATCTACCTGTTCGTGTGTTTCATTCTCGTGCGGGTCAAGGAGGCGGCGCCGGCGCCCGGCGCTCTCGCCAGCCGCCCGGCGGGTGTCATGATCGGTCTCGCTGGCCTGTCGCTCACGCTGTTTGCCATGAAGATCGCGACGGTGCCGCCGAGCGGGACGACCGATCCGCTGTTGTTCCAGGTCAAGGTCATCGGCGGCGCCGCGTTCTGCGTGGCCCTCGGCGGCCTGATCTACTGGCGGGGACGCCGGTGAGCCTGCGGCGCCCTCGCGCGGGCGCGCTCGGTGTCGCCATCGGCGCACTCGGCGTGCTTGCGGCAGCGCTGCCCGTCACCGCCCAGCGCGCGCCCGTCCTGCAGCAGATCAAGGTCCGCCACCCGTACTACTACCGCGAGATGTTCGTTCCCCAGGTGACGAGCGGGCCCAGCGCGGTCGCGTGGTCGCCCGACGGCACCGAGCTGGTGTACTCCATGCAGGGCTCCCTCTGGCGCCAGCGGGTCGGCTCGAGCGAGGCGCGCCAGATCACCGACGGACCTGGCTACGACTACCAGCCCGATTGGTCGCCCGACGGGCGCCGCATCGTGTATGCCTCCTACCGGGACGATGCCATCGAGCTCCGCCTGCTGGACGTAGCCACCGACTCCACCGTATCGCTGTTGGCCGGCGGCGCCGTCCACTTGGAGCCTCGGTGGTCGCCGGATGGTGGCCGGCTGGCCTTCACCTCGACGCGGGACGAAAGTCGTTGGCACGTGTTCACCGCTGATATCACCCCCGGCGGCCGGCTCGAGCGGGTCGCGCGGGTCAGCGATGACCGCGAGAGCGGGCTCCTGCGTTACTACTACAATGCGGTCGACCACGCGCTCTCGCCGACCTGGTCGCCGGACGGACGCGAGCTGATCGTGGTCTCGAACCGCGGCCACGTCTGGGGCTCGGGTGGGTTCTGGCGGATGCCGGCGGGGGCCGGTGGTGCGGGACGCGAGATCCGTGACGAGGAGACCACCTGGAAGGGACGCCCCGACTGGAGCCGGGACGGCCGGCGGGTGGTCTACAGTTCATACCTGGGCAGGCAGTGGCACCAGCTCTGGCTCATGCCGCCGGACGGCTCCAACCCACTTCAGCTGACCTACGGCGATTTCGACGCCACGGCGCCCCGCTGGTCCTTCGACGGGCGGCGTATCGCCTACGTGTCGAACGAGGGCGGCAACACCTCGCTCTGGATCGTCGAGGTGACGGGCGGCCGCCGCACGGAAGTGCGGGCGGACCGGCGCGTCTACCGGTCGCCCGTGGGACGTCTCCGGCTGCTCGTGACCGATGCGCGTGGCGTACCGGTCCCCGCGCGAGTGTCCGTCACCGGCCCCGACGGTCGGAGCTGGGCACCGGACGACGCCTGGCGCCACGCGGACGACGGGTTCGACCGTCGCGAGCGGCGCTTCGAGTACGGGTACTTCCACACTGCCGGTCGCGACTCGCTGACGCTGCCGGCCGGCCAGTACCGGATCGAGGTCACGCGCGGGCCGGAGACCCGGGTCGAGCGCCGCGCCGTCGCGATCCGCGCCGGCGCAGACAGCACGCTCCGTTTCTCTCTGCGACCGCTCGGCGATCTCGCGAGGCGAGGCTGGTACAGCGCCGATATGCACGTGCACATGAACTACGGCGGTGCCTATCGCACCACCCCGCGCCGGCTCGCCTTCCAGGCCAAGGCGGAGGATCTCGACCTGGTCGAGAACCTGATCGTCAACAAAGAGGGGCGCATCCCGGACATCGACCGGGCGGTCGGCCGCGATCCGGTCTCGACGCCGTCGACCGTGATCGTGCACGACCAGGAATACCACACGAGCGTGTGGGGCCACATTGGCCTGCTGGGACTTCGGGGCCACGTCCTGCTGCCGGGCTACGCCGGCTACGCGGCCACGGCCGTGGCCAGCCTTGCGCCGACGAACGCCGACGTGGCGGACCTCGCCCGGGCGCAGGGCGCGCTCGTCGGCTACGTGCATCCGTTCGACAGCGACCCCGATCCGGCCGATACCACGCGGGCGCTCACGGCCGAGTTTCCGGTGGACCTGGCGCTCGGCAAGGTGGACTACTACGAGGCGCTTGGCTTCGTCGACGACCCGATGGCGACGGCCCATGTCTGGTACCGCGCGCTCAACTGCGGCTTTCGTCTGCCGGCAGGGGCGGGGACCGACGCCATGGCCAACTTCGCCTCGCTGCGAGGACCCGTCGGGATGAACCGGGTCTACGTACGGACCGGGGGCCGGCTGGACCAGCGGCGAATGCTCGACTCCCTCAAAGCAGGGCGCACGTTCGCGACCAACGGGCCGTTGCTCGAGCTCACCGTCGACGGACGCGGCGTGGGTGAGGAGGTCCGGTTGGACGAGGGTGCGCGCGAGGTCGTCGCGCGCGTGTCGCTCCGGTCGAACGTGCCTGTCGACCATCTCGAGATCGTGGCCAACGGGGAGGTCGTCCGGGAGGTGACGCTGGCAGGCAACCGGACCCGAGCCGACGTGGAAGTCCGGGTGCCCGTGACTCGGAGCGGCTGGCTCCTGCTCCGGGCGCGGAGCGATCGGGCAATCGAGCCGGTGCTCGACCTGTACCCCTACGCCACGACGAGCCCGGTGTACGTGACGGTCGGCGCCAAGCCTGCGCGCTCGGCGGAGGACGCGGCGTATTTTCTGGCGTGGATTGGTCGGGTGGAAGCGGCGGCCCGGGCCAATCCGGACTGGAACACGGTGGAGGAACGAGAGCGCGCGCTGGCCCAGATCAGCCAGGCGCGGCGGGAGTTCGAGCGGCGCCAGTAGCTCCATGCCTCACGAGGCACGCTCCGTCAGCCCTGACGCCCTGTCATCCCGAGCCGAGCGAGGACCTTCCGGTCAGACCCGTTCCACCACTGTCCACCACCATCCACCACCGCTAGTTCCTGTCCGACCCAATGCACATCGTGGCCAGCCCGTAGCGTCCGCGGCGGCACCTGCTCCAGACCCGGCGCGTGTGCAAGCCTGCGGGTTGGGGCATCTCCCGCCTGCGTCCCCGTGGTCAGGGAGCGCCGCGCCGTCGTGCCATCACCTGCAGCTGGAGATACCGATGCGAACCGATCGCTGGCTCCGTTCCCGGCGCACGCCCGGGCTGGTCGCCGTGCTCTGCCTCTCGCTCGCCACCACGGCCGCAGCGCCGGTTCGCCTGGGGCCCTCGACCGGGCGGGTAGCCGGCCACGTGCGCGACGGACAGGGCGCGCCCGTCGCCTACGCGCAGGTGATCGTGCTCGGGAGCGCGATCTCCGCCCTCACCGACACCACCGGCGCATACCTGCTCCCCGCGGTGCCGACGGGCAGCGTCACCCTCCGCGCCACGCGCGTGGGGTACGGCGTGGCCGAGCTGGCCGGGACGGTAAAGGCCGGCGCCACCCTGACCCTCAATTTCAGCCTGGTCGGTCGACGTCCCGTGGCCAGTCGGCAGGCGGAGGAGAAGGACGCCGCCAAGGCCGCCAACCTCCCCCGGGCCGCCGCCACCCTCCGCCGGGAGGTCCTCCCGGCGAGCGGCGCCGTCTCCAGCATCGCGGAATCGCCGGTGCCCGAGCCGTGGCGCTGGGCCCAGGAGCCCGGCAACACCGAAGCCTACAACACCGTCGATGAGCGGCGCTTCGTCACTGCTGTCGCGAACCCGGTGTCGACCTTCTCGATCGACGTCGACGCAGCCTCGTACAGCAACGTCCGCCGCTTCCTGAGCCAGGGCATGCTGCCGCCCAAGGATGCCGTTCGGCTCGAGGAGCTGGTGAACTACTTCCCCTACCGCTACGCCGATCACACCGGCCGGCACCCCTTCGCGGTCTCGACCGAGGTCGGTCCGTGTCCCTGGGCACCGGAACACCGGCTGGTCCGCATCGGGCTTCAGGCGCGCCGCGTCCCGACGCGGAACCTGCCGCCGAGCAACCTGGTCTTCCTGATCGACGTCTCGGGCTCGATGATGTCGCCCGACAAGCTGCCGCTGGTGCAGCAGGCGTTTCGCGCGCTGGTCCATGAGCTTCGGCCGCAGGACCGGGTCGCGATCGTCGTCTACGCCGGCGCGGCAGGCCTGGTGCTCCCGTCCACGAGCGGCGCCGAGAAAGCGACGATCCTCGAGGCCATCGACCGGCTGCAGGCGGGTGGCTCGACCGCGGGTGGGGCCGGCATCCGCCTGGCCTATGACGTGGCCCGCGAGCATTTCGATCGGGAAGGGAACAATCGCGTCATCCTGGCCACCGACGGCGACTTCAACGTGGGCGTGAGCTCGGACGCCGAGATGGTGCGGCTGGTCGAGCAGCGCCGCGAAGAAGGCACCTTCCTCACCGTGCTCGGGTTCGGTACCGGCAACCTGAAGGACTCCAAGATGGAGCAGATGGCCGACAAGGGAAACGGCCACTACGCCTACATCGACAGCTTCCGCGAGGCGCAAAAGGTGTTCGTGCAGGAGTTCGGAGGCACGCTCTTCACGGTGGCGAAGGACGTGAAGATCCAGGTCGAGTTCAACCCGGCCCGCGTGCAGTCCTACCGGCTGCTGGGCTATGAGAACCGGATGCTCGCCCGCGAGGATTTCGCGGACGATCGGAAGGATGCCGGCGAGCTGGGCTCCGGGCACTCGGTGACGGCGCTCTACGAGGTCGTGCCGGTGGGCTCCTCGACGGTGGCGCTGGACGACGACGATCTGACCTACCAGCAGGTGTCGATCCGGGACGGGGCGCGCCGCAGCGGAGAGCTCATGACCGTGCGGCTCCGCTATAAGGACCCGCAGGGCTCGACCAGCCGGCTGCTCGAGGAGCCGGTGCGGGACCGCTCGGGCGGCACGGCCTCGGAGGACATGCGGTTCGCGTCCGCGGTGGCGGCCTTCGCCCTGTTGCTGCGGGACTCGGAGCACCGGGGGCAGGCCACCTATGAGCAGGTCCTGTCGCTGGCACGCGGTGCGCGGGGGGAGGATCCCCAGGGCTACCGTGGCGAGTTCATCGGTATGGTCGAGTCGGCTCGCACCCTCGGACAGGCGGCACACGCCGATTGACCTCGGCGGGAGCCGCCGTCTCGAGCTCTATCACTCGCGCTTCGCGATCTCGGGCGCTTCGCCGGCCGATCCTGGCCAGCGGAGCGCGCCGCGCGACCGAGCGGAACAGAGGCGCATAGAACTTCCCCCCTAGCCGCCCCGGACGCCGAGACTCCGCGTGCCAGGTATCCCCCCCACTACATTGACGGTTCGTTCTGCCGCCCCGAATGCCGGCATGTGCCGCGTCCGCAACCCTGTCAGCGTCCACCCGTGGATGGCCGCGCCCGGGGCGTGCTGACTTGCCCACGGAGGGAGCACCTGTGGCGACTGAGATGACCAGCGCAGAATTCTTCGATCGCCTCCGAGTCACGACGGAGTTTCTGGAGGCCGTCATCGCGAACCGCGGGCTGCTAGCCCAAGCGTCGCCCGATCAGCAGCGGCAGCTGGTGCAGGCCGCCGGCCAATTGTACGCACCGGATGCCAACGCCCGACGCCAGCTCGTGCGGGCCACCGTGCGTCGTCGGAAGGCCGAGCGGGTCCAGCGCGAGGATGAGCTGCTCGACCGGACCGGCATTCGGACGCTGCGCCGGCGTCCGGTCCTCATCACGCCCAACGTGTTTCCGCCGCCGGGCTTCGAGCCGCGCGATACCGACGGCGATCCGGACGTCAGGGACCCGATCGAGCCGCAACACTGCTATGTCTGCAAGGCGAAGTACGCGGAGCTGCATCACTTCTACGACCAGCTCTGCCCGCCGTGCGCCGCGTTCAACTTCGCCAAGCGGGCCGAGCTGGCCAATCTCACGGGCCGGGTGGCGCTCCTCACCGGCGGTCGGGTGAAGATCGGCTACCAGGCCGGTCTCAAGCTGCTGCGGGCCGGCGCGCACCTCATCGTCACCACCCGCTTCCCCCGCGACTCGGCCGATCGCTACGCCGCCGAACCGGACTTTGGCGACTGGGGACACCGCCTGGAGATCTTCGGACTCGACCTTCGTCACACCCCGAGCGTCGAGGCCTTCTGCAGCGAGCTGCTGGCAGCCCGGGACCGACTCGATTTCATCATCAACAATGCCTGCCAGACGGTGCGCCGGCCGCCGGCGTTCTACGAGCACATGATGGTCCGGGAGCGCGAGGCGTTCCGCGGCATGCCGGCCCAGACGCGACGGCTGCTCGGCCATTATGAGGGCTGGCGCGAGACCCACCCGGCACCGGCTGGTGCGGCGGCCATAACCCCCGCCGCATTCGACCGCCGGCTTCCCGGCATTGCAGGCATGGCGGCCGCGGCCGAGCTGTCGCAGGTCCGGCTGCTGCCGGAGGAGTACCGCGACCAGGCCCCGCTCTTTCCCGAGGGCCGCCTCGATCAGGACCTGCAGCAGGTCGATCTCCGGGAGCACAACTCCTGGCGTATGCTGATGGCGGACGTGCCCTCGGTCGAACTCCTCGAGGTGCAGCTGATCAACGCGGTGGCGCCGTTCGTCCTGAATGCGCGGCTCAAGCAGCTCATGCTTCGGACGTCCGAGGCGGACAAGCACATCGTCAACGTGTCGGCGATGGAGGGGCAGTTCTACCGGAACTTCAAGACGGTGCGCCATCCCCACACGAACATGGCCAAGGCTGCGCTGAACATGATGACCCGGACCGCCGCGGCCGAGTACCAGGGCGACGGTATTCACATGAACAGCGTCGATACCGGCTGGGTCACGGACGAGGACCCGGTCGAGGTGGCCGCGCGGAAAGTGGCGGAGCACCGCTTCCACCCCCCACTCGACGCCGTGGACGGAGCCGCGCGCATCGTGGACCCGATCATCGCGGGGTACAACACGGGAGAGCACGTGTGGGGGAAGTTCCTGAAGGACTATCGCCCCACCGACTGGTAGCTGGCGGGATCTGGTGCGAACGGGGGCCGGCCTCAATAGATTGCGCCCTGTCGGAACTGAGGGAGCGGTGGCCGAGTGGTTGAAGGCGCTCGCCTGGAAAGCGAGTTACCGGTCAAAAGCCGGTACGAGGGTTCGAATCCCTCCCGCTCCGTGCGCTTGAGGTGTGGCATGGGGTTCCTGCCCACCGGGACGAACGGGGTCGAATGCGAGAGCCAGTGACGCGCCCGGTGGGGTCCCCTGCCGGGCGCGTTGCGCGTCCCGCGGACCCCGGGCGGGGAACCGATTGCGCGCTCGGAGCGTATCTTCCGTGAGCGCCGAATCGTACCTTTGCGCAGGAGTCGCGATGCTGATCAGCCGCCGCCCGGCCGTGCCTGCCACAGAGATTACCGACGAGGCCACCTACGCAACCAGGCGCGAGTTTCTGGCCGCCGCTGGCTTCGGCCTGGCGGCGGTCGGCGGCCTGATGCCGGCAGCCTCGTTCGGCCGCCCCTGGGGCGCCGGCGCTGGGAACCGGAGGCGCGATGACGACAAGCTCACACCGTGGGACGACGTCACCGGATACAACAACTTCTATGAGTTCGGGACCGACAAGGAGGATCCGGCGCGGAACGCGACCGCCTTCCGGACCCGGCCGTGGAAGGTGGAAATCGCGGGCGAGATCGCGAAGCCGGCCATGTACGACTTCGACGACCTGCTCAAGGGCCTCTCGGCCGAGGAGCGGGTCTATCGCCACCGATGCGTCGAGACCTGGTCGATGGTCGTACCGTGGACCGGCGTCCCCCTGGGCAAGCTCATCGACCGGCTGCAGCCCACCAGCCGGGCCAAGTTCGTGGAGTTCACCACCCTGCTCGACCCCCGGCAGATGCCCGGCCAGCAGCGCGGGATCCTCGACTGGCCGTACACCGAGGCCCTCCGGCTCGACGAGGCACGCCACCCGCTGACGCTGCTCGTGACCGGCCTCTACGGCAAGCCGCTCCCGAATCAGAACGGCGCGCCACTCCGGCTCGTGGTGCCCTGGAAGTACGGGTTCAAGGGTGGCAAGTCGATCGTGCAGATCCGGTTCGTCGAGAAGCAGCCGCGCACGACCTGGAACATTGCCGCCCCGGACGAATACGGATTCTATGCCAACGTGAACCCCGACGTGGACCACCCACGCTGGAGCCAGGCACGCGAGCGCCGGGTGGGCGAGTTCTTCAAGCGGAAGACGCTTCCGTTCAACGGCTACGCGGACCAGGTGGCCTCGCTGTATGCCGGCATGGACCTCCGGAAGAACTTCTAGTCGCCACGTGACCCGCGCCGCCGTGGTGACCCGGGTGGTGAAGCCGCTGCTGTACCTGGCGGCAATCCTGCCGTGCGCCTGGATCGTCGTCGCCTTCGCGACCGACCGGGTCGACGGCGACCAGATCAAGTTCATCCAGCATACCACCGGCCTCACGGTTCTGAGCTCGTTGTTCCTGACGCTCTCGCTCACGCCGCTCCGTCGGCTCACCGGGTGGAACGAGGTGATCCGGACCCGCCGTCTCATCGGGCTCACGGCCTTCTGGTACGCGCTGCTGCATTTCCTGACCTACATCGTCTTCGACCAGTCGCTGTCGCCCGTCGACATCGCCGAGGACGTGGCCAAGCACCCCTGGGTGCTCATCGGCTTCACGTCCTTCCTGCTGCTGATCCCGCTGGCGGTGACGTCCACCAACGGCTGGATCCGCCGGCTCGGCGGGAAACGGTGGCGGCGGCTCCACAGCCTCATCTACCCCGCGGCCGTCGGCGGGGTGCTGCACTTCCTCTGGCTGGTCAAAAAGGATGTGCGGACACCGGTCTATTTCGCGGCCGTGCTGGCCGTCCTGCTGGCCGCGCGGTTCTGGATCTCGCGGACGCCGCGCCGGACCCGGCAGGCGCTTGCCGGGCCCCGGCGGGACACCGCCACTCCCGGGCTCCACTCGGTGGGCAACGAGGTGGCCTAGGCGCTCTCGCGCGCGCGGCGGAGCGAGTTGCGCCGTGCGTGGCCCGGGACTAGCTTCCCGCCCCGATGCCCTCCCGGATCCCCCTTCTCGATGAGCGCGCACTCGGCCGGACCCTCGTGCGCATGGCCACGGAAATCGTCGAGCGCGCGGGGGGAACCGAGAGCCTCGTACTCGTCGGGATCCAGCGCCGCGGCGTCGAGCTGGCCGACCGCCTGAAGCGCCTCATCGATCATTCCGAAGGCTGCGCCGTCCCCGTCGGCAAGCTCGACATCACCCTCTATCGCGACGACCTCCAGACCGTCGGGCCCCGGCCCGTCGTGGGCGAGACCCGGCTGCCCGAACCTCGACGGGCGGACGGTCGTCATCGTCGACGACGTGCTCTACACCGGGCGCACGGTCCGCGCGGCGCTCGACGAGTGCGCCGACTTCGGCCGGCCCCGGCGGATCCTGCTCTGCGTGCTGATCGACCGCGGCGGGCGCGAGCTGCCGATCCAGGCCGACATCGTGGGGACCACGGCGAGCACCGGACCGCAGGATCGGGTGGACGTGTTCGTCGCCGAGCTCGACGGCCGCGACGCGGTCGAGCTGGTGCGAGGTTGAGATGACTACGCTGAGCCTCGGCAAGGACCTGCTGGGGCTCGAGCCGCTGAGCGCGGAGCAGATCCGGCTCATCCTCGACACCGCCGAGCCGTTCAAGGAAATCAGCGAGCGGCCGATCAAGAAGGTGCCGGCGCTGCGCGGCAAGACGATCGTCAACCTCTTCTTCGAGGCCTCCACCCGCACGCGCATCTCGTTCGAGTTCGCCGAGAAGCGATCTGAGCGCCGACACGGTGAACGTGGCGTCGGCGGGCTCCTGGGTGTCGAAGGGCGAGACGCTGGTCGACACCGCGCGCAACCTCGAGGCGATGCGGATCGACATGGTCGTCATCCGCCACGGCGCGTCGGGCGCGGCGCAGTTCCTCGCGGAGCGCATCGAGTCGAACGTCATCAACGCGGGCGACGGCAAGCACGAGCATCCGACGCAGGGGCTGCTCGACATGCTCACGCTGCGCGACCGGTTCAAGCGAATCGAGGGGCTCAAGGTCGGCATCTGCGGCGACGTGCTCCACTCCCGCGTGGCGCGGTCGAACATCTGGGGCCTGCTCAAGCTGGGCGCCGAGGTCGGCGTGTGCGGCCCGGCGACGCTGCTCCCGCGGAATGTGCACGAGCTCGGCGTCACGATTCTGCCGCGATCGAGGACGCGATCCAGTGGGCGGATGCGCTCAACGTCCTCCGGCTCCAGCTCGAGCGCATGCAGGTCGGGCTACATCCCGTCGCTGCGCGAGTACAATCGCGTGTTCGGCGTCACCCGCGAGCGGCTCGCGAAGGCGCCCGAAGGATCTCCTCATCCTGCACCCGGACCGATGAACCGCGGCGTCGAGATCGACAGCGACGTCGCCGACGGCCCGCACAGCGTGATCCTCCACCAGGTGACCAACGGCGTCGCCGTGCGCATGGCGGTGCTCTACCTGCTGGCCGGCGGGTCGCCCGACTGGGCCCAGCCCGGGCGGCGGCGGAGACTGACGATGCGGCCGATCCTCATCCGCGGGCGGGCGGATCCTCGATCCCTCGCAGCAACACCGACCAGGTGGCCGACCTGCTCCTGCGGGACGGCAAGGTCGAGGCGACTGGGCCGGAATCTCGGGCAGCCCGACGGCGTCGAGGTGGTCGACGCGACCGGCAGGTGGTGGCGCCGGGCCTCATCGACGTGCACGTGCACCTGCGCGAGCCGGGCCAGGAGGACGTCGAGACGGTCGCGACGCGGCGCCATGGCAGCGGCGGCCGGCGGGTTCACGCGCGGTGTGCGCGATGCCGAACACCGATCCGGTCACCGACAACCAGGCGGCGGTCGGCTTCATCGTGAGCCAGGCGCAGCGGGCGGGCAAGGCGCGCGTCTACCCGATCGGCGCCATCTCGCTCGGCCAGAAGGGCAGCAGCTGGCGGAGTTCGGCGAGATGGTGGGCGCCGGCGCGGTGGCGGTGAGCGACGACGGCAAGCCCGTGGTGTCCAGCCACCTCATGCGCACGGCGCTCGAGTACGCGCGCACGTTCGGCATCCCGGTCGCCGACCACTGCGAGGAGCCGACGCTCGCGGCTGGCGGCGCGATGAACGAGGGGCTGGTCTCGACCCGGCTCGGCCTGAAGGGCATTCCGGCGGCGGCGGAAGAGATCATGGTCGCGCGCGACATCCTGCTCGCCGAGCTGACGGGCGGGCACGTGCACCTCTGTCACATGTCGACCCGGGGATCGGTGGAGCTGATCCGGTGGGCCAAGGAGAAGGGGCTCCGGGTGACGGCGGAGGCCTGCCCGCACCACTTCTCGCTGACGGACGAGGCGTGCGAGGGGTACAACACCAACGCGAAGATGAATCCGCCGCTCCGGGAGCCGCGAGGACCGCGAGGCGATCCGGCAGGCGCTTCGGGATGGCACGATCGACGTCATCTGCACGGATCACGCGCCGCACCACTACGACGAGAAGGAGCGCGAGTTCGACGATGCGCCCAACGGCATCATCGGGCTGGAGACGGCGCTCGGCCTCGCGATCACCGAGCTGGTGAACGGGGGCTTGCTCGATCTGCCGACGCTGGTGACCCGGATGAGCACGATGCCGGCCCGGATCTTCAAGCTGCCTGGAGGCTCGCTCGCGCCCGGCGCGGCGGCGGACGTGGTCCTGATCGATCCAGACGTCGAGTGGACCGTCGCGCCCGACACGTTCTACTCCAAGAGCCGCAACACGCCGTTCGCCGGCCGCCGGCTCCGAGGCCGAGCGGACGTGACGATCGTCCGCGGCCAGGTGGTGTTCCGGCGCGGAGGTTGAGCGCCCGCCACGCATCGCACCAGCCCGGACCGAACATGCACCGTGCCGAAGTTGCCCGAGCGATGGTCTTGTGCTGCCGCCGGCTCTGGCAGGCGGGCCTTCTCGCGGGCCAGGATGGGAACGTGTCGGTGCGCTATCGGCCCGACCGGATCCTGGTGACGCCCCGGGGCCTCCTCAAGTCCGACCTTGCCCCCGAGGACCTGGTCGAGGTCGGCCTCGACGGGACCCGTCTCGGCGGCTCCCGGCTGGCCTCGACCGAATTAGATTTGCATCTTCGGGTGTATCGCCGGCGGGCTGACTGCGGAGCGGTGGTGCATGCGCATCCGCCGACAGCGACCGGCCTCGCGGTCGCGGGCGAGGGCATCCGGGCGGACGTCCTGCCCGAGGTCGCGGTGCTGCTCGGCGAAGTGCCGCTGGTGCCGTACGCCATGCCGGGTACGCCGGCGCTCGGGGACGCGGTGGAGCCGTTCCTGGACGCGCACGACGCGGTGCTGCTGGCAAACCACGGCGCGGTCGCGTGGGGCCCCGACCTGAGCCGCGCCCGCATCCGCATGGAGACCCTGGAACACGCGGCCCGGATCCTCCTGGCCGCCCGAAGCCTCGGCCGGGTGATCACGCTCACTCCGGAACAGATGGATGACCTCGAGCGGCTGAGAGGAATCTCCCGTCATGGCGAAACCGACCTCGGATACTGACACGACCATCGAAGCGCTCCTGCAGCAGCGGGCCCAGTACGAGCAGTGGCTGGGCCGGCTCGACTCCGCCGGCGACAAGGCGCCCCCCGCCGTCCGCGCCCGCGTGCGCGGCGACTACGAGGCGCGACTCCGGGGCGTGATCGACCAGCTGCGCGGGTTCTCGGCGACGATCGCCGACGAACTCGAGCGCCACAAGGGCACCCAGACCGGGCTTGACGGTGAGCGGCGCGAGGCCGAAGAGGCGCTTGCGGAGGCCGAGGTACGGCACGCAGTGGGCGAGTATTCCGAGGCGGAATGGCAGCGGATCAACGACGAGAGCGGGGCGTTGCTGGGCCGGCTGCGCGGCGAGCTTCGGAGCGTGGGCGACGAGATCGCCCGGTTGGCCGAGGTGCAATCGTTGATCGGGGGCGCACCCAAGCGGGTGGAGGCGCCCGCTCCCACCCCGGCGCCGCCCCCGCCACCGCCGCCCGTCGCGGCGGCACCGGAGCCGGAACCCGAACCCGTCGCTCCGCCACAGCCCGCCGCGGCCACGCGCCCCACTCCCAGGGCAGCGCCCCGGGAGGCCGAGATCACGCACGGCCCGCCGCCCCAGGACGAGCTCGCGTTCCTCAAGTCGGTGGCGCCGGAGGAGGAGCGGAAGCCCGCACCTGCGCCGACGGCACCTTCGGGTCGGCGCGGCAGCAACCCCGGCCCGTCGGGGGCGCGATCCGCGGAGGGTGCGGGCACCGCGAGCCAGACGGCCGCGCCCGGCAAACCAGGCGCCGCCGGCGTGGCCAAGACCCTCAAGTGCGGGGAGTGCGGCACGCTCAATCGTCCGACCGAATGGTACTGCGAGCGCTGCGGTGCGGAGCTGGCAGGAATCTGATATCGAAGCAATAAGCGTTCAGCCCAGAGGCACTTACAGCGGACTAGTAAGGTTGTTTCTAGGTCCCATCTGCGCTGCGAAAAGGGCCCCGCGACCGCGGGGCCCTCGGCGTTTCTGCGCTGGCTGCCGGCTTACTTCTTAACCCCGGCCTTGGCGAGCTTGGACAGCCGGCTCTTCTGCCGCGCCGCGGCATTCGGATGGATCAGGCGCTTGCGCCCCGCGCGATCGATCAGCCGGGCGGCTTCGTCGTACGCGGCCTGCGCGGCGTCGGCCGCCGCGGTGCGCACCTTCTTGATGGCGGAGCGGAGCTGGCTCCGCTGGGTGCGGTTGAGCGTCGTGTGGGTCTTGGCCTGACGCATACGCTTCTTGGCGGACTTGATTCGCGGCACGACAACCTCGGCTGAAGACCTGGTCACGAAACGACCGCCGGCCTGGCCGGCGAATGAGCCCGGAAACATAGAGGGCAGCAGGTGCAAGGTCAAGCGGCGCGGCGCTTTGACTTGCATCCGGCGGCAGCTTAACGTTCCGCCACCCCGACCGACAGGATCGCACCCCTGGACGCACAGATCAGCGACTTCATCCTCGCGCTCCCGATGCTGGTCTTCGCCATGGTGGCGCACGAGTACGCGCACGCCGCCGTCGCGCTCCAACAGGGCGACGACACCGCCTACACCCTCGGACGGGTGACGCTGAACCCGATCCCGCACATCGATCCCGTCATGAGCCTGATCCTGCCGGCGGTGCTCTGGTTCGCCTCGAGCGGCCAGTACACGTTCGGCGGCGCCAAGCCCGTGCCGGTCAACTCGAGAAAGTTCCGCCACTTCAAGCGCGGCGACATCCTCGTGTCGGCGGCGGGTGTCGCGACCAATTTCGTGCTGGCGTTCGTGTGGTCGTTCGTGTTCGTCCTGCTCGGGCTCGTGGCACGAGGGTTCCCCGCGGCCGGTCCGACGCTGGAGACAGCCCAGCGGATGATGGTATTCGGCATCCAGCTCAATCTCCTGCTGTGCTTCTTCAACCTGCTGCCGATTCCACCGCTGGACGGCTCGCACCTCATGTACCACGTGCTCCCGCCCCGCGCCGGTACCTGGTACCGCGGCCTCCAGCGTTTCGGCTATCTGCCGCTGTTCCTCATGCTGTTCGTGTTCCGCGGGACGATGGGGGTGCTCCTCATGCCGGTCTCGGTGATGATGCGTCTGCTGGGGAGCTGGATCGCGCCGTATCAGATCGGCTCGCTCGTGGCGGGGATCCCGTAGGTATGGCCGCCCCCGAAGCCCCGACGACCGCGCTGGGTGCCGGCCCCGGCTTCGTCGTCGAGCTCGACGACTTCTCCGGCCCGCTCGACCTGCTGCTCCATCTGCTGCGTGAGGAGCAGCTGGAGATCGCGGACATCCCGATTGCCCGGATTGCCGACCAGTTCCTGCGCGCGATACACGAGCTCGGTCTCAACCAGGCCGCCGACTACCTCGACATGGCGAGCCGGCTGGTGCGGCTCAAGGCGCAGATGCTGCTCCCGCGCCGCTCCGAGGAGGACGGCTGGGAGGATCCGCGCGCCGAGCTGGTGCGCCGCCTGCTCGAGTACCAGCAGATCCGCGAGATCGCGGTGTGGATGGGCCGCTCGGCCGAACGACGCGCCGAGCAGTTCGCTCGCGGGTACCTTCCGCCGGCGCCCGAGCTGCCGCCACCGCCGCTCACGCTCGATCTGCTGGAGATGCTGCAGGCGGTGGAGCGCGTCATCGCCGGCATCCCGTCGCCAGTGCTTCACCGGGTCGTGGCCCGCCCGCTGGACGTGGAGTCGGCCACCCGCCGGATCGAGCTGCTGCTCGAGGAGCGGGAGCAGTTCGGCTGGCTCGAGGCCCTGGGCCCGCGGCCGACGATCGTCGACGTCCTTTCTACCCTGCTCGCGCTCCTCGAGCTCGCCAAGCGGGGCACTCTCCGACTCGTACAATCGGCCGCCTTCTCGCCGATGGTGATCGCCCGTGACCCCGCTCGCCCAGCTGCTTGAAGCCGCGCTGTTCAGCGCCTGCCGCCCGCTGACCGTCGAGGAGCTCGGCACCCTCGACTCCGACGCGACGCTCGCCGACGTGCGCGTCGCGCTCGAGCAGATCCGGGAGCACTTCGACTTCGAGCAGCATGGCGTCGAGCTGCTGGAGATGGCGGGCGGCTACCAGATCCTCACCCGACCCGTGCACGCCGCGGCGATCGAGCGGGCCCACTTCTCGGTCCGGACGCCCAAGCTCACCGCCGCGGCGCTCGAGACGCTCGCTGTGATCGCGTATCGGCAGCCGGTCGGACGGGCGGAGATCGAGGAGATCCGCGGGGTCTCGGCCGGAGGCGTGCTTCGCTCGCTGCAGGAGCGCGGCCTGATCGAGGTGGTGGGCCGGAGCGAGGCGCTCGGACGTCCGCTCCTCTACGGCACCGCGGCGATGTTCCTCGAGCTGCTGGGACTGCGGGACCTCGCCGACCTGCCGCGGGCGGAGGAGCTGACCATCGCGCTCCACACCCACCGGGCGACGTCCGAAGGCGCCGACGACGCAGCCGCCTACGTCGAGGCCGAGTCGTGAGCGAGATGCGGCTCCAGCGGGCGCTGGCCCGCGCCGGAGTCGCGTCGCGCCGAGCCGCCGAGACTCTGATCACCGACGGCAAGGTGAAGGTCGACGGAAAGCCCGCGACGCTCGGGATGAAAGTGGACCCGGCCAAGCAGCGCATCACGGTCGGCGGACGGGCGGTGAAGCTGCAGGATCGGCGCTGGCTCGCGTTCCACAAGCCGATGGGCGTGGTCACGACCGCCAGCGACGAGGAGGGGCGCCGCACGGTCCTGGACTACATCCCGCAGAACGCCGGCCTCACCTACGTCGGCCGGCTCGACGTGATGACGACCGGCCTGCTGCTGCTCACGACCGACGGGGAGGCCGTGCACCGGCTGACCCACCCGCGCTATCACATTCCCCGACGGTACACCGCGCTCGTGCACGGCCGGTCCACCGCCGAGATCGCGCAGGCGGTCAAGGCGAAGATCGTGATCGACGGCCGGCCGGTGGTGCCCGCCGAGGTGCGGGTGCGGCCCGGCAGCGAGGGCCGGAGCATCCTGGACGTGACGCTGGCCGAAGGCCGGAACCGGATCGTCCGCCGCTGGGCGGAGGAAATGGGCCTCAAGGTCGACCGGCTGGCGCGGCTCTCGTACGGGCCCGTGCGGCTCGGCGATCTCGCGTCGGGGCGCTACCGGCCGCTGACACCGAAGGAGGAGGGCGCGCTCTACAAGGCAATCCGCATGGAGCCGGACGAGGAGTGACACCCGGGAGGCGCCGGGACCGTCCAGTGTGGAGCGACCGGCCCGCGGTTCCGGCCCGGCTATCTTTCCCCCATACAACCCTCAGGAGCCAGCCAGCGTGAGCGCGCCGAAGCTGACCGACAAGCCGGCCGAGACGCTGCCCGTGCAGCGCATCCTCAAGGAAGTCTCCCGCCGGATCGTGGGGCAGGACGCCATGGTCGAGCGGCTGCTGGTGGGCCTGCTCACCGGCGGGCACATCCTGCTCGAGGGCGTGCCGGGCCTGGCCAAGACCCTCGCGGTCCGGACGCTGGCGGAAATCATCCACGCTTCGTTCTCGCGCATCCAGTTCACGCCCGACCTGCTGCCCGCGGACGTGATCGGGACGATGGTCTACGACCAGAAGTCGCAGGAGTTCCACGTCAAGAAGGGCCCGCTCTTCGCCCAGATCATCCTCGCGGACGAGATCAACCGGGCCCCGGCCAAGGTCCAGGCCGCGCTGCTCGAGGCGATGCAGGAACATCAGGTCACCATCGGCGGGACCACCTACCCGCTGGAGGAGCCGTTCCTCGTTCTCGCGACCCAGAACCCGATCGAGAACGAAGGCACCTACCCGCTGCCCGAGGCCCAGCTCGACCGGTTCATGCTCAAGGTGCGGGTGGGCTACCCCACGCGGGACGAGGAAAAGGAAGTGCTGCTCCGGATGAGCGGCGGCCAGGAGATCACCGTCGAGCGGCTGCTCGATCCGGCGTCGATCCTGGCCGCCCGCGCGTCGATCGCCGCGCTGTACATGGACCAGAAGGTCGTCGACTACATCGTCGACCTCGTCCGCGCCACGCGCGATCCGGGCAGTGTGGGGCTCGCCGAGCTCAAGCCCCTGATCGCCTTCGGCGGGTCGCCGCGCGCGTCGATCGCGCTGGCCCAGGCCTCGCGGGCCCACGCATTCCTCCGCGGGCGCGCCTACGTGGTCCCCGAGGACGTCCGCGCCCTGGCGCCCGACGTGCTGCGCCACCGGATCGTGCTCACGTTCGAGGCGGAGGCGGAGGACGTGACCAGCGACGACGTCGTGACCAAGGTGCTCGCCGCCCTGCGGGTGCCGTAACCGCCCACCATGCCGGCCGTATCCCCTGAAATCCTGAAGCAGGTCAAGGGCATCGAGCTCCGCACGCGGGGGCTGGTGGGCTCCCTCTTTGCCGGCGAATACCGCTCGGTGTTCCGCGGGCAGGGGATGGAGTTCGCCGAGGTGCGGGCCTACGAGTCGGGGGACGACTTCCGCGCGATCGACTGGAACGTCTCGGCGCGGCTCGGCAGCCCGTTCGTCAAGACGTTCACCGAGGAGCGGGAGCTGACGCTCATGCTGCTCGTCGACCAGTCCGGCTCGACCCGCTTCGGCGAGCCGCTGACCAAGGGGTCGCTCGCGGTGGAGGTGGCCGCGGTCCTGGCGCTCGCCGCGGCGCGCCAGAACGACCGCGTGGGCGCGCTCCTGTTCGCCGACGAGGTCGAGCGCGTGATCCCGCCGCGGAAGGGCCGCCGCCACGCCCTCCGCGTCATCCGCGACCTGGTCGCGTTCGAGCCCGCGGGCCGGCGCACCAACCTCGCCGCGAGCCTGTCGTACGCGAGCCGGCTGCTCCGTCACCGGAGCATCGTGGTGGTGCTCTCCGACTTCATCGCCGAAGGGTGGGAGAAGCCGCTCCGGCGGCTGGCGGCGCGGCACGAGCTGGTCGCGATCACGGTGGACGATCCCCGCGAGCACGAGCTTCCCGAATCCGGCTGGATCGAGATGCAGGACGCCGAATCGGGCCGCCGGGTGCTGGTCGACACGGGAAGCCGCGACGTGCGCACCCGCGTGAGCGAGCTGAGCCGCGCGCGCCGCGAGGAGCGGAGCCGGACGTTGGCCGCCGCCGGAGCCGACCAGGTCCATCTCGAGACCGGCGTGCCGTACGCCTTCCCGCTCCGGCGGGCGTTCGCCGCCCGCGCGCGGCGGATCAACCGCGGATGATGCCCCTGCCGGCGCAGACGCCCGCGCCTACCGTGGGCGACACCATCTGGGTCGGCCGGACGGTCGCCGTCCCCGCCGGCGCCACGCTCCGGCCAAGCGACTGGGATGCGCCGGAGCCGATCGAGCGGCTGGGCGCGCCGGTGCTCACTCCGCGCGGTGACTCCGTCGAAATCGCCTATCCCATCGTGGTCTGGCGGGCGGGACCGCTCACCGTCGAGCTCCCCGGCCCGCTGCTGCTCCGGGCCGCCGGGTCGATCGACTCGCTGCCGCCGGAGCAGGTGAGCCTCCGGATCGCGAGCGTTCTCCCGGCCGTGCCCGCCGACTCGACCCTGGCGCCGCAGCCGCGCGCCGACTTCGTGCCCCGGACGAGTGCCACGCCGATCCCGCTCCTCGCGCTGCTCGGCGCCGCGGCTCTGCTGCTGGCTCCCGTTCACTGGTGGTGGCGGCGGCGCGGACATCCGCGTCCGCGGCCGCCGCTCCCGCTCCCCGGTCCCGACGAGGCGCCACTGGACCGCTGGGCGGACGCCGGTGAGACCCGCGCAGTGGCGTCGGTGGCGACGGCACGGCTCCGCGCGCTGATCGCGGCCCGGATGCCCGGGGCCCACGCCGGCCTCGACACGGAGTCGGTGCTGCGGTCCGTCGCCGGCCGCGCCGACTGGCCGCTCGCCGAGTTGGGCGATGTCCTGCACTCGCTCGACGAGGCCCGCTTCGGGCACACCCCCTTTCCGGACGCCATCGGACTCGCCCGTTGGGTCGATGAGCTCGCGCCGCGGCTCGTGCCGGAGGCCGCATGACCTTCGCCCGGCCCTGGCTGCTGCTGCTGCTGCTGGGCCTCCTCGTCTGGTGGTGGCGCCGGCGGCGCAACGAGGTGCCGGCGGCGCGGTACAGCGACGTCTGCATCCCCGCGGCCGTGAGCGCGCGGCGCTGGTGGGTGGCCCTGCCGCCGGCCCTGCGGGCCCTCAGCGTCGCGGCGCTCATCGTGGCGGCGGCCGGGCCGCGGATCGGCGGGGACACGGTCGAGGTGAAGCAGGAAGGCATCGCGATCGTCATCACCATCGACATCTCCAGCAGCATGCTCGCCGAGGACTTCGCGCCGTCCAACCGGCTCGCGGTCGCGCAGCGCCAGGCCGTCGCCTTCATCCGCGGGCGCACGGCGGACCGGATCGGCCTCGTGGCGTTTGCCGGCGAGGCGCTCACGCAGGTGCCGGTGACACTCGACTATCCCGTAATCGAGCAGGCGGTGATGGACCTCAAGATCGGCAGCCTGGAGGACGGCACCGCGATCGGGAGCGGCCTGGCCACGGCCGTGAACCGCCTGCGCCGCGCGCCCGACAAGTCGAAGGTGATGCTGCTGCTCACCGACGGCGAGAACAACCGGGGACTGATCGACCCGCGCACCGCCGCCGCGACCGCGGCCGCCTACGGGATCAAGGTCTACACGATCGGCGTGGGCACCATCGGCGAGGCGCCGATCCCGACGGGGCGGGGGCTCGGCGGCTTCCGCTACGAGCTGCTGCCGGTCCGCATCGACGAGCCGCTCCTGCGCGAGATCGCCGCCAAGACCGGCGGCCGCTACTTCCGCGCGCGCGACAGCGAGGCGCTGAGCCGCATCTTCCGGCAGATCGACGAGCTGGAGAAGACGCCGATCCAGGTGACCCGCTACACGACGTACGAGGAGGCCACCCGGCCGCTGCTCCTGCTCGCGCTCGCGGCGCTCGCGCTCGAGCTCGTGCTCGGGAGCACGCTGGTGGTGCGCGTTCCATGATGTTCGACGCGCCGCTGCTCCTGTTTCTCGCGCCGGCCCTCGGACTCGCGCTCGGGTTCGCCGCGTGGCTCGGACGGGGGCGGCGCATCCGGCTCGCGCGGCGGTGGTCCCCCGCGCTCGGGCGGCTGGCCCGGGCGCGCGGCGCCTGGGCCCCCGTCGTCCTCGGGCTCACGGGGCTCTCGGCCGTGGTCGCGCTCGCCGGCCCGCGGTGGGGCCGGACCGAGATCCGGACCGAGACGCGCGCCCTGAGCCTCGTCTTCGCGATGGACATCAGCCGGTCCATGCTGGCCGAGGACGTGTCGCCCAACCGGCTGCAGCGCTCGATCCGCGAGGCGCGGCGCCTGATCCAGGACCTCGAGGGCGACCGGCTCGGCCTCATCGCCTTCGCGGGGCGGAGCTACATCCTGGCACCGCTCACCGTCGACGGCGGCGCGATCCGCATGTATCTCGACGCCCTCGATCCCGACCTCGCGAGCGAAGGCGGCTCCAATCTCTCGAGCGTGCTCGCCCAGGGCAGCCAGCTGCTCGGCGCGACGACCGATCCGTCCGACCGTGTGCTCGTCGTCTTCAGCGACGGCGAGGGGCACGACACGCTGACCGACGTCGTGCACGCGGCCGAGAGCCTGAAGGACGCGGGCGTCCACCTGATCATGGTGGCCGAGGGGTCGGCATCGCCGTCGCGCATCCCGGTCAGAGACTCGACCGGCACGCTCGTCGAATACAAGCGCGATGAGGACGGGACCGTCATCCAGACCCAGCGGCGCGACGACATCCTTCGGGCCATCGTGGACGCGGCCGAGGGCACGCTGGTGCCGAGCGAGGCGCCGGACCAGGCAGGGGCGGTGCGCGATCTCGTGGCGGCGATGAAGCGAAGCCCGACCTCCGCCACTCGCACCGCGGACCTGGTGCCGCGCGCCTGGATCCCCGGACTGGTCGCGGCCCTGCTGCTGCTGGGCTACACCATTGCCCGGCCCGGCCCGGCGCTGATCGGGCTGGCCGGCCTGCTCGCCCTCGCCCGGGGCGCCGAGGCGCAGCGGCCGACGGCGGGCGGCCGCGCCCTGGCCGCCGGCGATCCGACCCGCGCGGCCGCGGAGTTCTTGAAGGAGGCGGGCGCCGGCCGGGCCAAGGACACTGCGTTCTACAACGCCGGCACCGCCGCGCTCCAGGCGGGGCGCCTGGGTGTCGCGCGCGGGGCGCTGGTGGAGGCGGCCAAGTCGCTCGACCCCGGACTTCGCTACCGCGCGCTCTACAACCTGGGGCTCGCGAGCCTCCTCGCCGCCCGGGCCGACACGTCGCGTCAGGAAGAGCTGCTCGACGACGCGACCGATCGCCTGCGCCAGGCGTTGCTGCTGCAGCCCTCGTCGGCCCGTGCCAAGTGGAACCTGGAGCTCGCCGAGCGGCGGCGCCCGCCGCCACCGCCCCAGAGCGGTGGCGGAGGCAACCCTCCGCCACCCAGTGGCGGACCGCAGGCGCCGCAGCCGCGGCCGCCCCAGCCCGAGCCCCGGGACCTGACGCAGAGCCAGGCCGAGCAGATCCTCAACTCGATGGAGCGGCGGGAGCGGTTGACGCGCGAGGAGCAGCAGCGGCGCATGGCCGGCTCCTCGGGCGGAGTGAAGGACTGGTGAGGGTCGCGCGCGCGCGGGCCGCATGGCCACTCCTGCTCGCCCTCGCGCTCGGTGCCGCGCAGGACGATCGGCCCGAGCTCGAGGCGTCGGTCGACGAGGACCGTGTCTCGGTGGGCGAGGAGCTGACGTACACGCTCCGGGCGGTGAGCCATTCGCCCGTCCCGCTGCAGGTCACGCTGGCGCCGCTCAACGGTCTCGAGATCGTGGCCCGGAGCGAGCGCACCGAGGTGGGGTTCGGAGCCGGCCCGACCCGGACGACCGTGCTCGAGATCCGGCTCCGCGCCGTTCGCCCCGGCCACTGGCAGATCGGCCCCGCCCGCGCCGTCCAGGGACGCGACACGGTGGAACTGGCCCCGGTGATGGTCGACGTGACCGCCAACCGGGCGGCCACCGCCTCGACGCTGAGCCCGCGACTGCGGCGGCTGCTCGACCGTGCGGCGCCTCCGCCGGCGGGCCAGCCCGCGGTGGACCTGCTCGTCTCGACCGACAGTGTCCGGGTCGGGGAGCAGGTGGATGTCGTCACGGCCGCCTGGTTCCCCCGCGACCTCCGGCTGCAGCTGCGGCGGCCGCCGACGCTGCAGCCGCCCGTGATCGACGGAGTCTGGAGCTTTCCGCAGACGACGCCCAGCGGCATCGCCGCCACGCGCAGCATCCGCGGCCAGTGGTACGATCTGTTCGTGTCGCACCAGGTCGTGTTTCCGCTCCTGCCCGGCACGATCAACATTCCGCGCGCGACGCTCAAGTACAGCACACCGGTCGCGCTGCAGTTCTTCAGCCAGGAGGAGCGCTTCGCCCTGTCGAGCCGAGCGGACACGCTGGTCGTGCGCCCGCTTCCCGCGGCCGGACGACCTGCGGCATTCGGCGGCGCGATCGGCTCGAGCCTGGCACTCGACCGCCATGTCGATCGCCCCACGGCGGCCGTGGGCGAAGGCGTCGGGTTGGAGCTCAGACTCACGGGTGAAGGCAACACGGCGCTCTGGCCCAACCCCGACCTTCACTGGCCGGCCGGCGTGCGCGCGTACCTGGAGCGTGTCGATGAGCGCGTGACCAC
The DNA here is from genome assembly GCA_963840215.1 of uncultured Gemmatimonadales bacterium. Lineage (GTDB taxonomy): Bacteria > Gemmatimonadota > Gemmatimonadetes > Gemmatimonadales > GWC2-71-9 > CAVVWJ01. The sequence goes on along the minus strand of CAWIYG010000005.1, from coordinate 552,252 downwards.
CACCGAAGGCCGGGTCGGCGGCACCAAGACGTTCCGCTACCTCGTGGTGCCCGACTCGGCCGGGCCGCTCGCGCTCCCGCCCGTCCGCTATGGCTACTTCGATCTGGCGACCGATCGCTACCAGGAGCTGATCCTGGCCGCGACCTCGCTGCCGGTCACGGCGCGCGGGGAATCCGCCGCGGCCGCCGCGCTCCCGCCCGCGCTCGTTCGGGACGGCCGGCCGGCGCTGGCGTGGTCGGCGGCGCACGCGATCCCCGACTGGGCGTGGATCGCGCTGCTCGCGCTCCCGCCCGTGCTCCTGTCGTTCCGCGGGCGGCGGCTGCGGCCGGTGCGGCGGCGGGTGAGGCCCGAAGCGCGGTCCGATCTCCGGAGCGCCGAGGCGGCACTCGACGAGCTGCTGGAGTCGCTCGCGCCCGATCCCGACCTGCGGTTCGGGCCGGCGCTCGCGGCCGCCGTCCGTGCGGCCGGCGCCGATGCCGGGCTCGCGGCCCGGGTGACCGCGGTGCGCGACCGGCTGCTGGCGCGCCGCTATGGGCCGACGGCGCCCGCCACCGACGACCCGGCCCTCGCGGCCGAGGCCCACGAGGTGGCGCGCCGGCTCGGCGGCTCGCTCCGCGGCTGGCGAGGGCGGGGCACCGCCGTGCTGATGCTCCTGGCAGTTGCCGGGGCGGGGCAGCTCTCCGGCCAGAATCCGGCGCCCGAGGGCCTGTACGAGAGCGGCTCTCTCCGGGCGGCGGCCGACGGCTTCTCCCGACGCGCCGGTGAGGAGCCCGCGGTGGCGGGCCACTGGTACAACCTGGGTGCCGCGTACTACCGGCTCGGCGCAACCGGCCGCGCCGAAGCCGCCTGGCTCCGGGCGCGGCGGCTGGCGCCGCGCGCACCGACGATCCGACGCGCGCTCGAGCTCACGCCGGCCTTCGACGTCACGTCCGCGCGCTGGACCTGGTCGCCGCCGGTGACTCCCGAGGAATTGCTGCTCGCGGGCGGCATCGGGTGGCTGCTCGGGTGGGCCGGCTGGGTCGCGCGGGCTCGCGCACGCGAGCGGTGGTTGATACTCCTCGTCTTCGCCGGTGCGGCGGTGCTCGGCGGGTTGGGCCTCCGTGCCTGGTACCGCGTGCCGATCGCCATCGTGCTGGATCCCGTGACTCTCCGCCTCAGCCCGCACGGCCGCGCGCCGACGATCGCTCCCGTGGAGGGAGGCAGCGCGGTGCGGCTCGTCCGGCGCACGCCGGGCTGGGTGTTGGTGCGGGCGCCGGACGGCCGCGAGGGCTGGGTGCCCGACGCGGCGGTGGCCGCGATCGGCGGATAGATTGTCGCCATGACGCGACGCATCGCCATTCTGCCCGACGCCGTCGCCGACCAGATCGCGGCGGGCGAGGTCGTGGAGCGTCCGGCATCGGTGGTGAAGGAGCTGGTCGAGAACGCCCTCGATGCCGGCGCCTCACAGGTGCGGGTGACGCTCGAGAACGGCGGCAAGACGCTGATCCAGGTAAGCGACGACGGCAGCGGCATGGGGCGGGAGGACGCCGTCCTCGCGCTCGACCGCCATGCCACGAGTAAGGTCCGGAGCGCGGCCGACCTCGTCGGCGTCGCGACCTTCGGCTTCCGAGGCGAGGCGCTGCCGGCGATCGCGTCCGTCTCACGCTTCGGCCTCACGAGCAGCGACGGCGATACCGGCACCGAGCTCAGCGTGACCGGCGGCCGACTCGACCGGGTCGCCGACGCCGTGCGCCAGCGCGGCACCACGATCACGGTGCGTGCGCTCTTCTTCAATACCCCCGCACGACGGAAGTTCCTGCGCTCGGCCGCGAGCGAGACGCGAGCCGCGCAGGAGTCGGTGGCGACGCTGGCGCTGGCCCATCCCGACGTCGCGTTCCTGCTGGAGGTGGACGGGACGACGCGGCTCTCGCTGCCGGCCGCCCAGGCGCCGGAGGAACGGCTGGCCTCGGTCTGGGGACGGGAGCTCGCCGGCACGCTGATCCCGGTCGACTACGCGGCGGGCGCGTTTCGCGTCGGCGGCTTCGTGCAGCGGCCGGGAGACGCGCAGCCCACCGGCCGCCGGACGCAGCTCTTCGTGAACGGCCGTCCGTTCAAGGATTCGTTTCTCGTGCGCGCCGCCGAGGCGGGCTATCGCTCCGCCATCCATCCGGGCGACCGGCCGTCGGTCTTTCTCCGCGTAGAGGCCGCGCCGGGAGACGTGGACGTCAACGTGCATCCCGCAAAGCTCGAGGTCCGCTTCCGCGACCGGATCGGGGTCGAGCGCGTGGTCGAGGAAGGCGTGCGCCATGCGCTCGGCGCGCTCGTCGCCGCCGCGCCGGTGGGAGACTGGCGACCCATGCCGGCGCTGCCCTCGCCGGCCGGGCTCCCGCCGGCCGCGCTCGACGAGCTGTTCGCCGCGGCCGACGGGGCCGGGACCGACGACCAGGACCGGGCCGCTGCGCCGGAGCCGCTCGGGATTCAGACGCCGCTGTTCCAGCTGTTCGATACCTACATACTGTACGAGGCCCCCGAGGGGCTCGTCATCGTAGACCAGCACTCGGCACACGAGCGCGTGCTGTTCGAGGCCGTGATGGCCCAGCTGACCGGCGCCGACGCACCGGCTCAGCGCCTCCTGCTGCCACTCACGCTGGAGCTCACGGACGAGGAGCTCGACGCGGTCGAGCAGCACGGCGAGCAGCTCCGGCAGGTGGGGTTCGAGGCCGAGGCCTTCGGCGGGCGAGCGGTGGTCCTGCACGCGGTGCCGTCGCCGCATCCACGGTTCGACGCCGGGGCCTGTTTCCGGGAGCTGGTCGCCGACCTCGCGCGGGGCCGGTTCGGCGGCTGGGCCAACCGGCTGGAGCGCTTCGCGGCCACGTATGCCTGTCGGGCGGCGGTGAAAGGCGGGGCCCGGCTCGACCAGCGCGAGATGCGCGGGCTGCTGCTCCGACTCTTCGCCACCGACCTCCCGCCGCATGACGTGCACGGGCGATCGACCATCGTGCAGCTGCCGCGCGAGGAGCTGGAGCGACGGTTTGGGCGGCGGTAGCGTTCCGGTCGTCGTGGGGCCGACCGCCGTCGGGAAGACGGCGGTGGCGCTCGCGCTGGCCGCCTACTGGCCGCTGGAGATCCTCTCGGCCGACTCCCGCCAGGTCTATCGCCGGCTCGACATCGGCACCGCCAAGCCCACGCGCAAAGAGCGCGCGCGGGTGCCGCACCATGGACTCGACCTGGTCGAACCCGGGGCGCGCTACAGCGCCGGCCACTACGCCCGGGACGCCGAAGGGTGGCTGGCTGATGTCCGCGGCCGGGGGCGGATGCCGGTCGTGGTGGGCGGCACGGGACTCTACGTCCGGGCCCTGGCCGAGGGTCTCTTTCACGAGCCCGGGCTCGACCCCGCGCGACGACGCTCGCTGGACGCCTTCACGGCCCGGCTGGAGAACCTCGAGCTGCTGCGATGGGCCGGGCGGCTGGATCCCGGGTTCCGGGGCGGCGGGCGCCAGCGGGCGGCGCGGGCCATCGAGGTCGCCCTGCTGTCGGGACACCCGCTCTCCTGGTGGCAGCAGGAGGCCCGCGCGCGGGGCGCGCTCGACCCGTGGTACATTGTCCTCACGGTCCCCCGGCCCGTGCTCCACCAGCGGATCGCGCGCCGGGCGGACGAAATGATGCAGCGCGGGTTGATCGAGGAGGTGGCCTCGGTGCTGGCGGAGGGACACGCGCCGCACTCGCCGGGGCTCGACGGCATCGGCATCCGGGAGGCGGTCGAGTACCTCCACGGAAGCCGGTCCCGCGAGTCGGTGGCGGAGGCCATCACCGTGAGCACCCGACAGTACGCCAAGCGGCAGCAGACCTGGTTCCGCCACCAGCTCGACGGGGCGGTCCTCACCCTCGACGCGACGCGGCCGCCCGAGCGGCTGGCCGCCGAGATCGCCGAGGCCTGGGAGAGAGGCGGCACATGAAGAACGGCGATTCCTGCGCCGCCTCGAATGCCTAGTTGGTACTCGTATTTACGCTCTGGTCCGGCCTTCGCCATCCAGGCTACCGAATACATTGCACCACAGGGCGCACTGCGCGGAAGACTTATTCCAGCACCTGCGGCAAGCGCAAGGCCTCAGGGCAAACGTGCGAAAGCTGGCTCACCAGACCGACGCTCGAGAACGACAGCCTGACGCTTGTCGCGGATGCATAGGGAGATATTGGGTGTCTCTTCCGACGGGATCAGGGATGGCAACCGCAGGTTTCACCAAGCGGATGAAGTCGGCGGCTCGCGCCGCGCACATGCTCGTCGCATACCGCAATCCCTGGATGGCGCTGGCGAACCGAGTCGGGCTATCGACGGGGCCCGGGGAGGTCTGCTATCGACTAAGGTCCGGCGCGAGCTTGTTCGTGGAAAAGGGGTCTCACGATGTTCGCGTCGTCAACGAGGTGTGGCTCGACCACATTTATGAGATAGAGCCTGGCCTCATACCCCAACGTGGATGGTGTGTCCTCGACATTGGGGCTCACAAGGGAATATTCGCCTCCCGGGCGGCGTCCACCATGCAGGAAGGCACGATCTGCGCGTACGAGCCTGATTCCCACAACTACTGCTATCTCCTTCGAAACGTGTCACCGACGGCCCAGCTCCGGTTTCAGCCCCGCAACGCCGGGGTTGGAGCGCGCACCCGGAAGGACATCCTCTACCTACAGCCGCTCGCTTCAGGACAGCACTCCCTGTATCCGGAGCGACTCGGAAGCGGTCAAGAACACATCACGATTGACGTGGTTTCCTTGAAGGATGTCATCGCCGAGGTTGGTCGTGCGGTCGACCTGTTGAAGCTGGATGTCGAGGGCGCGGAGTATGAAATCGTCCTCGATTCCCCACCTGCCATTTTTGAGTCAATCCATCGCATCGTCATGGAGCTGGACGCCACCGACCCGCGAGGCACGGGGGCGAACAGTGACTCGGTGATCACTCGGTTGAAGGAATATGGTTACCGCGTCAGATCAATACCGGAGCGTTCCTTGGTGCTTGCGTTCAAGCACCGCGGCTCCCAGCTGCCCTAGCGCGTTCCCCGCCGCGCAACCCGATCTCGCATGCTCGCGCCACCGCTAGCGGCAGCGTTAGCTTACGCAGCACTCGTGTGCGGAACTGTTCGAGCGAGCTTGCAGCAGTCATTGCACCACAGACCCCGCATTTCCACGCGTTTCACGGGGCATCCGAGGCGGTTTCCCTCGGAGTGGCCCATACCGTCCGGGTGGCTATGAAGATCGGGATCACCTGCTATCCCACCTATGGCGGCTCAGGCGCAGTCGCCACCGAGCTGGGCCTCGAGCTGGCCCGGCGCGGGCACGAGGTGCACTTCATCACCTACGATTCGCCGTTCCGGCTGCGCGGGTACACCGAGCGGATCTACTTCCACCAGGTCGAGACGCGGATGGGCCGCTATCCGCTGTTCGATCACTTCCCGTACACCCTGGCCCTGGCGTCGAAGCAGCACGAGGTCGCGCTGCGCGAAGGGCTCGACCTCCTGCACGTGCACTACGCCATCCCGCACGCGACGACGGCCTATCTCGCCCGCGAGATGCTCAGCGGCGAGCGGCGCGCTCAAGGTGATCACCACGCTGCACGGGACCGATATCACCCTGGTGGGGCAGGAATCCAGCTTCTACGCGATCACCAAGTTCTCGATCGAACAGTCGCGACGAGGTGACCGCCGTTTCCGCGTACCTGCGCGACGAAACCTATCGCGCGTTCGGCTGCGTGAGCTGCGACGTCCGGGTCATTCCCAACTTCGTCAACCTGCAGGAGTACAAGCCGATTGAGCCGGGCACGCGGACCAGCCTCGCGCCCGAGGGCACCAAGGTGATCACCCACGTGTCCAACTTCCGCGAGGTGAAGCGGGTGAAGGACGTCGTGCGGGTGTTCGCCCGGATCCGACGGGCCATGCCCGCGACCCTCATCATGGTGGGCGACGGCCCCGACCGGGTCGACGCTGAGAATGAAGCCACGCGAGCTCGGCGTTACGGCGGATGTCCGGTTCCTCGGCCGGCTCGACACCGTAGCGTCGCTGCTGCAGGCCAGCGATCTCTTCCTCCTCCCGTCCCAGACCGAATCGTTCGGGCTCGCCGCGCTCGAAGCCATGGCGTGTGGCTCACCGGTCGTCGCGAGCCGCGCGGGCGGCATTCCCGAGGTGGTGGATGACGGCGTCACGGGCATCCTCGAGCCCGTCGGCTCGGTGGAGGCGATGGGCCGGCGGGCCGTCGAGCTGCTGCGCGATCCGCGGCGCTACGCGGCGATGCGCGAGGCAGCCATCGGCAAGGCGCGGGAGTTCTCCGCCGACCGCATCGTGCCGATGTACGAACAGCTCTACGAGGAGGTGCGCGGAAGCCCGAGGCTGAGTCCGCCGATGGCCGGTGAGGCGCTGCTCACGGCCGCGCTCCTCGGGCTGGTCGAGGGCGTGACCGAATTCATCCCTGTGTCCTCGACCGGCCACCTCATCCTCGTGAGCCACTGGCTGGGCGAGACGGGCGAGCGCGGCCAAGACCTTCGACATCTTCATCCAGCTCGGCGCGATCCTCGCGATCGTGTGGCTCTACCGGTCACGCCTCGCCCGCGCGGTGCTCGCGGCCAGGACCGAGCCGGCCAGCCGCCGGTTTCTGCTCAACCTGCTCATCGCCTTCCTTCCGGCGGCGGTCGTGGGGTTCCTGGCGCACGACTGGATCAAGGCCCGGCTGTTCACCCCGACCGTGGTGGCAGCGGCGCTGGTGGTGGGAGGCCTCCTCATTCTCCTCATCGAGCGTCTCCATCCGCCGCGAGCGGGTGGCCGAGGTGGGCGACGTCCAGCCGCCGACCGCGCTGGCGATCGGGCTGGCGCAGGTGCTCTCGCTGGTGCCGGGCACCTCGCGCTCGGGCGCCACCATCATGGGTGGCTACGCCCTCGGACTCTCGCCGCAGGCGGCGACCGAGTTTTCATTCTTCCTGTCCATTCCCGTGATGGTCGCCGCCACCTGCTACGACCTGCTCAAGAGCCGCGAGGCCCTCAGCCTGGCCGATGCCCCCGCCTTCGCCGTGGGGTTCGCCGTGGCGTTCGTCTCGGCGCTCATCGTGGTAAAGGCGTTCCTGGGCTACGTGTCCCACCACAGCTTCACCGCCTTTGCCTGGTACCGGATCGCGCTCGGGCTGGTCCTGCTCGTGCTGATGCGCTGATGCCCGAGGGCCCGCCGATCGTGCGCCTGACCACTACGTCCTCCACTATGGACGCGCTGCACGCGCTCGCGGAAGCCGGCGCGCCCGCCGGCACGGCGGTCGTGGCCCAGGCGCAGGAGTCGGGTCGGGGGTCGCGCGGGCGGAGCTGGTCCTCGCCGCCGGGCGGACTCTGGCTGAGCGTGCTCGCGCGGCCGCGCGCAGCCGCCCTCGAGCTGTTGAGCCTCCGCGCCGGCCTCGCCGTGGCCGAGGCACTGGAAGGGCTGGGCCGCGGGTGGCAAAATCGCGCTCAAGTGGCCCAACGACCTCATGCTCGACGGCCGAAAGTGCGGCGGCATCCTGTGCGAGGCCCGCTGGCACGGCGCCGCCCCGGCCTGGGTGGCAATCGGGCTCGGTCTCAACGTGACCAACGCGGTACCGCCTGAGCTTGGCGAAACAGCCACGCGGCTCGCCGTCGCCCTGCCCGGGCTCACGCCCGAGGCGCTGGTCGCGCCAGTCGTGGACGCGCTCCGCCGGGTAGATGCGGCTGGTGGTCCGCTCGATGCCGACGAGCGCGCGCGGTTCGATCGGCGCGACTGGCTTCGCGGGCGCGTGCTCGCGGCGCCGGTGGCGGGGACGGCGGCCGGACTCGCGGCGGACGGCGCACTGCTGGTTCGAGGCTCGGACGGCACGACCGCCGAGGTGCGCTCGGGCACCGTCGCACTGGCGGGGACCTCAGCCACGGCGGATCTTCGATCATGCTCCTAGCACTCGACATCGGCAACACCGAGATCACAGCGGGACTCTTCCGGGGTGCGGAGCTCGGCGCCCACTGGCGGATGACCACGAACCCCGGCCGCACGCCCGACGAATGGGGCAGCGCCGTGGGCGGGTTCATCCTCGGTGCCGGGCATTCGCCGAACGAGGTGCGGGCCGTGTGTCTCGCCTCGGTGGCCCCGGGCGTGACGCAGGCGCTCGTAGCCGGCATCGCGCGCGTGACGGGCTGCACCGGCGTCCAGATCGACGCCCGGTCGCCCCTGCCGGTGCGGCTCGACGTGGACGAGCCGTTGAGCGTCGGCGCCGACCGGATCGTGAACGCGCTCGCCGCGGTCGAGCTCTATCGGACGGATACGATCGTGGTCGACTTCGGCACCGCGACGACGTTCGACTGCGTCACCGCCGAAGGCCGGTTCCTGGGCGGCGTGATCATGCCCGGGCTGCGCACCGCGGCGGACCAGCTCACCCAGCGCACGGCCAAGCTGCCCGCCACCGAGCTGAGAGCGCCGGAGCGGGTGATCGGGCGCCGCACCGAGGAGTGCATCCAGGCCGGGGTCCTCTTCGGCACCGCCGAGGCGGTGGACGGAATCGTGCGGCGCATCCGGGCGGAATGGCCGGAGGGACGCCGGCCGAAGGTGGTAGCCACCGGCGGTCTCGCCACCGTGGTCGCCCCGCTCAGCACGGCGATCGAGGAAACCGATCCCGATCTCACGCTCCGGGGGCTCCGCCTGGCTGCCGGCCACCTCGGGCTCGTCTGGTGACGTCGATGCGGGAGGCGGGCTACCGCCTCCTCGGCCGACGGCTCGACTACCTGCTCCATCTGCGCCCAGCCGAATGGCCGATCATGGCGGCCCACACGGCGGTGGGGTATCTGCTCGCGGTCGGGCTCGCCGGCGCCGCGGGGGGCGTCCGGCTCGGACCGGCCGTCCTCGGGCTGGTGCTCTGGGTGGTCTGCCTCAACGGCGGCACGCTCGCCCTCAATAGCGCGTTCGATCGCGACGAGGGCGACGTCGCCTACCTTCGCCGGCCTCCCGTACCGCCGCGCCACCTCGCCGCTTTCAGCCTCGGACTCATGGCCGTCGGGCAGATCCTCGCCTTCCGCCTGCCGGTGCCGTACCCGATGGCCTACGCCGTGTGCTTCATCCTGTCGGTGGCGTACTCCGTGCCGCCCCTCCGTCTCAAGGCCGTGGCGGGCGCCGACTGGATCATCAACATGTGGGGCTTCGGGACGCTCACGCCGTTCGCGGGCTGGACCGCCACCGGGCTCCCGATCGACGCGGCGCGCGCACTGGTGCTGCTCGCGTTCTGCCCGCTGTTCGCGGCACTGTATCCCTTGACGCAGCTCTATCAGCTCGAGGAGGACACCCGGCGCGGAGACCGCACGCTGGCCTGCGTGCTCGGCGTCCGGCGGAGCCTGAGCGCGGCGATCGCGGCCGCGGCGGTCGCCTTCAGCCTGTTCGCCGCGGCCGGGCTCTGGGCCGGGTGGCGCACCGGCGGCGCGGACCTCCGGCGGTGGGCCGGCCTCGCGATCGCGCTCGCGGCGTGGGCGTGGGTGCTGCTCCCCTGGCGTCGCCACCATCCACGCTGGACGCCGGCCGACCACCAGCGAGGCATGTACCGGGCGCTCGGCGCCTGGGCCGTCACCGACGTGGTTGCCGTCCTGGCGTGGGGCACCTGAGCGGCCCTTGGCCCGGCCCGCCGCGGCTGCGTATACTTCGGGACTTCCTCACCCTCCCGGAGACGGCATGCACTCGGCGGTAGAACTGCGCGCGGACCACGACCTGACGGACGTTCCCGCAATCGTGCGCGGCTCGGTGAAGCTCGGGCTGCTGGAGTCGGTCCTCGTCCTCGTGATCTCGCTGGTGTCGCGCTTCCTGCCCAACGGCGTGCTGCAGACGGCGGTGCTCGCCGTCATCGTGGCCGCCGGGCTCTTCGCCGTCGCGTTTCTGCCGGGGCTGTGGACCCGGCCCCGAACGATCGAGGGGATCGCCGGCGCGGCCGGCATCGGCCTCGGTGCCGCCGTGGTCTTTCTCTTCATCGATGTGACGCTGCTGCAGAACATCGGGACCTACGGCCATCGCTGGTACGAGCTGGGCGGCGGCAGCAACTGGTGGTACCACCCCGTGTGGTGGATGGTCGGCACCTATCTCCCGTGGTTCGGCGCGTGGGCCCTCGCGAACCAGCTGGTCAAGGGACGCGCCGTCTCGCCGGCTCCCGTGTTCGGGCTCGCGCTCGGTGGGGGCGTCGCGCTCGCGGTGGTGGCGACGCTGATTCACTTCCCCGGTGCCGGCTGGAACCTCGCCACCTTCGGCGTCGCCTTCCTGCCCGGGCTCGCCCTGGCCACCGTGCTCTCGGGGCTGGGCGCGAAACGCGCCTGAGGCATGCGGTGGCTCCGGCTGGTCTATCGGATCTTCGGGTGGCTGCTCACGCCGTTCCTGGCGTGGGCAGCTTCGTTTTTCGGGGCGGTGGCCGGGGCGCTCATCGCGATGCGAATCGAGGATCCCGTCGACGGGTTGGCCGTGACTGCTCTGTGCGGCGCGGCGACCGGATTCGCCGCGATCATCGCCTGGCTCCGCTACCTGAGGCAAAGCCCGGAGGCCCGCGAGGTGCTGGCCGTGACGGAAGACGGAACCCCGGATACCGTCGCGCTGCTGCCTGGCACGGGGAGTGCCCCGGAATGAGCGCGCAGCTCCGGCGCCGCGCGCGCCTCCGGTCCGGGGTTCTCGCCGGACTCACCGCCACGGCGCTCGGCGGCGCGGGGTGCGCAGAGCGGCCCGCGGGCGAGGCGGCGGTCGGCGGTGAACAGGCCGGAACGCCACCGCCGGCCGATTCGCTGGTGGCGACGGCGCCGGGCGGTGCGGAGGTCTGGTTCACGCTCGCGAGGCCGGACAGCGGCGACGGCGAGCGGTGCGTCGACCGCGCCATCGAGATCCGTCGGAACGGCACCCGCGTCCCGGTCCCGCTGCTGTACACCGGGACGGCTCCCGAGATCGTGAACGACACCACGCTCCGCGCCCGGCTGTCGAACGACTGCCGCCCGGGCGACGCCTACCTCGTGGACCTCCGGACCGGCCGTCCGGTGCGGGAGCGCCCGTGAGTCGCGCGCGGCTGGCGATGCTGTTGGCGTGCGCCGTTCTGCCGGCGGGCGCACCCCTTGCCGCGCAAGGCATCGAGGGCAAGATCGGCCGCTTCTATGATGACGAAGGATGGACCGTGTACCGGCTGGGCCTCCGGCGGCCCCTCGCCGGTCCGATCGGCACGATCGTGCATGGGGACTACCTCCAGCGGGTCGGCGACGGCGACGGCGGGTTTGCCGGCCTGGGGTTCGACGTGACGGCATTCCAGGGCGGGGCGCCCGGCCCGTACGTCATCGCCGGCGTCGGTGCGGGCATGGGCTCGCCGCATTCGCGGTCGTTCTCGAGCCTTTGGACCAGCTGGTCGGCGGGAGCCGGGTACGAGCTTCAGCCCACGTCCTTCCTCCGGGTCGGCGTGGAGACGAGGTGGCGGGAACTGTCGCTGGACCGGCGGGACGGACTGGAGCTGGCGGCCGGACTCTCCTTCAGCCTCGGCGGTGGCGGGAAGGCGAAAGAATCGGACGCACCACCCACCCCGCTGGCGTCGCCCCCCACGACGCCCAGGCGCTCCACTCCCGCCGCCAGGCTCGCCGACTCCGTTATCGCGACCGCCACCGAAGTCATGGGCCGGCCCTACAAATACGGCGGCACCGGGGATGACGGCGGGGGCTTCGACTGCTCGGGGCTCATTCAGTACGCCTACGGCCAGCACGGCGTGGCGCTGCCCCGGCGCAGCGTCGAGCAGGCGCGGGCGGGCAGTGCGGTCGACAAGAGCTACGAGGCGCTCCGCCCGGGCGATCTGCTCACGTTCTCCAATCGCGGCGGGCCTGTGACCCACGTCGGGCTTTATGTCGGCGAGGGGAAATTCATCCACAGCGCGACGAAGGGCGTGCAGGTGAGCGTCCTCAGTGGCAACGATCCGTACGGCCGGTGGTGGTACGTGCGGTGGGTGGGGGTGCGGCGAATCGTGGAGTGAGGATAGGGGGTTGATCGCCTAGCAAAGGGGGGCATGCCCGGAAGCATGCCCCCCCTTTGCTGCGCCCAGTCTCACGACCGGTCAGCCGTTGCCTCAGGCCTACTGAGGCGCCCCGTGCGCCCCTCGATCCATCTGGCTGTGATCCGCCTGTCCATGATCCATCCCAGGCATGCTGTCCGTCTTCATCCCTTCCGTGCCACCGGCGCCCGCGTGTCCCCCGTGGTGCCCGTTCACGTCTCCCCGCACCTGCAGCGACGCGAGGTCTCGCTGGTACGTAGGGTCGCTGGGGTCGATCTTCGGCCACTGGCTCATGTCATCCGGAACGAACAGCCCCACCATGTGAGCCATCGCACCCTTGACCAGCGTCTCGCCGGTCGGGTTGTCATACTCGCCGACGACGCGGTACTTGTGGTCGCCCTTGAGCTTCAGGCCGTCGCCGCTCACGCCGTACAGCTTTCGGCTCACCTTGAGGAGTTTGCCGGCACTGTCGCGCGTGGTGACGATGCGCGCGATGACCTTGCCGGTCTCGACGTCCTCGAGCCGGACGCCGAGGCCGTAGTCGTGCATGTGGCCGCCGACGCCCAGCAGTCGGCCGCTGACGGGCAGCGTGAACTCGTAGGCCTTGGACGACTTGCCCGGCGGCACGTCGAAGGTGTTGCTGCCGCCCACCGTCAGGTTCACGTCCATGTAGATGGGCAGCGAGTTGACCGGACGCGGATTCTGGTTCTTGGGCGTCCACAGCATCGTGAGCTTGAGGAAGACGCCCTCGAGGTCCTTGCCCGTGTCGTTGTGCCAGGCGACATACATCCCGAGCTTCATCCCGGGCGTCATCGGCACCCCGATCGTCTTGGGGACGCTGATCTCCTCGTCGGTCTCCGTCCCCGCGCCCATCAGCCGTTCGGCCGCCGAATAGAGCAGCTGGCGCCGGCTGAAGTTCACCATGATGAGGTGGTGCATCACGTGGCGCGGCACCGGTTGGCCCTTGGCGTCCACCAGATCGACGCGGTAGCCCCGGAACCAGCCGTCGATCGGCCACGCGAAGTGCTGGACCGGGGTGTCGTGCGACATCCCCAGGTCCATCATGCCGTGGTCCTCCATCGGCGGCATGTTGGGCAAATCGTACGGTCCGGCGGTGATCGTGAGCTCGTGCTTCGACGAGTCGACCGCCACGCTGACCGACACCGGTGTCGCCGGGCCAGGACCCGCCAGGGCCGAAGCGGCGAACATCAGACTCCACAGCATCATGCAAGCTCCGCGACAGGGGACGGGACCGGGAGAGCAGCATTGCGCCGCTTCCGGCCGCCGGGCAAGTTACGCGCGTCCAACGCATCGCCCGGGACGGGTGCACGCAGGCGGAACTATCTGAGGGCGCAAGGGCAATGTCAAGCAGCCGGCGGCGGGGGGTGCGGGTCCCATTTCTCCTGCTCGCGGCGTCGCTGGCGGCCGCTGGCGCGCAGGCGCAGGAGCGCGTCTTTCCCCACGTGCCGAGCTTCGAGCTGCCGCAGGCGTCACCCCGGGTGCATGGGGTGGTCGGTCGCCTGATCTCCGCGCGGCGCGGCGAGACCGGCTTCGGCCAGGAGACCGAGGCCGAGGTCGGCATCGGGGAGAACTTTCCGGTGCTGGCGCTCCGTCGCGGCCCCCGGCCGGTCACGCTCGGCTTCGGGACACAGGTCTACGGGCGGTTCAGCCTGGGCGACCGCAAGAGTGCTCTCATCAGCAACGATTGGGTCGTCGGGCTCAACGTCAGTGCGCTGCTCGGCCCGTGGCGGGTGACCGGCGAGCTGTACCACGAGAGCAGCCACCTGGGCGACGAGTACGGCGACCGGTTCGGCGCCTCCCGGATCGACTGGACGCGGGAGGTCGCCGCAGTCTGGGTGACGTACGGCCCCGGCCCGCTCCGGGTGACCGGCAACTTCAGCTACGTCCTGATCGACGAGCTCGACCTCGACCGGCCGGGCGCGGCCCTCGCCGCGGACTGGGAGGGGCGCTCCTTCGGCTCGTTCCTGGGAGGGCGGGTGCGCCCCGTGGGTGGCGTTTTCTTCGAAGGGAGCGCCGCCACCCGCTGGCGGATCAGCAGCTCGGCCAAGATCGGGATCGCGGTGGCGGGGAGTGCCGGCGGCAGGGAAGTGGGGATCGCGTTGATCGCCCACGATGGGCTCTCGACGCAGCGGCAGTTCTTCCGGCGGGAGAGCCGATACTTCGGCGCAGAGCTCCGGTTCGATCTCTAGCCTCACATCCGCGGCACCCCCAGCCCTGGCCTCGGGGAGCCGTTCCGCAGCCAGACCCCCACCCGAACAGCACCAGGATCAACAGCACATTCTCCCAGAAGAAGATATTCATCGCGAACAGGGTGACGACGTGGAATGGTACGATCACGATCAGCCAGATCCGGCGGAATGTGCGCGAGAACAACACCCCCGCCGAGCACGTCTCGAACACCGTGGTGACGAAGTACCCCGCTTTGAGGCCCGCGGCCAGCCAGGGAATCTTGATCAGGTCCAGAAAGACCGATGAGCCATACACCGAATAGCGGCGGCTGGTGAGGTTGATGTAATCGAGCAGCGCGTCGCCCTGGAACAGCTCGAGCCCGCCCTGGCGGAAGCGGTTGATCCCGATGAAGGTATACGGGATGATGAGCATCAGAGCGGCCAGCCATACTACCGGCGTGTAGGGGTACGCCGCGGGCCCGCGCGTGCCAGCGGGAGGAGCCCACGCCGATTCCTGCGGGTCGGGAGCCGGGCCGAATCCGAGCGTGGGCAGATAGTGTCTGCCGCCGAACACGGCGAAGACGAGCAGAACGAAGAGTGGCCCGATCTGCCCGTGGTTGATGAACCCGTTGAGGGACTTGGTGAGCTGGTCGAGGATCACGATAAACAGCGCCACCACCGGCGTGAGCCACCGGCAGCGGTTGGGATACAGGATCGCAAGGGCGCATCCGACGAGGACGCCCCACTTGAGCGCCAGCAGCACCGGCGGCGAGAACAGGAAGCGCCTGATCGGGTCGGCCCCGAGCAGCAGCCGTCCCAGCCCATAGCCGGCGATCATCCCGTCCGGGAATCGCGCATAGTGGCCGTAGGGCATGATGGCCACGATCACCATCCAGATGATCAGCACTGTCATCCGAACGGCAGTGGCATGCTCCCGCGTGCCCCACTGCCACGCCGAGCGACCGGTCACGGCGCGCCCTCGCGCGGGGCTTGCCACCGGTACTGGAGCGTGCGGGGGCCGAGCTCGCGTGATCCGGGGATGCGCTGGACGTCGTAGACCTCGAATTCCGTCGCCGATCGGCCGGTGTGCTCGCGGTGAATGTCGACGAGCGCCTGGATCGTGGCATCGACCAGCGGGTCATCCTTGGTGCACTTGCAGCGGCTCACCAGCTGGTGCACCCGCAGCATGAACGATCTCGGCGAGATCGGGGCGATATGGCGGAAGGGGTAGTGTCGAACGGGGCCCTCGTCATCCCGAATCAGATACTCGTGGAACACCTTCGGTGCCTCGGGCTTGCCGTACATGCCCCACTTCACGAACGGATAGGTGAGCCGGGAGTTGTCGCGCTCGTGGCCGAGTGCCACCAGGATCACCACGGCGCCGACGAACGCGGCCAGGCGGCGGTCGCGCGCCACAAAGCGACCGCCGCTGAGCAGGACGATGCCCAGCGCGACGAGGAGATAGAAGGCCAGGAAGGCGAGATGGGTCAGCATCGCGAAGAGCCGACGGGTCGAGGGTCGATGCTGGCCGGCCCGGAAGGACGGGAGGCTTCGGTGAAGGTACCCGTGGACGGGGATCTGGCAAGCGGCCTCGCCCGGCGCACCTACGCTTGACATGCGGGGGCATCGGCTTATCTTTGCGACCAGTCGTTAGCACTCGCCGTGGTAGAGTGCTAACACGTTGTGGCGAAACATCTTATATACCAAACACCAAGCTGTGGAGGACAGATGGCGACTGCTACCAAGGCCAAACCCGGCCTCAAGATCCACCCGCTCGAGGACCGCGTGGTCATCGCGCCGGCCGAGGAATCCGAGTCCATGCGCGGCGGCCTGTACATCCCGGACACCGCCAAGGAGAAGCCCACCCAGGGTGAAGTCATCGCGGTCGGCCCGGGTCGGTTCGAGAAGGGGGCCCGCGTCCCGGTCGACGTGAAGGTCGGCGACCTGGTGATCTACGGGAAGTACAGCGGCACGCCCTACACGTTCGACGGGGACGAGTACGTCATCATCAAGTCGTCCGACGTTCTCGCCAAGCTCGGCTAAATCAGCGCGACCCCACCAAGGAGAATTACAGATGGCTGCGAAGGAACTGCTCTTCAACACCGAAGCCCGCGCCAAGCTCAAGCGGGGCGTCGACGCCTTGGCCGAGGCGGTGAAGGTTACGCTCGGCCCCAAGGGCCGCAACGTCGTCATCGACAAGAAGTTCGGCTCGCCCACGGTCACCAAGGACGGCGTGACGGTCGCCAAGGAGATCGAGCTCGAGCGACCCGATCGAGAACATGGGCGCGCAGATGGTGAAGGAAGTCGCCACCAAGACCTCCGACGTCGCCGGCGACGGCACGACGACCGCCACCGTGCTCGCCGAGGCGATCTTCAGCGAGGGCCTCAAGAACGTCACCGCCGGCGCCAACCCGATGGAGCTCAAGCGCGGCATCGACAAGGCCGTCGAGGCCATCGTCGAGCAGCTGCAGGTCATGTCGGTGCCCTCGGCCGGCAAGAAGGAGATCGCCCAGGTCGGCACCATCTCCGCCAACAACGACAAGGAGATCGGCAACCTGATCGCCGATGCGATGGAGAAGGTCGGCAAGGACGGCGTCATCACGGTCGAGGAGGCCAAGGGCCTCGAGACCACGCTGGAGACCGTGGAGGGCATGCAGTTCGACCGCGGCTACCTGTCGCCCTACTTCGTCACCGACCCGGAGAAGATGGAGGCGGTGCTGGAGGACGCCTACATCCTGATCCACGACAAGAAGATCTCGGCGATGAAGGACCTCCTCCCGGTGCTCGAGAAGGTCGCGCAGAGCGGCCAGCCGCTGCTGATCATCGCCGAGGACGTCGAGGGCGAGGCGCTCGCCACGCTGGTCGTGAACAAGCTCCGCGGCACGCTCAAGGTCGCGGCCGTCAAGGCGCCGGGCTTCGGCGATCGCCGCAAGGCGATGCTCCACGACATCGCCGTCCTGACCGGCGGCCAGGTGATCTCCGAGGAAGTCGGCTTCAAGCTCGAGAACGCCACGCTCAACGACCTGGGCCGCGCCAAGCGGATCGTGGTCGACAAGGACAACACCACGATCGTCGACGGCGCGGGCAAGGAAGGCGACATCAAGGGCCGCATCAACGAGATCAAGGCCGCGATCGACAAGACCACCAGCGACTACGACCGGGAGAAGCTCCAGGAGCGGCTGGCCAAGCTCTCCGGCGGCGTGGCGGTGATCAACGTCGGCGCCGCGACCGAGACCGAGATGAAGGAGAAGAAGGCCCGCGTCGAGGACGCGCTGCACGCCACCCGCGCGGCCGTCGAAGAGGGCATCGTTCCGGGCGGCGGCGTGGCCCTGCTCCGCGCCCAGTCCGCGCTCGACAAGATCCGCGGGACCGAGGACGAGAAGATCGGCGTCGACATCGTGCGGCGCGCGCTCGAGGAGCCCATCCGGATGATCGCCCAGAACGCGGGCGCCGAGGGCTCGATCATCGTGGCGAAGGTCCGCGAGTCGAAGGACAAGAACTTCGGCTACAACGCCGCGACGGACGACTACGAGGACCTGGTCAAGGCCGGCGTCATCGACCCGACCAAGGTCACCCGCACGGCGCTGCAGAACGCGGCGTCGATCGCCGGCCTGCTCCTCACCACGGAGTGCGTGGTGGTGGAGAAGAAGGAAGACAAGCCCGCGTCGGCGGGTGGTCCTCCGGGCGGCGGCATGGGCGGGATGTACTAAAGCACGCTGTCCCAGCATTCGGAGCGCCCCCGCGAAAGCGGGGGCGCTTTCCGTTGGTACCCCAGCCTCGGAGGCCCGGTGTCGGGTTTGCGCCCGGCATTTCGATTTCCAAGCAAGACGGTTGCATGGCCGACCTACACCCTGGAGCGGGTGAGCCGAAAGGGAGTCACCTACTTCTCGAGTGGGTTCGCGCCAGTCGTGGTCGTGATCGACGACGGAGCGAGCGAAACCGGCCGGCAAGGCTGCGCCCCTGCCTGACCACCGCGTGACCTGGCGCGGACCACGTAGCGGGAGCGGCCGGGAGTCGATCCCCATTCCACACGGAGCGCACCATGAAAAAGACCGAGCAGGAGCGGACCTTTCGATTGCAGTTGACGGCCGAACAGCGCGCGGTGGTCAAGGATGCCACCGGCCGGCAAGGGGAGACCTTGGAGTTCCAGGTCGAGGAGCTGGAGGAACGCATCACGCCGCGGCTGGCATCGAATCACATGGAGACCCTGCTGACGGATGACTAGGGCGGCGCGGCGGCCGGCCTCGCTTTGCGGGGTCGGCGCCGGACGTCCTGGGTGTCGTGTCGGGCGCTGGACGGCCTCCGATGCGAGCCGTATGTTCCGTGCGCCCGCCTACCTTTCGGCGTCTCTCGACCACGAACCCTCGCATGACACGGATCCCGGCTGACCTTCTGGCAGCCCTGCACGGGCTGCTCGACCAGGCGCTCGACCTCGCCCCCGAGGATCGGGAAGCGTGGCTCGCGGATGTGCGCCGGGAGCGGCCCCGACACGCCGAGGAGCTCGAGCGACTGCTGGCGGCGGAGCCGGAGCTCGACGCGAGGCAGTTCCTGTTCGAAGGCCTGGCCGCCCGCCAGGCCGTTCCAACGCTTGCTGGCCGCAGGCTGGGTACGTGGACGCTCGACCGGGCCCTCGGCTCCGGCGGCATGGGTACCGTGTGGTTGGCCCACCGGAGCGACGGGCGCTTCGAGGGCTCCGCCGCCGTCAAGCTCCTGAACCTGGCGCGATTGGATGCCGCGGGTGCGGAGCGATTCCGACGTGAGGGGACGGTGCTGGCGCGACTCGGGCACCCCAACATCGCGCGACTGCTGGACGCCGGGTTGACGGAACAGGAGCAGCCGTTTCTGGTGCTCGAGCATGTCGCCGGGGATCGCATCGACCAATACTGCGATGCGCGGCGTCTGGCCCCCGAGCAGCGGCTTCGACTGGTCCTCGACGTCCTTGGGGCGGTCGCGCACGCGCACGCCAACCTGATCGTTCACCGGGACCTCAAGCCCTCGAACATCCTCGTGACGGCGGACGGCACGCCGAAGCTGCTCGACTTCGGCATCGCCAAGCTGCTGGAGGACGGCACCGGCGCTTCGGCGACGCTCACGGACGTCGGCGATGGCCGCGCGCTCACGCCGGAGTATGCCGCGCCCGAGCAGGTGTCGGGCCACCAGATCACCACGGCAACCGACGTCTACGCGATCGGGGTGCTGCTCTACGTCCTCCTCACCGGGAGTCATCCCACGGGACAGGGAAGTCGCACCGTGGCCGAGCATTTCCGGTCGATCGCCGAGGTCGAACCCGCCCGCCCCAGCTCAGTGCTGACCGAGGCGGCCGCCTCCCTTCGCGGAAGCTCGGGGTCACGCCTCCGGCGCCTCTATGCGGGCGACCTCGACAACATCGTCCTCAAGGCCCTCAAGAAGCAGCCGGGGGACCGGTACGCCACCGTCACCGCGCTCGGCGCCGACCTGCGCCATTTCCTGGCGCATGAGCCGGTCAGTGCCAGGGCCGACTCGCCCTGGTACCGAGCCAGGAAGTTCGTGCGTCGCAACCGGCTGCCCGTCGCCGTCGCTGGAGCGCTCGCGCTGGCGCTCGTGGGCGGGGTCGTCCGGGAGCGCCAGCTGCGCGCCCAGGCGGAGGCCGCGGCCGCCACGGCGGTGGCGGAGGCCCGCAAGGCCGTGGCCGTCGAGGAATACCTCGTGGGCGTGTTCGGCGCGGCCGATCCCTTCGGGGCGTCCGACACGAGGTCGGGCGAAATCACGGCCCGCGCGCTGCTCGACCGGGGGGCGGCGAGAATCGATACCGCGTTGGCCCGCGAGCCGGAGGTCAGTGCCGAGCTGCGGACCGCGCTCGGACGCGTCTACGCCAATCTGGCGCTGTACGACAAGGCGGCCGCGCAGTTCACCGTGGCGCTGTCCGAGCGGCGCTCCCTCCCGCGCCCTGACGACGGGGAGATCGCGGAGGTGATGGACCTGCTCGGCGAGGTCCGAACGCAGCAGGAACGCCTGGACGAAGCGGACTCGCTGCTCCGCACGGCGCTCGACATGAGACGCCGATACCACGGCGCTCGGCACGAGACCACGGCCGAGTCCCTGGATCATGTCGCGGATGTCCTGCAGGCCAGGAATCACTTCGATGAGGCGGAGCCGCTCCGCCGCGAAGCGCTCGCGATCCGCATTGCGGTGGACGGCCCCGGGTCGCTGCCCGTTGCCGCCAGCAAGCTCACGCTGGGGCAGCTGCTGTACGCCAGGGGTGCCTACGTCGAGTCGGCGGCGCTGTACCAGGAGGTGATCGCGGTCCGAGAGCGCGCGCTGGGCGCGACGCACCCGGCTACCTCGGAGGCGGTGCTCGCCCTGGCCGGAGCGCGGGAGTTCCAGGGACAGTTCGCGGCCGCCGAAAGCCTCTACCGGCGGGCCTTGACGGCCCAGCGGGCGGCGCTCGGCGAAAACCACCGCTTGGTCGCCAGCACGCTCAACAATCTCGGCAAGATGCTCCACAAGGCCGGCGAGGCCCGCTGGGGCGAGGCCGAATCGCTGCTTCGTCAGGCACTCGCCGTCAATCGCCAGGTCTTCGGCAACACGCACAGCACCATCAGCACCAATCTGGGACAGCTCGCCGTCCTCATGCGGGAGCGCGGCCAGCTGGATGACGCCGAGCGGATGTTGCGCGAGGCGCTGGCGATCGACCGTGCGCTCTATGGCGACGAGCACGAGGGGGTGGCGTTCGACCTCAACGAGATTGGCGCGGTTCTCCGGATGCGTGGACGCCCCGACAGCGCGGTGCCCCTGCTCCGCGAGGCGGTCCGCCAGACGCGCAAGGTGTTCGGCGAGAACCACCGCAGCACGCTGGCCACGACGACGCACCTGGCTCGCGCGCTACGCGAGAGCGGCCGGCCCGCCGAGGCCGAGCCGCTGTTTCGGATCGCCGTGGAGAAGCTGGACCTGGAGAACGAGGATACCCGCCTCCTGGCGATACCGTCGCGCGTTGGGCTGGGGCGGGCGCTCGTGGCTCTCCACCGGCCGGCGGAGGCTCGGCCGCTGCTCGAAACGACGTTGCGCAGCGCCCGGGCGGCTCTGGGCCCGACGCATTGGCGGACGGCCGAGGCGGAGCTGGCGCTGGGCGACTGCTTGCGGGAGATGGGGGCCTACGCCGAGGCTGAGCCGCTGCTGCAGTCGAGCTATGCCAGCCTGCAGAAGCAGCGGCGAGCGCAGCCGCAGCTCCCGGGGGAAGCGGCGGTCGCGCTGGAGCGCCTCTATCGGGCGTGGGGGAAGCCGCTGAATGCCCGGAAGGCTCCGCCGCCCTGAGGGCCGCCAGGTAGGGGTGAGCGCCGGCGTGGCGGGTTTCTCCGCCCGTTTGCGATCTCTCTGTACGCGGCCCTCTCTCGGGGTCCGATACAGTCACCTCACTGCGGAGGCCCCATGTCGACCCTCAAGTCCACCAGCACCCCTCCGGCCGAGCGCATCGAGAAGACCGAGGCCGCGCCTCCTCCTGCGAGGAGTGTCCGTGACAGCGACCAAACCGATCTCACGATCATGGAGCTGGAGGAGCGGATCGCACCCAGGCTCGCCTCGAACCACAATGAGTCGATACTCCTCGATCGCTGACCCGCACCGCCAGGCGGCGGCGCTCAACGCCCGCGGCCTGCGCTGCAAGGCGGAGGGCCGATATGCCGAGGGGCGTGCGTGCTACCGGCGCGCCCTCGACCTCCTGCAGGCCTCCGGCAACGCCGGCCTCGGCGATCTCGCGACCCTCTACCACAACCTGGCGGGCATCGAGCACGCCGTGGGCAATTTTACCGCCGGCGAGGTGCTGGCCCGGACCGGCCTGGCGATGCGCCTGGCGCAGCCCGGGCCCGACCCTCGCGGCATCGCCGAAGATCGTGCGGCACTCGCGGCCGTGCTCGACGGACAGGGCCGCCATGAGGAGGCGGAGGCGCTCTACCGGGCGGCCCTGCCGGTCTTCGAGGGCGATCCAGGGTCGGCGGCGGTCGACCTGGCCGTGACACTCAACAATCTGGGCGCCTCGTACGCGGAGCGTGGGCAGCACGCCCGGGCGAGGGGTGCGCTCCGGCGCGCGATCGCCTTCAAGCGACGGAAGCTCGGGCGGAAGCACCCCGACGTCGCCATCTCGCTGAACAATCTGGCGGTGGTGTACCGACGGCGGGGCGAGCTGTCCAAGGCCCGCGGCGCCTACACCGAGGCCGTCGGCATCCTGGAGTCGTCACTCGACCCGGCGCATCCGTGGACGGCCGTCTGCAAGGCCAACGCCGCGCGGTGCGCGCGGTGCGTATCCTGAGCTGGGCGGGGGATCGGGGTCGCCCGGCACCGTCCTGCTGGACGCCCATTCCCGCGACCCGTATGTTTCGTGCTTCTGGAGTTCTCCCACCATCCAGGCTGCACGAGGCACGCGCGTGGACGCGCCGATCGCACAGCTCATCCGGACCGCGGAAGGCGGCGACCCCGAAGCGGCGAATGTCCTGTTCGCCGCGCTCTATGGCGAGCTGCACAGCATCGCCGAGCGCGAGCTGCGTCGCGGCGGGTCCGAGCTGACGCTCGGCGCCACGACGCTTCTCCACGAAGCCTACCTGAACATCGTTCGCCGTGAGGGGATCGAGTTCGCCAGCCGGGGTCAATTCCTCGCCTATGCTGCGCGAGCCATGCGGGGTCTGATGATCGATTTCGCCCGGCGGCGACGAACGATGAAACGCGGGGGCGAGTTCCACGTCACCGCGTCCGGCGCGGACAACGCCGCCGCGCCGGAGTCCGCGGCCGAGCTGGAACAGCTCGGTACAGCGCTGGACACGCTGGCGGGGGTCGACCCCGCGCTCGCGCACCTGGTGGATCTGCACTTCTTCTGCGGCTTTTCGTTCATGGAGGTGGCCCAGCTCCGCGGAGTGTCCGACCGGACCGTCCAGCGCGAGTGGCGCAAGGCCCGGCTGCTGCTGCACCGGGCGCTCGAGGACGCCTAGCGGAGCTCGGACGTCGTACGACATGCTGGGTCGACAGGCGGGACTCGACACCCTAGCCCGCCCTGGTACGTCCTCAGCCGCCGCTCCGATCGGCGATCGCATTCGCACGGCCGACGGCGGCGACCCGGCGGCCGCGTCGGCGCTTTTTGCTGCGCTGTATAACGAGCTGCACGGAATCGCGTAGCGCCAGCTGCGGCGGGGGCGACCGCGCCGGGTCCAGACGGCGGACCGGGCGGCGGCCGCAGTCGCGAACGGCTACGGGGCGGGGTACCCCCTGCCGCGGGAAGCACGCCGACTGCGGGATTCCCTGATGCGATGAGGTACCCGCTGGGCCCTTGGCGGGAGCTTGGTCCCGTCAGGGCGCCAGATCGCCGCCACCCGGACTGAAAGTCCAGCCGCCCCGGCATCCCCCGGGGCGCTTTTTCAAGTCGAAGCTGCACCACCGCTTGACGCCTACCTTGACGCCCGCCTGCGCCCTCCGCCTTAGCATGGTGTCGTCGCTCAGACCCCTTGGAGCCGCGATGACACCAGGTTCACCCGACACACCCGCCGAATCGGCAGTGGCGTTCGAGTACTACATGCTGCGGCTCTCCCGCTCCGGGCACCAGCCGGACGAGCTGGCCGGCCAGGTCGAACGCCTTGGAACGGGCGAGAAGCGGCGGTTCGAGTCGGCACAGGAACTCGTTCGCCTCGTCGCGCTCTGGTCCGAAGCCGTTCCCGCAAGCGGGGCCCTGCCGTGATCCGTTCCGCCGGGAGCACCCGGCTCACCACTCGATGCTCGTGCCTGGGAGGGCGTATGCGCTCGATTCACGTCGTGATGGTCGCGTTGGCGCTGGCGGGGCCGTTACCGGCCCTGGCCCAGTCGGAAGCCGCGACCCCGGCCGACACCACCGTACCGGCTCCAAAGAAGCGCGGTCTGTTCGGCAAGGTGAAAAGCCTCTCGAAGAACAAGGTCGTGAATCAAGTCGCCAAGGCCGCACTCTGCACGGCGGTGCCGGGCGGGCAGATCATCGCCGGCGCGCTGGAGGCGAAGGAAACCAAGAACGTCGCCGGCGGGGCGACGACAGCCCTGGCGGGCGGGAACGGCAGCTGTATGCCGGGCATGAGTGGGATGGCGGGAGCGGCAGGAGGGGCTGGCATCCCCGGGGTGACCGGTGGTGTGGCAGGAGCCGGCATGTCGGCCGCGCAACTCCAGCAGCTGCAGGCGCAGGGACAGCCGACGCCAGGAGCAGGGATGTCAGTCGACCAGATGAAGGCGCTCGAAGCGCAGTATCGGAAGCTGGGCGTCTCGCCGGCACAGATCAAAGCGATGCAGCAACAGATGCAAACGATGCCGCAGATCGCCGGGACGGACGGCGGCGCAGCGGGCGAGCTCACTCCTCTGGGATATGCGGCGCCGGATGCCGCGCCCGGCACCCCTGCGATGAGCAAGGAGAAGGGCCGCCTTGTGCTGCGTCACCTGCCGTGGATGCCCGGGAGCGAAGGGGTCATCGAGGGCGCCGGCCCTGCATTCGGCCTGGCCATGCGCGACCTGGCCGCCACGATGCTGGCCGGCATGGCGCGCTACAAGGTCGAGGTCCGGGTCGAGGAGCAGGGCGGCAAGTCGCAGAACAAGGCGCTGGCGCGCCAGCGGTCCGAAGCCGTGGTCGCTGCGCTGACGGCGGAGGGGGTTCCCGCCGAACGGTTGAAGGCGTCGGATGGCGGCGCCGACAAGGATCCCCGCACGGTCGTGTCCGAAACCAAGTAATGGTCGGGACGACTCGACTCTGACAGCGATAGAGGAGGCGTGGTTATGCCGGGACGGATGGTCACCCGCGGGGCGAAGGTCGGAGCGATGGTCGCGTTGAGCGTGGCGGCCTGGCCGCTGACCCTGCGCGCCCAGGAGCAGGTCCAGGTGGTCGTCACAGCGGTGCCCAACCCGGTTGCGCCAGGCAGTTGCGCCGGCATCTGGGCCGAAGTGCGAAACGCACAGAATCAACGGCTGGTGGAGCTGAATGGGGTGCCGCTCCACAGCCGCTCGTACGACTTCTCGCTCCCGAGCACCCCCGGGGTAACCTGGCGCGACAACGATCCGGCTTCTGGCTACCTGTGCGTTCAGGCGGGAGTACCGGCCGCCACCGTGCCGCTCATCGCCACCGTCCGATCGACGACCTACAGCGGCGCCACGATCATCACGATTCAATCGAGCACACCTCCGCAGGCGGTAGCCGCGGCGCCGCAGGCCGCGTCCGGGTATCCCGTCCCCGCAGCGGGGGCGGTCGGCGTGCCGCAGCCGACCAACGCGCAGCCGACCTACGCACAGCCGACCTACGCGCCCGCCGCCGTCGGCCCGACGCCGCCGGCCGGCCCGGCACAGCCCGCCACCGCGCAGCCGGCCGAGGCGACGGGTGGGACCCAACCGGGTTACGGACAGACCGCCGCACCGGGTTCCGGCCAGGGCGCCTATGCCCCCCAGCAGGCTCCGGCAGTGAACCCGTACGCACCGATGCAGAGCCAGGAACCTGGCCCACCGTCCGGGACGCCAGCATCGGCCGCGGCCCCACCGCCTGCGTACGCGCCGCAGCCGGTTGCCGGTGCCACCAGCCAGACGACGGCCCCAACCTCCACCTCCCCGGCGACACCGCCGGCGCCCGCGGCGGCGGCACCGGGCACCGCGATCCAGCCGGCCCAGCCCGAGGCCGCGCAGAAAGGCGTCGGAGGATTCCTCAAGCGGTTCGGGAACCATGTCAAGCACAAGGCGGGCGAGGTCACCAACCAGACCGCACAGAATCTCGCGGGCTCCGCCACCCAGCTGGTCGACACCACGCTCCAGACCGGGAGCGGGCTGGTCTCGACAACCGTGGCCGGGGCGGGGAATACCGCTCGCATGACCATTGGGGGCGCCGGCAAGTCGCTGATCCCCTCGGCGCTTCGCGGCGCCGAAACGTCGGACAATCTCGCGAGCGCGGTGGCCGGTGGTCGCGCGGTGCTAAGGGCCATGCGCTTCACGGCGGGGACGGCCGTGCTGGAGCCGCCGTCGCAGGAGCTGGCCGTGCGCCTTGCGGTCGAGCTGAAGAAGGTGCTGCTGGCCAACCCCGGCACCTACCTCCTCTCCGCCCACGTCGACCCGATCCTGACACCGGCCGGCGTCCCGATTCCGTCAGCGAGCCAGCAGCTCTCGGAACGGCGAGCGGCTGCCGTCAAGGCGGTGCTGGTCAAGAACGGCGTACTGGACACCCAGCTCATCGCCCTCGGGTACGGCGCCTCGCAGCCGGCGCCCGAGGCCACCACCGACGGCATGTCGAGCAGTGCCCGAATCGAGATCGCGCGGACCCAGTAGTCGATGCGCATCCAAAACGACATCTCCAAGAGGACTCACCGATGCTGACCCCGACTTTGCTCTTCCTCACGATGATGGTGGCCACGTCCCTCGTGACCGTTTCTCCCCGTGTGTCGTCGGCGCAGGTCCCGGACGCCGGCAGCGTGCCTCGACTGGCCGTGCCGACTCGCGAAGCAGTCGTGGTGCAGCCGACCGCCGCCCCGCTCCCGGCACCCGTGACACAGGCGGCTCCGGCACCGGAGGTGACAGCGGTCG
This sequence comes from uncultured Gemmatimonadales bacterium, assembly GCA_963840215.1. Classification (GTDB taxonomy): domain Bacteria; phylum Gemmatimonadota; class Gemmatimonadetes; order Gemmatimonadales; family GWC2-71-9; genus CAVVWJ01. The sequence goes on along the minus strand of CAWIYG010000005.1, from coordinate 525,549 downwards.
GGTCGCCGACCGGCGTCACCACGGTGGGCACGGCAGCACCGGCCCCGACGAGCAGCACCTCCCAGGCGGCGACCGCGGTCGTGTCACGGAGCTACGTCGCCGGCCGGTTCGCGCTCGTGGTCGAAGGCACGCCCGGCGGGTTCCTCCGGAGCGCCGAAGGAGGCGCCGCGACATCCGAGGTGGTCGTCGAGCGGGTCGGTGCCGACGGGATCGCCGCCAAGCACCTCGCCGGAGTCACCTACGAGTTGATCACCGTCGCGACCGGCCTCCAGTCCAGGGCGCTCACGGACTGGATCGCGGCCTCCTGGACGAGCGGCCCGCAGCGGAAGAACGGCGCCGTGCAGCACGCGGACTATGACAACACGGTCGTCAGCGAGCGCGAATTCGTGAATGCGCTGATCGCCGAAACCACGCTGCCGGCGCTCGATGCCGCGAGCAAGGATGCCGCCTCGATCACGGTCAAGCTGGCGCCGGAAGCCACCCGGCTCAAGCCAGGGTCGGGCGCGAAGGCGCAGGGCTCAGCGGACAAGTCCCAGGGCACCTGGTCGCGGTCGGGATTCCGCTTCGAAATGACCGGCCTGGATGGCGGCAAGGTCAGCAAGATCGACTCCTTCACGGTTCGCCTCGCTAACACGGCGACTGACGTGGGCGAAGCGCGGGACTACGAGAAGGCGCCGGGCCACATCGAGTTTCCGAACCTCAGGATCACCCTGGCCGCCACCTCGGCGCAGACCTGGGAGGCGTGGCACGAGGACTTCGTGTTGAAGGGAAACAACGGGCCGGCGCAGGAGCGGAGCGGGGCCATCGTGTATCTGGATGCGGTCACGGGCTCCGAGCTCGGGCGGATCAAGCTGTCCGGCTGCGGCATCTACCGGCTGGCACCGGAGCGGGCCGTCACGGGCGCCGAGGCGATTGCACGGGTGGTCGCCGAGCTCTACTGCGAGCGTATGGAGCTGGTCCGGACCGGCAAGTGACGCCTGCGCCACCTACGGTGCAGCGAGTCGGAATCAGGCAGAGTCACCTTTCAGGCGTTTGAGGAGCACCACATCATGATCCGCACTCGTTGCCACGTTGCCCTTGCGGCCGTCCTGCTGGTCGGCGCCGCGTTCACTGCACCCTTGCTCGCCCAGGAGCCGCTCCGGCCACCACCCGGTGACGCTGTCCTGTCGCCCGTAGGACCGGTGGCCCCGGTGCCCATCGTTCAACCGACGGTCCTCCCGGAGGCGATCGTGCAACCGGTGGTTCGCCCGGGCGAGACGACGCGCGAGATCGTTCCGGTGGTGGTTTCGAAGCGGGAACCTGAGCTGGGGGATCAGCGGGCCAGGGGAGCCGCACCGACCGGCGTGCGGGTGTGGGCGGTGAGTCCCATTGCGGCGACCGTAGAATGGGTCATACCGGCCTGCGCCGCCGGCAGCCTCATCCGGATCGGCGTCCCCGGCCGCGGGTCTCGCATCGCGTACCAGACCGACACCATGCCCGTCTCACGCCTTTGCCTGTCCGGCCAGCGAGCGAGCAAGGACTTCCAGGTGTCCGGCGCCGCCGCGACCGTCCAGGGCCTGGGGCCCCTGCAGCCCGGGGCAACGTATGTCGTCACCGTGACGGCATTCTATCGGGACAGCGCGGAGAGTGCCGCGGAGCCGGCGATGCTGACGATGCCACCGCCGCCCGCGTTCACGATCGCGCCGGTAAGCCCATCCACCAGCGGCGTTGCGCTCAGCTGGAACGAAACCCTTCGTCCGACCCGATACCTCGTGTTCCGCGACAACACGCAGCTCGGTGACGCCGGCAACAACACGTCGTGGGTGGACAAGACGGTCAAGCCCGCCGCCGGCGCCTACAACTACCGGGTCGACGCCGTCTACGACGCGGTCTACACCGGCCAGGCCTACGGCGAAGTTCCCGCCGTCGTCATCTCGGCGACGACCACCGCCACGACGCTCAACAAGGTCATCGTCGGTTTCGCGGACACGCACACGCATCCGTTCGCCAACCTGGCCTCGGGCGGCCGCCTCTTCTGGGGTGCTCCGTTCGGCCCGATCGAGGCGGTCCTCGCCATCTGCGATCTCTGGCACGGCGTGGGCGGCCTCGGCGACGCGATCGGCAACATCAAGCGAACGATGAGCGGCAACACCTCGATCGGTCATCACACCGGCGGCTACCCCAACTTCGACGGCTGGCCGGCCCACAACACGCTCGACCACCAGCAGATGTACTCCGACTGGATCTATCGCGCGTACCAGGGCGGGCTCCGGCTCATGGTGGCGCTCGCGGTCAATAACTCGCTGGTCTGCGAGCCGCTCGCGAAGGCGCCGGGCCGAACCTGCGACGACATGGAAGCCGCGGATCTCCAGATCGACGCGGCGAAGCAGATGGAGTCGTACATCGACGGCATGAGCGGCGGCCCGGGCCGCGGCTGGTTCCGCATCGCCTATTCTCCCCAGCAGGCCAGGCAGATCATCCAGAACGGCAAGCTGGCCGTCGTCCTCGGCATCGAAGTCGACAAGCTGTTCGGCTGCGGCAGGAACCAGTGCGACGCGGCCACGGTCAACACGCAGCTCGCCAAGTATTACGGAAAGGGCGTGCGGCACCTGATCCCGGTCCATTTCGCGGACAACGCCTTCGGCGGCTACGCGCTGGGCGGCGGGTTTGACAGGATCCTGTTCGGGGCCAACAGCATGGCGACCAATCAGGGCGGCCTCACCAGCTTCCAGGCGCCCCAGGAAGAGGACTGCTCCCCAACGTTCGCCGAGAAGTGCAACCAGCGCACGCTCACAGCGCTGGGCAGCCAGCTCATCACGTCGATGATGAACCGCGGGATGATCATCGACATCGACCACATGGGGATGAAGACCACCGACGCGGTGCTGGCCCTGACGTCGGCACGCCAGTATCCGGTCATCGGGGGTCATACCGGATTCGTCGGCACGACGACTCCGGGAAAGAGCTCCGAGCGGGACAAGTCGACCGCGTGGCTCGGGACGATGAAGCAGAACGGCGGCATGGTCTCGGTGGGCATGAGCCCCAGCACGACCACCATCCATCAGCCCTCGTGGCGCCCGATGGTCCAGAACGACTGCCCCGGCACGTCCAAGTCCTGGGCCCAGTCCTATCTCTTCGCCGTGGAGAAGATGGGCGGCCCCGACACCGCCGCAGTCGGGCTGGCCACGGACCAGTTCCTGAACGAGATGCTGGCACCCCGTTTCGACGGCCATTGCGGTGTGCCCCAGACCGGCCGGGTCGCCTACCCGTTCACTACCCGGACCGGGGTGCAGCTGCACAAGAGCCAGGCCGGCAATCGGCGCTTCGACTACAACGACGAAGGGCTCGCGCACTTCGGTCTGCTCGCGGATTTCGTCCAGGATCTCAAGAACGACGGGCTCACCAACCGGGACCTCGATCCGCTCTTCCGTTCGGCCGAAGGGTATATCCGCCTGTGGGAGCGGTCCGTGGCCGCCATTCCGACGCCATGACCACCCGGCTGACGTACCTCTTGATCTCGGCGTCGATCGTGGCTCTCCCCGGCCTGGCTTCGGCCCAGGTCGGGGAGCGCACCCCGCTCCCGAGCACGGCATTGCCCCGACCGCAGGCGCGCACGATTGATGCGCGTCCAGCGGGCCCGGCACCTGCCATGATCTACGCACGCGCGCTCGGGCCGACCACGGCGCGAGTCACCTATTCCCAGGTCCCCGCCGCGACCGGCTATCAGCTCTACCGGAGCGGCGGCGCATCGACCGGGTCCACGCTCGTTCAGAGTGTCACCGTCAACCCGAACCTGGTCCTGGCGTACGATCCCGGCGCGTACAGCGGGCCTCCGCCGCAGATGATCCCCGGCGGGACCAGCGGCGTCTCGGGACCGCCGATGACCTACAGCGATCCGGGCCGCAGCCCGAAGGCCTCCTACACGTACGCCGTGGTGGCGACCTACCCCGACAGCGGGCCGTACCAGCCGGGCGCCAGCCAGCCGACGACGGTCGCCATGCCACCGGGGCTGCCGCCGGCCGGACTCACGGCCACGACCTCCCTGGGCACCACGGTGTCGCTCACGTGGGAGCCGGCATTCGACGCCACCGGGTACATGGTCTTCCGCAACGAGATCCCGATTGCCACCCAGCCGGTGCGGGGCACATCGTACGTGGATCAGGGCCTGGCCCCGGGCATCTACACGTACTCGGTCATTGCCTTCTACCGCTCCCAGGACGCGGGCGAGATCCAGGGCGAGCTGGTCCCACGCCCCAGCGTTCAAGTGCTGCTCAGCCGGTGCCGGCCATGACCCACGCTCCGGTGGACCGTCGCGCCTTCCTCGGGCGGGCAACCAGTCTGGCGGCTGCCGGCGCGAGCTGCCTGACGTTGGGTGGCTTCCGCGACGTGCTCGGGCTCGTGGACGGGCTGGGCAGGAAGCCGCACGACGTGCTGCGGGCGGCGAGTCGGCCGTTCAACATGCTCGCCTTCGGCGATTCGATCATGTGGGGACAGGGCCTAACCGAGGAGCTCAAGTTCTCGACGCTGGTCAAGAACTGGGTCGACGCCAACCTGCCGGGCCGTGGAGTGACGTTCCAGAGCTTCGCGCACTCGGGGGCCGTCATCATGCCCGACGTCGTGCTGGATGCCGCCGGGGTCTTCGGGGGCGAGGTGCCGGCCTCCTATCCGTCCATCCACGCCCAGCTGTCGCGCGCGCTGGCCACGCTGGTCACGCGCGGGATTCCTCCGGCCGACATCGATCTCGTGCTGCTGAACGGCGGCATCAACGACATCGGGGTCACCAACATTCTCAATCCGCTGGCAAGCACCGCCAGCGTCCGTGAGCTGACCCGCGACTCGATCACGGGACGGATGAACTATCTGTTGCCGACGGCCGCCGGGCTGTTCCCGAACGCGAAGTTCGTCGTCCCGGGCTACTTCCCGATCATCACCGGGGACAGCTCGGTCTACGAGATCACCGCGTTGCTCATGGCGCTCGGGCTGGTCGAGCCGCTCTCGGCCCTGGCCGTCACGGCCGGGCTGAAGCAGGCGCTGGTGGAGCACTGCAGCGCCTTCTACGCGGAAGCGGATGCCGGTCTGCGCGGTGCCGTCGCCGCGCAGAACGGGCGCACGCCGAACCGGTGCGTGTTCGCGGATCCGGCATACACGGCGTACAACGGCTACGGGGCATCCCAGCGATTCCTGTTCAACGTCGGCGAGAACGATCCGATGATCACCGCGCGCAAGGCGCAGTGCGCGGCGGCCGGCGAAGCCCCGGTGTCCAAGTGCGCGACCGCATCGATGGGCCATCCGAACGCCAGCGGCGCCCAGAAGTACGCGACCGCCATGACCGCCAAGCTGGGAGTGTTTCTCACCGAGTGGCAAGGGCTCAGGACGCTGTTCGCCTGCGTGGATCCCAAGCCGGTGATCGGCGCGACCACCAGCTATACGGTGTGGGTCGAGGATGCGGCGACGCGCCTGCCGGTGGCCGCGACCGTCAGCGTCGGCGCCCAAAGCGTCACCGCCAACAAGAGCTTCACCCACCAGTTCGGGTGCGCCACGCCCGAGAAGGAGACGCTCGACGACGCGCGGGGCAAGCCGGGCCGGACCATCACGCTCCCGCCGGCGTGCGACCAGATCCTCGTCAGCGCGCCAGGTTACGTCCCCCTCTCCGTGCGCTACCCGACGGTCTAGGCCACCACCTGCCCGGCATCGCTCGGTGCCGGGCTCACTCGATGGAGGGTATTCCCGATGAGAACGACCGTGTTGTGCTCTCTCACGACCGTGGCGCTGGCGCTGGGCGTGCCCGTCGCCGTCGGCGCGCAGGCCGTGCCCGGCTTCAGCCTCACCATCGATGGCACCAAGCAGGGCATCTTTCCGGGCGGGAAGGGCGGAGCGATCGCGGGATACCAGTTCGGGTATGCCGTGAACGCGCCGCGGGACGCGGCCACCGGCCAGCTCACGGGCAGACGGCTGCACGCCCCGGTGGTCGTGACCAAGCTGGTAGGCACCGCCTCCCCCCAGATCCTGCAGGCGCTGATCTCCAACGAGGTGCTCAGATCGGTGGTGGTGGACCTGCCCGGAGCGGAAGGTGGGATCGGATACACGATCAAGCTCACCAACGCGGCCATCTCCGAGATCAAGCAGCACTCCGCGCTGGTGGACGGCCGCTTCGCCTTGCTCGAGGACGTGAGCTTCACGTTCCAGGCGATCGAAGTGCAGGATCCGGGCACGAAAACAATCGCGATGGACAACCTGATGAGCACGAAGTGAGGGCGGCGGGCCGATGAGGGCGAGCCCGCGCTAGGGCACGCCCATCAGCTCGCGGAAAGGCGCGTACTGCGCCCACCCGGCGAACTCCCGCTCGCTGTGGACGTGCCGATCCCAGTTCGAGACGACGGGATAGCCTTCGCGGAAGGATCGCCGGAGGAGCGCGACCGCGCTGGCCGAATCGCCGAGCAGGGCGGAGAGGCGGGCGCGACCGTAGGACGTGCGCCCCATGGCGAACGGCGGCGCCCACGCGGCGAGCTGCTCCTCCACCCGCATGGCCTCGCGGCGGTCACCCAGTCGGGCGGCCGAAACACCGAGTCCGGTCAGCGATTCGATATCGTCCGGATGTCGCGCGAAGGCATCCGTGTAGCGCCGGCGCGCGTCGGCCCAGCGGCCCGCCTCGTACAGCAGGTCCGCGCCAAGCCGTTCGCTCTCGCTCGTGAGCGTATCGGGCGGAGGCGGCGCCCCTGGAGGAAGCCTCGAGGCGAGCAGGCGCTCGGCCTCGGCCGCATGGCCGTGGGTGCGCAGCTCCGCCGCCGCCGCGAGCAGGAGATAGTTGGCCTCGACGGTCCCCGTCGGCTGGCCGGCAAGCGCGCGATCGACCTCCAGCCGGACCGCGCCGGCGTGGCCGAGCGCGCCCAGCGCTCGGACGAGGGCGACCTGGGGCCCGACGTAATCCGGAAAACGGCGCAACCCGCGCCGGGCGGTCTCGAGCTCCTCCCGGTACTGGTGCCGCTCGTGCTGTGCCCGGGCCATCGTCTGCCAGTAGACGGCCGAGAACAGCAGGAAGCCGCGGTCGGGGTCGACGTGGGAGAGCGCTTCGATGGCCTCCTCGGGATCGCCGACGTTCAGCGCCATCTCCGCGAGCAGGGTATACCCTTCGAAGGACCCGGGCGTGAGCCGCGCCAGATTGCGCGCGGCACGCACCCGGCCCTGACGGTCGCCCTGGAGACTTGCCCGGAGTCCGTCCACGATCGCGGTCTCGGCGGCGGTCAGCCGGCCGCGCTGCGCCTCGATCCCCCGCACGAGGGAGTCGACTGCCGGCCACTCCCCGCTCAGCGACCGGACGTAGGCCTCCATCATCCGCGGCGCCATGTAGGTGGTGTCGAGGGCGATGGCCTGCGCCGTCCGCTGGAACAGATCGGCAGTGTCGCCGCGCCAGAAGCTCTCCCAGGCGCGGCTCGTCTCGTCGAACGCCAGGAAGGAGGGCGGTTGCCCGAGGCCCGCGGACATTCCGATGCTGGAGGTGTCCACCGCGCTCGCGACCGTGGCCACCGTGCGACGGGCAAGCATTGGGATGATGCTCCCCGGATCGCCGACCGCGGCGCTCACCGGCTCCAGCGACCGCGTCAGCTTGTGTGAGGCCACGTCGGTGACCTGCACCTCGAACCGCAGGCTGTCGCCCGCCCGGTAGTAGCTGCCCGAGACCACCAGGCCGGACCCGGTCTCCTGAGCGATGCCCACCGCCACTTCCCCCGGCCGCAGCAGTCGCGGAATCTGGGTCACCACCTTGGCGGTGAGCCAGGCGGTGCGGGGATCCACCACCTGGAACTGGCCGGTCTGGGTGAGCCCCCGCGCGATCCAGTCCGCCGCCATGTCGCCGATGGGCGCCAGCGTCGAGTCGCCAGTGCGGTTCTCCAACGGGGCGACGACGATGCGATTCGGCACCAGCCTGGCCTGCGGTCGAGTCACCAGCGTCATCAACGTCGCGCGCCGCTCGGGTCCAAGCGCCCACAGGCCGCCAAGCAGAGCGATGCCCGCGGCCGCGGCGACGCCGATCCCGACCCTGCGCCACGCCTGCCACGGGCGGGCGCGGCGGATGGCCCGAGCACGCGCGAGATGATGAGCGGCGGCGGCCGCGGCCTCGGGGTGCTCCGGCTGTCGTTTCCAGGCGCGGGCGGCGGCGCGATGCAGATGGAAGCGGCGCTCGGGTGGCACACGCTCATACGCCACGCGGGCAACGAGCTCGTGCGCGAACTCGAACGTGTCCGCGCCAGGCGTCCGTCGGATCAGCCGCCGAGTCAGCAACTCTCCCAGCGCCGCCTCGACGGCCGACTCGTCTCCCTCGGCGATCGCCACCAGCAGATCGCGGCGGAACACGCGACCGAGGACCGCGGCCACGTCGATGACCTGCTGCGTGGTGACGTCCAGCAGCGTGAGGCGTCGGGCCACGGCCTCTCGCAGGCTGCGCGGCAGCGGCAGGTGTTGCTCGTCCATGGCGGCCAGGTGCCACGACCCGTCGGGATTCGCGGCCAGGCTTCCATCATCCACCAGCGCGGAGACCATCTCGACGGTGTAGGACGGGTTTCCGCCCCCCTCCGCGTGAAGCCGCACGGCCAGCGCGTGGCGATCGCTGGCCTGCAGGGCCAGCATCGAGCCCAGCATCGCCTCGACCTGCGGCGGGTCGAGCGCCGCCAGCGTGAGACGACGGACGCGCGGCAGCGACCGGACCTCCGCCCGGGCAGGCACACCGTCGACGTCCTCGGACCGGGTGGCGACGATGGCGAGCACCCTGCCCACGCGATGCCCGAGCGCGTCCGTGATCACTTTGCGGCCGGCCGGGTCCAGCACGCCAAGGTCATCCAGGAACAGGATCACGGGCCGCTCGTCAGCGACCGCGGACAGCACCTCCGCCAAGGCTTCGCCCAAGGCGCCTGGGCCGCCACCTGGTGGCGGCAGCTCCGGAAAGCGTTCCCAGAACTCGGGCACCGCGGCCACCAACTCGGCGAGGGCCTGGCGCCCGGTACCACCGACACACGCCATCGCGGCGAGCGGTGCCAGGAGTTGCCGGACCACGTCGGCTCCGCCGTCCGGCGCGGGCCGCCGCGGATGCGCCCGCAGGATCACCGCTGCTCCGTCCGCGAGCGCCGGCTCGAGCAGGAAATCCTCGCAGAGCCGCGTCTTCCCGATGCCGGGGTCACCCTCGATCAGGATGATGACGCTGGCGCCGGCCTGGATCTCCCGCCAGGCGGCGCGGAGCTCGCCCAGAGCATCGTCCCGACCGACGAGGTCCGGGGTGAACAGCGCCGCCGAGCCGATCCGCCACACATCGGTGGCGGTCGGTGAGGGCCGCGCCAGCCGGGCGCCGAGGCCGGCGAACGCGGCCGTGGGCGCCTCCTCGTGCTCGGCCCGGAGCCGGGCCGCGGCCGCCGCATGCCGGGCGCGCGCTTCGGCCGGCCGGCCGGCCGCACTCAGCGCCTCGATCAGATAGCGCTGGGGAATTTCGTCCAACGGCCGGAGCTCGGCCCAGCGCTCCGCGTGCGTGAGCTGCGAGGTCCGGTCTCCCCGGGCATCGCACTCCTGGACCAGCCGTTCGTAGGTCATGGCCAGCTGGCGGCGGAGTCCCTCGCGCTCGGCCTCGACCCAGCCCCGGAAGCGCTCGCCGCCGACGTCGTCCATCTCCGCCAGAAAGTCTCCCCGCCACCACAGCACGGCAGCCTTCAGGTCGCCGCGGGCGAGGTCCTCCTCGAACTCGCGGGCGTCGAGCCGCAGGCCGGAGTCGAGGCGAACGGAGTCGCCGTCGAGCAGCAGGCCCACGCCCAACAGCCGCTTGAGGTCGAGGAGCGCCTGGCGCAGCGACTGTCGCGCCCGGGTGTCGGCTCGATCCTCCCAGAGGAGGGACGCGAGCTCCCGCGCGGCTGGCCGACCGTGGCGCCCGCCGCGCCAGATAGGCCAGGAGGGTCAGCTCCTTCCGCCGGCTGGCGAGCACGGCCGGGCCCCCGTCGAGGCGCACTTCGCCCAGCGTTCGGAGGAGCAAGGTGGGCGCGGGACTACCCGGGGCTGTCACTGAAATGCAGTTGGCCTGCTAGTGGGAGTCGTGCGGCGGGGCATCGTGAAGTGCCTCTCACAACATGGCCTGTGCGCAGGGACGCGGCAAGGCGCGTTCCTGTGGCGTCAAGGGCCGGGTGGGGCGGGCCCCGGCTCCCTTTTGACGTGCCCAAGCCTTCACGTCAGGCGGGTTTGACGCCGTGCCTGACGGGGATTTCGCACGGCCTTCCTAGTGTCGATGGAGCGTGTCCCGCGGCTCCTTCGGATCGACGGTGAGCCGTAGCCCTCGCTGCGACACTCGGTGCGGTCACCAATTCGACTTGTAAGGAGGAAGTATGTACGCATGGCTCAGTGCCTCGGTGAGAGGCGCGATCCCCGGCTCCCCGCTCGCGCTCTCATTCGGCGCCGTCGCGCCGGCGGCCGGCCAAGGGCAGGGACAGGGGCAGGGATAGGGACAGTCTGAACCGGTGCCGCTGCAGGTACAGGCTACGGCCACGGCGACCGGTGCGACCCTCGTGTGGCAGCGGATCGCCGGTGCGTCGAGCTACACCGTCCACCGCTGGAAGCGGCTCGAAAACAACACGCGTTGCTGCGACACACATGTCCGCCGGGTGAGCGCACCGCGCTTCGTGGACGAGCCCCTGCCCGGCTCCGGGCGATACCTCTATCGGGTCGTCGCGCACCTGCCCAATGGGGCGAGCGGGTTCGAGGAGCGCACGCTGGTCGCACCCGCGGGCGCGACCCAGACGGCCGCCGGCGCACCCCCAAGCGGCTCGGCGACCGGGACCTCGCGTGCACCGGACTCGACCACGGCAACCATCGTCAACCCGTACCCTCCGCGCGACATCGCGCAGCGGATGCCGCCCTCGGGCTCCACTACCCCCGCGTCGGGATCGACGAGCGTCGCCCCCGCCGGCGGGACCGCCGCCACCCCGCCTGCCTCCCTGGCGCCGGACCCGGCAGCCACGGGCAGCCAGCCTGTAGCGACGCCGCCGCCCCCGCCAGGAGTGTAGAGTCCGGAGGCGTCCTCACCCACACTCTCGGGGAGGACGCTGACCCGATCGGTCACGCATGTCTCTGCCGGTGCCCCGGCGGCGCAGTCGGGCACCTATCTGGTCACGGTGACGGGCTTGCGTGCGGGATGGACGACGAAGGACGGTGTGATCGATCTCGTCGACCAGAACCTCGGAGGCCTGCTGGAGTACATGGCATCCGCGGTCTTCGAGCCCGGGCCGGTCACCGCGCCGGCGGCCGAGTGGCAGAAGACCGACGTGTTCTTTCACCGGGGCCGGTATCGCTTCAGCATCGTCGGATTCACCGCCGAGGAGGCGACCCGCGACGCACCGGATCAGTATGACGGCAAGGGGGACGAGATCTTTGTCGCGGCGGCAGTGCATCGGTACGAAAAGTCCATCGGCTCCCTGGCGACGACCACGGTGGCTCGCACCCGAGTTTACGGCGAAGTCGGCCCGTTTCCCGGCCGGATCGGCGGCGGAAGCCTCCCGGGCGGCGGGATCCAGTCCAGGGATCAGGTCTGGGCGAACGCCGCACCGGCCGGCGTGCCGCCGGATTCGGCGCTGCCGCTGACCGTCTGGGAAGGGGAGCTGTACGAGGATGACGCCTTGGTGATCCGTCCGGCCGTGTTCGAATCGGACCGGGAGGATGGCGACACGTCGAACTGCTACAACCTGTGGCGCCGGCTACTGTCGACGCGTGCGTCCGGCTCCGACCCGACCAAGCTGGATTGGCAGCTCACCCACGAGCTCTCCAACCCCAGGATCGCGAAGGACCTCGGCTACCTCGAGGCGGGCGGTGTCGTCCTGCTTGATGGATTCATCGGCTGCACCAGCCGGTCCAGCCAGACGATCGGCCTGGATCGCGTCATCACGTTCGATATCCCGAAAATCGAGCGCTTCTTTCAGTACAACGTGGGAACCCAGTTCAGCTTCAAGAGCGGAAGAGAAGACGGGGGTACTACCTCGTGCGGATGAAGATCGGGCGGATCACGGATCCGCCACCGGTTCGGAAGCTCCGCCGGTGAGAATGTTTAGTCGCTCGCCGCGTCTTACCTGCAGCCCGCCGGTCGATCGGACCGGCGCCGGCCCCTCTTCCACTCCCGACAGGAGGCTCAGATGTCCCGTTCGCCGATCCGGATGGCCGTGCTGGCGCTGGCGGCCCTGCTGACCCAGGCCGCCCCGGCGGCCGCCCAGAGGCTGTCGATCTCGCCGACGATCGGCGTGTACATCCCCACCACGGAGCTGGTGAAGGCGGCCAACGGCGACGAGTTCAAGCAGGAGATCGGTCTCGCGGTGGGCGGCCGGGCGGGACTCAACTTCAGTCCCCGGTTCGGGATCCTCACCTCGGTCACATACGTGCCGAGCGACCTCAAGCTCGATCTGGCCACCGGCCAGCAGGTCACGGACAAGGCGAATCTGCTGTTCGGGTCGGTGCGGGCCACGGTGTACGTTCTGCCGGTCACCTCGCCCGTCTGGCTGAGCCTCAACGGCGGCGGCAGCTACATCCGCCGGAGCGGGGCCGCATACGAAGGGGCGGAGGACAAGGACGACATCGGCGGGGTGGTGGGGGCTACCCTGGGCTTCCGCCTGGGCAGCATGCTCAGCTTCTACGTCGCCGCCGACGACTACATCTACGGGACGCGCATCGACGAGACCACCCTCGAGGTGGACGAGAAGACCCAGAACGACGTCCACCTGGCAATCGGCTTCGGGATCCCCCTCGGCGGACGTTGACCAGGTGGCCTGGCGGCCGAGTTCTGTTGGTCTGGCACGGAGTCCGCAGTTAGACTACACCCGCGTTCGTGGACAGCGGATTCCGTCATCTTGGGGGGACATGTGAGGTTCGGTTGGATTCTGGTGGTGGCGATGCTGCTTGTTCCGCGCATCGCCGGCGCCCAGCAGGCTGCAATCCTGGGAACGTGGAAGTTCGACCTCAAGCAGAGCCAGAAGAAGGAAGGACCGCGGACCGTCATCGTGCGGCCGGACAGCAGCGCGAGCTACGGCACGCAGACGGTCCGCTGGCGCATCGTGGGCGACAGCCTTGCCCTGGCGTTGGGCGGCGAGTGGGTGAACTACCGGCTGAAGCTCAAGGGCAGGAATCTGACGCTGTCGGGCGGGGACCTGAACGAGCCGGTCAACTTTCAGCGGGTCGGGCCTCCGAGCCCGCGGCCGGACACGGTGGCGGTACCGCCGGATCCGGATACGCAGCCGTCGTAGCGCCGCACCCGTAGCATCCGACCCGGAGCGACAGCCGCCCCGGCAGGCACGTCACGCCCGCCTACGGTTTCCCTACAGCGCCAGACTCAGCTGCGTCCGCCCCCGCATCACCACATCGATCGGCTCCAGCGGCGCATCCTGCGCCGCCACGTGCAGCTCGCCGCCGAACCCGACGCGCCGGAGCGCCGGGGCGACTGCCGCCCGGGCGTCCGCGGCCGAGTTGCATCGCTGGCTCAGGTGAGCCAGCACCACCACCGCCAGGCCGGGGTGGTGCAGCTCGACCAGGAGATCGGCGGCCGCGCGGTTGCTCAGATGGCCGCTCGAGCCCGCGATTCGGCGCTGCACCACCGGCGGGTACCCGCTGGTCCGGAGCTGGACCTCGTCGTGGTTGGCTTCGAGGACGATGGCCGTGAGATGTCGCAGGAGATAGCGCACCGCCGCGGTCGGTCGGCCGAGATCGTACGCCACGCCGACGCCGGTGCCGTCGGTGGTCCGCACCACCAGCGCCAGGGGATCGGCCGCGTCGTGACTCGTGGGGCAGGCCTGTATCCGGAAGGGACCGAGCTCCACGGTCGAGCGCAGGCCGACCGCCTGGTGCGCGGCGCCGCCCATCCCGGATGCCAGCCGGTCCCAGGTGCCCGACCCGGTCAGCACCGGAACGCTCAGGCGCCGGGCCAGCCGGGGCGCGCCGCAGGCGTGGTCCCCGTGCTCGTGCGTCAGCGCGATCGCCTTGACGCGCGTGAGGTCGAGACCGGCGGTCTCCGCGCGGCGCTCGATCTCCCGCGCGCTGAAGCCCGCATCGAGCAGGACCGCTGCTCCCTCCGCCTCGACGGCAAAGCAGTTCCCGCGTGAGCCCGACCCCAGCACGAAGAGCCGCATCATCGGTCGGTGCCGCGCGCGAAGGTGCGCTCGAGCGAGCGGCGGCGCTCCGGCGTGAGCTCCACGCCCCGGCGCGGCATCACCCGCTCGGCCACGCGGAGGAAGCCGTCGGCGGTCAGCCGCTCGCGCCGGTCCCACCCCAGGCGAACGGCGGCACGTACTGGGGCGGCGTCGGCGGCCCGAAGAGATTGGCGCCGGCGGAGACCACCGTGCCGGTGGCGAGCATAGTGCCGATGGCCGTCTTCGCATGGTCGCCGAACAGCGTTCCCAGGTATTGCCGCCCGGTCTCGATCCGCCGGCCGTCCACCTCCAGCCGAACCGGCCCGTAGGTGTTCTTGAGATTCGACGTCGTGGTGCGCGGCGCCGAGGTTGACCCAGTGGCCGAGCACGCTGTGGCCGACGAACCCGTCGTGAGCTCTTGTTGGCGTAGCCCAGGAAGACGCTGGCTGGAGACCTCGCCGTGCACCCGGCATTCGGGCCCGAACACCGAGGCTCCGGAGGAAGCCGCCGAGCAGCTTGGTACCCTGGCCCGGCGAAGAGCGGCCCCTCCAGCCGCGTCCCGTGACGCACCTCGACGCCGGTCTCGAGCACGATCGCGCCGTGCCGCACGTCGAAGACCACGCCCGGCTCGACTGCCGCGCCCAGCACGACGACGTCTGCCGGGTCGCCGAGCACGACGCTTCCCTCGGGGCACGCCGGTCGAGTCCGCCGCGCGGAAGTCGGCGCAGTCGTCGCCCAGGAGCGCGCTCGAGCGCCGTGACGAGATCGTAGGCCCCGCGCAGCGGAGACCCGGGATCTCGATGCGCGTCGCCCCGCTCGTGCGGGCCGGTCCACCGCTCGCCCGTCGGGCACCACCCAGCCGACGGTGACCCCCTCGTGCTGCAGTCGGCGCCGCACGGCCGAGTGGCGGGCAGGCGCATCCCCGGCCGGCGCGAAGGTCGAGTCGGCCACGATCGGCCGGGCCCTCGACCGGCCCCGAGCGGCCGGCACGGCGGTTCGTCCGCTTCGAGAAACCCGGCGACGTGCCCGCCGAGGATGGCGGTCGCCTCGCGGCTCGCACGCCGCCTCCCACCGCTCGCGGATGCGCCAGACGCCCGCGCGCAGCTCGGCGATGCGGCCGCACGCCGGCGAACGGGGCCCAGGCGGCGCCCGGCTCCGGCGGCTCGAGCAGGTAGAGCGCGCGTCATGGCGTCGAGGTCGCGGATCTCGGGCGGGAGCGTGTCCAGCAGCTGCTTCATCGTCGGCGGCGCGCTCGGTGGGCATGACGAGGATGCGGCCGTTGGCCTGAACCACGACGAGGTCCTGCACCCCGCTCAGCACGATCGGATCGCGGTCGCGACCAGACGATGCAGTCGTGCGTCTCGTGCAGCACGCCCGGGCCGACGAGCACGTTGCCGCTCGCGTCCTTGGGGCGGACGCGGGCCAGCGCCTGCCAGGTGCCGACGTCGTCCCAGGCGAACGCGCCGGTCACCACCGCCACGCGCGCCGCTTCGCTCCAGTACGCCGACGTCGATCGAGATCGGCGTGACGTCGCGAGAAGAACCCGGCACGTCGCCCGCCTGCAGCGGGGGCAGCGCCGGGGCGACCTCGGGCGTGTGGCGGGCCACCTCGGCCAGCAGGCGGTCCGGCCGTCCAGGCGAACAGGCCCGCTGTTCCAGAGCGCGCCTGCCGCCATGAGGTCGAGCGCGGTCGCGGCGTCGGGCTTCTCCGAGAACCGCGCCACGGTGCGGGCGCCAGCGTCGAGCGGGGCGCCGGGCACGATGTAGCCGTAGCCCGGTCTCGGGCCGGGACGGCACCACGCCGACCGTCACCAGCCGGTCATGGGTGCGCGCGGTGGTGAGCGCGACGTCGGCCGTGCGCCGGAACGCGGCGCGCATCGCCGATCGCCCAGTCGGCGTGGAGCGAGAGCACCTCGGCGTCAGGGTCGCGGCGCTGGGCCTCCCACGTGGCCCAGATGAGCGCCGGCGCGGTCGAGGCGGCGCGGGGCTCGACGAGGAAGTTTTCGGCCGGGAGCTTGAGCAGCGCGCGGAGCCGCCCGGCGAGCGCCTCGCCGGCGACGACCAGGACGCGCTCGCGCGGGAATCAGTCCGGTGAGCCGCTCGACCGCCTCCTCGGCGGTCGACCCGGCCCCCGAGAGGGGCAGGAGCTGCTTCGGGTGTCTCGGGAGTGCTGAGCGGCCAGAAGCGGGTGCCCGAGCCTCCGGCCAGCACGACGGCCCACCGCATTACAGCAGCGTCGCCAGCGCCGGGCGATGCTGGCGCAGATCGAAGAGCAGGGGTCCGATGTCGGCGTCGGCCGCGGCGAGGACCGCGAGCCAGTCGCTCGTGCCCGCACGTGCCAGCAGCAGGAGGCCGCCGGCATACTCGAGCACCGCCGTCCCGAGCTCGCCCCGCGCCGCACCCTGGCCGAGCCGTCCGGCGTGCTGCGCGAGTGTGGCGCCGAGCGCGGCGACCGTCTCCGAATCGAACGCGCCGCGGGCGGCGTGCTCGATCGGCAGCCCGTCGCCGCTCAGCAGCAGGACGGCCTCGACGCCGGGACGGACGGCGAGGCTCTGGACCACCGCTCCCAACTCGATCATCGGGGTTGAACTCCGGGGCCGGGGGAAACGTTGCGCAACGTAGGGACCGTCCCGGTCGAAGTCAAGAAATGAGCGGCAGTTGACCCCTCTCCACACGGGCCTTAACCTTCCCCCTCCATGCGACCAATCCGCAGTCTCTCCGCTGCTCCTCCCGCTGGCGCTCGCGGCCGCCTGCAGCGACTCCGGCGACATCGGCGACGCCACCGAGCTGAACGTCATCGACACGATGACGATCGGCGCGCTCGAGGGCACCCCGATCTCGACACCCAGCGGGTTCCGCATCACCACGGGCCCGGTCCGGACCGATCAGACCGTCGACTTCGAGTTCGCCTACAACGTCCGGCGGCTCGACGACGGGTCGTACCAACGGGTGCTCCTGCCGCGCGCCGCGCTCGGCCTCTCGTCCAACAACCAGGTCAATCCCGGCCTCCAGCGTCGCGAGGAAAACTTCGACGACATCACCAGCGCCCCGAGCAACGGCTACGTGTCGGACTCGGCGGTCCCGGTCGTGCTGGGCGAGCGGCTGCTGGTCCGCTCGCGCGTCATCTGCGATATCGGGGTGCCACTCTACGGGAAGCTCGAGATCCTCGGCTTCGCGGACAGCACGATCACGTTCAAGATCTTGTCCAACCAGAACTGCGGGTTCAAGGACCTCCTCCCCGGCCTGCCGGAAAACTGAGCGCGTGATCGATCTCAAGCGCCTGCGCCAGGATCCCGAGGCGAGCCGCGCCTCGCTGCTGCGTCGCCGCGACCCGTCGCTCGGGCCGTTGGTCGACGACCTGCTCGAGCTCGACCGCCAGCGGCGCGAGCTGCTCGTGCAGACGGAGACCCTGAAGGCCGAGCGCAACGCCGCGAGCGAGGAGGTGGCGCGGCTGAAGCGCGCCAGGGAGCCGGCGGAAGAGCTGATGGCCCGGCTCAAGGCCAGCGGTGACGAAGTGAAGGCCCTCGACGGCCGCCTGCGGGATATCGAGGCCGAGCTCGACCGGCGCGCGCTGGCGCTGCCCAACTTTCCGGCGGACGAGACGCCCGACGGCGACGCGTCGGCCAACCGCGTCGTCCGCACCTGGGGCGAGGCGCCCACGTTCGCGTTCCAGCCGCGACCCCACTGGGAGCTGGGCGCGGCACTCGGCATCCTCGACCTCCCCGCGGGCGCCAAGCTCACCGGCTCGGGATTCCCGCTCTTTCGCGGGCTCGGCGCGCGGCTGGTCCGCGCCCTGAGCGGGTTCATGCTCGACCTGCACACCCGCGAGCACGGCTACGAGGAGGTCTCGCCCCCTTATCTCGTCAACCGCGCGACGCTCACCGGCACCGGCCAGCTTCCCAAGTTCGAGGACGATCTCTACGGCGTCCCGTCGGATGACCTCTTCCTGATCCCGACCGCGGAGGTCCCGCTCACCAACATCCACCGCGACGAGATCCTCGACGCCGCCGACCTGCCGCGCGGCTACTGCGCGTGGACGCCCTGCTTCCGCCGCGAGGCGGGCGCCCACGGCAAGGACACCCGCGGGCTCATCCGGGTCCACCAGTTCGACAAAGTGGAGCTGGTTCGGTTCGCGCGGGCCGAGGCGTCCGCCGCCGAGCACGAGCGGCTGACCGGCCACGCCGAAGCGGTGCTGCAGCGCCTGGAGCTCCCGTACCGGGTGCTCGAGCTCGCGGCGGGTGACACCGGCTTCGGCAGCGCGCGGACGTACGACCTCGAGGTGTGGGCCGCCGGCGTCGGCACCTGGCTCGAGGCCTCGAGCTCGAGCACGTTCACCGACTTCCAGGCCCGCCGCGCGAACATCCGCTACCGGCCGGAGCCGAAGGCCAAGCCCGAGTTCGTCCACACTCTCAACGCCTCCGGCGTCGCGTTCCCCCGCACCATCATCGCTCTCCTGGAGAACAACCAAGCGGCCGACGGGTCGGTGCGGGTGCCGGCGGCACTGGTGCCGTATCTCGGCGTCGACCGCCTGGTTCCACGTGCGTAGCGAGCGGCTGCAGCGGCTCGCGCCCACCGTCGCGGTGGTGCTCGTGGCCCTGCTCGCCGGCCTGAGCTTCGGCTCCGGGCTGCTGGTCCTCCGCCACTTCCAGGCCGACGCCACCGCGACCAGCCGGCTCTACTCCGGCGTGTTCGGCGGCCTCAACGATCCGCGGCCCGGCGCGGAAGCCGAGGCGCTGCTCCGGCTCGGGGCGCAGGTCCGGGCGCTGGGCCTGCCACTGGTGGTGACGGACCGCTCCGGCCGGGTGACCGCCGCGGCCAACCTGCCGTTCCAGGCGACGATCGACGATCCGCGGGTGAAGGCGTACGCCGCCCGCCTCGACCGCTGGAATCCGCCGATCGTGGACGAGGCGATCGGGACGGTGCACTACGGCCCGCTCCCGGCGCAGCGCAATCTCACGGCGCTCGCCATTCTGCAGGGCCTCACCATCGCGGTGATGGTGGCCGTGGCCGTCTTCGCCTATCGGAGCGCCATTGCCGCCCAGCGCGACCGGCTCTGGGTCGCGATGGCGCGCGAGGCGGCGCACCAGATGGGCACGCCGCTCACGAGCCTGCAGGGCTGGATCGAGCGGGTGCGCTCACGGCCCGTTCCGCCGCCCGACCTCGCCGACCACCTCGCGGCCGACGCCGAGCGGCTGGACCGGGTGGCGCAGCGGTTCGAGCGCATCGGCAACCCGGCCAAGCGCGAGCCGGTGGGTCTGGGCGCGCTCGCCGACCGCGTAGCGGGCTACTTCCGTCCGAGGCTGCCCAAGCGCGCCAACCCGATCGAGCTCAAGCTCGAGGCCCCCGGCATGGGGCCGATGGTGCTGGGCGACGCGGTCCTGCTCGAGTGGGTCCTGGAGGCGCTGGTGAAGAACGCAATCGACGCGCTGCAGGGGCGCGCCGGCACGATTATCCTGCGGGTCGGCGCCGAGATGGGGCAGGGGCAGATCCGCGTCATCGATGACGGGCCCGGCATCGCCCGGGAGATCCGCCGCACGTTGTTCGAGCCGGGGATCACCACCAAGCGCGGCGGCTGGGGCATCGGCCTCGCGCTCGCCCGGCGCGTGATCGAGGACGCGCACCGCGGCCAGCTGGTGCTCGAACCGACCGAGAAGGGAACCAGTTTCGTGATTCGCCTGCCGCTGGCGGAACCCGCCGCGTGATCGATACGACCGGCCCGGACCTGGGCCACGCGCTCAACCCCGCGCAGCAGGAGGCGGTGGATCACGTTCACGGCCCGATGCTGGTGCTCGCGGGCGCGGGGTCCGGGAAGACGCGCGTGCTCACGACCCGCATCGCCAAGCTCATCGACCGCCACGGCGTTCCGCCCGATCGCATCTTCGCGGTGACCTTCACCAACAAGGCGGCGGGCGAGATGAAGCACCGGATCGGCCGGCTGCTCGACCGCGATCCGTCCGGCCTCTGGATCGGCACGTTCCACTCGCTGTCCGCGCGGCTCCTGCGGCGCGAGGCCGAGCTGCTGGGCTTCACCCGCCAGTTCACCATCTACGACGAGGACGACCGGCTGAGCCTGATCCGCCGGCTCATGGATCAGCGGGGGCACTCCACCAAGGTCTTTCCGCCGCGGGCCGTGCAGTCGCTCATCTCCGGCGCCAAGAACCGGATGGTCCCGCCGTCGGAGCTCGCGGCCGGCGTGTCGCAGTTCGACCGCCTGGCCCAGGTGTCGGCCGACGTGTACGCGGCCATGGGGCCGGCGCTCCGGGCGGCCAACGCCATGGACTTCGACGACCTGCTGCTGCACCCGCTCACGCTGTTCCGCGAGCATCCCGACCGGCTGCGGGTCTACCAGGCCAAGTTCAATTTCATTCTGGTCGATGAGTTCCAGGACACCAACCGCGCGCAGTACGACCTGATCCGCCTGGTTGGCGCGCACGGCAACGTCTGCGCGGTGGGCGACGACGACCAGAGCATCTACGGCTGGCGTGGCGCCGACGTGCGCAACATGCAGGAGTTCCTCAAGGATTTCCCGGGCGCCAAGCTGGTCCGGCTCGAGGAGAACTACCGGTCGACCCAGATCGTGCTCGACGCCGCCAACGGGATCATCGCGGAGAACACCGGCCGCATCGGCAAGACCCTCACGACCCGCCGCCGGGGCGGGGAGCCGGTCACCCTGCTCGCGGCGGCCGACGAACGGGACGAGGCGGAGTGGGTGGTCCGCGAGCTCGAGCGCCGGAGCGCCGCCGGCGACTGGAGCTACGGCGACATGGCGGTGCTCTATCGGACGAACTCTCAGTCCCGGGCACTCGAGGAGGCATTTCGGCGCGCGGGCATTCCCTACCGGCTGGTCGGGGCGATCAGCTTCTACGAGCGGCGCGAGGTGAAGGACCTGCTGGCGTATCTCCGGCTGGTCGCCAACCCGTCCGACGACGAGGCCTTCCTCCGCGCGGTCGGCGTCCCCCGCCGCGGCCTGGGCGACACCAGCCTCGCGGCGCTCGGTCGCGCGGCCCTGCAGTGGAGCAAGCCCCTGCTGGACACGGCCCGCGCGGCGGAGGGCATCACCGACCTGCGCCCCAACGTGCGCGAGGCGTTCCGCACCTTCGCCGCGTTCATCGACGGACTGGCCACGCGCGCCGGACGGCTCGCGCCGGCCGAAGTGCTCGAACAGCTCATCCGCGCGATCGACTACGAGGCCGTCCTGCACGCCGAAGGCCCGGAGGGCGCCGATCGATGGGAGAACGTGCGCGAGCTGGTCGCCAGCGCGGCCAACTGGTCCGAGGAGGTCACCGAAGAGGGCGAGGGCACCCCGCTCGAGCGGTTCCTGGCGGAGGCGGCGCTGCTCTCCTCGGCCGACACCGTCGTCGGCAACGAGGACGGGGTTACGCTGATGACCCTCCACACGGCCAAGGGACTCGAGTGGCCCGTCGTCGTGCTCACCGGGCTGGAGCACGGGTTGTTCCCGCTCGCCCGCGCCGAGGAGCAGCCGGATGGTCTCGAGGAGGAGCGGCGGCTCTGCTACGTCGGGCTGACTCGGGCGAAGGACAAGCTCTACCTCACCTGGGCGCGGGCCCGTCGCCGTGGGGGCGAGCTGCGGCCCGGGATCATGTCCCGCTTTCTCCGCGCGCTGCCCCCGGCGATCGTCGAGGAGCGGCGGACCACGTCGCTCTGGGCGCCGGACTGGCGGTCCGGCAGTCAGGCGGCCAGGCGGTCGGGCGGTCAGCCGGTCGGATGGTCAGGAGGGCGAACATCGGAGGGCATCGGATCACACCGGCCGCCTGACCGCCCGGCCGCCCTCCCGGCCGCGGAGGACCTGTCCCAGGACTCGCCCCGCTACGTCAAAGGTGAGCGCGTCCGGCACCGCCGATTCGGCAGCGGCACGATTCAGGGGCTCACCGGCACCGGGCGCGATCTGAAGGTATCGGTCGCCTTCGACGATGCCGAAGTCGGCGTCAAGCAACTGCTGGTGGCCTACGCGGGCCTCGAGCGCGAATGGGAGAGCGCATGAGCATCGGTCGCGACGACGTGATCCACGTGGCGAAGCTGGCGGAGCTGGCGGTCAAGGACGAGGACCTGACCCGGCTGGTCGACCAGCTCAACCGCATCGTGGATTACGTGGCGCAGCTCGACCAGGCGCCCGCCGATGGCGCGTCCGACCTGTTTCTGCCCGGCCCGGACCACGTGGCCCTCCGCCAGGATGTCCCGGGCTCCGTCCCGCTTGCCCGGCCACCGGCCGACTTCGCGCCGGAGTTCCGAGACGGCTTCTTCCTCGTGCCGCGCCACGGCGCGATGGAAGACCTGTGAGCGCGCTCGCCGCCGCCCGCGACACGGCCGCTCGGCTGGGCGCGGCGGAGGCCCAGGGGCTCAACGCCACGCTGCACTGGTCCGCGGCCGACCTCGAGGCCGAGGCGGCGCGGGTCGACGCCATGCCGGCGCCCAGGTCGCTCGCGGCGATGCCGATCGCGCTGAAGGACAACATCGTCACGGTCCAGGCACCCACCACCTGCGGCTCACGGATCCTCGAGGGCTACGTCTCCCCCTACGACGCCACGGCGGTCCGGCGGCTCCGGGACGCGGGCGCGATGATGGCGGCCAAGACGAACATGGACGAGTTCGCCATGGGCTCGTCGACGGAGCACTCGGCCTTCGGCCGGGTGAAGCACCCGCTCGATCCGAGCCGGGTGCCCGGTGGCTCGTCGGGCGGATCGGCGGCGCTCGTGGCTGCCGGCGTCGTGCCGGCCGCGCTCGGCTCCGAGACCGGCGGGTCGGTCCGGCAGCCGGCCAGCTTCTGCGGCGTGGTCGGCGTCAAGCCGAGCTACGGGCGGGTGAGCCGGTTCGGCCTGGTGGCGTTCGGCTCCTCGCTCGACTGCATCTCGGTCCTCGGACGCACCGTCGACGACGCGGCGCGGGTGCTGAGCGCCATGAGCGGCCACGATCCGCTCGACCGCACCACGCTCGACCGGCCGCCGATGGGCGTGCCCCAGGCGCTGCCGCATCTCAAGGGCGTGCGCATCGGGCTGCCGCGCGAGTATTTCCCGGCGGACCTGCATCCGGGCGTCGCCGCGGGCATGGAGCGAACCAAGGCGGCAATCCGCGATCTCGGTGCCGAGCTGGTCGAGGTCTCGCTGCCGAACTCCCGCTTCGCGGTGCCCACCTATTACATCGTGGCGCCGGCCGAGGCGGCGGCGAACCTGGCGCGCTACGACGGCGTGCGCTACGGCCCACGCGCGGTCGGCCCCGGCGGCGACATCCGGGCCGTCTACCAGGCCACGCGGGGCGAGGGCTTCGGCCCCGAGGTCCAGCGCCGCATCCTGGTCGGCACCTACGTCCTGAGCGCAGGCTACTACGACGCCTACTATCGGAAGGCGCAGCGCACCCGGGCGCGGATCGCGGACGACTTCACGCGCGCGTTCGCCGGCGGTGTCGACCTGCTGCTCACCCCGACCACGCCGACGCCGGCCTTTCGCGCGGGCGAGAAGACCGGCGACCCGGTCGCGATGTACCTGGCCGACATCTTCGTCTGCGCCATCAGCCTGGCGGGCCTTCCGGCCCTGAGCATCCCGGTGGGGCGGAGCGAGGGTCTCCCGGTGGGCGCGCAGCTCATCGCGCCGTTCTTCGAGGACGAGCGGCTGCTCGCCGCGGCAGGCGCCGTCGAGCGGGTCGTCGCGGCCGCCGACGAGGTGCGCTGATGGAGTGGGAGACGGTCGTCGGGCTCGAGGTGCACGTGCAGCTCCGGACGCGCACCAAGATGTTCTGCGGCTGCCGGACGACCTTCGGCGATCCGCCGAACACCAACGTCTGCCCGACCTGTCTGGGCCTCCCCGGCGCGCTTCCGATGCCCAACGCGGAGGCCATCCGGCTCGCCACCCGCGGCGCGCTCGCGCTCGGCTGCGAGGTGCATCCGACGAGCGTGTTCGCCCGGAAGAACTACTTCTATCCCGACCTCCCCAAGGGCTACCAGATCTCGCAGTTCGACCGGCCGCTCGCGACCGGCGGTCGGGTGGCGCTCGACTCGCCCGACCGCGGCCGGATCGAGGTCGGCATCACCCGGGTGCACGTCGAGGAGGATGCCGGCAAGCTGATCCACGACCGGTTCCCCGGGAAGACGGCCGTGGACCTCAACCGCGCCGGCACGCCGCTGGCCGAGATCGTGAGCGAGCCCGACATCCGCTCGCCGGCCGAGGCCCGCGCTTACCTGGTGACGCTGCGCCAGATCCTGGTCTACGCCGGCGTCAGCGACTGCAGCATGGAGCAGGGGAGCCTGCGAGTGGACGCGAACATCTCGCTCCGGCGCCCAGGCGAGCCCAGGCTCGGCACCAAGACCGAGGTGAAGAACCTCAACTCCTTCGCCAACGTCGAGCGCGCGCTCGAGGCGGAGCGCGAGCGCCAGGCGGCCTTGCTCGAGCGGGGCGAGCGCGTGGCCCAGGTGACCCTCCTCTTCAACGCGGGCACGGGGCAGGTCCGGGCGCTGCGCTCGAAGGAGGAGAGCCACGACTACCGCTACTTCCCGGAGCCCGACCTGCCGCCGCTCGTGCTCGAGCCGGAGTGGGTCGCCGACCAGCGCGACGGCCTTCCCGAGCTGCCCGAAGCCCGCCGCGCACGCCTTGAGGTCGCGTATGGCCTCCCGGCCTACGACGCGCGAGTTCTCACCAGCGAGGTCGCGCTCGCCGAGTACTACGAGGCGGTGGTGGGAGCCGGAGTCGAGCCCAAGACCGCGGCCAACTGGGTCATGGGCGACGTGATGACCACCTTCAACGAGACCGGCGCCTTCCCCGTCGAGGCCGGACGTCTGGCCGGCCTCGTCACGCTCGTGCGCGACGGTGTGGTCAGCCATCAGGCAGCCAAGCGCGTCTACACCGAGCTCGCCCAGCGCCCGGGCGATCAGCCGAAGGCGGTCGCCGAGCGGCTCGGCCTGGTGCAGGTGAGCGACCAGGGCGCCATCACGCGCTGGGTCGAGGAGGTGCTGGCCGCGCATCCGGCGGAGGTGGCGCGTTTCCGAGGCGGCGAGACCAAGCTGATGGGGTTCTTCGTGGGGCAGGTCATGAAGCGAAGCCACGGAAAGGCCGATCCCAAGGGCGTGCAGCCGGTACTGCAGGAGAAGCTGGGCTAGCGGCGAGCGACCGAGTCCCCCGGCTCGACCCGCGGCAGCGCGAACAGCGACATCGGATCCACCGTGATCCCCCCGTACCGCGCGATCCAGTGGAGGTGCGGTCCCGTCGCCCGCCCACTCCGGCCCACCGCA
Source organism: uncultured Gemmatimonadales bacterium (assembly GCA_963840215.1). Lineage (GTDB taxonomy): Bacteria > Gemmatimonadota > Gemmatimonadetes > Gemmatimonadales > GWC2-71-9 > CAVVWJ01. Next base: position 500,206 of record CAWIYG010000005.1, on the reverse strand, counting down.
CCGATGGCCGCACCCGCCGCCACCGTGTCGCCCGCCGCCACGCTCACGCGGCTCAGGTGGAAGTATCCCGTCACCAGTCCGCCGCCGTGGTCGAGATAGACGGCGTGCCCGGCCAGGTAGAAGTCCGCGACCAGCGCTACCACCGCGCGCCCCGCGGCCTGCACCGGCGCACCCACCGCCCCGGCGAAATCCGTTCCCAGATGCCGGCTCGTCACCCGCCCGTTGAACTCCCGCCCCGTGCCGTAGACGCTGGTGATCCGACTCGGCCGCGGGCGCCGGAACGGTCCCTCCCAGAGTCGCGGCGTGTCGTGCGCCTGGCGGGAGATCGCCCGGCTCTGCGCCAGCTCGGCATCGATCCGCATCCGCGATGCGCTGTCCGGCTCGGCGTACCGCGGCGCCACCGTGAGGCGCTCGCTCGCGTACACCGGGTGGGAAACCGGGAGGGTGACGACCATCGTGTCGACGGTGGAGTCGTGTGCGAGGCGGAGCGTGACCGGCAGCGAGTCGCCGCCCTCGAGCGGCACGCCGACGAGCGTGCGGAAGCGCCCGCTCGGCAGGCGCTCGAAGTGCAGCGGCTCGCCAGCCGCGGTGCCGTCGAGTGTGCGCGAGGAGTCCGAGTCGCCGACCGGCGTGACCACGAGCCAGACGACGCTGCCGCGGGCGGGCGGAGACGGAAGGGTGCGACCACGCTGACGGGCGGCGCGGCGGGCCCCTGCGCCCTGAGCGCCGCCGGCCAGCCGACTGATGCCAGCGCGAGCAGCAGGATGACCTGCCGCGTCACCGCCCCAGCCGCCGGATCAACGCGACCTCGGATGGGAACTGCGCCGACGAGCCCGGCCACTGAGCCGATCTCGAAGTCCTCGAAGTCGAACCCGGGTGCCACCGTGCAGCCGCAGAGGACGGCCTCGCCGTCGGGCTCGGCCGCCTGCCACACGCCGGCCGGAACGACGGCCTGCGGGGTCGACCGGTCGAGCCGTACGGCCGCCATCCCAAGCCGGTAGAGCCGGAGGGCACCGCCGTCGTAGTGGTGCCAGACCTCGTCCGAGCGCACCCGGTGCCAGGTGCTCCACGCGCCGGGCGGCAGGAGATAGTGGATGGCGGTGGAGGCGGCGCGCTGGCGGCCGTCGGGCAGGGTGAGGCGGAGCGGGCTGCGAAAGGTCTCGCCGTAGAAGCCGCCCTCGGGATGCGGCGTGAGCCCCAGCCGCCGCACCACCTCGTCGGGGTTCAGCGGTCGCCGCTCACGAGCGCGCGCGGCGACGGCGCGGCGCTCGCCGGCGCGCGCCACGGCAGCCGGGCGGTGACCCGCGTCCAGAACGACAGCGGCCGGTCCGGCAGGCCGAAATGCTCGAGCGCCGCGGTCTCGAGCCGGGCGGTGTTGCGGCGACCGCTGTCGCGCAGCACGCGGCGGCGCAGCTCCTTGGCCACCTTGAGCGGCCGCTCGCCCGACGGGTCGAGCTGGTGCGCCGTGGTGTCCACGCCGCCGAGCACCTCGACCATGTAGTCGTAGGCCAGACCCAGGTGCCGCTCCACGTCCTCGTCGGTCAGGCGCCAGCGGCTGTACTCGCGGGCCACCTGGGTGGCACGCTGCCAGCTCGAGCTCTCCGTCAGGTGCACCATGCCGCGGAACAGCCGGCGATTGGTCCGCACGCTGAAGATCGTCGGGGAGATGATCCGGTCGAGGTGCGCGTTGGCCTCGTCGTGGTTGAGCAGGATGACGTCCTTGGCCGATTTCGCGTAGGCGTCGCCCAGGTGGGTCTCCACCCGCGTCTCCCAGTACGAGTGCCCGACCGCCGCGGTACTGCTCGTGATCATGAGCTGGCGGGGCACGAAGTAGTTGTGGGCGACCGTGTCGGCGGCGAGATGGCAGAGATACCCGAGGCCGAAGGCGCGGAGCGCGTCGGAGGCGGCCAGGTCGTGGATCTCCTGACCCACGTGCCAGTAGTGGCAGTGCCGGCCGAGCGGCGCGTAGTGTTTCGCGATGGAGGAGTCGGCGGCGATGTTGCCGTAGAGGAAGTCGAACGGGTACGCGCGCAGCAGGTCGGCCACCGGCGCGTTGAGCTGCGCCAGGCTGGAGAGCACCGTCTCGCCGAGATAGATGTGCGTGCCCGGCGTCCAGGCGTGGGCAGCGTCGGGAAGGACGAGGAGTACGAGCCCCACGCCCGCGAAGGCGAGCGCGAGGCGCGCGAAGGTCATGACCGTCCGGCCACGAGCATGCGCCGCACCCGGCCGATCATCCCGTTCCCACGGCGGACCGAGCGGAGGGTGGCCGCGACGTCCAGCGCCGCGTCCTCCACCTCGCCGTGGACCAGGTCGTACAGGGTCTCAAGGTCGGCGAGCTTGTCCTCGACCCGGTCGACCCCCCGGACCACCTTCCGCCGGACCCGACGGCTCGTCTGGGCCAGCGCCCCCGCCTCGTGGCGGACCAGCACCATCAGGTCCTGGCCCTGCTCGGTGAGGCGGCGCACGGACACGAGCGCCTGGGCGACGTCATCTTGAAGGCCGTCCACCATCGCGCCGAGCTTCTTGACCTGGGTCGAGAGGCGGAGGGCGGCGAGGCCCAGCGCAGCGGCCATCCCAAGGAAACAGAGCGCAATGAGCGCAACCGATATGGCGATGGTCGGGCCCACCCACGCGGGACCGGCGGCGACCTGGAGCAGTGCGAGCGTGTGCGATCCCACGGTGTCCTCCCGAAGTGGGCCGGCGGAACCGCCGGCCGGGCGGTGGCGACCAGCGCCTGTGGGTAAAACAACGCGGTCGCGGATGCATCGCAACCCCCTCGCTCCGCTTGACGCGCTTCGGTGACCCGGGCAGCTTTGGCCATGCCTCCACGTTTCCTCGTCCGCGGTGGTCAATCGTTGCGCGGGTCGATCCGCCCCGCCGGCAACAAGAACGCCGCGCTGCCGATCCTCGCCAGCACCGTCCTTGCCGACGGCCCCATGGAGCTCGACAACATCCCGCGCATCCGGGATGTCGAGACCATGCTCGCGCTCCTGGTCGACCTCGGCGCCTCGGCGGAATGGACCGGACCCAACCTCGTCCGGGTGGACGCCCGCGGCGTCCGACCCAAGCCGCTCGATCCCAAACTGTGCGCGCGCATTCGGGCGTCCATCCTCCTGGCCGGGCCGATGCTCGCGCGCTTCGGCAGTGTGACGCTGCCGCCGCCGGGCGGCGATGTCATCGGCCGGCGGCGCGTCGACACCCACTTCCTGGCGCTCGAGCACCTGGGCGCCTCGGTGACCGTGGGCGACCGCTACGAGCTCGAGGCCAAGAAGGGCCTCACCGGGAACGACATCTTCCTCGACGAGCCCAGCGTTACCGGGACCGAGAACGCGCTCATGGCCGCCGTCGCGGCCAAGGGCCGCACCGTGCTCCGGAATGCCGCCTGCGAACCGCACGTCCAGGACCTGGCCCGGGCGCTGGTGGCGATGGGCGCCCAGATCGAGGGCATCGGGTCCAACATCTACACCATCGAAGGCGGCCGGCCGCTCGGCGGAGCCAGCTATGCGATCGGCCCCGACCACATCGAGATCGGCAGCTTCATCGGGCTCGCCGCGGTGACCAACGGCGCGATCACCATCGATCCGGTGCGCGGCGACGACCTCCGGAGCACGCTGCTCGGCTTCGAGCGGCTCGGCATCCGGCCGCGCATCGAGGGGCAGCGGCTCACCGTCGACGCGGACCAGGAGCGGCGCATCCGCCCCGATCTCGGCGGCCACGTCCCCAAGCTCGAGGACGGCCCGTGGCCGGCGTTTCCCGCCGACGTGATGAGCACCACCATCGTCACCGCCACGCAGTGCGCCGGGATGCTGCTGGTGTTCGAGAAGATGTTCGAATCCCGGCTCTTCTTCGTCGACAAGCTGATCGGCATGGGCGCCCGCATCGTGCTCTGCGATCCGCACCGCGCGGTCATCTCGGGTCCATCGCCGCTCAAGGGCGGCATCGTCGAGTCGCCCGACATCCGGGCCGGCATGGCGATGCTGCTGGCGGCGCTCGCGGCCGAAGGATCGAGCACGATCCACAACGTGGGCCAGATCGAGCGCGGCTACGAGCGGATCGACGAGCGGCTGCGCGCGCTCGGGGCGGACATCACGCGGGCGGATGACTAGCCGCGCTCGTCCGCAGGTCCGGGAGACGCTCGTCCCCGGCGAGATCCCCTTCTACCATCTCCCTGATCACCAGCTCCCGGGCGTCGTCGCCGGCATCACCGGGCGCGGCGACAGCGCGGGCCGGGGCTTCGATCTGGGCCTCTGGTCCGAGGCACCGGTGGGTGAAGTCATGAGCCGCTGGCGCGCCTTCCGCCGCTCCCTGCCGGAGTTCGACGCGGTCGTGGTAGGCGGCCAGGTGCACGGCATCGTCGTCGACACCGTCGGCCCCGGCCGCGGCTGGATCCAGATCGACGGGGTGGACGGCTGGGTCACGACCGCGCGCGGCGTACTGCTCACCGTGACGGTCGCCGACTGCATTCCGGTCTATCTGGTCGTGCCCGACCGGGGCGTCGCCCTCCTGCACGCGGGGTGGCGGGGAACGGCAGGAGGCATCCTGCGGATCGGGCTCGACCGCCTCCTCGGCGCGACTGGCGCTGTGCCACGTGACATTATAATGCATTGCGGTGTAGGGATTTGTGGTGCCTGCTATGAAGTGGGGTCTGAAGTCATGACCGGCTGCGGGCTCGCCGCGGATGGCGCCGGCCCCTGGCACGTCGATCTCCGGGAGCAGCTCGCCGCAACGGCCGAGACGCTGGGCGTCGGCGCGGTGTCGGTCTCGGGCTGGTGCAGCGCGCACGACCGCCATTCCTTCTATAGCCACCGCGGGTCGCGAGGCACGGACGGGCGAATGGTGGCCTATCTCGGCCTGCCCCGTTCGGTTGACTCCACCCCCGGACGGCGATAATATTTGAGTGCTGTCCCGGGGGGCGCCTGGTCGGGCCAACTGTCGATGTGGGGGAGTTCCCCCACATTTTTTTTCCTGCAACCCCGATGTCTGTCGACGCGCTGCTCGCACCGATTCGTGACCACATCGCCGGCCTCGGGTTCGAGCTCGTCGATCTGCGTCGCGTCGGAACGCTGGAGCGCCCCATCCTGCAGGTACGGGTGGACCGCCCGGACAGCCGACCCGGCCAGGGCATCACGGCCGACGACTGTGCGGGAATCAGCCGGTCCCTCGAGCGATTCCTGGAATCCAGCGCGATGGTCGGGCCGCGGTATGTGCTGGAGGTGTCCTCGCCGGGCATCGAGCGGCCGCTGCGCTGGCCCGAGCACTGGCGGCGCTTCGTCGGCCGCCGCGTCCGGGTGCGGTCGCGAGCACTCGGCGGCCAGCGCGAGGTCGAGATCGTCGGCCTCCCCGACGACGGGCACGTGACGCTCCGGCCCCGCGACGGCGCCGACGTCACCGTGGCGCTGGAGGACATCCACGAGGCGAGGCTGGTGGTCGAGTTCGCGCCGCCTCCCAAGCCAGGCGCGGGAAGGGCGCGGCCGCGGAAACCATAACGGCCGTTTCCGAACCGGTTCCACGACGGCGAGAGACGTCGTTCACAGGAGTGAGACGAACATGGCAGGATCGACCGAGATGTTGGCCGCCTTCCGCGAGCTGACCACCGCGAAGCAGCTGGAGCGCTCCGACCTCCTGGATCTGCTGCGCGACGGCATTCAGGCGGCGCTGGTCCGCAAGTTCGGCCCGAACGTCAAATTCGAGCTGAGCGTGGACGAGCTGCAGGGCAGCATCAAGGTGACGCGGCTCAGGCAGGTGGTGGAGACGGTCGAGGACGCGAGCTGGCAGATCGCCATCGAAGAGGCCCGCTACGAGGATCCCGACTTCCAGATCGGCGACATGCTCGAGGAGGAGGTGCCGTTCGTCGAGTTCGGCCGCCTCGCCGTGCAGGCCGCCAAGCAGCGCATCATCCAGCGCGTCCGCGAGGGCGAGCGGATGCGGATTCGCGAGGAGTTCGCCTCCAAGGTGGGCGACCTGCTCTCGGGCGAGGTCCAGCAGATCGAGCGCGGCAAGCTCGTCATCATGCTGAACAAGTTCCGCGAGGCCGAGGCGATCATTCCCTACCGCGAGCAGAACCACCGGGAGCACTTCCACCAGGGCGACACCATCCGCGCGGTGCTCAAGCGACTCGAGGAGACGCCCAAGGGTCCCCGCCTGATCCTGTCCCGCGGCGATCCGCTGTTCGTCAAGGCGCTGTTCAAGCTGGAGGTCCCCGAGATCCAGCAGCAGATCGTCGAGATCCGCGCCATCGCCCGCGAGGTCGGCAGCCGGACCAAAGTCGCCGTCATCTCGCGTGACGACGCCATCGATCCGGTCGGCGCCTGCGTGGGTCTCAAGGGCTCGCGGGTGCAGGCCGTCGTGAACGAGCTCGGCGGCGAGCGGATCGACATCGTGCCCTGGTCGCCCGATCCCGAGCGGTTCGCGCGCCTGGCGCTGGCGCCGGCCCGGGTCGCCAAGGTGTTCAGCGATCCCGAGGCCAAGACCATCCAGGCGGTGGTGGACGAGGACCAGCTGTCGCTCGCCATCGGCCGGAACGGGCAGAACGTCCGGCTCGCCTCCGAGCTCACCGGCTGGAAGATCGACCTCTACTCGAGTCGCGAGTGGCTCGAGCGCGGCGGCGAGGGCCCGCTGTTCGCCCCGCTCCCGCCCGAGGAGGAGAACGCCGCGCAGGTGCCGCTCAGCGAGCTCAAGGGCCTCTCGCCCGAGCTGATGACGATCCTGGAGGGCGCGGGCTACAAGATGCTGAACGACGTGCTGGACCTCGAGCGCGAGGACATCGCCAAGATCCCGGGCATGACGCCGGAGAGCGCCGAGCAGCTGCTCGGCTTCCTCGCCGAGCTGACGGACGAGGGCGACGGCGGCGAGGCGAAGTAGGCCGCACCGATGAGCGGACTGCTCGGCCTCCTGGGGCTGGGATACCGGGGCCGGCTGGTCGTGATCGGGGTGGACGCGGTCCGGAAGGAATTGCAGGCCGGGAAGTGCTGGTGCGTGGTGCTGGCGGAGGACGCCAGCCCGCGTGCCGTCGACAAGGTGGTTCGCTTGGCATCGGCGAAGGGAGTGCCGATTCTCGCGGGCCCGCGCGCCGTCGCGATCGGCGCGCAGCTGGGAAAGCCGCCGGTGATGGCGGTAGGCGTACGCGACCGCGCGCTGGCCAACGGCATGGTGCCGCTGGCGCCCGTACGCTCCTGATGGAGGATTGAGTGGTCAAGACGAGAGTGCACGACCTGGCGGCGGAGTTCGGCGTCGCGCCCGAGCAGCTCCTGAGCATGCTCAAAGACATGAACATCTTCGTGCGCAGCCACATGTCGGCCCTGGAGAACGACCAGGTGTCCGCCGTTCGTGTGCGCTGGGAGCGCGAGAAGCGCAAGAGCGCCGACGAGCCCGCCGCCAAGAAGGGCCGCCGCAAGGCGGTCAAGGCCGAGGCGCCGCCCGCGCCGGTGGAGGCCAAGCCCACCAAGCGCCGGCGGACCGCCGCCGAGGTGGCGGTCGTCGAGGCGCAGGCCCAGGCCGAGAAGGCCGCCGAGATGGCGGCGCTCGAGCTCGAGCGGCCGATCGTCGAGCTGGAGGAGCAGGCGCCGACGCAGTCGCTCGAGGAACGGGCGCGCGCCCTGTTCAAGGACCTTCCGCCGCTGCCGGTCGAGGCCGAAGCCGAAGCGCCGGCGGCCACCGAGGAAGGCGCGGCCCCTCCGGCCCCCGCCGCGCCGGCTGAGCCGCTGCCACCGCGCCTGGGGACCCACAGCGCCTCCGGGGCGCCGTCCAAGGCGCCCTTCATTCCGCCGCGCATCCAGCGGCCGCCGCCGGCCGCCCCGCGCGGCCCCAAGCCGGTCTTCAGCAGCAGCGCTCCGTCCGCTCCGTCCCGGCCGGGCGCGCCGTCGCGTCCCGGCGGCGGCCCCGAGCGGAGCTCCGCCCCGCCCGCCCGCCAGTTCGGCCCCGACGCCGAAAAGGGTGGCGGCCGGAAGAAGGGCAAGAAGGGGAAGCGCTCGTCCGTGGACCAGGATGCCGTGCAGGCGAACATCCTCAAGACGCTGCAAGGCATGAAGGGTCCCGCGGGCCGCAAGGGCGTCCGCCGCTCGGACGAGCCGTCCTACCGCGACGTCGTGGCCGGCCGGATCGCCGAGGAGCGCGAGCGCGAGAAGACCCGGATCCGCGTCAACGAGTTCGTCAGCGTGTCCGAGCTCGCCGGCGCGATGAAGGTGCCGGCGACCCAGATCGTCCAGTTCGCCTTCAAGGAGCTGGGCCTCATGGTGACCGTGAACCAGCGGCTCGACTTCGACCAGATCGAGCTGATCGCGTCGGCGTTCGGGTTCGAGGCCACGAAGGAGGACGAGTACGCCGCGGACATGGAGACCGACGCCACCGAGGACACCCCCGAGCAGCTGGTGTCGCGGCCGCCGGTGGTCACCATCATGGGCCACGTCGACCACGGCAAGACCTCGCTGCTCGACTACATCCGGAAGGCCAACGTCGTCGCCGGCGAGGCCGGCGGGATCACCCAGCACATCGGCGCGTACCACGTGTCGCTGCCGAACAACAAGGCGATCACCTTCCTCGACACCCCGGGCCACGAGGCGTTCACCGCCATGCGCGCCCGCGGCGCGCAGGTGACGGACATCGTCGTGCTCGTGGTCGCGGCCGACGACCAGGTCATGCCGCAGACGGTCGAGGCCATCAGCCACGCCAGGAACGCGGGCGTGCCGATGATCGTCGCGATCAACAAGATCGACCTGCCGACCGCCAATCCGCAGAAGGTCAAGCAGGATCTGCTCCAGCACAACGTCGTGCTGGAGGAGTTCGGCGGCAACGTGCTTTCGGCCGAAATCTCGGCCAAGAAGGGCATCGGGATCGAGGCGCTGCTCGAGCAGATCCTGCTCCAGGCCGAGATCCTCGATCTCAAGGCCAATCCGGAGGGCAAGGGCCACGGCGCGGTGCTCGAGGCCACCCTCGATCCGGGCAAGGGCCCGCTGGCCACGATCCTGGTCCAGCGGGGCACGCTGCGCGGCGGCGACAACTTCATCTGCGGCAAGTTCAGCGGCCGCGTGCGGGCACTGTACGACGAGCGCGGCAAGACGGTGAAGGAGGTCGGTCCGTCGATTCCGGTCCAGATCCTCGGCTTCGAGGGCGTGCCGGCTGCCGGCGACACCTTCGCGGTCGTGACCGACGCCAACGAGGCCCGCGAGATCGCCCAGAAGCGCCAGCGGCTCGAGCGGGAAGCGCAGAACCGGCGGAGCCAGAAGGGCACCAGCCTCGAGGACTTCAGCCGGGCGCTCAAGGAGGGCGGCGTGGCCGCGCTCCGGATCATCATCAAGGCCGACCAGGGCGGCCCGGCCGAAGCCCTGGCCGACGCGCTGGCCCAGCTCAGCACGAGCGAGGTCCGGGTGGACGTCGTCCACCGCGGCGTCGGCGCCATCAGCGAGAGCGACGTGCTGCTCGCCAAGGCCTCCGGCGCCATCGTCCTCGGCTTCCACGTCCGGCCCGACTCCAACGCCCGCACGGCGGCCGAGCGGGAGCAGGTGGACGTGCGCACCTACCGCATCATCTACGAGGCGGTAGAGGACGTGCGGAACGCGCTCGAGGGCCTGCTCAAGCCCGAGGAGCGGGAGACGGTGCTCGGCGATGCCGAGGTGCTGCAGCTCTTCAAGGTGAGCAAGGTGGGCACCATCGCCGGCTGCATGGTGCGGAGCGGCACGATCCAGCGGACCGCCAAGGCGCGGATCACGCGGGACGGCGCCGTGGTCTACACCGGCACGCTCTCCAGCCTCAAGCGCTTCAAGGATGACGTGCGCGAGGTCCGGGAAGGGCAGGAGTGCGGCATCGGGATCGAGAACTTCAACGACATCAAGGTCGGAGACCGGATCGAGTCGTTCCGCATGGAGGAGATCAAGCGGACCCTCCAGCCGGCGGCCGGCGGCGCGGTGGGGTGATCGTCGGCATCCAGGTGTGGGAGCTGCATCTGCCCGGGTGTCATTCGTTGAAGGAGAAGCGCGGGACCCTCAAGCCGCTGACCGCGGCGCTGCGCCAGCGGCTCAACGTTTCGGTGGCCGAGACCGGGCACCAGAATCTCTGGCAGCGGGCCGAAATCGCCTGCGCCGCGGTCGGGTCCGCGCGGCCGGTGGTGGAAGCGACCCTGCGCGCCGCGGATCGCGCGATCGAGGAGGCGGACGGCGTGCGGATCGTGGACACGGCAACGGTGTGGCGATGAAGTCGACCTCCAAGCGGCGGCCGGAGCAGGTGGCTGAGACCCTCCGCGAGGTGATCACGGACGGCCTGGCCCGCGAGGTGCGCGACCCGCGGATCGGGCGGGTCACGGTCACCGCCGTGCTCGTGACGGGCGATCTCTCCCACGCGCGCGTCATGGTGAGCGTGCCGGGCGACGACACCGAGCAGGCGCGGGCGCTCGAAGGGCTCCAGAGCGCGGCGCGGTTCCTCCGGTCGCGCGCCGCCCGGACCCTGTCGACCCGGATCGTGCCCGAGCTCCACTTCGAGCTCGACAAGGGACTGGCCCATGCGGCCCGGATCAACGAGCTGCTCGAGGGTCTCCGGCGCGAGGGGACCAGCTGATCGGTGCGCTCCTGGTGGACAAGCCGGCCGGCCCGACGTCGCACGACGTCGTGCAGGTCGTCCGGCGGGTGCTGAAGACCCGGGCGGTGGGTCACACCGGCACGCTCGATCCGTTCGCCACGGGGCTGCTGGTGGTGCTGGTGGGCCGGGCCACCCGGCTGGCCCGGTTCGTCGAGGCGGAGTCCAAGACGTATCTCGCCACGGCCACGCTGGGCGTCGCGACCGACACCGACGACCGCACCGGCGCGCCGCTGGGACCGCCCGTCGAGCTGTCCGGCCTGGACGCCGCCCGCGTGGTCGAGGCCCTGGCCGCCCTGGCCGGCGAACAGCGCCAGCGCCCGCCGCGCTACTCCGCCAAGCGCGTGGGCGGCGAGCGGAGCCATCGGTTGGCCCGGCGCGGCGTAGTGGTCGAGCCGGCCGAAACCACCGTGATGGTCCACCGCATCGACCTGGTGGCCTGGACCTCGCCCGATCTGGTCTTTCGGACCACGGTGAGCGCGGGCACCTACATCCGGGCCCTGGCCCGTGATCTGGGCGAGCGGTTGGGCGTCGGGGCGCACCTGACCGCGCTGCGTCGGGAGTCGATTGGCGCGCTGCGGGTCGAGGACGCGGTTCCGCTCGAGCAGGTCGGTCCCGCGACGGTGCGGCCCGCCCGCGCCGTGCTGGGCCACCTGCCGGCGGTGGAGCTCGACGAGCCGGGGCGGGTCGCGGTGAGCCACGGACGGGCGCTGCCCGCCGAAGCCGATGCCCGGGGCGACGTGGCCCTGACCTATGCCGGCGAGCTGGTGGCCGTCGCCCGCGCCGCTGACGGCTGGCTCCGGCCGAGCGTCGTGCTGGGGACGGCGTGACCGCCGCGCTCCCGGCGCTCCCGCGGGGCAGCACGGTGACCGTCGGCTCGTTTGACGGGGTGCACCTCGGGCACGAGGCGGTGCTCCGGGAGATCGCGCGCCGGGCGGACGCGGCGGGGCGGGCGAGCGTGCTGGTCACCTTCGAGCCGCATCCGCTCGAGGTCGTCAATCCGCAGGCCGCGCCGCCGCTGCTCACCACGGCAGCCGAGCGGCGCGAGATCCTGGCCCAGCTGCCACTGGACTACGTGCTGTTCCTCCGGTTCGACCGGCGCCTCGCGTCGCTCACGCCCGAGGAGTTCGTCCAGGCGGTGTTGCTCGATCGCTGCCAGATGCGGGAGCTGGTGATCGGGCACGATCACGGCTTCGGCCGGGGCCGGAGCGGCGACGTCGAGACCCTGCGCCGCCTCGGCGCCGAGCGCGGCTTTGACGTGGACGTGGTCGAGGTGGTGGATGTGGGGGACCAGCACGTCTCCAGTTCGCGTATCCGCCGGGCGGTGGCCGGCGGCGATCTCGCCACCGCCGCCCGGATGCTCGGCCGGCCGTACCAGGTCAGCGGGCGCGTGGTCCAGGGCGAGCGGCGCGGCCGACTGATCGGCGTCCCGACGATCAACCTGGCCGAGGTCCCGCCGCAGAAGCTGCTGCCGCCCGACGGGGTGTACGCCGTCCGGGTCGAGTGGCGCGGCGGCCGGGCAGGCGGAATGATGAACCAGGGCCCCAAGCCCACCTTCGAGGATGGGCGGCGGAGCCTCGAGGCCCACCTCTTCGACTTCGATGCCGACCTGTATGGGGAGTGGGTGCGGATCGAGTGGGTGGAGCGCCTGCGGGACGTGAAGCGGTTCGCCTCGGTCGAGGCGTTGCAGCAGCAGTTGGAGCGTGATCAGTCCCGGGCGCGGGCAGTGCTCGCCGCGGCCGGGCCGGCGTCCAGCCGGAGACCCCATGCCTGAGACCCAGACCTGACGATGTTCTCTACCATTCGCTCCCGCCTGATCGTGATGGCGCTGCTGGTCATCGGCTCGATCTACTTCCTGTTCCCGCGGACCGTCTCGATGCGCGAGCGCGGGGCCAACGGGGTCATGCGCGACACCAGCGTGACCCGGGTTCCGCTCAAGCGCGGCCTCGACCTCCAGGGCGGCATGCACCTGGCGCTCGAGCTCGACCAGTCCAAGCAGGTCTCCGCCGATCCCAAGAGGGACCTGGACCTCGCCCTCACGGTGCTGCGCAAGCGCATCGACGAGTTCGGCGTCGAGGAGCCGCTGGTGCAGAAGGCGGGCGACTCCAGGATCGTGGTCGAGCTTGCCGGCATCACCGATCCGGCCCGCGCCAAGGCGATCGTCCAGCGCAGCGCCTTTCTCGAGTTCCGGATCACCGACAAGACCAGCGCGCTCGAGAAATCGCTGCCGGCCATGGACCGCGTGCTTCGCGGCCTGGGCGTCAAGGGTGACACGCCCGCCGGCACCGGCAAGCCCTCGGCGGTCGAGCAGCTGCTCGGCGGCGATTCGGGCAAGAAGGCAGCCGCTCCCACCAAGCCGGGCGACAAGGCGGCGGCTAAGCCCGCAGCCGACAGTGCCGCGGCCGATACCATGCCCGTGCCCGGCGGCGTGCTGGCAGGCCTGATCCAGCAGGCCGGGGCGGTGGCGGGAACGTCGACGCCGGGCGAGTACGCGGTGCCGGAGACGGCCTTCCCACGGGTCGACAGCCTGATCAACATCCCGGCTGTGGCCCGGCAGCTGCCGCGGGGGGTCGTGCTCCGCTGGTCGGCCGCCCCCACCAGCCTCGGCGTGCAGCAGTACCGCTACCTCTACGTGCTCGACGACCGGCCGATCATCACCGGCAGCAACCTGGAGGATGCGGGCGCCCAGCTCGATCCGCTGACCAACGGGCCGATCGTCACCTTCCAGCTCGACCGCGCCGGCGGCCGGAGGTTCGGCGACGAGACCGGGCGCCACGTCGGCGACTACATGGCGATCCTGCTCGACGGGCGGGTCCAGGGTACGCCGCCGGTGATCCAGAGCCGCATCGGGCGAAACGGTCAGATCACGCTCGGCAACAAGAGCTTGCAGGAGGCGCAGGACCTGGCGCTCACCCTCAAGGCCGGCGCGCTGCCGATCCCGCTCAAGATCGTGGAGGAGCGCCAGGTCGGCGCCAGCCTCGGCAGCGATTCGATCCGCAAGGGCATCACCGCCGGCATCGTCGGCACCGCGATGGTGATCCTGATCATGCTGGTGTTCTACCGCATGAGCGGCGCGCTGGCCGTCGCGGCGATGGCGCTCTACCTCCTGTTCACCCTCGGCGGCCTGTCGATGATCAACGCCACGCTAACGCTGCCGGGCCTCGCCGGCATCGTGCTCTCGGTCGGCATCGCGGTCGACGCCAACGTGCTGATCTTCGAACGGATCCGCGAAGAGCTCCTGCACGGGAAGACGGTGCGGCTGTCGGTCGACGAGGGCTTCAAGCACGCGATGAACGCCATCGTCGACTCGAACGTCAGCACCGTGCTGACGGCGCTGTTCCTGTTCCAGTTCGGCACCGGTCCGGTGAAGGGGTTCGCGGTCACGCTGATCATGGGCATCATCGCCTCGATGATCACGGCCGTCTTCGTCACCCGTACTTTCTTCATGATCTGGCTGCAGCGCCGGCCGGCCATGTCTACCCTGAGCATCTGACATGCTGAGACTCTTCGCCAACGCCCACTACGATTTCATCAGCTTCCGCAACCGCGCCTACGCCATCACGGCGCTGTTCGTCGTGCCCGGGTTGATCTGGCTGCTGGTCCACGGGCTGAACTACAGCATCGAGTTCACCGGCGGGACCCTGGTGCAGGTGCAGAGCAAGGTGCCGGCCGATGTGGGAGCGCTCCGCTCCGCGCTCGACCGCGAGGGCATCCACGGGGCCGAGATCCAGAATTTCGGCAGCGAAAACGAGTTCGTCGTGCGCGCCCGGGTGGCCAAGCCCGGGACCGACGCCAACGACACCCAGGCGACGGCCGATGCGGTGCGCCAGGCGCTCACCGGCGTGCTCGGCGCGGACAACTTCACCATCCAGCGCACCGAGGCCGTGGGGCCCAAGGTCGGCGGCGAGCTCCGGAGCAAGGCGTTTCTCGCCATCTTCCTGTCGTTCTTCGCGGTGCTGGCATACCTGGCCTACCGCTTCGAGTGGCGGTTCGGCCTTGCCGCCGTGATCGCCACGGCGCACGACATCCTGGCCACCATCGCCTTCATCGGGATGCTGCGGCTCGAGGTCAGCCTGACGGTGGTCGCGGCGGTGCTCTCGATGGTGGGCTACTCGCTCAACGACACCATCATCATCTTCGATCGTGTGCGCGAGAACCTGAAGAAGTACAAGAAGGACTCCTTCGAGCAGATCCTCAACCGCTCGATCAACGAGACCCTCCCGCGGAGCGTCCTTACCCACGGCACGACGCTGTCGTCGCTGCTCGCGCTCGCGATCTTCGGCGGCGAGGTCATCCGGCCCTTCGCGCTGGTGATGTTCTTCGGCGTGTTCACGGGAACGTTCTCGTCGATCTACATCGCCGCCCCGGTCCTGATGGCGATCGAAAAGCGCTGGCCCGGCCAGCTCGCCCGCGGCCACCTGACCGCACCGTCCGCGCCCGCACCCACGGTGCCGGGCGGGCGGAAGACCGCGCCGGTGGCCTGAGGATCGGAGCGGCTTCCTCCGAGTCACCCTGAGCCCTGGCTTCGCCAGGGCTCAGGGTGACGACTCCGGCAGTCCTCTCCCCTCACACCCGTGCTCATCGACACCCACTGCCACCTCGCGGACCCCGACTACGACGCCGATCGCGCCGAGGTCCTGGCCCGGGCGTGGGACGCGGGGCTCGGCCGGATCGTCGTGATCGGCGCCTCGCGGGAGTCGGCCGAGCGCGCCCTGGGCCTGGCCGCGGCGGAGCCGCGGCTCTCGGTGACCGCCGGCGTGCATCCCCACGACGCGAGCGCGTGGTCCGACGAGGCCAGGGAATGGCTCCACGCCACGCTCCGGCGGCCCGAGGTCGTGGCGGCCGGCGAGATGGGCCTGGACTATCATTACGATCACGCGCCCCGGCCCGTGCAGCGCGCCGTGTTCGAAGCCCAGCTCGAGCTGGCCCGCGAGGCCGGGAAGGCGGTCGTCATCCACGCCCGCGACGCCGACGATGACGTGGCCTCGGTGCTGCGGGCCCACGGAGACGTGCCCGCCGTCCTGCACTCCTTCAGCAGCGGGCCCGTCCTCTTGCGGGCGGGGCTGGACCTCCGCCACTATGTGTCGTTCAGCGGGATGGTGACCTTCAAGAACTGGCGGCTGGACCAGGCGATCCTGGACACGCCGCTCGACCGCCTCCTGGTGGAGACCGACGGGCCGTACCTCGCGCCCGCGCCTCACCGCGGGAAGCGGAACGAGCCGGCGTTCGTGCGACAGGTGGCCGAGCGCATCGCGGCCGTGCGGGGACTGCCGGTCGACGACCTGATTCACGCCGTCGCGGACAACGCGGCGCGCGTCTTTCGTTATCCAACCTCTTAGCTGCGGGAGCATCGCCCGGTGACAGTTCCCTCCGACATCGCCATCGCGCAGGCCGCGAAGATGCGCCCCATTCAGGAGGTGGCCGCCGAGCTTGGCCTGGGCCCCGACGACATCCTGCCCTACGGCCGGTACAAGGCGAAGATCAGCGCCGAGGCGGTCGCGCGCGGAAAGCCGACCGGGCGGCTGGTGCTCGTCACCGGCATCAACCCCACGCCCGCCGGCGAGGGGAAGAGTACCGTGACCGTGGGAGTGAGCCAGGCCCTTCGGCGGCTCGGCAAGAAGGTGGTCGTCTGCATCCGCGAGCCGTCGCTGGGCCCGGTCTTCGGCGTCAAGGGCGGCGCGGCCGGCGGCGGCTACGCCCAGGTCGTGCCGATGGACGAGATCAATCTCCATTTCACCGGCGACTTCCACGCCATCACCTCGGCGCACAACCTGCTCTCGGCGATGCTGGACAACCACCTGCATCAGGGCAACGCGCTCAACCTCGATCCGCGCCGGATCACCTGGCCCCGGACGATGGATATGAACGACCGGGCGCTGCGCTCGATCGTGATCAGCCTGGGCGGCATCAATGCCGGCCCCGTGCGCGAGGATCGCTTCGTCATCGTCCCCGGCAGCGAGATCATGGCGATCCTGGCCCTGGCGAGCGACCTGACCGACCTCGAGGCGCGCATCAGCCGGATCATCGTGGGCCTCACCCGCGACCGGAAGCCGGTGACCGCCGGCGAGCTCAAGGCCGCGGGCGCGATGACGCTGCTGCTCAAGGACGCCATCCTCCCCAACCTGGTGCAGACGCTCGAGGGAGGGCCGGCCCTGGTGCACGCCGGACCGTTCGGCAACATCGCCCACGGCTGCAATTCGCTCGTCGCTACCAGGCTGGGGCTCGCGCTCGGCGAGATCGTGCTCACCGAAGCCGGCTTCGGCGCGGACCTCGGCGCGGAGAAGTTCTTCGACATCAAGTGCCGGTTCGGGGGTCTCAAGCCCGAGGCCGCGGTGGTGGTGGCCACCATCCGGGCGCTCAAGATGCACGGCGGCGTGAAGAAGGACGCCCTCGGCAAGGCCGACGTGCCCGCGCTCAAGCGCGGCATGGTCAACCTCGAGGCGCACGTGAAGAACGTCCAGAAGTTCGGCGTGCCCGTCGTCGTCGCCCTCAACCGCTTCACCTCCGACACACAGGAGGAAATCGACGCTGTGCTCCAGGCCTCCAAGGCGTGGAACGCGCGGGCCGCCCTGAGCGACGTGTGGGCCAAGGGCGGGGAGGGGGGCGAGGCGGTCGCCAAGGAGATCCTGGCGCTGCTCGAGGAGCGGAAGGCCGACTTCAAGCCGATCTATGACGCCGCCCAGCCGATCAAGGCCAAGATCGAGACCATCGCCCGGGAGATCTACGGCGCCGACGGGGTCGACTACATGGCGGCCGCGGAGAAGAACATCGCCCAGTGCGAGGCCATGGGCCTCGGTGGCACCCCGGTCTGCATGGCCAAGACCCAGTACAGCTTCAGCGACGACGCCACCAAGCTGGGCCGCCCGACCGGCTTCCGGCTCACCATCCGCGACGTCACGCCGTCCGCCGGCGCCGGCTTCGTCGTGGCGCTCGCCGGCGAGATCATGACGATGCCCGGCCTCAGCAAGACGCCGTCCGCCGAGGCGATCCGGGTTCACTCCGACGGCACCATCGAGGGCCTGTTCTGATGCCGATCGACTTCGTCGCTACCCCGAACGCTCCGCGCGCCATCGGGCCCTACAGCCAGGCCACCCGGGCGGGCGGGCTGCTGTTCACCGCGGGGCAGGTCGGCTTCGACCCGGCGACCGGCGAGCTGGTGGACGGCGGGATCTCCGAGCAGACGGAGCGCGTGCTGCAGAACGTCCGGGCCATCCTGCAGGCCGGCGGACTGGACTTGGCGAACGTGGTCAAGACCACCGTCTTCCTGGTGGACATGGCGGATTTCGCCGCCATGAACACCGTCTACGCCCACGCCTTCGGTGATCACCGCCCGGCGCGATCCACCGTTGCCGTCGCGGCCCTGCCGCGCGGAGCGCGGGTCGAGATCGAAGCGATCGCCGCGCCCTGACCGCGGCGCTCGGTCACGTCTCGAAGGCCCTATATTTCCCGGCGGACGCACGGCGCCCAGCCACCCTTCCACCAGGATCGCCAGCTTGCCAGGTTCCGGGACACGGTGCGGTGAACGGCAGGGCCCGAGGAGTCGCCAGCCTGCCGCCATCGACTGACGGGAGCGGATCGGGCCTGGTGGTCTGGCCGGTCTTCAAAACCGCGACGGAGACGCCTTCGGTGGCTCCGGTGGGTTCGATTCCCACACGCTCCCGCCACCTCTCCCCGTCGCACCGGATCGGCGCCGCGCTCGGAACCGCGCTCGCGCTGCTCCTGGTCGGGCCCGGCCGCGCTGCCGCTCAGGATTCGGCTGTCGTCGCCCGGCCGGATACGGCGGCCGCGGCCGACACAGCCCACACACTGGCCGACTCGCTCGCACTCCGCACCAGCCCCATGAACGCGTTCTGGCGCTCGTTCCTCCTGCCGGGGTGGGGCCAGGCCAAGGTCGGCCGGAAGCTCACGGCGGGCATCTTCCTCGCCTGGGAGGGTACCACGCTCGCGATGAGCCTCAAGACCCGGCACGAGCTCGGCTACCTCCGGCGCACCAATTCCGACCGCGCCGAGGACAAGCGCCGGGAGCACGAGGACTGGCTGGTGCTGCTCGCATTCAATCACCTGTTCGCCGGGCTCGAGGCCTATGTCTCGGGCCACCTCACGGATTTTCCGCCCGACCTCCGCATCCAGGCGCTGCCGGGCGGAGTCGGCGCCAGCGTGTCCATTCCGTTCCGCGTGCGATGAACGCCTCCCCGATCGGCATCTTTGACTCCGGCATCGGCGGGCTGACGGTGGTCCGCGCGGTGTACGAGCGCCTCCCCCGCGAGTCCACGGTGTACTTCGGCGACACGGCCCGGGTGCCGTACGGCCCTAAGTCGCCGGAGACCGTGACGCGCTACAGCCTCGAGATCCTCGACTGGCTGCTGAAGCAGGGGGTGAAGGCCGTGGTGATCGCGTGCAACACCAGCACTGCCCACGCGCTCGAGACGCTGCAGCGGCAGTCGCCCGTGCCCGTCATCGGGGTGATCGAGCCCGGCGCGCGCGCCGCCGCCGCGGCCTCGGCGGCCGGCCCGATCGGGGTCATCGGCACCGCCGGCACGATCGCCAGCAACGCGTACGCGCGGGCCATCCAGCGGGCGCATGCCGGCGCCCGTGTCGAGCAGAAGGCCTGCCCGCTCTTCGTGCCGCTGGTCGAGGAAGGCTGGTTCGAGCACCCGGCCGCCGAGCTGATCGCCCGCGAGTACCTGGAGCCGCTCCGCGAGGCGAGCGTGGACACGCTGGTCCTGGGCTGCACCCACTACCCGTTGCTCAAGCCGCTGCTGCAGCGGGTCATGGGGCCGGAGGTGCGGCTAATTGACAGTGGAGAGGAGACCGCGGGGGCGGTGGAGCAGGCACTCGCGGCGGCGTCCCTCACCGCCCCGGCCGCGACGGCGCCTACCCACCGCTTCGCCGTGAGCGACGACGAGGTCCGCTTTCGTCAGGTGGGCGCGCGCTTCATCGGGGAGCGGATGGGGCAGGCGGAGGTGGTCCCGCTGAGCTGAAGGTCCGAAGCTCCGCGCCGCGCTCGGTGGCGACCGCGAACCGGAAGCCGTCGAACCAGGCACCCGGATTGAGGTACTGGCGATCCGGCAGCGGCGTCGAGAGCGCCGGCAGGTGCGTGTGGCCCATCACGACCAGGCCCAGCTCCGGCTCGGCGGCCAGCAGCTTCGAGGCCCACTCCGCCTGGCGTGCCGCGACCCCGGCCAGACGGGTCGGGTCGGGTGTGTGGTCGCCCAATCGCGGGCTCAGGAAGTCGACCAGCCGGAGACCGATCTCCGGGTGGATGGCCCGGTAGACGGCGGCCGTGACCGGGTGGTTGATCGCCCGGTGCAGCAGGGTGGCGCGCATGCGGGGCTCCGTCAGCCCGTCGCCATGGATGGCCGCCACCCGCCGGGCGCCGACATCGAAGGTCAGCCGGCGCGGCTCGAATTGCACCCCGACGTCCCGCTCCCAGAAGTCGCCGCCCCAGCGGTCGTGGTTCCCCCCGACCATCACGATCGGCACCCGACGGCGGAGCCGGGCCAGCGCGGCCGCCACGTGGAACCCGCGCCGCGGGATCACCCGGCCGTAGGAGAACCAGAAGTCGAACAGGTCGCCGTTGACGAGCAGGCAGTCCCCCAGGCCGGGGACGGCCTCCAGAAACGACAGCAGCGCCTCCTCGACCGCCGACGGCGCTACGCCCAGGTGGGCATCGGACACGATGACGAGCGCATGGCCCAGCACGGCGCCAAAGATGGGCCGCTCCGTCCGGCGGGGCAACCGCGGCCCCGGTGTCACGGCACCGCCCCGCCGAGCGTCACCAACCCGGAGAGGTCGGCATGACGGCACCGCCCGTCACCGAAACGCTGGTTCGCGTGAACTATTCCGAGACGGACCAGATGGGCGTCGCCTATCACGCCCGCTATCTCGTCTGGCTCGACGTCGCCCGCACAGAGCATCTCCGGCGCTCCGGGGCGAGCTACCGCGAGCTCGAGGCCGCTGGGCTCCGGCTGGCCGTGAGCGAGGTCGCGGTTCGCTACCGGCAGCCGGCCCGCTTCGACGACCTCCTCCGGATCCGCTGCTGGGTCCGGGACCTTCAGTCCCGCCGCGTCGAGTTCGGCTACGCCGTCGACCATGCGGACGACGGCCGCCTGTTGGCCACGGCCACGGTCGCCCTGCTCGCGCTCGACGCCGCGATGACCTTGCGCCGGCTCCCGGCCGAGGTCGCGCGGCTCCTGGTTCCGGTTCCCGATCCGGTTCGGCTGGGGTTCACCACAGAGGCACAGAGGTCACAGCGTGAATAAGCTTCGCAGCCGCCCGACCACCGCCCGCCTGTGGCCTCTGTGCCTCTGTGGTATGCAGCTCCTGCTGCTCTCTCTCGGAGCGCGTCAGCTGGCCGCGCAGGAGCAGTCGGTTGTCGAGCAGCTCGCACCCGTGCTCGCGGCGGAGGACGCGCGCGAGTACCAGGCCGACCTCTTCGGCCGCGCGCTGGTGGCCCCCGACTCGCTGGTGCGCAAGGTGGCCGCCCTGGCCGCCGGCCGCATCGGCGACTACCGGGCGACGCCCGGGCTGGTGCGGCTGCTCTCCGATCCCGACTCGACGGTCCGCGTGGCCGCCGCGTTCGCGCTGGGCCTGCTGCGCGACAGCACCGCGGTCGAGCCGATCATCGACCGGCTGACCGGGCAGCCCGCCCTCGACGCGCCGACCGCCGCCGAGGCCGTGGGCGCGCTCGCCAAGATCGGCGGACGGCGGAGCGGGGACTTCTTCGCCGGCGTGCTGGGCGGACGAGTCGTGCTCTCTCAGGAGGAGCGGAAGCCCGCCTTCAATCAGGTTCTCGCCGACGCCTGGCGTCTCGGCGACGACGCGCCCGTCACCGCCCTCCTGCCCTTCATGGACGACACCAGCGCCGGGCCTCGCCTGCGGGCCGTCTACTCGCTCGGCCGGCTCCGGGCCCCGCAGGCCGGGAACCGGATGCTGCTGGTGCTCCGCGATCAGGAGCCGTACATCCGCTCGCTCGCGGCCCGGGCCCTCACCCGGACCTACGCGGATTCCGCCGGCCTGGCCCCGTCGGCAGTGGTCGGATCTCCTCGCCGAGGGCGGCGGACGACCGAAATCCCCAGGTCCGAGTCAACGCCATCCGCTCGCTCGCGGGCTACCGCGATCATAAGCTCGCATCCGAGCTCGTGCCGCTGCTCGAGGATCCGCTGCCGAACGTGCAGGTGCAGGTCGCCGAGACGCTGGGCGAGCTCGGCGGCGGCGAGGCGGTCAAGGGTCTCGCGCGCGTGGTCGGCGGCAAGGGTGTCTTCGCGCTTCGGCGGACGGCGCTCGTGGCGCTCGGCCGCGCCGATTCGGCCGCCTTCGCGCAGGCGGCGGCGAGCTGGCGCACGAGCGCGGACTGGCGCGACCGCGCGGCGGCGGCGGAGGGCAGCCGCGCTCGCCGGACCCGGCGCCTCGCCCGCCTTCCTGGCCGACAAGGACGGACGCGTCATCGCCGCCGGCCTCCAGGCGTGGGCCGGTGAAGTGGAGGGCCCCGATCCGGCGCTGCTGGCCGCCGCGCGGCCGCTGCTGGCGCACCAGGACGCCGCTGTCAGGAGCGTGGCGCCGACATCGTCGCCCGCGCGGCGGATCCGGCCGACCTGCCCGCCGCTCGTCGCAGACGTACCGCCGCACCGGCCACGATTCCTTCCCCGATGCCGCGATCTCGGCGCTTGAACGGCATTCTCGCCATCCGAAAGCCCGGCCCGGCCGCGCAGGCGCGGGTAGACCGTGAGTTCCTGGTCGGCGCCACGCGGCCCCAGCACTACCTGATTCGGCGATGGGCCGAAGACCACTGGCCCGAGGCGGCCGCGCGCTGGGGCGCCGTCCTATCCGGTCGCCACCGGCCGGACGCTGCAGGACTACCGCGATCTCGCGCGGCGCTACGTGGTCGGGCCCGATTCGCTGGCCCGCCCCCAGGTGATCATCGAGACCGAGCAGCGCGGGCCCATCGAGATCGAGCTGCTCGGGCCCGAGGCACCGCTCACCGTGGCGAACTTCCTGCGGCTCGTCGATCGCCATTTCTTCGACGGCAACCGCTGGCATCGGGTGGTGCCCAACTTCGTCGTCCAGGACGGCGACCCCCGCGGTGATGGATTCGGCGGCCCCGGCGGCGCCATCCGCGACGAGATCAACCGCAACCGGTACGTGCGCCCATGCTCGGCATGGCGCTGTCCGGCCCCGACACCGGCGTCCAGCCAATGGTTCATCAACCTCAGCCCCCAGCCGCACCTCGACGGGACCTACACGGTCTTCGGCAAGGTGGTCGGCGGCACGGCCGCCCTGATTCGGATCACGCAAGGTGACCTGATTCGAACGGTCATTCCCACGATGACCTACTGCTCCGCTCCGCGCCTTCGCCGCGCGCCGCTCTTCGCCCCGCGCTGCTGCTCGCCGCCGCCGCACCGCCGGCCGCGGCCCAGTTCTTCGCCTTCGGCCAGAACAAGATCCAGTATCGCAAGCTCGACTGGCGGGTGCTGCGGGGGCCGCACGTCGACCTCTACTACTACCCCGCCGAAGCGGACCTGGCGCCCGCCGCGCTGGCCTACGCCGAGGCGAGCTACGATACGCTCGCCTCCAGTTCGGCCACGAGGTGGCCGACCCGCATCCCGCTCATCGTCTACGCCTCGCATACCGACTTCGAGCAGACCAACATCCTGCCGTTCATGCCCCCCGAGGGGCTGCTCGGCGCGACCGACTTCCTGAAGCGCACGGGTGTCGCTGCCGTTCCGGGGCAACTTCGCCGAGTTCCGCCACACGATGCGGCACGAGATGGTGCACGTCTTCCAGCTCGACTCTGCGGGGAGAACTATCAACCAGGCGCCCCGGTCGCGGCCGGTTCAATTTCCCGCTCTGGTGGACCGAGGGCCTGGCCGAGCTCTGGTCGGGCGGGCCAGGACGCGCGCGACGAGATGGTCATGCGCGACCTCACGCTGAGCGGCCGGCTGCCCGACGTTCAAGCAGCTGACCTACACCACGAGCGGCATCGTCTACCCGCATCGGCGGCCAGATCCATCGCTGGCTGGCCGAACACCTACGGCGACTGGCGTGTCGAGCTGATGTACAAGGAGCTCAACCGCCACGACAGCTTCGAGGAGGCCATGAAGGCGGTGTATGGCCGGACGCTCGACCAGCTCAGCGAAGAGTTCCAGCTCGCCATGCGCCGGCGCTACTATCCCTCGGTCGACAGTCTCGCCCCGCTGCAGCGTGCTCGGCACCGAGATGTGCGCCAAGGTGGCGGTCAAGCCGGCGTTCATGCCCGACACCGGCGGCGTGGACGCGCCCGGCCGGTCGCCTACCGTGTCCCCGCCAACGGCTACGTCTCGATCTACCAGAAGTCGCTCGGACCAAGGCGAAGGGCCGCTCCGTCGTCACCGGCGGGCGGTCGGCGCAGCTCGAGTCGTTCCATCCCTTCGACTCGCGCATGGACGCCTCGCGCCCAGGGTTGCTCCTCTTCACCGCCCGCTACGGCGACCGTGACGCGCTCTTCGTGTGGGACCTTGAGCGGCGCAAGGCCGCGGGCCGCTACCAGTTTCCGGAGCTGGTCTCGCTCCTGTCGCCGCACTGGATGCCGGACGGGCAGAGCATCGTGGTGAGCGGGCTGTCGGAGAGCGGGGCATCTCGGATCTCTACCGCATCACCCTGCCTGGCGGCGAGCTCGAGCCGCTCACCAGCGACCGCTATCAGGACCTCGACCCCAGCCCGAGCGCCGACGGCCGCCAGCATCGTGTTCGCCTCCGACCGCACCGCGGACGGCCGCGGGGGCGCGGCCAACCTGTTTCTGCTCGATCTCTCCGACCCGCGCCACGAGCCAGCTGACCTCCGGCGACTGGCGCGACGAGTCGCCCCTCTGGGCCAAGGACGGCCGGATCTATTTCACGTCCGACCGCGACGGCGTGCTCAATGCCTTCTCCGTCGATTCCGCCGGCGAGGGCCGTCGCGAGACTTCGGCCTGGACCGGCGCCTTCGATGCGGTGCCGCTCCCGGCGACGGCGGCCTCATCGTCGGCGGGTTCCACGACCTGAGCTGGAACCTCTATCGCTATCCCGGTCGACTCCTCGCGCGCGCCAGGAACGCTTCGCGCGGGTGCCCGACGCCGCCCCCTCCGCGCAGTGGAGCTGGAACGCACCGGGGGACACCACGACCGAGCATCGCCGCGCGCCGGGAGCCCTACCGCCGGCGGCTCACGCTCGACTTCGCCGCCGGCGACGCGGTCGTGATCCCGGGCTACGGCGGCGCCCAGGGCATCTTCTTCGTCGCGAGTGATCTGCTGGGCGACAACCTGCTCTTCGGCTCGGTCTCCTCGTACCAGGGCCGCCGGCTGGGCAGCATCCTCTCGAACCTCAGCGCCACCACCGTCTACCTGAACCAGAGCCGCCGGGTGAACTGGGGCGTCGGGTGCCTTCCGGACCAAGAGCCGCAACTTCGAGGGCGACCGCTTCGTCGCCTACGACGAGACCGCGTACGGCGCCATCGGGCTGCTGCGCTATCCGCTCACCCGCTTCACCCGGATCGAGGCCACCGCCGTCGTCGAGCGCTCCGACCGCGTCGACTTCACCCTTCCGGTCGACGAGCCCCGCCGGGTCGGCTGGATCGCCTCGCACTTCTTGAGCTACGTGCGCGACAACTCGCTCTGGCTACCGAGCGGCCCGATCGATGGTGGCCGTTTCGCGGTCACGGCGGGCGTGTCGAGCGACTTCTCCAACAGCCGGTTCGACAGCTACCTCGTCTCGGCGGACTGGCGCCAGTATCTCCGGCTCGGCCGACGGAGCGCGTGGGCGCTGCGCGGCTACGGGTTCTACAGCGGCGGCGATCGCCCGCGCCGCGTCAACATCGGCGGCACGCTCGCCCTCCGGGGCTATCCCCAGTTCGGCTACATCGTCGGCTCCGAAGCCTTCATGTTCAACCAGGAGCTGCGCTATCCCGCTGCTCACCCACCTCACCCTCGGCACGCCGTTCGGCGATGTCGACTTCCCGGAGATCCAGGGCGGCCTGTTCACCGATGTCGGCAAGGCCCGCTTCCCCACCACCGTCGACCGCGCACTGCTTGGCAGCTATGGCGTTAGCTTCCGGATGGCGCTCGGCCCGCTCGACCGTGCTGCGCCTCGACGTCGGCCGGCGTTTCAGCAGCGGCGGCTACGAGGGCTACGGCCTCAGCTCCGAGCAGAAGAAACCCGGATTCGTCAGCTTCTTCTTCGGCTATAACTATTGATGCCACAACGCCTTCTCGTTGACCGTCGGGTGGCTCGGGGCCTATCTTGCCGTGGCGCTCGCCGGCTGCCGGAGTGCGCCCGGGGCCCTGGTGCCGGTGGCGGCGGCGCCGGTGACCGGGGCGCAAGTCGCCCAATGGGTCGGCGCCACGGTGCCGGCCGACCATCGGCTTCACCGCTTCAAGTGGCTCTTCCAGGACGAGCGGTCGAGCGCGGGAGGGCGGGGCAGCGCCCGCATCGCCCCGCCCGATTCGATGCGGTTCGACGTCGCGGGGCCGTTCGGCTCCGGCGCCGCGTCGGCCGCGGTGGTCGGCGACGAGCCGCTGTGGGCCGAGCCGCCCGATGCGGTCAAGAAGCTGGTCCCCAATTATCCGCTCATGTGGGCCATGTTCGGCGTGGCCCGGCTGCCCGAGCCGGGGGATTCGCTCCGCGGGCTGGCCGACAAGGGCACCGTCGCCTGGCAATACGCCAATGCCACTGATACCGTGAGCTACGTCCGCACCACGGGCAAATCGGGCCGGCTCGTCGCCGAGGTGCGCCAGGCCGGCAAGGTCGTCGGCCGCGCCGAGACGACGCTCGACTCCGCGGGCGCCCCGGTCACCGCCCGGCTGGTCGTGCCGAGCGTGCCCGCCAAGCTCAACCTGACCTTCCTCTCGACCGCACGGGCCGACTTTGCGCCAGAGATCTGGACTGCTCGTAAGCCCTAGGCGGCTGGCCCCCCTGCTGCTCGCCGCCAGCCTGACCGGCTGTCTCTACGGCTTCGCCGGCGGCGGGCTCCCGCCGTCGATCAAGACAGTCGCCCTGCTGCCGTTCGACAACCAGACGGCGGAGCCGACGCTGACGCAGGAGGTGCAGACCTCCGTTCGCGAGGCGATCGAGCGCCGGCTCGGCCTCCGCCAGGCATCCGAGAGCCAGGCCGACGCCGTCGTCCGCGGCAGCATTCTCCGCTACGAGCCCGACCTGCCCGTGCAGTATACCGGCGGCGAGGACCGCACGGTCGACGTGACACGCCGCCTGGTGCAGATCACCGTCTCCGTGGAAATCCTCGATCAGCGGCAGAACAAGCCGATCTGGCAGCGCAACAGCCTCGTCGTGGACGGGGAGTACGACCCCGGCCAGGAGCGGGACGGCCGCGACCGCGCGCTCGACAAGCTCGTCACCAACATCGTGGAAGGAGCCCAGTCGCAATGGTGAGTCTCCGCCCCGATCGGCGAGGGGCCAGCATGCTCGGCTGCATCCTCTCGGTGGTGTTGTTCCTCGGCGCGCTCTACTACGGCGTCCACATCGGCGGCGTCTACTGGCGCTACTACGAGCTGCTCGACGACATGCGGCAGCAGGCCCGGCACGCCGACCAGCTCACCGACGACGCCATCCTGGCGAACCTCAACGCCAAGGCGGACTCCATCCTCGACCAGACGCCGGAGTTCCGGCTCGACCGCGGCGGCCGGCCGAGCCGGATCACGATCGAGACCGAGTACACCGAGACCGTCGTCCTGCCCGGCTTCAACCACACGTTCATGCTCCGGCCCCGCGCCGAGGAGCCGCTGTAGGTGCACGTCCCCGCCGACGGCGGGCTCGACGTCGCCCAGCTGTTCCTGGCGCTCGCCGCCATTCTGGTCGCGGCCAAGCTGCTCGGCGAGCTGGCCGAGCGGCTCGGGCAGCCGGCGGTCCTGGGGGAGCTCGTGGCCGGGGTGCTCCTGGGCGGCAGCGTGCTCGGGATCGTGCCGTCCGAGGGCGCGGCGGGCGAGGTGATGCACGTCCTGGCCGAGCTCGGCGTCCTCCTGCTGCTGTTCGAGATCGGGCTCGAGACCGATCTGCGCGAGATGTTCCGGGTCGGGCCGGCGTCCCTGGCCGTGGCGGTGGTGGGCGTGGTCGTGCCGTTCGGGCTCGGCTACCTCGTACTGGGCCCACCTGCCGCACCCCGCGAGCGGCGAGCAGAATCTGACGACGGCCGCGATCTTCGTCGGTGCCACGCTCACCGCGACGTCGGTCGGCATCACCGCGCGCGTGCTCTCCGACCTCGGGCGGATGGCCACGCCGGAAGCGCGCATCATCATCGGCGCGGCGGTGATCGACGACGTGCTCGGCCTCGTCATCCTGAGCGTCGTCTCGGGCGTGGCCGCCGGCGCCGCCATCACGGTGCTGGGCGTTTTCCGGACGCTCGCGGTGGCAGTCGGCTTCCTGGTAGTCGCGGTGCTGGTCGGACGCTTCCTCGTGCCGCGTCTGTTCGACGTCGTGGTCCGCATGCGGGTTCGATCGGTGCTCCTGGTGTTCGCCGTCGCGTTCGCGCTGGGCCTCTCGGCCATCGCCTCCCTCGCGGGCTCGGCCCTGATCATCGGCGCGTTCGCGGCGGGTATCATCCTCTCGGGGACCAACCAGTTCGACACCATCGAGCACGAGGTCCGTCCGGTCGCCGCGATCTTCGCGCCCATCTTCTTCGTGAGCGTCGGCGCGTCGGTCAACCTCCGGCTGCTGGATCCGACCTCGCCGACGGCGCGGGGCACGCTGGCCGTCGCGGCTGCGATCACGGCGATCGCCATCGTCGGCAAGGTCGCCGCCGGCTGGGCCGCGCCCTGGGTCCCGATGCGCCGGCTCGTGGTCGGCGTCGGCATGGTGCCACGCGGCGAGGTGGGCCTCATCTTCGCCGACATCGGCCGCCGCTCCGGCGTGCTCTCGGCCGAGGTGTTCGGCGCCGTTCTGCTCATGGTCATGGTGACCACCTTCATCGCCCCGCCCGGGCTCAAGGCGCTCTTCGGTCGCGTGCCGGACGAGGATCGCGCCGCGTGAGCACGACCAGCGCCGCCAAGATCCGACCGCTCGCCGAGGCCATGACGTGGCGCCGCGCGCAGGCGGGTCCGGTCGTGTTCACCAACGGCGTCTTCGACCTCCTGCACCCGGGTCATGTCGAGCTGCTCGAGGCGGCGCGTCGTGAGGGCGATGCGCTCGTGGTCGGCCTCAACACCGACGCCTCCGTCCGGCGCCTGGGGAAGGGCGCCGCGCGTCCGGTGGCTGGCGAGCACGCCCGGGCGCGCGTGCTTGCCGGACTGGCCGCGGTCGACTGCGTGGTGCTGTTCGACGAGGACACGCCGCTGGCCTTGATCGAGGCCCTCGCCCCCGACGTGCTCGTGAAGGGCGCCGACTATGTCCGCGAGCGGATCGTGGGCGCCGACTGGGTCGAGGCCCGCGGCGGCCGGGTCGTCCGCGTGCCGGTCGTCGCCGGCTTCTCAACTTCAGCCCTGGTGGAGCGTCTCCGTGCCCCGTCCTGATGGCCGCGCCAACGAACAGCTGCGCCCGCTCGTGCTCGAGCGGCGCGCCAATCCCTATGCCGAAGGCTCCTGCCTGATCCGGATGGGCGGCACGCTCGTCCACTGCACCGCCTCGGTCGAGAACGGCGTGCCCGGGTTCAAGAAGGGCAGCGGCGAAGGCTGGGTGACCGCCGAGTACGCCATGCTGCCGCGCGCGACCGTCGAGCGGACGTCCCGCGAGCGGAACGGCCCCGGCGGCCGGACGCAGGAGATCCAGCGGCTCATCGGCCGCTCGCTCCGCGCCGCGATGGCCACCATGGCGTTCGGCGAGTACACCATCCGGATCGACTGCGACGTGCTCCAGGCCGATGGCGGCACCCGGACCGCGGGCATCACCGGCGGGTGCGTCGCCCTCGCCGACGCCTGCACGTGGCTCGCGGCCAAGACCGGCGGGCCGTCCCCGTTCGGCCAGCTGGTCGCGGCGGTGTCGGTCGGCGTGGTCGCGGGCGAGGAGCGACTCGACCTCGCCTACCTTGAGGATCGCGACGCGCACGTCGACGCCAACATCGTCATGTTGGAGCCGGCGAGGTACGTCGAGGTACAGAGCACCGGCGAGCACGACAGCTTCTCCCGCGGCCAGCTCGACGTGCTGCTCGACCTGGCCGGCCTGGGCATCGCGGAGCTGTTCCGCGCGCAGCGGGAGGCGCTGGGCTGGTGAAGCTGCTGGCCGCCACCCGAAGCCGGGGCAAGCAGCCCGAGATCCGGCGCATCCTCGAGGCGGCCGGCGTGGAAGTCGTGTTCCCGGACGAGCTGGGTCTGTGGGAAAGCGCGGCCGAGGATACCCTGGAGGTGGCGGAGAGCTTCGAGGGCAATGCCCGCCGGAAGGCCGAGCACTTCGCCCGCCGGTCCGGGCTGCCCACCGTGGCCGACGACTCGGGGCTCGAGGTCTTCTCCCTCGGAGGCGCGCCCGGCGTCCGCTCCCGCCGATTCGCCGGCGCCGAGGGTTCGAGCGACCAGGTCGACGCCGCCAACAACGCGGAGCTGTTGCGCCGGCTCCTGGGCGCGCCCGAGGCACGGCGCCGGGCGCGCTACCGCTGCGTGCTGGTCTACCTGCGCGACGCGGGGGCCGTCCCGGAGGTGTTCGAGGGCACCTGCGGCGGCCGGATCCTCGAAGGCCCGCGCGGCGAAAACGGCTTCGGCTACGATCCGCTCTTCTTCAGCGACGAGCTTGGCCGCACCTTCGGGGAGGCGACCGCCGACGAGAAGGACGCCGTGAGCCACCGCGGCCGGGCCCTCCGCGGGCTCGCCCAGGCGCTCGCCCGAGACACCGCCACGGGGGGAAAGGTCGAAGCCTGACTTTCGCCCCCGTTCTCTGTGCCAACGTAGAGAAACGTACGGCCATCGGCGGGGTGGATCTCTGCCCAGCTAAGACCCCTCTACACCAATGCCTTCCGCCAAACCCTAGGGACCAGTGAGATGGGCGGGCACGCCAGCTTGTCGCGCAGCGTTGCGCACCTGCTCCCTTACGTCTCCTCCGAGACTCCGAGCGCCGCATCCAAGTTGACGATTACCGTGGTCAGCGACCGGGCGTCCGGGGACAAGGCCGTCTGGCCATAGGGGCTCAGTAGGCAGCGCCGGAGGGTGAGCAGCTGTCCCTGCTGCTGGAGATGGTCCGACAGCCGCATGTTGAGGAGGACCGCGAGCGAGCCGCGCAGGATGCCGGTCGGGAGGAGGCACGCCACCTCCCGGAGCGCGGTGTACCCCGGATCGGGGCGTGCCTCAACCCCGTCATCGAGGGACGGCGCAACCAGGATGATCGCAGCCCGCTGGAGCGCGACGAACGGCCGCGGGTCCGGCTCGTTAGGCACCCGGACCCGAGTCAATTTCACTTGCCGCGAAGTGAGGCTCAGAAACTCCACCAGCGTCTGATGCACCGGCACGTGGAACATTCCCGACAGCCAGCCCACCGGGGAGAGCAGTTCAACCGGTACCTTGCGCAACTCGGGCCAGGACTGGGGGTGCCCCACGACTTCCGACGCCGGAGCGGGCGGGACGGCGCTCCGGTCAGGTGGTGATCCGGGCGGCCTCATAGTGCGGGGATCCGCGTGAGGACGGCCCCTGTGCCGTCCTTCAGCAGCCGCACTTCGGACCGTGGGAAGTCGAGCTCTGTCGTCGGAGCGAGCGGAATCTCCAGTAGGCGAACAATGAACTCTCCGGGAGTTTCTCGGAACGCCCTTATGCGGCAGCGCGTCGGGGTGCCCTTGGGACGGGCGGCCGCCGCGACCTCGCAGGCGACGGCGGCGACGTGTGTGCTTTTGCTGAAGTGGAGGGCTTTCGGGTGGGGCGAGGATACCTGGGCGGAGGATGGCGTCGCCTCGATCGTGGAGACGAGAAATAGAATCAGAAGATGCGCGCGAGCTGGCGGCCCCCACCGGCTGAGCATCCAATCCTCCGTTCGGGAATTTGGCGGGAGTTGAGACGGGACAGATTACGATGCGGACGACGGAGGCGGGAGGTAAGGTCGATTTTGCGACAACAGGGGCCCATTTTGCGACAACTCCGCCCTGGGACGGAGGCGAGGCCATTGAGCGGACCTCCGGACCCTCCAGGAACGGGTGGCGCACGAGCGATTCGGGATGATCCGGCGGGGCGAGTTTCTGTACCGGCTGGGCCAGGTGCAGCTCCCCGGGCTATTACGGCCACAGCGATTCGCGGTTGCTTAACCCTTAGCGGCTCTAGAAACCCGCGAGCGGTCCCCAGAACGCTGACCAGGTCGCGCATGTGGCCCGGCAGGGCACGATCCTAGTAGTGCGCAGGGAACTGACGGCTCGGCAGGTTTTGGGGAGCGCTGAGGTGCGGGGGTCACCCGCCACGGTACAGTTGGGGGCAAACCTTGCCCGGAGGATGGTGTGACTGCCGGCGGCGAGGTCCGTCATTTGAAGGGTTCCTCCCGTCTCGCGCCTTGGGGGCCAGCGGAGCCCGCGTCCAAGGTTCGGCAAGTCTGCCCAACGCTACCCCAACACAAGCTCCTCGTACAGCCACTATGCGCGGTCGCCACAGTTGCAGGTTTGCAGCACAGCCATGATGGCGGGGCTGTCAGCTGTAATGCCGTACACCGTATGGCGTTGTGAACATACAGTTGGCGGGCGCAAGTCCCCATGGGACTGGCACGACTCTGGCACATGCGCCAAGGGAGGGCGTGTGTCGTGTCGCCGCTCGAACCCGTTGGCTCCCTGGGCACATCTTCGTCTTTCGGACTGGATGTTTCTATGCGATCGATTGGTCTGCTGGCCGTAGTTTCTGGAACGCTGGTTCTGGGCTCAGCGTGCAGTGAGGGCAGAGACCTGATCCGACCCGAGAACGAAGCGCCGGTCGCGAACTTCGAGCTGCCGGCATGCACTATTGACGAGCCGTGCGAGTTCGTCAGCACCAGCACCGATGATGCCGCTGTGACCGGGTGGAGCTGGGACTATAACGGGGATAACACTCCCGACGCGAGCACCGCGACCGGCGAATACACCTACCGGACGTCGGGTACTCTCGACGTCAGTCTAACCGTGTTCGATGCCGAGGGATTGAGCCACCGGAAGACCAGCCGCATCACCATCGATCCAGCTGTCAACACCCCACCGACCGCGGGCTTCACCTACAGCTGTAATGGGCTGGACTGCACTTTTCCCAACACCAGCAGCGACGCAGCGCCGGGCACGATCGCGACCTATGCCTGGACCTTCGGCGACAACGCGACGTCGGACCAGGCGTCTCCAACTCACACCTACACCGTCACAGCCCCGACGGAGTTCACGGTGACGCTTACCGTGACCGACAACGAGGGCGCTACCGACGCCGAAACTCAAACCATCACCGTCACCCCCGCCGCTCCCGTGAATCCGCCGACCGCCGGGTTCACCTACAGCTGTAATGGGCTGGACTGCGCTTTCGCCAACACCAGCAGCGACGCAGCGCCGGGCACGATCGCGACCTATGCCTGGACCTTCGGCGACAACGCGACGTCGAACCAGGCGTCTCCAGCTCACACCTACACCGTCACAGCCCCGACGGAGTTCACGGTCACGCTTACCGTGACCGACAACGAGGGCGCTACCGACGCCGCAACTCAAACCATCACCGTTACCCCCGCCGCTCCAGTGAATCCGCCGACCGCCGGGTTCACCCAGACGTGTACGCTGCTGGTCTGCAAGTTCGTCAGCACCAGCACTGACGTGGCGCCCGGGGCGATCGTGAGCTACGCCTGGACCTTCGGGGACGGTGGCACCGCGACAGGGAACAAGCCGTCCCATACCTACAACGTCTCGGCGCGCACCGAGTTCACGGTAACACTCACGGTGACCGACAACGAGGGATTCACCGGCGTCGCGACCCGGACGGTGACCGTCGATCCGGTACCACCGTCGAACAATCCACCAACGGCCAGCTTCAGCTACTCTTGTGCCGCCGCCGTCTGCACTTTCACCAGCACCGCCACCGACCCGGAGGGTCCGCCGATCGCTGCTTTTGCGTGGACCTTCGGTGACGGCGCTCAGGCCACCGGAAACATGGCAACGCATACCTACGCCATTTCCGCCATTACGGAATTCACCGTTACGCTCACGGTTACGGACGTCGGGGGCGCTACGGCCGCCGCCTCGCAGACGATATCAGTCAATCCGGACCCTTCGGCCAACACCCCGCCGACGGCGAGCTTCGAATCAAATTGCTACGGAGAGGGCTGCGCCTTCATCAACAAGAGCACCGACGCGTCACCAGGCGCCATCGTAAGCTATGCCTGGACCTACGGTGACGGGGGGACTTCGAGCCGGAACACGGCGTGCTTCCCCTGGACTGAACGGTGTGGACTCGGCAGGCACGTCTACAGCATTACCGGTCCGACGACCTTCACGGTCACGCTCACCGTGACGGACAACCTGGGAGCGGTTGCCGTCGCAAGCAAGACGATCACCGTGAAACCCCTGCCGCCGGCGGTTCAGGGTTGCACCACCTCCGGTAGGATTGTGGAGTGCGTCCTCGACATCCCGACCCGGTCGAGTCTGGTACTCAATGTGCTCGGCGTCAGCTGCGACTTGGGTGGGCAGGAGGTCAGCGCTCCCCCGCCAGTGCTCGCGGTGATGTTCATAAACGTCTGCAACAAAGTAAACGTTGGCGATTCGAATGGGATATTCGCCGGCAACGATGAGGGCCGCTACTTGTACCAGGCCGGCACTCAGGCGCGGATACGGTTCCGCCAGAGCGACTCTGCTGGTCACCCGCTGAATCCCGCACAGGGTCGGCTGGAGGGAACCTACCCCAACTGGACAATTAGTTACGACGATGGCGACCATCCGGCCGTACCGGGTGAGCCGGACTTCGCCGATCTCGTTCTCGGCGTCCAGGCGACCGTTCGCTAGCCCTTGACCGGCGGCACCTGGGTCGCACCGGGCTGCGCGCTTCAGGGTCACCTAAGCGCTCTCGTGCGCGGGGCGCTTACGACTCACCCTACACACTCGGCTTGGCGAGGCGCCGGCGAGCGTCTAAGTTGTTGGCTGCTATGACGGGGTGTGGCGCAGTCCGGTAGCGCGCCTGCTTTGGGAGCAGGAGGTCCCGGGTTCGAATCCCGGCGCCCCGATCGGTAGCACCGCGCGGCCGGACGATCGAAGGTTCGCGCATCATCCGCAGATCAGATACGGAGAGAGCGCCGGCGACCTCGGGTCCCCGGCGCTCTCGCTTTCGCTTCTACTGTGGTGACGCAGCCTTCAGGGCTGGAACCCACGCCGGCGTGCGGTAGGTATCGACCGCGAAGGTCGACGGCGCCAGCGGCGGGTCGGCGCGAATGTCCGCATAGGTCTCGGTCAGGAAGAGCTTCCCGTTGATGATGAAGATGCACTCGGGAGCGATCCACCCGCCGCCGAGCGGCTCATACTTGTTGAACTGGGTCTCCTCCAGCGCCGCGCCCGACGGACCTTCCCCCATCTCGATCAGCCGCACGAACAGGAGTCGCTCCTGGTCGATCCAGAACTGGGCGCTCGTGGTGTCGCCCTCGGCGGCGCCGACAACCCAGGCCGGGCGTCCCTGCCACTGAGCTTCCCGGACCTTCGACAGGTCGATCTTGCGGTCCCGGAGCTTTCGGATCGTCTCCTCCACCGGCTTCGCGTAGACATCGAACCCGAGCACCATCAGCGGATGAACCTGCGGCTTGGCCGCGCGAAGCTTCCCGCCGCGAAACACGTACAGCGAGTCGCTCCGGAACACGACCACGTTCATGCTGTCGAGCGGGGCGATGTCGATCCGCAGCTTGCCCGGGATCTCGGCCGCCTCGTACCAGGTTTCCGTTCGCCCGTCGGCGAAGGCGCTGGTCTGGACGAACGTGAGCGTCCGATACCACTTGCCCGCGTAGCGATCGTGCATCTGGCGCACGAGCGCTTCACCGGTTGGCGGCGGGACGTGGCGGGGCGGGGCTGAGGAGGCGGCCAGCACGAATGGCAGCAGCACGGCGAGGGTTCGCAAGCATTCCTCCGGCGGATGGGAGCGAGGTCGGCGCCACGGGCGCGAGTCGCCCGCACTACGCTGCGGGCGGCGGACGGGTTTCCGCGCCCGCTCAGGGCTTCCCCGATACTGTCCCGCTGTGTATGAGTTCATCACCCCCCAGAATCACTGCTCAGGTGTTGATCGTATGCCTAGACACTTCGCGCTGCACCCTCCTCGCCTCGTCACTGTGGGCGTCTGTTACCTCGCCTTGACGGCGCTCGAGATTCTTTTCTTCCGCGACCAGATGACCTTGATTCGGGAGATAGGGTTGGGCCTCCAGGCCGGGTTCGCCGCCGCCTTGATCTATGGCGGGATCTGGCGGTCGCGG
The DNA here is from genome assembly GCA_963840215.1 of uncultured Gemmatimonadales bacterium. Classification (GTDB taxonomy): domain Bacteria; phylum Gemmatimonadota; class Gemmatimonadetes; order Gemmatimonadales; family GWC2-71-9; genus CAVVWJ01. The sequence continues at coordinate 464,345 of CAWIYG010000005.1, read as the reverse complement.
CAGCGGCACGACCCGTACGGCTTCGCTGCGCCGACGGCTTCCAACCGAAGATGACGCTTCTCGACTCGACGATCCCTGTTCGACCGCCACGACCGCCGCTAAGTTGTTGGCCTGTCAGTCCGGCGCCCGTAGCTCAGTTGGATAGAGCAACAGCCTTCTAAGCTGTGGGTCGGTGGTTCGAGTCCACCCGGGCGCATTCCGCCACGCCTACTCCTTCCACTGACCGTGGACACCAAGCCGCCGCCCACGGATATTCTCTGCCCATGGGAACCAGCGGCTCGTATCCGGTCACGTACCCCCAGGAGCCGTCCGAGAAGTCGCGCGGCGTCGCGCTTGCGCTCGCCGCGATCCTGGGGCCGTTCGGCGGTCATCGCTTCTACGTGGGAAAAACCGGGACCGGCGTCCTCATGGCCGTCACCATCGGTGGCGTCGGGCTCTGGTACCTCTACGACCTGATCCTCGTGGCCAGCGGCTCGTTCCGGGACGCGGACGGCCGCCTGGTCCGGCGCTGGGACCCGGAGGAGTCGATGCCCGGAGGCCCGGTCCCGGCCGAAGTGCTGGATGAGCTCGACCAGCTTCGGCAACAGGTCTCGGAGCTGGCCGAGCGCGTCGAGTTCACCGAGCGGCTGCTCGCGAGCCCGCGGCCGGCGCCGGACCCCGTCCGTCCCGCCATTCCTTCCTGACCCATGACCTCCGGATCAGTGGCGGGCCGGATCCTCCCCCGGCCCGGCGAGCTGCGTGCGATGCTCCGCCTGGCGGTGCCGGTCGTGCTGGTGCAGGTGGGGATGATGCTGATGGGCGTCGTCGACACGGTGATGGTCGGCCACCTCGCGGCCGGCGACTCCTCGATCGGCCTCGCCGCCGTCGCCCTCGGCCACCTGTACTTTTTCGGGATCGGCGTGTTCGGGATGGGGACGCTGATGGTGCTCGACCCGGTCGTGGCCCAGGCCGTCGGGGCGGGCGACGACACGGCCGTGGCACGCGGCATCCAGCGGGGCGTGCTGCTGGCCATCGTGCTCGCGGTGCCATCGGTCGCGATCCTGCTGATCGCGGGCCCCGTGCTGGGCCTGGCCCACCAGCCCGCCGAGGTCGTGCCGCTGGCGGCCGCCTACACGGTGCGGCTGGCCCCCGGCGTGCTGCCGTTCTTCCTGTTCATCGTATTCCGGCAGAGCCTGCAGGCGCTGCGTCGCACCTCCGCGATCCTGGTCTCGATTCTCGTGGCCAACCTGGTCAACGCTGGCCTCAACTGGCTGCTGATCTACGGATCGGGCCCCGTCCCGGCGCTGGGCGTGCTGGGCTCGGCCTGGGCCACGACCGTGAGCCGCTGGCTGCTCGCGGGAGTGCTGATTGCCCTCGCCTGGTCGGATCTGCGACCCCACCTGCGGCGGCGCCTGCCCGAGGTGTGGGATCCGGCGCCCCTGGGCCGCATGCTGCGGCTCGGCCTCCCGATCGGGTTCCAGTACGTGCTCGAGTTCGGCGCCTTCGCGCTTGTCGCCCTGATGATGGGCTGGCTCGGCACCCGGCAGATGGCCGGCCACCAGGTGGCGATCAATCTCGCGTCGCTCACCTTCATGGTGCCGCTCGGCGTGGGCGACGCCGCATCGGTCCTGGTCGGCCACGCCGTGGGACGGGCCGATCCGGCAGGCGCCCGGGGGATGGCCCGAGCGGCCCTGATCTGCGGCGTGGCCTTCATGTCCTGCACGGCGCTGCTGTTTCTGACCGTCCCGCACTTCCTCGCCGGACTGTACACCGCCGATGCCTCGGTCATCGCGGTGTCGGCAGCGCTGATTCCCCTGGCCGGCGTGTTCCAGGTGTTCGACGGACTGCAGGTCGTCGCCGGAGGCA
>CAWIYG010000005.1:0-457500 GCA_963840215.1 uncultured Gemmatimonadales bacterium | reverse complement strand
GATGGGAAGTGAGGATGCCGGATTAAGTACGCGAGAAACAGGGTGAAAACCCCTGTCCCCGAAAGCCTAAGGGTTCCTGAGCCATGTCGATCAGCTCAGGGTCAGTCGGTCCCTAAGTCGAGGCCGAGAGGCGTAGACGATGGGAAACGGGTCAACATTCCCGTACCAACTGTAGGCCGTTACGAGTCTGAGGAGGGACGCAGGAGCAAGGTTACCGTCGGGTGGTGGACTTTCCGATGCAAGGTGGTAGACGTTTCCCGGTAGGCAAATCCGCTGGGATAGTCGAGAACCGATGCCGAAGAAGCCGTTAGGCCTCGCCAAGGGTGGCTGACGCACACTGCCAAGAAAAGCTTCGCAGACCAGGACTGCAGTTGACCGTACCGTAATCCGACACAGGTGGGCGAGGCGAGTAGCCTAAGGGGCTCGAGTGATTTACGGAAAAGGAACTCGGCAAAATGACCCCGTAACTTCGGGATAAGGGGTGCCGGTGGTAGGTGACTCCGTACAGGAGAAGCTCAAGCCGGCCGCAGAGAATCGTCCCAAGCGACTGTTTAGCAAAAACACAGGAGCGTGCCAAGGCATTGTCCAAGCCGACGTATACGCTCTGACTCCTGCCCGGTGCCGGAAGGTTAAGGTGAGCGGTTAGCCGCAAGGCGAAGCTGCGAACCGAAGCCCCGGTAAACGGCGGCCGTAACTATAACGGTCCTAAGGTAGCGAAATTCCTTGTCGGGTAAGTTCCGACCTGCACGAATGGAGTAACGACTTGGGAGCTGTCTCTTCCGTAAGCTCGGCGAAATAGCAGTATCGGTGAGGATTCCGATTACCCGCGACAGGACAAAAAGACCCCGTGCACCTTTACTACAACCTGTCATTGAACGTCGGTATAACCTGCGTAGCATAGGTGGGAGCCGTTGATCTGGTCCTTTCGGGGATCAGGGAGGCACCAGTGAAATACCACCCTTGTTTTACTAACGTTCTCACTCAGACGGCAACACCGTCGAGGACCGTGGCTGGTGGGTAGTTTGACTGGGGCGGTCGCCTCCTAAAGAGTACCGGAGGCGCGCTATGGTGGGCTCAGTGCGGTCGGTAATCGCACGACGAGTGTATAAGCAGAAGCCCGCCTGACTGCGAGCGCGACGGCGCGAGCAGGGACGAAAGTCGGCTTAAGTGATCCGGTGATCCCGTGTGGATGGGTCATCGCTCATCGGATAAAAGGTACGCTGGGGATAACAGGCTTATCGCGCCCGAGAGTTCACATCGACGGCGCGGTTTGGCACCTCGATGTCGGCTTATCACATCCTGGGGCTGGAGAAGGTCCCAAGGGTCCGGCTGTTCGCCGGTTAAAGTGGTACATGAGCTGGGTTCAGAACGTCGTGAGACAGTTCGGTCTGTATCCGTCGTGGGCGTGGGAGTGTTGAGGGACGTCGTCTCTAGTACGAGAGGACCGAGACGAAGCGACCGCTCGTGTACGGGCTATCCTGCCAAGGGTATCGCCCGGTAGCGATGTCGCGCGGAGATAACCGCTGAAAGCATCTAAGTGGGAAACTCTTCCCAAGATGAACACTCCTGGGGCACAAGCCCCCTAAAGGGCCCAGGGAGACTACCTGGTTGATAGGGCGCAGATGTACGGGGAGCAATCCCTTCAGTCGAGCGCTACTAATCGCCCGTGAAGTTTGATCTCTTCCCATTCCTCATATTTGTTGACCATCCATTCGACCGATTGTTGCGGGATCCCTCGGGATCCCGCTATCAACTCGGCTGACGACTAGCGCGCAGGGGCCACACCCGTTCCCATTCCGAACACGGCCGTTAAGCCCTGCAGCGCCGATGGTACTGCCACTGCGAGGTGGTGGGAGAGTAGGCCGTCGCCAGCCTTTTCTTGAGGAGCCCGGATTCCACTTGGAGTCCGGGCTCCTCCGTTTTTCCGCCTTCTCCGCGCTCGCCGCCCGCCCTACATTTCCCCATGCCCCGCTGCGGTCACATCGCCCTCGCCGGCGCCCCCAATGTCGGCAAGTCCTCCCTGCTCAACGCGCTCGTCGGCCAGCACCTGGCCATCGTGAGTCCGCGTGCCCAGGCCACCCGGCTCCCCGTGACCGGCCTCCGCACCGACGGCGACACCCAGTACGTCTTCCACGATCTGCCCGGCCTGCTCGACCCCGCCTACCTGATGCAGACCCGCATGCGCGAGCTCGCCCTCGCGGCGCTCGAGCGGGTCGACGTGGTGCTCCACCTGCACCCCGCCGCCGAGGCCCCGGCGCCCGCCTTCAACACCCTCGCGCGGCTCGACCACCCGCTCGACGCCCGGCTGCTGACCGTCTACACCAAGGGCGACCTCGTCTCCGCCCCGCGACGCGCCGAGCTCGAACGCTCGGCGCTGGTCGTCTCCGCCACGGACGCCGGTGCCGGCTTGCCCGGCCTGCTCGCCGCCGTGCGCGAGCACCTACCCGAGCGGCCCTTCGCCCACGACCCCGAGGACGTCGGCACCCAGCCGGTCCGGTTCTTCGTCGTCGAGTACCTGCGCGAGGCCGCCTTCGGGCTGCTCGAGGACGAGCTGCCCTACGGCTTCACCGCGGAGGTCGAGGAGTTTCGCGAAGCCGAACGGCCCGTATACATTCGTGTGACGCTGTTCGTGGAGCGCGAGTCCCAGAAGGGAATCGTGATCGGCGCCGGCGGCGCCACCATCAAGGCCATCGGCGCGCACGCCCGTCGCCGCCTGGAGGAGCTGATCGGCGCACCCGTCTACCTCGATTGCTGGGTCAAAGTGCTGCCCCACTGGCGCAAGAATCCCGCGGCCCTGACCCGCTTCGGATTCCCCGAATCGGAGACCTCATGACGCTGGCCCCCGAGCTGCTGCAGATCCTCGTGTGCCCCAAGTGCAAAGGCGATCTCGAGTACCGCCAGTCCCCGGAATCCCTCGTCTGTCACGCCTGCCGCCTCGTCTACGCGGTCGAGGACGGGATCCCCATCATGCTGATCGACGAAGCCAAGCCGCTCTGAGCCAGGACCCGCCCCGGCCCGGGGTGAACCCGCACACGCTGAGCGCCGAGGCGCAGGGCGCGCTCGAAGGGGCCCGCGCCGAGGCCCGGCGCCTGGAGCACGACGCCATCGGCGCCGAGCACATCGTGCTCGCGCTGCTCGGCCCCGTGCGCCCGGCGGCCCGGCGCTGCGGCGGCTGGGGCTCGATGTCGCCCGCGTGCGGCAGCGGCTCGAGGCCGGCGGGCGCCGTGGCCGGCCCCGCGGCGGGGCAGCGGAGCTCGCGTACACCTCCCACGCGAAGCGTCTCATCGAGATGGCGTCGAAGGAGGCCCGCGAGTCCGGCACCTCGCTGTCCGGCGAGCACCTGCTGCTCGCCGCGCTGCCCGAGCCGCGCGGCACGATGGGGAAGATCCTCGCCGAAGCCGGCGTTTCGCCCGAGCACATCCGGGCTGAGCTCGGCGGCGGCCCGGCCGGAGCCGTATCCGGGCGCCTTCCGGGGCCGGAGCGTCAGCACCGGCCGTCGCCCGGTCGAGCAAGAGCGCGGCCGGCGCCGTCGAGCCCACCGCCGGCCTGCCGCCGCATCTCGTCCCCAAGCGACGCGGGATCCCCTGGCGTCTGCTGTTCCTGCTCGCCGTCCCGCTCAGCATCGTGCTCGGCTACGTCCTGCATGCCCCGGCCGTCTGGGTGTTCTTCACGGCCTGTCTCGGTGTGCTGCCGCTCGCGGGCCTGATGGGAGAGGCGACCGAGCACCTGGCGCACCGCACGGGTCCGACGATCGGTGGCCTGCTCAACGCGACGTTCGGGAACGCCGCCGAACTGATCATCGCCATCGTGGCACTCCGCGCGGGCCTGGTCGAGCTGGTCAAGGCGTCGATCACCGGCAGCATCCTCGGCAACCTGCTCCTGATTCTCGGCCTCGCGCTCATCGCGGGGGGCGCCAATCGCCGGGAGCTCCGGTTCAACCGCACCAACGCCGGTCTGAGCGCGGGCATGCTGGCGCTGTCGGTGGTGGGGCTGGTGTTTCCGGCGCTGTTCCACTCGGTGCACCCCGAGGCGGCCGCCCGGCTCTCCGAGCTGCACATGTCCGAGGCGGTCGCGGTCATCCTGATCGTGACCTACGGGCTCTCGCTGCTCTTCACGTTGCGGACGCATCGCCGGCTGTTCGGCGGGGAGGCCCATCCGATGGAGGGGCCGGTGTGGACTCCGTTCAAGGCGACCGCCGTCCTGGCTGCGGCCACCGTCGGCGTCGCGATCGAGTCCGAGCTACTGGTCCACGCGGCCACCGAAGCCACCGAGGCGCTCGGGCTCTCGGCCGTGTTTCTCGGGTTGATCGTGATCCCGATCATCGGCAACGCGGCCGAGCATGCGGCCGCGGTGATGCTTTCCCGGAAGGGGCAGATCGACCTGGGACTTCAAATCGCCCTCGGCTCCAGCACCCAGATCGCGCTCCTCGTCGCGCCGCTCCTGGTCTTCGCCGGCGTGCTGATGGGCCAGGACATGAACCTGGTCTTCACCCCCTTCGAGGTGGTGGCCCTGGGCATGGCGACCATCGTGACGGCGATCATCACCCTCGACGGCGAGTCGCACTGGTTCGAAGGCGTCCAGCTCCTCGCGGTCTACGCCATGGTGGCGGTGGCCGCGTTCTTTCTCTGAGCGACTTGGCGGGGAACTGCTCCCAAGTTAGCTTGGGATAAATCTTTACGAGAGGCCATGGGTGAGGACTCGCCCGACGATTCTCTTCTTCTCGCCGGAGGCCTGCCCGGTGCCCACCCTGGTGCGCCAGTGGGCATCGGCCAACGCGTTTCCGTTGCTGGTGTTCAGCCAGCCGGTGGAAGTCGAGGCGATCGTCCTGCGGGGCCATCCGTGCCTGCTGTTCGTCGATGGGAACGGCAGGGAGCCGACGGGTGTCGACCTGGTGCGTCGCCTGAAGCTCGACGCGTTCACCGCGATCGTGCCGGTCACGGTGCTCGCCGCGGATCACCACGCCGACCAGGTACAGGCCTGGTTCGGGGCAGGGGCGGACGAGGTGATCACGGGCATCTTCTCGCCCGCGGAGCAGCGCGCCCGGCTCGACGCGATGCTGGTGCGCACCGAGCGCGATGTCTCGGTGCATCCCTCGACCCGCCTGCCCGGTACGACCGAGATCGAGCGGGAGATCCGTCGCCGGCTCGAGTCCGAGGCGGATTTCGCGGTCTGCTACGCCGACCTCGACCACTTCAAGGAATTCAACGACCGCTACAGCTACTACGACGGCGATCGCGTGATCTATCTGCTGTCGCGCATCCTGCACGACGTCGTGAAGGGGCTGCTTGGGCCGCGCGGATTCGTGGGCCACATCGGCGGCGACGACTTCATCTTCGTCATCCCGGCGGAGGAGATCAGTGCCGTCTGCAGCGAGATCCTCGACGTCTTCGACACCCTGATCCCGCTGCAGTACAACGAGCAGGATCGCCGGGCGGGCTACTTCTTCGGCAAGGACCGGCGGGGGCAGCTCCACCGCGTGCCGCTGATGACGCTGTCGATCGGCATCGTCACCAACCGCCACCGCCGGTTTGCGCATCCGGCGCAGGTGAGCGAGCTTGCCACCGAAATGAAGAGCTACGCCAAGACCCTGCCGGGCTCGGTGTTCGTGGTGGACCGCCGGCAGGGAACCAACGGCGAAGAGCGCTCGGGCGCGGGATCCAGAGAACAGCCGTGAGGATGGATCGATGAACGTCACCTGTCCCAATTGCGCCAGCGTCTTCCGCGTCGACCCGAACAAGGTCCCCGACGCCGGGGTCCGGGCGCGGTGCAGCGTCTGCAGCGCCGTTTTCGGGGTGCGCCGCGAGGGCGACGCCCGGGAGCGCACCCCTGCCGCGCCGGTCGGCGGCCCGACGGCGGTGCCGTTTGCCACCCCGAGCACGCCCCCACCCGCTTCGGCACCGATGGCACCGATGGCACCGCGGGTTGAGCCCATGCGGCCGCCGGCGCCCCAGGCGCCGTCCAGCGCTCCCTCGACGCCCACTGCGCCGGCGATTCCCGCGGCGCCGTCGGCGCTGCCGTCTCCGGCCTCCCAACCCCCGGCCGCTCCGCGCCCGGCGAGCTTCCCACCGCCGGCCGCGCCCTGGGGGCCCCGCGGCCCGCGATGCCGGCCGGCCTGGGCTCCCCGGCCGCACCGGCTGCACCGGCAGGGGGACTCGCCGGGGCACGCCCGGCGGCCCCGATGCCACCCGCGCCGCCTCCGGCCCCCACACCGCCAGCTTCAGCCCCCGCGGCCCCGATGGCCCCTGCGCCGGCGCCAGCCGCCGCATCGCCGCCGCAGGCATCGCCTCGCGCGGCCGGACCACCGGCTCGCGGCCGGTGAACCCATTCCTCTCGCAGGATCCCGCGCTCAAGGCCCGGCGGCTCGCGCGGGCACTGATCTCCGACATGGTGGTCTACCATCCCGCCAAGCGGCAGGACGGGCTCCGGGACGGCAACCTCAAGGAGCTGTTCGAGGAGGAGATCCGGAAGAGCTGGGAGGAGTACGCCGATCAGGTCGGCAAGGACGTGGCCGACAGCACGCCGTACTTCAAAGAGGCCCTGAACGAGATCCTCGCCGGCGGTCGCCAGATCTTCTGAGCCGGGGTATATTTCCATCCCGAGCCGTTCCTCCGCCCGCTGGGCGGACGAGCGGCTCACTCGTTCGCGCCCGGATCCTGAACATTCATCGTTGGAGTGGCTGGCATGGCCGATCTCGTCGAGCGACTGACCGAGCTGCAGCACCGCGTCACCGAACTCCGAGACTTTCTTTGACCTGACGGCCAAGACGGACCGGCTGCGGGCACTGGAGGCCTCGCAGGCGGAGGCGGGCTTCTGGGCGAACCCGGACAGCGCGCGGACCACGGTGCAGGAGATGAAGGTCCTCAAGGCGTGGGTGAGCCCGTGGGAGGATCTCAACGGACGCATCGACCGGCGCGCTCGAGATGGCGCAGCTGCTCGCGGCGGAGCCCGATGCCGGCATGCAGGCGGAGGTCGCCCGCGAGGCCGACGCGCTCGACGGCGCCGTCGAGGCGTTCGAGCTCCAGGCCATGCTGCAGGGCCCGGATGACAGCCGCGACGCGCTGCTGACCATCCATCCCGGCGCCGGCGGCACCGAGTCGCAGGACTGGGCCGAGATGCTGATGCGGATGTATGTCCGGTGGGCGGAGCGCCACGGATTCCAGGTCGCCGTGCTCGACCTGCTGCCCGGCGAGGAGGCCGGGATCAAGTCGGTCTCGATCCAGATCAAGGGCGAATACGCCTACGGCTACCTCAAGGCGGAGAAGGGCGTGCACCGCCTCGTGCGGATCTCGCCATACGACTCCCAGGCGCGGCGCCACACGTCGTTCGCCTCGGTCTTCGTCTACCCCGACATCGACGACACGATCGAGATCGACATCCGCGAGGAGGACATCAAGATGGACGTCTTCCGCGCCTCCGGCGCCGGCGGCCAGCACGTCAACAAGACGTCGTCGGCCGTGCGCCTGACCCACGTCCCGACCAACACGTCGTCTCCTGCCAGCAGGAGCGCAGCCAGACCAAGAACCGCGCCACCGCGATGAAGATGCTGCGGGCCGCGCTCTACCAGAAGAAGCTGGAGGAGCAGGAGGCCGCCCGCGCGGTCGTCGAGGCCACCAAGACCGACAACTCCTGGGGCAACCAGATCCGCTCCTACGTCTTCCAGCCCTACACCATGGTCAACGACCACCGCACCGAGGTGAAGGTGGGCGACGTCCAGCGGGTCATGGACGGCGACCTCGACCCGTTCATCCAGGCGTACCTCAAGCGGTTCGGAGGCAGAGCCGCGTGAGCGCCGACGAGGGCGACGACGGCCGCTCGTCCGTCGAGGCGGCACGCCGCGACAAGCGGGCGGCGCTCGAAGCGCAGGGCATTCCGGCGTTCGCCTACCGGTACGAGCGCAGCCACACCGCGGCCGAGGCGCTGGCCGCGTACGACGACGCCATGGGCGAGCAGGGTCCGGCGGTCGCGGTGGCCGGACGGATCGTGGCCCGCCGCTCGCAGGGCAAGACCACGTTCGCTGCACCTCGAGGACGGCTCCGGACGCATCCAGGTGTACCTGCGCCGCGACGCGGTCGGCGACGTGTACGGGCTGCTCGAGCGGCTCGATCTCGACGACCACGTCGGCGTGCGCGGGCCGGTGTTCCGGACCAGGGCGGGGGAGATCACCGTTCGCGCGGAGAACCTCGCCGAGCCGGGCGGCGATCCGAACCAGGCGGCGGGTCCCGGCTCGCCAGGCGCCGCGCTGACGCTGCTCGCCAAGTCGCTGCGTCCGCTGCCCCGCGGCAAGACCCGACCGGGGACGGCGGCCCGACCACCTTCGGCGGCCTCCAGGACCCCGAGCTGCGCTACCGCCAGCGCTACGCCGACCTGGCCGTGCACCCCGAGGTGCGCGCGGTCTTCCGCTCCGCTCGCGCGCGGTGAGCTGGATGCGGCGGCTTCCTCGACGAGCAAGGGTTCCTCGAGGTCGAGACCCCGGTCCTCCAGCCGCTCTACGGCGGCGCGGCGGCGCGCCCGTTCGTGACCCACCACAACGCGCTCGACATGCCGCTGTACCTGCGGATCGCCGACGAGCTCTACCTCAAGCGGCTGCTGGTGGGCGGCTTCGAGCGGGTCTACGAGATCGGCCACGACTTCCGGAACGAGGGGATGGACCGGACGCACAATCCCGAGTTCACCATGCTCGAGTTCTACCAGGCCTACGCCGACTACCACGACATGATGCGGCTGGTCGAGGCGCTCGTGATCGCGGCGTCGTCGAGCACTGCGCTGGGCACGCTCCGACTCGAGCGCCACGGCACGACCCTCGATTTCACGCCGCCGTTCCCGCGGGTGCAGTTCATCGAGGGCATCCGGGAGCGCGCGGGGCTCGACCTCCGGACCGCGAGCGACGCCGGGATGCGGGCGCTGCTCCGCGCGCCGGGGCGGCGACGGCGACGAGCTGGCGCTCGCTCTCGGGCGGCCGGCTCCAGGACGAGGTGTTCAAGGCGGTGCTGGAGCCGGACCTGGTGCAGCCGACCTTCGTGCTCGACTACCCGAGCCGCTCTCGCCGCTGGCCAAGGAGCACCGGGCCGACCCGGCGCTGACCGAGCGCTTCGAGCTGTTCGTCGGCGGGCAGGAGCTGGCCAACGCCTTCAGCGAGCTCAACGATCCGGACGACCAGCGCCGCCGCTTCGAGGACCAGGTGCGACAGCGGGCGGCCGGCGACGAGGAGGCCCAGCCGTACGACGAGGACTACATCCGCGCCCTCGAGTACGGCATGCCGCCCGCGGGCGGCGTCGGCATGGGCATCGACCGCCTGATCATGCTGATCGCCGACCAGCCCTCGATCCGCGACGTGATCCTGTTTCCCGCCATGCGGCCGGAGGCCTAGATGAACGGCGGACCAGGCGCCGAGCGCGCCGACTTCTGGTCGATCTTCCGGCTGCCCTGCCTCGCTCGAGTGGCGGCATCGCCTGGCGCTACCTCCGGAGCCGGCGCGGCTCGAGCGCCGCCTCGCTCAACACGGTGATCTCGACCGGCGGGGTCGCCGTGGGGTCATCGCGCTGATCGTGGTGCTGGGCGTCATGAACGGCCTGCGGAACGACCTGCGGGAGCGGATTCTGGTGGCCAACCCCGCACCTGCGGGTGCTGACGTTCGGCGCCGGCCTCCGGATGGACGACTGGCGCAACGCGCTGCGGATCATCCGCAAGCAGCCCGGCGTCGTGGCGGCGGCGCCGGAGGTGATCAGCCAGGCGGGCATCACCGCCGGGCAGGACTATGGCGAGGGCGTCAACCTCGTCGGCTTCGACGCCGACACCGGCACCCGGTCGGTGACCTCGCTGCCGCAGGCCATCAAGCAGGGCGACCTGTCGTTCCGCACCACCAAGCCCGACGTCGACGGCGGCATCCTGCTCGGGTGCGCGCCTCGCCAACCGGCTGTCGGTGTACCCGGGCGACGTCGTCACCCTGGTTCCGGTCACCCAGGCCAAGATGAATCCGGCGCTCGGCGTGGCGGTCCCGCGCTTCTGGCGGTTCGAGGTCACCGGCCTGTTCGACACCGGGATGTTCCAGTACGACAACCAGTTCGTCGTGGTGAAGATCGGACGTCGCCCAGAAGTTCACCGGCCTGGGCGAGGCGGTCTCCGGGCATCGCGGTCCGGGTGGACGACCCCGACCGCGCACCGGTGATCGGGGAGCAGCTCGAGCACCGGCTCGGCTACCCCTACCGCACGCTCGACTGGCAGACCCAGAACGCCAGCCTGTTCAGGCCCTCCAGCTCGAGAAGCTCGGCATGGGACTGATTATCTTCTTCATCATGGTGGTGGCCGCGTTCAACATCGTCGGGCACCCTCACGATGGTCGTGGCCGACAAGACCCGCGAGATCGGCATCCTGCGCGCCATGGGCCTGCCTCGCCCGCGGTCGATCCGGCGGATCTTCTTCGTGCAGGGCGCGGTCATCGGCGGCGTGGGCACGGCGGTCGGCCTGCGCGAGCGGGCTCCTGGTGGCGCTACGTGGTGGACAAGTCGGGGTGGATCCGGATCGATCCGGCGGTCTACTTCATCGATCACCTGCCGGTGCACATCGAGGCGTCGGACGTCATGGTGGTGGTCCTCGCCAGCCTCGCCATCGCGGCGCTGGCCACCGTCTATCCCTCGCGCGTGCGGCCGCGGGCCTCACGCCCGTCGACGCGATCCGCCACGAATGAGCGCGATCCTCGAGGCGCAGGGGCTGCGGAAGCTCTATCGGGGCGGTGACGGCGCGCCGATCGAGGTACTCGCGGGCGTGGACCTCACCGTGGCCCGGGGCGAGATCGTGGCCATCGTCGGCGCGAGCGGCGCGGGGAAGAGCACGCTGCTCCACCTGCTCGGCGCGCTCGACACGCCGACGTCGGGGCAGGTGCGGCTCGACGGGCTGGTCTACGGCGAGCAGACCGACGCCGCCCTCGCGGCGGTGCGGAACCGGAAGATCGGGTTCGTCTTCCAGTTCCACCACCTGCTGCGGGAGTTCAGCGCGCTGGAGAACGTGATGATGCCGCTGCTGATCGCTGGAGAGCACGAGGATCGGGCCCGCTCGCGCGCGGAGGAGCTCCTGGCCGCCGTGGGGCTCGCGGGCCGGATGACGCACCGGCCGTCGCAGCTCTCCGGCGGCGAGCAGCAGCGGGCGGCGGTGGCCCGGGCGCTGGCCGCCGATCCCGCGTAGTCCTGGCCGACGAGCCCACCGGCAACCTCGACTACGCCAACAGCGAGCGGCTGCACGAGCTCTTCGCCCGCCTCGCCCGGGAGCTCGAGACCGCGCTGGTGGTCGTGACGCACAATCGGTCGCTGGCCGGTCGGGCCGACCGGGTGCTCTCGCTCGACGGAGGGCGTCTGGTGCCGCTCTCCGGCGTGGAGTCGATGCCCTGATGTCGTGCGACCAGTGTCGCGAGCGGGAGGCGGTCGTGCACCTCACACAGATCGTCAACGATCAGGTGACCACTCTGCACCTCTGCGAGAAGTGCGCGGCGGAGAAAGGCGTGGACAGCCCGGGCGCACACGCCAAGACGCCGCTCGGCACCCTGTCGGCGCGATGGGCAAGAGCTCCGAGCAGGTGCCTGCGCCGCGCTCGAGCGACGTCTGCCTTCGCTGCGGGGCCACCTTCCAGGACTTTCGGGAGAGTGGCCGGCTGGGCTGCCCCGACTGCTACCGCTCGTTCGAGACCCGCTGCGCGAGCTGCTGCGCCGGCTGCACGGCTCCACCCACCACCTGGGCGAGCGCTACGCCGAGCGCGAAGCCGCCGCCGCCGTCGACCACCAGCAGACCACCGATCTCCGCGAGCAGCTCCGGCGGGCGGTCGAGACCGAGCAGTTCGAGCTGGCCGCCGAGCTGCGCGACCGCCTGCGGGTGCTGGAATGATCGACCTGACCCTGCTCCCGGATGGGGGCGTCGGCTGGCTCGACGCCAGCGGGCCGTCCAGCCACCTCGTCCTCTCGACCCGCGTCCGGCTGGCGCGCAACCTGGCGGGCTACGTCTTCCAGGGGCGGAACGCCGAGACCGCGCGCGAGGATCCTCGCCATCGTGGAGGGCGCCGCCCGCGAATCGGTGCTGCTGCGCCGGGCCACCCGGTTCCGGCTCGACCGCCTGGACCGGATCGACCGTCAGCTGCTGCACGAGCGGCACCTGGTGAGCAAGGAGCTGGCGGGGCTCGACCCCGACGGGCGGGTGCGCACGGGGGCCGCGGTCCTGGTCCAGGAGCTGATCGGCGTGATGGTGAACGAGGAGGACCACCTGCGGCTCCAGGCGCTCCACTCCGGCTTCGCGCTCGACGAGGCGTACACCCAGGTCGACAGGCTGGACGCCGAACTGGGACAACGACTTGCCTTCGCATTTCACCCGGAGTTCGGCTTTCTGACCGCCTGTCCGACCAACGTCGGGACCGGGATGCGGGCGTCGGTGCTGATCCACCTGCCCGGGCTCGTGCTCACGAAGGAGATCGGCAAGGTGCTGCACGGGTTGCAGCAGATGGGGCTCACGTACCGCGGCCTGTACGGCGAGGGGAGCGAGGTCGTCGGCAACTTCTTCCAGATCTCGAACCAGACGACGCTGGGCCGCTCGGAGGAGGAGCTGCTGGATCACCTCGGCACGTGGTCCGCCATGTGATCGAGCACGAGGAAGAGGCGCGCCGGGTGCTGCTGCGCGACGCCGGCTATATTATCGAAGACAAGCTGTGGCGGGCGTACGGGACGCTGCGCTACGCGCGGCGCCTGACGTTCGACGAGGCGATGAACTACCTGAGTCGGCGTGCGGCTGGCCGTGGGGCTGAAACTGATCACCGGTCCAATGTATACCCTCAACAAGCTCCTGATCTTCTGCCAGTCGGCGCACCTGGCGGTCGCGGAAGGCGTGCGCTCCCGACGAAGCCGACCTGCCCCTGGCGCGCGCACGGTACGTGCGAAAAGTGTTGGAAGCCGAAGTTGGACGCCGGGGATGAGCCGCGGCGACGGCCTCGGAGCAACGTAGGGTATCGCGATGAACGGCTACAACTTCACCGAGCGGGTGCGGAAGGTCCTCGCGATGGCGCGCGAGGAAGCCGCCCGTCTGCACCACGAGTACGTGGGCACCGAGCACATCCTGCTCGGCCTCATCCGCGAGGGCGAAGGCGTCGCCGCCGCCGTCCTGCAGAACCTCAACGTCGACCTCGACGAGATTCAGCAGAAGATCGAGGAGACGGTCAAGAAGGGGAAGGCGGCCAGCGCCACCGGCCCCGACCTCCCGTATACGTCCCGCGCCAAGAAGGTGCTCGAGCTCGCCATGAGCGAGGCGCGCGAGCTCAACCACAGCTACGTCGGCACCGAGCACCTGCTGCTCGGCCTCCTGCGCGAAGAGAAGGGCATCGCGGCGCAGGTGCTCACCGACGCCGGCGTCAACCTCGAGCAGCGCCGCGCGGAGACGCTGCGCCTCCTCGGCACCGAGATGCCGCAGACCTCGGCGGGGCGGCACCAGCGGCAGCCAGCGCCAGCGCCGCAGCCCCGAAGGGCGAGAAGAAGTCCAAGACGCCCGCGCTCGACCACTTCTGCCGCGACCTGACGCAGCTCGCCGCCGAGGGCCAGCTCGATCCCGACGATCGGCCGCGCGAAGGAAATCGAGCGCGTCATGGAGATCCTGACGCGCCGCAAGAAGAACAACCCGGTGCTCATCGGCGAGCCCGGCGTCGGCAAGACGGCGATCGTCGAAGGGCTCGCGCAGCTCATCGCCAACGGCGAGTGCCCGGACGTCGCTGCGCGACCACCGCGTGCTCTCGCTCGACATGGCGGCCGTCATCGCCGGCACGAAGTATCGCGGCCAGTTCGAGGAGCGGCTCAAGGCGGTGATGAACGAGATCGCGCAGAACAAGCAGATCATCCTGTTCATCGACGAGCTGCACACGCTCGTCGGCGCCGGTGCGGCCGAAGGCGCGATCGACGCCTCCAACATGCTCAAGCCCGCGCTCGCGCGCGGCGAGCTGCAGTGCGTCGGCGCCTCCACGCTCAACGAGTACCGCAAGTACATCGAGAAGGACGGCGCGCTCGAGCGCCGCTTCCAGACCGTGATCGTCGAGCCGCCCTCGGTCGACGAGACGGTCGAGATCCTCAAGGGCCTCCGCAAGAAGTACGAGGACCACCACCGCGTCACGCATTCCCGACGCGACGCTGGTCGCCGCGGCGAAGCTGTCGGAGCGCTACATCACCGACCGGTTCCTGCCGGACAAGGCGATCGACGTGATCGACGAGGCCGGCGCGCGCGCCCGGCTCGGCATCGCAGGTTCCGCCGCCGGAAGTCGCGGAGCTCAAGGCCGCCCTCGAGAAGGTGAACGCTGAGAAGGAAGCCGCGGTCCGCGACCAGAACTTCGAGCGCGCCGCCTCGCTGCGCGACCAGGAGCGCGAGCTCCAGGGCGAGATCCGGCGCAAGCAGGAGGAGTGGGAGAAGCGAGCGCCAGTCGCACCGGCCGGTGCTCGGCGAGGAGGACATCGCGTTCATCGTCAGCCGCTGGACCGGCATTCCGGTCACGCGGCTGCAGGAGGCCGAGACGGCGCGGCTGCTGCGCATGGAGGACGAGCTGCACGCGTCCGTGGTCGGCCAGGACGAGGCCATCAAGGCCGTTCGCCGCGCCATCCGCCGCAGCCGCGCCGGGCTCAAGGACCCGCAACCGTCCGATCGGCTCGTTCATCTTCTCCGGCCCCACCGGCGTCGGCAAGACCGAGCTGGCGCGGGCGCTGGCGAAGTTCCTGTTCGCCGACGCGTCGGCGCTCATCCGCGTCGACATGAGCGAGTACATGGAGAAGTTCTCGGTGTCGCGCCTCATCGGCGCGCCGCCGGGCTACGTCGGCTACGAGGATTCGGGCACGCTCACCAAGGCGGTGCGGCGCAAGCCGTACAGCGTCGTCCTGCTCGACGAGATCGAGAAGGCGCATCCGGACGTGTTCAACATCCTGCTGCAGGTGCTCGACGAGGGCCACCTGACCGACAACTACGGCCGCGTGATCGACTTCAAGAACACGGTCGTGATCATGACGTCGAACGTCGGCGCCCGCGACATCACGAAGGGCAAGACGCTGGGCTTCCACGGCGGCGACACGAAGCGGGAACTTCGAGCGGATGCAGGAGAAGGTGAAGGAAGAGATGAACAACGTGTTCAATCCCGAGTTCCTCAACCGGCTCGACGACGTGATCGTCTTCCATCCGCTGGCCAAGGAGCACATCGCGCAGATCGTCACGATCCTGCTCAAGGACGTGCAGAGGCGCCTGGGCGAGGAGGATCAAGCTCACTGACCGCCGCGATCGAGTTCCTGGTCAAGCACGGGTACGACGAGAAGTTCGGCGCCCGGCCGCTCAAGCGGGCGATCCAGCGCTACATCGAGGATCCGCTCTCCGAGAAGATCCTCATGGGCGACTTCGGCCGAGGCGACGAGATCGAGGTGGACGTCGCGCCCGATGGCGAGCGGCTGGCCTTCCGGGCGCTGACCCCCAGCCAGGCCTAGGCCGCCCCGCGCCGGCTCCGATGGGAGCCGGCGCGCCCTCCTCCGACCGAGTGCGGATGCAGCGTCTCCTCCCCCTCTTCGCCGTCGTGACCCTCTTCGTGAGGGGACCGGCGGCGCTGCTCGCCCAGGACGAACAGCCGCCCATCGTCGACAGCATCGCCGTCGAGGGCCAGTCGCGGCTGACGGCGTCCCAGATCATCGGGACGTCGGGTCTCATCGTGAAGCAGCCCGTCAACTACCGCGACATCCAGCGCGCCATCACCGCGCTCTTCCGGACCGGACAGTTCGACGACGTCGTCATCGAGCAGCAGCCGCTCGGCGAAGCGCTGATGCTCCTCGTGCGCGTCAAAGAGCGGCCGATGCTGGAGAAGTGGGCGGTGCGGGGTGTGACCAAGGTCTCCGAGAACGAGGTCAAGAGCCGCGTGCGGCTGGCCGAGGGCCGCCCGCTCGACCGGAACGCCGTCGAGCAGTCTCGCGCCTCCATCGACTCGCTCTACAAGCACGACGGCTACTACAGCGCCCGCATCAAGACCCTCGAGCTGGCGCAGGACAACGGCAAGGTCCGGATCGTCTATCGACGTGGACGAGGGCCAGCGCGTGGCCATCAGCCAGGTCGTCGTCGAGGGCAACAAGCGCTTCAGCGACAAGCAGGTGGTCAAGCACATGGCCACCCGGCCCGAGGGCTTCTGGTGGTTCCAGAAGGGCGAGTACGACGAGCGGAAAGTGGACCAGGACGTCCGCGAGCGGCTGCCGCTCTGGTACGCGGACAACGGCTACGTCGACTTCCAGGTCACCCACGACTCGCTGGTGGCGGACTCCGCGGGCGGCAAGGCGGTGCTCCATCTGACCGTCGAGGAAGGGCAGCCGTACGCCGTCGGCGCCTTCGACGTCGAGGGCGCCCGGCGGTTCTCGACCGAGGAGCTGCAGGCCTACTATCCGTTCGGTCCGGTGGGCCCGACGGGCACGCCCAGGGTCCGTCCCGGCCGTTCAGCCGCTCCGACTGGGACGGCGCCACGGAAAAGGTCCAGAACCTCTACGCCAACAACGGCTACATCTACGCCCAGGTCGAGCCGGCCGAGATCCGCCGCACCGGCGCCGACGGCAAGCCGGTCGTCGATCTCAAGTGGCTGATCCGCGAGGGCTCGCCGGCGACGATCAACAAGGTCGAGATCGTCGGCAACGACGTCACCCACGAGCGGGTGATCCGCGAAGCGATCGTCATGCTGCCCGGCGATCTGTTCAGCCGGGAGCGGCTCATCCGCTCGTACCAGAACGTCTCCAACCTCGGCTTCTTCCAGCAGCCGATGCCCAGCCCCGACGTGAAGCCGTCGGCCAACGGGGTGGACGTCGATATCATCTTCCGGGTCGAGGAGCGGCGCACGGGGAACATCAATTTCGGGGCGTCGCTGGGGCAGGGCACCGGCGTCGGCGGGTTCCTCGGGCTCGAGGAGCCCAACCTGTTCGGCCGGGGCAAGCGCGGCAAGCTCCAGTGGCAGTTCGGCAAGAACATCAACGACTTCACGCTGAGCTATACCGACCCCGCCATCCGGGAGAGCCGGATCTCGGGCACCGTCTCGCTGTTCGACTCGCGCGCCCGCTACACCATCGGCGACCTGGGGCGCCGGAAGCAGACCGGCGGCACCGTCCAGATCGGCTTCCCGTTCCTGGGCTCCCGCTACACCCGGTTCTTCACCTCCTACTCCTACCAGCGGGTCCGGTACTCCGAGGGCTCAGTGGATCTTCGGGCCCGCTTCAGCTGCAGCGCCTGCAGCCGCTCGACGGTGGGGACCAGCGTCCTCCGGGACACCCGGGTCGGCCTCCCGTTCGCGGTCGGCGGCTCGTTCACCAACGTGAGCGCCGAGCTCAACGGCGGGTTCCTGGGTGGGACGGGCAACTACCGGAAAGTGGACATGGAGGGGCGCTGGTACGCCCCCTTGGGCACCCTGGGCGGGGCCGGCCAGCTGGGCGGCGGGGTACAGTTCGTGCTAGGCCTCACTGCCAAGTCGGGATTCATCTTCGGAGACGCCGGGCCGTTCTTCACCGAGCTCTACTCGCTCGGCGGGGTGCAGTACGGCGTGCCGCTCCGGGGCTACGACGAGTTCTCGATCACGCCGAACGGGTTCGACCCGTCGGCCAGCGGCAACCAGGCCAGCCCGGACGCCTTCGGCAAGTCCTACGCGGCCTTTACGGTGGAGGCCGGCGCGCGGATCAGCCAGTCGCTGTACCTGAGCGCGTTCTTCGACGCGGGCAACGTGTACCGGAGCTCGCGCCAGTGGGACCCGACCCGGCTGTTCCGCGGGGCCGGCTTCGGTGGCGCCGTGATCTCGCCGCTGGGGCCGATCGGCGTCGACCTGGGCTACGGTTTCGACCGCGTGGATGGGCAGGGTCGCCCCGATCCGGGGTGGCAGCTGCACTTCAAGCTGGGCAATTTCTTTTAGTTCGTCACCGCACCTTTCATCGGGAGCAACGCATGAAGCTGTCCGTTCCGGCAACCTGGGCCGCCATCCTCACGCTCGTCTGCGCAGCGTCTCCGCTCGCAGCTCAGCAGAGCGGGGGGGCGAAGATCGCCTACGTGAACACCCAGGCGATCCTCAAGGCGACGCCGGGCTACACGTCGGCCGAATCGACCTTCACGAAGGAGCTCGAGACCTATCGGGGCGAAGTCCAGAAGCTCCAGGCCAGCCTCGACTCGGCGGCCTCCGACTTCGAGCAGCAGTCGGTGCTCCTGAGCCCCACGCAGCGGGCGGCGAAGCGGAAGGACCTCGAGGGCCAGCAGCAGACCCTGGAGAAGCGCACCCAGGAGCTGCAGCAGCGGGCCGCCACCCGCGAGCGGGAGCTGCTCGACCCGATCCAGTCGAAGGTCAACAGCGTGATCGAGGGCATGCGCGCCTCGGGAAACTACGCGATCATCTTCGACGTGAGCGCGCCGAACAGCGGCATCGTGACGGCCGACAAGTCGCTCGATCTCACGCAGAAGATCATCCAGCAGCTCAAGACGGGCACCTGAGCCCGTGACCCCGGCAGGCCTTACCGCGCAGGCGGTCGCCGACCTCGTCGGTGGCCGCCTGCTTGGCGATGGGACGGTCGTGGTGCGGGCGGTGCGCGCGCTCGCCACCGCCGGCCCGGAGGCCGTGTCGCTGGCCGTCTCGCCCCGGTACGCCGAAGAGCTCCGCGCCTCCCAGGCGGGGCTCGTGCTCGTACCCGAAGCGCTCGCAGAGCCGCCCGAGGGTCCGCGCGCCCGGGTCGTGGTACAGGACCCCTACGCCGCCCTCGTCCGCGTAATCGGGGAGCTGTTCCCCCCGGAGCCGCCCGCCCCCGGCGTCGATCCCTCGGCCCGCCTCGGGCCCGGCTGCGTGCTCGGCCAGGGCGTGAGCGTCGGCCCGTTCGTAGTGCTGGGCCGAAACGTGCGCCTGGGCGACCGGTGCCGGCTGGCCGAAGGTGTGTCGCTCGGCGACGGCGTGACCGTCGGGGAGGACACCCAGATCGGTCCCCGAGTGGTCTGCTACGCGGACGCGACCATCGGCGCCCGGGTGGTCATCAAGGCCGGGGCGGTCGTCGGCGGCCGGGGTTCGGCTACCTCTCGGGCCCGGCAGGCCACTCGCGGATCCCGCACGTCGGTGGACTGCATCCTGGAGGACGACGTGGAGATCGGCTCCAACTCGTGCGTCGACCGCGGCAGCGTCGACGACACGGTGGTCGGCCGCGGGACCAAGCTCGACAACCTGGTGCACGTGGGACACAACGTGCGGATCGGGCGAGCGCTGCCTGCTGATGGCCGGCGTGGGCGTGGCCGGCAGCACGCGGATCGGGGACGACGTCATCCTCGCGGGCCACGTCGGCGTCACCGACCATCTGGTGATCGGCGACGGCGCACGGATCGCGGCCAAGAGCGCCGTTTTCGGCGACATCCCCGGCAGGCGCCTCGTTCAGCGGCCACCCGGCCCGGCCGCATCGCCAGTTCCTCCGGGCGCAGGCCGCGCTCTACCGCCTGGCGCCGATCATCAGCGGCCTCGAGCGGCTGCTGCCCGACGAGGGCCGCGCCGGGCGCCCGGGATGACCAGGCGCACGCTGGCCGGCACCGCGGTGGTCGAGGGGACCGGCCTGCACACGGGCCGCGCGGCCACGGCCCGGTGCTCCGCCGCCCCGTCGGGCCAGGGCATCGTCTTCCGGCGGACGGATCTCGAGGGGGCACCGTGTATCCCTGCGCGGATCGCCGCGGTGCAGTCCACCGAGCGCCGGACCGCGCTCGCCCAGGGCGAGGCGTCGGTGCAGACCGTCGAGCACCTCCTCGCCGCCGCCGCCGCCCTGGCGCTCGACGACATGACCGTGGACCTCGATGGCCCAGAGCCGCCGATCGGCGACGGCTCCTTCGAGCCGTTTCTTACGGCGTTCACCGGCGCCGGCATCGCGGAGACGGCCGGCCAGCCCGTCGTGTACCGGGTGATGACGCCGTTCCAGCTCACCGACGGCGACTCCAGCTACGTCGTGGCTCCGGCACCAGCGCTGCGGCTGACCACGACGATCGAGTGGGCGCATCCGCTGATCGGCCGCCAGAGCGGCGCCTACGACATCACGCCCGCCGAGTTCGCGCGGGAGCTGGCGGGCGCCCGCACGTTCGGTTTCCTTCGGGAGGCCGACGCGCTCCGGGCCCGGGGCCTGGCCCTCGGGGCAGCGCTCGACTCGACCCTGGTGCTGAGCGACGACGGCCTGGTCGGCGGCGCGACCCTCCGGTGGCCCGATGAGTTCGTCCGGCACAAGACAGCCGATCTCCTGGGCGACCTGTCGCTGGTCGGCGGCCGGGTGCAGGCCCACGTGATCGCAACCAAGCCGAGCCATCAGGGCAACATCGCGCTGGCCCGCTGGCTCACCCGCACGGCGCAGCGCGACGGAGGAGTGGCGATGGACATCGGCCAGATCCTGGACGTGATCCCCCACCGGTATCCCTTCCTGCTCGTGGATCGCATCCTCGAGGTCGAGGGCACCAAGCGGATCGTCGGGATCAAGAACGTGACGATCAACGAGCCCTTCTTCCAGGGCCACTTTCCGGGGCATCCGATCATGCCCGGCGTGCTGATCATCGAGGCCATGGCGCAGGTCGGCGGCATGCTGCTGCTCGGGACCATCGAGGATCCGGACCAGAAGGTGGTCTACTTCATGTCGCTCGACAACGTGAAGTTCCGCCGCCCGGTCCTGCCCGGCGACCAGCTTCGGTGCGAGCTCGAGATGCTGCAGAACCGCGGGCGCACCTGCCGGATGAAGGGCATCGCCTACGTGGACGGGAACGTGGTGGCGGAGGCCGAGATGATGGCGCGCGTGGTGGATCGGTGACCACGGTCGTCCACCCGACGGCGATCGTCGATCCGTCGGCCCGGCTGGGAGCGGGCGTCGAGATCGGGCCGTGGGTCATGGTCGGCCCCCAGGTGACGGTCGGCGACCGCTGCCGGCTCGGCCCGCGCTCCCGGCTGGTGCGCAACGTCCTCCTGGCCGAGGACGTGAGCGTGGGCGACGGCTCGATCCTCGGCGGCGACCCGCAGGACCTCAAGTACCGGGGCGAGGAGACCTGGGTCGAGATCGGCGCCGGGACGATCATCCGCGAGTACTCGACGATCAACCGGGCCACCTCGCACAGCTATCGCACCGTCGTCGGCGCGCGCTGCTTCATCATGACCTACGTCCACCTGGCCCACGACTGCCACGTCGGGGACGACGTCATCATCGCCAACGGCACCCAGTGCGCCGGACATGTCACCATCCACGACCGGGCCGTGCTGAGCGGGCTCAATGCCGTACACCAGTTCGTCACCATCGGGACCTACGCCTTCGTCGGTGGCGGCTCGCGCGTCAACCAGGACATCCCGCCCTACGTGAAGGCCGTGGGCAATCCGATGGAGCTCTACGGTCTCAACTCCATCGGCCTGCAGCGCGCCGGGTTCTCGGGCGACACCATCGCCGCGCTCAAGCGTGCCTACCGGCTGTTCTTCAACTCCGAGCTCAACCTCTCCCAGGCGCTGGAGCGCGCGCGGAGCGACCTCCCGGCCTCGCCCGAGGTCGAGCGCTTCCTCGCGTTCGTCGAGTCGTCCGAGCGGGGCGTGCCGGCATGAGCCGCCGCCTGCCGATCGGCGTCGTGGGAGTCGGCGCGCTGGGCCGGCACCATGCCCGCCACCTGGCGGCGCTCGACGAAGCCGAGCTCGTCGGCGTGTGCGACCTCGATCCCGCCCGCGCGGCCGCCATCGCCATCGAGGTCGGGACCACCGCCTTCCCGGACCTGGACGCGCTGCTCGCGCGGGTCGAGGCCGTGACCATCGCGGTGCCGACCCCCGCCCACGCGGTGGTCGGGCTCCGGGCGCTCGCGCGCGGAGTGCCGGTGCTGATGGAGAAGCCGCTCGCGGCCACCGTCGCCGAAGCCGATGCCCTCATCGCGCGCGGCGGCGCGGGGCGGCCTCCAGCTGCAGGTCGGTCACATCGAGCGCTACAACCGGGCGCTCCGCGCCGCCGAGCCCTACCTCGACGGGCCGCGCTACATCGAGAGCCAGCGTCTGGCGCCGTTCCAGCCCCGCGGCACCGATGTCGCCGTCGTGCTCGACCTCATGATTCACGATCTCGACCTGGTCCTCCGCCTGACGGGCGGGGCCGAGGCCACCGAAGTGCGCGCCTCGGGCCTCGCGCTCCTGAGCGCGCACCTGGACATCGCCAACGCGCGGGTCGAGTTCACCAACGGCGCTGTTGCCCTGGCCACCGCCAGCCGGGTCTCGCGCGAGCGCGTGCGGCGACTTCGGCTGTTCCAGCCCAACGGCTACCTGTCCCTGGACCTGGCGAGCGGCGGCGGCGAGTTCATGCGAGTGCGCGGCGACTGGCGTCCGGGCACCGGCAGCGCGCTGACCGACGTGGTCGAGCGGGTGGTGCTCGAGGCGCCCGAGGCCGATGCGCTCCAGCTGGAGCTCCGGAGCTTCGTCAACGCGGTGCGGGGGGAGCGCGAGGTGGTGGTGAGCGGCGAGGAGGGACGCAGTGCCCTCGCCCTCGCGCTCCGGGTGGCCGACGCCGTCCGGACGTCGCCACTCACGGTTCCCGCGGCAGGATGATCGCCCGGCCCGCCCCGCGCATCTTCGTCTCCGCCGGCGAGCCCTCGGGCGATCTTCACGGCGCCGGCGTCGTGCTGGCCCTCCAGGCCCGGCACCCCGACGCCGTCATCGAGGCGCTGGGCGGTCCCCGGATGGCGGCGGCCGGGGCGACCATCCGCTATCCGATGGAGGGGCTCGCGGCGTTCGGCCTGGTGGAGGTCGTGACCAAGCTGCGCGCCCACGTGCGGCTTCTGCGCGCGCTCCGGGCCGACTTCCGGGCTCACCGGTACGACCTCGTCATCCTCATCGATTACCCCGGTTTCCACGTCCGCGTCGCCGAGGCCGCGCGAGAGGCGGGGACCAAGGTCCTCTACTACATTGCGCCCCAACTGTGGGCCTGGCGTCCGGGCCGGGCGCGGCGGTTCGCGTCGGCGGTGGACCGGCTCGCGGTCGTGCTGCCGTTCGAGCAGCGCTTCTTCGGCGGCCTCGGCCTCCGAAGCGACTATGTCGGGCATCCGCTCGTGGACCGGGGTGCGTGGCCCACCCGGAGCGAGGCCCGCGCCGGCCTCGGCGTCCCGGCCGAGAGCCGCGTGCTGGGGATCTTCCCGGGCAGCCGGCAGCAGGAAATCGGCCGGCTGTGGCGGCCGTTCCGCGACGCCGCCCGCCGCCTGCTCGACGAGGGCCGCTGCGACCGCGTGCTGGTGGCCGGCACGGCCGGCGGCGAGTATCCCGATCCCGGGCCGCTCACGATCCTGCGGGGCGACCCGATCCCGGTCTTCGCCGCGGCCGACGCGGCGCTCGCCAAGTCCGGCACCACCACGCTCGAGGCCGCGCTGGCCGACGTCCCGATGGTGGTCGCCTACAAGGTCCACCCGCTGACGTGGCTCATGTTCCAGCGGCTCCGCACGGTCGAGTGGGTGAGCCTGGTCAACCTGGTCGCCGAGCGCGAGGTGGTGCCCGAGATGCTGCAGGACCAGGCGGAGGCGGGACCGCTCGCCGACGCGCTCCGGCCGCTCCTCGACCCGCGCGACCCGGTCACGATCGCCCAGCGGGAGGGGCTGGCCCTGGTGCGGCAGCGGCTCGGAGCGCCGGGCGCCACCACCCGGGTCGTGGCGCTGGCGGACGAGCTGCTGGGCGTGTGAAGCTGAAGGTCCCGCCCTCGGCCGTGCGCGCGCTGGCCGCGCCGGCGCTTCGGGTGCTGGCCGCGTCCTGGCGGATCCGGACGGTCGACGAGCAGCCGCTGGCGGCCGCTGTACGAGGCGCGGCGGCCCCACGTCTTCCTGCTCTGGCACGAGGCGCTGCTGCCGCTGCTCTGGCACCACCGGCGGCAGTCGATCGCGATCGTCGTCAGCGCGGCCCGCGAGGGACAGTACCTGGCCGACTTCGCGCTGTCGCTCGGTTACCGGACGGTGCGCGGCTCGAGCCACCGCGGGGCCGCCCGCGCCCTGCTGGGCGCCGTCCGCGAGCTCCAGGCCGGCTATGCCGTGGCCTTCACGCCCGACGGTCCCAAAGGACCACGCCGCGAGCTGAAGCCCGGGGTGGTCGCGGCGGCGCAGCGTGGCGGCGGGGTGATCGTGCCGCTGCATGCCGAGGCGGGGCGGGCCTGGCGGTTAGATTCGTGGGACCGTTTCATGATTCCGAAACCCGGCGCCGAGGTGCGGATCCGGTACGGCCGCCCCTTCGAGGTGGCCGCCGGCGACGCCGGGCTCATCGCGGGACTGCGCGAGGCGGAGGAACGACTGCGGGAAATCGCGGGGAACCAGCCATGAGTCGCCGAGGGGACACGCACCGGATCATGCGCTGGCTCTGGACCAGTCGCCGCCCCGACGCGCGACTCGCCCGCCTGGCGCTGCTGCCGGTCTCCGGGCTCTGGCGCCTGGCGATGGACACCCGGGGCCTGGCGTACCGCCGCGGCTGGTTCGCGGTGCACGACCTGCCGCTCCCGTCGGTCGCGGTCGGCAACCTGACGGTCGGCGGCTCGGGGAAGACGCCGATCGCCATCTGGATCGCCCGGCACTACGTGTCCCGCGGGCTCCGCCCGGGCATCCTGCTCCGCGGCTACGGCAACGACGAGACCCTGGTGCACCGAGCACTCGGTGCCCGAGGCGGTCGTCGTGGCCGACCCCGACCGAGCCGCCGGCGCGGAGCGCGCGCTGGCCAACGGGGCGCAGGTCCTGGTGCTCGACGACGCCTACCAGCGGCTCGACGTGCGGCGCGACCTGAATGTCCTGGTGATGAGCGCGGAGACCACCCGCGCCGTCCGCTGGCCCCTGCCGGCGGGGCCGTGGCGGGAAGGCTGGGCCGCGCTCGAGCGGGCGGACGCGGTCATCGTGACCCGGAAGCGCGCCACCCCCGAAGCGGCAGAGGCCCTGGCGCAGGAGCTCGAGGGCCGGGTCCGCGGGCCGATCGCGGTGGCCCATCTGGGCCTCGGCACGCTCGAAGGGCTGGTCAGTGGCACCCGCCGCTCGGCCGACACCCTGGCGGGGAAGCGGGTGGTCGCCGCGTCCGGGATCGCGGATCCCGACGCCTTCGTCGCCCAGACCAAGGCGACCGGCGCCGCGGTCCAGGTGGCCACCTGGAAGGACCACCACGAGTACCGCGACGAGGACGTCGCCTGGCTGGCCCACGCCGCCCGGCGCGCGGATCACGTGGTGATCACGCAGAAGGACGCGGTGAAGTTGCGGGACCGCTGGCCGGCCACCGTGCCCGAGCCGCTGGTGGCCCTGCTCGACCTGACATGGGAGACGGGCGGCGACCGGATCGCCGCCGTGCTGGATGCCGTCGTCACCCCGGTGGAACGCCTGTAACTCATCTTTCGGAGCAACCCGGATATTCTATGAGCACCACGAGCCGCCCCTCGCAGTACGTCATCCGCCCGGACAAGGACCGCTTCCTCAACGAGGAGAATCCGTTCGAGGCGATGATGTCGCGCTTCGACCGCGCGGCCAGCTGCTCGACCTCGAGCCGGGGCTCTACAAGGTGCTGCGGCACTCCGGAGAAGCAGATCATCGTCTCGCGTCCCGTGATGATGGACAACGGCGAGGTCGAGGTCTTCACCGGCTATCGCGTGCTCTACAACACGTCGCGCGGGCCCGCCAAGGGCGGCATCCGCTTCGACATGAACGTCACGCTCGACGAGGTGAAGGCGCTCGCCGCGTGGATGACGTGGAAGTGCGCGGTCGTGAACCTGCCCGTTCGGCGGCGCCAAGGGCGGCGTGATCTGCGATCCGCCGAAGCTGTCGCAACGGCGAGCTCGAGCGGCTCACGCGCCGCTACACCGCCGGCATCATCGACACGCTCGGCCCCGACTCCGACGTTCCCGCGCCGGACGTGAACACCAACGAGCGCGTGATGGCGTGGATCATGGACACGTACTCCATGCACGTGCGCCACACGGTCACCGCGGTCGTCACCGGCAAGCCGGTCGAGATGGGCGGCTCGCTCGGCCGCCGCGAGGCGACCGGCCGCGGCTGCATGATCGTGACGCAGGAAGCGCTCGCGCACCTCGGCATGCCGATCGAAGGGGACGACCGGGTCGCCGTGCAGGGCTTCGGCAACGTCGGCTCGATCGCGGCGCAGCTGCTGGCGCAGGCAGGGGCTGCAAGATCGTCGCGATCAGCGACAGTCGGGCGGGATGTCACAACCCGAACGGCCTCGACATCGAGGACTGTCCAGCAGCACGTGAAGCAGCACCGGCTCCTCGAGGGCTACAAGGAGGCCGAGCACGATCACGAACGACGAGCTGCTGACGCTCGACGTCGACGTGCTGGTGCCCGCCGCGCTCGAGAACGTCATCACCAGCACAGAACGCCGGAACGTCAAGGCCGCGCAAGATCATCTGCGAGGGCGCCAACGGCCCGACCACGGCCGACGCCGACGCGATCCTCGAGGAGAAGGGCATCTTCGTCATCCCCGACATTCTCGCCAACGCCGGCGGCGTGACGTCTCCTACTTCGAGTGGGTGCAGGACCGCGGCGGCTACTTCTGGGACGAGGAGACCGTGAACGAGCGGCTCGAGCGAGATCATGGTGCAGCTTCGACGACGTCGTCGCGATGGCCGGCAAGCACAACGTGAACATGCGCACGGCGCCTACATGCTGGCGATCAGCCGCGTGGCGACGGTGCACCGGCTGCGCGGCATCTACGCCTGAGCGCCCCGCGGTCAGCCTGAGCGGACGCCGCGGCGATGGAGCTGGTCATCCTCGCGGTGGGCAAACTCCGGCCAGCCTATCGGGAAGCCGCCGACGACTATCTCCGCCGTCTCGGCCGGCACCACCGGGTCCGCGAGGTCGAGGTCCGGGAGGCCAGCCGCGCGCCGGGCGCCGAGGCCCAGCGCGGGGAGGAGGGCGAGCGGCTCCGAGCCAGGCTCCCGGCCGGCGCCCGTCTCGTGGCGCTGGCGCGCGAGGGCGCGGGCTGGAGCAGCGCGGAGCTGGCGCGCCGGCTCGAGACCTGGATGTTGGAGGCCCGTCCCGTGGCGCTCGCGATCGGCGGCAGCCACGGCCTGGACCCCGCGCTGGTGGCCGCCGCGGCCGACCGCTGGAGCCTCGGTCCGCTCACGCTGCCGCATGAGCTGGCCCGGGTCGTGGTCGCCGAGCAGCTCTACCGCGCGAGCACGATTCTCCGCGGGGAACCGTATCACAAGGGTGCCGGTACCCGCGAATGACCGAATGGTTCGAGGAGTGGTTCGGTGAGGAGTATCTCCAGCTCTATCCGCATCGGGACGCGGCCGAGGCCGAGCGGGCGGTCGGGCTCATCCTGGCGCGGACCGGTTACTCGCCCGGCTGGCGCGTGCTCGACGTCGCCTGCGGGGCGGGGCGTCACGCCCGGGCCTTCGAGGCGGCCGGCGCGCGCTGCGTGGGGCTCGACCTGTCCGCGGCGCTGCTCCGGGTCGCGCGCGGTGTCACGGCCGCACCGCTCGTCCGGGCGGACATGCGCGCGCTGCCCATCCGGCCGGGCTCGATGGACCTGACGGTCAACCTCTTCACCAGCTTCGGCTACTTCGACCGCGACGCGGAGCACGCGGCGGCGCTGCACGAGATGGTCGCCACGCTGCGGCCGCAAGGATGGTTCGTGATCGACTTCCTCAATCCGACGGCCGTGCGCGCGCAGCTCGTCCCCCGGGAGACGCGGCGCGTCGGCGGCGCCGAGGTCGCGGTCGCGCGCTCGGTCTCTCCCGATGGGCGCTACGTCTGCAAGACGATTACCACGGCCGCTGGCCGGCGCTTCAGCGAGCGGGTCCGCCTCTTCGGCCCCGAGGAGATCGCGGCCATGCTGGCCGAGGCGGGCGTGCGCGTGCGGGAGCAGTTCGGCGACTACGACGCGTCGCCCCTGGGCGCCGGCTCGCCGCGAACCATCCTCATCGGTCAACGGGTGTGAGCCTCCGATTCGTCGCCACGCCACTCGAGCACCCGCTCGAGGCGCCCGAGGCGCGGTCGGGCGCCCGAACCGAGGCCATCGACGCGCTCGCCCCGGCGTTCCTGCCGTCCGTCACCCGCGACGCCCAGCTGGCGCGGCTCCGCACCCCTGGGGCTCTGGCGGTGACCACCGGGCAACAGCCCGGACTCTTCACCGGCCCGCTCTACACGGTTCACAAGGCGCTCAGCGCCGCCGCGCTCGCCGCCATCCTGGAGGAGCGCTGGGACCGGCCGGTGGTCCCCATCTTCTGGCTGGCCGGCGACGACCACGACTTCGCCGAGGCGAGCACCGCATCGTGGATCACGGCCGACGGGTCCGTCGCCACGGCGTCCTTGCCGCCGCGGCCGCCGGAAGCACCGCTGACACCGATGTATCGGACGCCGCTCGGGGAGGGCGTGCTGCCGGCGCTCGAGCAGCTCGCCGCGGGGCTGCCGGTCTCCGAGTTCCGGGACGCGACGCTCGCCTGGCTGGAGCGCCACTACCGGCCCGAGGCCACCGTGGCCGCCAGCTATGGCGGCGCGATGGCGGAGCTCCTGGGCCCCCTGGGGATCCTGGCGTTCGACAGCACGCACCTCGCCGCCAAGCGCGCCGCGGCGCCCTACCTGGTTCGCGCGCTCCGCGAGGCCCGGGAGCTGGACGCCGACCTCGATCGCTGGGCCGAGGCCCGCGGTGTCACCGCGCGGACGTCGGGGATCACCGTCGGTGACGGGGCCGCCCTCGTCATGGTCGAGGCCTCCTTGGGACGCGACCGACTGATCCAGGACGGAGCCGAGTTCGTCACCCGCCGGAGCCGCGAGCGCTTCGACCTGGCGGCGATCGAGCGCATCGCCGGGGAGGAGCCGACCCGGCTCTCCCCCAACGTGCTGCTGCGACCGGTCGTCGAGAGCGCGCTGCTGCCGACCGTGACGTATCTCGGCGGCCCGGGGGAGCTCCGCTATCTGGCCCTCACGCCGCCGATCTACGACCGCCTCGAGATCCCCCGGCAGCGTCCGCTCCCCCGATGGTCCGGCGTCATCGTGGAGCCGCGCGTGGACCGGGTGCTGGAGAAGTTCGGTGTGTCGCTCGCCGACCTGTCCGCGCCCCCGGGCGCGCTGGAGGCTCGGCTGGTTCGCGCGCAGCTTCCCGCGGAGGCCGTGGAGGCGCTCGAGGGCCTTCGCCGCGCGCTCGACGAGGGGTACGCGGTGCTCGAGCGCGCCGCCACCGACATCGATCCGACGCTGGCCCGTCCCACCCAGGCGGCGCGGCAGCAGGCGATCGGCGGGACCCAGGAGATCGAGAAGAAGCTGGTGCACCATCTCAAGCGACGGCAGGAGACCGAGCTCAGCCAGCTCGCCCGGGCCCGGACCGCGCTGGTGCCCAACGGGAAGCCGCAGGAGCGGGTGCTGACCCTGGCGCCGTTTCTGGCCCGGTTCGGGCCCGGCCTGCTGGAGGAGCTGACCGACGCATTTCGGGCGTGGTATCGCGGCGCCCTTGAAGCGTCGTCGCAACCGGCGTAGACTCGACCCATGTCGGTCATCGCGCTCTTCCTGCTCGTGGCGCTCCTGATCCCGATCCTGGGCATCGTGGTGGACTCCCCGATCGGACGCGCGCTGGCCCGACGGCTCGAGGGCCCGCAGGAGACGCCCCCCGACGTGCTGGCCCTCGCCAAGCGCGTCGAGCTGCTCGAGGCCGAGGTGGACGACCTGTCGCGCGGCATGCAGTCGCTCCAGGACGAGAACGCCTTCCTGCAGCGGCTCCTGTCCGATCCCTCGACGCGCTCCACCCTCCCACCGCCGCCCGGATCCTGACCCCCGCCGCGCGCCGCACCCCACGGCCGGCGGTGATGGTTGCCTCGGGGATCCTCCTGAGCCGGCTGGTCGGGCTCATCCGCAACCGGGTCTTCGCGCACTACTTCGGCACCTCCGACGCGGCGGACGCGTTCAACGCCGCGTTCCGGATCCCGAATTTCCTCCAGAACCTGTTCGGCGAAGGCGTGCTCTCGGCGTCGTTCATCCCGGTGTATGCCGGGCTCAGCGCCCGCGGCGAAGAGGCCGAGGCCCGCCGCGTCGCGGGCGCCGTCGCGGCGCTGCTCGGGCTGGTGACGGCAGCCCTCGTCCTCGTGGGCGTGGCGCTCACGCCCTGGCTCATCGCCATCATCGCCCCGGGCTTCACCGGCGAGAAGCGCGAGGCGACCATCCGCCTGGTCCGGATCCTGTTTCCCGGCGCCGGCATGCTGGTTCTCTCCGCCTGGTGCCTCGGTGTCCTGAACAGCCACCGGCGCTTCTTCCTGAGCTATGCCGCTCCGGTGCTCTGGAACCTGGTGATCATCGCCAGCCTCATCGCATTCGGGGGACGGCGCTCGGCGTACGAGCTGGCCGAGATCGCCGCGTGGGCCTCGGTGGGCGGCAGCTTGCTCCAGCTCGCGGTCCAGCTGCCCACGGTGAGCCGGCTCCTCGCCGGCACCTGGCCGCGGCTGGTGCGCGGCTCGACACAGGTCCGGGAGGTGCTGCGGAACTTCGGGCCGGTGTTCGTCGGGCGGGGCGTGGTCCAGATCAGCGCGTACGTGGACACCGTGCTCGCCAGTCTGCTCCCGAC
Organism: uncultured Gemmatimonadales bacterium; assembly: GCA_963840215.1. Taxonomy (GTDB): domain Bacteria; phylum Gemmatimonadota; class Gemmatimonadetes; order Gemmatimonadales; family GWC2-71-9; genus CAVVWJ01. Next base: position 426,981 of record CAWIYG010000005.1, on the reverse strand, counting down.
CGGCGCGGTCGCCGGGCTCTCGTACGCCCAGGTGCTGTACACGCTGCCGGTGAGCCTGTTCGGCATGTCGGTGTCGGCGGCGGAGCTGCCGGCGATGGCCAGCGCGGTCGGGACCGACGCGGAGCGGGCGGCGTACCTGCGTGAGCGGCTCGGGGCGGGGCTGCGCCAGATCGCGTTCTTCGTGGTGCCGTCCGCGATGGCCTTCCTCGCCCTCGGCGACGTCGTGGCGGGCGCGCTCTACCAGTCAGGGGCATTCACGCGGGACATGACGCTCTACGTGTGGGGCATCCTCGCCGGCTCCGCGGTGGGACTCCTCGCGTCCACGATGGGCCGGCTCTACTCCTCCACGTACTACGCCCTGCACGACACCCGCACGCCGCTCCGCTTCGCGCTGGTGCGCGTGGCGCTCACCATCGCGCTCGGCTACCTGGCCGCACTGCCGCTGCCGCCGCTCCTGGGCCTCGATGCGCGCTGGGGCGCGGCGGGACTGACGGCGTCCGCTGGCGTCGCCGGCTGGGTGGAGTTCGTGCTGCTGCGCGGCGCCCTCAACCGGCGCATCGGGGCGACCGGGCTCCCCGCGGCGCTGCTGGCCCGCCTGTGGGGCGCCGCGGCGGCCGGCGCCGGCGGCGCCTGGGCGCTTCGCACGGCGTTGCCGCCGAGCCATCCGATCCTGACCGCCACGGTGCTCCTGACGGTCTACGGAGGGGTGTATTTTGCCCTGACCGCCCGCCTCGGCGTGCCGGAAGCCGCGGCGGTGATGCGACGGCTCCGGCCGCGGGAACCCCGCGGCGGCCCGACGGGTTAACCGGTCGGCGACGGCCCCTCATGACGGCACCACGCATACCTGACGCGCTCCAGCGCAAGCTCGATACGCTCCCCGACGGACCCGGCGTGTACCTGTGGAAGGACGCCCAGGGTGACATTCTGTACGTCGGCAAGGCCAAGCGCCTCAAGAGCCGGGTGCGCAGCTATTTCGCCGCCGACTTCGACGACAGCCCCAAGAACCGGCTGCTGCAGCGCCTGATCGCCGACGTCGAGACCATCGTCGTGCCCTCCGAGGCGCAGTCGCTGATCCTCGAGAACAACTTCATCAAGGAGTACCGGCCGCGGTTCAACGTCCGGCTCAAGGACGACAAGAGCTATCCGTCCATCGCCGTAACCCTGGCCGACCCGTTCCCGCGGGTGCTCGTGACCCGCCGGCGCGACATTCCGGGGGCGCGCTACTACGGGCCGTACACCGACGTCGGCCAGCTGCGGCGCACGCTCGCCATCATCCGCCGGCTGTACACCGTGCGCAGCTGCAGCGACGATCTCCCCGCCGAGCGGCGCGAGCGCCCGTGTCTCGACTACCACATCGGGCGCTGCCTCGGCCCGTGCGTCGGCTGGCAGACCATGGAGGACTACCGGCGGATGGTCGAGGACGTGGTGGACTTCCTCGACGGCCGCACCGGCGACGTCCGCCAGAAGGTCCGCGAGGCCATGCTCGCCGCGAGCGGGCGCGAGGACTACGAGCGCGCCAAGGACATGCGCGACGCCCTCCGCTGGCTCGAGCGGCTGGAGGAGCCGGCCAGCGTGGAGGTCATGGGCACCGGCGATGCCGACGTGATCGGCTACGCCCGCGACGGCGACGACGCGGTCGGGGTGCTGATCCGCGTGCGCGAGGGCCGCGTGGTGGCGCGCGAGCACCGCTTCCTCGAGGGGCTGGAGGAGGAAGAGGACGCGGCGGTGCTGAGCGCGTTCCTGGTCCGCTACTACGTGCCGGTCGAGTCTCGCGTCCGGCGCGTCGTCATCCCGTTCCCGCCGGCGGACTGGGACGCACTCCGCGAGCTGCTGCCCGAGGCCGACTGGACGATTCCCCAGCGAGGCACCGCCCATCGCTGGCTGGAGCTTGCCGACGGCAACGCCCGGCACCTGCTGGAAAGCCTGCGGATCGAATCGTTCGAGACCGAGGAGCGGGCCGAGGATCCGGTGTACGCGCTTGGACGCGACCTGGGGCTCAGCGTCGTCCCGCGCAGCCTCAGTCTGCGTCGACATCTCCCACAATCAGGGCAAGGACACCGTGGGCTCGCTGGTGTGGTTCGAGGCCGGCCGGCCCAAGAAGAGCGAGTACCGCAAGTTCAAGATCCAGGGCCTGGGCCAGCAGGACGACTTCGCGGCCATCCATGAAGTCATCACCCGGTACCTCACCCGCCGGCGCGACGAGGCAGCTGCCGCTGCCGGACCTGTTCGTCATCGACGGCGGCAAGGGCCAGCTGAACGCCGCGCTCGACGCGCTGGAGAAGGTCGGCCTCGGACCCATCCCCACCGTGAGCCTCGCCAAGCGGGAGGAGGAGGTGTTCCTCCCAGGGCGGGCAGAGAGTCTCCGGCTGCCGCGGCGGAGCCCTTCGCTCCGGCTGCTGCAGCGTGCCCGCGACGAAGCCCACCGGTTCGGGCTGGCGTACAATCGCCAGCGACGCACCACGCGCACGATCACCTCGGAGCTCCTCAATATCCCGGGCGTCGGTCCCAACCGCCGGCGCCAGCTCCTGGAGCGATTCGGCAGCCTGGCCGGCGTGAAGTCGGCCTCGGTTGCCGAGCTGGCGACCGTGCCGGGGTTCTCGACTCGGCTGGCGGAGCGCGTCCTCTCGCACCTCAACGAGGTCAGGTGAGCGACGTCGATCCCGATTGGATCCTCGAGTGCTCCAACTGCGGCAACCGCCGCGGGCCCGAGGGGCTGCCGACCGTGTGCGACCTGTGCGGACTGCCGTGGCTGGTCCGCTATCCGGATCGTGTCCCCACGCTGATCGAACGCGCCGAGCTCCGTCGGCGCCACGGCATGTGGCGGTTCCGGCCCTTCCTGCCGCTGCTGCCGGGCGAGGAGCCGATCACCCTCGGCGAGGGCGACACGCCGCTGCTCCGCGCACCACGGACCGGCGCCCGGCTCGGGCCTGGCTCGACCTTTGGATCAAGGACGAGGGCACGAATCCGACGGGCTCGTTCAAGGCGCGAGGCCTGAGCGCCGCGATCACGCGGGCCGTCGCGGCCGGCGCCGACCGGTTCGTGCTGCCCACCGCGGGCAATGCCGGTGTCGCGGCGTCGGCGTATGGCGCCCGCGCCGGGGTGGCCGTGCGGGTCTACGCACCGGCGACGACCCCTCGCACCATCCGCTCCCAGATGCTGGTCTACGGAGCGGACCTGGTGCTGCTCGACGGTCACATCGGCGATTGCGGGCTGGCCGCCCGCGCCTACGCCGCGGAGACGGGCGCGGTCGATCTCTCCACCCTGCGCGAGCCCTACCGCATCGAAGGCAAGAAGACGCTCGGCCTGGAGCTGGCGCTCCAGCTGGGCTGGACGCTGCCCGACGCGATCCTCTACCCCACGGGTGGCGGGACGGGGCTCATCGGCATGTGGAAGGCTTTCCACGAGCTGCGCGACGCCGGCTGGGTTCAGGGCGAGCTGCCGCGGATGTACTCCGTGCAGAGCAGCGGCTGCGCACCGGTGGTCCGGGCCTTCGAATCCGGCGCGGAGCAGTGCGACCCCTGGGCCGATCCGTGGACGGTAGCCAGCGGACTGCGCGTGCCCGGGCCGCTGGGAGGCCGCCTGATGCTGCGGATCCTGCGTGAGACCGCTGGCGGGGCCGTCGCGGTGGACGACACGGACCTCGAACGGGAGGCGCGCGAGGGCACCAGGGAGGAAGGCGTGGACCTGTCGCCGGAGGGAGGGGCCGCGCTGGCCGCCGCCGGCGTGCCTGCGAGCCCGGGGGGACCTCGGCCGGGACGACCGGGTCGTGGCGTTCAATACCGGCGCCGGGTGGCTCTACCGGGACCCTGGGGGTTTGCCTCCGGTCTAGGCCCCAGCCATATTTATAAGTCTATGGCTGACGGTCGCTTTGCCATCATCGATCCGGCCGCTGGCATCAGCGGCGACATGCTGCTCGGCGCGCTCGTGGCCGCCGGGGCGCCCGCCGACTGGCTGCAGGAGCTGCCGGCCCGGCTAGGCGCGCCCGACGTGACCGTAAGGATCGCCGAGGTCGCCCGCTGCGGGGTGCGCGCGACCAAGGTCGACGTCCTGTTGCCCGGTGGCGCCAAAGAAGATCCGGCCGAGGTCGTCGTCGAGCACCACCACCACGAGACCGCGAACCATCACGGGGCGCACGGACACGCTCACGGGCCGCACCGGCATATTGGCGAGCTGATCGCCGCGGTGGAACGGGCGCCGCTATCGCCGTGGGTGCGCGAGCGCGCCGTGCGGGCCTTCCGGCTGCTGGGCGAGGCGGAGGGCCGCGTCCACGGCATGCCGGCGGACGCGGTGGCACTCCACGAGGTCGGCGCGGTCGACGCGCTCATCGACATCGTGGGGGCGATTGAAGGGTTCGAGCGGCTGGGGATCGATCGGATCTACAGCCGACCCGTGGGACTCGGGACCGGCTGGGTGAAGGCGGCGCACGGCGTGATTCCGGTACCCGCACCGGCCACGAGCCTGCTGCTCGAAGGCCTCGAGATCGGACCGAACGGCCCGGTCGCCGGTGAGGCGGTGACGCCAACGGGGGCCGTGCTGCTCCGAGTGCTGTCGGAGGGCGCCCCGCCGGCGCGGTGGCGAGCCGATGCCGGGGGCGCGTGGGGAGCGGGCGGACGCGATCCCTCAGGCTATCCCAACGCGCTCCGGCTGATCCTCGCGCGGCACGTGGCGGAGGCCGGGGACGTGGTCGTGCTCTCGACCGATCTCGACGACCTGAGCCCCGAGTATCTCGAGCCACTCCGCGAGGCGCTGGTCGCCGCGGGCGCCCTGGACGTGCAGGTGTGGAGCACGCAGATGAAGAAGGGTCGGACCGGATTCCGCATCGAGGCGGTCGTGGGCGCGGGCGATGCGGATTCGGTGAGCAATGCGTTCTTCCGACACAGCACGACCGCCGGCCTGCGCCGCCAGTCCGCGGAGCGCGTGACGCTGGCCCGGCGGGAGCTGCAGGTCGAAGCGTCCGACGGCTCCCGGGTGCGCGTGAAGGTGCTGGACGCGCCCGATGGCCCCCGGATGAAACCGGAGTTCGACGACGTGGCCGCCCTCGCGCAACGCACGGGACGCCCGGCCCACGAGGTGGCAAGGGACTTGCGTGATAGGGCAATTCGCCTGGTGAACGCAGAGCGCGCCGCCCGGCTACAGACCCCGAACAAGGAGTCGTGACGAGTGAACGCACAAATCGCGTCGGCCTTCATCCTGCTGTCCGTGGGCGCCTCGGTCGCCCAGGCCCAGCAGTCGGTGATGAATGACCGAGTGGCGAAGTCGATGCCGACGACATACATGGCAGCCCAGTGCGGCATCAAGCCGGGCCACTTCAAGGTTGGCAGCGCCGCCGGCTACCTGAAGGCGGCCATCGAGACCGAGGTGCCCGAGAGCAAGACCCGCATCCTGGGCCAGGGCGAGAAAGTCGTCCTCGAAGCCATACAGCAGAACGGCCAGGACAAGAACCCGGCCGCCTGGTACTACCTCGGACGCATCTATCTCCAACAGGGCAACCTGTACCCCGCGGACACCGCGCTCACCAAGGCCGGGCAGCTGGCCCCGGACTGCGTCAAGGACATCTCGGGGTACCGCCGCAACGCCTGGGTGGCGCTCGTGAAGGCGGGCAGCAAGTTCGAGGAGGATCAGAACCCCGACTCCGCGCTGGCGATGTACCGCCAGGCAGGCGCCATCTACCGCGACTCCCCGATCGCGTTCTATCAGACGGCGTCGATCATGAACGACAAGGGCCAGCCCGACAGCGCCGCCTACTACTTCGGCCAGGCCGCTGCCGTCGCCGCCGCCTCGACCGACACGACCGACATCAAGTACCGCAACCGGTCGGCGTTCAACCAGGGCGCCCTGCTGCTCAACGGCAAGAAGTATGACCAGGCCGTGGTCGTCTTCCAGCAGTACCTCAAGTGGGCGCCGGCGGACAACGAGGCCAAGCGCGGGCTGGCGGCGGCGTACCGTGGCAGCGGCAAGATCGAGCAGGCGCAGGCGCTGGAGAAGGAGCTCGTCGCCGCCGGTGGCGCGCCGGGTGCCGCCAGCGGCGCCGCCTCGCAGGACCTCATGTCGGCCGGCGTGAACGCCTACAACGACAAGAAGTACGCCGATGCCGCCGCGGCGTTCGAGAAGCTGGTGGCCGCCGAGCCGTACAACCGCGACGCGATCTACAATCTCAGCAACACGTACCTCGCGATGAAGGACGGCCCGAAGCTGGCCGCCACCGCGGCCAAGCTGGTGGCCATCGAGCCGCTGAGCGAGACCGCGCTCAAGCTTCAGGGCGAGGGCTACAAGCAGAGCGCCAAGGTGGACGACGCGGTGAAGATCGCCGAGCAGGTCCTGGCGCTTCCGGCCGACGTGAAGGCATCGGACTTCAGCGCCGCGGGCGCCGGGGCGACCCTGACCCTGACCGCCACCGGCCGCGCGCCGCAGACGGCCGCCGGCAAGGCCATTCCCTCCGCCGCGATCCCGATCGTGGTCGAGTTCCTGAGCGGCACCGGCACCGTGGTGGGCACGCAGGAGGCCCAGGTGCCGGCGCTGGCAGCCGGCACGGCACAGGAGATCAAGGTCGCGGGGCAGGGCGCCGGGATCGCGGCCTGGCGGTACAAGCGGAAGTAAGGACGGCACAGGCGCACTCGACGAATGGCGTCCGGAGCGGCAGGAGCATCAATGGCGGGCCTTCATGCAGGGCCGGCGACCGGGGTCGGTCTCACCACCACCCGGGCGCCGTTCATCGAGCAGGCGCAGGCCGAAGGGCGGCTGTACATCACCCAGCCCTACGAGCTGTACTCGGACGACAACCACGACGCGTGGCGCCGGCTGTTCACGCGGATGGAAGACCGCTGGCGCCGCTACGCCAACCCACGGTTCCTGCAGGGCATCGACAACCTCTGCCTCGACCCCGCGCGGGTGCCGCGGCTGGAGGACGTCAATCGATTTCTCAGCCCGCTCACCGGCTTCAAGGCGAAGCCGGTGAGCGGGTACGTTCCCTCCTTCCTGTTCTTCGACTGCCTCCGCAACCGCGAGTTCCCCACCACGATCACCATCCGGGACGGGGGCACGCTCGACTACCTCCCGGAGCCGGACATCTTTCACGACATCGCCGGCCACGTGCCGATGCACACCGACCGCGCGTTCGCCGACACGCTCGTGCGATTCGGCGACTGCGCGCACACGGCAGCGGAGATCGTGGCGGGAATCACCGACGAGCAGGAGCAGATCCGGCGCGTCAGCAGCATCTTCAAGGCGCTGGCCCGGTTCTTCTGGTTCACGATCGAATTCGGACTGATGCGGAGTCCGGAAGGAATCAAGGCGTATGGGAGCGGCCTCCTGAGCTCCCACGGCGAGCTGGCCCATGCCATCGATTCACCACTGGTGCAGCGCTATCCGATCCAGCTCGAGTGGGTGATCAACCAGTACTTCGAGATCGACCACTACCAACCGCTGCTGTTCGTCGTGGATTCGTTCGACCATCTCTTCGAGCTGGTCGGCGACCTGGAGCGGTGGATGCGGGAGGGGCGGCTGGACAACGTCTCTCCGGGAGAGCCGGCAGTGAGCGAGCCGGATCTCCGGAGCTTCCTGGACGCGTCGCGAGCCCTCTGAATTTACCGCGGCCGACCAGTCGGATGGAGGCGGCGAACGCTTGACACCGGCCAGCGGGCCGGTCACATTCACGTCGCGTCTCAGGCGCACCTCGCGGGCGTAATTCAGTGGTAGAATGCCAGCTTCCCAAGCTGGACGTCGCCGGTTCGAGTCCGGTCGCCCGCTCTCTGGAAGCTTTTGCCCCGGTAGCACTTCCGTGCTGTCGGGGTTTTTCGTTTCGGCTTCACCCGCGGCCGCAGTGTCCTTCCCAGTGACAAACGCCCCTCGAAGCCCCAACCGCTGCAGCCGATCGCCGAGCCGGTCGAGGTGCTGCTCGACGCGGTACTCGACGACCTCCGCGCGGTGCCGGACGTCGCCCAGGTGCGCGTAGATCCGCTTGACCATCTCGTCGGACCCATGGCCCAGCTCCCGGGCCACGGTGTAGATCGAGACGGGAGCGCCGCGGTCGAGCGTTTGCAGCCGAGCCGCGCAGTAGGTGTGACGGAAGGCCTTCGACCGGAGCTCACCGGCGGCCAACCCGGCCCGCTTCGCCACGCGATCGAGCAGCCGGTGAATGTCCTGCAGTCGGCGCTCCTCCCCGCGGGCGGACCAGGACGGCACCAGTAAGGCCCCGCCGCGTTCGAGGCGCGGACCGAAAACCCAGGCGCGCAGGATCGCCTCGAGCTGCGGCCACATCGGAATAACCCGGTTGCTGACTCCAGCAAGCTGCAGCCTCGTGCCCGGCAGAACGTCGTTATGGAGCTCGGGTATTTCGTCGGCCGGCTTGGTCGATCGAGAGTCTGTGCCCTTCACAAGGGGGCCGTGGAGCTGCCCTCCGACATCCTCGGGGTAGTCTGGGTCCCACTGGACGCCGCCAGAGGATGGCAGTTGCTGCTGGCCAAGGAACTCAAGAACGCCGGCTTTGACATCGACATGAATGATGTCGCGTGAGCCCCCGCAATCCGCCTCGACCAGGAGCGGGCGGAGACGGCAGCCGCCTTTGCCGAGACGCTCACCTGCCGGCTCGCAGTGTCGTTCCCAGTGACAAACGAGCTGGCGCTGGCTGGCGCCGGTTGGCGCGGCAGACGGTGCTTTCCGAGGGAGCTACGCTGACGGGCGATGGCCGTCGCTGGCCTCGGGCGGCTCCGGAGCAACAGGTCGCATGGTAACGTCCCCAGTACAAACGCCCAGCGACGGCCAGCGACCGCTGGCGTGCGGGTGCTGAATGTTTCAGGGATTTACGACGCGGCGGGGGTAGCCGCAACACCATCCCGAAGCCGTCAACTAGGCGGGCAGGGAAGTGCGGCGACACCGACGATGCCTCTCACCTCGTCTCCTGACATTTCGCCCTTCGAGGCCAGCGTAGCATGAACGGTATCCCATGCCTTGCCATCGTCGGCGAGGAGGATCTTTTCAGCCTCGACTACGTGCTTCTCGATCGAGGCTTTGCCGGCAGGCGTCTTGGGAGCCACGCCATGAAGCCCATATATCCACTCGGCAAGCCGTGCTTCATCACCGAGCGCAGCAGGGTCCTTGGGATTGGGCGCCGGCCTTCGACCCTCGGCTACCATTCCCGCTGCGACCATTGTTCCATAGTTGTCGAGCTGCTTCATAGCCTCTGAGCTCGGCAGCAATTCGTACCAGCACTTCAAGACCTTTCCGTCGATGTTGGTAATCCCGCCGGACACGGCAACGCTTTGTCCTGGCTGAGCCACGATGCGGATGTTTACGGATTGAAGTGGGAGGCCGAGTCGTGCGGCGACGACGGCATGGGCAGCTTCGTGCCACGCCCGCTCGGCGTCGGATTCGAACTGGGTCATCCGCGTTCCTTTCCCCATGATGCCGCTCGCTCAATAGGTTCTCGGGCATTGGCCGTGTACTTCATCGGCCACCCTCCAACATCCCAGCAGATCCATCCCACCGATGAAATTGACACTCTCGTGAACACGCCCAGCTATTTCGGACGTGGGTGGTTCAGGATCGACCCCAACTTCCTTGTACTTCAGCCTCACCCACGCTTCAAGACCCTCATCGGCGAGCAGGAGTAGCGAAATCCATGGCAACATGGGTGGCAACATCAAACAGCAGAAACGCTGGCGCAGCGTGGCGCACTACGGCGCTTCCTCCGAGGGAGTGGCAGGTTTCTCGGGGGGCTCGTCCGAACTCATAATGCCGGGGTCGCTGGCCGGGCAGTAACGTTCCCAGCAACGAACGATCCAGCGCCAGCCAGCGCCGGCTGGCGGGGCAGGGCGTGCTCTCCGAGTGAGTTACGCCGGTGGGCGCTGGTCCACGCTGACCTCGGATGGCTCGGTGGGCACCCATCCTGTACATCAAACGGTCCCTTTGTGTACGGTAACCGTCACTAAGTCGTCATAGTTTGCGGCCGCTTACTCACGGCGCGAATCGCGGGGTACATGTCGGCCCCTCGTCTCTAATTGCCGACCTTGCCGTCTGACCTTCAGTCGGGAGACTCCGTGCGCGCTTCCCCCATCGTTGTGCCGTGCCTGCTCGTCCTCGCGAGCGCCACGACCGTCCCGCCCCTGGTCGGACAGGTCGCCACGCCGCCGCCGCTCGCCTGTGCCCCACCGGCGGCGGGCGAGGGTCTGGCCGAGCGATTTCGGGGTGACGCGCTGACGCCCGATAGCGCGTCATGGGGTGGGTGGCCTGAGGAGATCCCGGTGCCGGAGCCTGCCGCCATCGCCGTCGAGACCGATCCCAGCGTCTGCGACCGCGTTCTCCGCGCCTACTTTGCCAGTGAAGGGCACGTCGGGCCTTATCGCGAGGCCCGGATCAGTGTGGTGCGCCTGGGTCGATCCTTCGTGGTGAAGGACCCGACGAACATGGCCGGGGAGTGGCAAATCGTGGCGTTCCTCACGCCCCAGCTGGAGGTGGTGGCCAGATGGCTGCAATAGTCGCCCATTGGCCAGCCCACGTGCGCGCAAGGCTGATCGCTAGCGTCGCACTGACCTTCATGCTGCCGGTGGCTGGGCTCGCGCAGGTCCGCGTCGCAGCGAGGCCCGACACGACGCAGGCCGTACGCTGGCTGGACGCGGCGCGCGCGGCGCTCGACTCCTCGGCGGAGGACCTCCGTATACCACTGGCCCTCGCGTACACCCGTGCAGTCCGTGCGCCCGATGCGCTTGCCCTTAGCCACGCACCGGGGGTGCTCGCCGCGGCGGCCTGCGCTTCGATGACGGCCGGTGATACAGCCGCGAGCGACACCACCTTTATGCTCGCGACGGATGAGGAAACCCGCGGTTGGCTGCTCGCCCGGCTCGCGCGACGCCATCTCCGCCTCTGGTGGAACAAGCCGCCGACCGCCGATCGGGTCCGGCGCGCCGTGCACGTTACCGACCGGATCACTTGGTCGGAGGCGAGGGTGGCGGCAGAACTCTTTCTCGCCTATCACCTCGTTAACACCGCGCACGACACCCTGCTAGCGCAAGCCCGTGTCGCCGGCACGCGAGCGTCGTACGCGGCCATTACAGACCCCGTCCGCCGCGCGGAATACGCGAGCGGCATGGCGTGGACCGAGGCGTCGGTCGGCGACCCGTCGACCGCTCGTCATCTCGCCCTGACAGTGCCGCAGCCCGGGGACCGCACGTGGGCGCTGAGCCAGGTGGCCGTGGCCTTCCGGACCCGTGGGCTCGATCCGCAGCCGGTACTTGTCGAGGCCGAGTCGCTGGCGCAGACACGGCGGCTCCCGGGCGCCCGGGCACGGGCGTTGGACGCGGTCATCATGGGCTACGACTCGGTCGCGGACGCGGGGACGATTCGGCGCTTGCGCGCGTTGCGCCCCGCAGCCCGCCCCGCCGTTCCCGCCAACGCGTTTGGACAGCGCCCGGATGAGGCTAGAGGCAGGCGACACGGCCGAAGCTGAGCGACTTGTACGGGGCGTTCGGGATGCGCGGCGACTCGGCTACTACGCCTCTGCGCTGGAAGCCCTGGGACGCGCGTACCGAACAACGCCTGTCGCGTGGCCGAGAGCCGCGCGGCTCTACCGTGAAGCCGTGGTCGAGGCCCGCCGGATTCGTGACGCCAGCGTTCGGGCCTCGGTGCTCCAGAGCCTCGCGTGGGACCAGCAGAGTCTCGGCTCGGACGGCGACACCCGACAACTGCCGGAGAGCCGGGCCCTGCAGGATACGCTCCTGAGGGACGCCGAGTTGACGACGCGGTGGCTGCCGACGGATAGCCGCGTCGCCATCCTCCGCCACCTGTCGTGGGCGTGGAGTCCGCGCTCGATGACCGAAGCTCGGCGCCTGCTCGGCCGACTCCCGACCTACGCAGACTCTGCGGAGGCGCTCAAGTGGATGGCGATTAAGTCGCCGACGGCGGAGGCGCTCGACACGCTCTCGAATCTGGGGAGCCCGCTGGCCACGCTCGTTGCGGCCGGTGCGCAGGCGCGCCGCGCGCCCACCGTCCCGGATACGCAGCGCATGGCCGCTCGCCGGAGAGTGTTGGTGACCGCCACGCTCCCGCGTGACACGGCACTGGTGCAACCCCTGCTCGGCGCAGGCATGATCGCGGTCGACACGGCGTGGCTCACGGCGTGGGCAGCGCACCAGCCGACGGCGCTCGCCCGGGTGGCGGCGTACCGCGCCTTGGGTCTGGAGGCCCTGATTGGTGGTACTGGCTGGCCGTGGTTCGGACGCTCGGAAACCTGTCTGGATGAGTAGTTAGCTGTGTTGAGTCACCACACCTACCGACACTGTCGAGGGCCAGCGCAGGGGAGCAGTGTCGTTCCCAGTGACAAACGATCCAGCGCTGGCCAGCGCTGGATAGCGGGGTAGGGTATCGCGAGGCGGGGTTTACACTGGTGGACGCTCGTCGGCGCTGGGGTCGCTCGCTTCCCAAGCTGGACGTCGCCGGTTCGAGTCCGGTCGCCCGCTCTCTCGAAGTTGTCCCCGGTAGCACATCCGTCTCTGGAATGTTTCCCCCCGGTAGTCGGGGTTTTCGCAGCAGCCAGAACGGCCGTCCAACCGACGGCCGTTCGTGTGCGAAGATCCGTCGAGTCACTCAGCGCAGGTTCAGCTGCCCAGTGTCGATCCGATAAAAATCCCCGGGCACAAAGAGGAAAGGCTCGGGCTGATAGATGCGGCGCACGAAATAGAGCGTGCGCCGGTCGCGCGAGAGCGTCGGGTGGTACTCGTCCTGGTCGGTGTTCACCGCCGGCCCGAGGTTCCGCGCCGGAGTCCACGTATCCCCACGACGGTAGCTGACGTACAGATCGCCCAGGCCATACCCACCCGGCCGAAGGGACGTGAAGAGCAGGACATGGCCATCCACGGAGATCTCGGGATTGAACTCCCAGGCGTCCTGCAGCCCTTCGCCGGGCGTTCCCGTCTGCTCGGTGTTGACCGCGTCGCTCAGCCGCTGGCGGGGCGCGAACCTTTCGCCAGCTCGCTCCGCGCTGAAGATGTCCCAGTGCTTGCCCGGCTGGGGGAAGAACGGGCCGCTGGCGAAGTACAACGTCCCGCTCGCGCTTGCGGAAGGGTAGAGCTCGTCTTCGGGCCCGTTGACCTCCGGGCCCAGGCGAACAGGCTCGCTCCAGCCGCTCGCCGTGCGTTCCACCATCCAGAGGTCCAGGTCGCCGCGGGTCACCCCGTCCACCGGCCGGACGGAGGAGAAATACAGCCGCCGGCCGTCGGGCGAGAGAAACGGGTCGATGTCGCTGTACTGCCCGGAGAACGACGCGACGGTGGGCGCCGACCACTCGCCTCCCACCCTGTGCGAGACGTAGATAGTCGCCTGGCGCGTGAAGGGAAAGAACTCGTCGCTGCTCGAAAAGTACGCGGTCTTTCCGTTGGGGGTGAAGGTGATGCGCCACTGCTCGCGCTCGTCCGAGATTACACCGTCGGCGAAGATCTCGGCCCCACTGGTGTTCCCGGTGCGCATCACGGGTGCAGTCGGCAGCAGGTGGCGCTCGGTGCCATCAGTCTGACTGCAGGCAGCCGCTCCGCTGAGCAGGAACGGAAGTGCCGTTGAAGCGAGACGGAGGCGCCGAAGGCGCGTTCCGGAAGGTGCCATGAGTGAACCTCGCGAGAGGATGGTGGCGATCGGGTAATGATCACCAGCCTATCGCGAGACCCCGGCGAGTGCGAACCTTCTGGGACGAAGCGTGGAAGGCCATGGCCGAACGGTGGACCGGCGCAGGTGGGGCCGAGGGTCAGGTCCGCAATCCGAGCGCTGCCTGCAGACTGCCGCGATACGTCCGCCCGGACGTGAGCCGCGCGCCTCCGCGGAGGAAGAGCACATACTCACCCGCGAACAGTGACTCCACCTCCTGCACGCGCGCCAAGTTCACGATCAGGGATCGGTGGATGCGCAGGAACCGGGTAGGATCGAGTCGAGCCTCCAGGCCGCTCAGCGTGTCCCGCACCAGGTACGAGCGCTCGCCCGCGTGCAGGCGCACGTAGTTGGCCCTCGCCTCCATGTAGTCCACGTCATCCAGCTCGACGAGCCTGGTGCGCAGACCGACACGGACCGGCAGTCGCTCCAATCGATTTTCGCCCCGCAACGCTCGAACGAGGGAGCGCAGGCGCTCGTCCTCGCGCTCCGCACCGGCTCGGTGCAGGTGCACCCGGGCGCGCTCCAGCGTTCGCTCGAAGCGCTCCTCCTCGAACGGCTTGAGGAGGTAATCGAGCGCGTGCGCCTCGAAGGCCTTGAGCGCGTATTCGTCGTACGCTGTGGCAAAGACGAACAGCGGCATTGCCGCGGAGCCGAGCGCCTCGACCACGTCGAGGCCGCCGATCTCCGGCATCTGCACGTCGAGGAACACGAGGTCCGGCTTCCTGTCGCGGATCGCCGCGATCGCCTCCCGACCGTTGCCGCACTCGCCCACCACCTCGATATCCGGGTGCTTCGCCAGGAGCGCGAGGATACGCCGCCGGGCCGGTGGCTCGTCGTCCACCACCAGCACCGAGATCACGTGGCCACCGGCGCGGGCTCGGCCCGCTCGGCGGTCGTCTTGTCCGAGCGGAACGGAAGGCGCACCGACACCTCCACCCCGCCGGGCTGGCCGTCGACGTGCAGCGCGCACTGTGGACCGTAGAGCTGGCGGAGGCGAGCCCGGGTGTTCGAGAGGCCCACGCCGCTGACGGTAGTGGGGCCGACGATGCCCACACCGTCGTCCCGTACAATTAACTCCAGGGTGCCGTCGCGGCGACGCGCCGCGATCTCTACGTGCCCCCCGCTCGCTCGCGGCGCGATGCCGTGCTGAATCGCGTTCTCCACCAGCGGCTGAAGAATCAGGTGGGGCACCCGCGCCGAGTGCACGCCAGGCTCGATATCCCACGATACTCGCAGCCGGTCCTCGAACCGGGCCTGCTCGATCTCGAGGTAGCCGCGAACAAAGCGAATTTCCTCCGCCAGCGTTACCTCGTGCACCCCCGCGTTCTGCAGCGCATGGCGCAGCAGCTCGCTCAGCCGTGCAATCATCCGCTCGGCCACCACCGGCTCATTCCGCACGAACGAGGTGATCGTGTTCAGGGTGTTAAAGAGGAAGTGCGGATGCAACTGCATCTTGAGCGCCCGCAGCTCGGCGTACACGAGCTCTTCCTCGCGCTCGCGAGAGCGCCGAGCGTAGAGCACCGCGTGGCCGAAGCCAACCAGGATCCAGTAGAGAAAGAGGTTGTTGGCCACGCTGGTGATCAGGATCTCCTTGAAGGCCGGCAACTCCAGGTACCAACCAACCCATGGGTTGAGAGCCACGACGAGGGTGGCTCTGGCCAGGCAAACGGCGGCCGCCAGCACCAGGTGAGCCCACGCGTGGCGGCGCCAGCTTCCCCGCTCCAGAGGAAAGCGCTCGGCCGCCCAGAGCGCCATCACCGTGGCGGGTACCCACAGCCATGCACTGAGAAGGGCGGTGCGGAGTGCCTGTTCCAGAGGGATAGGATGGCCGGCGAGCGCACCCATGCGATGGTAGTTGGTAGCGCTGGTAATTCCGTCCAGCGTCCACCACACCACTGCGACGAGCCACCATACGCCCCAGCGGCTGAGCGCCGGTGGTCGCGCAAGTCGGGTCATGGGAGCCTCGACACTCTCGGTCCACGTCAGGGTTGGGTGTTGACTGCAGGCCGAGAAACATAACCCTCGTTAGGCGCGTGTCATCCAGATCACAGCAGCTCCTCGGCTTGGACGGGAGTCTGACCTCCCGACTCGCGGCCATCCTCGTGGAGGTTCGGTTGAGTCTCACGGTCGACGTGCAGGCGCCGGAGGGGTCGGTCGAGCCAAGTGGAGCGCGAGGCGCAGCTGCAGGGGAAGGTGGCGAAGAAGGCGCCCAGTTCCGCGCGGCCCCGCGCGAAGGTGAGCTGATGTTCGCCGACGCCTGCGACGAGTTCACCCGACCGGTCGTCGTGAGCCAACACTACGGATCGGGGCTAGAGAAGTTTGAGGGTCCGTCGGACGGCACGCTCGGTGGGCCCGCCGATCCCCTTCGGAACGACCGCCGCCACCCCGTAGATCCGGGGATCCGGATTCGGAGGCATCGCCTCGGGACGCAGCCGGAGGATGATAGGTGTCTTACCAGCCACGGCTTGAACGCGACTGATGAGTGTCCGCAACGAAAGTCTGGGGGCAAGGGTCGAATCTAGCAGGATCAGCGGGAACCGGACGTAGGAGAGCAGGAGCAGGGCGTGCCTGACATCGTCCTCGTGCCAGAGCCAGAGATCCTGGCGCATGACGTCGTGGACGAGCGACCAGACGAATGCCGCCTCGTCGGGATGGCGCTCCAGCAGGAGAATGGCGGAGAGCGAGAGCTCCTCGGACTCGTGAAGCTGGCGTATTTGGTCCGGCACTCAGAATCCCCGTAGGAGTTGCACAGAAGGTACGTCGCCCTTGGCGATCGTGCGGCGCGGAAGGCGAATGCGACAGAAAACAGCGCAAAGCTGTCGCATTCTGGCTGGATTTCGGCTCACTTTGCTCCTAGCCTCGTTCCTCTGGAGGGGATGCGCTCTTGCGACTGGCGGTGGCGGCTGAAAGGCGCCCCGCCGCTGCGTGGCTTCACCACTTCGCAGCCCTTTTTGGTGCCGGTGAGATGCAGGTGCTCCCGGAAGGCGTCGAGCGCGACGTGCGGGGGTCCAGGTCGAGGCGCCGTACCAAGCCGTTGATTCTCAGCGCGATCCCCGCGCTCGTGGGTTCAGCGGTGGCGGTCTCGACGGTGGTAGATACGCTCATTCCTCGCTCGCTTTCTTCCACTTATGACAATCGTCGCGCCCGCCTCTGAGGCGTGTCGCCCGAATCGGGGGGCTGGCAAAAACTCTGTCGCGGAGGCGGGAGCGCTCTAGCACAATCGTACTCAGGAGCGGCACTCGCGCTGGGTCGGACCGAGCCGCGCCGTTTCGGACTGCGAGGCTCCACCCGACCGGGTAGATTTCCCGGGTGTCCAGCCTCGTCCTGTCCGCCGAATCCCCGTCCAACGCCCTCGAGCGTGCACTGCACGAGCGGTTCGGCCTGCGCGCGTTCCGTCCCGGGCAGCGTGAGGCTGCGCTCGCGGTGCTCGAGGGCCGCGACCTGGTGGCCGTCATGCCCACCGGTGCCGGCAAGTCGCTCTGCTTCCAGCTTCCCGCGCTCCTGCTCGACGGCACGACGGTCGTCGTGTCGCCGCTGATCGCGCTCATGAAGGACCAGGTGGACGGGCTCCGCGCCCGCGGCATCGCCGCGGCCGCGCTGCACTCGGGGCTCGCCCCGCACGAGCGCGCCGCGGTCGAGGCCGAACTGGCCGCCAGGCGGCTCGACCTGCTGTACGTCGCGCCGGAGCGGCTCGGCAGCGGCGCCTTCCGGGAGCTGCTCCGCCGTATTCGTCCGGCACGCCTCATCGTGGACGAGGCCCATTGCATCAGCCAGTGGGGCCACGATTTTCGTCCCGACTACCGGCGGCTCGCGGGCGTTCGCACCGAGCTGGGCGTCCCGGCCGCCGCGTTCACGGCCACTGCCACGCCGGACGTGCGCGCCGACATCGCCAGCCAGCTCGGCCTCCGCGACCCGCTCGACCTCATTACCGGCTTCGAGCGCACCAACCTCACGCTCGCGGTCGAGCCGTGCCGGAGCCGGGAGGAAAAGGCGGCGGCGCTCGCACGCCTCGTCGCGGAGGTGGGGACCCCCGGGATCGTCTACGCCGCTACTCGCAAGACCGTGGAGCTGTGGGCCGACGTGCTCGCGGGGCAGGGCCTGCGCACCGGTCGGTACCACGCGGGGCTGTCGGACGAGGAGCGCACCCGCGTGCAGGACGACTTTCTCGCGGGCCGGATCGACGTCATCACGGCGACCAACGCCTTCGGGATGGGCGTCGACAAGGCGAACATCCGGTTCGTCGTTCACGCCGAGCTGCCGGGGAGCGTCGAGGCCTACTACCAGGAGGCAGGTCGCGCCGGGCGGGATGGAGACGCGTCCCGGTGCACCCTGCTGTTCTCGCCGGCGGACGCGCGCACGCAGGAGTTCTTCCTCGCGGGCGCCAACCCGTCGGCAGACGTGCTCCGCGCCGTCTGGCGGCTGCTCGGCGAAGGCCTCGAGGAGGAACAGATCGTCGACCGCCTGGGGCGGGATGCCTCGACCTCGATGAGCGCCGGCACCGCGGCACGCCTTCTCCGGCGTGCCGCCGATGCCGCCGGGCTCGCCGCGGGGGAAGGGCCGATGCCCCTCGACGACGGCGTCCGTGCCCTCAAGGCGCGTCGGGATCGGGAGCGCCTGGACACCATGGTGCGCTACGCCTACTCCCGCGGCTGCCGCACGCGCTTCATCTACGACTACTTCGCCGGCGGCGCGCGAGGTGGCGCCGCCCCGCGCTGCGGCGTGTGCGACGTCTGCCTCGGCTGGGGCAAGCGGGAGGGTCGGCCGCTCGACGAGGCGGAGCTGCTCCGCGTGCGCATCGCGCTCTCGGCTGTGGGGCGGCTCTCGGGCCGCTTTGGCGTCGAACGAATTGCGCAGGTGCTCACCGGCAGCCAGAAGCGCGAAATCCTGGATCGCGGGCTCGACCGCGTGCCCACCTACGGCAAGCTGGCCGGCACCCCGATCGACCAGGTCAAGGACCTGCTCAACGTGCTGGCCGACGCGGGGCTCATCGAGCGGCAGGGCATCGAGGGCGGCCGACCGGGCGCGTTCGTGCTGGCGCTCACGGCCGAAGGTCGCCGGGTGGCCATGGGAGCAGTCCGGCCGGAGCTAGCGCTCCCGTCGGCACCGGCGGCCCGCGCTCGAGGCCGGCGCACACGCGCGGGGACCGCTGGCCCGCCAACGGGCGCGACCGCAGGCGAGGCCGGTGCCGAGCCGGATCCCGCGCTGCTGGCCCGACTCAAGGCCTGGCGCACCGAGGAGGCCCGCCGCAAGTCGATGCCACCCTACGTGATCTTCCACGACCGGACCCTGGCCAGCCTCGCGCTCGCACGGCCCAGGGACCTCGCGGGGCTCCGTGAGGTGCCCGGGATCGGTCCGGCCAAGCTCGAGGCCTACGGGACCGCGTTGCTCGCGCTCCTCGGCGAAGACTGAGAAGTCACTCGCGCGTCAGTCAGGTTGAGAAGTCACTTGCGGCATTAGCAGGGAAGTGGTTAGAGGTCTTGAATTTACCAGTGTTCGGGGCGATCTTCCCCGCCTCACACACGGCCTTGCGCCGAGGGGAAGGCACCGGACGGATGATACGCGTGACGGCGGTACAGCCCGAATCGATTGCAGAGGAGCTCGGGCTCGCCGAGGGCACGGAGTTGCTCGCGGTGAACGGGCGCGAGCTCGAGGACTTCCTCGACTGGGAGTTCCTGACGGCTGAGGAGGAGTTTCTGCTCCACGTCCGCCAGCCGGACGGCGAGGAGATCGAGTTCGAGATCGAGCGCCCGCTCGGTGAGCCGCTGGGCGTCTCGCTGGAGCCGGCGCGCATCCGGCGGTGCGCCAACCGGTGCGACTTCTGCTTCGTGGACGGCCTGCCCGACGGCCTGCGCGACGTGCTGTACATCCGCGACGATGACTACCGCCTGTCGTTCCGCTACGGCAACTTCGCCACGCTCACCAATCTGAAGCCGAAGGACATCGAGCGGATCATCGAGTTCCGGTTGTCGCCGCTCTACGTCTCCGTGCACGCCACCGACCCCACGGTGCGCCGCTACCTGCTCCGCAATCCCACCGCGCCCGCCATCCTGCCCCAGCTCCGGCACTTCGCCGACCACGGGATCGAGTTCCACACGCAGATCGTGATGTCGCCGGGGGTGAACGACGGCCAGGTGCTCGAGCAGACGCTGCGCGAGCTGTACGAGTTCGGGGCCGCGATCCTGGGCTGCTCGGTCGTGCCGGTGGGCCTCACCGAGTTCAGCAAGCACCACCTCGTTCGTGAGCCGAGGGCCGCGGAGTGTCAGGCTGCGATCAGGCTGGTGGAGGCTCGCGCGGCCATCGCCCGGCGCGAGCGCGGGATCCACTGGGCGTTCGGCGCCGACGAGCTGTACGTCCGCGCGGGCGTCGAGCTGCCACCGGCGGAGATCTACGACGGCTTCGATCAGGTCGAGAACGGCGTCGGCAGCGTGCGCTGGCTGCAGCGCCAGATCGAGACCGGCGCGGACGAGCTCCACGGGTGGGGCGGCCGCCGGATCGGCGTCGTCACCGGCACCGCGATGGGCCAGCTCATGCCGATGGTGCTCGAGCCGCTCGCACGGGCCACCGGCGCCACCTTCGAGCTCATCCCCGTGGTGAACACCCTGTTCGGCGCCTCGGTCACGACGGCCGGCCTGCTGCCGGGCACCGCGCTCCAGCAGGCGCTCGCGAGCCGCCGCGATCTCGACCTCGCGCTGCTCCCCGGCGAAGCCATCAACGACGACGGACTGTTCATGGACAGCATGAGCCTCGACCTGCTCGCCGCCGGCGTCCCGATGGAACTGCGCCTTTCGAAGGACTTCATCGACGCGCTGCACGCCTCGGTCGCCGCGTGAACAAGCCTACCGTCGCGATCGTCGGCCGGCCCAACGTCGGCAAGTCGACCCTGTTCAACCGCATCATCGGCGGCCGCCCCGCCATCGTCTCCGAGCAGCCGGGCACCACGCGCGACCGGCACTTCGGCGACGCCGAGTGGCAGGGACGCCAGTTCTGGGTCGTGGACACCGGCGGCCTGGTGCCGGAGTCCGACGACTCGATGGACCGCGCCATCCGGCAGCAGGTGGAGTTCGCCCTTGCGGAGGCGGACGTGGTGCTGTTCGTGGTGGACGGGCGCGAAGGACTCAACCCGGTCGACAAGGCGATCGCCGAGCGGCTCAGGCGGGCGCAGCGGCCGGTGGTCCTCGCGGTGAACAAGCTCGACGACCTCGAGCGCAGCACCGCGCAGTTCGAGTTCTATCAGCTCGGCTTCGGCGATCCGCTCGGCGTGAGCGCGTCGGTGGGGAAGGGGAGCGGCGACCTGCTGGACGCGGTGGTCGAGCGGCTGCCGCCGTTCGATCCGACCGAGGTCGAGGCGGCGATCAACGTGGCGGTCGTCGGCCGGCCGAACGCGGGCAAGTCCTCGCTCGTCAACCGGCTGCTCGGCGAGGAGCGCCACGTGGTGGCGCCCGAGGCCGGGACGACGCGCGATGCGATCGACTCGCTCTTGCGGTATCGAGGAAAAAGCCTCAAGTTCATAGATACCGCAGGGTTACGTCGTCGTGCTAAAGTAGAAGATGACCTGGAGTTCTACTCCACGCTCCGGACGGAGCGGGCGATCGAGCGAGCGGAGGTGTGCGTCCTGGTGGTGGACGCCACCCTCGGCATGCACAACCAGGATCTGCGCATCGCCACGCAGGCGTGGGACGAAGGGTGCGGCCTGATCGTGGTGGTCAACAAGTGGGACCTGGTCGAGGAGAAGGACGCCAACACGGCGCGTCGCGGCCAGGACGAGCTGATCGAGAAGGCCCCGTTCCTCCGCTACGTGCCGTTCGTGTACGTCTCGGCGCTCACCGGGCAGCGGGTGCGGCGGATCCTCGACCTGATCCTCGAGGTGGCCGACGGCCGGGAACAGCGGGTGCCGACCGCGGAGGTCAACCGGGTGCTGACGTCACTGCTCGAGCGGAACTCGCCGCCCCAGAAGCCGGGCGAGGAAGTGAAGCTGCTGTACGCCTCGCAGATCGCGGTCGCCCCGCCGACGATCGCCATCGTGAGTAACCGGCCCGACGATGTGCCCGACTCGTACGAGCGCTATCTGGTGCACGGCTTCCGGGAAGCCTGGGCGTTCACCGGCTCGCCGCTCCGCCTCAAGTTCACCGCGCGAGGGTCGAAGCGCTGATGGCGGCGCTGCCCTGGCTCCTCGCCTCGTACCTGCTCGGTGCGGTGCCGACGAGCTACCTGGCGGGGCGGCTGTTCCGGGGCATCGACCTGCGCGAGCACGGCAGCCGCAACCTCGGCGCCACCAATCTCTACCGCGTGCTCGGCTGGCGATACGCGATTCCCGTCGGGCTGTTCGATGCCGCCAAGGGACTCGTGCCGGTGCTGGTGTTCGCGCCGCGGGTGTCCACCTCGGAGCTGTTCGCGCTCGTGTGCGGGCTGACCGCCGTGGTGGGGCACGTGTTCTCGGTGTTCGTGGGATTCAAGGGCGGGAAGGGCGTGGCCACCGCGGCCGGCGTGATGCTGGGGCTCACCCCCGCGGCGCTCGGTGTCGCGCTGGTCGTGTGGGTGGGCCTGGTGTACCTCACGGGCTACGTCTCGGTCGGCAGCATCGCGGCCGCGGCGGTCTTCCCGCTGGCGGTGTATCTGATCGAGCCGCCCGAGCGTCCGGCCATGCTCTGGCTCGACGTCGCAGTCGCGGCGGCGATCGTCTGGCTGCATCGCGCCAACATCCAGCGCTTGCTCAAGGGAACCGAGAACCGGTTCGGCCGCCGCGCGGCGCCCGCTCCACCGGCATGAGCGCGGTCGCGGTGCTGGGCGCCGGCAGCTGGGGCACGACGCTGGCCAACCTGCTCGCCGGCAAGGGCGAAGCGGTCCGCCTCTGGGCCTACGAGCCGGACGTGGTCGAGGCGATCAACCGCACGCACGAGAATCCGGTGTTTCTCCCGGGCGTGCCGCTCGGCGCGGGGCTGCGGGCGTTCGCCGATCCGCGAGAGGCCGTGAAGGGCGCGCGGGTCATCGTGTCGGCGCCGCCCAGCCACGTGACGCGGGCGGTCGTCGACCGGGTGCGCGACGCGGTCGCGTCCGATGTGCTGGTCGTGAGCGCGACCAAGGGCATCGAGAACGACACGCTCGCCCTGATGTCGGAGATCTTCGCCGAACGCCTCCCCGGCGCCCGGTTCGCCGCGCTCTCGGGCCCCAGCTTCGCGCTCGAGGTCTGCCAGGGCCAGCCGACCGCGGTGGTCGCCGCGGCGCGGGACGAGGGCAGCGCGCTCGCGGCCCAGCAGCTGTTCGCGACGCCGACCTTCCGGGTGTACTCGGAGCGCGACGTCGTGGGCGTGGAGCTCGCCGGCGCGCTCAAGAACGTGATCGCGATCGCGGCCGGCATTCTCGAGGGGCTCGGCCTGGGCCACAACCCGCGCGCCGCGCTGATCACCCGGGGCCTCGCCGAGATCACCAGGCTGGGGGTGGCGATGGGAGCGGATCCCCTGACGTTCGCGGGCCTCGCCGGCATGGGCGACCTGGTGCTGACCACCACGGGCAGCCTGAGCCGGAACCGCGCGCTGGGCGTGGCGCTCGCGCAGGGCGAGACGCTCGAGGCGTACCGCGCGGCGCACCGGAGCGTGGCCGAGGGCGCCAATACGTCCCGGGCGGGCGTGGCGCTCGGAGCGCGGATGGGCGTCGAGCTGCCGATCATCCAGAAGGTGTCCGAAGTGCTGTTCAGCGGAAAGCCGGCCCGGGACGCGGTGCCGGAGCTCATGGGGCGCGAACTCAAGGCGGAGCAGTGGCGATGACCACCACCCGGCCGGTCCAGGAGTTTTATTCCATTGGTGAGGTCTGCGCGCTCACCGACCTCAAGCCCCACGTGCTCCGGTACTGGGAGAGCCAGTTCCGCTTCCTCAACCCGGCGAAGAACCGCTCCGGCAACCGGGTGTACAAGAGCCGCGAAGTCGAGCTGATCATGCTGGTCAAGCACCTGCTGTACACCGAGAAGTTCACCATCGACGGCGCCCGCCAGCGGATCGATCAGTACCGCCGGACGGGCGAGCTCCGCGCCTCGGCGCGCAAGGCGTTCGAGGCCGAGCTGGCGGCCGAGGTCCGCGCGGCGATCGAGGACGTGGTGAAGATCCTCGACGGCCGCCCGGACGGGCCGCGCGGATGAACATTCTCGTCACCAACGACGACGGCATCCTTGCCCCGGGCCTGGCACTCCTCTCCGACGTCTGTCGCGAGGTCGGTACGGTCACCGTGGTGGCCCCCGACCGCGAGCAGAGCGGCACCTCCCACTCGCTGACGCTGCACCGGCCGCTCCGGCCCGCCCGGCGGCCCGACGGTGCGTGGCAGATCGACGGCACCCCCACCGACTGCGTGATGCTCGCCCTCCAGGCCCTCATGCCCGAGCGGCCCGATTTCGTCTTCTCCGGCGTCAACCACGGCCCCAACATGGGCGAGGACGTGCTCTACTCGGGCACGGTGTCGGCGGCCATGGAGGCCGTGACGCTCGGCGTGCCCGGGATCGGGATCTCGTTCACGGGGAACCAGCTCGAGACCCTCGCGACCTACCGCGACATGCTGGTGCAGCTGGTGCGGAAGATCACGAGCGTGCCGTCCTTTCCCGAGCACACGCTGCTCAACATCAACCTGCCGGGGATCCCGGCCTCCGAGGTGCGCGGCATCCAGGTGACGAAGCTCGGCAGCCGCTACTTTTCGGATTCGCTCACCCGGATGAAGGATCCCTGGGGGCGGGAGATCTTCTGGATCGGCGGCGGCACGATCACGTGGACGGGCACCGAGAACGCCGACCACATTTCGGTGGCCAACGGCTACGTGTCGGTGACGCCGCTCCACATGGATCTCACGAACTACTCGCTGCTCGAGACGGTCAAGGGATGGTCGCTGGAGTAGGGGAGGGCGACGGCTACGGCGGGTATCGCACCCGCCTCGTCGAGACCCTGCAGCAGAAAGGGATTCGGGACCTCGCGGTGCTGCGCGCGGTGGGGTCGGTGCCCCGCCACCTGTTCGTGCCCGAGAGCGTCCGGCACCGGGCCTACGACGACGTGGCCCTGCCGATCGGCGGCGGGCAGACCATCTCGCAGCCCTGGGTCCAGGCGCGGTACCTCGAGCTGGCGGCGCTGACCGGCCGGGAGCGGGTGCTCGAGGTGGGCGCGGGCTCCGGCTACCAGACCGCGCTGCTCGCGCTGCTGGCCGACGCGGTGTTCGCCGTCGAGCGCATCGCATCGCTCGCGCAGAGCGCGCGTGCCGCGCTCGAGGCCGCCGGGCTCCGCAACGTCACCGTGCTCGTGGGCGACGGCACGCTCGGCTGGCGCCCGTTCGCGCCGTACGACGCGATCCTGGTGGCGGCGGCGTCACCGGAGATCCCGGCGCCGCTGGTGGAGCAGCTCGCCCCGGGTGGGCGGCTCATCATCCCGCTGGGCGATCGCAGCACGCAGGTGCTGACCCTGGCCCAGCGGGTGGGCGACGAGGTTCGCACCAGCACCGTGGGCGACGTCCGCTTCGTTCCGCTGCTCGGCGAGTTCGGATTCCGCTGAGCCCCGAGACCCTGGAGAGCCGGCATGGAATGGCTGAAACAGTTCGTCGATCTCTTTCTGCACCTCGACGCCCACCTGAGCGCCGTCATCTCCCAGTACGGGACGTGGACGTACTTCATCCTGTTCGTCATCGTGTTCTGCGAGACCGGGCTGGTGATCACGCCGTTCCTGCCGGGCGACTCGCTGCTGTTCGCCGCCGGCACCTTCGCGGCGCTGGGCGATCTCGACGTGCGGCTGATGATCCTGCTGCTGATCGTCGCCGCCATCGTGGGGGACACCGTGAACTACTGGGTAGGCGCGGCGATCGGTCCGCGCGCCTTCCAGGGCAACATCCGGTTCCTCAAGAAGGAGCATCTCGACCGCACCCACGCGTTCTACGAGAGGCACGGCGGGAAGACCATCATCCTCGCCCGGTTCGTGCCCATCGTCCGGACCTTCGCGCCGTTCGTGGCAGGGGTCGGGGCGATGAGCTACGGGCGGTTCCTCACGTACAACGTGGTGGGAGCCGTGCTCTGGGTCGTATCGCTCGTGCTGGCGGGGTACTTCTTCGGCAACATTCCGGTCGTCCGCGAGAACTTCACCATCGTGATCCTCGCCATCGTCGCGATCTCGGTCATGCCCATCGCGGTCGAGGCACTTCGCGGGCGGCGCCGGCCAGCATGACCCGGCGGTACCTGGTGGCCGGCCTGGTGCAGGGAGTCGGATTTCGGTGGTATGTCGCCCGCCACGCCCGGGGGCTCGGTCTCGCCGGGTTCGCGCGCAACCTCCCCGATGGCCGGGTCGAGGTCGTCGCCACCGGCGGCGACCCGGCCGCACTCGGACGGCTCGAGGAGCTGCTCCGCGCGGGGCCGGCCCATGCGAGGGTGGACGAGGTGGATGCGCAGGACCAGGCCGACGACCCGCAGATTCCCACGAGGAGCTTCGATATCCGATGACGATCGTCACCCCGCTGGCGCGCCACCTGCTGGAGACGCTCCGGCCCATCCCCAACTACCCGAAGCCGGGCATCATCTTCCAGGACATCACCCCGGTGCTCCGGGATGGCCCGCTGTTCCGCGCCGTGATCGAGGCGATGGCCGACCCCTTCCGCGAACAGGACGTGACCCACGTCGTCGGAATCGAGGCCCGCGGATTCATCCTCGGCGGGGCCGTCGCCGCCAACCTCGGAGCGGGGTTCGTGCCGGCCCGGAAGCCCGGCAAGCTGCCCTGGGAGCGGGTGGCCGAGACGTACGACCTGGAATACGGGACGGACGCCCTGGAGTGCCACCGGGACGGTCTGCCCGCGCCGGCGCGGGTCCTGATCGTGGACGACGTCCTCGCCACCGGCGGGACCGCGCGGGCCGCGGGGCAGCTGGTCCGGACGCTCGGGGCCGATGTGGTAGGCTGGAGCTTCCTGCTCGAGATCGGGGGACTCGGGGGCCTGGAGAAGCTCCAGGGGGCGCCGAGCCACGTGCTGGCGCGGCGATAGGTCCCAGCGCGGCCGCCGGAGCGGGCCTCCGCGGGCTTTCGCCCTGTGGTCCATGGGGTTACCATACCGGCCGGCCGAGCAGCCCGGCGGCGCCCCGGTTCTCATCCGCCCCCGTAGCTCAGATGGATAGAGCAGCAGTTTCCTAAACTGTTGGCCGCGTGTTCGAGTCACGCCGGGGGCACTGGCAGGGCGGCGGCAGATCATCACCTTTCAGCAGGGCAGACATGGCGACGACCGTGGAACCGACGACTCGTGAACGGACCAGCGCGGCGGCCGCAAGCACCCCATGGTATCGCGACCGGAACCGCCAGCTGGCGGCCATCGCCGGGGCGCTGGTGCTGGCGGCGCTGATCGGCTGGTTCACGGTCACGAGCGGGCGGCGGAAGCAGGAGTTCGCGGCGCGGAGCCTCAACCAGGCACGTGCCGCCGCGGAGGCGGGGAACCTGCCGCTGGCCTCGAGCGAGCTCCAGAAGCTGATCCAGACCTACCAGGGCACCGACGCGGCCCGGGAGGCGGTGATCACGCTCAATCAGGTCCGGATGGTCAACGGCCAGAGCGAGCTCGCCGCCGTGGGCCTGCGGGATTTCCTGGCCACCAAGCCCGCGGCCAGGTATGCAGCGCCGGCGTCCGGCCTGCTCGGCGCGGCGCTGGAAAACTCAGGGAAGTGGGCGGACGCGGGCGACGCGTTCACCAACGCCTCGCGCGCCGCGGACGTCGACTATCTCAGGGCCCGCGTACCTGGTCGACGCCGCCCGGGCCTATCGCGAGGGTGGGAAGACCCAGCAGGCGCTCGCGGCCTATCGCGAGATCATCCAGAAGTACCCGAAGACCTCGAGCTTCACGGAGGCGCAGGTGCGTCTGGCGGAGATGACCGACGGCAAGATGTAGCCGGTCGCCATCCGGCGGGTGGCACCACGGCGGGGCCGTCCTCGGACGGTCCCGCTTTTCAGCCAGGGGTCCACGACGGCGCGGAACGCTCCGCGACCGGTTGAAGTGGCAGGTGAGATGTCCGAACCGACGCGGGACCACACCGGCGAGGGAGAATGGCTGGAGGAACCGGGCAGCCGTGGGTAACGGGCGCGTAAAACTGAATGACGTATAAGATAGATTATGTTAAGTTATCGTGGGGATAACTGTTGAGAACTGTGGAGTTCTCCTCCCCTGGTGGCTTAAACGACTGAATCTGATGGAGATGGGGATCCTGCGGCCGCGGCCGGCTGTCAGGCCTCCCAGACGGCGCGGAACACCAGCTTGCCCTGCCCTCCAAGCCAGACCTCGGACGCGTGCCCGCCGGCCATCGACGCCCGGACCAGCAACTCCTGGCCTCCCCTGCTCCGGAACCGCACCGGCAGCTTGGCCTCGCCGCGTGCGGCCAGGGCGACCCCGGCGGCCACCGTCCCGGTGCCGCAGGCCAGGGTCTCGCCCTCGACGCCCCGTTCATAGGTCCGGATGAGCCACGGGTCGCCCGGCGCCGCCGGCGCGCCGACGAAGTTCACGTTGGCGCCCGCGGCCCCGAGCCTAGGGTCGTACCGGAGACTCCGGCCGCGCCCGACGAGGTCGACCGCTTCGATGTCATTCACCCGGATCACCAGATGAGGCACCCCGACGGTCGCGAACGCGATCCACCGCTCGCCGGGCGCGAGCTCGAGACCGCAGACGGTGGGGCCCGCGCCGTTGGCGAGGTCGAAATCCGGGAGCCGGATCTCCGCCTGGTCGCCCACGTCCGGACAGCGGGCCTCGACCACGCCCGCGTCCGTGAGGAGGCGGAGGTCGCCGGGGGCCGTCAGCTCGAGGAAGACCGACAGCCGGGTGCTGCAGAGCGCCGCATTGCCGCACATGGCGGCCCGGGAGCCGTCGGAGTTCCAGAAGACCATGCGGACGGCGCCGGGCTGGTCGGGCGTCAGGATGACGAGGCCGTCGGCCCCGACCCCAGTCCGGCGATCGCACAGCTGGACGACCCGGGTGGCGGGCCACTCCTCGGGCGTCGTGCCCCGGCCGTCGAGGAGGACGAAATCGTTCCCCGACCCCGTCATCTTGTAGACGATCGTCCCCCTCACAGGCGTCCCGCCAGCGCCTGCGCGCGCAGCCACCACACCATCCAGATCGCCTCGCGGACGATGCGCTTGTTCATCTTGCTCTGGCCCTCGACGCGGTCGGTGAACACGATGGGGATCTCGACCAGGCGAAAGCCCTTCTTCCACGCCCGGAAGCTCATCTCGATCTGAAAGGAGTAGCCGTTCGAGCGGACGCGATCCAGGTCGATCGTCTCGAGCACCCGCCGGCGGAAGCACTTGAACCCACCGGTCGAGTCGGTGAGCGGCAGGCCGGTGATGCGGCGCGCGTATTCGTTCGCGCCGACCGAGAGCAGGAGCCGGGCGATCGGCCAGTTGATCACGTTGACGCCCGAGTGGTACCGCGACCCGATCACCAGATCGGCGTGCTCGGCGGCGCGCAGGAACTCGGGCAGGAACTTCGGATCGTGGCTGAAGTCCGCGTCCATCTCGAAGACCAGGTCGTACCCCTGGTCGAGCGCCCAGCGAAAGCCGGCGAGGTACGCCTTCCCGAGCCCGGCCTTGTTCGGGCGATGCATCACGTGGATGCGCGGCTCGGCCGCGGCCAGCTCGTCGGCCAGCCGGCCGGTGCCGTCGGGCGAGTTGTCGTCGACCACCAGGACCTCGAACCCCGGATCCTGCTGCAGGATCTGCGGCACGATCAGGGGCAGGTTCACCCGCTCGTTGTAGGTCGGGATCACGACCAGGGCCCGCTCAGCCATGCGCCGTGCCCTTCCGCCGAGGCCACCATGCCGCCGCCAGCAGCGCCAGCGTCACGAGCAGGGCCGCCAGCGTCACCAGCTTCCCGCGCGCGTACGCGGCGGAGGCGAAGTGAAGCGTGACCTCGCGCGCTCCCGGCGGCAGCACGACGCTCAGGAGGGTGTGGTCGGCGCGGTAGACCGGCGCGGGCTTGCCGTCCACGGTGGCATGCCAGTCGGGATACCAGTTCTCGCTGATGAGCAGATACGCGGGCTTCGCGGTCGTGCCCGCGAGCGTGACGCGCATCCGGCCCGGGGCCCACTCCGCCAAGGTGGGCCGGACCGGGACGTCCTCGGGTACCTGCCCGCCCCGGATCGGCTCGGGCTCGAAGCCGACCGTGTCCGGAAAGAGGGCCACCGCATTGAACGGAAACCTGGGGTCGATGACGGTCGGCACCACCTGATCCTCTGGGAGCTTGAGCGCCCCCGGGACCACGCGGACGAACGGCGGCACCGTATCCCGCTCCATCAGCACGGCCGGCGCGCCGGGCGTGGTGGTCACGGGTCCCAGCACCTGGTGAAAGCCGGGGACCGTCTGGGCCTCGGGCAGCAGCAGGTACCGCACGGCGAGGAGATCCATCAGCGTGGGGCTGCCCGCATTGCGCCACTGCCCCTTGCCGCCGAGCAGCTCGTCGTAGAACCGGATCTCCTGGCCATGGTACCCCAGCATCGTCTGGATGTCGTGCGCCATCAGGTACGAGCCCTGGTACACCCCGACGTCCAGCACGCGAAAGGGTTTCGGCTCGGCGCGGAGCCGGGTCGTGACCGCGTCGTCCCGGAAGAGCTCCGAGGCCTGCCCCCGAAAGGTGAAGAAGGCGCGGTCGATGCTCCAGAGGTCGCCCACCACGAGAAGCGCGAGGGCGGACGCGGCAAGTCCGCCGCGGAGCCGCCCGCTCCACACCGACCAGAGCACCACCGCGCCCGCCAGCACGACGAGCAGCAGCCTGATCGAGCCGCCCTGGAGCGCGCCGGCGTTGGCCGCGACGCGCGCCGCCTGCTCGTCGGAGGCAAGCACCGTCGCCACCGACTGCAGCACGCCGGCCGCGCCGAGCAGCGCGAGGCCGCCGAGGATCGCGAGCGGCACGACCAGCGCGCGCCGGACGACCTCTCCGCGGAGCAGCCGGTCGACGCCGATACCGGCGAAGGCCGCGACCGGCAGGGCGACGAGGAAGAAGGCCATCCCGGGGGCGCGGACCTTGTTCATCATCGGCATCACTGCGTACCACAGATAGTAGAACGGCGTGTGGCCGCCGAACGAGACGAGCAGGAACAGGATGCCGATCACGCCGAGCCCCTGGATCAGTCGCCGACGGCCGCGATCCCCGACGCCCAACGCGGCGAGGGCGACGACGACCGCCCCCAGGTACTCGGTGTGCAGCTTGAAGAAATTGCGCCCCCAGTAGCCGTCCAGCATGCCGTTGAACTGCGGCAGCACCGTGGTCACCAGCTCCTCGGGCGGCATCGAGAACAGCACGGCGTAGTCCCAGCCGCCGCTTGGCCCGCCGGCCCCTCGGGGCGAATAGGGGATGTACTGCAGAAAGGGAAGCACCTGAATCGCCGCGAGAGCCAGCCCCAGCAATACGGCGCCCAGCGCGAAGCCCAGCTCCCGAGGCCAGCGCAGTCCGGGCGGCCGGTCCGGATCGAGGAACACCAGGTAGAGCGTCCACAGCGCCGCCGCGACCAGCAGATAGTACGTCATCTGGTAGTGCGGGCTCAGCATGCAGGCGCCCACCGTGAGCGCCAGCAGGCCGTGACCCCAGGGCCGGCCGTCGCGGATCGCCCGCACCAGCGCGAGCAGCGCAAGCGGCGCGAGGGCCGACACGAACAGCTTGCCGTCGTGGCCTGGCCGGACCAGCGAGGCGACGATCCCGGAGAGCTCGTACGCCAGGCCGCCGACCAAAGCCCCGGTCCAGCTCACCCGCAGCGCGCGCAGCAAGGCGTACATGGTCGCGCCGGCGAGCACGATGTGCGCGAAGAACCCGAGGTTCATCGCGATGTCGATCGGCAGCACCCAGCGCAGCCACGCCGTGGGGTAGAAGATGTCGCCATGCTGTGCGGCGATGAACGGCAGGCCGCCGAAGAGGTACGGATTCCATTCCGGAATCCGTCCGGTGGCCCGGAACATCTCCGCCCCGAACAGGCGGAAGCCGTAGCCCGCGACATACTGGTCGTCGCCCAGGAGCCACTGGCCGGTGAGCATGGGCCAGCAGAGGACGAGGGCGGCGAGGACGCACACCGCGCCGGCAAGCAGCGCCGGGCGGCGCGGCTCGAAGGGTACGGCAGCTGGCGACTCAGGGTACGACACGCGCTCTCCCCTGCGAGAAGACGAGAAACGGAACGGCGGCACCGAGCTCGGTGATGGTCAGCAGCACCCGCGAGGCCAGCGCGAGGGCCGTCGCCGCGGCGATGCCCAGCGGGCCCTGCAACATGAGAATAAACAGTCCCTCGCGCACCCCGATGCCGCCGGGTGCGAACAAGGCCAGGAAGCCCGCGAGGTACGAGGCCGTGAAGACCGCGACGGCGAGCGCGGGGTCCAGCCCCGCCGACGGCAGCAGCCCGCGCGCCAGCAGCCAGAGCGCCAGGCCGTAGCCCACCCAGGCGACGAGATTGGACGCGATCCCGAACACGATGCCCGCGGCGGGCGGCGTGCCGCGCGCCTCGGCATCCGGAGCCGCGAGCCGGAGCAGCCGCCGGAGGAACGCCGGCCAGAGCAGCAGCGCCACGCCGGCGACCGCGCCGGCGATGAGCAGCAGGAGCCCCGCCCCGAGCTTGGGGTCGGCCGCCGCGATGGCGTGCCGCCCGGTCAGGCCGGCGACCACGGCGCCCGTCCCGATGGCGAGCACCTGCAGCACTACCGCCGATGCGGTCGCGGCCCAGGCGGCGATCCCCGCCCGCTGCGCCATCAGCGCCATGCCCGCGATCGCCCAGACCTTGCCCGGGAGATACTTGCCGAGGCTCGACACCGTCCAGATGCGGGCCGCGGACCAGCCGTCCAGGCGCTGGCCCCAGCCGGCGAGCATCACCCGCCAGGCCAGGATCAGCAGTGCGTACATCGCCCACACCACGAGCGCGCTGAGGACCAGCCACCCCGGCTCGATTTGCCACGCGAGCGGCTGGGACCGGAGCTCGGTCCAGTTGCGGAGGAGGCTCCGGGCCGCGAGCCCGATGATCATGAGGCCGACGAGCCATTGGGCCACGCGCAGCCACGGCCTACGCACCCAGCGCCTCCCGGTACCAGCCCTCGCACAGCTCGGCGACGTGCTCGGGCGAGAGCCGCGCCCGCCACGATTCGCCCACCAACCGGGCGAGCGACAGGCGGTCCCCATCCTGGAGCAGGTCCAGCGTCGCGTCGCTCAGCGCCTCGGCCGACGGGAGCGTGAGCCGGCCGGCGCCGGTTTCGGGCACCACGTCGAGCAGCCCGCCTCCATCCCAGCAGGCCACGACCGGCACGCCGGCCATGAGTGCCTCCGCCGCCGCCAGCCCGAATCCCTCGCCCTGGGCCGGAAAGAGCATCACGTCGGCCTGGCCCAGGTACCCGATCACCTCGCTCGGCGGAACCGCGCCCGCGAACCGGACGAACGGCGCGATGCCGAGCCGCTCGACCTGGCGCTCGAGCGCGTCACGCTCGGGGCCGTCACCGACGATCGTAAGCGGCAGATCGTGGCCGCACGACGCCAGGAACGCCGTGGTCTCGATCGCCAGGCTGACCCGCTTCTGCGGCGTGAGGCGGGCGACCACGATGGTTCCGCCGCCGCCCGTGGTCCAGGGCCAGGTCTCGGTGTCGACCGGCATCGGATGCACGTGGTCGGCCGGAATGTGCCGGCCGGTGGCGTTCTGGACCCAGCTCGCGAGCTCGCGGGAGACGGCCGTGACGACCCGCGCGCGGGCGAAGACCGGCCGGGCCAGCCGGCGCGCCAGCCGGGAGGTGCGGAGCATGGCGGCGTCGGTGCCGTGCGCCGTCAGGACCAGAGGCACATCCGGGGGCGCCGCCATCCCGGCGGGGACCCACCAGTGCGCGTGGACGAGGTCGGCGCCGGCCGCCACCTCCTCGCGGGCGGCCCGCGCGGAGCGCCCGCCAGAGGCCAGCCAGCGCCCGCCAGCCGCCGGGCGCGCGGAGCGCGGACGCCATGGTGCCGCGGTAGGCGAGCGTCTCGCCGCGGGTGGAGGCGTAGCGCACCCGGCGGATCCGCACGCCGGCGACCTCCTCCTCGCCTCCCTGCCCCGCGTCGCTCGGCGCGACGACCCGCACTTCGATGCCCCGGCGCACCAGCGCCGCGGCGAGGGTGCCGAGGAAGGAGCCGGAAAGGTCCCCGGGCCACCGGGGATAGTTATGGGTCAGGAAGACGACCCGCACCGGTCAGTCCCGCGGGTCGGGCTTGTCCAGCCGGTCGAGCCCGCGGGCGATCACCCGCGTCTCCTCCTGCAGGCCCGCCACCATCTCGCCAAGCAGGCCGAAGCCGAACAGGACGATGCCGCTGATCACCATGGTCTCGACGAGGTTGAGCAGTGGCCGGAGGCCGATGCCGTAGCCGTACCGGAGCACCAGGGCCGCGATCCCGGCGAGCAGGCCGATCACGAACAGCGTCGCGCCGGCCATGCCGAAGAACAGCATCGGCTTCCGGCCGAAGCGCAGCTGGAACCAGACGGAGAGCAGATCGAGCACGCCGACCGGAATGCGGCGCCAGCCGAACTTGGACATGCCGGCTCGGCGGGGATACAGCGGCACCGGCAGCGAGATCGAGCCGGAATCCGTCGGCCGCCGCGATGACGACCATGTAGCGGTGCCAGTCGGGCCGGAGCGGGACGCCCTGCATGACCTCGCGCCGGTACGCCTTCACCGAGTTGAGGTCGGTCACCCGGACCCCGAAGAGCCAGCGGCAGAGCATGTTGTAGACCCGGCTGACGAACGCCTTCTCGTACTTTCCCTGCTTGGTGCCGGTGACGATGTCCGCCCGCCCCTCGAGGATGGGCGCCACCAGCGCGGGGAATGTCCTCGGGGAGATACTGCAGGTCGGCCGGGTAGAAGACGAAGACGTCGCCCCGGGCCACGTCACCCGCCGAGCGGAGGGCGTCGGCGATGCCCCGCTGGCGCCGGTGGGTGACGACCCGGAGAAACGGGTGGGCGCGCTCGAGCTCGCGCAGGACGCGGCCGCTCTCGTCGCGCGAGCCGTCGTTGACGATCACGACTTCGAACGTGAAGCCGCGCCGGGCCCAGGGCCTCGGCGCAGAGGCGCACGAACTCGGGAAGGTTGTCCGCCTCGTCCTTGGCCGGGACGAGGACGCTGACGTCCAGCGTCTCCGCCACGGGCAGGGTCATACCCGCTTCCGCATGCGCGCCGGCAGGATGCCGAGCTGGTCGCGGTACTTGGCCACCGTCCGCCGGGCGATCTGGATGCCCTGCTCCTGGAAGAGGTGCACGATCTGCTGGTCGGTCAGCGGCTTCGCGCTGTCCTCCTCGCCGACCATCTTCTCGAGCTTGGCCCGGATCGAGCGGGCGCTCGCGTCCTCGCCGGACGCGGTGGCCAGCGCGCTCGAGAAGAAGAACTTGAGCGGAAGCACGCCGCGCGGCGTCTGCACGTACTTCTCGTTGGTCACGCGGCTGACGGTGGACTCGTGCATGTTGATGACTTCGGCCACCTCGCGCAGGGTGAGCGGCTTGAGGTACTCGACGCCCTTCTCGAAGAAGTCGCGCTGCCGGTCGACGATGAAGTTCATGACCTTGAGCATGGTCTGCCGGCGCTGCTCGATCGCCTGGATCATCCAGTTGGCGCTGTTCAGCTTGGACGCGATGAACTCCCTGTTCTCCGGCGTCATCTTCTTCTTGTCGCGCGCGATCTCCTGATACGCCCGGCTCAGCCGGAGGCGCGGCATCCCGGTGTCGTTCAGGAACACCTGGTACTGGCCGTCGATCTTGTCGACGATCAGGTCGGGAATGATGTAGCCGTCGCTCGCGCTCGCGTGCTTGAGCCCGGGCTTGGGATCGAGCCGCGCGAGCTCGTCGGCCGCGGCCTGCACCGCCACCGGCTCGACGCCGAACCGCTTGGCCAGATCGTTCCAGCGGTGCGCGATCAGGTCGGGAAAGGCCTCGTGGACGAGCCGGTAGGTCAGCGACGTCGGTATCCGCCTGCTCGCCGAGCTGGAGCAGGAGGCACTCGCGCAGATCGCGCGCGCCGATGCCGGGCGGGTCGAGCCGCTGGACGATCGCGAGCATCTCCTCGGCCTCGGCCTGGGTGTACAGCGCTCGTGGCGGCCGCGGCCGCCGCCCTCGGCGGCGTCGGACTCGTCGGCGCTGTCCGCGTCGGGCGAGACGATGCCCGGCCACGAGCTCGTTGACGCTCCCGAGGATCTCCTCGAGCGAGGCGGCGAGATAGCCCTCCTCGTTGATGTTGCCGAGGAACTCCTCGGCGAGCAGCAGCTGCCGCGGCGTGAGCGTCAGCATCTGGAGCTGGTCGCGCAGGTGGTCGATCAGGTCCTTGGTCTCGACCGTGACCGGCTCGGTGTACTCGAGCTGCTCGTACTGCTCGCGGGTGCCGCCGACCTCGAAGCCGTTGAGGAGGATCTCCTCCCAGTCGATCTCGTCTTCCTTCTCCTTCTGCTCCTTCTCCTGCTCGGCGTCGCTTCTGCTCCGGCGTCCTCCTCCTCGGGCTCGAGCAGCTCGAGGAAGGGATTGGCCAGCAGCTCCTGCTTGAGGTGCTGCTGGAGGTCCATCATGGGCATGTAGAGCATGTCCATCGCCTGGTAGAGCCGCGGATTGACCCGCAGCTCCTGCCGGAGGCTGGTGTGCTGGGATAGCCCGGTTCTCATGCCACCGACCTCCAGACGCGCGCGGAGACGCGCGGTGAGCGTGGGGCCGAGGTACAGCTGCGGCCACCCGGTCGTCGTACACGAGTTCACGCACCGTGCCGGAGGCCTGCACCTTGCCTTCGAACATGATGTACGCCCGATCGACGATGTCGAGCGTCTGCTCGACGTTGTGGTCGGTGATCAGCACGCCGATGCCGCGGTGCCGCAGGCCGGCGACGATGGTCTGGATGTCGTGCACGGCGATCGGGTCGACCCCGGCGAACGGCTCGTCCAGCAGCATGAACTTGGGGTCGGTCACCAGCGCCCGGGTGATCTCGAGCCGCCGGCGCTCGCCGCCGCTCAGGCGAGTACGCCTGGCTGCGGCGCAGGTGCTTGATCGACAGCTCATCGAGCATGCGCTCGAGCCGGCTGTGCCGCTCCTCGCGCCCGAGATCGCGGGTCTCGAGGATGGCCAGAATGTTCTCCTCGACCGTCATCTTCCGGAAGATCGAGGGCTCCTGGGCCAGATAGCCGATGCCCGCGCGGGCCCGCTCGTACATCGGGCGCTCGCGTCAGGTCGAGCCCGTCCAGGCGGACCCGGCCCGCGTCGGGCCGGATGAGCCCGTAATAAGGTAGAAGGTCGTGGTCTTTCCCGCCCCGTTCGGGCCGAGGAGACCGACGATCTCGCCCTGCTCCACCCGGACGGTCACCTTGTCGACCACCCGGCGACCCTTGAAGCTCTTGGCCAGGTCGACGCCCTCGAGCACGCTGGTCGACGTCCGCTGCGGCGTCGAGCGGCTTGGTGCGCTGCACCGCCCGGCGGGCGGCCCCCAGCAGCTCGTCGTAGATCGCCTGCCGGTCCTCCGGCGCCGACCCCACCAGCGCACCCGGGGCCGGACCGGCTCCCAGTCGGTGGCCGAAGGTATCGAGGATCCAGCCCTCGGCGGCCAGCCGAGGCAGGACCGAGCGCCCGAGGTGGTCCCGGATCTCGTCGCCGGAGATCTCCTGCTCCTTGGCGTTGCCGATGGCCTGGTAGCAGGCCAGGTGCGCCTCGCGATAGCTCATCACCAGATCGGCGAAGGAGACCGTATCGCTCGGGCCGGCCGCCCGCGTGATGGCCGCCAGCGCGATCGCGACCGAGGGGTCGCGGTCGCCGAGGGCCGCAATCCACTCGTGGCTCATCGGCCCCGGGCCTTCGCGCGGGTCGTGTCGGCCGGTGCCGCCGCCGAGTCGATGTCGGCCTCCAGCTGGATGCCGTCGACCTTGCCCCGGATATCGACCCGATCCACCCCGCTGGTCGCCCCGGCGGCCGGGGGCTTCATGGTCACGATGA
The DNA here is from genome assembly GCA_963840215.1 of uncultured Gemmatimonadales bacterium. GTDB lineage: Bacteria > Gemmatimonadota > Gemmatimonadetes > Gemmatimonadales > GWC2-71-9 > CAVVWJ01. Next base: position 389,443 of record CAWIYG010000005.1, on the reverse strand, counting down.
TGACGTCGCCCCGGGCGTAATTGATCGACGGCCGCCGCGGTGCCTTCGCGTTCCGCTCGAGGTGATAGGATTGCGCGCCGGTCTTCGCCTCGATCCGGCTGAGCACCGAGCGCTTGCGTCCGGCGGAATCGGACGCGGGCGAAGCTGGCGATGACGGTGTCGCCGCGCATCCAGTCGCGCTCCTTGCGCCGCAGAGTCCACCGCGCCGCCGAGCCACGCCTTGCCGAAGCCGCGCACTTCCCGAAGCTGCCTGGCCCGGAGTAGTCGAGCGCGAGCGAGTCGGCGCGCATGGCATAGGCAGTCGAGAGCGCATACGGCCGGGTCGATCTTGCCCCACGCGAGGGTGCGCTCGAGCTTCCGGTTCTTCGAGATCGATGGCGATCGTGTCGGCCGAGTCAGGTCCCAGTCGCGATTGATCGCGTGGCCCTGCCCGCGCGCGGTGATCTTGTTCAGCTCGCGCTGCGCCAGCGGACAGGTCGATCCGCCGTCCGCGTCAGGTTGAAGCTGTCGGCGCCGAGGCCGCGGAGCACCGGCTCGCCGCCGATGAGGGTGCCGTCGCTGCCCTTGCCCGTGTCCAGCCGCATCGAGTCGGACCGGGCGGCGAAGTCGCTCCGGTCGATGGTGACCTTCCCGCCGGCCCAGATCCGGTCGTTGCCCTTGAAGCGCACGCGGTCGGCGACGATGACGTACGGCTCCACCTTCCGGCCGGCGGCCGTGTCCGTCGCGAAGTAGCTGATCTTGGGCCGGCCGATGGCGTACATCTCCAGCGTGTCCCGCACGCCATTGACGGCCCGCAGGTAGTCGAGCGCCGGGCCGACGAGCGTCGAGCCGGTCTTGAGGTTCTTGGTGTCCACGTTGCCGCGGGCTTCCCACCGCTCGCCGTTCTTGTAGTAGGTCCCGAAGTCGGCGTCCATCGAGAGCGTGGAGTCGCGGTACTTCACGTGGCCGATGAACTGCACCGTGTTGCCGCCGTAGGCCGCGACGCTGTCGCTCTGCATCGAGATCTGCATGCCCCGGCAGCGGAGCCGCACGTTGCCCCCGGCGAAGTAGTTGGTGCCGGAGGGCGTTTCGTTCACCGCGCCCTGGCGGTCGACGTTGTCGATCTGGAAGGTGCACCGCTGCGACTGGGCGATGGGCTTCGGGGCCGGCGCGGCGGCCGCCGGCTTCGCCGGCCGGGGCTTGACGGGCCGCGGCTGGGCCGGGGCCGGCTTCGGCGCGGGGACCTGGGCCTGACCCGGCACGGGCGAGCCGAGCAGCAGGATCGCCACCGTGAGACCGACCGAGGTCACCAGGTTGGACGTCATGGCTGCTGTCCCGGTAACAGCATCCCGTCGCCGGCCACGCCGCGCGGCCGGTCGGTGACGACGTTCTTGAAGTCCGGATCCGATCGGAAGCTGTTGCCCTCGAGATGCTCGCCGCCCCGGTCGAAGGTGAAGTGCACGTTGGTGGAGATCGTGTTGGCAGCGTTGTCGTACTTGAGGGTCTCGGTCGTGAGCTTTCGGCCATCGGGCGAGACCACGAGCACCTTGTCGTTCGCCTCCATCGAGCCGTCCTGCCACCGGTACGTGCCGCGCTTCGCGGTGAGGGTGGACCCCTCCTCGCCGCGGACGTCGAAGAAGACGACCCGGATGTTCTTGAGCTGCGTGATCTGGGTGCTCTCGTAGAAGAACGCCGTATCGGCCTCCACCCGGCTTCGTCGAATCCCGTCCCGCGTGACGTAGTGTGAGAATCCCTCGAGCACCTGGTCCGCGCTGTCGCTGGCCGTGACCGTGGTCGTCGGCTTGGCGCCGGTTTCCTCACACGCCGCGAGCACGGCGATCGTGGCGAGCACCAGGAGCCCCGCTCCCTGCCTCCTCATACCGCCCCCGCCCGCATCAGATCGTGCAGGTGCACCGCACCGGCGACCTTGCCATCGCCCTCGAGAACCGGCAGTGCGATCACGCCGTGCCGCTCCATGGTGCCCACCGCCGCCGCCGCGAGCTCGTCGGGCGCCGCCGTCCGCGGGGTCCGGGTCATGACACCGGTGACCGCCAGGTCCAGAAACCCCGGCTCCCGCTCGGCCAGCCGGGTCAGGTCGCCCGTAGTGAGCACGCCCGCCAGGCGGCCCCCGTCCACCACCATCGCGAGGCCTCGGTCGTGGGCCAGACTCACCACCGCATCGCGCATGGTCGCCCCCGGGCCGAGCACGTGCCCCGGATGCACCATCACATCGCGCACGCGGAGCAGCAGCTTGCGGCCCAGAGACCCGCCCGGATGGAGCGCCGCGAAGTCCTCGCGCCGGAACCCCTTCACCTCCAGCAGCGTCACGGCGAGCGCATCTCCCAGCGCGAGGGCGACCGTGGTACTGGTCGTCGGGGCGAGATCGTGGGGGCAGGCTTCTTCGGCCACCGACCCGTCGAGCGTCACCGTGGCCACCCGCGCGAGCGTCGAGGACATGGCGCCGGTGATCGCGATGATCGGCACCCCGAGACGCTGCAGTGATCCCACCAGCCCGAACAGCTCTTCCGACTCGCCGCTCTTGCTCAGCACGATGGCGACATCGTTCCAGCCCACCAGCCCGAGATCCCCGTGCAGCGAGTCGACCGGGTGCAGGTAGGTGGCCACCGTGCCGGTGGAGGTGAGCGTCGCCGCCAGCTTTCGCGCGATCAGCCCGGATTTGCCCATGCCCGACACGATCACCCGCCCGGTGGCATCGGCCAGGAGGCGGACCGCCCGGGCGAACCGCTCGTCGAGCCGCGCCGCGGCCGCCGTCACCGCCGCGCCTTCGAGCTCCACGACTCGCCGGCCCTGGACCACCAGTGCCGCGGGATCAGACACGGGCCGCGGGCTCCGAGAAGTAGCGCTCCAGCAGCTCCGGCCACTCGCCGCGCGCGTGCAGCAGGGCTTCGATCGCCTCGCGCACCGCGCCGTGCCCGCCGGACGCCGTCGTGACGTATGCCGCTACCGCCTTCACCTCGGCCACCGCATTGGCCACCGCGATCGGCAGCCCGACCCTGCGGAGGACCTGGAGGTCCGCGAGGTCGTCACCCACGAACGCCGCCTCGTCCCAGGCGAGGCCGCGCCGCTCGAGCAGCGCTCCGAACGCGTCCAGCTTGCCTGGGCCCGGCACCTGGAGGACTTCGTCCACGCGAAGCTCGCGGGCCCGGGCCGCCGTGGCCTCGGAGTGGCGCCCGCTCACCCACACCACCGGCAGCCCCGCGCTCCGCATCAACACCTGGCCCAGGCCGTCCTGGATGTCGAAGCGCTTGAGCTCCACCACTTCGCCGTCGATCGGCCCGACGAAGATGCCGTTGTCGGTCAACACGCCGTCCACGTCGAGTCCCAGCAGGCGAATCCGTCGCGCCAGGCCGGCGTCAATCATGCGCCCGGGCCCAGAGGTCGAGCGTCCGTCCGACGAGCGCGTCGAGCCGGTCCAGCGGCCACTGCGTCGCGGCGTCGCTCAGCGCGCGGGCGGGATCCGGGTGGGTCTCGAGAAAGAATCCGTCGGCGCCCGCGACGGCCGCGGCGGCGAGCAGCGCGGGGATGTGCTCGCGCTGACCCCCGCTCGCGCCCGCAGCGCCTTGTCCCGGCTGCTGTACCGCGTGCGTCGCATCGAATACCACCGCGGCTCCGGTGGCAGCGCGCAAGCGCTCGAAATTGCGCATGTCCACCACGAGATCGCCGTAGCCGAAGAAGGTACCGCGCTCGGTGACCGCGACCTCGGCGCTCCCCGCGCTCCGCACCTTGGCGACGGCGCCGGCCATCGCCTCGGCCTCCATCCACTGGCCCTTCTTCACGTTGACCGGCTGCCGGTGCGGCCGGCGGCCACGAGCAGATCGGTCTGGCGGCAGAGGAACGCCGGGATCTGGAGCGCGTCGGCCACCTCGGCCGCCGGCGCGGCCTGCGCCGGCTCGTGAATATCGGTCAGCATCGGCAGCCCGCTCGCGGCACGAACCCGCTCGAGCATCCGCAGTCCCTCGTCCAGTCCCGGCCCACGCGGCGCGTCGCCGCGAGCACGGTTGGCCTTGTCGAAGCTCGCCTTGAAGCAGACCGGCATGCCACGCGCCGCGCTCAGCCGGGCCAGCGCCTCGGCCACCCGGGGCAGCACGTCACCCGGCTCGACCACGCAGGGCCCCGCGATGAGAAACGGCCGTTGCGCGAACGACCAACCCATCAGCGTCCGATCTCGGCGAGTTCCTTCGGCGCGGGCGACCGCGGTTGGCCGTGGCGCAGCGCCGCGCCGACGAAGCCGGCAAACAGCGGGTGCGGGCGTGTCGGGCCGGGACTTGAGCTCCGGGATGGAACTGGCAGCCGATGAACCAGGCGTGATCCGGCAGCTCGATGGTCTCGACCAGCCCGCCATCGGGCGACTGGCCGGAGAGCCGGAGCCCGTACTCGGCGAGCACGTCGCGGTAGGCGTTGCTCACCTCCCACCGGTGGCGGTGGCGCTCGCTGATCTCGGTGGTCCCGTACGCCTGGGCCACGCGCGAGCCGGGCCGGAGCTTGGCGGTGTACGCGCCCAGGCGCATGCTGCCGCCCAGGTCGCTCACGTCGCGCTGCGACTGCATCAGCGCGATCACCGGCGCGGTGCAGTCGGGCTCGAACTCGGTGCTGTTGGTCTCGGGCATTCCGCAGACGTTGCGGGCGAACTCGATGATCGCCATCTGGAGGCCCAGGCAGATCCCGAAGAACGGCAGCCCGTTCTCGCGCGCCCAGCGAATGGCCTCGATCATGCCTTCGATGCCGCGCTCGCCGAACCCGCCGGGAATGAGCAGGCCGTCGTATTCCGCCAGCAGCCGGCCGGCGGTCGCCTGGTCGGTAAAGCGGTCGCTCGGAATCCACTCGACGTCGACCTTGGCATCGTGCGGGATCCCGCCGTGGATCAGCGCCTCGCTCACCGACTTGTAGGCGTCGTGGAGCGCCGTGTACTTGCCCACCACCGCGATGCGCACCCGGTTGCGTCGGGTGCAGGATCCGGTCGGTCATCGCCTTCCAGCCGCGGAGGTCGGGCTCCTTGGTCTCGAGCCGGAGCCGCTGACACACCTCGCGGTCGAGGCCCTGCTCGAGGAAGCGAAGCGGGATCTCGTAGATGGACCGCACGTCGGGGCTCTCGACCACGCAGCCGAAGTCGACATTGCAGAACAGCGCGATCTTGCGCTTGATGTCGGCCGAGATGGGCTGCTCGCTCCGGCAGATCAGGATGTCCGGCTGGATCCCGATCTGCATCAGATCGCGGACCGAGTGCTGGGTGGGCTTGGTCTTGAGCTCGCCGGCCGCCGCGATGTAGGGCACCAGCGTCAGATGAATGAAGATGGCGTTGTCGCGGCCGACCTCCTGGCGGAACTGGCGGATGGCCTCGAGAAACGGCATGGCCTCGATGTCGCCCACGGTGCCGCCGACCTCGGTGATTACGACGTCGTGCCCCGGCGCGGTGCGGCGGATCGCGTTCTTGATCTCGTCGGTGATGTGGGGAATGACCTGGACGGTGGACCCGAGGTACTCGCCCCGGCGCTCCTTGTTGATCACCGTCTGGTAGATGCGGCCGGTGGTGATGTTGTTCTGCTGGGAGAGCGACCGGTCGATGAAGCGCTCGTAGTGCCCGAGGTCGAGGTCGGTCTCGGCGCCGTCGTCGGTCACGAACACCTCGCCGTGCTGGAACGGCGACATGGTCCCGGGGTCCACGTTGATGTACGGGTCGAACTTCTGCATCGTCACGCTGAGGCCGCGCTCGACGAGCAGGCGTCCAAGTGACGCGGCGGCGATGCCTTTCCCGAGGGAAGAGACGACGCCGCCGGTGACGAAGATGTACTTGGTCGCGTTCGGACCCGAGTTCATATGGCTACCCCTGTAGTGCGTGCCAATGGGCTTCCGCCCGTCGAAGATCGTCCGGCGTGTCCACGCCGGGCATTGCGGGCTCGGTCAGCCGGGCCACGCCGATGGTGAGACCGCAGTGCAGCGCGCGGAGCTGCTCCAGCCGCTCCGAATGCTCGGCCCGGCTCGGTGGTGTAGCCACCCACCGCTCGAGCGCCGGGCGCGTGTAGACGTAGAGCCCGAGATGCTGCCAGTAGAGCCCGTCGGCCGGATCGGTCGACTCCCGGCGATAGGGTATGGCCGCCCGCGAGAAGTACAGCGCCCGCCCCGTCGCATCCGTCACCACCTTGACCCGCGAGGGATCGCCGGCGTGCTCCGGCGCGAGCGGCGCGGCCGCGGTGCCCACGTCGTCGCCCTGGGCCACGCGGGCGATGGCACCGGCCAGCGCGGCGCGCGGGAGAAACGGCTCGTCGCCCTGGACGTTGGCGATCACGTCGAAGTCGGCGAACTCCGCCCTGCCCGCGGCCTCGGCCACGCGGTCGGTGCCGGCGACATGCCCGTCGCGCGTCAGCACGGCCCGGACACCCGCCCGCTCCACGACCTGCGCGATCATCTGCGAGTCGGTAGCGACCACCAGCAGCTCGATGACGCCGAGGTCCACGACGTGCTGAATGACCCGGGTGATGAGCGGCTCACCGGCCAGCAACTGGAGCGGTTTATTGGGGAGACGGGTCGAGCCAAGACGAGCCGGAATGACACCCAGGACGCGCATCACGCAAGGTAATCGGGCGGCGGGGTCCAGTCAAAAGTCATGCCCCGCCTGCAACGACCTGCCTGTCTGAGGCTAGGGTCTTGAGGGCAAATGCTTTACTGGAGAGGTCAGGGCTGGCCCACGACCGCGGCCGGAGCCAGGGAAACCGGGAGCGGCGGGTACGGATCTCCGGCCCCTATCGCCGCCGTGGAGCCCCAGCAGAAGGTCCGACCTGCGCTCGAGATTCCGCAGGCGTGGGCGCCTCCCAGGGACAGGCGGTCGAACACCTGGCCGCCGCTCACCAACGCGGGGATGTTGCTCGAGGTCGAGAGTGCATTCCCGAGCGGGCCCTGGCCCCAGCAGCGGGTGCCGCTCTGGGCGACTGCGCAGGTCGAAGTCTGCCCGGCCGTGAGCGAGCTGAAGGTGAGCCCGCCGAAGACCGGCTGCGGGGTGGTTGCCAAGACTGCGGCGGCCCCGGTCCCCAGGTCGCCGAAATGGTTGCTCTCCGCCGCCGCAGTGATCGTGGCATGGCCCGCGGTCGAGGCGGTCAACAGACCGGCCTCCGGCCCCGGATCGTCTCCGCCGCACGCGGCGACGGCACCGAGCAGTGCGACCGCGAGGCGGTGAATCGCCCGTCGTCCGCGGATGGTCACGCGCGCGACATCGCTGGGCTCAGGAAATTCGCCAGGATCCGCTTGCCGTGATCCGTTCCCACGGACTCGGGGTGGAACTGCACCCCGTACACTGGAAGCTCTCGATGGCACAGCGCCATGATCTCGGTCCCGGCCGGGCGGTCATCCGACCACGCGGTCACCTCCAGCGCCTTCGGCACGGTGGCCGGCGCCACCACGAGTGAGTGGTACCGCATCGCCTCGAACGGCGACGGCAGGCCGTCGAACAGCGGATGCCCGGTGTGAGCCACCATGGTAGTCTTGCCGTGCATGAGCCGATCCGCCCGCACCACGTCTCCGCCGAACGCCTCGCCGATGGCCTGGTGGCCCAGGCAGACCCCGAGGAGCGGCACGCCGGCCGCCGCCGCGGCCCGCACCAGCGGCACGCTGATCCCGGCCTCGCGCGGCGTGCAGGGGCCCGGCGAGATCACGATGGCGTCCGGGTCGAGCGCGAGCGCAGCGTCGACGCCGAGGGCGTCGTTCCGGTATACGACCGGATCGGCGCCCAGTTCCCCGGCGTACTGCACCAGGTTGTAGGTGAAGCTGTCGTAGTTGTCGAGAACCAGGAGCATGATCCCCGAAGCTAGCGCGCCCTGATGGAGTCCGCCATTCGGCGCAGGGCCGCGTGCAGCGAGTCCGCGCGCAGCTTGCCCGCCGCGCGGAGCGAGTCACCGAGGCGCGAGCGCACGATACGAACGGCGTTGGCACGCTCTTCCTCGACGGCGGCGATGGAATCCGCCTGCGCCTCGGCGATGCTGGCCAGCGATTCGGCGTGCTCGGCGATCGCGTCGACCGAGTCGGCGTCGTCGTGGTCCCCCCAGTTCCCGGCCCGCAGCTCCTCGGCGAGCGACAGGGGCACCAGCAGCGGCACGGTTACGTCGCCCGGCTGCATCTTCACCGTGCCGAACTCGACCAGCCCCGAGTCGCTCTTGGCACAGAAGAAGAACGCGCGCTCGCCCATCCGGTGGGTGCGCAGGTTGACGTCGCCCCGGCGGGCCGAGTCGCTCTCGAGGTTGGCGGCGAGTCGGCAGCCGGCCAGCCCCTGGACCACGAGCGAATCGTCGAGCTTCACCTCGAGGGCGACCGAGGACACCTTCTTGGGAGCGTCGCGATTCACTACCAGCCGCTCCACCTGCCCGAGCTTGCTGCCCTCCAGCTCGAACGGGACGAACGGCAGCGGGATGGAAAGCGGCCCCGACCCCGTCACGACGGCCGTGACGGTGTCCTTTGTCCGGCGGACGAGCGTGACCACGATCATGCCGATGGCGAAGACGGCCAGGGCTCCGAGCAGAATTCGCAACCAGTAGCCTCGCATACGGTTCGGCCTCCAGGGCCGCTAGCAGGGGTTCCGCACCCATGGGATGGGGGGTATGTTGCAACCAGAGACGTTCCCGGACCGAGGAAAGTTTCACCTGTCGGGGCCGCAATGCGAGGCCCCGGCCGCCCGAGTGCCCCTGTGATCGAGGTCGAGGGGCTCGAGAAGCTCTATGGGGACTTTCCCGCCGTCCGCGGCCTCTCCTTCCAGGTGCAGCCGGGAGAGGTCCTCGGACTGGTAGGGCCCAACGGCGCCGGCAAGACCACGACGATCCGAAGCATCGCCGGGATCATCATCCCGAGCCAGGGCCGGATCCGGATCGGCGGGCACGACCTCGGGCACGACGCGGTGGCCGCCAAGTCGCTCCTGGCGTTCATCCCGGACGAGCCGCACCTGTTCGACTACCTCACCGTCGAAGAGCACCTGCGCTTCGTGGGCCGTCTGTACCAGGTGGCCGATGTCGACGCCCGTATACCCGGACTGCTCGCGGAGCTCGATCTCGAGTCGAAACACGCGGCTCTTCCGGGCGAGCTCTCCCGCGGCATGAAGCAGAAGCTGGCGATCGCGTGTGGACTCCTCCACGAGCCTCGGGCGCTGTTGCTCGACGAGCCGCTGACGGGGCTCGACCCCGTCGGCATCCGCCGGATGAAGGCCACCATCGTCCGGCGCGCCGAGGCGGGCGCCGCGGTCATCCTCAGCTCGCACCTCCTCCATCTCGTAGAGGAGATCTGCACCCGGGTGCTGATCATGCAGGGCGGCCGCTCGGTGGCGTTCGGGACGATCGCCGAGATCGTGGCGAGCCGGCCGGCGCTGAGCGGCCGCCGGCTGGAGGACGTGTTCCTTGCGCTGATCACTCCCGAGGGTGAGCCGCCGGCGTGATCCGGGTGTTCGCGTACCTCGCCTGGCGATCGGCCTACAACAGGGTCAGCCGCCAGATCCGGCAGCTGAGGAGCCCGCGGTACCTGGCGGCGCTCGTCTTCGGGCTCGCCTACATCTGGATCGTGGCCGTGGAGCAGCGACCCCGGGCGGCCCCGCCCGCGGTGGTCGGAGCGCGTTGGGTCGAGCTGCTCGGCGCCCTCGGCGTCGTGGGGGCGGTTCTGTGGGGGTGGGTGTTCGGCGTCGAGCGCCGGGTGCTGTCGTTCACCCCGGCGGAGGTGACCTTTCTCTTCTCGGGGCCGGTGCCGCGGCGGGGCCTCGTCCAGTACAAGCTGCTCCGAAACCAGCTCCTCATCCTCTTCAACTCCCTGCTCTGGACGCTCATCCTCGCGCGCGAGCGGTTCGGCGCGTCGCCCTGGCTCCGGGCGATTTCCATCTGGGTCCTGCTCACGACCATCTCGTTTCACCGCCTGGGGGCGTCGTTCGTGCGGACGAGCCTGCTCGAGCACGGCCGGATCGCGCTCCGGCACCGAGTGGTCTCGCTGGTGCTGCTCGGGGCAGGCCTGGTGGGGATCGCCTGGAGCGTGCAAGGGGCCCTGCCCTCGCTCGCGGCGGGCTGGGCGGCCGGCCCGACGCCGTTTCTGGACGCGCTCACCGAGGCGGCGTCGGCGCCGCTGCCGCGGACGCTGCTGGCCCCATTTCGGGCGTTGGTCCGCCCGCTCGCGGCCCACTCGTTCGCCGAGTGGGTCCAGGCGCTGGGGCCCGCGGTGCTGCTGCTCGGCCTCCACTACATCTGGGTCATCCGGGCGGATACGGCCTTCGAGGAGGCGGCGGCGGAGGCGTCCCTGCTCCGTGCCCGCCAGGCGTCGGCCGGCGCCGGTGCGCCGGCCACGGCGCGCCTGGCCCACCGTCGGCTGCCTCCGTTCTTCCGGCTGGCCCCGACCGGCTGGAGCGGTGGCGCGCTCCTCTGGAAGAACCTGCTCGCCGTGGTCCGCACGCGGCGGACGCGGAACATGGTCGTTGCCTTCGCGGTCGGTGTGGTGGCGGCCGGTGCGCTCTCCTTCCAGGGTGACGGCACGGTCGCGGAGATCGCGGGTTGGCTGGCGACGACCTGGGCGGCACTCTCAATCGTCATCGGCCCCCAGTGGGTCCGGAACGATCTCCGGAGCGACCTGCTCAAGCTCGACCTGCTCCGGAGCTATCCGCTCGCGGGCCAGTCGGTCGTCGCGGCGGAGACCGCGGCGTCCACCGTGGTGCTCACCGCCCTGCAGCTCGGCCTGCTGCTGATTGCCTATCTCGCCTTCCTCGGTGTGCCGGACCTGGAGCCGCCACTCGGCCTCCGCACCGCCGTGCTGGCCGCTTCAGCCGCCTGCCTGCCGGGAATCAACTTCCTGGGGATGCTGATCCACAACGGAACCGCGCTCCTCTTCCCCGCGTGGGTGCACCTGGGAAACAACCGCCCCGGTGGCGTCGAAGCGCTGGGCCAGAACATGCTGATGATCGTAGCCTACTCGGCCCTGCTCGCGGCCGCGCTCGCGGTCCCGGCAGCGCTCGCGGCCGGGGTGCTGTCGCTCCTGGAGCCCCGCATGGGGTGGTGGGCCGCGGCGCCGGCCGCGCTCGCGCTGCTGGGCGGGATCGCGGCGGAAGCCCGGCTGCTCGTCCGGTGGCTCGGCTCGGTCTTCGAGCGGATGGAGCCCGTGGCCGGCGTCATGGCCTGAGCGGTTGCAGAAGGGGGAAAATCCGGGGGAAGGCCGCGCCTCCCGTGTTGACCGCGCCTGCTTCACCGACGACAAGTAGCGATCCCTCCATAGGTTACCGGCACTGCCCCCCACGGTTCAGATTTTGCACTCTCGCGCTTGATTCCCGGCTCGACCCGTCTCCCATCTCTAACCGCCCTGACCCATGACGGCATCGCGCGCGTTCCTCGTGGTCGACGACTCGCCGCTCCATCATCAGATGTACAAGCTGATCTTCGGCCGCGGCTCCCTCCAGGGCAGCACCGTCCATCACGCGACCAACGGACGCGAGGGGTATGCGCTGTTCATGGCCCATCCCGAGCTCGCGCTCGTGCTGCTCGACCTCAACATGCCCGAGATGAACGGGCTCGAGTTCCTGGAGCGTCGGCGGGCGGACAAGCTGCATCCGCATGTGCCCGTGGTGCTGGTCACGACCGAGAGCACGCCCGACGACGAGGCCCGCGGCCGGGCAGCCGGCGCCTGGGACTATCTCCGCAAGCCGTTCCAGCCGGCCGACGTCGAGCGCCTGGCCCAGCGCGTCCTCCAGGCCAGCGCCTGAGCGCGAATTCGGCATGACCGCCGACGACAACGTCTTCGCCGAACTGATCCGCGACTACATCGCGGAGTGCCTCCCCCACGCCGAGCGGGTGACGGACGCGTTCGTCGAGCTCGAGCGCTGCTGGAGCGAGGGCGTCCCGGCGGACGACCTGCTGCCCGGGCTCAAGGGGACGCTGCACACCCTCAAGGGCAACTCGGCGATGATGGGCTTCACCCCCCTCCAGGCGCTGGCGCACGTGCTCGAGGATCTCTGCGCCCGCTGCACGTCCGATCCGGGCGCGCGCACGCCGGAGACGGCGAACCTGCTGGTCGAAGGCGGCTCGCTCCTCATCGAGCTCATCCGGCAGGCGGCGACGACGCCCCCACCCCCTGAGGTCACGGCCGACTACATCGCCCGGGCTGGTCAACTCCTCGAGGCGACGGCCACGGTGGAACCCGACCGGCGCGAAGCGGACCGCCGCGATGGCGACCGCCGGCAGCACGACCGCCGGGACCCGGCTCCCGTGGCCGACGCGAGCGCGGTCCGCATCGACTTCCGCCTGCTGGATACGATGCTCGAGATCTTCGGCGAATCGATGATCGACCACGCGGCGCTGCATGACGCTCACCGGCGATTGCTGCAGCGCCTCGGTGCGAGCCCCGAGCTGAGCGATCTCGATCGCACTCTGCTCTCGCTGGACTCCACCATGAAGCGGTTCGAGAACGCGCTGATGCGCACGCGGATGCTGCCGGTGTCGACTGTGTTCGGGCGGTTTACGCGCCTGGTCCGCGATGTGGCCCGGAGCGAGCGGAAGCGGGTGCGGCTGGTGGCGGCCGGCGGCGACACGCTGCTGGACAAGACCGTGCTGGACCGCCTGGGCGAGCCGCTGGTGCATCTCCTCACCAACGCGATCGTGCACGGCATCGAGTCCGAGGCCGATCGCGTCGCCGCGGGCAAGCCGGCCGAAGCGTCGCTCGTGCTCCGGGCGGCGCCGATCTCCGACCGGGTGGTGATCACCGTCTCGGACAACGGACGCGGCCTCGACCTCGCGCGCATCCGGGCCAAGGCCGAGGCGCTCGGACTGCCGGCGCACGACAGTGATCCCGAGCAGCTCTCGAACCTGATCTTCCGGCCGGGATTCTCGACCACCGATCAGGTCTCCACCCTCGCCGGGCGCGGCGTCGGGCTCGATGTGGTGGCGCAATCCATCCGGGAGCTCGGCGGCACGATCGAGATCCGAAGCGTCCCCGGCCGCGGGGTCACGTTCGTGCTGGGGCTGCCGCTGACGCTGGCCATCGTGAAGTCGCTCATCGTCGAGGTCGACCGCGAGCGGTACGCCGTGCCGCTGAGCCATGTCGTGGAAACCGCCCGGGTGGACCCGGCCGCGATCCACGCCATCCACCAGCAGGGCGTGACGATCTGGCGCGGACATCCGGTCGCGGTGACCGACGGCGGCGTGCTGCTCGGCTCGGCTCCCGCCGGCGAGCAGGGCCGCGCGTTCTATCTCGTGATCACCTCCGGCGGCCGGCGCCGGGTGATCCTGGTGGACCGGCTCATCGGCTACCAGGACGTGGTGGTCAAGGGGCTCGACCCCGCCCTCGGCCGGCCGGACGTAGTGTCCGGCGCCACCATCCTCGGCGACGGACGGGTGGCCTGCATCATCGACCCGGTGCGCATCCTCGACCAGCGGAGCGCGGCATGAGCTCACCCCCGACGCCGGCGGAGATCCCTGGCGAACGGCTCGCGGCCGCGGCGGCCGCGGTGCCGCGCGGACGCGACAGCCTGCTCGGCTTCGCGGACGCGATGGACGACTTCTCCGAGCAGGCGGAAGTCGCGCCGGCGGAGGTGGAGCTGCACCTCGTCACCTTCCACCTGGGCGCCGAGGAGTTCGGGATCCCGATCGAGACCGTGCGCGAGGTTCTGCGCGTGGGCGACATCACCCGCGTGCCGCAGGCGCCGCCTCACGTGAAAGGGATAACAAACCTGCGCGGCCGGATCGTGCCCATCGTGAGTATCAAGACCCGGATGGGCCTGCCCGACACGCCGCTCACCGCCCGCTCGCGGTGCGTGCTGGTCGAAGTCCACGGCCGCCTGCTGGGTCTCCTGGTCGACGCGGTCTCCAGCGTCGTGAAGGTGCCTTCGGCGGCGGTGGCGCCGCCGCCGGAGGAGATCGTGACCGCCGCCACCGATTACATCACCGGCGTGGCCCGCATGGGCAGCCGGCTCATCATCCTGCTGCAGCTCGAGAAGGCCCTGCTCCTGGACGCCAGAGGTGAGACGTGACCTACGCGCAGACCGCACCGTCCGTGACGCTGATGAACCGCATGCGTCAGACGGCCAACGACTGGCCCATCGGCCGGAAGATCCTCCTGGCCCAGCTGTTCCTGGTGAGCATCACGCTCGCCGCGGGCTGGGCGTTCCTCCGCCAGCTCACGCTGGCGCATGAGGCCGTCGGGACGGCCGGGGGCGCCGCCGTCGAGCAGGTGTTCCGGGACTCGCGCGCGATCGTCATGATGGCGACGCTCGTGAGCCTGGTCGCCAGCCTGTGGGTGGCGAAGATGCTCGCCACCCTGATCGGGCGACGGCTGGAAGACCTCGGTGTCGCGGCGGAAACGATCGCCAAGGGTGACCTGACGGTGAAGGTCCGGAGCCGGTCGCGCGACGAGGTCGGCTGGCTGGAGCACTCGGTGCGGGAGCTGGTGGACAAGCTGCGGTCGCTGGTGGCGCAGATGGCCACCTCGTCGCGCGGGCTCGCGGTGGCGGCCGAGCAGATCTCGGCGGCGACCGACGAGATGGAGCGCGGGGCGCAGACCCAGTCCACGTCCACCGACGAAACTTCCGCCGCCATGGTCCAGATGGCGGCCCAGATGCAGCAGCTGGCGACCAACGCCGAAGGGCTGGCGACGAACGTCGACGAGACGTCGGCCTCGATCCAGCAGATGAGCGCGACCCTGGCGCAGACCGCTCAGAACGGCGACCAGCTCGTCAGCGCCGTCGAGGAGGCCGCGAGCACCCTCACGCACATGATCGAGAACATCTCCGCGCTCGCCAGCCGGGTGCACATGGTGGACGAGGTGTCGCGCCGGTCGGTCGAGGAGGCGCAGGCGGGCGGCGAGAAGCTGCAGCAGTCGTTCCGCTCGATCAGCGATCGGTCGCAGGAAGTCGGCAAGATCGTCAAGGTCATCGAGGGCATCGCCGACCAGACGAACCTGCTGGCCCTCAACGCCACGATCGAGGCCGCGCGCGCGGGTGAAGCCGGCAAGGGCTTCGCGGTGGTGGCGGACGAGGTGCGGCGCCTGGCCGAGCGGTCGGTACAGGCCACGCACGAGATCGCGACCGTCATCGAGACCGTGCAGGGCGAGACCCGCGCCGCCGTCACGCTCATGGAGCACGTGATGGCCGGCATCGTCAGCTCGATCAACAAGACCTCGCAGCTGGTGGACGAGGCGGCGACGGCCACGGAGCAGCAGGCCAGCGGCGCCAACGAGGTGCTCAAGATGGCCGGCGACATGTCGACCCTCACGCGGGTGATCGCCGCCGCGGTCAAGGAGAACGCGGTGGGCGCCAACGAGATCAGCCGCGCCGCCCTGAAGATGAACCAGCTCACCCACCAGATGTCCGAGGCGGTCATGGAGCAGAAGCGCGGCGGCGAGATGGTCGTGCGCGCGGTCGAGTCGATCGCCACCGTGGCCCGGCAGAACCTCGTCGCCGCGGGCCAGACCGCCGGGGCGGCCAAGCACCTGGCGAGCGAGTCCGAGACGCTCAAGAGCCGGATCGAGGCATTCCGCGTATGAACGTGCCTGAGCGCCTGGCGGCGTTGAACGCGCACCGGGACGGCCCGGAGCGGCAGGCGGCGATCATCGAGGCCATGCAGGATTCCGCCATTCCGGTCCGCGACACCGCCATCCGGCTGGCGGCGCGCTACATCGAGCCCCAGGTGCTGGGCACCTTCGTGGCGGACGACGTCAACGCGGTGCTCCGGAACGCGGCGATCGCCGCCCTCGAGCGGCAGGGCCCGTACGCGGTGCCGTATCTGGAGCAGATGCTCGGCTCCGACAACCACGAAGTCATCATGTTCGTCCTGCAGGTGCTGGCGCGGAGCGGCAGCGCCCGTTCGGCGCCGGCGATCCTGCCGCTGCTCGGCCATCCGGACGCGAACGTGGCCCAGTCCGCCATCGAGGCGCTGGGCCGGTTGCACGCGGTCGAGGCGGTGCCGTTGCTGCTCGGTATGCTCGGACAGAACCTGTGGCTCCAGCTCGCCGCCATCACCGCGCTCGGTGAGATCGGCGCGCGGGAGGCCGTCGGCCCGTTGCTCGCGCTGGTGCCCGACACGCTCGTGGCCGACCCCGCAGTCCATGCGCTGCAGAAGATCGCGGCGCCCGAGGCACTGGTGCCCCTGCTCGAGCGCCTTCAGGACGACCGTGAGCGCGGGCTGCGGGACTCGATCCTGGAAGCGGTCGGCGTCGTGGTCGACCTGCACCCCGACGCCCGGCGGGCCGCGGCCCCCTTCGGCCAGGCGAGTCTCGCGCCCGACGCGCCGGGCAACGTGCTGAGCTACCTGGCCGACATCCTGGGCGCGAGCGAGGAGACCGCGGGTCTCCCGAGCGACTTGGGCGAGGGCGAGCCGATCCACGGGGGCGGCAGCCTCCTCCGCGCCGCGGCGGCCGTGGTGGTCGTCGCCCAGCTGCGGCCGCTCTATCCGTCCCTGCTGGTCTACGCGGGCCACCCCGACGGCGGGAACTGGGTCGAGGCGCTCTGGCGGCGGCATGGCAACCTGTCGTCGGCGGAGCTGCTCGATCTCGTCGGCCATGCCGATCCCACCATCCGCCGCGGGGCGCTGCTGGTCGGCTCCTACGATCCGGAAGATCTCCCGATCATCATGGGCCGGGTCTTCGACGACAGCGCGACCGTGCGCGCCGCCGCCTGCCGGGCGCTCGGCGCGCTCGAGGACCCGCAGGTGGTGCCGACGCTCATCGACCGGCTCCGGAACGGCGAACCGATCGAACGGGCCGCCGCCGCCGACGCGCTCGGCCGGATGCCCGCGGAGTCGCTCGACATCCTGCTGCCCCTGGTGACGCCCTCGAGCCCGGTTGAGACCCTGCTGCTGGTGCTCCCGGTGCTGGAGCGGAGCGGCAGCCCGCGCTTCGAGACGACTGCGCTGGATCTCTCCCGCCACCGCGTCGCGTCGGTCCGGCGGGCGACGTGCCGGGTGTTGGCGCGGCTCCCGGGCCCCAAGGCCGAGCTGGCCCTCCTCCGGGCCCTGGGCGACAAGGACGAAGCGATCCGGGTGTCGGCGCTCGACCTGCTCGTGCGGAGAGGCGGCCCGCAGAGCGTGACCACGCTGATCGGCCTGCTCTCCGCGTCCGATTCATTGCGCTACCACGTCATCCGCGCACTCGGACGGCTCAAGGCCACCGCGGCTGTGCCCAAGCTCAGCGGCCTGTACGATGCCTGCGCGCTGTACGAGCGGCTGGAGATCGTCGCGGCCCTCATCGCCATCGCGCCGCCGGGCCTGGTCCCGTTCCTAGTGGCCCGCCTGGCAGCCTCCGAGCCGGAGGAGATTCGCCAGATCGCCGCCCACGGCGTGGCCGCGCTGGCGGAGCCGAACGAGGTCGGTATCCTGATGCTGATGGCGGGCGACGCGGACTGGACGGTCCGGAACGAGGCGGCGGCCGGCCTCGGGCGCCTGGCGCTCCCAACCGGACACGCCACGCTCCTCACGCTCGTGCGCGACGTCGAGGCCGTGGTGGCGCAGACCGCGCGGGCCGCGCTCGAACAGCTCGGCGGAGGGTCGCTCCGGGCGATCGCGTGACAGCCGCCGCGGAAGCAGAATGGCGGCTCCTCACGGGGCTGATCGAGTCCCGGTTCGGGCTGTGCTTTCCGGGCATCCGGCGGGAGATTCTGGAGTCGCGCCTGCGCGCCCGGCTGCAGGAGCTCCACCTCGAGTCGTATAACGAATACTACCGCTACCTCCGAGTGCATCCGCAGCGCGAAGCTGAGTTCACCCATCTCGCCTGCCGCATCACCAACAACGAGACCTACTTCTTCCGTGAAGCGCACCAGTTCGCGGTGCTGACGCGGGACATCCTTCCGCCGCTCCTGCCGCAGCTCCGGAGCCGGCCGCTCCGGCTGCTGTCGGCCGGGTGCTCGTCGGGCGAGGAGGCCTACTCGCTCGCCATCACGCTGCAGCAGACCGGTCTCGACCGCGAGGGCGTCACCTGGGAGATCGACGCGTGCGACGTCAACGCGGACCGGATCGCGCGCGCGAAAGCCGGGATCTACGAGGAGACGGCCCTCCGCGCCTGCGACGCCGAGACGCGCGCGCGCCACTTCACGCAGACCGCCGCCCGCTACCGGCTCCACGACCGCTACCGCATCGGCGTCCGGTTCTTCGAGGCCAACCTTGCGTTGCCCGGCGCCCCGATCCAGGCCGGTACCTACGACGCCATCTTCTGCCGCAACCTGCTGATCTACTTCAGTGCCGGGGCGTTCGACGGGCTCATCCGGCAGTTTGCCGGCTGGCTCAGGCCGGGCGGCTACCTGTTGCTCGGCCACGCGGAGTCGCTCATCGACCGCGGCACCGACTTCGAGCCGGTCTGCCTGCCCGACGCGGTGGTGTACCGCGCGGGGAGGCTCGCCGCGTGATCCGCGTGTTCGTGGTCGACGACTCGACCTTCGTCCGTAAGGCCATCGTCAAGGTGCTGCACCGCGACCCCGAGATCCGGGTGGTGGGCGAGGCCGCCAGCGGTGCCGAGGCGCTCCGGATCATCGCCGACATCGATCCGGATGTCGTCACGCTCGATCTCGCGATGCCGGGTCTCGACGGCCTGCAGGCGCTGCGCGGCCTGCTCGCCTGGCGCGCTGACCTGCCCGTGCTGATGCTGTCGGCGCACGCGCACGAGGGCGCGGCGGCCACGCTCGAGGCGCTCGCCATCGGCGCGGTGGACTTCGTGGACAAGAGCGCCTTCAGCCTGCTCGACCTCGACTCGCTGGGTCGCCAGCTGGTCGAGCGGATCAAGCTCTGGGGACCGGGCGTATCGGCCTCGCGTGAGCCTCGCCCCAAGGAGCCGCGTCCCGCCCCGCCCAAGGTGCCGGCCGCGCTGGCCGAGTGCGACCTGTGCGTCATCGGGACGTCGACGGGCGGACCACCGGCGCTGCAGTTCATCTTCGAGCGCCTGCCGGCCGCGTTTCCCATGCCGATCGCCCTGGTGCAGCACATGCCGGTCGGCTTCACCAAGCCGTTCGCCGACCGGCTCAACACGGTCTGCCGGCTGGCCGTGCGTGAGGCGCGCGACGGGGACGCCCTGCTGCCGGGGCGGGTGCTCGTGGCGCCCGCCGGACGGCACCTCGTGGTCGCTGCGGACCGGAGCGTCAGCCTCGAGACCGAGCCGGCCGCCAGCACCCACACACCCAGCGTGGACGTGCTGATGCGCTCGGCGGCGCAGGCGTGGCCGGGACGCGTGCTGGGCATCCTGCTGACGGGGATGGGCGACGACGGCGCGAACGGCATGGCGGCCATCCGCACCGCGGGCGGCGTGACCCTGGGCGAGAGCGAGGCGAGCTGCGTGGTGTACGGTATGCCGCGCGCGGCCCGGCGGATCGGGGCGATCGAGCACGAGCGCTCGCTGACGGAGATCGCGGCGTGGCTCGGAACGCTGGGAGCGCCGGTGAAGGCGGAGCGGTCCTGAGGCGGTAGCGCCCCTCAGCCCCTCGGATGGAACTGCTTGTGGACCGAGCGGAGATATTCGCGGTCGACGTGGGTGTAGATCTGGGTGGTGGAGAGGTCCGCGTGCCCGAGCATCTCCTGCACGGCCCGCAGATCGGCGCCGCCTTCCAGCAGATGGGTCGCGAAGCTGTGGCGCAAGGTGTGGGGCGTGACCCGCTTGGTGATGCCCGCGCGGGCCGCCGCGCGCTTCACGACGCCCCACGCGCCGACCCGCGAGAGCGGCCTCCCATGGGTGTTGAGCAGTACCCGTCCTCCGCTCTGCCCGCGGTCGATCTCCGGACGCACCTGGTGGAGGTAGACGGAGACCGCGCCGATCACGCTGCGCCCGATCGGCACCAGGCGCTCCTTCCCCCCCTTGCCGAACACCCGCACCAGGTTCTCCGACAGCAACAGGTCCGTGATGCCCAGCCCGCAGAGCTCCGAGACCCGCATCCCCGCGCCGTAGCCCAGCTCGAGCAGGGCGCGATCGCGCCAGGCGAGGCGCTCGTCGATGGCCGGCGCGGCAAGCAGCGCCTCGATCTCGGGCACGGTCAGCGTGTCGGGCAGGATCCGCCCGCGCCGGGGTGACTCGAGGCGGTCACTGGGATCGGCGGCGAGACGGCCCTCCCCGACGAGAAACCCGTAGTAGGTGCGGACGGCGGATACCTCGCGCCGGATCGTGGCCGCGCTGAGCCCGAGGTCCTTTAGCAGGTAGACGAAGTCACGGAGGAGCGACCGGCTCACCTGCCCGGGGTCGCGCACGCCCTTCGAGGCGGCGAATTCAGCCAGGCGCTGGAGGTCGCGGAGATAGGCCTCGACGGTGTGCCCGCTGTGGCCCGACTCGAGCGCGAGGAAGTCGCGGAAGCCCTCGAGTCCGAAGTCCCGGGCCGCGCGCTCGCGCACCTCCGCGACGGTCATTGGTCGCGCTGGGCCTGCAGGCGCCGGGCGACGTCCGCCAGCTCGGCGGACTTGAGCCCCAGCAGCTCGGCGGCCAGGTGCATGAGCCGAGCCTCGTGGGCGCCGATGGCGCCGTCGGCGAAGGCGACGGTCCACATCCGCTCGACCAGCTCGACACGCTCGGCCCGGCCGACGCGCTTGCGCAGCCGGCGCGCGTAGTCGGCGAAGCGCATGCGCCGCTCCTCCTCGGGCGGCGGCTCCGGCGGCGCGGCACCACCACTCCCCAGACCCCAGCGCCCGTGCAGATGCTCGGCGATAAGCCGCCGCTCGTCGGGCGTCAGCACCGGATCGGCATACGCCAGCTCCAGCACCACGAGCGCCGCGGCCTGCCGGGCCGACCCTTCGGCGATCTCGGTGCCGGCCAGGAACGAGGGCGCGGCCGGATCGAGTGCATCGTGGGTCGCGTGCAGCACCCGGTCGCGCCCGCGCTGCCGGCGGCGCATCAGATACCAGATGCCGCCGGCCACCGCGGCCACCAGCGTCGCGATCCCCAGCGTGCGATTCACGCCGGCGATCAGGCCGGTAATGCGCTGCCACTCGGCGCCGATCACCGCGCCGAGAATCGTGATCCCGCCGTACCAGATGGCGGACGCGAGCCCCATCGGCGCCAGTGTCCGGAAGGCGCCCAGGCCCACCAGGCCCGCGAAGGGAGGAACCACGGCGCGGATGCCGGGGAGAAAGCGGCTGACGAAGATGCCGACCGTGCCGAGCCGGAGGTATTCGCGCTCGATGATCGCGAGCGACCGCGGCGCCAGCAGCCGCCGTCCCGTCGGGGTCGCGAACAGCCGCCGGCCGTAGCGGCGCGCAACGAAATACACGCCCGCCGCGCCCAACAGGTTGGAGATCCAGGTGACGAGGAAGACCGCGAGGGGAGTGGTGACCCCCCGGTGCGACAGGAACGCGCCGAGCGCCACGGCGGCGTCCGAAGGGACGGGCGGCACCACGTTCTCCACCGCCGCGAGCAGCGCGAGGACTGCGTAGACGGCGCCGGAGGGAAGCTGCGAGACCCAGTCGAGCAGGGACTCGATCAGCGGGCCTCCAGCACGACGACGGCGATGACGGCCAACCCTTCGCCCCGGCCGATGAAGCCCATCCCCTCGTTGGTCTTGGCCTTCACGCTGACGCTACCGGGCTCGACGCCGAGGCGGGACGCGAGGGCCGCGCCCATGGCGGCGACGTAGGGCGCGAGCTTCGGGAGCTCGGTGATGACCGAGCAGTCGGCCTGCGCGAGCGTGAGGCCGCGGCCGCGCACCAGCTCGTGCGCGGTGCGGAGCAGCTCCATCGAGTCCGCGTCCTTCCACTGGGGGTCGGTGTCGGGGAAGAGCTGGCCGATGTCGCCGGCGCCGGCCGCGCCCAGGATCGCGTCGATGAGCGCGTGGGCCACCGCGTCGGCGTCGGAGTGGCCGGCCAGCCCCTCTGGATGGGGTATCGTGACGCCGCCCAGGACGAGCGGGCGGCCCGCGACGAAGCGGTGGGAGTCGTAGCCGATCCCCACGCGGGTCACGCCGCGACCGGCTCTTCGATGACGCTGTAGTCCTGGCGGCGCCGCATCGGCCGGTAGCCCGCATCGCGGATGAGCCGGTCGATCTCCTGCAGCGTGGTGCGATGCGTCGTGCCCGCGGCGGAGACCACGTTCTCCTCCATCATGAGGCTGCCATAGTCGTTGGCTCCGAAGCGGAGGGCGACCTGCCCCACCTTGTGGCCCATCGTGACCCAGGACGACTGGAGGTTGGGCACGTTGTCGAGCACGATGCGGCTCATGGCGAGCATGCGGAGATACGTGACGGCGTCGGTCTTCTCGTAGTGCGACATCCCCGGCGTGCCCTCGGGCTGCAGCGGCCAGCAGATGAAGGCCGTGAACCCGCCGGTGCGGGCCTGCACCTCGCGCACCCGGTACAGATGCTCGATGCGATCCTCATCCGTCTCGCCCAGGCCGTACATCATCGTGACAGAGGTCTTCATCCCCTGGCGGTGCGCCTCCTCCTGCACGCCCAGCCACTCCTCGGTCTGCGCCTTCTTCTTGGCGACGCGTTCGCGAATCCGGTCCACCAGGATCTCCCCGCCGCCGCCGGGAATGCTGTCGAGACCCGCCGCCTTGAGCTCGCGCACCACGTCGGGCACGCTCAGGCCGAAGCGCTCGCTGAAGAACACGACCTCCGACGGCGAGAACCCATGAATGTGAATCGGGTGGTGGCGCTTGATGTAGCGCATCAGGTCGAGATACCACGCGAACGGGATATACGGGTTGTGCCCGCCCTGCAGCAGGATCTGCACGCCGCCGATCGCCTTGCACTCGTCGATCTTGGCGCCGATCTGCTCGAAGCTCAGGACGTAGCCTTCGTTGTCCTTGGGCCGGCGGTAGAACGCGCAGAACTGGCAGTCGGCGACGCAGACGTTGGTGTAGTTGATGTTGCGATCGATGATGTAGGTGACGACTGGATCCGGATGGCGCCGCCACCGCTCGGCGTCGGCCAGCTGGCCGAGCTCGAGGAGGGGGGCGTGCTGGTAGAGATCCAGATGCGCCTTGAATTCACTTGAGGTACGGTCGACAACGCTCATGGTAGCAATCAGTTGTGGTATTCCCGGCGCTACGCCGCCGAGATGAACGACAGCGACCCGTCCGGAACCAGACCTTCCTGCGCCAGCCGGCGGAAGAAGTCGGTCAGTCCCGCCAGGTGCCGGTACGAGAGCGCGTAATCGAGATCGCCGAGATAGGCGCGGCACACCCGCTCCGCCACGCCGGTGGCCCGCGCCGCGGACGCCGCAAGCTCGTCCAGGTGCGCCAGCCCCCAGGCCCGGCTCTCCAGCAACCGGCGATGCACTGTCTGCACCGCCTCGAGGCCCGCCTCGCGACGGGCCGCCCACACGGCGAACACGAACGGCAGGCCGGTCCAGGCGCGCCACTCGGCGCCCAGGTCGACCCGCACGGGATACCGCTCCTCGGCGGCGAGCAGCAGCGCGGCATCGCCGATCACCAGCACCGCCTCGTGCGGCAGGCCCGCGAGCGCGTCGAGGTCGGCCGCCTCGGCGCGGGCAGTGGCGTAGCGCGGCCGGACGTTCCACCGGTGTCGGGCGAGCAGATCGAGCAGCAGCACCGACGTTCGCGACGAGGCGGTGCGCAGCACCGTGCACCCATCGAGCTCCGCCACCGGCCGCCGTGAGAACAGGGCAACGCTGTGCACCGGTCCGTCGCACGTGATCGCGAGGTCGGGCAACAAATGGTACGCCGCGGCGTTCCGGGCATACTCCACCGCCGAGACGACGCTGACCTGGAGCTCGCCCGCGGCGAGGAGGTCATTCAACTCGGACGCGGTGCCGGTCACCAGCTCCGCCGGCACGCGCACCAGGCCGCGATCGATCGCGCCGTAGATCGGGTAGCAGTTGATCCACGGGATGCGCCCGAGCCTCATGCGGCGTGCACCACCGGCAGCGACGCGCCCCGCCGGAGCGACGGCTCGGGCGGCAGGTCGTCGAACTCCTCCCGGACCGCCTGGTAGAGACTGTCCCGCTCCACCGGCCGTTTCCCCGCTCCGCGGATCAGGCGCACCAGCTCGAGGTAGTGCATATGCATCTGAGTGTGCGCGCCGGCCTCGTGATACACCCGCTCGTACACCACGGTGCCCTCGACGTCGTCGCACCCGAAGCTGAGAGCGATCTGGGAGAGGAACGGCGTCACCATCGGCCAGTGCGTCTTGATGTGCGGCACGTTGTCCAGGAAGAGCCGCCCCACGGCGATGTTCTTCAGGTCCTCGTACCCGGTCGTGGCCGTACCGACGCGGCCGAGGTCCTCGCCGAGCTCGTTGTGATCCGGGTGGTAGGCCAGCGGGATGTAGGTGAGGAAGCCGTGGGTCTCGTCCTGCAGGTCCCGCAGCATCGACAGGTGCGCGATCCGGTCGGCCGCGGTCTCGACGTGGCCGTAGAGCATGGTGCAGTTGGTTGGAATGCCCAGCTCGTGCGCGGTCCGGTGTACCCGGATCCACTCCTCGCCCGTGAGCTTCCGCTCGGCGATGGTGGCGCGCACGGCGGTGCTGAACACCTCCGCGCCGCCACCAGGGAGGCTCGTGAGGCCCGCCTCCTTGAGCGTCACCAGCACCTCGCGCTCGGACACCCGCTCGATCCGCGCGAGGTGGGCGATCTCGACCGCCGTGAGCGCCTTGATGTGGACGTGGGGATGGCGCTCCTTGAGGCCGCGCAGCATGTCGGTGTAATAGCTCAGCCGGAGCTTGGGATGGAGGCCGCCCACGATGTGGAACTCGCGCGTCGGCATCCCGCGTGCCTGCTCGGCCTCGTGATACACCTCCTCGAGCGATCGGGTGTAGGCGCCGTCCTCCTTCGGCATGCGGGCGAACGAGCAGAACACGCAGGTGTTCCGGAGCACGCACACGTTGGTCGGATTGATGTGCTGATTGGCGGAGAAGAGGACGCGGTCGCCGTTGCGGCGCGCGTTGGCGACCTCCGCCAGACGGCCGAGTCCGAGGAGATCGGTCGTGGCGTAGAGGGTGATGCCGTCCTGGGCGTCGAGCCGTTCCCCCGCGAGCACCTTGCCGGCGATGGCGTCGAGCGCGGGATCTCGGAGCTGAAGGGCGGCAGTGCCGTCGAGCATGCTATCTCCTTGGGAGAGCGCAGGTAACACTCAGCAAATGTAGTCGGTGGAGCGGTCGGCGGGCCAGCGGCCCCGCTGGCGGCCCGAGTCCGCTCGGTGTCCTGGGACTTCCTTTGTCGAGCGCCTCCGCGAGCGTGCACCGGATCGGCATCCGCTCGGGGCAGCGGGCCTCCGGCATCGAGCCCGACCAAGCATTAGCCCGACCGGAATCAGCCCCGACCGGAATCAGCCCCGAACCGGCATCAGCCCAACCGGCATCAGTCCGACCAGCATGAGCCTACCCCAACATCGGGCCGACCTGCGCCCCAACCGGGGGCCCGTCTGGGAGCCAAACTTTTTCCCCACCAACCCAACGTCCGGCGGCGTCACCACCCGGCAACGCCGCATCGAGCCCGCATCGAGCCCGCATTGACCGTGCATTTGGATAGCGTTTGCCGACCGTCACCTGGCTGCTCACAGCGTTTGCTTGCGTTTGCATGCGTTGGTGTTGGCGACAGCCGAATTTCCCAGCGCGAGCATAGCTTGATCTGGCCGTTTGGTTTATACACAACGGTCCACACCGTTTGGTGTACGCGTTTTGTTTGCGAACATCTTTCAACATACGCTTGCGGTCAAACGCTGGCGGCATAGATTTGGACCATCCTCATTCCGGGAGCCCCGGTGGGACCTCAGCCCGACTATTCCCGCGCCGCCCTGGCGCGGTTCATCGAGTTCGTCGTCGCTAAGGGTTTGGTTCACCCCGCGACCGCCCAGGGGTGGCGGGTGGCCACCGCCAAAGTGCTGGAGCAGCTGTCGGCGGAAGAGCTGGCGGACGTGCGCAGCATCGACGTGGAAGGCACCTTCAAGGACTTTCTCAACCGGTATCCCGGGCGCTTGTCCCCCGCCTCGGTCGGCGAGTATCGGCGAAGGGTGGGACGGGCCATCGAGGAGTTCGTCCGGTGGATGGAGGATCCCGGGGCGTACGCCTTCCGGCCACCGTCGCGATCCGCGAAGGCTGATGCCCGGCGCCGTCTCGACCTCCCCGTGGATGAGGCGCCGGCGCCGATCGAGGCCCGCTCGCGCCTGGGCGCGCCAGCCCCCGGACGGCCACCCGGCGGGATTGCGCTGGCCTACCCGCTCCGGCCCGACCTGCTGGCGCAGGTCGTCGTGCCGCGGGACCTGACCGTCGAGGAAGCGCGGCGCATGGGTGCCTTCCTCGTCACGCTCGCCGTGGACTTTCGGGCGACGTCCTAGGCGTCCCCGCGGTCGCACCCGGGCCCAACAAAAGAGCGCCGCCCTCCTGAAAGGGCGACGCCTGGTTCGCGCGCGTCATCGCCGCCGAGCGGCGCCTTGCCGGACCTCGCAGCGGTGGTCCTACGCCTCCCACCTCCGAACCGCCAGCGTCACGTTGTGTCCACCGAAGCCGAACGAGTTCGACAGGGCCACGTCGACCCGCCGCTCGACCTTCTGATTCGGCGCCGAAGGCAGGTCACAGGCCGGATCAGGGTTGAACTGATTGATGGTGGGTGGAATCAGGCCGCAGGTCGACACCAGCAGCGACACCCCGAACTCCAGCGCGCCGGCGCCACCCAGCAGATGGCCGGTCATGGACTTGGTCGAGCCGAACACCAGCTTGCGCGCCTGCTCGCCGAACACCGCCTTCACCGCCTCGGTCTCCGCCACGTCGCCCTGTTCGGTCGAGGTGCCGTGGGCGTTGATGTAGCCCACATCCTGGAGATCGATCGCGCCGTCGGCGAGGCACTGGCGCATGGCCCGCTGCGCGCCTTCGCCGTGCTCCGCCGGTGAGGTGATATGGTACGCGTCTCCGCTCGAGCCGTACCCGAGCACCTCCCCCAGGATCCGGGCGCCGCGGCGCTCGGCGTGCTCGAGGCTCTCCAGCACGACGATCGCCCCGCCGTCGCCGAGGACGAACCCGTCGCGGTCCCGGTCGAACGGCCGGCTCGCGGTCTCCGGGGAGTCGTTGCGCGCGGAGAGCGCCTTCATGTTCGAGAACGCCGCCACGGTGAGGCCGGTGATCGCAGCTTCGGACCCGCCCGTCACCATGGCATCCGCGACGCCGTTGCGGATCATGTGGAACGAGTCCCCGATCGCATGCGCCGAGGAGGCGCAGGCCGAGACCGTGGCGTAGTTCGGGCCCTTCAGGCCGTAGCGGATGGAGACCAGCCCGGCGGCAATGTCGGGAATGAACATCGGCACGAAGAACGGGGACACCCGGTCGGGGCCCTTGAGGACGTAGGCCCTACAGTTGTCCTCGTACGTCTGCATCCCGCCGATGCCGCTGCCGATGACGACGCCGGTGCGGTCGGGCGACGGGAACTTCCCTTCGAGCCCTGCCTGGGTGACCGCCTGGTGGGCGGCCGCCAGCGCGAACTGCGCGAAGAGGTCGTACCGCCGGGCCTCCTTGCGGTCAATGTACTGCAGCGGGTCGAAGCCCTTCACTTCGCAGGCGAACCGCACCGACAGCTTCTGCGGGTCGAACTTGGTGATCGGCGCGGCTCCCGATGTGCCCGCCAGGAGCGCGGTCCAGGTCGAATCGACGTCGGTCCCGACGGGCGTCACCAGCCCGAGGCCGGTGACGACGACACGGTGCCCCAAAGCTACTTTCCGATCTTCTCGTGGAGGTAATTCATGGCATCGCCCACGGTGCGGAGCTTCTCCGCGTCCTCGTCCGGGATGTCGATGTCGAACTCCTTCTCGAACGCCATGACGAGCTCGACCGTGTCCAGGCTGTCGGCGCCGAGATCCTCCATGAAGCTGGCCTCGCTGGTGAGCTTCTCGCGCTCGACGCCAAGCTCCTCGACGATGATGTCCTTGACCTTCTCTTCGACGTTGCTCATGTCGTCCTCAATTGGAGTTTCCGCACAGCGGTCAGATGACCATCCCACCGTCGACCACCAGCACCTGGCCGGTCATGTACCCGGCCAGGTCGGAGGCCAGGAAGAGCACTGCCCCAGCCACGTCCTCGGGCCGCCCCAGGCGGCCAAGCGCAATGTCCTGTAATAATGTGGCCCTCGCCTCATCGGGCAAGGCGGCGGTCATGTCCGTTTCGATGAAGCCCGGCGCCACGCAGTTGGCCAGGACGCCGCGGCTGGCGTATTCCTTGGCCACCGACTTGGTGAATCCGATCAGGCCCGCCTTGCTGGCCGCGTAGTTGGCCTGGCCCTTGTTGCCGGTCAGGCCCACGATGCTGGTGATGTTCACGATCCGTCCGGCTCGGCGCTTCATCATCCCCTTGATCACGGCGCGCGTGGTGTGGAACGCCCCCTTGAGATTGGCGTCCAGGACCGCGGTCCAGTCGGCGTCGGTGAGCCGGAGGAGGAGGTTGTCGCGGGTGAGTCCCGCGTTGTTCACCAGGATGTCGATCGGCCCCAGCGCCGTCTCCGCCGCGGCGATCGCCGCTTCGACCTGATCGGCCCGGGCCACGTCGCAGGCGACGCCGACGGTCCGCTCACCCAGCTCGGCCGCCACCGCAGCGGCGCGAGCCTGATCCCGACCGACGATGGCCACCCTGGCGCCTGCTCCGTGAAGCGTCCGCGCAATGGCCTGTCCGATGCCGCGGGTGCTGCCGGTGACGAACGCCGTCTTGCCGGTGAGGTCGATGGTGGTCACCGGAGAAACGCCTCGACCTCGTCCGCGGTGCCGAGCGCGACCGCCGGCGCGCCAGGCACGATCCGCTTGAGCAGCCCCGACAGGACGGTCCCCGGCCCGACCTCGAGGAAGCGCGCCCCCGGCACGAACGCCGCCGCGCCCTGCATGCATGCCACCCAGCGGACCGGCGCGGTGAGCTGGTCGATCAGCAGTCGCTTGGCATCCGTCCCGGTGCGCACCGCCTCACCGCTCGCATTGGCGATGACCGGAAACGCGGGGTCCGCGAAGCGCACGTCCGTGAGCGCGTCGTGGAGCCCGTCCACCGCCGGCGCCATCAGCGGCGAATGGAACGCGCCGCTCACCTTGAGGGGAATGACCCGCTTGGCGCCCCGGGCCTTGCACCCCTCGCCCGCCCGCCCCACCGCGACGGGATCTCCGGAGATGACGGTCTGGTCCGGCGCGTTGAGGTTGGCGGCCACCGCCACGCCGTCGGGGCCGGACGCTTCGTTGCAGGCGAGATCCACCTGGCCGGTCTCGAGGCCGAGGACCGCGGCCATCGCGCCGGGACGGGTCTCGCCCGCGCTGAACATCAGCTCGCCCCGCCGGCGCACCAGCTGGGCGGCCGCGGTGGCCGTCAGCGTGCCGGCCGCGACATGGGCACTGTACTCGCCCAGGCTGTGGCCGGCCGCGGCCCCGACTTCGCCGACCTTGTCGCGAACGACCGCCCACACCGCCGCGGAGTGGGCCAGGATAGCCGGCTGGGTGTTGTGGGTCTGGGTGAGCTGCTCCTCGGGCCCGTCCCACATGATCCGGGACAGCGCGACCCCGAGCGCCTCGTCGATGGCCGCGAAGGTATCCCGCGCGGCCGGGAACCGCTCGGCCAGGTCACGCCCCATGCCGACCCGTTGCGCGCCCTGGCCCGGGCACATCAGCACGCTCACCACCGGATCACCGCGCTGCCCCAGGTGAAGCCGGCGCCGAACGCGACCAGCAGCACGACCGACCCGGGCCCCACCCGTCCTTCGGCCACGGCCTGCGCCAGCGCGAGCGGGATCGAGGCGGAGGAGGTGTTGCCGTACCGGTCCACGTTCACCATCACCTTGGACATCGGGATCCCGGCGTGCTTGGCCGTGGACTCGATGATCCGGAGATTGGCCTGGTGCGGCACGAGAAGGTCCACCTCGTCCGCGGTGACTCCCGCCCGGCGAAGCGCCTGGTCGCAGGCATCGGCCATGGCCAGCACGGCCGCCTTGAACACCTCGCGGCCCGCCATCTTCATGAAGTGGGACCGCTCGCAGACCACCCGCTCGCTGATGGGATCCACCGAGCCGCCGCCCGGGCGATACAGCAGCGGCGCCAGCCGGCCGTCGGACTTGATGAAGGTGGCGAGGATTCCGCGGCCCGGCCGGGACGAGCGCCGCACGATCGAGGCGCCCGCGCCGTCGCCGAAGAGAATGGCGGTGGAGCGGTCCTGGAAGTCGGTGATGGTGGAGAGCTTCTCCGCGCCCACGACGAGCACCGTCTCGCTCTGGCCCGAGGCGATGAGGCCTTCCGCCACCGTCAGGGCGTAGACGAAGCCAGGGCACGCCGCCCCGATGTCGAAGGCGGCGGCGTTCTCGGCGCCGAGCAGCGCCTGGAGATCGCACGCGGTGGACGGGAGCAGGCGGTCGGGACTCGCGGTGGCGAGGACGATGGCGTCGAGCTGCGCGGCGTCGACGCCGGCCGCGGCCATGGCCTGCTCGCTCGCCTCCTGGCTCAACATCGCGACGGTCTGCTCCGGCCGGGCAATGTGGCGCTCGCGGATGCCGGTGCGCTCGACAATCCATGCGTCCGACGTGTCGAGCATCCGGGTCAGGTCGGCGTTGGTCAGGACGCCGGGAGGCACGGCCACCCCGACGCTCGCGACCTCCGCGAACGGGCGTGGGATCATGAGCTGGCCGCGGGCTCGCGCTGCGCGAACTCGGTTGCGATGTGAGCGCTGAGGCCCGCCTTCACGGCCTGGAGCGCCACGCGGATGCCGTTGCGGATCGCGTTGGGGCTCGACGATCCGTGGCAGATGATGGACACGCCGCGGACGCCGAGGAGCGGCGCCCCACCGTAGGTGGAGTAGTCCAGCACGCTCACGAGCTCGCGGAGCGCGGGCCGCTCGAAGACGTCCGGCGCGCGCTCCATCACGAGCCCGACGAAGACGCGCGCGGCCGCCTCGTAGAACTTGAGGACGATGTTGCCGACGAACCCGTCGCAGACGACCACATCGACGTGGGTGCGGCGCTGCGGGCCGGGCAGGATGTCGCGGCCCTCGATGTTCCCCGCGTAGGCAAGCCGGGGCGCCCGCTTGAGGATCTGGTGCGCCTCCCGGACGACGGCGGTGCCCTTTTCTTCCTCCTCGCCCACGTTGAGCAGCCCCACGACCGGATTGACCCGGCCGAGGATGTCGCGCATGTAGACCGTGCCGAGGTACGCGAAGCCGGCGAGCTCCTTGGCAGAGCAGTCGAGGTTGGCGCCGCCATCGAGCACCAAGACCGGCTCGCCGCCCGTCGGAAACAGGGTTGCCACCGTGGCACGCTCGACACCGTCGTGGAGGCCGAGGAGGACCGTCGACGCGGCAAGGGTGGCGCCGGTGTTGCCGGCGGAGAGGAAGGCATCGGAGCGTCCGTCCTTCACCATCGTGAGGCCCACGACGACGCTCGACTTGGGCTTCTTCCGGACCGCGGCCAGCGGCTTCTCGGCCATACCAATAACGTCAGCCGCCTCGTGAATTTCTAGGCGGCTGCGATCGACGTCCGGATGTTTGGCGAGCTCGGCTTCGACGACCTGGCTGCGGCCGACCAGCTGGACCACGAACTCGTCCGACAGGCTCGCGAGGGCCTGGAGCACCCCGGCAATCTCGGCCTGTGGCGCCTTATCGCCCCCCATCGCGTCCACGGCGACGCGAATCACGCTCAGGCGTCCTCGACCTCAATCTGCTTCTTGCCGCGGTAGTAGCCGCAGGAATCGCACACGCGGTGGGACAGCTTGGGCGAGCCGCAGCGCGGACAGGCCTGGGTGGCCATGCTCGGCGCCGCGTGATGGCCACGCCGCAGACGCTTCCGGGACTTCGATGTCCGACGCTTCGGGACTGCCATGGTGTCCTCAAACAGGTTCGGCGGGGGGTGTGTGACAGGCACACGGGCCCGCGTTCAGGTCCGCCCCACACTTGGGGCAGAGTCCGGCACAGTCTTCCCGACAGAGCAGCAGGTCCGTCTGCGCGGCCAGTGCCAGCTCCTCGCGCACCACGTCGGTGACGTCGACGCCGGTGGCGCGCTCGGCCAGCGGATAAAAATCGGGATCGTCGGCTGCCTCGGGATCGGTGGAGAACACCGCCGCGGCCACGTCGATGTCCACCTCGTCCAGCACCTCGGTCAGGCAGCGGCGGCACTCGCCTCGCACCACGCCGTGGATGCGGCCCCGCCAGAGGTACTCCCCGTCGCCGGTGAGCTGCAACTGACCATCGACCGAGACCGGGCCGGTGAGGCCGAGATCCAGCCCTTCGAACGCCGGGTCGTCGGGATCGAGGCGCCCGTCCGTTCGCACGGGGCCGCGTTGCAGGTCCCGGATGTCCACTCGCAGCATAGCCGCTTAAAGTATCTGGGACAACGACTTGGGTCAAGGCTGCTGAGTGGTCGAATGAGGCGTCAGCCCCAGAGCGCGGCGAGCTCCCCCTCGGTGAAGAAGAAGGCCACTTCCCGCGCGGCGTTCTCGTCGCTGTCCGACGCGTGGATGGCATTCCGCCCCTTGGATTCGGCGTACAGCTTCCGCACCGTCCCGGCGGCGGCCTCGGCGGGATCGGTGGCGCCGATGACGGTCCGGAGGGTGGGCACGGCGTCCGCCCGCTCCAGGGCCATGGGGAGGCATGCCCCGCTGGTCATGAAGGACACGAGATCCGCGAAGAACGGACGACCCCGATGAACCGCGTAGAACGCGCCGGCCTGCTCCGGCGTGAGCCGCACGAGGCGGGCGGCGCGTAGCGTGAAGCCCGCGTCCTGCAGGTGGGCCACGATCTTCCCGGTCTTCCCGGTGGCGACGGCATCCGGCTTCACGATCCCCAGCGTCAGCGACACGGCCACGACTCCTCCACACGCATGAATGGTTAAGGGCTGCCCAGCAGCCGGCGCACGAGATCGGCACGGGTGATGGCCCCGCGGAGCAGTCCGTCCTTCACCACGGGCACCCACTCCACGTCCCTGGTGGCCAGCAGATGCGCCGCATCGGCCAGCGTCTGCTCCTCCGAGACGCAGAGGACGCTGCGGGCCATCGCGTCCCGGACCCGCAGCCGCGGCCGCTCGACCGGCGTGGCGCCGGTCGTCATCCGCTGGACCGCGCCGGGGGCGAGGGCCTTGAGCAGCTCCCGATGGGACAGGAGGCCGACCACCTGCCCGGCGTCGCCGACCACCGGCAGCGCCGCCACGGCCTCCTCCTCGAGGCGACGGGCGGCCTGGTCGAGCGGGTCGTCGGGCCGGAGCGGCGTCACGACGGAATGCATCAGGTCCCGGACGAGCAGCTGGCCCTCCAGCTCGACCTCCCGGAGTCCGGCCAGGGCGAGCACCTCCGCCGCCGACCGGGCTGACTGCAGGGCCGCGGCCAGGTCGGTGCGCGACAGCGCCCGGGCGAAGGCGGCCACCGCCTGCAGATACGCCGCATGCTCTCGGGGAGGGGCCACGACGAGCAGGATCATCCGGGGGTCCGGCCCCTCGCGCGCCGGCTCCTTGCCGCTCTCAGCGGAGGGTCCGGCGATCGGCGCCGGCCCGATGCCGAGCGCCACGACCAGGGCTGGCACGGCGTCGGTGCGGAAATGCGGCAGCCAGGCGTGCGGCCCGAGGCTCATCGTGTCCGCCGGCCAGCTCTCCCGAATCACCTGGTCGAGCCGCACGGCATCGTTCACCCGTCCGTCCGCCACGCAGGCGTCCACCAGGATCCGCAGGCCCTCCTCCAGCGTCGCCGCGGGCAGCGGCACCACCACCCGCCGCGGGCTGAGGAGGTCGGCGAGTCTCACATCCTGGACCGGAGCTGCTCCACCACGTCGACTGGCCGGCGCATGATCCCGATGCCCGCGGCCTCGAAAGCCGTCAGCTTCTCCTCCGCGGTGCCCGACGAGCCGGAGATGATGGCCCCGGCATGGCCCATCCGGCGGCCCTTCGGCGCCGTCTGGCCGGCGATGAAGCCGACGACCGGCTTGGTGACGTGCTCCTTCACGAAGGCCGCCGCGTTCTGCTCGTCGGTGCCGCCGATCTCGCCCATCATGACGATGGCGTCGGTCTCCGGGTCGTCTTGAAAGGCGCGGAGGCAGTCGATGAAGTTGGTGCCGATGATGGGATCGCCGCCGATGCCGACGCACGTGCTCTGGCCGATGCCCGCGCGGGTGAGGTGGTTGACCACCTCGTACGTCAGCGTGCCGCTCCGCGACACCATGCCGACCCGGCCCGGGCTGCAGATGTTGCCGGGAATGATGCCGATCTTGGCTCGCGCGCCCGGCGCGATGAGTCCCGGACAGTTCGGGCCGATGAGCCGCACCCCGCGGCTCCGGACGAACGGCATCGCCCGGCTCATGTGCATGACCGGAATGCCCTCCGTGATGCACACGATGAGCGGCATGCCCGCGTCGGCGGCCTCGAAGATCAGCGGCGGCGGCGGCCATGGGCGGGACGTAGATGACCGAGGTGTTGGCGCCGGTCGCGTGGACCGCCTCCGCGACGGTGTTGAACACCGGTACCTTGCCTTCGAACGTCTGCCCGCCCTTGCCCGGTGTCACCCCCGCCACCACGGCGGTGCCGTACTCGATCATCTGGCGCGCGTGGAACGAGCCCTCGCGCCCCGTGATGCCCTGCACGACCAGCCGCGTGTTGCGGTCGACGAAGATGCTCATGCCGCCCCCCGGGCGAGCTGGACGACCTGCTCCACCGCCTGGTCCATATCGCTCAGCGCCCGCATGCCCACCGCCTCGAGGATGCGGATGGCCTCGACCTCGTTGGTGCCGGTCAGGCGGATGACGATGGGCACGTCGACCTTGAACTGGCTGGTGGCGGCGACGATGCCGTTGGCGACGTCGTCGGTCCGGGTGATGCCGCCGAAGATGTTGAAGAGGATCGCCTTCACGTGCGGATCGGCGGTGATGATCTTGAGCGCGTTGATCACCTTCTCGGGGCTCGAGCTGCCGCCGATGTCGAGGAAGTTGGCCGGCTCCCCGCCGTAGTACTTCACCAGGTCCATCGTGGCCATCGCGAGTCCGGCGCCGTTGACCACGCAGCCCACGTTGCCATCGAGCTTGATGAACGTGAGGTTGGCCCGGCGCGCCGCCGCCTCGCTCGGCTCCTCGGCCGAGTCGTCGCGGAGGACGCCGAGATCGGGACGCCAGAAGAGCTCGTTGTCGTCGATCACGACCTTCGCGTCGAGCGCCAGCACGCGCTGGTCGGGCGTCGTGACCAGCGGGTTGATCTCCGCGAGCGAGGCGCCGTTGTTCACGAAGGCGGTGTAGAGCTGCTCCATGATCTTGGCCGCGGCCTTCACCTGGGCGAAATCGCGGTAGAGCACGAACGCGAGCGCGAGCGCCTGGTGGGGAAAGAGGCCGTAGGTGGGATCGACCGGGAGCCGGACGATCTTCTCGGGCGTCTTGGCCGCGACCTCCTCGATGTCCACGCCGCCGGCACTGCTGACCATGAAGACCGGTCGCTGGGTCTCGCGGTCCATGATGAGCCCGACGTAGCTCTCGGTGGCGATCTCCGCCGCCGGCACCACGAGCACCTTGTGCACCGTGAGGCCCTTGATCGTCATGCCGAGGATCTGCGCCGCGAGGTCCGCGGCCTCCGAGGGGTTCCGGGCCAGCTTCACGCCACCCGCCTTGCCGCGGCCGCCCGAGTGGACCTGGGCCTTGATGACGACCGTGCCGCCGATGCGGCGGGCGACGGCCTCGGCTTCGGTGGGGGTCGAGGCCACGTCGCCCTCGAACATCGGAATCCCCACCGCCTTGAGCAGCGCGCGGGCCTGGTACTCGTGAAGGTTCACGGTTCCCTCGTGATGGTCGTTCCGGTCTCGCCGCGGAGTGCCGCGGAACCATCGCTCAGCCGGGCGATGATGGCCCGGCCGCCCGTCGCTCGCGCGAAGTCGGCCGCCGCCTCCACCTTGGGCCGCATCCCGCCCTCGTCCAGCCCGCCGCGCGCCATGAGCGCGTCGGCCTCGGTGACGGTGAGGCGGCGAATCGGCCGGGCCGCCGGCGTGCCCCAGCCGTCGAAGATGGCGTCCACGTTGGTCAGGATCATCAGCACCTCGGCCTCGAGCTGCGCCGCGAGGATGGCCGAGACCCGGTCCTTGTCCACCACCGCGTCCACACCCTCGAGCCCCAGCAGCGGATCCTCGTACACCGGGGCCCCACCGCCACCCGCCGCGATCACGATGGTGTCCTGCTCGAGCAGCCGCCGCACCACGGGCAGCTCGACGATGCCGCGCGGCATGGGACTGGTGGCCATCCGCCGCCAGTGGCCGGCCCCATCGCGGCCGACCGCTCGGCCCGCCTCGCGGAGCCGCGCGACCTCCTCCTCCGACAGTGCCTGGCCGATCGGTTTGGTGGGCCGGCCGAGCGCCGGATCATAGCGGTCGACCAACGTCTGCGTCACCACGGTCACCACGTCGCGCTGGCAGCGCGCGGCCGCGAGCGCGTTCTGCAGCGACTGCTGGAGCATGTAGCCGATCCAGCCCGCCGTCTGCGCCACGAGCACCCCCAGCGGCAGGGGCTCCACCAGCCGGCGGGCGGCTTCGTTCCGGGCCAGCTCGTCGCCCACCTGCGGCCCGTTGCCGTGCACCAGCACGATCCCCCAGCCGGCCTTCGCCAGCTCCACCACCATGCCCATGCTCTCGCGCGCGTGGCGAAACTGGTTGGTGATGGTGGCCGGCTCGTCCGCCTGCGCCAGCGCGTTGCCCCCGAGGGCCAGCACCGCCGTTCTCACGCGTCCTGCCCGGGCAAAAAGCTCCCGAAGGTAGTCCCGGCCCTACGGGCGAGCAAGCTCACGGCGCGGCGGAATCCGTCGGCAGGCCGAGCGCCCGCCGGAGCCCGGTCCAGGCGCTGCCGAACGCCTCCCAATCGGCCGCCCGGAGCGCGCTGTCGGCGCGGAGCAGGTGCTGGCGCGCGTCGTCGAGGCGGGTCGCCTGGGCTTGGCCGGCGATCGCCGGGACGGTCGCGCCGAGCAGGTTGCTCCAGGCCTCCTTCAGCGTGCGTCCCGCCCCCTGGCGCTCGCCGGTCGCGACCGTCACCCACACGAGGGTGGGCCGGCCGCCCGTCGCGAAGGCGAAGTGCGACTGGTAGGCGACGAGGCCGCCAGGCTCGAGATCGAACCGCACCGGGCCGCGATCGAGGCGGCCGCCCTCATCGCGGATCGAGTCGCCCAGCGCGGCGTACGAGGGAAACCGCGCCCACCGGCTCTCGAGCGCGCTCCGCGACGGGAGCGCCTGAGCCGAATCGAACCGAGCCAGCCGCAGATCATCGGCGTCCTCGCCATGGCGGGCAGTGAGGAGCGCGCTGAGGCGCCGCTCGCCTGGGCGCTCGAAGGCGATGGCGAGCACCGGCCCCGTCGTGTCGTTGGACCACGCACGGTCCACACGAGGGAGTTCCGAGGCCTCCCCGGTGCGGACACCCAGCGTCCCAGGCGCAAGGCTGGAGCGCTCCAGCTGGCGCGCCTGCACCCGAAAGAGATCCTCCGGATACGGCGCCGCCCGCCAGACACCTTCGGGGATCGCGAGGCTCGGCTCCACGACCCCCGCGGCGATCGCAGCCCAGGCCGACGCGAGGGCGTCGGAGCCGGGACGCAGGTAAATTCGCGTCGCGCCGGTCTGCGCGCTCACCGTGCCCAGCAGGCCCGCGCGAAAGCCGGCCACCCGGCGCTCGCTCAATTCGATCGACGGAGACAGGGGGAACGCTCGCGCGGGCAGGTAGCCATCCGCGATCCACAGCAGCTCGCCATCCACCACCCGCGCCGAGGGCGCTCCCCACTGCGCGAACGGCGCCAGCCGGGCCAGCCGGCCGGTCGGCGAGAGATTCCAGTCGACTCGGGCACCTGGCGCCAGCGGACCGAGCAGCGCCGGTGCCTGGAGCGCCCACGCGAGCGCCACCCGCCGGACCCAGGAGTCGAGCGCGATGCCCGCGTCCTCGTCCCGACCGAGCCGGTAGCGTGGCGACCGCGCATGGAAGGCGCGGGTCCCCAGGTCGCGGAGCGGGGCCATCAACGTCGACGGCACCGAGTCCTGCGGGCGATAGAACAGCGCCTCGCCGGTGGGGCCGGTCCGGTCATCCGCCAGGGCCGTGACGACGAACCGGCCGGCCGGCAGCGCGCGCGTCCCGAGCCACACCGGCCGGCGCCGCCCGCCCACGGTCATGAGCGCCGGCTCGAGCGACACAAGATCGACCGAGTCCGACGCGAGCAAGCTGGCCGCCGCCGGCCGGCTCCAGAGCGAGGGCACGACCGGCGCGACCGCCTGTGATGTGCCTGCCGTCGCCTCCTCAGTCAGGGATTCAAGCCCGTAGGCCAATCGCTGGAACTGGTCCAACGTCCGCTGATCGGTGAGCGGCACGCCCTCGCCTCCGAGCGCCGGCGGAACCATCCAGTGTCCCGCCAGCGAAGCGAGCGGCAGCACCAGCCAGCCGGCCGCGGCGAGCGCGTGCCGGCCGCGCACCGCCCACACCGCGCTCAGCAACGCCGTCGCCAGCGCCACGCCCACCAGGACGGGGGCCACGAACGTCGTCGCGCGCCACAGGGCCCGGTCGGGCATCCCGTGGTAGCCCGCGACCAGCTCGAACGGCTCGAGCAGGTAGCCCCACATCAGAGTGCAGGCGAGCGCCACCAGGAGCCAGCCCAGGTGAGCCCGGGCGTGGTTGTTGATCGCCGGCCGGCCATCGAGCCAGCGAATGGCGCCGACCAGGAGATACATCCCGACGACGAGGCCGAGCGCCAGCATGACCAGGAGGAAGCAGAAGTCGTGGAGCACGCGCCAGAGCGGCAGCTGAGCCACGTAGAGTCCCACGTCGCGCTGCAGCAGGGGCTCGACGAGCCCGTAGCTCACGCCCTGCCAGCCGAGCGCGACCTCGGGCGCGCGCGCCGCGAGACCCCGGCCGACCATGATGCCGACGAGGATGCCCAGGCCCACGACGGCCGCGAGCAGCGCGGTCGGCGTGAGGGCCTCGCGGAATTCCAGGTTCGCCACATTGCGGCGGACCTGGACGGAGCCGATCGCCCGGTAGACGGCCAGCAGGTGGGCGATGAACCAGGCGGCCGCGACCGCCACCCCGCCCAGCTTGAGCGCGCCGCGGAGCAGGTGCCAGTCGGTGACGAAGCCGACCGCCGAGGGCGCGATCTCCTCTACCCACCACCGATCGGCGAGGAGCACGCTGGTCCAGCGCCCCGCGAAGAGCAGCGCCACGACGCCGGCGAGCAGGACGAGGAGGCGGACCGTGCGCCTGGACACGGCGTCAGGCGTGGACGCCCCGCCCCGCGAGCCAGCCGACGACTTCGCTGCGGGCGGCGTCCAGCGACCGCGGATTGGAGGCCTCGAACCGGAGGACGAGGATCGGCTGCGTATTGGAGGCGCGGAGCAGGCCCCAGCCGTCGGGGAAGGTGATCCGGATGCCGTCGATGGTGTTCACCGGATACCGGGCGGTGAAGTGCGCCGCCGCGGCCTCCACGATGGCGAACTTCTCGGCCTCCGGCACCTCCACCCGGATCTCGGGTGTGGCGGTGGTGCGTGGCAGGTCGGCGAGCAGCGCCGCCAGTCCGAACGGCTGCCGGCTCACGATCTCGAGCAGCCGCGCCGCGGCGAAGAGCGCGTCGTCGAAGCCCAGGTAGTCGCCGCCGAAGAACATGTGCCCGCTCATCTCCCCCGCGAGCGGCGCGGCCAGCTCCTTCATCTTGGCCTTGATGAGAGAGTGACCCGTCTTCCACATGACGGGCTCCGCGCCGGCGGCGCGGAGTGCTGCGGGCAGCACCTCCGAACACTTGACGTCGAAGATGACCGGCGTGCCGGGTCCGAACCGGCGTACGGCGTCGCGGCCGAGGATGACGAGCAGCTGGTCGCCGTAGATGACCTCGCCGGTCTCGTCCACGGCGCCGATGCGGTCCGCGTCGCCGTCGAAGGCGATCCCGAGCTCGGCGCCGGTCCGACGCACCTCGGCCTGCAGGTCGCGCAGGTTTTCGGGGACGGTGGGATCGGGGTGGTGGTTCGGGAAGGTGCCGTCGGATTCGCAGAACAGCGGCGTGACGTCCGCGCCCAGCGCCTCCAGCGTCGGCACCGCCACGAGACTCCCCGCGCCGTTGCCGCAGTCGACGACGACCCGGACCGGCCGCTCGAGCCGGTGGCGCGCGAGAATCCCGTCGCGATAGCGGCCCAGCACCGAGGCGTCGCTGGACTCCCGGCCCTGGCCGCTGCGCCAGCGCTCGGCCACGATGACTTCCCACAGCTCGAGCAGCTCCTCCCCATGGAACGACTCGCCGCCCAGCACCAGCTTGAAGCCGTTGAACTCCGGCGGATTGTGTGAGCCGGTCACCTGGACGCCGCCGTCGGCGTCGAGCGCGTGGACGCCGGCGTAGAGCGCGGGCGTGGGCAGCGTGCCGACGTCCACGGCGGTGCCGCCCGCCTCGACGATGCCGCGCCGGACGGCGGACGCCAGGGCATCGCCCGAGGGGCGATTGTCCCGGCCCACGACAATGGTCGGCGCGCGTCCCAGCCGCTCCCAGCCGGCGCTGGCGAACGCGCGTCCGACCCCGCGGGCGAGCTCGGGGGTGAGCTCCGTGCCCACGAGGCCGCGGATATCGTATTGCCGGAAGATGGACTTGGGGACGTTCATGGCGACCCGCGCCGGGCGGTCACGGCCCCGCGAACGGAAGGCCCGTCTGCGTGAGCGTGGTGCCGCTCTGCCCAGCGAGGTCGAGCATCGTGCCGGGCCAGATGCCGAGGAGGAGCACGGCCGCCACCGTCAGCGCGACCGCCCCGAGGGCCGCGGGGCTCAGGCGGATGGCGGCGTACCGGTCGGCCGTGGGCGCGGGCTTCATGTACATCGCCATGATGACCGGCAGGTAGTAACCCGCGCTCACGACGCTGGTGAGCACCAGGATCACGGGCAGGATGTAATGCCCCTGGGCCACGACCGCGGTCAGGATGTACCATTTGCCGATGAATCCGAAGGTGCCGGGGAAGCCCAGCAGGGACAGCATGCAGACGGTGAGGCCGAAGGCCATGCCCGGACGGCTCGTGGCCAGCCCCGCGAGCTCGTCGAGCGTGACGTCCCGCTCGCCGCCACGCCCGAGTGCCGCGAGGAAGCCGAACGACGCCAGCGTCGTGAGGCTGTACGCCAAGAGGTACAGCACCACCGACCCCGCCCCGGCGGGAGACCCCGGCCAGACCGCCACGAGCAGGTACCCAGCGTGCGCGATCGAGCTGTAGGCCAGCATCCGCTTGAGCGACCGCTGCGTCAGCGCGACGAGGTTGCCCAGCACCATCGACGCGATGGCGAGTGCGGCGATGATCGGCTGCCAGAGGCTCACGGCCGACGGGAAGGCCTCCATCAGCACCCGCACGAGCGAGGCGAACGCCGCCGCCTTCACGCCGGTGGCCATGAATCCGGCGACCGGCGTCGGCGAGCCGTCGTAGACGTCGGGGGCCCACATGTGGAACGGCACCGCCGCGACCTTGAACCCGAAGCCGATCAGCAGGAGGCCGAGGCCGAGCGCCGCCATCAGCGACAGGGG
The DNA here is from genome assembly GCA_963840215.1 of uncultured Gemmatimonadales bacterium. Taxonomy (GTDB): domain Bacteria; phylum Gemmatimonadota; class Gemmatimonadetes; order Gemmatimonadales; family GWC2-71-9; genus CAVVWJ01. The sequence continues at coordinate 348,152 of CAWIYG010000005.1, read as the reverse complement.
CTTCCCGGCGAGCTGGGCGCCGACCAGGCTGAGGTTGGTGGTGCCCGTCGCGCCATAGACCAGCGCGATGCCGTAGAGCAGGAAGCCCGACGCAAACGCCCCGATGAGGAAGTACTTGAGCGCGGCCTCGGAGGAGAAGGCGCTGGCGCGGTTGTATCCCGCCAGGACGTACACCGCCACCGACATCACCTCCAGGCCGAGGAACAGGACGATCAGGTCCTCGGCCCCGGCCAGGAACATCATCCCCGCCGTCGCCAGCAGGATCAGCGGGTAGTACTCCGGTTCCAGCAGCTGCTCGCGCTCCATGTAGCCCAGCGAGAGCAGAATGGTCGTGCCCGCGGCCAGCAGTGCGATGCCGGCGGCGGCGTAGCGGAACGGATCGAGTGCCACCATCTGGGCCAGGCCGTCCGGGACGACCCCATTGACCCACAGGGCGGCCAGGCCGGCCCCGCTCAGGAGCACGCCGGCGAAGCTCAGCCAGCCGGCCAGCCGGCTGTCCTCGGCGGTGCTCATGGCGCCAGCTGACGACGAGCAAGACCACCAGCGCCCAGGCCGTCAGGATACACTCCGGCAAGAGTGCCACGGTGACGCCCCAGGGGGTGCTCAGGTCGAGGCGGTTCATCGCCGGTCCTCCGCCCCACCGGCGGCGGCGCGGAGCGGTGATGTCCGCCTCAGGGCCGGAGCGTGACGCGGTGGCCTCGAGGTAGTGCTTCGTGGCCGGCTCCATCCGGCGGAGGACCGGCGCGGGATAGAGGCCGAGCCAGACGATGCCGACCACCAGCGGCAGCATCACCGCGAGCTCGCGCCGGGTGAGGTCGGTGAGGTGCTGGTTCTCGGCGTCGTCGAGCCGGTTGAAGATCATGCGCTGAAGGGCCCAGAGGAGGTAGGCGGCGGCGAAGATCACGCCGGTCGTGGCGATCCCGGTGGCCCACGGGATACGCGGCGAAGCTCCCCAGGAGCACGAGGAACTCGCCTACGAAGCCGTTGAGGCCCGGCAGCCCGATCGACGAGAGGGCGACGACTGTCAGGATCAGGCTGAAGACCGGCACCACCCGGGCGATGCCGCCGTAGGCATCGATCAGCCGGGTGTGCCGGCGCTCGTACAGCATGCCGATGAGGAGGAACAGCGCGCCGGTCGAGAAGCCGTGGCTGATCATCACCATCAGCGCGCCCTGCACGCTCTGCACCGTGCCGCCCCAGATGCCCAGCATCACGAAGCCCAGGTGGCTCACCGACGAATAGGCCACCAGCTTCTTGATGTCCGGCTGCACCATCGCCACCAGCGCGCCGTAGATGATGCCGATGACGGCGAGCGTGACCATCAGCGTGCTCACCGTCGGACTGAATGCCACCTCGGGGAAGAACGGATTGGCGAACCGGAGGAACCCGTAGGTCCCGATCTTGAGCATGACGCCGGCCAGCAGCACGCTGCCGGCGGTCGGCGCCTCGACGTGGGCATCGGGCAGCCAGGTGTGGAACGGGAAGATCGGCACCTTGATCGCGAAGGCCAGCGCGAACGCCGCGAACAGCCAGGGCGCCGCCGTGCCTGCGGCGCCGGCGTGGTCCACCAGATGCTCGTAGGAGAACGAGAGCAGCCCGGTGGCGCTCTGGACTTTCCAGACGAGGACGACGATCGCCACGAGCATCAGCAGCGAGCCGGCCATCGTGTAGACGAAGAACTTGATGGCCGCGTAGAGCCGGTTGGTGCCGCCCCAGATCCCGATGATGAAGTACATCGGGATCAGCATCACCTCGAAGAAGACGTAGAACAGGAACATGTCGAGGGCGAGGAACACCCCGACCATTCCGGTGAGCAGCGTCAGCATGAGGGCGTAGAACCCGCGCTCGCGGCTGGTGATGTAGTGCCAGCTCGCCAGCACGCTGAGCGGCATGAGCAGGGTCGTGAGCAGCACCATGAAGAGCGAGATGCCGTCGAGGCCCACCCGGTAGCTGATGCCCCAGGCCGGGATCCAGGGGACGTTCGTGATCAGCTGGAGCACGCCGACGCGGGGCTCGAGCGACCACCAGAGTCCGACCGACAGCACGAACTCCACGGTGGTGACGACGAGCGCAGTCCACCGGGCCGAGCGCTCGTCGCCCAGGAGGATGGGCACCACGCCGACGAGCGGGAGCAGCAGGAGGACGTGGAGAATCCACTGCTCGTAGCCGATGGAGTGCAGGAAGGCGGTCATCGCGCGGTCACCGGATCACGGCGCGCAGGATCCAGATCGCGCCCACGAGGAAGAGCACCACGTAGATTCCCACCTGCCCCGTCTGCAGCAGCCGGAGCCCGCCTCCGGCGACCCGGGAGACCCAGGCGGTCCCGTTGACGCCGACGCCGTCCACCACCCCTGGTCGATACCCTTCCAGAGCACCACCCGCGAGAGCCAGGCCACCGGCCGGACGATGATCGCGTCGTACAGCTCGTCCACGTAGTACTTGCGGTTGAGGACCCGCGCCAGGCCGCGTGTCGGCTGGCGCCTGGCGGGCCGGCGGGATCGGGCGGGCCAGCGTGGCGCGGAACCCGAGGAACAGGCCGAGGACGCCGATCGCGACCGCGGCGCCGACGAGCAGGTACTCGGTCGACGCCGTGCGGCATGACCAGCGCCCGCAGGCGGAGCGCGCGGCGCCGATCACCGGCTCGAGCCAGTGCTCGAGCGCCGCGTGCCCGCCGACGCAGGTGCGGCAGGTTGAGCACGCCGCCCGCAAGCTCAGCACGCCCAGCACGACGAGCGGCCCGGTCATGATCCAGGGGGCCTCGTGCAGGTGCTCCCGCTCCTGCTCGCCGGTCCGGTTCTCGCCGAGGAAGGTCATGGCCATGAGCCGGGCCATGTAGAACGCGGTGAGCAGCGCCGCCAGCAGGCCCATGCCGTAGAACAGGTAGAACACCGGCTGGTCGGCGCCCCGGGCGAACGCCGCGGCGAGGATCTCGTCCTTGGAGAAGAAGCCCGAGAACGGCGGGATGCCGGCGATGGCCAGCGTCGCGACCAGCATGAGGCCGAAGGTCGCACGGCATGTACGCGCCGGAGCCCGCCCATGTTGCGCATGTCCTGCGCGTCCTCGTGCGAGTGGGTCGCGTGGTACGCGTGGTGCATGGCGTGGATCACGCTGCCGGCGCCGAGGAACAGCAGCGCCTTGAAGAAGGCGTGCGTCACCAGGTGGAAGACGCCCGGACGACGTAGGCGCCGGTCCCGACGCCGAGGAACATGTAGCCGAGCTGGGAGACCGTGGAGTAGGCCAGCACCTTCTTGATGTCGTACTGGCGGAGGCCGATGGTCGCGGCGAAGAGCGCGGTCAGCGCGCCGATGCCCGCCACGACCGTGCTCGACACCGGCGCCAGCGCGAACAGCACGTTGGTCCGGGCCACCAGGTACACGCCCGCCGTCACCATCGTCGCGGCGTGGATCAGCGCCGAGACCGGCGTCGGGCCGGCCATCGCGTCGGGCAGCCAGGTGTAGAGCGGGATCTGCGCGGACTTGCCGGTGCAGCCGAGGAACAGGAACAGCGTGATCGCCGTGACGACCGCGCCGCCCGGGCGTCAGCACGCTGGCGGCATGCTCGCTCACGTCGACGAAGTTGAGCGTGCCGAACGTCGCGCCAGAGCAAGAACATGGCGACCAGGAAGCCGAAGTCGCCGATCCGGTTCATGATGAAGGCCTTCTTGCCCGCGTCGGCGTTGGCCTTCTCGCTGAACCAGAAGCCGATCAGCAGGTAGGAGCAGAGCCCGACGCCCTCCCAGCCGATGAACATCACCGGAAAGCTCGACCCGAGCACCAGCACCAGCATGAAGACGACGAAGAGGTTGAGATACGCGAAGTAACGCGCGTACCCCGGGTCCTCCTTCATGTACCCGACGCTGAACAGGTGGATCAGGCTGCCGACCCCGGTCACGACCAGGAGCATCACCACCGAGAGCTGGTCCACCTGGAACGCCAGGTCGACCTGGAGCCGGTCCACCGGCAGCCAGGGCCAGAGCGTCGACGATGATCGGCGCGTGCGGCGGATCGCGCCAGCAGCTCGAGGAAGACGCCGACCGAGACCGCGAACGCGCCGAGCAGCACGCCGGGCCCGACGACGGACACGAGCGTCCTTGGCCTGCGGACGCCGGAGCGCCAGCGCCCCGTTGACCAGGAACCCGGCGAGCGGCAGCGCGACGGTGAGCCAGACCACGTGAGATGAAGATTCATCAGCCCTGCAGCAGGTTGATGTTCTGGAGGTCGACCGACTGCTTGTGCCGGAAGATCGCGAGGATGATCGCCAGCCCGACCGCCGCTTCGGCCGCCGCCACGGTCATCACGAAGAAAACCATGATCTAGCCGCTGGCGCCGTAGAGCTGGGCGAGCGCGACGAAGGTGAGGTTGACCGCGTTGAGCATCAGCTCGATGCACATGAACAGGATGATGGCGTTCCGGCGCAGGAGCACGCCCGCCACGCCGAGGCTGAAGAGGATGGCGGAGAGGCCGAGCGACGGGTCCGAGCAGCATCAGGCCTTCCGCTTGGCGAGGACGACGGCGCCGACGATGGCCGCCAGCAGCAGGATCGAGGTGATCTCGAACGGCACCAGGTAGACCTGGAACAGCGGGGCCGCGATCGCCCCGACCACCCCGCGCGCCGCGGCCTCCTGCTGCGCCAGCGGGCCGGCCGTGAACGTCGTCGCGGGATCGGCGAACGCCGGGGCCTGGGAGATCTCGCTGGCCAGCCGGCTGCGGCGTATAGCGCCACAGCGCGATCAGCTCGATCAGCCAGGAGGCCGACGATCACGATCGCCGGCGGCCACCGTCGACGGCCCGCGGACGTCGGAGCTGGCGTGCCCCAGATTGAGCAGCATGATCACGAACAGGAACAGCACCATCACCGCGCCGGCGTAGACCAGCACCTGGATCGCCGCGATGAACTGGGCGTCGAGCAGCACGTAGATGGCGGCGAGCGAGAACATCGTCGACACCAGCCAGAGCGCGGCGCTCATCGGGTTCCGCTGGAGGATGCAGAGCGTCGCCGACACGACGGCGACGCCGCGAAGAACGTAGAAGACGGCGGTCGGTCATCTACTCGCCCCGGGGATCGGTGGGGTCCCACAGCGTCGACACGGCGTGGGTCTGCGACGTGAGCCGCTCCAGGTCGTACACGAACCGCTCGCGGCTGTACTCCGAGTTCTCGAAGTGCACGCCCGACGTGGATCGCCTCCTCGGGGCAGACTTCCTGGCAGTACCCGCAGAAGACGCAGCGGAACTCGTCGATCTCGTAGATCAGCGGATAGCGGTTGCCGTCCTCGTCCTCGCCCGGCACCAGCTTGATGCAGTTGGCGGGGCAGATCTGGGGACAGAGCCCGCAGGCCACGCACTTGGACCGGCCCTGTTCGTCGGTCAGCATCCGGTGGGTGCCGCGCCACCGCTGGGAGATGCTCCACTGCCCATGCGTCGGTGCTCTTCTCCTCGGGGTACTGCATGGTCACCTTCGGCTCGAACATGTGCTTGAAGGTGAGCGCCATCCCCTTGAGCGTGGCCCGCACGTAGCTGACCTCGCGGTCGGGGCGCTTCAGCACCTTGACGCCGATGGCCATCAGCCCCTCACCGTGGCGCGCTTGGCGAGCGCCTTGGAGGTTTGCTGCCTGCCGGTCGGAGCCCTTGATGAAGACGCCGCTGTCGAGCAGGCCGAAGACCAGCACCGCCACCACGACGTTCACCCCGAACAGGGCGAGCGACGCGGAGCTTGGGATCGGTGATCCCGGCAACGTGCTCGATGCACGTAGATCGCCGTGCAGATCACCATGATGTACGCCAGCGCCAGCGGCATCAGCACCTTCCAGCCGAGCGCCATGAGCTGGTCGTAGCGGAAGCGCGGCAGCGTCCAGCGGATCCACATGACGAAGAAGATCCAGAACATCACCTTGAGGAAGAAGAACCCGCCGGTCGCGAGCGTCTGCAGCACCCCGCCCTGCTCGTCCCACCGTCCGGGAATGTCCCAGCCGCCGAAGAAGAGCGTGGTGACCATGGCGCACACGGTCACGACGTTGGCGTACTCGGCGATGAAGAAGAAGCGAGAACTTCATCGCGCTGTACTCGGTGTGATAGCCGGCGATCAGCTCCGACTCGGCCTCGGGGAGGTCGAACGGCAGGCGGTTGGTCTCGGCGAAGCCCGAGATCAGGAAGATGAAGAACGAGAGAAACAGCGGCAGCACGTACCAGAGCCCGGCCTGCTGGTCGCCGGATGATCGCGGAGAAGCTGACGTTACCCGCCATGAGAAGCACCGGGATGAGGCTCAGCCCCATCGCCACCTCGTAGGAGATCATCTGGGCGCTGGCCCGGAGTCCGCCCAGCAGCGCGTACTTGCTGTTCGACGACCACCCGGCGAGCGCGATGCCGTACACCCCCATCGAGCTGATGGCCAGCACGAACAGGAAGCCGATCGGCAGGTCGGCCACGACCATCGGCATGTCGCCGTGATGGCCGAAGCCGCCGAGTGGGCCGAGGGTGAAGTCGAAGTCGACCGGCAGCGGCGCCGCGAACGGAATCACCGCCGACAGCAGCAGCGCCGGGATGAACGAAAGCGCCGGCGCGAGCAGGAAGAGCCAGCGGTTGGCGAGCGCCGGATAGGTCTCTTCCTTGAGGATGTTCTTCACGCCCGTCGGCCGCGGGCTGCAGCAGGCCCGCCCAGCCGACCCGGTTGGGGCCGCGCCGGTTCTGCATCCAGGCGCTCACCTTCCGCTCCATGAGCGTGAGCAGCGCCACGCCGATCATGACCACGGTGAAGACCAGCAGCATCTTGATGACGCTGAGCAGCAGGAACCCCTTGAGCTCCGGCGTCACCGCGCACCTCCACCGACCGCGGCGGCGGGCGCGTCTGCAGCACCCGGCCGGTGAAGCCGAGGTCGGCATGGGTCAGCCCGGCGAACGACCGGCCACCGCTCGGCCGAGGAGCGCGAAGGCTTCTGCGGCCGTGGACGGGGCGTCCGCGCTCGGGCCCGGGCCGGCCAGGACCTCGCCGGCCACCCACCACGCCGGCCGCGCCATGCCGGGCTGCGAGCGCGCCTGCTGGTAGCGCTGCACGCGGCGGTCCCGATTGACGTAGGTACCATTCTCCTCGGCCATCGTGGTGACCGGGAGCACCAGGTCGGCGCTCCGGTTGGCATCGGTGTAGACCGTGCCGAGCACGACAACCAGGCCCGGCGCCGCGGCGAGGGCCGCCTCGTCCGCCTCGCTGAGGTCGGCGTCGAGCACGAGCACGACGGCCGCCGAGCCCGCCTGCCGCATGGCGGCTTCCCACTGCGGCGTGTAGCCCAGCAGCTCGGCCCCGGCCAGATTCGGCGCGCGCTCCCGCCGGAGCGCCAGGTTCGGGATCCCCGCCAGCGGGGCCTCGTCGCCCAGCGGAACCTGCACCGCGGCCGTGACCTCGAATCGGTCCGACCAGCCGCCGGACAAGACCGAGCGATTCGGTCGACGCACGGCCCGACGCGAGAATCACCGCCGACCCGCTCGCACCCCGCAGCACCTGGTCGAGCCGCGCCAGCGCCGTGTCCCAGTCGGTGGCCACGTGTCGGCTGCCGTCCCGAACCAGCGGCGCCTCGATCCGGTCGCCCCGGTTCATCCAGCGGTAGTTCATCCGTCCGTAGTCGCAGATGAAATGGCGGTTCACCTCGAGGTTCGGCCGCGGCCGGATCCGGACGACGACGTCGTCCCGGGTGTCGATGTTGATGTTGCAGCCCTGCGTGCAGCCGGGGCAGACGCTGGCCGTCTTGTCGAGGTCCCAGGCCCGGGCCTTGTGCAGGAAGTCCTTGGAGAGGAGCGAGCCGACCGGGCAGAGGTCGACGACGTTGCCGGCCCAGGGATGATCCAGCGGCTGGTCCTCGGCGATGCCGATGTAGGCGCGGTCGCCCCGCTCGCTCACGTTGAGGACCGGCGCCTCGGCCACGTCCTCCATGAAACGGACGCACCGGGTGCAGAGGATGCAGCGGTTGGGGACGTAGAGGATGTCCTGCCCGAAGTCCTCGACCGGGTTGTAGCGCTTGGCGTATTCCTGGTAGCGCGTCCCGGCCCGGCCTTCCTGGAAGACGTAGTCCTGCAGCTCGCACTCGCCGGCCTGGTCGCAGATGGGGCAGTCGAGCGGGTGGTTGATCAGCAGCAGCTCGAGAACGCCCTCGCGCGCCTTCTTGGCGACCGGGCTGTTGACGTGCACGACCTGTCCCTCGGTCACCGTGGTGACGCACGCCGGCATCAGCTTGGGCGCCTTTTCCACCTCGACCAGGCACATCCGGCAGACGGCCGGGCACGGCAGCGACGGGTGGTAGCAGTAGTGCGGCACCAGCACGCCGGCCTGCTTGGCGGCCTCGATGATCGTGGTGCCCTTGGGCACGCTGAGCTGCATTCCGTCGATTGTTACGCTGACCAATTCGTCGGCCATTGATCTTTCCTGGTTGGAACCCTCGGCGTTCACACGGCTGCCATCGTCGGCTCGCGCGCGCCGGCGATGTACGCCTCGAACTCGCCCCGGAACTTCTGGATCCCGCTCACCACCGGCGCCGCGCACGAATCGCTCAGCACGCAGATCGTCTTGCCGGTCATGTTCTCGGACAGGTCGAGCAGCAGCTGGAAGTCCTCCTGCTTGCCCTTCCCGGCCAGGATCCGCTCCAGGACCTTCGTGGTCCACGCGGTGCCCTCCCGGCACTGGGTGCACTGGGCACAGCTCTCGTGGGCATAAAACTTGGCCAGGCGCCAGATCTGGTACACCATGTCGGTGGTGTCGTCCATGACGATCAGCCCGGCCGAGCCGAGCATGGAGCCCTGCTCGACGATGCCCTCGTAGTCGAACAGGGCCGCCTCGGCCTCCTCCCGGGTCATGATCGGCACCGAGCTCCCGCCCGGGATGATCGCCTTGAACGTGCGGCCGGGTTTCGGTCCGCCGGCCATGTCGTAGAGGATCTCCTTGATCGGCGTGCCCATGGTGACCTCGTAGTTGCCCGGGCGCTGGATGTGCCCGCAGACCGAGATCAGCTTGGTGCCCGTGCTCTTGGGGTTCCCCAGGCAGAGCGCCTTGTACCAGGCGGCGCCGCGGTTGAGGATGTGCGGGACCGCGGCCAGGGTCTCGACGTTGTTGATCGTGGTGGGCATGCCGAAGAGGCCGGCCACCGCCGGAAACGGCGGCTTGATCCGCGGGTTGCCGCGCTTGCCCTCGAGCGAGTTCATCATCGCGGTCTCTTCGCCGCAGATGTAGGCCCCCGCCCCGCGATGCAGCACCATGTCCATCCGCTTGCCGCTCCCGAGCGCGTTGGCGCCGAGCGCGCCCCGCGCGTACGCCTCCTCCACTGCGGCCGACATCACGCGCCCACGGCTCCGTGAACTCGCCGCGGATGTAGATGTAGCAGCGCTCCGCGCCGATGGCGTACGCGGCAATGGCGCAGCCCTCGATCAGGGCATGCGGAGTCCACCGCATGATCTCCCGGTCCTTGAAGGTGCCGGGCTCGCTCTCGTCGGCGTTGCAGACCAGGTAGTGCGGCTTGACGGCCTCTTTCGGCATGAACGACCACTTGAGGCCCGTCGGAAACCCGGCGCCGCCGCGGCCGCGGAGGCCCGACGCCTTCACCTCCTCGACGATCGCCTCGCGGGTCATCCCCAGCGCCTTCCGGAGTGCCTCGTACCCGCCGCGCTTGACCCAGCCGTCGTAGGTGCGCGCCTCGGCATCGCCGAAGTACTGCGAGAGGACCACCGTCTCCTTCGGGTGGCTCGGATGCGGATAGCCCATTACGGATACCGCTGCAGGATGGCGGGGACCCGCTCCGGCGTGACGTTCTCGATGAAGTCGTCGTCCACCAGGATCGGCGTCGCAAAGCCGCAGGCGCCGAGGCACTCGACCTCGATGACGGTGAACCGGCCGTCGGGGCTGGTGGCGCCGAGCTCGCCGCACCCGGTGTCCTGGAGCAGGGCCTTCACCACGTCCTCCGCCCCGCAGATGTTGCAGGGCGACGTCGTGCAGACCTGGATGAAGTGCCGGCCGACCGGATGGGTGTGGTACATGGTGTAGAACGTGACCACACCCTTCACGTAGGCCGGCGTCAGATCGAGCACCTCGGCCACCTCGCCGATCGCGGGCTCCGAGATCCAGCCGCGCGCCTCCTGCACCATCCAGAGCGCGGGCAGCAGGCAGGCCTGCTTGGTCGGGTACTGCGCGAACAGCCGCTCGAGCCTGGCACGCGTGTCGCCCACGAACACCGGCTCGTGGCCGACGGCAGGCGCGCCGTGGGCGCTGCCGGCGGAATGGGCACTCATCGGTCGACCTCCCCCATCACGATGTCGACGCTCGCGTTGATCGCGATCACGTCGGAGAGGAGCGCGCCCTCGCACATCGTGGGCAGGCTCGAGAGGTTGATGAACGACGGGCGGACGGATCCGCCAGCGCACCGGCTTGCTCGTGCCGTCGGAGACCAAGTAGTAGCCCAGCTCGCCCTTGGGGTTCTCGATTCCCATGTAGGCCTCGCCGACCGGCGGCTTGACCCCTTCCATCACCTGCTTGAAGTGGAAGATCATCGCCTCCATGTCGCTCATCGCGCGCGACTTGGGCGGCAGGATGACGCGCGGGTCGTCCACGTTGATCGGCGCGCCCTTGAGCCCGGCCAACCGGTCGAGCGCCTGCTCCAGGATCCGGTTCGACTGCCACATCTCCTCGAGCCGGACGCGGTAGCGGTCGTAGATGTCGCCGTACTCGCCGACCGGCACGTCGAAGTCGTAGGTCTCGTAGTCGAGGTACGGCCGATCCTTCCGCACGTCGTAGTCCACGCCGCTCGCCCGGAGCATCGGGCCCGAGAGCGAGTAGTTGATCGCCTCCTCCGCCGTGAGCGCGCCCACGCCCTGCGTCCGCCCGATCCAGATGGCGTTCCGGGTGAACATGGTGTCCACCTCGGTCAGCGTCTTGGGGAAGGTGCGGGTGAAGTCGCGGAGCCCGGCCTCGAAGCCGTCGGGCATGTCGGCCATCATGCCGCCGACCCGGGTCAGGCTGGTGGTGAGCCGGGCGCCGGTCCACGTCTCCTGCAGGTTGTAGATCCGCTCGCGCTGCTGGAACGACCAGAGGAACGGCGTGAACGCGCCGAGGTCGATCCCGGTGGTGCCGAGCCAGACCAGGTGGGAGATGATCCGGCTCATCTCGCAGGCGATCACCCGGAGCACCCGGCAGCGCTCGGTCACCCCGATCCCCATCAGCTTCTCCGCCGCCAGCGCCAGACACACGTTGTTCGCCATCGGCGACAGGTAGTCGGTGCGGTCGGTGAGCGGGATGATCTGGTTGTAGTGCCGGTACTCGCCCAGCTTCTCGAAGCCGGAGTGCAGATAGCCGACGTGCGGGATGCAGCGCTTGACCGTCTCGCCCTCGAGCTCGATGCACCAGCCGGAGCACGCCGTGGGTGGCCGGATGCTGCGGCCCGATGTTGACCAGCATGTGCTCGGCGCCGAAGTCCTCGTCGAACTTCGGCGTGCCCGGCCGCGCCGCAGCGGGATCCGGGTCGGGCCGCCCCTGGGCGTCGAGCCCCGGGGTGGCGAGCGCCATCTCGACGGTGCGCAGGCTCATTTCAGAAATCCTCGCTCGCCGCGCGCCAGCCGCTCCCGCATGTCCGCGGGCAGCTCGTCGAACGCCTCGGCGATGGACAGCTCTTCCATGGAGTAGTGCGCCTCGGGATTGGCCGCCAGCGCCTGGCGGGTCTGCTCTGCCCGGCTGAAGTGGCCCCGGAGCGGGAACGTCCTTCCGCAGCGGGTACCCCTCGGCGTAGGTCTCCCACATCAGGATGCGGCGCAGGTCGGGATGGCCGGTGAAGATCACGCCGAACATGTCGTACACCTCGCGCTCGAGCCAGTCGGCGCCGCGCCAGAGATCGTAGACCGAACGGACCTCGAGCGGCTGGCGCTTGTCGAGCGCGACCTTGACGCGGAGATCGGCCTTCCGGGCGAGCGAGCGGAGCTGGTAGACCACCTCGAGCGGCCGCTCGGGATCGCGGTACTCCACGGCGGTGACGTCGGTGAGGTAGTTGAAGCTGCTGGCCGGGCGCGTCCTTGAGCCAGGCGAGCACGTCGTGGACGCGGTCGCGGTCCACGTAGACGATGGTGTCGCCGCAGGAGACGAGTGTGCCGGTCGACGGCCGCGCCGAACTCGGCGCGGAGCGCGGCGACCGACGGAGAGAGGGTCATCGGGGCGGCTCGGCTGGAGGGCTTGGGCGCGCACGGTGGCGCGCGCCGGACGCGGGTCACCCGCGCACGTGACGCGCAGTGCCGCCCCGCCCCGTGAGGCGCGCCGATCGGGGGTCGACGGATCATGACGTGGACCGCGTCTGGTGAACCGAGTTGCCGAACGGCTCGGACAGCTCGTCCACCCGCTCGGCCGGCAGGAACAGCCCCGACGGGCCCACCAGCTTCTCGTCGCGCAGCATGTCGTCGGCGATGCTCTCGCCCATGATCTTCTTCTGCAGCAGCAGGATGCCGTAGATCAGCCCTTCCGGCCGCGGCGGGCAGCCGGGGACGTAGACGTCCACCGGGATGATGGTGTCGATGCCCTGCACCATGGAGTAGTTGTCGAAGATGCCGCCGGACGAGGCGCAGGCGCCCATCGAGATGGACCACTTGGGCTGCGGCATCTGGTCCCAGATCCGGCGGATCACCGGCGCGAGCTTGAACGGCAGCCGGCCCGGCGCAGATCAGCACGTCGGCCTGGCGGGGCGAGAAGCTCATGCCGCTCCATGCCGAACCGGGCCAGGTCGAACCGGCTGGCGGCGGTGGCCATGAACTCGATGGCGCAGCAGGCGGTGCCGAACGGCATCGGCCAGAGCGAGTTGCTGCGGGCCCAGTTGGTCAGGAAATCGAGCCGGGTGGTGACCCAGTTGGGCGAAACCGACGAGACCGTGGTCGCGTCGTCCCGCTGTGCTCGGTGGCGGGATCGGTCAATCCCATTGCAGCGCTCCCCGCTTCCAGATATAGACGTACCCCACCGCGAGGATGACGATGAAGACGAACATCTCGATGATGAGCAGGCCGGCCATGTCGCTGAGCTGGCGGAACGCCACCGCCCAGGGAATCATGAACACGGTCTCGATGTCGAAGATGATGAACAGCATCGCCACCAGGTAGAACTTGACCGAGAACCGCTCGCGCGCGTCGCCCAGGACCGGCATGCCGGATTCGTAGGGGCGATCTTGGTCGGGGTCCGGCGGTAGGTGGAGAGGACGTGCGACACGCCCAGCATCAGGATCGCGTTGGCCACCACGAACGCGATCAGGAGCAGGAGCGGGATATACGGCTGAAGCATGACGCGTCTGCAAGATCTGTTCGTGAAATTTTTCACTTATCCCGCGAAGGTAACCGACTCAGCAAGGTGATTCAACCCGCCCCGACCCGCTATATTCCCCGCCGTCTACGACCCCGCGGAATGCGCGTTCACCCGTTCCTCGAGGCTGCGATGTCCATCAAGTCCGACCGCTGGATCCGACGCATGGCCCGCGAGCACGGGATGATCGAGCCCTTCGTGGACGCGCCAGGTGCGGCAGGTCGATGCCCAGGGCCGGCGGGTCATCTCCTACGGCGTCTCAGCTACGGCTACGACATGCGGGTGGCGCCGGAGTTCAAGATCTTCACCAACGTGCTCAGCGCCATCGTCGATCCCAAGGCAGTTCGATGCCCGAAGCTTCGTCGAGTTCGACGGCGACGTCTGCATCGTGCCGCCCAACAGCTTTGCCCTGGCCCGCTCGGTCGAGTACTTCCGGATCCCGCGCGAAGTGCTCACCATCTGCGTCGGCAAGAGCACCTACGCGCGCTGCGGCATCATCACGAACGTGACGCCGTTCGAGCCGGAGTGGGAAGGCCACGTGACGCTGGAGATCAGCAACACCACCCCGCTGCCCGCCAAGATCTACGCCAACGAGGGCATCTGCCAGGTACTGTTCTTCGAGGCCGATGCCGACGACATCTGCGAGACCAGCTACGCCGACAAGGCCGGCAAGTACCAGCGGCAGACGGGCGTGACGCTGCCGAAGCTCTGAGCCACGGAATCCCATGCGCCACCTTTCGCTGACTCCTCGCGCTGGGCGCGAGCCACCTCGCCGCCCAGCAACCCGACTCCAACGCTCCGACGCAGGCCGCCCGCCCGCTCAACCTCCAGCCGGCGCTCAAGCCTCCGGTTGCCGACACCGGAATCTTCAGCCCGCTGCCGCTGCCCCAGCCCAACGACGTCCGGCGCGCCGACGGCGCGCCGGGGCCGGGCTACTGGCAGCAGCGCGCCGACTACGTCATCAAGGCCACGCTCGACACCGCCGCCCGGCGGATCGACGCGACCGAGCAGATCCGCTACACCAACCACTCGCCCGACACGCTCCGGTTCGTCTGGATGCAGGTCGATCAGAACCTCTTCCGTCCCGGCAGCACCGGCTCGCTGCTGTTCGCGGCGGAGAGCCGGTTCGGCGGGGCCGGGTTTCAAGGGGGCTTCGACATCCTGAGCCTGACTCAGACCGAGGTCGCGGCCCGCCCCGCCACCCCCGCGCGCCGCCGCACGCCTGGCGGCGGGCCCGCGGCGGCGGCCTCGGCGGTCCGGGACGCGACGGCGACGCCGCTCCAGCACCGGGTCGACGACACCATGATGTACGTCGAGCTGGCGCAGCCGCTCGCGCCGGGGAGCCACCACGGTCTTCGACCTGGCCTACGCGTTCAACGTTCCCGAGCACGGCGCCGACCGGATGGGACGCGACGGCAGCCTGTACGAGATCGCGCAGTGGTATCCCCGGATGGCCGTGTACGACGACGTGCACGGGTGGAACACCGACCAGTACCTGGGCCAGGGCGAGTTCTACCTGGAGTACGGCGACATCGAGTACGAGGTCACCCTGCCGGCCGGCTACATCGTGGCCGGCACCGGCACGCTGCAGAACCCGGCGCGAGGTGCTCACCGCCGGCGGAGCGGGCCCGGCTGGCCGCGGCGGTCAAGTCGGACACGACCGTCCCCATCGTGACGCGCCGACGAGCTGGCCTCCGGCGCCGCCCGCCCCCGCGCGACGGCATCGCTCACCTGGCGGTTCCGCGCCGAGCAGCGTGCGGGACGCGGCGTGGGCGGCCTCGCCGGACTACCTCTGGGACGCCTCCGGGTGGGACGGCGTTCTGGCGCAGGCCTACTACCGGTCCTCCGCCCGCGACACCTGGAAGGACGCGGCCAAGATGAGCCGCTACTCGATCCAGGAGTACAGCACCCGCTGGTTCCGGTATCCCTATCCCCAGATCTCCGCCGATCGAGGGGCCGGTCTCGGGCATGGAATACCCGATGGTCGCCATGGAGGCTCAGCGGCGACGACGGACCGGACCTGTACAACGTCATTACCCACGAGATCGGCCACATGTGGTATCCGATGATCGTGGGCTCCGACGAGCGGCGCTACGCCTGGATGGACGAAGGGTTCAACACCTTCATCAACACGTTTTCGGAGGAAGGGCTACTGGAAGCGGGACGACTCGGGACGACGCGGCGGAACGAGAGCCGGTCCGTGACCGCGCTGGACCAGTCCCCCACGGCCCAACCGATCATGACCCCGGCCAACCGCTACAAGACCAACGACAACCTGCGGCAGCCTGGCGTATGTCAAGCCCTCGATCATGCTGCTGCGCTGCGCAACAAGGTGCTGGGCGCCGGAGGTCTTCGACACCGCCTTCCGCGAGTACACCCGGCGGTGGGCGTTCAAGCACCCGCAGCCGGCGGATTTCTTCCGCACCATGGAAGAAGTGTCCGGCCGCGACCTCGCCTGGTTCTGGCGCGGCTTCTTCTACACCACCTCGGCGCTCGACCAGAGCGTCGAATCGGTCAAGCAGACGCCGGACGGGAACACGCTCATCGGCCTGCGGCAACCTCGGCGCCGCCGTGATGCCGGTCGAGCTGGAGCTGACTACGCCGACGGCAGCAACGAGACTCGTGAAGCTCCCGTCGAGATCTGGTACGGCGGCAACCGCTATGTCTACCGAATGACCGCCCGGGAAGGTCATCGTCGAGTGCCCGGGTCAACCCGGACGGCCAGTTCCCGGACCTGGTCCCGGCCAACGACGTCTGGACGGCGCCGGCAGGGTCCACCCCCTAGCCCATGCCGGCCCGCTCGATCGTCACTCACCGCCTCGGTTGAAACCTGACCACCCCCCGCGCACGTCGGTGTTGCCGCCCGCGTCGCGCGGGCAGCAGACTCCGGCAATGCCTGCCGTCTCCCACGTGAGGACCTCCCCGTGCGTTTGAGCTTCCTGTCGTGCTCCTGCTGTGCCTCGCCCTGCCGGGAAGTCTTGCCGCGCAGGCCGCCCCCGCACGCCCTCCGGCCGGCCCCAATCCGGAGCCGGTGTTCCGTCGGCTCGAGCTCCCCGCCCCGAACGCGATCCGGACCGGCAGCGGTGCCCCGGGATCGGGCTACTGGCAGCAGCGCGTCGACTACGTCATCCGCGCCACGCTCGACACCGCGGCGCGCTCGGTCCGGGGCGAGGAGCGGATCACGTACACCAACAACTCGCCCGATACGCTCCGCTATCGTCTGGCTCCAGCTGGACCAGAACCTGTTCAACAGTGACAGTCGGGGCTTCCGGCGTGTTCGGCCAGGACCCCCGGTTCGGCACCAGCGGCGCGGAGGTCTGCCGTCACGGCTGCTCAAGGTGGCCCAGCCCGCCGTGGCGGCCGCTCGCGGGAAGCCGGCGGTGCCCGCGCCGCCGCTCACGTACCTCGTGAACGGCACCATGATGCGGGTCGATCTCGCCCGGCCGCTGCCGCCCAAGGGCAAGCAGCTGCTCGAGCTCGCCTGGTCGCTTCCCGTTCGGCGCCAACAGCAACCGGATGGGCGTCGAGGACCATCGACGGCTCTACCGATCTACGAGGTGGCCCAGTGGTATCCGCGCCTGGCGGTGTACGACGACGTGCGGGGCTGGAATACCGAGCAGTACCATGGGCCAGGGCGAGTTCTATCTGGAGTACGGCAGCTTCGACGTCAGCCTCACCGTGCCCGCCGACATGCTCGTGGCGGCCACCGGCACGCTCCGGAATCCCGACGAGGTGCTGACCGCGGCACAGCGGGCGCGGCTGGCGCGGGCCCGGACCAGCAGCGAGACCGTCGTCATCCGCGGCAAGGACGAGATCGGCGATCCGGCGCTCGCGCCCGCCCACGCAGCCTACCCGACGCTCACCTGGCGGTTCACGGCCGACAGCGTCCGGGACTTCGCCTGGGCGGCCGCCCGGCACTTCGTCTGGGACGCGGTCGGCGTGAACGGCGGCGCGACCGCTCGCCATGAGCTTCTACCCGCCGTCCGCCGAGCCGGAGTGGAAGGAGGCGACGCAGTACGCCAAGACCGCCCTCGAGTACTACTCGAAGCAGTGGTCGCCCTACCCCTATCCGTTCGCCATCAACGTGAACGGCATCGAGGGCGGGATGGAGTACCCGATGATCGTGTTCTGCCGGAACCGCACCGATCCGCAGGCGCTCTACAGCGTGACCGATCACGAGTTCGGGCACACCTGGTTTCCGATGGTCGTGGGGAGCAACGAGCGGCTCTACGGGTGGATGGACGAGGGATTCAACAGCTTCATGAACCACTACAACTTCCCGCGAAAGTTCCCCGACGCGCCGCTGCCGAGCGCCCGGGGCGTGCAGGCGACCTACCTCCAGAACGCGCTCTCCGGCGACGAGCAGGCCGATCATGGCCCCCGCCGACCGGATGCGCACCAATGAGAACTGGCGCCAGGCGCTCTACAACAAGCCCGCCGTGGGGCTGGTCCTGCTTCGGGACCACATCACGTCGCCGGAGCGCTTCGATCCGGTGTTCCGCGAGTACATCCGGCGGTGGTCGTACAAGCACCCGACCCCGGCCGACTTCTTCCGCACGATGGAGGATGGCCTCGGCGAGGACCTGAGCTGGTTCTGGCGGTCCTGGTTCTACACGACCGACCGGCTCGACCAGGCGGTCGACTCGGTGGCGCTCTCCGATTCGTCGGGGGTGATCTCGCGGGTGTACCTGCGGAACGTGGGCCAGATGCCGATGCCGGTCGAGCTCGCCCTGCTGATGGACGACGGGAGCACGCAGCGGGTGCGCCTGCCGGTGGAGATCTGTGGATTGCGTGACCGCTACACCGCGCTCATTCCCGGCCCCAAGAAGGTCAACAGCGTGACGATCGATCCGGATGGGTGGTACCCCGACGTGGACCGGTCGAACAACCGGTGGCCGGAGCGGCCCCGGCGGCGGCGGGTCCGGCTCCGCCCGCCGGCGCCGAAGTAGCGCGCATCGGCAGAAGGACGGGCTACGGCACCTCGAGCTGCCACAGCCCGCTCAGCATGTCGATCGCGTAGAGCGACTCGTCCGACAGCTGGACGCCCCACGTGTACGTGTTGCCCGCGCCGC
The DNA here is from genome assembly GCA_963840215.1 of uncultured Gemmatimonadales bacterium. Classification (GTDB taxonomy): domain Bacteria; phylum Gemmatimonadota; class Gemmatimonadetes; order Gemmatimonadales; family GWC2-71-9; genus CAVVWJ01. Next base: position 329,786 of record CAWIYG010000005.1, on the reverse strand, counting down.
CCGGCTCGATCCGAGCGATCAGCCGGTTGGCGAGGTCGCCCGCCCAAGGTGCCCGAGACGTCGAGGGCGACGACGCCGCCGTTGTAGTAGGCGGCGTACAGCACTTGGCGCTGCTCGTCCATCCAGAAGTTGTGCGCGCCCGCCCCCTCCAGCCGGAAGAACGCCACCTCCTCCGGATGTGCCAGATCCGCCACGTCGACGACGTGGATGTCACCGCTGGACTTCGAGCCGATGAGGCCGCTGCCCTCCTGGCCGATGAACAGATACCGGTGCTCACCGCTCACGGGATTGTGGAACCACCAGCCGTTGTGCACGGCCGCGCCGCCGCCGACGCCGCGGTCGTCGGTGAGGAGGCGGCTGACTTCCCTGGGTACCGACGGCGACCCTCCCGCGATCCCGTTCCCCACATCGTAGATGATGACGCCGGAGTTCCACGCGAACACGAACGCGAGACCGTCGCGCACGTACGTGTCGTGAACGCCGTACAGCGGCGGAATGGGCACGGTCGCCGCGAGGGTGACGGCGGACGGACTGGTGACGTCGTAGATCAGGAGCGCCGGCTCGGTGGCATTGCGCGCCGCGAACACGTATCGCCGGCCGCCGATGTCCGCGATGGTGGCGGTGTGAATGCCCTGGGTCACCGGGATGAAGTCGCGCAACACCGGCCGGCGCGGATCGGCGAGCCCGTAGACATGGAGGCCGGCGCCAGCCCCGTTCTCCGCGCTGAACACGAGGATGGACCCGTCGGCGCTGACCTGCACATCGCTCACGGTGCCGACGCCCGGCACCACCAGGGAATCCACCAGCGTCGGCGCGCCGGAGGCGTCGAGCGACCAGATCTTCACCGCGTTGCCGAGGTTGCCCTGTCGCTGCGCGCCGCCGTAGGTGCCGGTGTACGCGTGGGTGCCGTGCACCCAGAGATCCGAGCTGTAGCGGTCGGGGACGTTGTTTCCGCCTGCCCGCACCGCGAACTCGGCCGGCGGAGGCGGTTCGGTGCCGCCGCCATCATCCGGGCCGCCGTCCCCACCGCCGCAGCCGGCGGCGAGCAACGCGACCAGGCCGACGGCCGGCACGCGGAGGCGCCGATCCGGTGTGGAACGCTTCTCCATCATCGTTCTCCTTCGTGGCGCATGGTCATGCCCTCAGCCTGTTCCACCGCTCCGTAGCGACCCATGCGGTGCATCGGTGCACCGCCCAGGATGCGCACCCCCAGGGTCACCGACCAGATGTGGTCGCGTCCATAGACTCCGGTCACGTCGAACAGCCCCCCGCCGACCTTGGCGATGCGTGCGTACCCCAGCTCCACCAGCGGCCGGACTATGAGGCCGGTGCGGTTGATCGCGACGATCTCGTACCCGGCCGTATGGGTCGTCCAGCGCGTGACGCCGAGGATCGAGTTCTCGAGATGCGGCCGCAGGGAGCGAAATCGGGCGACCCGCTGCTCTTCCGGTCGCTCGGTCCGCTCGAACCGGTACTGGAGACGATGGCGGCCATCGCTCCATGCACCTTCCGCCAGGACGCTGCGGAAGACGAAGAATCCATTCGCCTCCGACGTACGCGCCCACTCCAGAAGGGCATAGGCTGGATGCCCCGCCACGGGGCGATCCCAGCGCGCGGCCACGCTCCACTTGCCTTGATCGGTGCCCGACCCGGGCCGGTGCTCCGGCGAGTGCACGTGCGCGTGCGACGCCTGCAGCGTCACGCCCGGTCGGAGCGCGCCGGTGACCCGTGCGCTCCAGGAATCGCCGAACCTGCCCCCGATCCTCGGCCACTGGCCGGGCCGCTCGGGCTCATCACCGTTGAACAGGCCGGCCTCACCGGTCACGGGGCCGATCCGGAGGGCCGCAATCGCCACCGCCCGCTCGAGAATCTGGGCCAGGTGATGGTTGACCGGGTACCGCAGGAACGGTCGGTCCATGGGGTCGTCGGTCCCGAACGGTGCGAAGCCCTTGCCCGCGCTGAGCGAGAGGCGGGCGCGGCCGTCGCGCGCGCCGAGCAGGTCGTCGGCGCTGAGCATCAGCTCGTGCAGATAGGTATGGGGATGGCGCCGGTCGACGAACCCTTCGCCCCAATCGCCCGGCGCGAGCTCGCCCTGGGGTATCGTGACGCCTTCCAGGTTGAGGGCTCCCGTCAGGCGGAGCCGGCCCGGACCGCCGGCGCGCAGGTGGAGGATCGGCTGGAGGACCCGCACTTCGGCCAGGGAGCCGCCGCCCGGCACCGGATTCGCCCGCTCCAAGGCGACGACGACTTGACCGCCGAGGTGCGCCCAGACGCCTGGACGGGCGTCCTGTCCCACCAGCGCGGCCGGCACCAGGAGCGCCAGCGCCCCCGCGAGGGCCGTCTTCAGTCGGACTCGGCTGCCGCCGCGCGCACGGGCATGACCGCGGCCCGGAGGTAGTCCCGGTTCATCCGCGTGATCGTGTCGATGCTGATCTGCTTGGGGCAGGCCTCCTGGCACTCGCCGTAGAGGGTGCACCCGCCGAAGCCCTCGATGTCCATCTGCGCCACCATGCGGCGAGCGCGGCGGCAGCCGCTCCGGCTGGCCCTGCGGCAGCAGGCCCAGGTGGGTGATCTTGGCGGCCGTGAAGAGCGACGCCGAGCCGTTGGGGCACGCCGCCACGCACGCGCCGCAGCCGATGCACTGGGCGGCGTCCATCGCGGTGTCGACGTGCGTCCTTCGGAACGAGCATGGCGTTGCGCGTCGCGGCGCTGCCCGGTCGGCGCGCTGATGTAGCCGCCCGCGGCGATGATGCGGTCGAGCGCGGTCGCGGTCCACCACCAGGTCCTTGATCACCGGGAACGCGCGGGCGCGCCACGGCTCGATGTAGATCTCGTCGCCGTCCTCGAAGCTCCGCATGTGGAGCTGGCAGGTCGCCGTCGCCCCGGGTCGGGCCGTGGGCGACGCCGTTGATCATCAGGCCGCACGAGCCGCAGATCCCCTCGCGGCAGTCGTGGTCGAACGCGATCGGCTCTCGCCGCGCTCGCATCAGCCGCTCGTTGACCACGTCGAGCATCTCGAGGAACGACATGTCGGGACTGATGTCGCGCCGCCTCGTAGCGCACCATGCGGCCGGCGTCGGACGGCCCCGCCTGCCGCCAGACGTGGAGCGTCAGGTTCACTCACTTGTAGCTCCGCTGCGCCAGGTGCACGTTCTCGAACTCGAGCGGCTCCTTGTGCAGCACGGGGCGCCCGCCGGTCGCCGGTATACTCCCAGGCGGCGACGTAGGCGAACCGCTCGTCGTCGCGCAGCGCCTCGCCGTCCTCGGTCTGGTGCTCCTCGCGGAAGTGGCCGCCGCACGACTCCTCGCGGTGCAGCGCGTCCCGGCACATCAGCTCGCCGAGCTCGAGGAAGTCGGCCACGCGGCCGGCCTTCTCCAGCGCCTGGTTGAGCTCCGCGTCGCTCCCGGGCACGTTGCACGTTGCGCCAGAACTCCTCGCGCAGCTGCGGGAATCTGTCTCGAGCGCCTCGCTGCAGGCCGGCCGCGTTCCGCGCCATGCCGCACTTGTCCCACATCATCTTGCCCAGCTCGCGGTGGAACGAGTCCACCGTGCGCTTGCCCTTCGATCGCCGAGCAAGCGTGCGTCGTGCGCTCCGCGACCTCCGCCTCGACCCGCCGTGAACTCGGCATGCGTCCGTGTCGACCTGCGCCGGCCTGGTCGCTCGCCAGGTAGTCGCCGATCGTGTTCGGCAGGATGAAGTAGCCGTCGGCCAGCCCCTGCATCAGCGCGCTCGCGCCGAGCCGGTTGGCGCCGTGATCGGAGAAGTTCGCCTCGCCGATCACGTACAGCCCGGGAATCGTGCTCATCAGGTTGTAGTCCACCCAGAGCCCGCCCATCGTGTAGTGCACGGCGGGATAGATCCGCATCGGCACCTCGTACGGATTCTCGCCGGTGATCCGCTGGTACATCTCGAACAGGTTGCCGTACCGCTCGCGAATCGTGCCGGCGCCCAGCCGCTTGATGGCGTCGGCGAAGTCGAGGTAGACGCCGAGCGCCGCCGGGCCCGACGCCGCGACCCTCGTCGCACACCTCCTTGGCGGCGCGCGACGCGATGTCGCGCGGCGCGAGGTTGCCGAAGCTCGGGTACCTGCGCTCGAGGTAGTAGTCGCGCTCGCCCTCCGGGATCTCGCCGGGCGGCCGGTGGTCGCCGGCGCGCTTGGGCACCCAGACGCGGCCGTCGTTGCGGAGCGACTCGCTCATCAGCGTGAGCTTCGACTGGTACTCGCCGCTCACCGGGATGCAGGTCGGATGGATCTGCGTGTAGCACGGATTGGCGAACGCCGCGCCGCGCTTGTGCGCGCGCCAGATGGCGGTGGCGTTGCGAGCCCTTCGCGTTGGTCGACAGGTAGAAGACGTTGCCGTAGCCGCCGGTCGCCGAGCACGACGGCGTCGGCGGCGTGCGCTCTCGATCTTGCCCGTCGACCATGTCGCGCACGACGATCCCCCGCGCGCGGCCGTCCACGACGACGAGGTCGAGCATCTCGGTGCGCGGGTACATCGTCACGCCGCCGCGGCTGATCTCCTTCTCCAGCGCCTGGTAGGCGCCGAGCAGCAGCTGCTGGCCGGTCTGGCCGCGGGCGTAGAACGTGCGCGAGACCTGCGCGCCGCCGAACGAGCGGTTGGCCAGCAGTCCGCCGTACTCGCGCGCGAACGGCACGCCCTGCGCCACGCACTGATCGATGATGTTGACGCTGATCTGCGCCAGCCGGTAGACGTTGGCCTCGCGCGCGCGGAAGTCGCCGCCCTTGACCGTGTCGTAGAACAGCCGGTAGATGCTGTCGCCGTCGTTCTGGTAGTTCTTGGCCGCGTTGATGCCGCCCTGCGCCGCGATGGAGTGCGCCCGCCGGGGCGAGTCCTGGAAGCAGAAGCACTTCACGTTGTAGCCCAGCTCGCCCAGCGTCGCGGCGGCGGCGCCGCCGGCCAGGCCCGTGCCGACGACGATGACCGTGTACTTCCGCTTGTTGGCGGGGTTCACCAGCTTCATCTCGAAGCGGTGGTGGTCCCACTTCTGCTCGATGGGACCGCTGGGGACCTTGGACTTCAGCTCCATGTCGCGCTCCGCGTCTCCCGGGTGCGTGCGCCCCTCACGGCCGGATCACCCCGGTGTACGCCGCGATCGGAATCACCGTGAAACCCGCCCACACGATCACCGCCAGGGCGAGCGTCAGCTGCCGCCGGATCGGATGCGGGGACGGCTCGCTGACTCCGAGGCGTCCGCCCGCGCTCCAGATCCCGTGGTACAGGTGGAGTCCGACGGCCGCCATCGCGAGCAGTAGAACAGCACCACCAGCGGGCTCGGAACCCCGTAGCCACGTTGTGGTAGGGATCGCCCTCGACGAACGACGTGTGCACGGTGCCGAGCGTGAAATGCAGGATGTGGTACACGAGGAAGACCAGGATGAGCACCGCCGCCCCAGCGGATCGTGCGGGAGGCGAGCGTCGAGACCTGCGCCTCGCGTCCGCCGGCGTAGCCGACCGGCCGTGCCGCCTGCCGTCGCGCCGTCAGCTGGACCGCCGCCACGATGTGGAGCACGACCGCCGCGAGCAACACCAGCCGCGCCACCCAGAGCAGCACCCCCGGTGCCGTGCAGGAACGCGGCGTAGGCGTTGATCTGCCCGGGACCCTGAAATACCAGCAGGTTGGCCGAGCATGTGGGTGACGAGGTACGCCACGATGAGCAGGCCGGTGACGGCCATGACGGCCTTCTTCCCCACCGAGGTGTGCCACAGCGCTTGGACCCGGTTCATGGCATCACCAGGTCAGGCAGCGTCGACGACGGCCTGCGTGGCCCGCACCGCCTCGGCCGACTTCTCGCAGCTCGGCGCGCTCGGCGTCGGTCAGCGTGATCTCCAGGATCCGCTCGATGCCGCGGCTGCCGAGCTTGCAGGGGACACCGCAGAACACGTCCTTGAGGCCGTACTCGCCCTGCAGCCACGCCGAGCATGGCAGGATGCGCCGCTTGTCGAGCGCGATCGCTTCGACCATCTGCACCGCCGCGGCACTCGGCGCGTAGTACGCGGAGCCGGTCTTGAGGAACGCGACGATCTCGGCGCCGCCGTTCCGGGTGCGGTCGACGATCGCGTCGAGCTTGTCCTGGGCGATCAGCTGGGTCACCGGAATGCCCGAGACCGTGGTGTAGGACACCAGCGGGCACCATCGTGTCGCCGTGCCCGCCGAGCACCATCGCCTGGATGTCCTCGACCGAGACGTCCATGGCCTCGGCCAGGAACATCCGGTAGCGCGCGGTGTCGAGCACGCCGGCCATGCCGATCACGCGCTCGCGCGGGAAGCCGCTGGCGTGCATCGCGACGTAGCACATCACGTCGAGCGGGTTCGAGACCACGACGATGATGGACTTGGGCGCCACCCGCGCGATCTCCTTCGCCACCGAGCGGACGATGCCGGCGTTGGTCTTCACCAGGTCGTCGCGGCTCATCCCCGGCTTCCGCGCGATGCCGGCCGTCACGACGAACAGGTCGGCGCCGGCCGCCTCGTCGTAGCCGTTGGTGCCGATCACCCGGGCATCGAAGCCCTCGATCGGGCCGGACTGCCACTGGTCGAGCGCCTTGCCCTGCGGCACGCCCTCGACGACGTCGATCATCACGACGGTGCGCGCGAGGTTCTTCTCGGCGAGGCGTTGGGCGGCGGTTGCGCCCACGTTGCCTGCGCCGACGACGGCGACGGTGCCTAGCATGTGCGAGTGCTCTCGAGCCGGAGGGTTGGGTGTCGGGTCATCTTGAGGTCCAGAAATTAGCGGCCTACGATTCGGCCTCCAACCCCGCCGGCAGCTCCAGTCCGAGCTGGCGGAGGCCCTCGTAGAGCACGACGCTGACCGCGTTGGCCAGGTTCAGGCTGCGAACGTCCCCGGGCATCGGGATCCGGAAGCAGCGCTCGGGATGCTTGTCCAGGATCCGCGCGGGCATGCCCTCGGTCTCGCTGCCGAAGACCAGCACCCCACGGTCCGCGAACGACGCCTGCCGGTAGTCGTTCTCGGCGTTGGCGGAGAAGTACAGGCAGCGGTCCCGGCTGATCGCGTCCCGGAAGGCGAACCAGTCCTGATGCAGCCAGAGATCGGTCTTGTCCCAATAGTCGAGACCGGCGCGCCGGACCTCGCGGGCATCGAGCGAGAAGCCCAGCGGCCCGATGAGGTGGAGCGGCGAGTCGGTCGCCGCGCACAGGCGGGCGATGTTGCCGGTGTTCGGAGGGATCTGCGGCTGGATGAGCGCGACGTGGAGCGCCATCAGCCCCCGCGCGTGTGCATCTCGCGCCGGGGATCGGCACGGAGGCTTTCGAGCTGATGGAGCACCCCGCGGTCGGCGAGTCCCGCACGCTCCTCCGCACCGCGATCCGTCCGCGAGCGCCAGGTCTCGCGCAGCCGCTCGGCGATCGTGTCATCGGAGGCGTCCGTCCGGAGCAGCTCGCGGAGGTCGAGGCCCCGCTCCCCGTAGAGGCAGAGCAGGAAGGTGCCGTCGGCGGTGAGGCGCGATCGGTCGCAGGTCCGGCAGAACGGCGCCGTGGTGGAGGCGATGACCCCGAACGTGGTACCATCCGCGAGACGGAACCGCTCCGCGGGTGCCCATGCGTTCTCTGGAAGCGCGGTGACGGGGCCGTAGCGCCGGGCGACCGTGGCGAGGATCTCGCGGCGCGAGACCACACGGCCCAGGTCCCACTGCGTCGCGCCGCCGACGTCCATGTACTCGATGAAGCGGATCTCGAGCCGCCGCGCGCGCGCGAACTCGAGCAGCGCCGCGACTTCGTCGTCGTTGTAGTCGCGGATCACGACCGCGTTGAGCTTGACGGCATCGAACCCCGCGGCGGTGGCGGCCCCGATACCCGCGAGCACGTCGTCGTGGCGCGCGCTCCGCGTGAACGCCAGCATCCGCTCCGGGCGGAGAGTATCCAGGCTCACCGTCACGCGGCGGAGGCCCGCGTCGCGGAGCGCCGTGGCTTCGCGCGCCAGCAGAATCCCATTGGTGGTGAGGGCCAGATCGTCGATGCCGTCGTGGCGCTCCAGCAGGCGCACGAGCGCGGGTAGATCGTGCCGCAGCAGCGGCTCGCCGCCGGTCAGCCGGATCTTGTGCACGCCCAGCGACGCGAAGATCCCCGCGAGGCGGTCGAGCTCCTCGAAGGTCAGGATGGAGGTGCGCGGCAGCCAGACGTATTCCGCCTCCGGCATGCAGTAGCCGCAGCGCATGTTGCAGCGGTCGGTCACCGAGATCCGGAGATTCCGGAGCGGGCGGCCCAGGGTGTCGATCGGGTGCTCAGGCATGCTGCATCGCCGCCGTCGGATCCACCCACGCGACCGTGCCGTCCGCGTAGTACTCGCGCTTCCACACCGGGACCCGGCGTTTCACTTCCTCGATCACGTGGCGGCAGGCGGCAAAGGCCTCCTCGCGGTGCGCCGAGGCGACCACGACGGCCACGGCCGCGTCGCCGATCGCCAGCGCGCCGATCCGGTGCTGCAGCCCCACCGCGACACGCCAGCGTTTTTCCGCATCGACCACGATCCTGCCACACTCGGCCTCCGCCATCGGGCCGTACGCCGAGTACTCGAGCCTGAGGACCGACCGCCCCTGGTGGTGATCGCGAACCAGGCCGACGAAGGCCGCCATGCCGCCCCGGTCGGGAGCCTGCACGGCCGCGAGGAGGGCGGCGACGTCGATCGGGCTGGTGGTGAGGAAAGCCATCGTCAGCCTCCCGCCAGCGGCGGCAGCACGGCGATCTCGTCACCGTGGGCCACCGGCTCGGTCGCGTCGGCGTGGGCCAGGTTGCGCGCGCACAGCGGCTTGGGCGGCAGCAGGCCGCCGCCGGGAAGCGTGCGCAGCCGCTCGAGCACGTCGCCCACGGTGGCGGGCGACGAGAGTGTCAGCTCGAGGCTGTCGGCACCCAGGCCCTCCGCGTAGCTGGCGAAGAGGAGGACGCGCACGGTGACGCTCGGAGGCGCGGCGATCGGCATGACTGGAAGGTACAACGAAACGGGGCCGCCCCGCGACCAATTCGCAGGGCGACCCCGAGCCACACGCGGTCCCTCGCGGGACCGGTCGCTCACATGCCGGTTATGGGTTCCGCTTCCGGCTGTCCCTCGTCCGCCACCAGCGCCCGCAACTCCTTGCTGGGCTTGAACACCGGGACCGGGCGCGCGGCGACCTCGACCGGATCGCCAGTGCGGGGATTCCGCGCCATTCGCGTCTTGCGGCGCCGAATCTTGAAGGTCCCGAACCCGCGGACCTCGATGTTGTGCTGGTCCTTGAGCGCGTCCTTGACCGCCTCGAGAAATGCGTCCACGACCCGGGCGCAGTCCTTCTTGGAGATCATGGGACCCGCGGTCTTCGCAATCGAGGCGGTCACCTGTTCGACGAGATCGGCCTTGGTCATGCGTCCCCCAGACGGTTTGCTGGCAGCGGAGCGAGCAGGCCTCCTAATGCCGATTCTAGGAGCTTAAGTGTTGTCTGTCAAGGGGTTGGCAGTCCGGGTGCCGATCCCCGCCGAAGCGAGGCCATGAACTCGGCAAAGTGGGGGAAGGCGTCGTGCGGTCCCGGGGCCGCTTCGGGGTGGTATTGCACCGCGAACAGAGGCAGCTCGCGGTGGCGCACACCTTCGATCGTCCCGTCGTTCAGATTGAGATGCGTGACCTCGAGTGCGGGCGCGCCCGGCACCCCGCCGGCGTCACCAACTACCGCAAATCCATGGTTTTGCGTCGTGATCAAGACGTGGCCTGAACGCAGATCGCGCACCGGATGGTTGCCACCGCGGTGCCCGTAGGGCAGCTTGGCGGTCGCGCCGCCAAAGGCCAATCCCACCAGCTGGTGGCCGAGGCAGATCCCGAACGTCGGGAGTCCGCCGCCGGCGAGGTCGCGCACGTTGGCGAGCGCGTAGTCCACCGCGGCGGGATCGCCCGGGCCATTGGAAAGGAAGAGCCCGTCAGGATTTAGCGCGCGCACCTCGGCGGCGGACATCTCGGCTGGGACCACCGACACCCGGCAACCGGCAGCCACGAGCATCCGGACGATGTTCCGCTTCATGCCGTAGTCGTACGCCACGACGTGGGGACCCTCGCCCTCGGAGTACGGCTCGCGCACCGTCGCGCGCGACGCCAGATCGAGCCCTTCCATCGACGGCGAAGCGAGCAGCCGCGCGGTCAGGTCGCGGCTGGGCTGCCGGCCCTCGGCCACGACGCCCCGCATCGCGCCCCGCTCGCGCAGGTGGCGGGTCAGCCGGCGGGTGTCGATCCCTTCGAGCACCGGTACGCCGCCCTCCTCGAGCCAGCTGTCCAAGCTCCGCGTGGATCGCCAGTTGGATGGATGCCGGCTGAGCTCCCGCACGACCACGCCTGCTCACCTGCGGCCGCGCGGACTCCATGTCCTCGACGTTCACGCCGTAGTTGCCGATCATCGGCGCCGTCATCACGACGATCTGGCCGAGGTAGCTGGGGTCGGTGAAGGTCTCCTGATAGCCGGTGAGGTTGGTGGTGAACACCACCTCACCGAAGGCGGGATCGATCGGCCGCACGGTGGTCCCGGGGAACCACGCGCCGTCCTCCAGCAATACGAAAGCGGGGCGATCCGTCATCCGGTCACCCCGCGGTCGATCGCCGTCACTTCTTCGGCTGGGAGGGAGTCGGCGCTCCCGGCGAAGGTGCCGCGGGCGAGGTGCCGCTCGACGGCGGCGTGCCGGCCTGGCCTTCCGGAGCCGGCGTGGTGGGGTTCCCCCCGAGGGGGAGCGGCGCACTCGGCGCCGTGGGCGGGGCAGCCGTCCGGAGCCGCTCCTGCAGCGCGTTGGAGCCGCCGCCGCGGGGCACGAGCGAGAGCACCAGGGCAAGGACGAGGAAGATGCCGCCGCACCACCAGGTAGCCTTGGTCAACAGCGTTACCGCCTGGCGGCCGCCGAGCACCGTGTCGGTCGTGGCGCCGCCCAGCGAGGCGAGGCCGCCGCCTTGCCCCGCCTGGAGCAATACGACCACCGAGAGCAGCAGGGCGTCGAGAATGAGCAGCGTGAGCAGAAATGCGAACATGGATCCTCTCCTGGGCAGCCGGGAAGTTTAGCTGGCGGCCCAGGTTGGGTCAACGGCGGGCGCCGAGCCGCTTACGCGCGTTGCGCCGCCCGCGCCGACAGCACCTTGCCCACCAGGCCGCCCAGCGCGCCAGTGACGGCGGAGCTCGCCGTGCCGAAGCCGAGCACCGCGGCGGGCACGTCGCCGAGGAAGTAGGAGACCAGGATTCCGATGAACGCCGACACGCCGCCTGCCACGGCGCCCCGTCCGGCGGCCGAGCCGAGCGAGGCCGGTCGGCTGCCCAGCGCGGCCAACGCGCCGGCGAGGGCGGAGATACTCATGCCGCCGGGCGCGAAGTACTGGGCGATCGCGGGACTCAGGTGGCCGGCGATCACCATAACCAGCTGCAACCCGGTGCCGATCAGGGTGGGGCCGACGATCGAGGCCTGCTCGGCACGACTGGTGTTCACGCGACACCTGCACGTCAGTCTTGGGAAGTCTTCCGCACGGTGCGTCCCACGAGGATGGTGATGTTGTCCGATCCGCCGCCGTCGAGGGCGTCCTGCAGGAGGTCTTCGCAGACCTGGCGGGCCGACGTCATGGCGCGGAGACGCTCGCCAATGCGCTCGTCCGACACGTGCCGGGTGAGCCCGTCGCTGCAGAGCATGCCCACGTTGCCCCACTCCTGATCCAGCTTGGTGACGATCGGCGCCGTCTGGCGACCACCGATGGCGCTGGAGAGCGTGTGGGCCCGCCGCGTCCGGCTGGCCTCGGCCCTCGCCATGACGCCGGCGTCGATCAGCTCCTGCGCCATGGTCTGATCGCGCGACAGCTGGGTCAGCTCGCCGCGACGGAGGAGGTAGCAGCGGCTGTCGCCCACCTGCAGCAGGTAGGCGCGCGGCCACACGCCCAGCCAGAGTGTGAGCGTCGTGGCCATGCCCTCGAGGTCGGGCTGATCGCGGCTGAGCGCGAGGAGGTCTTCGTGGCAGCGGGCGGCGGCGTCCTGAAGCGACGCGAGAAAAACGTCCTCATTTTCCCCGTGCGACGCATAGTAGCACTGCATGCTCTCCGCGATGTACCGCGTCACGGCGTTGACCGCGAGCCGGCTGGCGGTTTCGCCGCCGGCGCAGCCGCCGACCCCGTCGGCCACCGCGGCGAGAAATGCCAGCCGCTCGGCCAGGATGGGCACCTGGTCGAGATCGGGGAGGCTCGTCAGGTGCACCAGCATCTGCTTCCGCAGGGAGCAGATGAGGAAATGGTCCTGGTTGGTCGTCCGGACCTTGCCCGAGTGGGTGAGCCCATAGACGTCGAGCTCCTCGTCCGTGGGCTTCCGGGTCGGCGGGGCGGCGATGCTGCTCGCGGGGGCTGTCATGGGAGGTGCCTCGTCGCACGTTCGCAGGGTGGCGGATTCGCCAAGATGCGGCTCCGACCGCGCGGGCGCCAGTTTTCCCGTCGGCGCCGGCCCCGGTCCTGGTTGTCGGAGCCGCCCGGCCGGTCCATGTTTCGCGGCGTTTCCCTCGCCACGAGGTCGTGATGGCTCCGCATCCACTCGCCGGACACCCTGCCCCGGCCGAGCTACTCGTCGACCTCGGCCAGCTCGAGCGCCTGTACTACGACGGCCGCCCCGATCCAGAGAACCCGCTCCAGCGCGTGAGCTTCGGCACCAGCGGTCACCGCGGCACGCCGCTCGACGCGACCTTCACCGAGCAGCACATTCTGGCGATCGCCCAGGCCATCGCCGAATACCGTGCCGCCCAGGGCATCACCGGCCCGCTGATCCTCGGGAAGGACACCCACGCCGTCTCCCGCCCCGCGGAGCGAACCACGCTCGAAGTGCTTGCGGCCAACGGGGTCACGGTGGTTGTGGAGCGCGATGACGGTTTCACGCCGACCCCGGCCGTTTCACGCGCGATCCTGGCGCGGAATTCCGGCCGCACCGGCGGGCTGGCGGACGGGATCGTCATCACGCCGTCGCACAATCCGCCGGCCGACGGCGGCTTCAAGTACAACCCGCCGGACGGCGGGCCCGCCGATACCGACATCACGACCTGGATCCAGGACCGGGCCAACGCCCTGCTCGCCGGTGGGAATGTCGGCGTCCGGCGCGTGACCCTCGAGCGTGCGCGCGCGGCGGCGACGACGCACGAGGAGGATCTGGTCGAGCCGTACGTCGCGGCGCTGGCGGACGCGCTGGACCTGGATGCGGTGCGGGCGTCGGGCCTCCGGCTGGGCGTGGATCCGCTGGGCGGCGCGTCGCTCGCGTACTGGCCGCGCATCGCGGAGCGATACGGTCTCGACCTTACGGTCGTAAACCCCGCGCTCGATCCGGCGTTCGGCTTCATGCCCGTCGATCACGATGGGAAGATCCGGATGGACTGCTCGAGCCCCTGGGCCATGGCCGGCCTGGTCCAGCTCAAGGACCGCTATGCCGTGGCGTGGGGTAACGACCCCGACGCGGACCGGCACGGCATCGTGACGCCCAGCGCCGGGTTGCTCAATCCCAACCACTATCTCGCGGTCGCGATCCACTACCTCCTGACCCACCGTCCCGCGTGGGCGCGCACGTCGCGAGTCGGCAAGACGCTCGTGTCGAGCGCGCTCATCGACCGCGTCGTCGCGGACCTCGGCCGGGAGCTGCTGGAGGTGCCGGTCGGTTTCAAGTGGTTTGCGCCGGGGCTGTACGACGGGAGCTGCTGTTTCGGCGGCGAGGAGAGCGCCGGCGCGAGCTTTCTCCGGCGGGACGGCAGCGTCTGGACCACCGACAAGGACGGGCTGCTGCTCGGCCTGCTCGCCGCGGAGATCACCGCGGTAACCGGACGCGACCCGGGCCAGCACTACGCGGAGCTCACCCGTCGGCTGGGTGCGCCGGTCTACACCCGCATCGACACGCCGTGCAGCCCCGGGGAGAAGGCCGGGTTCAAGCGGCTCACTCCAGCGAGCGTGACGGCGACGACGCTCGCGGGCGATCCTATCACCGGCCGGCTGACGGCGGCACCGGGCAACGGCGCGCCGATCGGCGGCCTCAAGGTGACGACGGCGCAGGGCTGGTTCGCAGCGCGGCCGAGCGGGACGGAGAACGTCTACAAGCTGTACGCGGAGAGCTTCCGGGATGCCGCCCACCTGGCGCGGCTCGTAGCCGAGGCGCAGGCGATGGTCGGACGGGTGCTGAGCGCGTGACGCTCAGCGCCCCGCCCCGGCCTCTACCTCGCTCATCCAGTTGAGCACGACTTGGACGCGACGCGGGGTCGTTTCCGGCGGCGTCCGCAGGATCAGGACCCGGCGCCCGTCGGCGCTCACGTCCGCAATCTCACCCGGCGTGCGCAGCACGAGGCCGGGCCGGCCAGGGAGCCCCTGGGCCGGATCGAACGGCACCCGCATGAGGCTGTCCCCCACGGTGTAGAAGAGCTCGCGCCCCGAGCCGGACCACTGAATCCACATGTAATCCGCGGAAGGAGCCATCGTGGCGCCCGGCACCGGCTGCGTCCGAGGCGAGGCCGCGGCGGTGTCGAACCGGGACACGTACACCTGCCAGCGCCCGGACTCGTCAGAGGCGAACGCGAGCCAGCGCCCATCGCGCGACAGCGTCGGCGACTCCTGGTTGTACGGCCCGGCCGCGTACGTCCTCGCCTTGGACGTGTCGTCGAGCGGCACCACCAGAATCCGCTCGGCGAGGCTGTCCTCCATCAGCATGAGGACCCGGCCATCGGGGGTGAGGGAGTAGGGATACTTGTCGAAGCGGGTGGTGTAGAGCAGGACCGCGGTGTCGCTCGCGTCCGCGGCTCGTGCGTAGATGTCGAATGCCTTGTTCTCCGACTGATAGATCACCGCCCGGCCGTCCGGCGTCCAGATCGGGGCCTGGTCGATCACCGGACTTCTTGTCAACCGAGTCCTGGCCCCGGTGGCAAGATCCATCACCCAGAGATCGGGTCCATCCCCTTCGATCGTCAGGGCTACCCGGCGACCGTCTGGTGACAGGCGCGGGTAGTTGAAGGATCCCGCCTCCGCGACTGCTGGCGTGTCCTGGCCGGCCAGGTCCAGCCACCTGAGCTCGCGCAGGGGCAAGTACTGTGAGTCCGGCACCCACGCCAGGTGACCCGAAGCCGAGGTGGCAAAGTAGGGCATGGCCGTGAGCCGATCCGCCGCTACGTGCTGCAGGATAGGGAGCGGCGCGCCGGTCACGGCCAGGGTCGCCAGGTCGAACGGCACCGCGAAGATGTTCCCTGCGCGGAAGTACGCGAGGCGGCCGGACGGAAGATACCGTCCGTACGCGCCGCCGGTCACGATGTCGGTCCGCCGTCCGGACACCGGGTCCACCACCGCGATTCTCGCCTGCTCGATGGCACCGCCATACGCGGTGAACAGCACGGTCGGGCGCCTGCCCGGCAGGACCTGCGGCCACCAATGGCCGAGCTCCCCGTCGCGCGGCGAGCTGATGGAGTCCGGCGTCCCGCCACTCGCGCTGACACGCCAGAGCCCGGTGTTGTACTTCCGGTTGTAGATGATCGTCTGATCGTCCAGCCACGCTACACCTAGCCCGTCGGCGTCGGCCAGCGCGATGGGGCTGCCGCCGTCGAGCGCCACCTTCAGCAGCTTTCCTCCCGCGCAGAACGCCAGCCAGCGCCCGTCAGGCGAGAAGGCGGGTGGGCGGGCGTCGGCAGTGCCCGGGATGAGCGTGGGGCGGCCGTCAGCAAGACGCAGCAGGAAGAGATACCGGAGGTTGCTCCGCATGCCGGGAATCACGACCGAGCGGCCGTCCGGCGAAAAGACCGGCGCTGGCGAGGACGTCGAGAGCCCGTAGGGCTTCGGAAGGTCGACCCCGAAGCGCACGACGGGCGGCCGCTCCGCCGGCGCGCCACGCGGACGGAACCACGCCGCTGCGAGCGCGACCGCGCCCAGGAGTGCGGCACCGGCCCACCGGAGCCGGGGCTGCGCCAACACGCCGTGCGGCGGGCGGGATCCGGGTCCCCTGGCCGCGGCGCGGCGTGTGACGACCGGCTGCTCCGAGATAAGCGCCCGTGCGAAATCGGCCGCCCCCGCGAAGCGATCCGCCGGCAGCTTCTCCAGTGCCATGAGCACCGCGCTCTCCACCGCGACCGGCACCGTGTGGCGGTGGGCCCGGATCGGCGCGGGCTGGTCGGTGAGCACCTTGGCGACGATCGCCTGCGCGGTCGGGCCGGTGAACGGCGGCTCGCCGGTCAGCATCTCATAAACCACCGCACCGAGCGCGTAGACATCCGAGCGAGGCGTGATGTCCCGCTCGCCCGTCGCCTGCTCCGGGCTCATGTAGTGGGGTGTGCCGAGGCTCATGCCGGTTTCCGTCATGCGGGTGCTGCCGGCCCGCGAGACGGCGAGCGCGATGCCGAAATCCGCGACGAGCGCCCGCCCGTCGTGCAGCAGAATGTTCTCGGGCTTGATGTCGCGGTGAATGACGCCGTGCCGGTGTGCGTAGTCGAGCGCCGACGCGACCTCGGTCGCGGTCGTCACGGCGTCGGCGACGGGAAGCTGCTTCTCTCGAAGGAGGCGGGCCCGCAGCGATTCGCCCTCGACGAACGGCATCACGTAGTAGAGATACGAGTCGGCTTCGCCCGAGTCGTGGAGCGGCAGGATGTGCGGGTGCTGCAGGTTGGCGGTGGTCTTGATCTCCGCGAGGAACCGCTCGGCCCCGATGATGGCCGCCAGCTCCGGCCGGAGCACCTTCACCGCCACCCGCCGGTCGTGCCGGAGGTCCTGCGCCAGGTAGACGGTGGCCATCCCGCCCTGGCCGAGCTCGTGCTCGAGCAGGTACCGGGAGGCCAGTGCTTCGCTCAGACGCTGGGGTGCGGTCGACAGGTTCGCAGGCCGTGGCTTGAGGTGTCCAAGGTTAGGACCGTACCGGCGGGATCGCTAGAGAGATCAGACCCGGACGCGACTAGGTCAGCGCCCCCGCAGGTGCGGGTGCGACCTCCTCGATCGCGATGTCCGGCGACGTCACCAGCCAGAGCCCGGCCGCCGCGAATGCAAACGCGGCGCCGGTTGCCAGCGCGGCCGGCCAGCCGAACCGATCGACCACGACGGGAACGACCAGGGCGACGACGCCGCCCGCGACGTTGCCGCCCGTGTTCATGAGTCCGCAGGCCGCCGACGAGCGGGGTCCCGCCACCGCGATGGCGGCCGCCCAGTAGATCGCATCGCTGAACTGCTCGGCGGCGAGACACAGCGCGAGCAGCATCACGGCCACCAGCGGATGTGGCGCCCACCCCGCCGCCAGCAGCAGCGCCGCGGCGACCGCCACGCTGCCCGCTCCCAGGTAGCGGCAGCTGCGCCGGGCACCGATCCGCTTCCAGAGCCGGTCGCACAGCCAGCCCCCGCACACCGCCCCGACGGCACCGGCCATCCAGGGGATCGAGGCATACCACCCGCCTTCCAGCAGCTTGAACTGGCGATTCTCGATCAGATACACGAACAGCCAGTTGAAGAAGAAGTAGAACAGGTAGTTGACGCAGAAGTACCCGGCGGTGAGCAGCTGCACCTGGCGATTGCGGATGACGACGCGCCAGGCGCCAGGCTCGACCGGGGCCAGCGCATACGCGGTGCGGCCCGCTTCGATGAGGCCTCGCTCTTCCGCGTTGACCTCGGGGTGCTCCGCCGGCCGATCGCGGACGTACCACCACCACAGCGCCGCGCAGAGCAGCGCCACCGGGGCCGTGATCAGGAACGAGGCGCGCCACCCGAACCGCTCCATCAGCCAGGCGATCAGCGGTCCCGAGGCGGCCGCGCCGAAGGTCGCGCCGAAATTCTGGAGCGAGTTGGGGAAGGCCCAGCCGGACACGGGAAACCAGTGGCACGTGGTGCCGCCGCCGATGATCGGAAAGAGCGGCGCCTGGGCCGCCCCCATCAGGAATCTCAGTGCCACCAGCGCCAGGACCACGGCGGTCGCCGAACCGGCGGCGGTTCCCGGCACGAACGCCACGAGCAGATTGAGCGTGGCCCAGAGCACCGCCAGGATCGCCAGTGCCCGGCGGGCGCCGATCACGTCCCCGAAGAGGCCTCCCGGGAACTGAAAAACGGCGTAGCCCCACGCGAACGCGGCGAGGACGGCGCCGAACTGTACGTGGGACAGGCCGAGATCGGCGGACAGCGGCACCCCGGCGACAGACATGTTGGCGCGCAGGAGGTAGGCGACGAAGCTCACGATCATCATCAGCGCGCAGATGCGCCAACGGACTGCGGTCGGACGGCGGGCGAGCGGTGCGGCGGGACTCGGGTGCATGCGCGCTCCGGGGTCCGTAGGAAGCTACTCCAGGTCGTCGATCGAGCGGGGCCAATCCTCGTGCAGCAGCCGGGACATGGCGCGGTCGGCCAGGAGGCGGCCACCGGTCTGGCAGCGGGCGCAGTAGTTGGTCTCGTTGGCGGCGTAGCGGATCCGCTGCACCGTGGAAGCGCAGACCGGGCAGGGCTCGCCATACCGTCCGTGGACGGCCATGCCCTCGCGAAAGGCCGTGACCTTCTCGGGAAAGCCCTCGCCCACTTCGGCGCGGAGCCGGCGTGTCCAGTCGGACAGCGTGTCGCGGGTGGCGTGATACAGGCGGTCGATGGCTTCGGGCGCGAGCTTGCGCGTGAGCGCGAGCGGCGACAGCCGTGCCCGGTGGAGGATCTCGTCGGAATAGGCGTTCCCGATCCCGCTGAAGAGCCGCGGATCGGTGAGCGCGCGCTTGAGCGTGTGATTCTCGCTCAGGAGGCGAGATGCGAATGCCTCCGGGTCGGCGTCGAGCACCTCGAGACCGCCGCGCTCGAACGGCTGGAGATTCGCTTCACCTTCCACCAGATGGATCGACGCGCGCCGCGTGGTCCCCGCCTCCGTCAGCACCAGGGTGCCGGCCGGAAACTCGAAGAAAGCGAGCGCGATCTTGCCTGGCGCCTTGCCGGCGGCGGGAAGCCAGCGGAGCCGTCCGGCGATCATGAGGTGGATGACGACGAACCGCTCGCGCTCCAGCGCGAGCACCACGCGCTTGCCCAGGCGCCGGAGGCCTTCGACCCGGCTGCCCGAGATCTCGGCCGGCGACGGGCTGACGGAGCGGAGCACGAACGGATTCCGGACGGTAAGTCGCTCGAGCGGCTGGCCCAGGGTTCTGGGGGCCAGGCAGTCGAGGTAGACGGCGATGTCGGGCAGCTCGGGCATGCGGCTACCGGCCCGACCTCGCGGACGCTCGCCACTGCCCTCCCACGTAGGTCCCGGCGATCGCGTCGTTCCCCGCCCCGAACACCAGGGCCGCCAGCAGGCGCTCGGCCGGAATCTCGGCGAGCGCCGGTGTGGCGAGGTCGATCGCGACGAAATCGGCCCACCGCCCGGCGGCGATCCGTCCGGCCGGTACACCCAGCGCGTCGGCCCCGCCGGCCGTCGCGGCGGCGAGCAGCGTGGGCGCGACGTCCCCCCGTGCATCGGGCAGCCCGCCGCGGAGCTCGCCGTGCAGCCGCTGCCCGTACTCCAGCCAGCGCATCTCCTCCAGCATCGCGAGCCGGTTGTTGCTGTCGGTGCCGATCGCGAGGCGGCCGCCCACCGCGTCGGGCTGGCTCAGTCGCGGGATCCCGTCGCCGAGGTTGCCCTCGGTGAGCGGGCAGAGGCAGACCGTCCCGCCCGCGGCCAGGAACCGTTCCATATCCTCGGCGGCGGTGTGCGTACAGTGAATCGCCGTGAAGGGTCCATCCTCGACGGCGTCGAGGATGGTGGCCATCGGCGTCCGGCCGTGGGCCGCCAGGGACTCGTCGATCTCCCGGCGCTGCTCCTCGACGTGGAGGTGGACGGGCAGGCCGCGGCGTGTCGCCTCGCGATGGATGTCCCGAATCTGGTCGGGGGTCGCGGCGCGAATGCTGTGCGGCGCCACGCCCAGCGTCTGCGACGCCGCGTCGAGCCGCGTACCCAACCGGTCCACCTGGCGCCAGAACGCGTCGACCTTCGGCGTCGCGAAGCGTCGCTGGCCTCCCGCGAGCGGCCGGCCCGGCGCGCCCGTGGCGTAGAAGCTGTAGAGCAGCACCAGCCGCACTCCGGCGTCGGCCGCGGCCTCGACGACAGCGTCGTCGAGCGCGAAATCCCCCTCGCGCTCGTGGTGGACATAGTGGAATTCCCCGACGGTGGTGATGCCGGCGTCCCGCATTTCGGCGAACGCCTGGGCGGAGATGCGGCGCAGCGACGCCCGGTCAAGGGACTCGACCAGCGCGTACATCGCCTCACGCCAGGTCCAGAAGCTGCCGGCGCCCGCCGGGAAGCTCTCGCCCAGCCCGCGCAGTCCGCGCTGGAACGCGTGCGAGTGCGTGTCGACGAAGCCCGGCAGCAGGGCCATGCCGGTCAGGCGCGTGACCCTCTCATCCCCCGCGCCGGCCTCTGTGGCGCCGGCAGCCGGGCCGACCGTGTCGATTCTGCCGTCCGCCGCCACGGCGATCCGGATTCCGCGCTCGAAGCCCGCGCCGGTCCAGGTGAGGTCGGCCTCCAGCACCTGGCTCATGGCAGCACGCAGCTCCCGCGGATCAGGCCGTCGAGCACGTCGCCCGCGCGCCGGAACTCCTCGATCGGCAGGAACTCGTTCGCCTTGTGCGCCACCTCGATGTTGCCCGGGCCGAACAGGACGCTTTCGAACCCGGCCCGCTGCAGCCAGCCCGCGTCGCTGGCGAACATGACGCTGTGCGAGTCCTGCTGGCCGACGGCCTCGCAGACGGCCCGATACACGGGGGCGCCAGGATCGAGCAGCATGGCCGGACTCTCGCTCACCGGCTCGAGCGCGAACGGCTCCTCCGTGGCCCGGGCGACCGCGGCCCGCACGCGCTCGGCGACATCCTCCACCGTCATTCCCGGCAGCACCCGGATTCCCAGGTGCATGTCACAGCGGTCGGGAATGACGTTGGCCGCGCTCCCGCCCGCCACGGTCCCGACGTTCAGCGCGACGAAGGGCACATCGGGAAAGACCTCGCCGTGCGCCGGCCGCTCAGCTTCCAGCTCGCGACGCAGCGCCGACAGCGCGACGATGGCCCGGGCGGCCGGCTCGATCGCGCTCCGGCCGAGGTGGGGATAGCCCGAGTGCGCTGCCCTGCCGGTGAACCGGAGGTGGAGACGGATCATGCCCTTGTGTGCGCGGACGACGCGGAGCTCCGTGGGCTCGCCGATGATCACGTGGCGTGGGAGCCGCGCGATCGAGGCGAAGGTCTCGGTGAAGCGGCGGGCGCCGAACGTGCCGACCTCCTCGTCGTACGTGAAGAGCAGCACGAGGGGGCGCCGGAGCGAGGCGACATCCAGCGCGGCGAGCCGGTTTGCGGCCAGCGCGAGGAATCCCTTCATGTCTGCCGTGCCGCGCCCCGCATAGCGGTCGGCCGACTCGGCCAGGGCGAACGGGTCGGACCGCCAGTCGGCCTCCTCGGCGGGCACGACGTCCATGTGCCCGGACAACACGAGTCCCTCGCGGTCCTCGGTCTCGGGGCCGACGGACACGACGAGGTTCGTCTTGCCGCCGTCGGCCGAAGGATTCCGGGCGATGCGGACGCCGGGACGATCGAGGTAGTCGGCGAGGAACTCGGCGAGCGGGAGATTGCTCTCGCGGCTGGTGGTGTCGAATCCGACGAGGCGGCCGAGCAGCGCCCGATCGTCGAGCGGGGCCGGTGCGGTCAGCTGGGCGTCTCCGTGGCGAGCCGGGCCAGCCGCGCGCGGACCTCGCGCACGCCGGGCTGGAGCTCGGGATCGGCGTCCTTCCAGAGCTCGACGAACCTGCGATAGCGCTCGGCCGCCTTGTTGCGGTCGCCCTTGGCCTCGTAGAGCTCGCCGGAGCGCTTGAGCGCGGGCGGGAGCTGAAAGGCGTTCAGCAACAGGCCCCGGAGGCTGGGCACGGCGATGGCGCGGTCGTACAGGGCGATCGCCGAGTCGGGGCGGCCGGCCGCATCCGCCAACCGGGCCAGGTCGAACAGGCCGCACGCCGTGCAGGGGCCAGCCCGCTCGTACCAGGTGCGGTATGCCGTCCGCGCATCGTCCGGCCGCTTCTCCGCTTCGGCGAGGGCGCCGGCGGCGAACCAGTACCCGGGTTCGCCCCGGCGAATGGCCTCGGGCACCGAGGTCTCGGCGGCGCGGCTGAGGCGTCGGGCGACCTCGGGCCGGCCGAGTTTCGCGTAGGTCATCACCAGCACCCAATAGGGGCGATCGAGCGCGGGCATGCTGTCGAGCGGATGCTTGGCGAGGGCCGCGGCCAGGATCGCGATCCCGGAATCGGGTCGTGCGCGGAAGTCGGCCTCGAGCAGGGCGAGCTGCGCGGCGCCGGTGAGGTAGCCCCCCGGATCTCCCCGCCCCTCGCTCGCCGCCATGAGCTCCTGCAGGTAGCGCTGCGTGTCGCCGAGCTTTCCCGTCACCCGGCTGGCGAGGGCCAGGAAGTTGTTGGTGCGGACCTGCCAGCCGAGACTCGCGCGCTGCGCCGCACGCAGCTGGAGCAGGAGGCGGGTGCCCGCGGCGTAGTCCCCCTGCGCCAGGGCCAGGCGAGCCCGCTGGTCGAGCAGCGTGGGACTGGACGGGGCCTTTTCCGCGAAACGCGTCAGGGTTTTCGCCGCGTCCTCGAAGTGCCCCTGCGCCACCTGAGCCTGGAGCGTGTTCTCGAAGAACGAGGCGCCGCGCCCCAGGCGGCTCGCCCGGACCGCCAGGCTCTCGGCCTCGGCCCACTCCCGGCGTTCCAGCAGCGTTACCGCGAGGTTGTTGAGGGCGACGAGGTTGTCCGGGTCGATGGCGAGCGCGGCGCGGTAGGCGGCCGCCGACTTCACGGGATCGTAGTCGGCGAACTGGTGGTAGTAGCCCGCCGTCAGGTCGCCCTCGAGCTCCGGGAGGCGGTCGCGGTGGGAGAAGGCGCGCGTGGCGGCGGCCACCTGGCCGGCTTCGTTGCCGCCCAGGTTCCCGTAGATCACCGCCAGCTTCCGGTAGGCCATGGCGAAGCCGGTATCGATCGCCACCGCCTCCTGCAGCAGCGGAATCGCGGCCTCGGGCTGGTCCTCCTCGTCGAGCCGCAGCGCCTCGGTGTACTTCTTGAGCGCCACCAGCGATCCGGTCGTCACCTGCTGGAGCGGCGCGTTCTCGCGGATCGACACCAGCGACTCCCCGACGCGCTCGCGCAGCTTCTTCGACAGCCGGTCGATCGCTCCGAGCAGCTCGTCCTCGCTCTGGGCGGTCTCGCGCACCGCCGTGAGCACCTTGCCGTCGCCGGCGCTCACCAGACTGGCCGACAGCACGTACCCCTTGCCGACCGGGTCGATCTGCCCGGTGACCACGGCCTTGATGCCCTCGCGCTCCGCCAGCTCCCGCGCGAGCGTCGCCGGGAATGCGAGACCACCCCGCTCCATCCGCCGGAGGGCGTCCGCGATCGCGGAGGCATCGAGCACCCGCACGGTGGGCGACTGGCTCAAGTCCACACGGAACGCCTCGGTGAGCGATGGCCCCAGGGTCGAATCGGCGCTTCGGTTTTCGAAGTCCGCCAGCACCACCGGCTCGCGATCCTTGAGCACGCCAGACGCCACCAGGGTGCCGACGGGGCCGATTCCGAGCAGCCGCATCGCGGTGTATGCCCCCGCCACCAGTGCCAGCCCGCCGAATGCCAGGCCGCCACCCATGATGGCCTTGCGCCAGGTGAGCCAGCGCGAGATACCGTTCGTCTGGGCCGGGACGTACATGCCGGTCGTCCGCGCCACGGCGCGCTGACGCTCGTGCCACCCGGTCACCAGCATGACGGGCAGGCCGATCACCAGCAGCGCCACCGCGCCGTAGAGCACCCAGTCGGGCAGGCCCAACCGATGCACCAGCTGCCAGACGACGCCGATCACCGCCACCGAGGCAACGGCGAAGAGGGCGGCGACACGCAGCGGATTGCCGCGGCGGATCGCCTGCTCGGTGCCGGTGGAGATCACGTGCTGCGCCGTGACCGGCATCGTCCCGCTGCTCGGCGTGCTCATCGCGTCGAGCTGCGGGATCATCTCCGCGGCGCTCTGCCACCGGTCGGCCGCCCGCTTCTCGAGGCAGCGCATCACCACGTTGTTGAGGGCGGGCGGCACGGTGCGACGGTGCTGGACCAGCGGCTCCGGTGCCTGGGTGATCTGCGCGGCAAGCAGCGCCTGGGCCGTGGGCGCCGTGAACGGCGGCCGCCCGGCCAGCATCTCGTACGCCAGGGCCCCGACGGCGTAGATGTCGGCGCGATGATCGACGTGCGGGTCGGCGGCGGCCTGCTCCGGCGCCATGTAGGCCGGCGTCCCGAGCGCGACGCCCAGCGAGGTGAGGGACGAGCCGCCGCTCGAGGCGCTCACGGCCTTGGCGACGCCGAAGTCGGTGACGACCGCGTGGCCCTCGGAGAGCAGGATGTTGTCGGGCTTGATGTCGCGGTGGACGACGCCGTTCCGGTGGGCGTAGGCGAGCGCGTCGACCACCTCGCGCAGCACCCGCACCGCCTCGAGGATGGGCAGCTCGCCCTCGCGCGCCAGCTTGAGCCGGAGCGACTCGCCCGCGATGAACGGCATGACGTAATAGAGGAGATCGCCGGACGCGCCGGCGGTCAGCAGCGGAACGATGTGCGGATGCTGCAGCCGGGCGGCGAGCTGAATCTCGCGCTGGAACCGCTCGACGTTCACCGCCGCGCCCATCTCGGGCGGCAGGAGCTTGATGACGACCTGGCGGCCGAGGCGGACCTCCTCGGCCAGGAAGACGCGGCTCATGCCGCCGCCACCCAGCTCCTTCAGGATGCGGTACTGATCGCCGACCGCGGCCTGAAGCCGGTGCTCGAGATCGATGCGTCGGCTCCTGTGAGGGAATGCGGGTAAGCTACGGGCCCGGTGCGGGGATTACCAGCGGGTCCTGCGGTGTGGGGCCCAGCTCAGGACGTGCCGAGGCCCACCAGCTCCGACCAGGCATCCGCGTCGAGGCTGGCGCCGCCGACCAGCACGCCGTCGAGCTCGGGCCGGGCCAGCAGCGCCAGCACGTTGCCCGCGTTCACGCTGCCGCCGTAGAGAATGGGCACGCGCCCCGGCACGCCCCGGCGAGAGATCGTGAAGCGGATGAGCTGTGCACCTGGGCGGCGTCGTCCGGCGTGGCCGTCCGGCCGGTCCCGATGGCCCAGACCGGCTCGTAGGCCAGCACCAGCCGCTCCCAGTCGGCCGGGGCCACCTTGTCGAGCAGCGGCTCGAGCTGGCGCAGGATCACGTGCTCGGTGCGTCCGCCCTCGCGCTCGGCCAGGGTCTCGCCGAGACAGACCATCGGCGTGCAGGCCGGCCTTGAGCACGGCGACCGACTTTCGGGCGACCTGTTCGTCGGTCTCGCCGAAGAGATGGCGCCGCTCGGAGTGGCCGATGAGCACCACCTGGGCGCCGGTCTCCTGCACCATCGGGCTCGAGATCTCGCCGGTGAACGCGCCCTTGGGCTCCCAGTGGACGTTCTGCGCACCGATCCGGATGTCCCCCCGGCGCGCCACTGCTGCCGCCGCGGGGGCCAGGGAGACCGCGGGCGGAAAGAACCACAAGCTCCGCCCGGGCGCGGGAGCGGTCACGGCCAGGAACCGTTCCATGAACGCGCGCGCCGCCGCCGGCGCGTGATGCATCTTCCAGTTGGCGGCGTAGATCAGGTCGCGGCTGGCGTCAGGCATCGTCGAGCGCCGCGACGCCGGGCAGCTCCTTGCCCTCGAGAAACTCGAGCGACGCGCCGCCGCCGGTCGAGACGTGGGTGATCCGGTCCGTCGAGGCCCGCCTGGGCCACCGCCGCGGCGGAATCGCCGCCGCCGATGACAGTGATGGCGCCCTTCCCCGTGGCCTCGGCCATTGCGCGCGCGACGGCGAGGGTCCCGTGGTCGAACGGCGGCGTCTCGAACACCCCCATCGGGCCGTTCCAGACCACCGTGCCGGCGCCGGCGATGCGGCCGGCGAAGTCGCGCTCGGTGGCCGGGTCGATGTCGAACACCGCCCAGCCGGCGGGGATCGCGTCGCGGGCAACCGCCCGGTTTTCCACCCCGGCCTCGAGCTTCTGCGCGATCACACCACCCGCCGGCAGCACCAGCTTCCCGCCCGCCTTCGTCATGAGCTCCCGCGCCATGTCGACCCGATCCGCCTCGACCAGCGACTTGCCGGTCTCGAGCCCCATCGCCCGGAAGAACGTGCATGCCATGGCGCCGCCGAGCAGGATCGCGTCCACCTTGGGAAGCAGCGCCTCGATGAGGTCGATCTTGCCGCTGATCTTGGCGCCGCCGAGCACGGCGACGAACGGGCGCTTCGGCTGGTGCAGCGCCTCGCCGAGGTAGCGCAGCTCCTGCTCCATGAGGAAGCCCGACACGGCCGGCTTGAGCAGCCGCGCGACCGCTTCCGTGCTCGCGTGCGCCCGGTGCGCGGAGCCGAAGGCATCGTTCACGTAGAAGTCGCCGAGCGCGGCGAACCGCGCGGCGAGGCGCCGGATCGTTCGTCTCCTCGCCGGGATAGAACCGCGTGTTCTCGAGCGACGGCGACCCCGCCGCGCGGCATCCGCCGCGTGGCCGTCACCGCCTCCTCGGAGGTCGGGATCGGCCAGGAACGTCACCGGCGCGCCGAGCAGCCGCTCGAGCTCCCGCACGACCGGCTGCAGCGAGTACTTGGGGTCGGGCCCGCCCTTGGGCCGGCCGAGATGCGAGAGCAGCACCACGCGGGCGCCGCGCTCGCGCAGGTACTTGATCGTGGGGAGCGCCGCCCGGATCCGCGTGTTGTCGGTGACGACGCCGTCCTTGACGGGGCAGTTGAAGTCCACCCGGACCAGCGCCCGCCGGCCGTCGATGCCCGCCGGGTCGAGCGACGTCGAGCGTGCGCTTCACAGCCGCTGGCCCGACGTAGCGCAGCAGGTCCACGCAGCGGGCCGAGTATCCCATCTCGTTGTCGTACCAGCCGGTCACGTTGACCAGCGTGCCGTCGACCACGTTGGTCGACAGCGCGTCGACCGTGCTCGACTGGAGCGACCCGATGTAGTCCACCGAGACGAGCGGCTCCTCGCTGACCGAGAGGATGCCCTTGAGCGGGCCGGTCTCGGCCGCCTCGGAAGGCCGTGTTCACTTCGTCCGCCGACGTCGCCTTCTCGACCGATGCAGCGTCAGCGTGACCACGGAGACGTCCGGCGTCGGGACCCGGAGCGACACGCCGTCGATCTTCCCCTTCACCTCCGGCAGCACCAGCGACGTCGCCTTGGCCGCGCCGGTGGTCGTCGGGATGATCGAGAGCGCCGCCGCGCGCGCGCGGCGCAGGTCCTTGTGCGGCAGGTCGAGGATCTGCTGGTCGTTGGTGTAGCTGTGGACCGTGGTCATGAAGCCGCTGACGAAGCCGAAGCGGTCGCGGATCACCTTGACCATCGGCACGAGACAGTTCGTCGTGCAGCTCGCGTTGGAGATGATGTGATGCTTGCCGGCGTCGTAGGCCTCGTGGTTGACGCCGTAGACGATGGTGATGTCTTCCTGCTTCGCCGGCGCCGAGATGATGACCTTCTTCGCGCCGCCCTTCAGGTGCTTGCGCCGCCTGGTCGCGGTCGGTGAAGCGGCCGGTGGACTCGAGCACGACGTCGACGCCGAGCTCCTTCCACGGCAGCTTGGCCGGGTCCTTCTCCGAGAGCACCCGGATCGCGTCGCCGTCGACGACGATCGCGTCCTTCTCCGCCGACGACGTCGCCGGGGAAGCGGCCGTGCACCGAGTCGTACTTGAGGAGGTGGGCCAGCGTCCTCGTGTCGGTGAGATCGTTCACCGCGACGAAGTCGATCTCCTTGGCCCCCATCGCCTGGGCGGCCCGGACGACGTTGCGGCCGATGCGGCCGAAACCGTTGATGCCCACTCGAATTGCCATCGTCTCTCCGTCGTTGGGTTCCCTACGCCAGCGCGACCGGCGGCTCCGCCCGCGCGAAGGTGACCGCCTCCACCCGCGCCGCACCCGCCACGCGGAGCGCGGCGGCCGCCTCGGCCAGGGTCGCGCCGGTGGTGAACACGTCGTCCACCAGCACGCACGCGAGCCCCGCCACGCCGCGCGCCTCGAACGCGCCAGCGACATTCGGCCTGCCGACCCTCGGGGGTGAGCGCCGTCTGGGTGCGCGTCTCGCGACGCCGGACCATCGCGTCGCGCCGGAGCGGCAGGCCAGCCTGCGCGCCCAGCGCCGCGGCGATCCGCTCGCTCTGGTTGTATCCGCGCACCTGCAGGCGCCGGGCGCCGAGCGGCACCGGTATCAAGGATACCTGCCCGGTCAATGGCTCGAGGCCCCGCATGGCCTCCGCCAGCGCCGAGGCGACCCGCCACCAGCCCTCGTACTTGAGACGGTGAACCGCGTCGCGGGCGCCGCCGCGGAGCCACACGGCGCTCCGCACGCGCTCGAGCCCCGCCGGCCAGCCGGCGCAGAGCCGACACTCGAGGTCGCCGAACGCGGGCTGCCCGCAGCGAGTGCAGAACGGCGGGGCCACCGGCTCCCATCGGCTCCGGCAGGGCTCGCAGACCAGCGCGTCCGCCTGGCGGGCCGGCACCGTCGCCTCGCAGAGGAGGCATGCGGGTGGGAGCAGCCACCGCTCGACGCCGGCGAGCGCTTCAGCGAAGCCGGGCATCGACCGCCGCGCGCATGACCTCGACCGGGGCGCGGACGCCGGGAAACCAGCGCTCCAGTGCCTCGGCGCCCTGCGCCACCAGCATGCCCCGCCCGTCGGAAGCGCGGAGGCCCACCGCGCGCATGGCGAGGGTCCAGGGAGTCTCGCCGCGGGCGTACACCATGTCGAGCGCCACCGTGGCCCCCTTGGGCGGCGCCGGCAGCGGCAGCGGGTCGCCGCGGCCGAGCCCGAGCGGCGTCGTGTTCACGATCGTGCTGCAGCTCTCGGCATCGGCGATTGCGACCTCGAGGCCGCGGGCCCAGTCCTCCAGCCGCCGGCGCCGGTCGGCGGACCGGCTGGCCACCGCCACCGCGGCGCCGCGCTCGCGGGCGGCGCCGACCACCGCGCGCGCGCCGCCGCCCGTTCCCAGCACGAGCCAGGGACCCCGCGCCGGCTCCAGGTCGTCCAGCGCGGCGAGGAAGCCCGGCACGTCGGTGTTGTCCCCGATCGTCGCGCCATCGTCGCCCCAGAACGTGTTGCAGGCGCCCAGCCGCTCGACCGTCGGGCACGGGCGATCGACCGATTCCGCCGCGACTTCCTTGTGCGGCACGGTGACGTTCCCGCCGCCGCCGGCGTGGCTCAGGGCGCGGATCAGCCCCGCCACGTCCGCCGGCGGGCAGCGGAGCGCGACGTAAACCGCCGGGAGCCCGAGGACCCGAAAGGCGGCGTTGTGCATGGCCGGAGAGAGAGAGTGCGCGACCGGATCGCCCAGGATGGCGAAGACGCGCGTAGCGCCGTTGATCACCGCACCGTGCCGGCGACGCGGCTCACCACGGTCCCGATCAGCTCCTGCAGCTCGGTGTAGGTGTTGCGATAGCTCGCGAGATCCGAGCCGAACGGATCGTTGACCTCGGTCCGACCCGCCTCCCGCCCCGCGTACGCGCCCAGCAGATGGGCCTTGTCCTCGCCGCCGAGCTCGGCCACGCGGGCCAGGTGGTGGCCCGACATCACGAGGATGAGGTCCGCGCCGCGTACGAGCTCGCGCGTCAACAGCCGCGCCCGGTGGTTGCTGAGGTCGAGGCCGTTCTCGAGCCCGACGAGGTAGCCACCCTCCGAGACCGGTGCGCCGTCCCAGGCGCCGGTGCCGGCGGACGAGACTTGCACCTGGTCGAGCCCGCGGGCCGCGGCCGCCTCGCGCAGCAGCGCCTCGGCCATCGGGCTGCGGCAGGTGTTGCCGGTGCAGACGAACAGCACGTGAATGCTCATGCGGGAAACATACTCACGGCGCGAGCCGCCCGGCGGCCCGCCGCAGCTCGCCGCGCGGAATGGCGCCTTCCCGCACCATGCGCGGGACCGAATCGGTGCAGTCCACGAGCGTCGACGGCGGGACGTTGCCGAGCACGCCGCCGTCGAGCACGAGCAGCTCGCCGGCATCCACGGAGTCCTGGAACAGCTCGACCAGCCGGTCCGGTCCGGGGGCCGGCGGGCCCCCGGGCCGGTTGGCGGACGTCGAGGTCAAGGGGTGGCCGGTCTGCGCCACCAGGCGCTCGATGCCCCGGTGCGACGTGTGCCGGACGGCGATGCCGCCCTCGCGGCCGCGCAGCTCGTCGGGCAGCCGGCCCTCGCCGCCCCGCAGCACCAGCGTGAGGGGGCCAGGCCAGAACGCGTCCGACAGCGCGCGGGCCGATGCGTTGAACACAAGCCCCCAGGCTTCGGCCATCGGCCGGCCGGACACGAGCAGCAGAAACGGCTTCCCCAGCTCGCGTCCCTTGAGCCGCGCGAGCCTTCGGAGCGCCGGCACCGTCGGGCTCGAGCCCAGGCCGTAGACGGTTTCGGTGGGATAGCCGAGCAGGCGCTCGCCGGCGAGGTGCTCGGCGATGCGCGGGATGGCCGCGTCGATCTCGGCGGGCGTGCGGAACGGCAGCGTCATCCGCCCCGGCCCGCCAGTAGCTCCGCGAGAGCCATGTCCTCGGACGTCGTCACCTTCATGTTGCGCGGCGAGTCGGGCACCAGGCGAACCGTCACGCCGGTGCGCTCGACCAGGGCCGCGTCGTCGGTGGCCTCGACCGACTGTCCTGCCGCGGCATGCGCGCGTTCGAGCACGGTCCGGGGAAAGCCCTGCGGGGTCTGGGCGCGCCAGAGTCCGTCGCGCGGCACGGTGCGCGCGACGCGCGTCGGATCGTCGGGCGCCGCCAGCTTGAGCGTGTCGCTGACCCGCACCGCGGCCACGGCGCCTTCCCCCGCCCGGGCATGCGCGATGACCGCATCGATCACCGGCCGGTCGACGAACGGTCGCGCGGCGTCGTGGACCAGGACGACGGTACACTCCGGTCCCAGCACCCGGAGGCCGGCGGCCACGGAATCGGCGCGTTCGGCGCCGCCGGCCACCACCACCAGGCCGGCGCCGGCGACACCGCGGAGAAACGCGGGCGGGGCCTCGGCATCGGCGAGCGGCAGCACGAGCGCGACCAGTACCACGTCGGGGTGCGTGGTGAACGGTCGCACGGCGCGGAGGACCATCGGCACGCCGGCGATCGGCTGGTACTGCTTGGGCGTCCCCCCGCCGAGGCGGCTGCCCCGCCCCGCGGCGACGACGACTACGCCGACGTCACGCGGCAAGCGCCCGCACCAGCTGCTCGACGTGGTCGAGCCCGACCATGGAGACGCCCGACACCTGCGTGCCGCTGCGCGACGAGCCGAACACCCGCCGGAAGCCGAGCCGAGCCGCTTCGGCGATCCGCCGCTCGATTGCCCCGCTCGGGCGGATCTCGCCGCCGAGCCCGATCTCGCCGAGGAAGATGACGTCGTGCGGGCGCCGGGCGGTTGTAGAGGCTCGAGACCAGCGCCGCCGCCACGGCGAGATCCGCCCCCGGCTCGCTCAGGCGGACGCCGGCCGTGACCTGCACGAACACGTCGAGGTCCGCGAACGAGGTGTCGGCCCGCCGTTCGAGCACCGCGAGCAGCACCGCCAGCCGCTTGGGGTCGAGCCCGGTCGCGACGCGCTGCGGCGTGCCGTACCCCGACTTGGCGGCGAGCGCCTGGACCTCGACCAGCACCGGCCGCGTGCCCTCCATCAGCGCGGTGACCGCGCTGCCGCTGATGCCGTCGGCCCGGGCGGCGAGGAAGAGCGCGGACGGGTTGGGCACCGCGACGAGGCCGTGCTCGGTCATGCGAGAACACGCCGAGCTCGTCGACCGAGCCGAACCGGTTCTTGGTGGCGCGGAGCAGACGGTGGTCGAGCGTGGCTTCGCCCTCGAAGTACAGCACCGTGTCGACGATGTGCTCGAGCGTCTTGGGGCCGGCGATGCCGCCGCCCTTGGTCACGTGCCCGACCACGACCACCGCGGTGCCGCTCTCCTTGGCGAAGCGCATCAGCTGCCCGGAGCATTCGCGCACCTGCCCGACGTTGCCCGGCGCGCTCTCGAGCGATTCGGTGTACACGGTCTGGATGGAGTCGATCGACCACGACGTCCGCCGAGACCGCCGCCGCCGCGCCGAGGATGGCTTCGAGCCGCGTCTCGCCGAGCACGTGCACCGCGCCGGCGTCCTCGTCGATCAGGCGCTCGGCGCGCAGCCGGATCTGGTCGGGCGATTCCTCGCCACTGGCGTAGAGCACGGTGCGGCCGCCGGCCTCGAGGCGCGCGGCGGCCTGCAGCAGGAGGGTGGACTTGCCGATGCCCGGCTCGCCGCCGATGAGGATCATCGAGCCCGGGACGATCCCGCCGCCGAGCACGAAGTCGAACTCGGGGAGGCCGGTCCGCCAGCGCTCGAGCGGATGCGTGGCCACGTCCCGGAGGCGGGCAGGCGGCGCGACGAGACCGGAGCCGCCGCCGCGCTTCATGCCGGCACGCTGCCGGGGCGCGAACCAGCACCGGCTCCTCGGCGATCGTGTTCCAGGCGCCGCACGCTTCGCAGCGGCCCGCCCACTTGGGATGCTCGTGTCCGCAGTCGGTGCAGCGGTAGACGGATTTGGGCTTGGGCATAGAGTCAGGCGGTCAGGCGGTCGGGCGGTCGGGCGGTCGGGCGGTCAGGCGCGCGCGCTCCGGCGGATCGCACCTGGAGCCACATACCGGTCGCCTGACCGTGCGCCTGACCGCCTGTTCTCACTCCGGCTCCTCCCGGTTCGAGAGGTTGTCGAAGCGCGTGTACTCCCGGACGAAGCGGAGCGTGACATCGCCCGTCGGTCCGTTGCGGTTCTTGGCCGAGCATGACCTCGGCGACGCCGCGCTTCGATTCGTCCTCGCGGTCGTAGTACTCCGGCCGGTAGATGAAGATCACGAGGTCGGCGTCCTGCTCGATGGCGCCCGACTCGCGGAGGTCGGAGAGGATCGGCTTCCGCTCGCCGCCACGCTGCTCCGACGCACGCGAGAGCTGCGACAGCGCGATGACCGGGATCTGCAGCTCCCGCGCGAGCGCCTTGAGCGAGCGCGAGATGTCGGAGATCTCCTGCACCCGGTTCTCCGAGTGCTCGGGGCTCCGCATGAGCTGCAGGTAGTCGACGATGACCAGCCTGAGGTCGTTGTCGATCTTGAGCCGCCGGGCCTTCGAGCGCATCTCCAGCAGGGTGAGCGACGGGGTGTCGTCGATCCAGAGCTGATAGGTCTGGAGGATGCCGGCCGCCCGGGCGAGCTGGGTGAAATCGGAGTCCCGCAGCGTGCCCTGCCGCACGCGGTGGCTGTCCACCCGCGCCGTGGCGGTGAGCATGCGCTGGACCAGCGACTCCTTCGACATTTCCAGCGAGAAGATGGCGACCCCCTGCCCCTCGCTGGCCGCGTTGGCGGCGATGTTGAGACAGAACGCGGTCTTTCCCATCGAAGGCCGGGCCGCGACGACGACCAGCTCCGAGTTCTGGAAGCCGGACGTCAGCGAGTCCAAGTCTACGAAGCCGCTCGGCACGCCGGTAATCGCTTTGCCGCTCCGCTGGAGCGTTTCGATGCGCTCCATCGTGGGCCACAGCATCTCCTTGATGCGGGTGAACCCGTCGTTCCCGCGCTGCTGGGAGATGGTGAAGATCTTGGATTCGGCGACGTCGAGGAGGTCGTTCGCGGTGGAATGGCCGTCGTACGCTTCGGTAATGATGGAGGTGCCGGCCTCGATCAGCCGCCGGAGGATCGCCTTGTCGTGGACGATCTTGGCGTGGAACTCGAGGTTGGCCGCGGTGGGCACCGCGTCCACCAGCTCGGCGAGATACTCGAGGCCGCCCGCCGTCTCCAGCTCGCCCCGGCGGAGCAGCTCGTCCCGGAGGGTGATGTGGTCGATGACCGTCCGGCGCTCGGTGAGCGCCAGCATCGCCCGGAAGAGCCGGCGGTGGCCCTCCCGGTAGAACATGCTGTCGTCGACCATCTCCGCCGCCCGGAGGGCCGCGTCCTGATCGAGCAGCATCGCCGCCAGCACCGCCTGCTCGGCCTCCTGGCTCCACGGAGCCGAGCGGCCGACGTAGGGATCAGCGGTCGAGAAGTTGTCGTGCGATACGGACGTCATCCCAGGTCGGCTTCTTCCAGTTCGGGTTGCGGAGCAGCGCCGCGGGATGGTACGTCACGACCAGCGGAATGCCGTTGTACGTGTGCACCTTGCCGCGGAGATCGCCCAGGCTCTTCCTCACGCCGAGCATCGCCTCGCCGGCGGTCCCGCCCATGGCGAGGATCACCTTCGGTTGCAGCAGCTCGAGCTGGCGGTGGAGATAGGGGATACAGGCCGCGATCTCATCGGGCAAGGGCTTTCGATTCTGGGGCGGACGGCACTTGACGATGTTCGTGATGTACACCGAACTCCGCGGAACTTCAATAGCGTCGAGGATCGACTCCAGCAGCTGGCCGGCCTGGCCCACGAACGGTCGCCCGGTGGCGTCTTCCGTTGCCCCCGGGCCCTCCCCGATCAGCACCAGCCTCGCCTGCGGATTGCCCTCGCCCGGCACGGCGTGTTTCCGACTCGGACACAGCTCGCAGCAGTAGGTCGTGCGGATCCGCTCGGCCACCGCGTCCAGCGTCGGCAGCGCGGCGAGATCGTTGCTCAGGAGGACGGGGGCGGGCGACGTCACGGCCAGCCCCGGCCCTGGAATCGGCGGCGCGCCCCTCTTCCACTTGGGAAGGCCCGGCGTCGCATCACCCGCGACGGCCGGGGCATCCATCTCCACGGGCGCCTCCTCCGCGGATGGGGCGAACGTCCGCGCCGCACCGGCGGCGGGCGGAATCGGTCGGATGGGCATGGATTCGTCCTGCTCCAGCGCTCGGGCGTGTCCAAGGATGATCTCGGCGCCGCCGAGCTCGATCTGCTGCGCAAGATAACGCCGCCGCTCATCGGCCAAGAGCGTGCTCCACGGCGTCCAGAATCGCGTCCGCCACCTCACGCTTGGACTGGAGCGGCAGGATGCGGGCGGAGCCAGCCCGGTCGAGCAGCGCGACGCGGTTGGTGTCGACCTCGAACCCGGCCCCGGCCTCGAGCGCATCGTTCACCACGATGAGGTCGAGGTCCTTGCGCTCGAGCTTGGCGCGCCCCTTCGCCATCGCGTCGCCGGTCTCGAGGGCGAAGCCGACGGTGATGCTTCCCGGCCGCCGCACGCCGCGCGTGACGCCCAGGATGTCCGCCGTCGGCTCCATCGGGATCGCGAGCGCGCCGTCGTTCCGGGCCCGCTTGCTCTCGCTCGGGTCGCTGGGGCGGAAGTCGGCCGGCGCCGCGGCCATGACGAGCACGTCGGCGGCGGGCAGCTCCTCGCGGACGGCGTCCTCCAGCTCCTTCGTGGTCTCCACCTTCCGGAGGCGAATGCCGATCGGCGCCGGCAGGGCCACCGGACCGGAGATGAGCACCACATCGGCCCCGCGCTCCCAGGCGGCTTCCGCCAGCCGGTACCCCATCTTGCCGCTCGAGCGGTTGGTGACCACCCGCACGGGATCGATGCTCTCACGCGTCGGGCCGGCCGTCACCACCACGCGCCGGCCCCGGAGCCCGCCGGTGGCGCCCCGGACGAAGCGCGCGGCATGCGCCAGGATCGTCTCGGGCTCGCTCATGCGCCCCGGCCGTTCCGACGGGCCCTCCGCGAGCGCGCCGATCTCGGGTCCGACCAGGCCCACGCCCCGGGCCCGCAGGCGCTCGAGGTTCGCCCGCGTCTGGGGATGCGCGTACATCTCGTCGTTCATGGCGGGCGCGAGCAGCACCGGCGCCGTGGAGGCCAGCAGCAGGGTCGTGAGGAAATCGTCCGCAAGGCCCTGGGCCATCCGGGCGACGAGGTGCGCGGTCGCGGGGGCCACCAGCACGAGCTCGGCGGCCTGCCCCAGCCGGACATGCGAGAGCGCCCCGCCGGGCCCCCAGAGGGAGCCGAGGACGGGGCGCCCGGTCAGCGCCTCGAAGGTCAGCGGCCGCACGAACTCGGCCGCCGCCGCCGTCAGGATGACATCGACCTGCGCGCCGGCCTCGGTCAGCCGGCGGGCCAGCGTGCAGCTCTTATAGCACGCGATCCCGCCCGACACGCCGAGAACGACGCGGCGGCCGGTCCACACGGTCACGCCTCGGAGCGACGGCGGCGGACGAGCTTGTAGTTGAGCTCGCCGTCGACGAGCGACTGCATCGCCTGGGTGGTGAGCTTCTCCGTGCTGGCGTTGAGCTGGTCCTTGGGGAACTCGTTCAGGTAGCGCGCGAACTTGGCCGCGACCAGAACACCGAGATACTTGTTCCCGGCCTGGCGGGCCACTTCGGCCGGCGTGGTGATGCGCATGGTCTCTCCTTCGGGTTGCGTCAGTCCGCTACGATTCGCGCCGCGGTCGCGATCACGTCGCGCCGCAGCCGTTCGATGAACGAAGCGAGTCCCTCCTGCCGGGTGACCCGCCGAGCCTCGGCGTCGAGAATGGCGGCCACCTGCGCCACGGCGAGCACGAGGTCCTCGTTGAAGATCGCGTAGTCGTATTCCGCCACGGCGGCGAGCTCGTCGGCCGCGCGGGTGATCCGTTCGCGCACCACCGCCGGGGCCTCCGTCTTGCGCCCGGCCAGCCGGCTCACCAGCACCTCCGCCGACGGCGGCAGCACGAACACGTGGAGCGAGTTCGGAAAGCTGGCGCGGATCTGCCGCGCGCCCTCGACTTCGACGTCCAGCACCGCGGTGCGGCCGCGTGCGAAGATCCCGTCGATCTCGCTCCGGAGCGTGCCATACAGATTGCCGGCGTACGTGGCCCACTCCAGAAACTCGCCGGCCTCGACTCGCCGCAGGAACTCGTCGCGGTCGATGAAGTGGTAGTCCACTCCGTCGCGCTCGTCTTCACGCCTGGGCCGCGTCGTGGCCGACACCGAGTAGCCGAGATCGTCGCGGGCCTGCAGCAGACTCCTCGCGATGGTGGTCTTCCCGCCGCCCGACGGCGAGGAGAGAACCAGGAGGAACGGCTTCACTCGAGGTTCTCGAGCTGTTCCCGGAACTTCTCGAGCTCGCCCTTCATCGCGATCACCTGCTGGGCGATCTCGGCGTCGTTCGCCTTCGACCCCATCGTGTTCACCTCGCGCCCCAGCTCCTGCGCCAGGAACCCGAGCTGCTTGCCCGTGGGACGCGGTGCCGCGAGGGCTTCGCGCACCGCCGCGACATGGGCCCGGAAGCGCACCAGCTCCTCGGTGATGTCGAGCCGGTCGGCCTGGAACGCGATCTCCTGCGCCACGCGGGTCTCGTCGGCCTGGCGGCCGTCCATCAGCTCCGCCACCGCGCCGCGCAGCCGGTCGCGTTCACGCACCAACCGCTCCGGCGCGCGCCGCGCGATGATCGTCACCGCCTGCTCGAGCAGGTCCAGCCGGTGCCGCAGCTCGGTCGCGAGCGCTTCGCCCTCGCGCGCCCGCATGGCCCGGCACTCGGTGGCGGCCTGCCCCACGATCGGCTCGACCTCGGCCCAGGGAACGTCGACCGAGGCCTCGCTGGTGGTGGAGAGCACGTCCTGCTGCCGCGCCACCAGCTCGAGCGTCACGTCGCCCGCGAGACCGAGCGCGGATTGCAGCTCGCGGAGCCGCGCGGCCACCAGCCGGGCGCGGTCGAGATCCACCGCGAGGCCGCCCGCCCGCTCCGGGTACTCGGTCCAGCGCACCTGCACCGCCACGTGTCCGCGATCGAATTCGCGGCGCAGCCGCTCGCGCAGCTCGCCCTCGAGTCCGCCGAGGTCGCTGGGCAGCTTGGGCGCGAGATTGAAGTAGCGGTGGTTGACGGTCCGGATCTCGATGCGGAGCCGCCCGCCGCCCGCGGGGCCTTCCGCTGCGCCGAACCCGGTCATGCTGTTGGGCAACGAGCCTCCGCGATCACGGGATAGCCGAGCAATTTAGCCTGAAAGGAGGTCGGCTGGTAGGGACGGCGTCCGACCGCGGAGGGTCGGGGGGTGGACGGCGGGACTTGGGCCGCGGCCGCAGGCCCGTGAAAAGGAAGCTCTGCGGCGTCGAACCC
Organism: uncultured Gemmatimonadales bacterium; assembly: GCA_963840215.1. GTDB lineage: Bacteria > Gemmatimonadota > Gemmatimonadetes > Gemmatimonadales > GWC2-71-9 > CAVVWJ01. The sequence continues at coordinate 291,853 of CAWIYG010000005.1, read as the reverse complement.
CTCCCTGCTTCGCGCTTCGCGGTATATTAACTCCATAACTACAACCAATACAACAGCCTACAGCATCGATCTCACCTAGTTCAAGAACTCCCACCGCACCCCGAAATTGCTCCCGTACGCCGGCAGCCGGAATCCCGGCACGTATGTCAGCCTCGTCGCGGTCAGGTTGCCTCGATCCCAGTACACGGTGAAGCTCTGCAGCTGGAACTCCACCAGGCTCTTGAAGAACGTCGCGCCGCGCAGGTTGATCGGCGCGCCGCTCGCGTCCCGCCCGATGGTCCCCCGGCCCCACGACTCGACGCCCACCTGCAGCTTGAGATCGAAGATGCCGCTGGGAAACTTGCGCAGGAACTTCGAGCGGATCGTCGCGGTCGTGAGCGAATGCGTGGGCGGCACACCGTCCACGGTGCCGTCGAGCGGATCGCTGTACCAGCTCTGGATCGTGATCCATCGGACCGGCGACACGCGCCCGCTGACCGTCAGCCAGTTCGCCTCGGTGGAGGCGGCCAGCGTGGGGATGCGAATGAATTCCGCGTAGGCGAAGGGATTGAACGCCGCGGTCCGGGCGTAGCCGATCTGGAGTCCCAGCCGGGAACGGCTCCATCCGAGCTGCGCCTCGAAGTCGCGGAGCTTCTGCGCGGTGTCGGCCAGGAGCGACGGGGCGGCGACGATGTCGCCGAGCCGCGCCGTCCCCGTGAGGGCGAGGCCCCGCATCGGGTGGAGGCCGGCGGCCACCGTCACGTACTTGCTCGACCGCCCGCCGAAATGGTGCTGCAGCACGCCCTCGGCGCTCGCGGCGAAGACGGTGACCGGCGACCAGCCGAGGGTCCCGCGAAGGTCGAGCGGTGTCCACCGGGTGCGGTGAAAGCCGGAAGCCCCGGCCGAGAACGTGGGCGCCCGAAACGACAGCACGCCGCCGATCTGGTTGTTCTGCTGGTCGAGGCCGCCGCCGTCCCACGCCGAGCGGGCGTAGATCACGTCGAGGCCGGGCCCGGTCCCGTCGTCGCGCGCGCGGAGCGCGAGCCGGATCTGCGCGTCGGTCCGTCCGCCGGTGACCCCGAGCCCGATGGTGTCGCTGAGCGTGACGCCCGCGATGGTGAAGGGACGGCGCTTGGGCCGCGAGCGGAGGATTTGATATTGAATCCCGAACCGGGCCGAGGGAATCCAGCCGCCCTGCCCGAACACCTGGGTGTTGGAGTAGCCGCTGCTGGAGCCGCTCGCCGTCGGCGAGCTCAGATAGTCGGCGGCCACGGTGAACCCGAGGCCCGAGGGAAACCGGCGCTCGAGCGAGCCCTCGTAGCGGGCGAAATTGCGGTCCCCGCGGGCGATCGCGATACGCGAGCGCGGTGCGAGCCGGTCCTGCCGCCGGGTGAAGAGGTAGACGCGGAGCTGGCCGGGCCAGCGCTCGACCTCGACCCGATCGAGGAAGCTGATCGAGAACAGCGCGGGATCCACCGCCACGCTGTCGACCCCGGCCGCCACATAGGGCACGCCGTCGAGGTAGTACTCCGCGGACGTGGCGCCCCGGCCCTGGAAGGACACGGGCTCGGGGCGGCCCGTGTATCCGCCGCGCCAGAGGTACACGCCCGGCACCTGCGCGAGCACGTCGCCCACGGTGGCGCCGCTCATCCACTCGATCGAGTCGCGGGTGAAGACGAGGCGGGTGAGGGCGGGCCGCGGGCCGGGCGGGGCGATCGGCGCGAGGACCGGCACCCGGACCTCCTCCTGCTCGAGCGCCTGCAGATACCGCGCGGTGTTGTCGACGGTATCGGCGTCGAGCGAGTCGGTGACGAGGGTGTCGGCCAGATCCTGTGCGCCGGCGGCGCGCGGGACGGCGCCGGCGATCAGCACGAGCATCCCGACCGTCCAGATCAGCCTGACTCTCGCGACGGCCCACTCACGTGACGCCTGCCGCGCCGCCGCGGTCAGCGTGCCCCCGCGCCCTGCCGGCTCAACACGAATTCGCTGAAGAGCCGCACGCCGACGCCGGTCGGCCCCTTCACCCGGCTCGCGTCCTCCCGGTCGGTGTACGCCGTGCCCGCGATGTCGAGATGCGCCCACGGGAAGCCGTCGACGAACTCCCGCAGAAACCAGCCCGCCGAGATGCTGCCGGCGGGCCGGCCGCCGGCGTTCTTCACGTCCGCGATGTCCGACTTCATGAGGTCGCGGTATTCGTCCCAGAGCGGCAGCGGCCAAACCCGCTCGCCGGCACGGTCGCCCGCGGCGCGGATGTCCTCGATCAGGGCGTCGTCGGTGCCCATGACACCGGACGCGGTGTGTCCCAGCGCCACGACGATGGCGCCGGTCAGCGTGGCGATGTCGAGCACGCACGCGGGGTCGTACCGCCGGGCATACACCAGCGCGTCGCAGAGGATCAGGCGGCCCTCGGCGTCGGTGTTGATGATCTCGATCGTCTGGCCCGACAGGCTGGTGACGACGTCGCCGGGTTTGACGGCGGTGCCCGACGGCATGTTCTCCGTGCTCGGAATCAGCCCCACCACATGCACGGCGGGCTTGAGGCGGCCCAGCATCTCGAAGGTGCCCAGCACGGCCGCGGCGCCGGACATGTCGTACTTCATGTCCTCCATGTTCTGCGCCGGCTTGATCGAGATGCCGCCGGTATCGAACGTGACCCCCTTGCCCACCAGCACGACGGGCGCGCCGGCCGCGCCCTTGTACTCGAGCGCGATGAAGCGCGGCTCCTCGGCGCTGCCCTGCGCCACCGCCATGAGCGCCCCCATGCCTTCGCGCACGATCGCCGCCTTGTCGAGCACGGTGACGTCGATGCCGTGTCGGGCCGCGATCTCCTCCGCCGTCCGCGCCACGTAGCTCGGCGTGCACACGTTCCCCGGCAGCACCTGGATCCCGCGGGCCACAGTCTGTCCGGCGCCGATGGCGGCACCGACCCGATGGCCCGCGATGAAGCCTTCGGCAGCGCCGGGCGCCAGCACGTCGATCCGCTCGAGCGCCGGCTTCTTCTCCTCGGGGGGCCGCTTCAGCTCGCTGTACTGCCAGGCTCCCTGCGCGAGTCCCTCGGCAATCGCCTGCCCCGCGTCGGCGGCCGAGAGACCGCCGAGCGCCTCGGCGGCCAGGTGGAACGCGGCGCGCGGCACGCCCAGCGCCCGTGCCCGCTTGGCGGCCACGGAGGCGGCACGGCGAAGAGCGGTGCGCGACAACTCGTCGGCGTTGCCCATCCCGAGGAGCAGCACCCGCGGCGCCGGGCCCGGTGGGTACACGAGCGCCGTCTCGTCCTTCTTGCCGCTGAAGTCGCCGGCGGCAAGCAGCCGCCCGAGCGCACCACCCGTGGCCTGGTCGAGCGCGGCGAGCGACGGAGGCAGTGCCCCCTTCGCCACGGCGATGGCGAGCAGCGGCGTTTCGTAACCGGCCGGAGCGGCGGGAAGTACGGCGGTTTCGAACGGCATAAACCCTGAAACGAGAGTGTGATGGGAAGGCGCCCACGGACGTGGCGGCGCGGACGGGAAGCTAGTCGGGACGGGCGGGTGGCGGCAACGGGAGGCGCGGGCGCTGAGACTCGGGCGAGAGGCCGAGGAAGTGCCGGATCACCTCAGCCCGCTCGCCGGCATTCGGCCGGCCAGAGGCGGGATGGCCTTGCAAGGGGAGGTCGCGGCCGCCGGACAGCCGGAGCCGCAGCGCGAACACGGGATCTCCATCGCCATCCGTGGACTCCACGATCGCCACTTCGCGAACATCGGCCAGGCGGAAATGGGCGATCGTCGCCGCGCGCCGGCCCAGATGCCGAACGCGATGGGACCCCGTGCCTCGCGCACGATCCAGCTCCGTGCGGGTGTCGGGATGTAGGCGTATGGTCCATAGGCCCCCACCCAGGTGGGAGACGCCGATCGCGAGCACCGCCGCGCGTTCCCACCATCCGAACCCCGCCCACTCAGGTGCCAACAGTGGGATCGTGAGCACGAACGTCCCGCTGGCCACGAACACCACTCCCAGGGCCCAGATGCAGCCCGGGGTGTCGGAGATGACGAGCCGAGTGGAGGATTGGCTGATGCGCATGAGCTGAGCTGCCGGGAGAGTCGTGGCTACCCCGACGCCTCCGCGGCCCGCGTTGCCGCCTCCCAGCGGGCAAACGCCTCGTCCAGCCGCGCCCGGGCCGTCTCCATCTCGCGGCCGAGTTGGGTGGCGCGCTTGCCGCCGTCGGCGGTGAGATACAGGTGCGGATCCTCGAGCTCGGCCCGGAGCGCGGCCACGCGCCCTTCCCATTCGCTTACCGCCGCCTCCGCCTCCACGACCGCGCGCTCGGCGGTCCGCCGGGACGTCTGCTTGCGCGGGCGGTCATCTTCCGGACGCCGGGTCTGCTTCCGCTCCTTGACCCGGCGGAGCGATTCGGCCTCGGCCGCCGCGACCGAGGCGGCGTGGGCTCGCTCGCGGCTCGCCGTCTCCCACTCCTCAAACGTGCCCGGGAAATCGGTGATCCGCCCGTCGTGCAGGATCCAGACCCGGGTCGTGAGCGCCCGGAGCAGGGCGCGGTCGTGGCTCACGAGCAGGACGGTGCCGTCGTAATCCAGGATGGCGTCCTCGAGCGCCTCGATCGATTCGACGTCCAGGTGATTGGTCGGCTCGTCGAAGATCAGGACGTTGGCGCCGCTCAACATCATCATCGCCAGGGCCACCCGCGCGCGCTCGCCGCCGGAAAGCGTCGCGGCGCGCCGCTGCACCGAGTCGCCGCTGAACCCGAACCGGCCGAGGTGGCCCTGGATAGGCCCGCGGCCCCAGTGGGGGCGAAGGTGGGCGATGATGTCGTAGAGCGTCTCGTCGGTCGGCACCTGCGCGAGATCCTGCCGGTAGTAGGCAATGCGCACCGAGTCGGGAATGCGAAGCTCCCCGCGCTCGACCGGCCGCTCGCGCATGATGGCACGGAGGAGCGTGGACTTCCCCGCCCCGTTGGGGCCGACGAGACCGACGACTTCTCCGCGCATGAGGCGGACGTCGAAGTCGCTGAGCAGGGTCCGCCCGGGCACGCCGACCGCCACGTCCTCGGCGACGAGCACCTGGTCCCCGCCCCGCTCGTCAGCCGTGAGGCGGAGCGCCATGGCGCCCTCCTCGCCCGGGGGCGGACTGAGACGCTCAACCCGCTCCAGCCGCCGACGTCGGCCCTTGGCCTGTGCGCTGTTCGTGCCCGCGATGTTCCGCCGGATGAAATCCTCCTCGGCGGCGAGCGACCGCGACTGCTTCGAGAACGCGCGCTGCTGCGCCACCCGGCGCTCGGCGCGCTGCCGCAGGAACGACTCGTAGTCGCCGGCGTAGGCCACTCCGGTACCGGACTCCAGGTGCAGCACGTGATCCACCACGGCCTGGAGGAACGCGCGGTCGTGGCTGATGAGCAGCACGGTGGCATCGAGGCCGCGCAGGTAGTCCTCGAGCCAGCGCGTGGTCTCGAGGTCGAGATGGTTGGTCGGCTCGTCGAGGAGGAGGACGTCGGCAGGCGCCACCAGCTGCTGGGCCAGGCCGAGGCGCCCCCGCTCGCCGCCGCTCAGCTGGGCCAGCGGACGGGCGCGGGCCTCGTCGGGATTGAAGCCGAGGCCGTCGAGCACGGCGTCGATGCGGGCGGCCAGGGTGTAGCCACCCTCGCGATCGAACCGCTCGAGATCCCGGTCGTACCGCGCCAGCATCTGCGGGGTGCAGCGGTCGCCCGCCTCGGCCAGACCGGTGGCCTGCTCGGCGAGGGATCGCTCGAGCGCGAGCAGCTCGCCGAACGCCCCGGCGGCGGCCTCCCAGACCGTGGTGGCGCCGCCGAAGTCCCGGTGCTGTTCCATCATCGAGTAGCGCAGGCCGGTCGCCCGCGCCACCGTGCCGGCGCTCGGCTCCGTTTCGCCTGCGATGATGCGGAACAGCGTGGTCTTGCCCGAGCCGTTCCGCCCGATGATGCCCCAGCGCTCGCCCCGCGCCACGGTGAGGGTGACGTCGCCCAGCAGGCGGGTCGCTCCGAACTCGACGGCGATCGCCGACAGCGCGAGCTGGGTCATCGGCCGGTCCACACGCGCCAGGTGGCTTCGGCGTCGCCGACGGTGAGCTGCTGCTGGTGGCGGACGAGGGGAATCCGGAGCAGGAGGGGCTCCTCGGCGAGCTTGTCGAGCCAGCGCTCATCGGTGAGCCGGGCGGCCCCGAGCCCCAGGTCGGCGAAGCGGCGGGACTCGCGGTCCACGAGGGCCTGGATACCGAACTTCTGTGCGAAGCGGCGCAGCTCGCCCGGCGACGCGGCCCGCTCCTGCAGGTCCACGAAGTGGGTCTTGATGCGCCGCTCAGCGAAGAACCTGAGCGCCTTCCGGGTGTCGCTGCTCTTCCGGATGCCGAAAATCTGGACTTCCATGGGGCGGGAATCTACACCGGGCGGCTAGGTCCGCAGCGGCTCTCCGACGGCGAGTCGGCCGGTCCCCTGGTGCACCACGTTCTGCCCGAACCAGACCTTGCCGTCCCATCGCCGATAAGTGGCGAGCGTGCGGAGCGGCTCGACGCCGCGCTCGGCGGTGGCCTGATCGGTGGTGGTGAGCACGCAGCGGTCGCACGGCTTGACCACGCGGAAGTTCAGGCCACCGATGCGAAAGCCGGCGAGATCGTCCTCGCCGAAGGCGGTGCCGCCCGCGATGACCAGGTTGGGCCGGAACCGGTTCATCGGCAGCGGTGCCGGCATCCGACCGTTGAGATCGGCGAGCGACTCCTCGGAGATCAGCAGGAAGGCGAAGGCATCGGCGAAGCTCACCCGGTGCCCGGGCGGGGCGTAGGCCGTGTTGGCCGGCCGTACCGTGGTGTCGGGCATGTAGGCCAGGCTGCAGTCGGTCTCGAGCACGTCCGAGAACCAGCGCGCGGCCCGCTCGCCGGTCCACACCGCGGCGCAGGTGTCGTCCCACACGGTGACCGGCATCGTGACGGCAGGTGCCGGAGCCAGCGGCAGCTCTAGCGCGGGCATTCCCGCGGTCTCGACCCGGAGGGTGCCGTCGCCGATGGCCGGACGGACGAGCGCGAGCCGGGGATGGGTGCGCTGCGAGATCAGCTCGCCTCCGGCATCGACTACCATCCACCGACGGTCGTACTGTAGGCCGAAGTCGTCCACGGCCCACTCGTCAGGCGCGAGGCCCGCGGCGGACTTGATCGGATAGAAGTACAGGCCGGTGAGACGAAGGCCCCGGTCGAGCGTCGGCTGCGTCACCGAAGTGGCTCCTGGGTGGACGACCGCAGTGCGCCGGAATCTAGCTGATCTCGCGATCTGCGACCCTGGCCGTCCGCCTCGATCGGCCCTAACGTTCCCGGTCGCCGCTGCATTCCCCTCACCGGCCGGCACTCGAGCATCTCATGTCTCACGGCGATTCCGGCCCCGTTCGGGCCCTGGGCGAGGGTCTTCCGCTGCTCGGAGCCGCCATGGTGTCGTGCGTCGTGGCGCTCTACAACGGGTTCCCGCTGACCTACGCGGACACCGGCAACTACCTCGACAATGCCATCGACCTCGCCCGGTGGCACCGGCCCTGGTTCTTCTTCCGGCCGGCGACGTACGGGGTCTTCCTCGTCCCGTTCGCGAGCTCGCGCACGCTGTGGCTGCTGCCGCTCGCGCAGGGACTGCTGGTGGCAGGGGTCGTGGACGCCACCCTTCGAGCCGCCTCGATCGCGCTCTCGGGGCGAGCGCTCTTCGCGCTGTTCGTGGGGCTCTGTGCCCTGACGAGCCTGCCGTGGTTCTCCGGCCAGATCATGCCCGATGTCTTCACGGCCGTCGTGATCCTGCTCAGCTTCGTCCTCGTCTGGGCGCCGGCCGACCGTTCGAGGGTGGTCTGGCCCGCCTTCGCGCTGCTGTCGTTCGCGATCGCCACCCATCTGAGCCACTTCCCCCTTGCCGCCGTGCTGCTGCTGGCGGGCCTAGCCTTCCGCGCCGCCACCGCGTCCGGACAGCGATCCCTGCGCCTGGCCGCGCCCGTCATCCTGCGGGCGGGAGGCCCGCTCGCCATCGCCGCCATTCTCGTGGTGGCGCCCAACGTCCTGCTGCACCGCAAGCTCGTCCTGTCGCGAAGCTCGAGCGTCTTCGCACTGGGGCACCTGGTGGGCGAGGGTGCGGCCCAGCGCTATCTCGACCGCGCCTGCCCGGTTCGCCGGTTCCTCCTCTGCGACGAGCGCCAGGCGCTCCGTCCGGACATCGACTGGTTCCTGTGGAGTGCGACGGGACCTTGGACCCGGGCTCGAGACGCCATGGCCCGCGGCGATTCGACTTTCCTCCGCGAGGCGCCGGTCATCGTCGCGGGCACGCTCCGACAGGAGTGGCCGGCGCTCCTGGCAAGCTCCGCACAGCGCCAGCGCCGAACAACTGGTGACCTTCGGTCTCCATCCCGGAGAGCACAGCTTTTCGGCCTCGGTGGCCGGCACGATGGCGCGGCTGGGCCCCTCCGTATCGGACGCCTATCGCGCGTCGCGCCAGGTGCGGGGCACGCTGCCGCTCGCCGCGGCGGGTCGGGTGCAGTACGCGGCCGTTGGCGCGGGCCTACTGGCCCTCCTGTGGTGCCTGCCGCGACTCAGAGGGCCGCGGCACCGTCCGTTCCGGCTCCTCGTGGCCACGGCGCTGGTGGGGCTGGTCGCGAATGCCGCCGTGCTCGCGAGCCTATCGACCGTCCATCCCCGCTACCAGGGCCGGGTGGTCTGGCTCGTCGTCCTGCTCGGCGCCGTCGCGGCGCTCCGGCTCCTCGAGGACCGGCGGGCAAGGCCGGCCGCTTCATCTGCATCCGAAACCTGAGTAGTGTATGGAAGCCGCCGCTGCGGCCCTCCACCGAACGCCGAGAGCCCCATGGCCCGCATTCCGCCGCTCGAATACGAGGACGCCCCGACCGACGCCCGCGCCGCGCACGACGAGCACCAGCACGTCGGGCGGATCACGAACATGAAGCGGACCTTGCTCCGCTCGGTACCGGCCTTCCACGCGCTGATGGAGTGGTACCCGTTGCGCGACACCGTGCGCCCGTTTCTGGGAGAGCGGCTGACGCATCTCTTCGCGCACGCGGTCTCCGCCGAGGCCGACTGTCTCATCTGCTCGACCTTTTTCCGGCGCCTGCTGATCGAGTCGGGGGAGGATCCGGACGCGCTGGTGTTGAGCGACACCGATCGCACGGTCGTCGCGTTCGGCCGGCAGCTCGGACGGGACGCCCATGGTGTGTCGAACGAGCTCTACGCGGCGCTCGCCCGCCTCTACTCCCCGGAACAGATCGTGGCGCTGACGGCGTTCGGGGCGATCATGCTCGCGACCAACGTGTTCAACAATGCGCTCCGGGTGGACCTCGACGGCTACCTCGAGCCGTACCGCGCCCCGGCCATGCCGCCGGCCGGAGAACGCTGATGGCCCGCTTCACCCGGCAAGGTGGCCCTCGTCACCGGCGCCGCCCACGGCCAGGGGCGCGCCGCCGCATTGGCGCTCGCCCGGGAGGGCGCACGCATCGCCGCGCTCGACGTCGCGCGGCCCCTGCCCTATCCCGGCTACGCGCTCGGCTCCCGCGATGATCTTGCGGCCCTGGCCGAGGAGTGCCGGGGGCTCGGCAGCGAGTGCCTCACCTTCGCGGCCGACGTCCGGGACGACGCGGCCGTCACGGCGGCAGTCGACGCCACCGTCCAGGCCTTCGGGCGGATCGACATCCTGTTCAACAACGCGGGGATCTGCGCCTACGGACTGGCCCACGAGCTCACCGAGGATGCGTGGGATGCGATGCTCGACATCAATCTCAAGGGGAGCTGGCTGGTGGCGCGGCGGGTGATCCCGGTCATGATCGCCCAGCGCTCGGGCGTGATCCTCAACAACTCGAGCGTCGCGGGCCTCCGCGGCATGGGACGGCTGAGCCACTATGCCGCGTCCAAGTGGGGACTGACCGGGCTGACCAAGTCCTGGGCCATCGAGCTCGCACCGCACGGCATCCGGGTCAACTCGATCCATCCGACCGGCGTCAACACCCCGATGAACGACGGGCTGGCGGCACTCGAAGGGCTGACGCCGAACGAGATCGCCGAGCGGTCGGCCGGAAACCTGCTGCCGGTGCCCTGGGTCGAGCCCGAGGACGTGGCGGCCGCGGTGGTCTACCTCGCCTCCGACGACGCGCGCTACGTCACGGGCGCGCAGTTCGTGATCGACGCCGGACTGCTCAGCCGGTGACGCGATGACCGACGCCCCCAGCCGGCAGTTCGGTTTCGAGACCCGGATGCTCCATGCCGGGCACGTGCCCGACGCGCTCACCGGCGCGCGCGCCGTCCCGATCTACCAGACCACGTCCTACGTGTTCGACGATGCCGATACCGCCGCCCAGCTGTTCGAGCTGAAGCAGTACGGAAACATCTACACCCGCATCGGCAACCCGACCACGGCCGTGCTCGAGGAGCGGCTGGCGTCGCTGGAGAACGCCACCGGCGCGGTGGCGGTGGCGAGCGGCATGGCCGCCCAGTTCGTCGCCCTGATGACGCTGCTCTCGCCGGGCGACGAGCTGGTGGCGTCGTCGCACCTCTACGGCGGGACCGTCACCCAGCTCACGCACACCTTGCGCAAGCTCTCCGTAGCCGTCCGGTTCGTCGACCCGACCCGGCTCGAGCACTGGGAGCAGGCCATTACGCCGCGCACCCGGGCGCTGTACGGCGAGACCGTGGGCAACCCCCGCGGCAGCATCCTCGACCTCGAGCCGCTCGCGGCGCTCGCGCAGCGGCACCGGATTCCGCTCATCGTCGACAACACCTTCGCGACGCCGTACCTCTGCCGCCCGATGGACTGGGGTGCCACCATTGTGGTCCATTCGGCCACCAAGTTCATCGGTGGCCATGGCAACAGCATCGGCGGCGCCGTCCTGGAGTCGGGCCGGTTCGACTACAGCCACGTGCCGGCCATCGCCGACCCGTCGCCTTCGTACCACGGTCTCCGCTTCTTCGACACCTTCGGCCACTACGGTTTCCTGATGAAGGTACGTGCCGAGACCGTGCGCGACACCGGCGCCTGCCTCTCGCCGATCAATGCGTTTCTGCTGCTGCAGGGCCTCGAGACGCTCTCGCTCCGGATGGAGCGGCACGCCAACAACGCGCTCGGCGTCGCCCGCTTCCTCCGGGATCATCCCCGGGTGGCCTGGGTGGCCTACGCGGGGCTCGAGGACCACCCCGAGCACGAGCTCGCGCGCAAGTATCTTGGCGGGCGCCCCGGCGCCGTCTTCTCCTTCGGGCTCGAGACCGGCGCCGGCGACGGCCGCGCCGCCGGCCGGCGCTTCATCGACGCGCTTCGGCTGTTCTCCCATCTCGCCAACGTCGGCGACGCCCGGAGCCTGGTCATTCACCCTGCCTCCACCACGCACCAGCAGCTGAGCGAGGACGAGCTCGCCCGGGGCGGGGTTGCGCCGGAAATGATCCGGCTGTCGGTCGGACTCGAAACCCTGGAGGACCTGCTGTGGGATCTGGACCAGGCCCTGCATGCGACCTTCGCCTGAACACGACGCTCACCGAGGACGAGCGGCGGCGGTACCAGGACCCGGCGGTCATCCGCCGGCTGCTGGCGACCGCCCGCACCATCGCCATCGTGGGCATGTCGGCCGACCCGCAGAAGGCCAGCGCCTTCGTCGCGAGCTACATGCAGCACGAGGGCTACCGCGTGATCCCGGTGAACCCGCGCGGCGGCCGGGTGCTCGGCGAGACCATCTACCCGGACCTGGCCAGCATCCCCGTGCCGGTCGATATCGTCGACGTGTTCCGGCCGCCGGCGGATGCGCCCGGCTTCGCGCGCCAGGCGGTAGCCATCGGCGCGAAGGCGCTCTGGCTGCAGCTCCGAATCGTGAGCTTCGAGGCGGTCGAGCTGGCGGCGGCGGGGGGACTGGACGTGGTGATGGATCGCTGCGTCAAGATGGAACACGGCCGGTTCAACGGCACGCTCCATTGGGGCGGGATGAACACCGAGATCATCAGCGCCCGGAAGGCAGCGCTGCCGCGGCGGCGCTGAGCCCCGGCGAGGTCAGGCCCCGCCGCGCCGCCGGGCGCGCGCGTGCGCCACGCGGTCTCCTACGATGAGCACGCTCGACCAGAGCAATCCCACCGTGTAGCCTGCCAGAACGTCGCTGGGGTAGTGCACGCCCAGGTAGATCCGCGAGAACCCGATCGCCAGCACGAGCGAGGCCGCCACCACCCAGACCAGCCACCTGAGGGCGACGTGCTGGAGCCGAGGGGCGAGCAGCGCCGCGCCGGCCATGAAGAAACAGAACGCGAACAGCGCGTGGCCGCTCGGAAAGCTGTAGCTGTCGGGGAGCGCGTAGCCGAAGTACGGCGTCGGACGGGTGCGCTGGAAGGCCAGCTTGAGGGTGGTGTCGAGAAATCCGGCGCCCACCATCGCCACGCACAGGACGATCGCGCCCCGCCACCACCGGTGCCACACGAACACCGCCGTGAGAATCGCGCCGAGCACCCCGAGCACGGAGGGCCCGCCGAGCCGGCTGACGAGCCGGAGGGTCTCCGTCAGCCCGGGCGAGGCGTGCGCGTGCGTCGCCGCCCGGATCCGCTCGTCGAACACCATGGTGCTGCCCTCGAGCATTTCGTCAGCCAGCCAGCCGAACAGGAACAGGGCCAGGACCGCGATCCCCAGTCCCACGGCGCTCGCCAGCCCGAAGACCGCATCGGTCGCGACGGTCGGCGGGGTATCAGGTGGCGCGGCGACCTCCGAATGGCTGCCGCTGGGATGGTGGTCCGGCACGCGTACGCTCCAGGAGAGTGCTCAGCCTGAAGCATAATCCTGGGCCGGCGCTCAGAGCGACGCCGCGAACTCCTCCATGGTCGCGAACCGATCCCCCGCAGACTTGGCCAGGGACCGCTCGAGCGCCCGCTCGACCCCGGCCGGCAGGTCGGGGCGCACCGCACGCACGGAAGGAAACGGCGACCGGAGAATGCGCAGCGCGATCTCCTTGAGCGAGTCGCCGGTGAACGGCGGGCCACCGGTCAGCATCTCGTACAGGACACAGCCCAGGCTGTAGATGTCCGCCCGCTGGTCGATGTCGGTGTCCTCGCGCAGCTGCTCCGGGCTGAGGTAGTAGGCGCTGCCCACGATGACGCCGGTCGCCGTGAGTCGGCGTGAATCGGCGGCCCCGATGGCCCGGGCGAGCCCGAAGTCCGCGACCATTGCCCGGCCCTCCGCGAGCAGGATGTTCTCCGGCTTCACGTCGCGATGCAGGATGCCTCGGCGGTGGGCGTAGCCGAGTGCATCGGCGACGTCCCGCGTCAGGCGGATCGCCTCGTCGGCCGACAGCCGCCGGTCCCGCTCCAGCCGCAGAAACAGGGATTCCCCGGCGACCAGCGGCATGACGTAGTACAGCGTGCCGTCGGCGTCCCCCGACTCGGTGAGCGGCACGATGAGCGGGTGCGTGAGCGCGCGGGCGATGGCGATTTCACGGGTGAAGCGTGCCGCGCCCAGGGCCGCGGCCAGCTCGGGGTGCATGACCTTGATGGCCACCGGCTCATTCAGCCGGAGGTCGCGCGCGCGGTACACCGTTGCCATGCCGCCCCGCCCGAGCTCACCCTTCAGCTCGTAGCGGTCCCGCAGCGCCATCGTCACCCGCGCGAGTGCATCGCTTACGGGTGTGGTCACTCAGCCGACTCGGGCGAGGGGACCGACCCAGGCGACGCCGCGAACGAAGGCGCTCTCGGGCACGCCGCGCTCGCCCCGGTCGTCGGCGATGAGGTGCAGCACGTCGCGCAGGCGGCGGTCGCCGAAGAGGCCGCCTGCCAGGGTGCGCAAATCCACCGTTCGATGAGGAAGGGGCCGGTAGGAGAAGACCAGGGCGTGGAAGTGGCCGGCGAGCTCGCCGAGGTCCCCGAGCGGCCGGAGGTGCCGAGCCAGGGCGGGCTCGGGGGCCCGGGCGACGACGCCGGCGATCAGGGTCGTGGTCATGGCGTGGGTCGGCTCGGGTGCGAAGGCGAGCCACTCCCGCACGGCGGGCACCTCGAAGCTGAGCGCGCCGCCGTGGCCACCGGGCGATCGTACCAGCCGTGCGCCCGAGAGGCCGGCCGATTCGCCGGCGATGACCACGCCGGCCGTCCCGCCGCCGGCCGCGCGAAGACAGACGGCCGCCAGCTCCGACAGCGGCACCGCCGCCGCCTCGGGCTTCGCGCTGAAGCGCACAAGCTGCGCGAAGTCGCCCTCGCAGACGAGCCCGGAGGCCAGCACCGCCCGCGCGGGTCTGGTGCCCCCTGCGAGGAGGTAGTCAGGCTGGCGGGCGCCGTCGCTCGGGAAGTGCGCGACGCAGCCGGCTACGCCGACCAGCTCGCCCATCCGGCCGCGGCACTCGTCGTACTCCCGGCCGATCGCCCCCACACCGAGGCCGAACGCGTTGTCCGCGAACGCGACGGACGAGCATTCGTCGTGTCCGAGCCGGGCTCCACTCAGGCGGCCGGGATCGCCGTAGAGGCGGCAGGCCAGCGTCGCACCCGGAGCGATCCCGGCAACCTCGTACTGGCCGCTCCGTGCGAAGTCGGCGCGCGCGTGCCAGGAGGAGCGTCGGAGGCCCTCGGCCGATGCGCGGTCCGTGAGGGCGAAGGTAGGATCCCACCCGGCGATGTCGAACGCGTCCTGGACCGCGGCCGAAAGCGACGTGAGCCGCACCTCGCCCCGCAGCACCGTCAGCTCCCGGTGCACCCGCGCCAGGACCTCGGTAGCGGCCGAGCTGATGTATGTCACTGCCGCAAGGTCGACGGTGAGCGACCGGACACCCTGGTGCAGCAGGTCCTCCAGGGTGACGGCGAGATGCTCGGCCCACTCCCGGTCCAGGCGGCCCTCCAGCTGCAGGGTCGCCGAGTCGCCTTCACGCGCGGCGTCGATCCGCATGGCCTCGCGGCGGCTCGGCCGTCACCCCAGTCCCAGGCGCTCCACCAGCGCACCGTAGCGCGGGTCCGACCGCAGCGGGTCGAGCCACGGCGCCACCTTCAGGAACAGCAGGCCGGGCTCCCGCTGCTGAAAGGCCTGCTCCAGCTTCTCGAATGCCCGGTCGCGCGCGTCCAGCGCCGTGAACACCAGCGCCGACAGCAGCGCCAGGCGCGGCTCCGCCGCCAGCTTGGCCTCGAGCTCCCACAGGAGGCCCTCCGCCTCCTCGCGCTCGCCCGCGGCCGCCAGCGCATAGGCCAGCATCAGCTTCTTGACCGTCCGGAGCCCGGGCCGCTCGCTCTCTTTGCGGATATCGGTGATGGCGCGCTGGTCGTCGCCCTTGGCGACGTACGCCCACCAGAGCACCAGCCGGGCGCCCAGGAAATCGGGATCCATCGCGAGCGCCTTCTGCAGCTCGTCGATCGCCTGGTCGTAGCGGCGGCCGAAGTAGAGTACCCAGCCCACGGCCCGGTTGACCGGCACGGCCAGGGGGTCGAGCTGCTGCGCGCGCTTGATCTCCACTACGGCCTCGTCGTTCCGGCCGCGCGCGGCCAGATACTCGGCGTACCACTCGTGCGCCATCACGTAGCTCGACTTCAGCTCGAGCGCGCGCTTGAACCCCTTCTCCGCGCCGGTCCAGTCCAGGTCACCCAGCCACCGGGCATAGGCCAGCGAGGTGTGCGCCTCGGCGAGCGAGTCATCCATCTCCAGCGCCTTCAGCGCCATCGTCTTCGCCTCGGCCAGGTACTCCACCGGCGGCTTGGAGCTGAACCCGATGCTGAGCAGCTCGTAGGCGTCGGCCAGCCCCGCGTAAGCCGCGGCGTAACCCGGGTCCTTGGCGATGGCAGCCTGGAAGTACTCGATCCCCTTCTGGACGTTCTCCTCCGACCACTTGTTCGCATGGAAGCGGCCGAGGAGGCAGAGATTGTAGGCCTCGGCGTCGTCGGTCGGCTTGGCGTCGAGCCGCTTCTTCTCCTCCGGCGAGAGCGCCGCCGAGAGCGCGCCGGTGATCTGCTGCGCCACCTCGCTCTGCACTTCGAAGACGTCGCTCAGCTGGCGGTCGAAGGTGTCCCCCCAGAGATGCTTCTCCGTCCGGGGGTCGACGAGGTGCACCACGATCCGCACCCGCGCCCCCGCGCGCCGGACGCTTCCTTCGAGGATCGAGCCGACGCCGAGCTCCTCGGCGATGGTGGTGATCTTCTTGGTCGTCTTCTTGTACTGCATCGAGGAGGTCCGCGAGATCACCTTGAGCGCGCTGACCTTCGAGAGCTGGGCGATGATGTCGTCGGTGATGCCGTCGCTGAAGTACTCGTTCTCGGGATCGGTGCTCAGGTTCTCGAACGGCAGCACCGCGACCGACTTGGCGGCGGCGATCTCCTGCACCATCGCCTGCGCCGCGCCGACCGCGATGGCCACCGTCGCCGGCGTGCCCAGCGCCTCGGCGAACTGGGCGGCGGTCGAGTAGCGGTCGGCGGGGAGGGTCGCCATCGCCTTTCGCACCGCGGCGTCGACCGCCTCCGGCACCAGTTCCCGGAAGGCGCGCGGCGAGGGGACCGGCGAGCTCAGTCGGTTGGCGATCACCGCCATCAGCGAGGATCCCCGGAAGGGCGGCTCGCCGACCAGCATCTCGAACAGGACCGCGCCGAGACTGTAGACGTCGCTCCGGCCGTCGAGTTGGTCGAGTCCTTCAACCTGCTCGGGGCTCATGTAGGTAGGCGTCCCGACGATATGGCCGGTCGAGGTCTCGCCGGAGCCGATCGCGCGGGCGATGCCGAAGTCCGCCACCAGCGCGTGACCCGCGTCGAGGAGGATGTTGGCGGGCTTGATGTCCCGGTGCACCACCCGGGCCCCGTGCGCGTAGCTCAGCGCGTCCGCGACCTCGCGCGCGATCTGCAGCGCGTCGCTGACCGGCAGCTGGCGCTCGCGGGTGAGCCGCTGCCGCAGCGTCTCGCCCTCGATGTAGGGCATGACGTAGTACACCAGCCCATCGGTCTGGTCGGAGTCGTACAGCGGCAGGATGTGGGGGTGGTGAAGGCGCGCCGCGATCTGGATCTCGCGGAGAAAGCGGCCGGGTCCGATGTCCGCCGCCAGCTCGGGACGGAGGACCTTGATGGCGACCTCGCGCTCGTACTTGAGGTCGTGGGCAAGGAAGACCTTGGCCATCCCTCCCTGCCCCAGCTCATGCTGCAGCGTGTACCGGGAGGCGAGCGCCTTGCCGAGGCGTTCGAAGAGCTCAGACACGCCGCGCACCGCGGGAGGACGGTGCGGGCCCGACCAGTGTCGAGGGATTCATCGGCGTTCCCAGCCAGAACCACTCATCACGCGCTTCCGCCAGCGATCGCTCCGGCAGGTCGCGCTCGCCCAATGGCGAACAGCCGCGAAGCTCAGTCGTGTTTCCTGAGTCGTGTCGGCAATATACGATGCGGGGCCGGTGCCGCTAGAGCGTCGAGGCTGGCTCTCGTCGGGTGTACCCGGCCGCTGGGACGCGAACGCCCCCCGCTGGGACGCCCAGCGAGGGCGTTCCTGTCCATGAACGAAGACCGGATCGTGTGGTGCGGGAGTGCCCGAGGCGAGAGTCGAACTCGCACGGGGTTGCCCCCGGTGGATTTTGAGTCCACTGCGTCTGCCATTCCGCCACTCGGGCCTGCGGTATCATCGCCGCGACGAACCGTGATCGCAAGCGCCACGGCAGGGAGTCGCGCCGGCCGGCGGCGGACGCCTATTATTGGACGCCGACCCGCCGTCCGCCCCGGCGGCGCCTTCCTACCCGCTCGAGGTCTAAACCGCCGTGCCCAACGTCCACCCGCGCAGCTTTCATCCCTGGCACGACATCCCCACCGGCCCCAACCCGCCGGCGGAGGTCACGGCCGTCATCGAGATCCCCACCAACGAGCGCAACAAGTACGAGCTCGACAAGGAGCTCGGCGTGTTCCGCCTGGACCGCGTGCTGTACAGCGCGGTGCACTACCCGGGCGACTACGGCTTCCTGCCCCGCACCTTCGGCGACGACGGCGATCCGCTCGACGTCCTCGTGCTGATGACCATTCCGGTCTTCACCGGCTGCCTGGTCGACGCCCGCCCCATCGGCCTGTTCCACCTCGTCGACCGCGGCGCGGCCGACGAGAAAGTGCTCGCGGTGCCCACGGGCGACCCCTACTCCGACGGGCTCAACGATCTGGAGGACGTGCCCGCCGCACTACCTGAAGGAGATCGAGCATTTCTTTCAGGTCTACAAGGATCTGGAGGGAACGCGCACGGAGACTCGGGGGTTCGAGGGGGCCGCCGCGGCGCGACAGGCCATCGTGGACTCGATGGACTCGTACGCGAAGAGGTTCGGGAACCGCTAACGCTCCTCACCCTCCGCCCGAAGCGCCACCGGCGGGCCCAGGATCTCCCGCCACACCACCGCATCCCTGAGCTGGCGCGCCGTGTAGCCGGCCGTCGTCGTCTTGTCCACCGGCTCCTGCCGGATCCGGGCGTCGAAGGCACGATGCTCGGCTTTGGTGAGCGGCCGGTTCTGCGCCTCGGCGGCCGCCATCCGCCGCGCCACCACTCGCTCCGCCTCGTCGTCGAGATCGACCTCGGCCCGGGCCTGCCGCCGGGGAGCGGTCTCGAGGCTCTGGACCTCGGGCGTCACCTCCAGCGATTCGCGCTCCTCCTCCATTTCCTCGGCCGGCGGCAGCCGGTGGTCGGGTGGCCGGCCCACCGGGCCCGACGCCTGGTCGAGCGTGCGGCCGAGGTCGCGCAGGAGGTCCTCGAGCCGGCTCCCTTCCCGCTGGGTTGCGTCCGCGCCGGTGACCGGTGGAAGCGCCATCGGCCGCGCGCCCGGACGCGAGCCGGCACGGCCGGTGGTGGGGCCGGAACCGGTCGATGTCGAGGGCGGCCGCCGCGGCGGGGTGCGGGGTTGGCCGGGCGGCTTACTGCCAGCCTTCCGGATCGCGTTCACCACCAGCCACATCAACCCGAAGATCAGGACCGGGCCGAGGTCCATCGCTCAGCCTCCGGTCGACGGGGCGCTCTCGCCGCCGCCGGCGATCGCGTGCCGCATGGTCGTGTCGGCCTGGATGTTCCGGTAGCGCTGATAGTCCATCACGCCGAGGTTGCCGTTCCGGAACGCTTCGGCCATGGCCAGCGGGATCTGCGCCTCCGCCGCGATCACCTTGGAGCGCTGGTTCTGCGCCTCCGCCTTGAACTCCTGCTCGACGGCCACCGCCAGCGCCCGCCGCTCCTCGGCCTTGGCCTGGGCGATCCGCTTGTCGGCCTCGGCCTGATCGGTCTGCAGCTCGGCGCCGATGTTCTTGCCGACGTCCACGTCGGCGATGTCGATGGAAAGGATCTCGAACGCCGTCCCGGCGTCGAGCCCCTTGGCCAGCACCGTCTTCGAGATCAGGTCGGGATTCTCCAGCACCGCCTTGTGGGACACCGCCGAGCCGATCGTGCTCACGATGCCCTCGCCGACGCGCGCCAGAATCGTCTCCTCGCCGGCGCCGCCGACCAGCCGGTTGATGTTGGCCCGCACCGTCACCCGGGCGAGCGCCAGGAGCTGAATGCCGTCCTTGGCCATCGCCGCCACCTTGGGCGTGGTGATCACCTTCGGATTGACGCTCACCTGTACCGCCTCGAACACGTCCCGGCCGGCGAGGTCGATGGCGGTGGCCTGCTTGTAGGTCAGCGCAATGCCCGCCTTGTCCGCCGAGATGAGCGCGTTGACCACGCGCTGCACGTTGCCGCCCGCCAGGTAGTGGCCCTCGAGATCGTTCACGCCGAGCGCGATGCCGGCCTTGTGCGCGCTGATGAGCGGGAACACGATCGCCTTGCGGGTCCACCCGGCGGAACCGCATGCCGAAGAGGGTGAAGAACGACACCCGGACGCCCGAGAAGAGGGCGGTGAGCCAGAGACCGAACGGAATGAACTGGAAGAACACGACCAGGACGATGATGCCGATGAAGACCAGCGCCAGCACCACTCCCAGACTCGAGCATCGATTCGTCCACGGCCATGACCTCGTTGTGGGAGAAGATCCTTCCTACTGGAGGAGCCGGACGACGTGCCGGTATCCCTCGCTGCGCACCACCCGGACCGCGCGGCCCTGGGGGACGTATTCGCCTTCCGTGACCACGTCCACCCGCTCGGGCCCGATCAGCGCCGTACCCGACGGCCGGAGATCGGTAATGGCCACGCCGTCCTGTCCGACGAGATCCGCCCGGGGTGCGGCCGCGACATACCCGTCCGCCTGCTGCGCGCCGCCACGGAGGAACAGCCCGGCGAATCGTCCGCTGTTGGGCAGATGCCGGAGCCAGGCGTAAGCCACGGCCACGGTGATCGCCACGCTGGCGCCGAGCACGATGAACGCCTGGGTCAGATCTGTCGTGGTGGGGGATGCGCCGATCATCGCCAGCACGATGGCCGCGCCCAGCGCGACCATCCCGAGCACCCCCGCCGCGCCGAATCCCGGGAGGATGAATACCTCGACCGCGATCGCCACCAGGCCGATGCCGAGCAGGATGATCTCCTCCCAGCCCGCGAGCCCCACCAGCAGGCTCGACCCGAAGAAGAGCCCGAGCGACACGAGGCTGACCAGGCCGCCCAGCCCGAACGCGCCCGTCTTGATCTCGAAGACCAGCCCGAGCACTCCGAGGGAGAGGAGCAGCGGCGCCACCAGCGGGTTAGTCAGGAACCGGACCACCAGTTCCGCCCAGTTCGGCTCGATCGTCACGACGCGCGCATTCGGCAGCCCGATCGTGCGCAGGAGGTCGGGCTCGCCGCTCACAGCTGCCTTGGCATACCCCACGCGCAGGGCCTCGTTGGTGCTCAGCGTCAGCAGCTGGTCAGGCGTGTCGAGCCCCGCAATCTCGACCCGCTCGTCGACCATCGCCTCGGCCACACGCGGGTCCAGGCCGCGTGCCTCCGCCAGCGCGCGAAATTCGCCGCGCATGGCGGAGACCATCTTTTCCGATGCCTTGACGCCCTGGCCGTCGACCGGCGTGGCGGCGCCCAGCACGGCGCCGGGCCGCATGTAGATCGCCCGGGCCGAGAGCGCGATGAGGGCTCCGGCGCTGTAGGCCCGCGGGTTGACGAAGGCATAGACGGGCACGGGGGAACCGCCCACGGCGTCCGCGATCCGCTCCGCGGCGTCGATCCGGCCGCCGGGGGTATCGATGTCGAGGTAGACGGCCGCGGCGCCGGCCGCGGCCGCCTCGCGCAGCCCGCGCGCGACGTAGGGCGCGAGGCCGTTCTCGACCACACCGGCGATGGCCAGGCGGTAGACGATAGGAGACTGGGCCGGCGAGGGCGATCCGGCCAGCGTCAGGAGCAGGGCGAGCGTCATCAGGAGCCGGCGGCGCATCGCGGGGCCTTGAGGGGGACCCCCGAAATCTACTCCGGTCGGGCCCGCCGTTCCATGATCGGGCGGCGGCCGCGGAACTCCTTCCCGCGCTCGAGCAGCCGCTCCCGGAGGACCAGAATCCGGGCCCGCTGCACCGGATCGAGGTAGCGCGACAGCTCCGCCTGCTCATCGCGGAAGCTCTCGGCGTACCGGACCCGGAGCGACATCAGCTCGTCGGTCAGGCGGGCGACGCTGTCCCTGGAGACACCGGCGCCCGGCCGGAGCTGCCCGGCGAGCTCCTCGCGCAGCGTGCGCTGACGCGCCTCCATGTCCCGCCGCCGGCCACCGAACTTCCCAACGGTCCCGCGAAGCTGCTGCATCTGATCACCCGTGAGCCCGAGCTGCTCCTGGACCCGCTCCCCGAACCTCTCGCGAACCCGGCGCCGCTGCTCCTCGGCGCGGGGACGCGTCGGGGCGGGCTCCTGGGCGCGCAGAGGCGCGACCGCGAGCATCGTCCAGAGCGCAAGGATACCGATGGTGGACGGTCGCATCAGCCCTCCAATCCGGTAAGCGCCTGCTCGAGCTCGCGGTCGCCCGAGTCACCGAATCCCGGAAGTTCGTACGCATCCGCCCGCGCTGCAGGCTCGTCCAGCACCTCCAACACCGAATCGAGCGCTTCAGCCGGCAGGTCGTCGAGCTCCGGCAGGGGCAAGTCGATTGCGCCGCCGGTGCGGGAGGGCGCCACGGGAGCCGTGGCCACTGTCGGCGCGACGCCGCCCGCCCCGTCCCCAGCCATGATGCGACTCCCGGCGCCGGTCCAGACCGCGAAGACGATCGCCGCGGCCGCGGCGAGTCCGGCGGCCGTCCAGAGGCGCAGGCGGCGGCTGAGCTCGCGCTCGCGGGCCAGACGCTCGAGCAGCAGGGCGGCGAGGCGGTTGGGGTCGCCCGACGGTTCAATCGAAGTGCCAAGACGGGCCGCGGCCATGATGAGCGCCCACTCGGCCCCGCAGTCGGCACAGGTGGCGAGGTGACGCTCCTCCGATGCCGTCCATAACGACCGGCCGTGCGCCACGTCCGGCATCCGGTCCGACAGCGCAGAACAGGTAGTCATCGCACCAGCTCCTTCAGGCGTTTCACGGCGTTATGGTAGTGCACCCGGGCCGCGCCGGGCGTGGTGCCGAGCGCCATCGCGATCTCCTCGTAGTCGCCCCCCTCCTGCACCCGGAGGAGGAAGACCTCACGCTGGAGACGCGGCAGCGTGGCCAGGCCCTCGCGCACCCGCTGCTCGGCTTCGGCCGCGGCGAGGTCCGCTGCGGGATCGGCGCGGTCCGGCATGTCCCGGTCGTCCAGCGGGACCATCTGGCGCCCCTTCCGCTTTCGGAACTCGTCACGCAGAAGGTTGCCGCCGATAGTGAACAGCCAGCTCCGGAACGACGCCTCGGCCCGCCAGCCATCGAGCCCTCGAAAGGCCCGGAAGAACGTCTCCTGAACCAGGTCGTCCACGTCGCTCGCGGAGGCCCCGCGGCTATAGAGGAAGCGGCCGACCGCCGCGGCGTGGCGGCGGACCAACTCGGCTGCCGCCCGCTCATCGCCGTCGCCGGTAAGCGGCCACCAGTGCCGCATCAGTGGGAACATCGGATGTCGGACGGACGCTCATCCGAACCAGGGTGGACGGCCGTTGGACGGGTCCGTTAAGCGGGACTATCTTAGAGCCATGCGACGCCCCACCGTTATCGCCCATCGCGGCGCCTCGGGCTACGAATACGAGAACTCCCGGGCGGCGTTTCGCCGAGCGCTCATGCTCGATGCCGATGGCGTCGAGCTCGACGTTCATGCGACGAGCGACGGCCTGCTCGTCGTGCACCACGACGCGGAGATTCCCGGCTTCGGTCCGATTGCCGAGCTGACGCTCGCCGAGGCCCGGCAGCTCCGCATCCGGAATGGCGAACCCCTGCCGCTGCTCCAGGAGGTCCTGGACCTGGTGGGCGACCTGACGGTCTGGGTCGAGGTGAAGACCCTCCCGGCGGAGCACGACGAGGCCCTGCTGGCCATCCTGAGCGCCGGACCCGCGCCTGCCCGGTACGCGGTGCACAGCTTCGATCACCGCATCATCCGTCGCCTGGGCGAAGCGTGCCCGGGCTCCGGCGCGGCATCCTGCTCACCGCGTACCTCGACGACCCGGTCGCCGCGATGCGCGCCGTGGGCGCCACGACACTGTGGCAGGAGTGGCAGCAGGTGGACCAGGACCTCGTCACGCGGGTGCACGAGGCAGGCGCGGAGGTCATCGCCTGGACCGTGAACGAGATCGGCGACCTCGAGCGGCTGGTGCGGCTCGGCGTCGACGGTCTCTGCGGCAACTACCCGGACCGCATCCGCGTCGCACTGGCGGCCCGGGACGGGTCCCCAGCCCGGGCCTGACCGGGCATCAGACGGTGGCGGCCGGCCGCTCCGCCTCCGGCTGTGGCGCTTCGCCGGTCGGGCGTGCCTCCGCGGCAGCCGGCCGCTGATGCCTGGCTTCGACGATCTGCCGGTCGAGCCTGGCGATCTCCCCCTCGAGATCGTCGAGACGGAGCATCAGTGCGTCGATCCGCCGAGCCTCCACCTCTCCGCCGCGCTCCCGCCGGAAGACGAGCATGCCGAGATCGCGGGCGGCGGTGTCCCGCCGCTTCCGCGCCCGCAGCAGCTCGATCTGCAGCTTCCCCTCGTCGAGGGCCGCCTGAGCCTTCTTGCCGAACGCCTCGAGCTCGTGATTGAGTCGGTCGAACAGCGTGGACTTGGTCATCGCATCCTCCGGTGATCGTAGGGATCGGCCCCTCCAGCGGGCCGGTCCGATTGCTGAATCATACACGAAAACAAAAAGGGGCGTGGCTCTCGCCACGCCCCCCGCGTCGGTGCTTCGGCCGGATCAGCCCGTGGCGCCTTCGGCCACCGGGTAGACCGAGATCTTCTGCCGGTTCTTGTCCTTGAACTCGAACTTCACGACCCCATCGACGAGCGCGAACAGCGTGTCGTCGTTGGCGCGGCGGACGTTCTTGCCGGCATGGAACTTGGTGCCGCGCTGACGCACGATGATGTTCCCCGCGACGACCTGCTCGCCACCGTAGCGCTTGACGCCGAGGTACTGGGGATTGCTGGTCCGGCCGTTGCGGCTGGAGCCTACGCCCTTCTTGTGTGCCATATGCGCCTCAGCCGAGCGTGACGTCGGTGATGCGGACCTCGGTGAACTTCTGCCGATGTCCGGTCTTGCGGCGATAGTTCTTCCGCCGCTTGAACTTGAACACGTAGATCTTGGGCTCCTTGCCCATGCCCACCACTTCGGCCTCGACCTTGGCGCCCGGCACCAGCGGGGTCCCGGCCCGAATGGTCTCGCCGTCCGAGGACAGCAGGACCTCGTCGAAGGTGACCTTGGCCCCAGCCTCGGCGTTCATCAGCGGGAGGCGGATCGTCTTGCCCTTCTCGGCCCGGAACTGCTTGCCCAGGGCCCTGAAAATCGCGTACATGGAGTGCCTGTGTCCTGGGTTAGCCACGATAGTAGCCTGTAAA
This sequence comes from uncultured Gemmatimonadales bacterium, assembly GCA_963840215.1. Lineage (GTDB taxonomy): Bacteria > Gemmatimonadota > Gemmatimonadetes > Gemmatimonadales > GWC2-71-9 > CAVVWJ01. Next base: position 267,124 of record CAWIYG010000005.1, on the reverse strand, counting down.
CATAGGCTGTGGCTGCGGTTGAGGCAAGGGGTGCATCAGGCGACGGCGTACAGCTCCGTCACGTCCCGGCCCGCCGGCCGGCTCATCAGCCGGAACTCGTCCAGACGCATCATCGGGTCGTCGCGGAGCTCGAGATCCAGGCCGGTCAGCTTGGAGAGCGTCTGCAGCAGCTTGGGCTCCTCCTCGAGCAGGTACAGCGCCACCTCCGGATGAAGGCGAACGGTGAGCTGCCGCTCCCGGTGCTCGTGCCCCGCGCGCTTGAGCGCCCGCTCCAGTCGCCGTGCCACGACCTCCGGCGTGAACACCCGCCCGCTCGCCGCGCAGGTAGGGCAGTCGGCGGTCATCGAGTGCCAGAGGGATGGCCGCACCCGCTGCCGGGTCATCTCCACCAGGCCGAGCTCGGACACGGCGAGCGCCTTGGTGCGGGCCCGGTCCCGGCCGAGGTGAGTGCGGAGCTCCTGGAGGACCTTATCGCGGTTGGAGCGCGTCTCCATGTCGATGAAGTCGCACACGATGATGCCGCCGATGTCGCGCAGCCGGATCTGCCGGGCGATCTCGCGCGCCGCTTCGATGTTGGTGCGCAGAATCGTCTTCTCGGGATCCTTCTTGCCGGTGTAGCGGCCCGTGTTGACGTCGATGCTGATCAGCGCCTCGGTCGGCTGGATGATGAGCGACCCGCCGGTGGGCAGTTCCACCCGGGCCTTGAACAAGTCCCGGATCTCCGACTCGATGTCGAACTTGTCGAACAGCGGCGTGGCCTCCGTGTACATGTGCACCCGACCGATCAGCTCGGGATCGATCTGGCTGAGGTACTGCTCGATCTCGTTGTAGAGCTCGCGCGAGTCGACGTGAAGCGCGTCGACCTTGGCGCTGAAGAGGTCCCGGATGATGCCGCGAGTGAGGCTGGTCTCGCGCTGGAGCAGCGCCGGCGCGCGCCGGACGAAGGTCTTCTTGCGGTTGATCTTCCGCCAGAGCGCCAGAAGCGATTCGATCTCGCGCTCGAAGTGCTCCTCGGTGACGCCTTCGGCGACGGTCCGCACGATCACGCCGCCCGAATCCTTGGGCAGCAGCTTGGTGACCATCTCCCGCAGCTTGGCCCGCTGCTCGCGACTCTCGATCTTCCGGCTCACGCCCACCTTGGAGGCGTAGGGCATGTAGACGAGGAACCGGCCCGGAAGGGAGATCTGCGCGGTGACCCGGCAGCCCTTGGTGCTGATGGGCTCCTTGGTGACCTGGACGGGGAGGGTCTGGCCCTTCTTGAGGATGTCCTGGATGTTCGGCACGGGACGGCGCGGCGAGATCTCACGCTGCCGGGCTTCGCCGCCATTGGGCGCGCGCTCAGTGGCGGCGGCACCCCCGTTGGTCCGGCCCCGGCGACGGCGGTCCCGCCCCCGCCAGCCGACCTTCCGCTCGCCCGGCGCCTCTTCCGTCACCGTGGCCTCGGCCGTTTCCGCCGTCGGCGGGTCGACCTCGGGGTCGGCCTCCTCCTCGGCCTCTTCGGCGGGATCCTCGTCCTCGTCGGGCTCGAGCAGGTCGGAGGCGTGCAGGAAGGCGCTCTTCTCCTGACCGATGTCCACGAACGCCGCCTGAATGCCCGGCAGCACCGCCTCGACCCGTCCGAGGTAGATGTCGCCGACCGTGCGGCGATGGTCGGGGCGGTCGACGAGGAGCTCGACGAGGCGGTCGTCTTCCAGGATGGCCACGCGGGTTTCCCGCTGGCTCCCGTTGATCAGAATCTCGCGCTTCAAGTGATGACCTCAGCCACGGTGGGGCGCGACATCGCGCCTCCGACCCGCTCGCCGCGGCATGCCTGGGAATGGACTTCGGTCTTGCGGCGACGCGCCGGCCCGGGGGCGTGCCCGGCACCAGCCTGGCCCGCGAGGCGGCGCGTCAGCTCCAGCGCCAATTATATGTCGCGTCGAAATTTAGGGCAACTCAGTCCACCACTTGCCCGAGGATCTGGCGGGCGATCACGAGCCGCTGGATCTCGCTGGTGCCCTCGCCGATCTCGCAGACCTTGGCGTCCCGCATCATCCGCTCAACCGGATAGTCGGTGGTGTAGCCGTAGCCGCCGAAGATCTGGACCGCCTTGGTGGTGGTCCGCATGGCCAGCTCGGAGCAGTAGAGCTTGGCCATGGCCGCCTCTTTCTTGAACGGCTTGCCGTTCTGCTTGAGCCAGGCGGCGTGGTACAGGAGATGGGTTCCGGCCTCGATCTCGAGGGCCATGTCGGCCAGCTGGAAGTTGATGCCCTGGAAGCTGCCGATCAGCCGGCCGAACTGCTTCCGGACGCCCGCGTAGCGGAGGGCCTCGTCGTAGGCACCCTCGGCGATGCCGAGCGAGAGCGCCGCGATGCCGATCCGGCCGGCGTCGAGCGTCTTCAGGAAGTTGATGAATCCGTAGCCCACCTGCCCCAGGACGTTCTCCTTGGGCACGACCGCGTCCTCGAAGATGAGCTCGCGGGTGTCGCTCGCCCGCCAGCCCATCTTGTCCTCCTTCTTGCCCGCACGGACGCCGCGCGTCTTGGCCAGGTTCGCCGCATGCCCCACGCCCAGCCGGGCCGCCTCGTCGAGGTCGACCGTGTCCTTGGTGACGATGAAACTGGTGATGCCCTTGTTGCCGCGGCCCGGCTCGGTGCGCGCGGTGACCGAAAAGATCTCGCCGACCCCGGCGTGGGTGATGAAGATCTTGGAGCCGTTCAACAGGTAGTGGTCGCCCTTGTCGACGGCGGTGGTGGCAGTGCCGCCCGCGTCGCTGCCCGCGCCAGGCTCAGTGAGCCCGAAGCCGCCCAGCACGCGGCCGCCAGCCAGGAGCGGCACGTAGCGGCGGCGCTGTTCCTCGGTGCCGAACTCGACGATCGGCGAGGTGCCGAGGTTGGTGTGCGCGCTGATGGTGAGCGCGTGGCTCGCGTCCACCTTGGCCATCTCGTGAATCGTGATGTAGTAGGAGAGCTGGTCCATCCCCGCGCCGCCGAGCTCCTCGCTCCAGGGCACGCCCAGGAGGCCCAGCTCCCCCATGGCCTTGATGTTGTCCCAGGGGAAGGTGGAGGTGCGGTCCAGCTCGCGCGCAACCGGGGCGATCTGGGTCCGCGAGAACTCGCGGACCGTCTCACGGACCTGGTGGTGGTGTTCGGTGAAGTAGAGCGAATCGTCCATGGCGGCGACCGGGAGGGTGTGAGGTGACGGAATATAGGCCGGCAGTCAACCGCCGGGGCCGCCTGTCCGGCGGTCGCCCTGGCGGCGATCGCCGCGCCGGCGCTCGGCATCGGCGAGCGGCAGTGCCTGGCCCGAGCTCCGTCGCTCGCTCTGCCGGCGCTGATCCGCGCGGCGGTCCCCGCGGCGGAACTCGTGGAGCGCCTCGCGCCCAGGCCCGGTCACGAAGCACGGCCCCGCGAACAGGTAGGGACCCGCCTCCGCGTCCGCGGCGACGGCCACGCTCCGCTCGGGCATGTCGATGAGGCCGCGATCACGCAGATCCCGCAGATGGGCGACGAGCGCCGCGAATGCGGGACGGCCGCTCCCTCCGGCGCCGGGGCGGAAAATCCGCTCGCCCGCGTCGATCCGCTCGAGGATCTCGGCATCGCCCTGATCCATGGGCAGAAGATAACGGTCGGGCGGATGCGCCGCGATCAGGCCGAGCAGCGCCTCGCCGTGCCGGGCGAGCGTGCGCGGACCGAGGCCCGGAACGCTCGCGAGGGCGCGGCCGTCCCGGGCCTCGCTGGTGGCCAGGGCGGTCACGGTGACGTTCCGGAGCACGACGTAGGCAGGCACGCCGAGGTCGGCCGCCACACGCGAGCGCCAGCGCTCCAATGCCACCCGGCGCGCGCCCATCGAAGGCCGGTCCACGCCGGCGGCCTCGGGTCGACTCGAGCCGCGCAAGGCGCTCAGAATGGCCCCGCCCCATCTCGCCGCGAGCGCGCTGCCGACCCCGGGCACGTCGGCAAGCTCGGCCCCGTCGGCCGGGGGCCGGCGCGCCAGCGCAACCAGGACCTCCGGCTCGAGAATTGGCGCGCCCCATGGGCCACGCCGCGCGGACACTACTGCGCGCAGCCGAGCGACCCGCGCCGACACCTCGGGTTCGGCCGGGACCGGCACTACCCGCCGACGACAGCGGTCGCATCCCGAGCAGTGATCGAGCCGCTCGCCGAAGTACCCGAGCAGCACGCGTCGCCGGCAGCCCCTCCCCCGCGCGTAGGCCTCCACCGCCGCGATTCGTGCCTCGGCCCGCCGCCGGCGCTCCGCGACCAGCGACCAGTCGACGGGACCCTGCTCCGGCCTGAGCTCGTGTGCGAGTCGGGCCGCCGATGCGCGCACGTTGGCGGGGACGCCGGTACAACGCTCGCCCTCGCGCCAGAGGCGCTCGAGCAGCGCACGCGGTGGGAAGGTCACGTCGAGCTGGCGGCGGTGGAGCGCGGCGTCGCCGGAGCGCCAGAGCAGGACGCAGCGGGCGAACTCGCCGTCGCGCCCGGCGCGCCCGGCCTCCTGGTAGTAGGCCTCGGGGGTGGGCGGCAGGGTCCAGTGGACAACCAGCCGGATCCGGGGCTTGTCGATCCCCATGCCGAAGGCGCAGGTGGCGACGATGACGTCGAGCCGATCGTCGAGAAACGCGTCGAGGGTTCGGCTCCGCCGCTCCCGGGTGAGACCCGCGTGGTATGGCGCGGCGCGGTGGCCGGCCAGGGCGAGCGCCCGCGCGACGGCCTCCGTGACGCTCCGCGTCGGCGTATACACGATTGCCATCCGGTCGTCATCGGCGAGCAGCCGCAGCAGCGCATCGAGCCGCTCCCGCTCGTTGGCGACGGAGACGACGCCAAACCAGAGGTTGCCGCGATCGAACGAGCCCAGGTGCTCGTCGTACCGCCCCGGGAGAAACCGGAGCGCGCGGGCGATGTCGCGGCGCACGTCCGGGGTCGCGCTCCCGGTCAGCGCGACGGCCGGCGGGCGGCCGAGCCGGTACCGCGCGGCACCCAGGGTCCGGTAGCTGGGCCGGAAGTCATGACCCCACTCCGCGATGCAGTGGGCCTCGTCCACGGCGAGCAACGCGGGACGGATGGCCCGCTCCTGGAGCTCGGGCGCGAGGCGCGTGAGTCGCTCAGGCGAGGCGTACAGCAGCCGGAGCGACCGATCACGGAGGCCCTGCCAGATGCGCTCCCGCTCGCCGTCTCCCACGCCGCTGTGCAGCGCCGCGGCCGGGATGCCTCGGGCCACCGCTGCGGCGACCTGGTCCTGCATCAGCGCAATGAGCGGGGATACGACCAGCGTGAGGCCGCCGGCGACCAGGGCCGGCACCTGGAAGCAGACCGACTTCCCGCCGCCGGTGGGCAGCACCGCCAGGGTATCCCTACCCGCGAGTACCGAGGCGATGACGGGCTGCTGGGCCGGCCGGAAGTCCGCGTGGCCGAAGTGGTGGCGCAGCAGGCGCCGAGCCTGGTCCATCGAGGCGGACATGAGGCAAGATTGGGCTCTGTCCACCCACCACATGCACCCCGGCTACGCATCAGCTTTCACGGCCACGCGTTGGGGGACCGGCGATCAGTGGTTCGCCCGGAGCCAGCGTTGATAGAACGCGGCTTGCCGGCCGGCGAAGGTCACCGGCGCTCCGCGGCCGTTCCAGTCGGGGGTGGTCTCACGAGAATCCGGCCGATTGGTGACGTTTGCCAGGCTGCCGCCGTCCGCATTCATGACATAGATCTCGCTGTCACCGTCGTCCTCCGACCTCGTGAACACGATCCTGGAGCCGTCGGGCGACCAGGCCGGCTCGAAATCAAACCCCGGGTGATTCGTCAGCGTTGCCCGGCTGCTGCCATCCCGATTCATGACGGCGATCTCGGTCTCCAGCCCTTGGTCGATCGGCCCCATGGTGAAGGCGATCCTGCTGCCGTCGGGGGACCAGGTGGGGCTCTCGTCCTCGCTCTGCCCCTGGGTCAGGTTCACCTCGCCGCTGCCATCCGGATTGATGAGGTAGATGTCTTTCTCGCCTAGCGTGACAAACGCGATACGGGCGCCATCCGGCGACCACGCGGGCTGGAACGCCGCGCGGGTCGTGAGCCGGGCGTCACTGCTGCCATCGGCATGGACGATCCGGAGGTGTACGTCGCTGAAGTCCCCGACGCTGGTGTAAGCGAGACGGCCATCCCGCGACCAGGAGACATTGAAGGCATGCTCGGCGACCCTGACCTTGCCGGCTCCGTCCGCCTGCATGACCCAGAGATCGTTGACGAATTCCCCGCCCTCCTCCCGGACATCCACGAACGCGATCATCCGGCCATCGGGCGACCACCGGTGTTCCGAGATCTCCAGGCCGTCCGCCACGCTGATCCGGCCGGTGCCGTCCGCGTTCATCACGTACAGATCGCCATCCCGGAGGAACAGCAGCCTGGCGCCGTCGGGCGACCAGACCGGACTCGACTCGAGTTCGCCGTCCGGCGTGAGGTTTCTCAAACCGCTGCCATCGGGGTTGACGACAACGACGGCCAGCAACCCAAAGGCGTTCGACGTAAAGGCGATCAGAGCATCCGCGCCGAGGCAGGTCAGGTCGAAGGCGACATTCGTGGAGCCGGCGGTCACTTCCACGGTGCGCGGGTTCGCCCCGTCCAGGTGGCAGTTGGCGGCGATGCCGGACAGCGCCAGCGTGTGAGCGCCAGGCCCGAGCCCTTCCAGATCGAGCGTGGCGTTCGCGCCGATCGCCTGGGACGCCCCGTCGTCGACGCTCACCAGGTAGCCGTCGGGATCCACGGATGAGCCGGTCGTGGTCGTCGTGAGGTGAACACTTGCCGCCGGTTGGGCGCAGGTCACTGCGAAGCTGAGGTCGGCGGTCTCGCCTGCCGTCACGGTCACGCTTCGCGAGGCCTCGCCATCCACGCTGCAATTGGGAGCGACAGCGGTGAGGGCAATCGTGTGGGCACCGACGGCGACGGCGGGGAAGGTCACCTCGCCGTCCGTCCCGACGGGAAGACCTGGATCGCCGCCGTCCAGCTGCACGACGTATCCATCAGGGTCGACCGGCGATCCGGAGGTGGCCACGCGAACGCGGATCGTGCCCGTGCCGGGGGCGCAGGTGATCACGAACGCCACCGGCACCGTCGTCTCCGCCACGACCTCCACGGTGCGCGGGTTCTCCCCCTCCACCGTGCAGCCGTCCGCGACGCCGCCCAGGCGAACGGTGTGAGTTCCGGCGTCGACACCTCCGCGCTGGAGCGTGGCATTGGAGCCCACCGCGATCGGCGCGCCGGAATCGACCGCGACGAGGTAGCCGTCGGTATCCGGCTCGGCGCCGCTCGTGGTCGTGGTGATTGCGAGACTGCCGGTGCCGGGTGCCTCGAGGTCCGCCCCGCAGCCGAGCGCGATGAGTACGGCCCCCACCATGAGAAGTCTCGTCCTTACCTCCCGCGGGACCACTCGCCTGCGCTCGCCCATCTGGCCTCCAGCCTCGAATGCCTGCTCTGCCCTCACCGCCGACCCTGCCGTCCCCGCGACGGCTGCCCCGCCTTGAACCGGAAACGGACCGGCCGCCTCGCGGGTGCAAGGCGGCCGGGCGCTTCGAACCGAAGGGTTAGTGTCCGCCGAAGCGGACGCCCACCGTAATAGGTATGAAGGTCGTATTGCTCCCGGTCATGAACACGTCGTGGAAGCGTCCCTCGACGAAGATCCCCGCGCTCCCCGCCTTGAAGTCGAAGCCGGCGCCCGCGTTGATGCCGAACTTGGTCTCCGAGTCGTCGATGATGGTGGGAACGTCGTCGCCCTTGAGCTTGAAGTTGTACACCCCGCCGCCACCGATCAGATAGGGCCGGAACCGAGTCTCCTCGGAGGTCTTGAACTTGTAGACGAGATTCGCCGTGCCATAGATGAGCTGAAACTTGACGTCGTCTGGCGTATCGTCGCTGAACTGGCTCCAGTTGCCGTCGACCTGAATACCCACCGGCCAGTTGGACGGCACCACCGACACACCCGCGAGTCCGTGGAAGCCGAGCTTCGCCGCGTCATCGAAGTCGCCGAGGGGAAGGTCGATGCCGCCTCCCAGCGAGAACTCTGCGCCTTGCGCCTGCAAGGCCGACGCGCTCACGAGCATGCCCATGGCCAACGCCGCCACGGCCTTCGGTATCCTCATACCGCTCCTCCTTCAGGCTGATTCCCATGAAGCGGCGCATCGGGACCGACGGCCGCCCGCTTGCCCGTCCGCGCAGAACGGGTCGTCGTCAAACTAGCTGGCGCGGGAGTCGCGCCATGTGAGGTGGGTCACACCGGGGGATTGCGGCGCTGGATCACACGGATGATCAGGGAGGCGGTGAGGAGGGCGATGGCGGCCCAGCCGATCCGCCCGCTCTCGAGCGCGAGCGCGAGCAGGGCCACCGCGAACCCCGCGAGCGCCAGCCCGAGCCGGAGCCGTGCCATCGATCAGCGCTTGAGGAACTGCCCGATCGCCGCTCGGAAATCGGGCGTCTGCCGGGCGAGCGCATTGATCCGCGCCCCGAGCGCCACGCCCTCCTCGACCGACCGGCCGTCGAGACGGTAGAACAGCTGCTTGGTGAGTGCCAGGGCCGAGGGGCTGGCGCCGGCGAGCGCCAGCGACACGGCACCCGCCTCCCGGTCGAGCTCGGCATCGGGCACGACCCGGGAGACGAGACCGGCGGCGCGCGCCTCCTCGGCCGCGAGGAGCCGGCCGGTCAGGACCAGGTCCAGCGCCAGCTTCTCTCCCGCGGCACGCCGCAGCAGGGTCATCACCATGGCGGGGACGAAGCCGCGCTGGATCTCGGGGTAGCCGAGCAGCGCCCCTGCTCCCGCGATCGCGAGGTCGCAGGCGGTCACCAGCCCGGCGCCGCCCGCGAGGGCCCGGCCGTGGACCACGGCGAGCACCGGCTTCGGCAGCGTCCGCATCCGCTCGAACAGGGCGCCCATTCTGAGCGCCGCCGCCTCGTTCTCCGCCAGCGTCAGATCGGCCGAGGCCAGCAGCTCGTCGAGATCGGCGCCGGCGCAGAAGTCCTTCCCCGCCCCGCGCAGCGCGACGAGCCGCACCTCCGCGTCGAGGTCGGCCCGCTCGAGCGCCGCGTGCAGCGCCTCCACCATCGCCAGGCTGAGCGCGTTGCGCTTGTCCGGCCGGTCGAGCGTGAGTGTGAGCACGCCGCCGACCAGCGCCGACCGAACCGGGGCGGCGGGATCGGTCATCCCCCTGCCAGCCGGCGGGCGAGGGCGGCGGGAACCGGTATCTCCAGCCGAAGCAGCGCGGTGGAGTACACCTTGCCCTGAGCGTCGGTCTTGAGCGAGATCGTGCCTCCGCCGTCCAGCGCCTCGTGGAGGAGGAAGTTGAGCGCGTTCAGGTTGGGCAGCTCGAACCGCTCGACGCCGGTGGCCATGCCCTTGAAGTGCCGGGCGACGCGCGCCACCGTCACCTCGCGCACGAGAATCGGGAAGTACTCCGGCTCGAGCGCGATGAGGCCGACGTTGGCGGTGTTGCCCTTGTCACCCGAGCGGGCGTGAGCCAGGTAGCGAAGCTGGAGCGGGCGGGTGGCGGCGGCGCCGCGCCTGGCCGCGCGCTTGGCGGGGGTCTTGGCCACGGTCATGCCTCCAGGATCTCGACGCGAACGTGCGGCTCGATCTCGCGGCGGTCGATCAATGCCGGCCAGTAAGCCACCACCTCCTCGACCGCCGGGCGGCCGCCCGCGAAGCCCGTGACACTGGGCGGCCCGGTGAGAACGAGTGGCGCGATCTCGCGGGTGAACCGTTCGACCGGCGCCTTCTCCCGCGCCCGCACGCCGACCCGAAGCTGCACCTCGGGCAGGTCGGAGTTCGGTGGCCCGCTGAGCCGGCCGTGGGTGGCGTCGACGCCGACGAACTCGGTGAGAATCTGGTCGAACTCCAGGCCCAGGTCGGTGAGCCGCTGGCGGAGGATCCGGTCGGCGGCCTTGGCCTTGTCGAACGCTTCGGGCCAGGCATAGACCAGCGTTCCGACCGCCTTGTAGCCCCAGAAGTACGCGATCGAGACCTTCAGCATCGGCGTACGAGGGCCGCCTCGGATGCCGCTCACCCGCACGCGATCTCGCCCGGCCGGCTCGAGCCGGATGGTCGTGAAGTCGGCGACGCCGTCGGGTGTGATGTAGCTGTGCGGATCGCCCATTTCGTACACCAGCTGCTCCGTCACCGAGGCGATCGAGACGACGCCGCCGGTGCCGGGGTGCTTCGTGATCACGAACGTGCCGTCCGCCGACGCCTCGGCGATCGGGAATCCCGGATCGGCCAGGCCCTGCACGCGGCGCCAGCCCTTGAGCAGGTTGCCGCCCGACGCCTGCGCACCGCACTCGATGATATGCCCCGCGACGGTGCCCGCGGCCACCTTGTCCCAGTCGTCCGGGGACCAGCCGAACTCGTGGAAGATCGGTCCGAGCGTGAGCCCGGTATCGGTCACGCGGCCGGTGACGACGACGTCCGAGCGGCCCCGCAGCGCCTCGACGATCGGCGCCATGCCGAGATAGGCGTTGGCACTCAGCACGCGGTTCCGGATGTCGGTGAGCGGACGGCCGGTTTCCATGTCGCTCAGGGGGTGTCCCCGGCCGATCAGCTCGTCGAGCCGGCCCAGGATGTCGTCGCCGGTGACGAGCCCGACACGGAGCTTCCGCGGCAGCCCCAGGCGCCGCGCCACGGCGAGCACGGCCTCGGCGCAGCCACGCGGGTTCACGCCGCCCGCATTGGAGGTGACCCGGACGCCGCGCTCGACGATGTCCGGCAGGATCCGCTCCATGAGCGGAACGAAGTCGCGCGCGTAGCCGGCGGACGGGTCGCGCGACTTCTGCTTCTGCATGATGGACATGGTCACCTCGGCGAGGTAGTCCATCATCAGGTAGTCGATCGGGCCCCCACGCACCTGGCGCACCGGCGCCTCGAGCCAGTCACCCCAGAATCCCTGCCCGGCCGCGATGCGGACGGTTCGGCCGGCGCGCGCCGTCATGGCACGAGCGCCGTGCCCGGGGGCGCGAGTTCGACCTCGCGGGTCCAGCTCCGCCCGTCGGCGCGCGCCACGAGCAGGCCGAGCGGCACGAACTTGGGACCGAGCGACCAGGGCACCCCGGGCAGCGCGAACCGGGCCGTGGCGCTGGCGTGCGGCGCGATCGTGGTCGAGCTGCTGTCGGCACGGGCAAGCACGACCGAGGTATCGGCGTACACCCGGATCGACGTCCGGAGGGTCCACCGCTGGTCACCGGTCGAATCGGCGAACCCGGGAAACAGCCCCAGGGTCACCGGGAGGTCACCGTGTCCTTCGGGCAGCTCCACCTGCAGCCGGCCGAAGGCGTAGTTGAGCGGCTGCTTCCCGAGCTGCTGGCCGAGCGAATCGAACAGGGTAACGCCGAAGTCGGTGAAGCGTCCCCACTGGGCCCGGTCCATCGCGAGGTCGATCACCACGCCCCGGGACCATGCCGGCACCACGAACGGAATCCGCTGCACCGCCGAGCCGCCCGCAGACACCGTCTCGATCCTCGCCGCCCCGCCCAGGTGCATCCCGACCTCCGCCTCGACCGGGGCGCCGGTCAGGTTGGTGAAGGTGGCGCGCACCGACTCCCCCTGCCGGACCGCCTGGAGCGCGAGCGGCGACTGGACCACCGAGACCGTGGCGCTGAGCGGCTGGTTAGGTGGGGCCACGACGACCGATTCGTACCCGCCGCTCACCACGTCGCGGGAATCGGCCTCGTACTCCGCGCTCTGCGGACCGAAGCCCGCCGAGCGCGCGCCCTCGTCGCGGAACGGCATGCCGTCGGGCTCGTGCAGGAACGAGAGGGCCCGCTCAGCACGGCCGTTGGTCTCGACGATGAGGGCGAACGGCCGGCCGCTGTCGGCCTGGAAGAAGGTGCGCAGCATGCCGCCGGCCGGCAGCGCCACCTTTTCCCGAAGCGACTGCGTGCTCGCCGTCACGGGCGCGGCAGCCACCACGGTGACCACGAGCCGGAATGCCGGACCAGCCAGCGTGTCGGTGCCCCACCCGGTGATCGTCCCGACCGCGACGCCGGGCGCCGCGATCGCCTTGCGCCCGACCTTGAGCTGGAGCCTGGTGCGCTCGCGCGCGAGGGTGACCGAAGCGGGGCCGGTGAGCCAAGGCGCGTCGCTTCGGAGCGTGTACGTCGCCGCCGCGGTGCCCGCGTGCCGGACGAGCTCGAAGCTCTGCACGGTGTCGGGGAGTCCGCCGAGGCCACGGAGCACGGCCGCGGTCGCATCACCCGGGCCCACCGCCAGCACCCCGATCTCGGCCACCCGGGGAGCGGACGAGAGCCAGCGCCAGGCCCGGTCCACGTCCGCGAGCCCGCTGCCCTCGTCGACGACGGTGGCGCCGGGTGTCGGCTGCGCGCTGACCATCAGCGCCTGGCGCACATCTCTCGCGGCGACGGGCCGCTGGGCCCGCGCGGCGGCCGACAGGAGCAGCGCAGCGAGCCCGGCCGCGTGCGGCGACGCCATGCTGGTGCCCTGCTCCACCTCGCCACCCGCGTCCCAGAGCGGCACCGTGCTGTACGCCACACCCGGCGTCACCACGTCCGGCCGCGCGACCTCGCCGCCGCGCGCACTGAAGTAGGCGAGCTGGTCGGGCGAGGGCGCGCCATTCGGGCCGGGTGGCAGGAAGCTCGACGGCAGGGTCGCGCCGACGCTGATCGCCCGGCTCGCGCTGCCCGGAAAACCGATCGTCGAGAGACCGGGGCCGTCATTGCCCGCGCTGATCGTGAGCACGACGTCCGGGTGCGCGGCGAGGACCGAATCCACGATGCCGTCGATCCGCGCCTTGCCCTCGAGCTCGTTCCCGACGCCGAAGCTGAGATTGAGCACCAGCGGGAGCCGGCGCGACGCGGCGGACTTGATGGCGTAGTCCAGCGCGCGGAGCATGCTGCCGGTGGTGGAGATGCCGCCCTGTGCGCTGTTCGCGATCTTGAGCCCGAGGAGCTGCGCGCCGGGCGCCACCCCGTCGAACCCGGCCACGCCATAGAGATCGTGCCCCGCCGCGATGCCGGCCACGTGGGTGCCGTGGCCCCCGGTGTCGAAGAACAGGTCGAGCCGGGGCCCGGCACCGTCCGCGGCGAAGTTGGCCGCGAGGCTGACGCGCGGCCGGCCGCCCTTGGGCGCCCAGCCGAAGCTCTCGCGGCCCACCAGGTAATCGTGGATCGGCCGCTCGCCCGCGAGCGACCCATCGCCGTCGGTGTCCGCCAGCAGCACCCAGCCGTCGGTGGCGCGGACCACGACGACCGGCAGCGTGTCCCGGACCGCGCCGTTGCCGTTGAGGTCGGCGGCCGGCGGGAGACCGAGCGGCAGCTCGGCGATCGTGCCTCCGTAGTACGGCCCGGCGGTGTTGAGCGCCGCGACCCGGCCGAAGCCGCCGAGGCGACGGCCGCCGACCTCGATCGTGTCGCCCGCCGGCGTCACGCGGGTGAGCGCGACCGCGCCCTCGCCGGAGAAGTCGCGCAGGTCGACGAGCTTCGGATTGCCGGTGGAAGTGGTCTGCAGCCCCGGAATGCCCGGATCGATGCCGGTATCGAGGATGCCGATCAGGACGCCACGTCCGTCGGCCTCGGGCTCGGCACGGAGGAATCGGTCGACCCTGGTGCTCGCAAGCGGCATCCATCCGCGGGCGTAGGCCGCGTCGGGCGGTGCGACGCGACGCACCGAGTCGGCCGACGGGGCGACTGCCGGAGCCGCCGGCTTGGGGTCGGCGACGGCGGCCCGAGGCTCCGCCGGCGCGGGGGACGGCGGCCGTGCTGTCCGCCTTCGGCGTCGGGACGGGACCGGCCGTGTCGGGCCGGCCGGAGGCACACGCGAGAGCGGCGGCGAGCGCGGGAGCGACGAGGAGCAACGGACGCATGCGGGGCCTAGCGGGGAGAAGCCGCGTCGAGCGGCGGGAGCACGAAGGGGCCGAGGTGCGGCCCCGCGTAGTTGGCGGCGATGCGGAGCGCGAAGGCGAGCTGGTCGCGGGTCTCCTCGGGCGTGAGAATCGCGTCCACCTGACCGCGGGCGGCGGCGTAGCGCGCGTCGAGCTGAGCGTCGTAGTCCGCACGCATCGAGGCCACAGACGCCTGCACTTCCGGGGACAGCTCCCGGCGCTCGCGCTGGGCGCGGTCGATCTCCGTGCCGTGCACGGCCATCACGGCAGCCTCGCCCTCCATCACGCCCATCCGGCCGGTGGGCCACGAGAGAATGAAGTCGGGATCGAACCCCTGGCCCGCCATAGCGTAATACCCGGCGCCGGACGCGTGGTTGACGGTGAGCACGAGCTTGGGCACGGCGGCGGTGGCCATGGCCTCGACGAAGCGGGCGCCGGCGCGGATGATGCCGCTGTGCTCGGCCTCGGGCCCTACCATGAAGCCGCTCACGTCCTGGACGAACAGGATCGGCAGCCGCTCACGGTTCGCGGTCTCGATGAAGAAGGCCACCTTCTCCGCGCTGCCGGTGTAGACGATGCCGCCGAAGCGCGGACGCTCGTCGGGCCGGCCCTTGATGATGCCGCGCTGGTTGGCGATCACCGCCACCGGCCAGCCCTCGATGTGCGCGTGGCCGCACAGCATCTCGCGCGCCACGCCGGTCTGGAACTCGTCGAGCGCGCCGCCGTCGAGCAGCGCGTCGAGCACGTGGCGCATATCGTAGGAGAGCCGGTGGTCCTGCGGCAGGGTGTCGTACAGCGAGTCGGCCGAGCGGGCCGGCGCTACCGGGGCCCGCACCTGGTGCCGAATGCCGTCGAGCCGCGGGAGCCGCGCGACGTAGGCCCGGATCCGGGTCAGGCACTCGGCGTCGTTGGCGGCGCGGTAGTGGGCCACCGCGCTCACGTCGGTGTGGGTGACGGCGCCGCCAAGGCTCTCGGCATCGATGGTCTGGCCGGTCGCGCCCTTTACGAGGTTGGGGCCGCCGAGGCCCATGAAGCTGGTGCCCTCGACCATGAAGATCACGTCGGACAGCGCGGGCAGGTACGCGCCCCCGGCGATGCAGCTCCCCATGACCGCGCTGATCTGCGGCACGTGGAGGTACCGCCGCATGATGGAGTTGTAGTAGAAGATGCGGGCCGCGCCGTACTGGCCGGGGAAGACACCCTCCTGGTAGGGCAGGTTCACCCCGGCGCTGTCGACCAGATAGACGATCGGGATCCGCTGGCGCATGGCGACTTCCTGCGCCCGGAGGATCTTGCGGATCGTCTCGGGCCACCAGGAGCCCGCCTTGACCGTGGCGTCGTTGGCGACGACGACGACTTCGCGGCCCTCGACCACGCCCACGCCGGTGATGACGCCGGCGCCCGGGGCCTGCCCGTCGTACTGGTCGTACGCGACCAGCAGGCCGAGCTCCAGCCAGGGGGCGCCGGGGTCGAGTAGCTGCGCGACCCGCTCCCGCGGCGCCAGCTTCCCCTGCTGGTGCATCTTGGCGACACGCGCCGCGCCACCGCCCGCGCGCAGGCGCTCGGCGAGCTGCCGGTACTCGTCGGTGAGCGCCCGGAGGCGGCTTACCGCTCCAGGTGTTCGGACGCCCACGACGTGATGTAGGTGATGAGATCGGCGGTAGGTGTGCCCGGACCGAACAACTGCCCGATGCCGCGCGCCCGGAGCTCCTCCATATCGTCGGCAGGGATGATGCCGCCCCCGGTGATCAGCATGTCGGGGCGGCCCATCTCGTCGAGCATCTGCCGGACCCGCGGAAAGAGGGTCATGTGCGCCCCCGAAAGAATCGAGAGCCCGACCACGTCGACGTCCTCCTGCACGGCCGCCGTGGCGATCATCTCGGGGGTCTGGTGGAGTCCGGTGTAGACCACCTCCATCCCGGCGTCACGGAGCGCGGCGGCGACCACCTTGGCGCCGCGATCGTGGCCGTCCAGGCCCGGCTTGGCGACCAGCACGCGGATCGGGCGCGGGAGCGGACGGGCGGAGCCGGAGCCGTACGAGGGCGCAGCCATCATGACGCGAGTCTCTCCTTGAGCAGGTCGTCGGCCAGCTCCTCGAGCGAGCCCACGGTGGCGCACCCTTCCGGCCGCGGGGCTCCCGGCGGCAGCAGCAGGACCGCGGGGATGCCCGCCGCGTTCGCCCCGACCACGTCCACCTCGTACAGGTCCCCGACATAGAGCGCTTCGGCCGGCGGAACCTCGAGGACCTCGAGCGCGGCCCGGAAGATAGCCGGGTCGGGCTTCTCGACCCCAGCCAGGGTCGAGTCGACGACGACGTCGAAGTACTCGCGCAGGCCGGCGGCCTCGAGCGCCTCCGCAACCCGGCCGTCGCTGTTCGACACCACCCCGAGCCGGAGACCGGCGGCCCGGAGCCGCGCCAGGGCCTCGCGGGTATCGCCCGCGGTGCCGCTCCAGAGATGCCGTTCCCCGTGCAGCCTCGCCAGGCAGTCCCGCACCTCCGGGAGCCGGGCGGGCGGCACACCGGCCTCGAGGAAGAGCGCCTCAAGGTAGGCGGTGGCCCGCGCGCGATCGTCGACTCGCGGCTCCTCCATGGCGCGGGTCGCGACCGCCGCGCCGGCGGCCAGCGCGGGGCCGGTGAGCGGCAGGCCCAGCGCCGCCCCGACCGCCGCGGCCATGCGCGGATGATCGAGAAAGAGGAGGGTGTTGCCCGCGTCGAACAGGACCGCCCGGATCGGCACCTCGTTTTCGACGATCACGCGCTCAGCGGAAGCGCAGCAGCGCCGCGAGGCCGTTCACCGATTCGCGGGCCTCGCTCTCATAGACCACGTTGATGTCGACCCCCTGCCGGAGCGCCTCTTCGATCGCGTCGTCCACGACGTCGAGCACCGGTACCGGCTCGCCCTCGCCGCGGCACTCGCGATCGGTGCGGGCCAGGCGGCCGGACTCGCCGCAGCGGAAGCCGGGCTCGCTGGCGTCGGCGTGGACCAGGAGCGTGCGCACCTGGCCGCGGGACAGCGCCTTGAGCGTCGGGTCCAGGCCGTTGACGCTCCAGCCGCTCCCGAGGCCCTCGAGCATCTCGTGCACCTGGGTCCGCTCCTCCTCGCGCTCCCACGCCTCGCGGACGGCGAGCGTCGCGGCATGCACGGCCGCCGGCGTGGCCTCCTTCGGGTTCAGCTTGGCGGTGCCGAGCACGCGCTCCACCAGGTAGTTGTGCAGAAACGGCTCGACGGCGCCCGCCTCGGTCCCCGTGCCGGCGAGCACGATTCCGTGCGCCGGATGCCGCCGGTCGATGGTGAACAGCTCGCGGGCGATGGCCTCGTAGTGCCGCTGCTTCTCGGTGCGGATCCGGTTGTGGTACGAAAACTCGCCCCGGCCGGGGCCGCTCTGATCGCCGTGGAACCGCCCGCCCCGCGTGCTGTCCGCGCGAAGCCCGGACAGCTCCTTCGTGTCGTAGGCCGTCACCTCGAAGAACCGGGCACCCATCCGGTCCAGGACGACGGTGAGCAGCCGCCCGAACTCCTCCTCGACCGAGGCGAGCTCGCGGATCAGCGGCGTGGCGTCCACCGACAGCCGCGAGCGATAGACCACTGGCAGCGGCAGCGCCTCGAACAGGCCGATGGCTTCGCACGCGAAGATCGCCACCCCCTGGGAGGACGGGAGGTTGGCCTGGGTGCGGAGGTGCTGCTGCACCCGGTCGAGGTCCCGGCCGATCGCCTCCTGCACCGCGCGCGGCAGGCCGAGCCGCGGGAGACCCTGCGCCACCTCCCGCACGCGATTCTTGAGCTTGATGAGGTACTTGCCGCGGCTCCGGTCGCGCGGCTCCAGCTTCAGGTAGCAGCTGACCACCCGGTGCGCGCCAGGCCGCACGGCCGTGAGCCGGGCGAGCCGCTCGGCCAGCTCCGGCGCTACCTCGCGCGCCCGCCCCCGCCCATTGCCGGAGGGCCGCCCGGCCGCCCGTGCCACCGTCCGTCTGCCGTCAGAAGAAGATCGGCTCCCGATAACTGCCATAGATGTCCTCGAGCACATGCCGGATCTCGAACAGCGTGCAGTACGCACGCGCGCAATCGAGCATGGCTGGAATGATGTTGCGGTCTTCGGCAGCGGCTCGGCGCAGCTCCGCAAGGCGCGATTCGACCAGGGCCGAATCGCGCCCGGCGCGCACGCGGGCGAGCCGCTCGCGCTGCGTCTGCTCGGCCGCGTCCCCCACCTTGAGGATCTCGACCGGCGCCTCCGCCTCCTCCACGAAATCGTTCAATCCCACGATCGTCCGCCGGCCCTGCTCGACCTCGCCCTGGAAGCGCATCGAGCTGGCGGCGATCTGCCGCTGGAACCAGCCGGACTCGATCGCGCGGACGACGCCACCCTGGGCCTCGATCTCGGCGAAGAGACCTTCGGCCTCCCGCTCGAGCCCGTCGGTGAGCGCCTCTATATAGTAGGATCCGCCCAGCGGGTCGGTCACGTTCGGCACGCCGGTCTCATAGGCCAGGATCTGCTGCGTCCGGAGCGCGATGCGGACCGACGCCTCGGTCGGCAGCGCCAGGGTCTCGTCGAACGCGTTGGTATGGAGCGACTGGGTGCCGCCGAGCACGGCCGCGAGGGCCTGGTACGAGACGCGCACGACGTTGTTGTGCGGCTGCTGCGCCGTGAGGGTGACGCCGGCGGTCTGGCAGTGAAAGCGCATCCGCCAGCTCCGGGGGTCCTGCGCGCCGTAGCGATCGCGCATGTGGCGGGCCCAGATGCGCCTGGCCGCGCGGAGCTTGGCGATCTCCTCGAAGAAGTCGTTGTGCACGTCCCAGAAGAACGACAGGCGCGGCGCGAACAGATCGACGTCGAGCCCGCGGGCCAGACCGTGCTCGACGTAGCAGAACCCGTTGGCCAGCGTGAATGCCAGCTCCTGCGCCGCCGTGGCCCCCGCCTCGCGGATGTGATAGCCCGAGATCGAGATGGTGTTCCACTTGGGGGTGTGCTCCGCCGCCCACTCGAACAGGTCGACGATGATCTTGAGCGCCGGCTCCGCCGGGAAGATCCAGGCGTGCTGCGCCATGTATTCCTTGAGGATGTCGTTCTGGATCGTCCCCTGGAGCTGGGCGATCGGGACGCCCTGGCGCTCGGCGGCCGCGACGTAGAAGCAGAAGAGCAGCGCGGCCGGCCCGTTGATCGTCATGGAGGTCGAGACGCGATCGAGCGGAATCCCGTCGAATAGCGTCTCCATGTCGGCGAGGCTCGAGATGGCCACGCCGCACTTCCCCACCTCGCCCTCCGACCGGGAATGATCCGAGTCGTAGCCCATGAGCGTCGGGAAGTCGAACGCCACGGAGAGGCCGGTCTGCCCCCGCTCGAGCAGGAACTTGTACCGCTCGTTGGTGTCATCCGCGGTGCCGAAGCCGGCGAACTGGCGCATGGTCCAGAGCCGGCCCCGGTACATCGTGGGGTGGATCCCGCGGGTGAACGGGAACTCGCCCGGGAGCCCGGTGGCCGCGTTGTGATCGGGCTGGAGATCGAGCGGCGTGTAGACCGGCTCGACCGAGCGGCCGGAGACCGACGTGAAGTCACTGTCGCTGCGCGTGGGGAGCTCGGCCGCGGCCGCCCGCCAGGCCGCCACCTCGGCGCGGAGCCGCACCAGCTCGCGCTCCTGCTCGGCCAGACGGCGCGAGACGTCCGCGTCCTGTTCGGTGCTCCACGTGGTCATATGCGCTCGCCCTGTTTGAGGCCGTCCAGCACCTCGGTCGCCACCTCGTACGGACTCAGACGTCCCGCCACGATCTCGTCGAGCCGCTCCGTGATCCGCTCCTCGGCCCGGGTCTCGTCCCAGATCCAGCGCCGGGTGGCGCGCTCCACCACTTCCCGGGTTCGATCGAGCAGCCGCTGGCGGCGGCGCGCATCGAGCGTTCCGCTCGCGGCGAGCCAGGCGTGGCGGCGGTCGAGCGCCTCGACCAGCTCGGCGACGCCGTCGCCCTTGGCTGCCACGGTGAGTAGAACGGTCGGCTCCCAGGTCAGGCGGTCAGGCGGTCGGGCGGTCGGGCGGTCGGGCGCTCCCGGTGCGAGCGGCCCAGCGTGCTCCGGATCGTCCGCGCGCCCGACCGGCTGACCGTCCGACCCGACCGCCTGCCCGCCTGACCGCCCGCCGTGGTGCGCCGACATGCCGCGGAACGCGTGGCCGCGCCGAATGCCGAGGGTAACCTCGATTTCCTGCCGCAGTTTCTCCGCGCCGGCCCGGTCGGCCTTGTTGACCACGAACAGGTCGGCGACCTCCATGACGCCCGACTTGAGCGTCTGGATCCCGTCGCCCGACTCGGGGACCAGAACCAGGACCGTCGCGTCGGCCATCCGGGCAACGTCGAGCTCCGACTGCCCCACGCCGACCGTCTCGACCAGGATCCGGTCGAAGCCGGCGGCGTCGAGCAGATCACATACCTCGCGGGTGGTCGTGGCGAGTCCTCCGAGCGAGCCGCGGCTGCCCATCGAGCGGATGTACACGCCCTGGTCGAGAGCCACGGATTCCATGCGGATGCGGTCGCCGAGCAGGGCGCCGCCGCTGAAGGGGCTGGTAGGATCCACGGCCACTACGGCCACGCGCACGCCGGCCTGGCGGTAGGCGGTGACCAGACGCTCGACGAGCGTGGACTTGCCGGCGCCGGGCGGCCCCGTGATGCCGATGCGGCGGGCCCGGCCGAGAAGCGGATGGACGTCCGCGAGCAGCCGCTCGAAGCCGGGACGCCCATTCTCGACCACCGAGATCGCGCGGGCCAGGGCGGCGGTATTGCCGGCCCGAAGTCCCGCGAGGAGGAGGTCGGGATCCATGCCGGAAAGGTCGCCTGTGGAAGGGGAGGAGGCAAGCCGAAGTGAGCCTACGCCGCAGATTCTTGCACACATGCCCGCCGATCCTCACGCCCGGGTGTCGTCGTCGACGTGCAGCTCCTTCTTCGCCGCCCAGTGGACGACGATGATCAGCACCACCCCCACCACGACCGCCCCGAGCAGCCAGAGCTCCAGCCGCCGCACGCGCCCCAGCAGGGCAACGGCGCTCCCGCTCGCGGCATAGCCGAGGCCCATGAACACGAACGAACCGACCACGCAGCCGATCCCGTCCACCAGCGCGAAGCGCGGCAGCGACATCCCGTGAAGCCCCCAGAACACCATGCTCGCGGCTTTCGTCCCGTAGACGAACCGCGAGGCGACGAGCTCGGCCGCGCCGAGGCGGCGGGCCAGCGCCTCGATCCGGGGACCGGCGCGCCGGTACAGCCGGCCGCTGCGGAACCGGGGGCCGCGCACACGCCCCAGGCCGTACCACGCGAGGTCTCCCAGGAAACCGCCCACCGTTGCGACCACGACCCCCAGCGGGAACGGGAAGTAGCCCAGGTGCGCCGCCACACCCGCGAGAATCAGGGTCAGGTCGCCCTCCACGGCCGCGCCGACGAAGACCGCGGCCAGGCCGTAGCGGAGGATGAGGTCCTCGATGCTCACGCGGGGTCGGCGGGTGGGCGCGGCTCGCGGCGGCGATCCTCGCGTGCCACGGTCGGGACCGCAAAGGCCGGCCGCGCTATCTGAGCCAGGCCGAGGTGGGCGCGCGCCGCGTTGAGGGCGTCGTCGATGTTGCCGACCATGTCCTCGTCGGGCAATTCGTCCCCGAGCGCCGAGCGCTGCAGGGCAGCCATGGGCTGCGCGTGCACGTCCGACAGGATGACGCGGGTCCCTGCCCGGCGGAACCGGGTGACCACGTCCCGCAGAGCATGGAGGCCGGTCGAGTCGATGGCGGGCACGTTCCGCATCCGGATCACCAGCACCTTGGGCGGCCGGTGCAGCTCGGTGATCGTCTCCTTGAACTTCTCGGCCGCGCCGAAGAAGAACGGACCGTTGATCTCGTAGACCTCGACCCCGGCCGGCACGTCCCGGCGCCGGAGCGCGTTCGGGTCGCCTTCCCCGTCGTCGCCGCTCTCGTCGAACTCCCGCGTCACCGCGCTGACGTTGGTGACTTCCGCCATCCGCCGCATGAAGAGGAAGGCGGCCAGCACCATGCCGACCTCGACGGCGACCGTCAGGTCGACGAGCACGGTGAGGAAGAAGGTCGTGAGCAGGACCGCGACGTCGCTCTTGGGGGCGCGGAATTCCGAGCGGAAAGTCCGCCACTCGCTCATGTGGTAGGCGACGACCACCAGGATGCCGGCCAGCGTCGCCATCGGGATGAGTCGCCGCCCAGCGGCCGAAGAACAGGGTAATGACCAGCAGCGTGAGCGCGTGGATGATCCCGGCGACGGGCGTCCGGCCGCCGGTCTTGACGTTCGTCGCCGTGCGCGCGATCGCGCCGGTCGCCGGGATGCCGCCGAACAGCGGCGAGACGATGTTGGCGACGCCCTGCGCCACCAGCTCCATGTTGGACCGGTGCCTGCCGCCGATCATTCCATCGGCCACCACGGCCGAGAGCAGCGACTCGATCGCCCGCAAGCAGGGCGATCGTGAAGGCGGGCCCGACGAGCGCCGTCAGCGTCGGCGAAGCGAGACGCTGGGAAGCGACGGACGCGGGAACCCCGCCTGGATGGCACCGAACCGGCTGCCGATCGTCTCGACGGGAAGGTCGAAAAGCTGCACCATCAGCCGTCGTGACGATGAGGGCGACGAACGGCCCGGGTACGCGCGGGTTCAGCCGCGGCCACACCAACAGGATTGCCAGCGTGAGGCCGGCCACGAGCGCGGCCCAGGGGTTAACGCTGCCGGCATGCCGGGCATAGTCCGTCCACTTGCCGATGAACTCCGCCGGCACCGCTCCCATCGGGCAGGCCGAGCAGGTCCTTGATCTGCCCCGAGAAGATGATCAGCGCGATGCCGCTGGTGAATCCCGTGACGACCGGATAGGGGATGAACTTGATTGCCCCGCCCAGCTTCGCGAGGCCGAGGCCGATCAGGATGACGCCCCCCATCAGGGTGGCCACCATGAGGCCGTCGATGCCGTACTGCTGCACGATGCCGTAGACGATCACGACGAAGGCGCCGGTCGGGCCGCCGATCTGCACGCGCGAGCCCCCGAGGGCGGAGATCAGGAAGCCCGCGATCACGGCGGTGTAGAGACCGCGATCGGGGGTGACGCCGCTGGCGATAGCGAAGGCGATCGCCAGCGGTAGAGCCACGATGCCCACGATGATGCCCGCACCCAGATCCGCGAGGAACTGCTCGCGATCGTAGGTCTTGAGGGTGGTCACCAGCTTGGGTACGAGCACGAGCGACTCCACGTGCATGAGGAGGTGGTCGAGGAACCTACTTCCGCGCGGACCCGCACTAGGCCGGCGTCTACGACCCAGGCAGGCCTCCGCGTGGCTACCTTTCAGAACCGCACCCCGACCGCCGAGCCACTGCCCGGCACCAGCGAGGACTGCCGCACGATGGGCTACGAGTATCGACCGACCGACGCATCCGGCCGCCGGTGAAACGCCGGCATTGGCTGTGGATCGTCGGGCTGATCCTGATCATTGCAGCGCTGCACTACGCCGCGCGTTTCCCCTGGAACGATACCTGGGCCACCCTCGCCGGCGCGGACTGGGCGCTGCTCGCCGCGGCGGGCGCGATCAATCTGCTGTCCCTCGCGGCCAAGGGGTGGGCGTGGCAGCTCCTGGTGCGGCCGTTCGGCAGGCTCACGTTCCGGACGGCGCAATCTGCCACCTTCGCGGGCGCGGCGATCAACGCGATCGGCGTTGCGATGAGCGGTGAGGCCGGCCGGATTCATCTCGCATCGAGCCGCGACGGCATCCCGGTCGGTCTGATCACTCGTTCGGTCGTAGCCAGTCGGATCGTGGAAGCGGCGGCACTCGGGATCTTCCTGCTCGGGGTCGTCGCCGGCGTCACGTCGGAGCACGGCTGGCGGCTCCTGGGCGGCGGCGTGCTCCTCATCGGCGGCGCCCTCGGGCTCCTGCGCTGGTTACCCTGGCTGCGACCCGGCCGGGGTGAAGGCGCCGCGCCCGGGTGGACCACCGCGCAGCTCGCGGCACCCCTCGCCATCAACGTGGGTTCGTGGGGACTCCAGTGGGCCACCTACCACTGCTCCATCGTGGCCACGGGCGCGCTGATCTCCCCGTCCCTCTCGGTGCTGGCGCTGGTGCTGTCCAACGTAGGCGGCCTCCTCCGACTGACCCCCGGCAACGTGGGGGTCGTGCAGGGCGCCGTGGTCCTCGGCCTCCGGCCGGCGGGGATCGAGGCCTCGCGGGCCGTGGCAGCGGGGCTGGCACTCCAGGCCGTGCAGGTGCTCCCCGTACTGCTGGTGGGCGTGGGGCTGCTCGGCGGCCACGGGATGCGGGAGCTGGCTCGGCACCGGGCGGTGGAGCCGGCCTGAGGCTGCGCGCGCTCGCCGGCACGGCTGCGCCGGAACCGGCCCCGTCAGCGAGCCGACCAGCGTCGGCGGAACCGTAGCGGGTTCTGAAAGAGGTGGGTCGGAAGCAGGAAGATGACGAGAAACATGCCGAACGCGATCAGGAGCCCGAGGACGAGCACCTCCAGCCGACGCGTCGCGAGGTAGACGACGCTCGCGATGACCGCGACGGTGAAGGCGAAGAGCGCCAGCAGCGCCCGCCGCACCTGCTGAGCCAGGAACCGTTGCAGCTCGAGGGTGTCGCGCGGATGCCAGCGGACCCGGAGCTCGTCCCGCTCCACGCGGCGCACGAGGTCCCGGAGCGTCCGGGCCACGGTCAGCGCCTCCTGGGTCCAATCGGTGACGCGGGTCCGAGGATCCTGCTCGAGAATTCCCTGCACCAGCCGCTTCGCGGAACGCGCCAGGACCGGACGCGCCATCGCCAGGGCGTTGAAGTTCGGATCGTACCGGAGTCCGATGCCCTCGACCAGCACGCCCGCCCGGCCGAAGTAGACCAGGTTGGACGGCAGCACCAGCGGCCACTCGTAGAACGTGTCCAGCACCTGCTCCACCAGCCGCTGGATCTGCCGCGGGGAGGTCTCGTCCTTGAGCGAGACCGCCATGAGGCTCTGCGCGGCGTCGCGCACCGTGCCGCGGTCCACGTCCGGGTCGAGGATCCCGAGCTCGTAGAAGCCGTTGATGACGCCGTCGACGTCCTGCCGCGCCGCCGCGAGCACCGTCTCCACCAGCCGCCGCCGGGTCTCCCGCTCCACCTGCAGCACCATGCCGAAGTCGAGCAGCACCAGCCGGCCCAACGGGTCCACCAGCAGGTTCCCCGCGTGGGGGTCGGCGTGGAAGACGCCGTCCTCGAGCATCATCTTGATGTACGCGTCGACCACGATCTCGACCAGGCGGGGCAGCTCGAGCTCACCCGAGGCGAGCCGCTCGTGCAGCCGGTCGATCCGCGTCCCCTCCACGTACTCGAGCACCAGCACCCGCCGGGTGACCAGCTCGGCGATCACCTCCGGCACCACCACGCGCGGTTCGTTCTGGAAGTTGCGCCGCAGCATGCCCGCGTTGCGCGCCTCCTCGCGAAAATCGAGCTCGTCGCGGATCCGCTTGGAGAACTCGCTCACGATGGACGTGATGGCGCGAGTGTGGTGGTTGGGAAACAGCAGGTTGAGCAGGAACAGGATCCGGAAGGACACGTCGAGGTCCTCGCCGACGAGCTCTTCCACGCCCGGACGCAGGACCTTCACGACGACCTCGCGGCCGGCATAGGATGCGCGGTGGACCTGGCCCAGCGAGGCGGCGGCGAGCGGCTCCGGCTCGAAGCGCTCGAAGATCTGCGCCGTGTCGCGCCCCAATTCCTCCCGCACCACGCGCTCGGCGACGCCCGGCGCCAGTGGGGGCACCTGGTCGGTCAGCGTTCCGATCGCGCTGAGGTACGGCTCCGGCAGGATATCCGCCCGCGCGGCGAACACCTGCGCGAGCTTGATGAAGGTGGGCCCGAGCTCCGCGAGCGTGCCGGTCAGGCGCTCGGCGCGGCGGCGGTGGCGCTCGGCATTCCGGCGCCGCGGCCGGCCGACGATGAGGAAACGCCGCCGGTCCCACAGGAACGCCAAGACGAACGGAAGCAGCCGGACGAAGACCACGAGCGCGCGCATCTACCGCGCCGTCAGAGCAGGAGCCATCCCGCCAGGCCAAGGAGGAGGAGGAATCCGCAGACGTCGGTGAAGGTGGTGACGAAGATCGACGAGGCGATCGCGGGGTCGATCCCGTTTCGCTCGAGGATCACCGGGACGAAGCCGCCCGCGAAGCCGGCCACGAGCAGGTTGCCGGTCATCGCGAGGAAGACGACCAGACCGAGGCGGCTCTCGTCGCCCATCAGCATCGCGATCACGCCGACGACGCCGCCGATGGCCAGCCCGTTCACCACGCCTACGAGCACTTCCTTGCCCACCACCCGCGCGAACAGATGGCTCGGCATCTGCCCCAGCGCGAGCCGCCGCACCGTCACCGCCAGCGCCTGGGTTCCCGCGTTCCCTCCCATGCCCGCGATGATCGGCATCCAGATCGCCAGCGCCACCGTGCGCTGTACCGTGGCCTGGAAGACGTACACCACGCCGCCCGCGAGGAAGGCCGTGAGCAGGTTGACGTAGAGCCACGGGAGCCGGCTCCGGACCGCTTCCCGCCAGCCGGCCGCGAGCAGCTCGCCCGCCGGTACGCCACCGAACCGGAGGATGTCCTCGGTGGTCTCGGCCTCGACCACATCGATCACGTCGTCGAACGTGATCCGGCCGAGCAGCCGGCCGTCGTCGTCGACGACCGCGACGCTCGGGAGGTTGTAGCGCGCCAGAATTCGCGCGACATCCTCCTGGTCCGCGTCGGGCGAGACCGACACGTCCGGCGGATCCATGAAATCGCGGACGGGCCGCTCGGGCCGGCTGATCACCAGGTCCTTGAACGGCAGCGTGCCCACGAGCCGACGATCCGCGTCGACCACGAACACCTGGTAGAAGTCCTCCACCTGGGCGGCCTGCCGGCGGATCTCGTCCAATGCCTGCGCCACGGTGGCGGTGTCGCGCACCGTCACCGTCTGGGCGGTCATGCGCCCGCCGGCGGTCTCCTCGTCGTAGCGGAGCAGCCGCTCGACGTCGGCCCGGTGCTCGAGCGTGGAGAGGATGCGCTCCTGGTCCGCCGGGCCGAGCTCGCCGAGGATGTCGGCCGCGTCGTCGTCGTCGAGCTCCTCGACGATCTCGGCCGCCTGCTCCGGCGCCAGCGCCGCCAGCGTGGTCTCGGCGTGGTCCTCCTCCGGCATCTCGGCCAGGGCCTGGCTCGAAAGCTCGGGGGGGAGCGCCTGCACCACCGTCAAACGATCGTGGTCGTCGAGAGCTGAAAGAACGTCGGCGAGATCCGCGGCCTCGAATTCGTGGGCGCGCCGGACGAAGACCGTGATCTCCCCCGTCCGCACGAGGTCGACCATCCGGGCGACTTTGTCCTCGGGCGCGCTCACGAGCCGCCCGGCAGCAGCGTGACGGGGTGGGCGGTACCCGAGCGGATCAGCAGGCGCTCGATGCGCGTGGGCGAGGCCTGGAGCACATCCAACTCGAGGCCGCGGATCGTGAAGCGCTCGCCCGCGTTGGGAATCCGCCCGGCCCACTCGGCCAGGAGGCCCGCCACCGTGGTCGACCGGCCCTCGGGCAGCGAGACACCGAAGCGCTCCTCGATCGCCTCCGGCGAGATGTTGCCGTCGGTCTCGAACAGCACGGGACCGCTGGCCGCCGCGGTCCGCACCCCGTCGTCGTGCTCGTCGAAGATCTCGCCGACCAGCTCCTCGAGCAGGTCCTCGAGCGTCGCGATGCCGAGCGTGCCGCCGAACTCGTCGAGCACGACGGCGAGATGCCGGCGCTCGCGCTGCATGTCGAGCAGCAGATCGCCGCAGCTCCGGCTGGCCGGCGTCACCGCGACCGGCCGCACCGGCAGCGGGTCGCCCGGCGCGAGCCGGAACAGGTCGAACGCGTGCAGCATCCCGATGATGTCGTCGAGTGTCTCGCGGAAGACTGGGATCCGGCTGTAGCCGCTCTGCGCGAACACCATCCGGATGTCGTCGAGCGCCGAGTGCTCGTCGATGGCCACGATGTCGGTCCTCGGCGTCATGACCTCGCGGACCGGCCGCACGCTGAAGGCCATGACGCCGCCGACCAGCTGGAGCTCGTCGTCCACGCGAAGCCCGACGGCCGCGCCTTCGCGCCAGATGGACCGGAGATCGGTCGGCCGGGTCGCGGTGCGGGCGGGCAGCAGCAGACCCACGACGCGGGACCAGGGCCGGAGCAGCGGGATCACGCGGTCGGCGACCGTCTCGGCCCGGGGCTGGGTGAGCCAGCGCGGCACCAGGTAGGCCGCGAACAGGACCAGCGGGACGCCGAGCACCGTGAGCGCCACCACCACGCGCGGCGCCCCCGAGCCCGCCAGGCCGGGCAGCGCCGCCCCGACGATCAGCACGCCGAGCGAGGTCGTCGCCGAGGCGCTGGTGAGGTAGTAGTCCACCTGCGTGAGCCAGGCGAGCGAGGGCGTGCCGCCCCGGAGCCGGCGGCTCACCGCCCGCGTCAGCTCGGCCCGGCTCACCGTGATGAGCGCGGCGCCCGCGGTCGCGCCGAACGCCGCCACCATGAGGCCCACCGCGATGGCGAGCCAGATCACGGCAGCACCCGCTCGCCGCCGCCCAGCGGCGCCTCGACGGCCGGCCGGTGGACCGCGACGCGGCGCACCCGCCGGCGGACGACCTGCTCGACCGTGAGTCGGTAGCCGTGGAGGTCGATGGTCTCGCCGGAGCGCGGCACGCGCCCGAACTCGGCCAGCACCAGCCCGCCCACCGTGCTCACGTCCTCCCGGTCGAAGCTGTGCCCGAGCACGCCCTCGAGCTCGGACAGGGCAACGCCGCCTTCCACCCGCAGCTGGTCCTCCGACACCACCTGGATGGGCGCGACCTCGTCGGTGTCGCGCTCGTCCTGGATCTCGCCCACGATCTGCTCCAGAATGTCCTCGAGCGTGACGATGCCGGCGGTCCCGCCGAACTCGTCCACCACGACGGCGAGGTGACCCGGCCCGCGCTGGAAATCGCGCAGCTGACGGTCGAGCGTCTTGCCTTCGGGCACGAAGGCCGAGGGCCGGATGAGCGACTGCCAGCGGGTGTCGTCGCCCGCGCTCGCGGCGAGGATGTCTTTGGCGTAGATCACGCCGGCGACCGCATCGGGGTGTCCGTCGTAGACCAGCAGGCGGGCATGCTCGGAGCTCTGGAGCGTCGCCGTGACCTCCTCGCGATCCGCCGACGAATCCACCGCGATGATGTCGATGCGTGGCGTCATGACCTCGGCCACCGTCGTGTCGGCCAGGGAGAACACGCCGAGCAGCATGTCCCGCTCCGCCGTGCCGGCGTGGCGGGGCGTCGTCCTGGCCGGCGGCGTGCGGGCGCGGGCGTCGGCCCAGGCGGCCAGCTTGAGCAGCAGGCGGAAGGGCGCCAGCGTCGCCGCCGCGGCCCGGCGCGCCGGCCCCGTGAGCTCCGGCGCCACCGCGGCCAGGAGCCGCGGGAGCAGGTCCCCGAGCACCCACACCAGGCCGACCGCGAGCGTCAGGCGAATGAGGCCCGCCGCCGGCGAGCGGGCCCACCAGGCCACTGCCCCGCCGGCCGCCGCCCCCGCCAGCACCAGCAGCGCGAGGTGCGCCACGTGCAGGCTGCGCGACAGGGTGCCAGCGCCCGATTCGTTGGAGAACTCGCCGCCGAGCGCCCGTGGCAGGTCCGCGTCGGATTCCGCGGCGAGCGCCAGCCACGCCGACCACAGCGTGAGGGCCGCCGCCACCAGCGGAGCGATGAAGAGCTGCAGCATCGCCATCATGGCCTGGTGCTCACGCGAGAGCCTCCACGTATCGCTCCTGCCGCCGCCACATCGGCGACGCGGTTCGTCCTTCGCCCTCCGGGTGCTCGCGGCCGAGCGCGTGCAGCGTGCCGTGGACCACCAGCCTGACCAGCTCCTCGCGGACTGGGATCCCCCGAGCCGCGGCTTCGCGCTCCGCGACCCAGGGACAGACGTAGACGTCGCCCACCGCGCGCCCGCCCTGGTCCGCGAGCGCGAAGCTCAGGACATCGGTCGGTCGGTCATGCCCCTTGTGCGCGGCATTGAGGCGCCGCATCGCGTCGCGGCCGAGGAAGGTGATGGAGATCAGGGCACGCCGGCGCTCGCCGCGGAGCACGGCGCCGACTACCCGGCGTACGAGGGCAGCGGGGAGCGGCACCCGACGGCCGTTCACCGACACCTCACTGCCGCTCGGCAGTCTGGAATTCCGGCGTGAGGCCACCGCTGGCACGGGGATACCCGATGCGCTTGTGGTAGGTGCCCGACATCACCCGCGCGAACTCCCGCTTCACGCGGTCGAGATCGCGCAGGGTGAGCGGGGCGTCGTCGAGCTGGCCCGAGGCCAGCTTCTGCTGGACCAGCAGCTCGATGGCCTCGCGCACCTTGTCGGGACTGTGCTCGGGCAGCACCCGGACGGCCGCCTCCGCCGAATCCGCCAGCATCGCCACGGCGGTCTCGGCGCTCTGCGGCCGTGGGCCGGGGTAGCGATAGTCGGCCGGATTGGGGACGCCATTGCCGAAGCTGTGCCGCGCCCGCATGAGAAAGTAGGTGATCTCCGTCGTGCCATGATGTTCGGGAATAAAGGCCTTCACCACCCGGGGCAACCCTGCCGCCTCGGCGAGGGCAATGCCGTCGAGCACGTGCTGGCGAATGATGCGGGCCGAATCGGTCGGCGGGAGCTGGTCGTGCGGATTGGGGCCGCCGCCCTGGTTTTCGACGAAGAAGCCCGGCGCGCCGAGCTTGCCGATGTCGTGGTAGTAGCAGCCCACCCGCGCGAGCAGGCCGTTCGCGCCGATGATGTTGCAGGCCGACTCGCAGAGGTTGGCCATCGCGAGGCTGTGGGCCCAGGTGCCCGGAGCCTCGAGCGCGAGGCGGCGGAGCAGCGGCCGCCCGAGGTCGGAGAGCTCCAACAGCGTCAGGTCGGTCGTGATCCGGGTGGCCGACTCGGCCAGCGGCATGACCAGCATCGCCAGCGCCGCGCTCGCGAGCGCCATCAGGGTGCCGAGCAACGAGCTCGCCACGATGGTGATCGTGGCCCAGCCCTGGACCAGGCCCACAGTGATCGACGCGAGGATGCTCGCCGCGGCCACGACCGCCACGGTGACGTAGAGGTGGCGTCGGCGCCGCACCGCGCGAATGCCGATCGCGCCCGCGACGCCGCCGACCAGACCGAAGAACAGGATGCCGCTCTCGCCCAGCGCCCACTGGCCGTCGAGCAGCACGGCCAGGGTGAGGGCGGCGAACACTCCGATCCGGCCATTGTACAGCAGCGTCACCAGGATGGCGGCAAAGGGGATGGGCACCATCTCGGGCCGGATGGGGAGCAGCTGCGTGGTGCCGGCCGTGATGATCACCACCAGCGAGAAGAGCGCGCCGAAGAAGGCCATCTCGCGCAGCTCGACGTACGTCTCCCGGCGATAGAACAGCATGAGCAGCCAGAACACGCTCAGCACGATGATGTTGTAGAGCAGCGCGCCGACGACCCCTGGCGTCCAGAAGCCACCCGCGCCGCGCCGCAGGAGCTCCTGGCGGAGGGCCAGGAGCTTGGCCCGCGTCTCCTCGGTGATCGCCTGCCCCGCGCCGACGATCTGCTCGCCCGCGCGCACGCCGTATCGCACGGGCTCCACGCTCGCGCGGAGCTGCTCCCGGCGGGCACTGGTGAGCGTGGCGTCGGGCACGATGGTCGGATGATAGAACGCGCCCACGATCCGCCGGAGCGTCCGCTGGCCGGCCGGATCCGCCACCACGATGCCCGCCGCCTCGGCCTGCTCCATGAGATCCGCGAAGGTGAGGATCGAGTCTCGGGCGACGAGCCGCTCGGCGTCGTTGCGCCGAAGCGTGATCTGCCGGCTGGCCTCGCCGCGCACGACCCCGGCGTCGGCCACACCCCGCGACAGCATGTCGCCCAGGAAATGGGTCACCAGCTCCCGCATCTCGCGCCGGTGCTCGGGATCGGTCAGGTAGCGGGCCTCCTCGGGACCGAGGTGGGCCTGGGAGGCCACCGCCCGCACCAGCTCCGGCCCCTGCGCGCTGGCGCGCTCGAGGTCTGCGAAGAAGTCGCGCGCCGCGGCGAGTGATGAGTCGTAGGCGGTGGGGCTGAAGCGGTAGACCGGTTGCGCGGTGAGCGCGCGCGACTCCCCCTCGCGCGCGACCTCGTCGGTGGTCTTCCGCACCTGGTAGGGGAACGGCGCCACTACGGTGCGCTCGGAACGCTGTCCGACATCGGGAATCCGGGGGCCGATGCCCGCGGGCGGCGGGAACAGCAGGTACGTGAGCACGGCGGTGACGAGCAAGGGGATCCACCGGACGAGGTGGAACTTGATCCGGTCGGACAGCGTGTCCCCAGAACGGGCTTCGAGGCACCTCCCCGCGAGCCATCAGCCGTTCTGATCCTCCGCGTAGGCCCGGATGATCTCGCGCACCAGCCGGTGCCGCACGACGTCCGCCTCGTGCAGGTAGCTGGAACGCGATGCCTTCGATGCCCGGGCAGAACCCGCTCGACCTGCACGAGGCCGCAGTCCTCGCGCCGGGGCAGATCGATCTGCGTCTTGTCGCCGGTGACCACCGTCTTGCTGTTCACGCCCAGGCGCGTGAGGAACATCTTCATCTGCGCGCCGGTGGCGTTCTGCGCCTCGTCGAGGATGATGAACGCGTCGGCCAGCGTGCGCCCGCGCATGTAGGCCAGCGGCGCGATCTCGATCGTGCGGGTCTCGAGCGCGCGCTGCACCCGGTCGTGCGGCATCATGTCCTCGAGCGCGTCGTACAGCGGGCGGAGGTACGGATCGACCTTGGCCTGCAGTCGCCCGGCAGGAAGCCGAGCGACTCGCCCGCCTCGACCGCCGGCCGCGCCAGGATGATGCGCTTGACCCGCTTGCGCGCGAGCGCCTCGACGGCCTTGGCGACGGCGAGGTAGGTCTTGCCGGTTCCCGCCGGGCCGATGCCGACCACGATGTCGTGATTGCTGATGGCCTGGAGATAGTCGCGCTGGCCCTGGGTCTTGGGGACGATCGCGCGGCGGAGCCCCGGCAGCACGATCTTCCCGTCGCTCGTTTGGGCCGGCAAGTCACCCGGCGCGCCCTCCGACGCCAGGCGGACCACGTCATCCGGCGAGACCGGCTCGCCCATGCGCGCCAGGTCGAGCAGCCCCTGCACGATGGGCGTGGCCTGCTCGAGCTGCTCGGTGGTCCCGGCCAGGCTGACCGCGTCGCCGCGGAACGACACCCGCACACCGAGGGTCCGCTGCAGCTCCAGCAGGTTGGCGTCGTTGACGCCGGCGAACAGCAGCGGATCGGCGCCCTTCGGCGGACAGGCGATGGTGATGGTCGTCGGCCATGGCTATTCGTCCACCAGTCGCAGGTGCAGCGCCTTGAGATCGTTCGGGTCCACCGGCGTGGGCGCTCCCTCGAAGAGCGCCCGGGCGGCGGTGGTCTTCGGAAAGGCGATCACGTCACGCAGGGACGGCGCCCCGGCCAGCAGCATCGTGATCCGGTCGAAGCCCAGCGCGAACCCGCCGTGCGGCGGAGCGCCGGCGGACAATCCGTCGAGCAGGAAGCCGAATCTCCGCCGCACCTCCGCCTCCGAGAGGCCGAGCAGCTCGAAGATGCGCCGTTGCAGGACGGGATCCGTGATACGGATCGAGCCGCTGCCCAGCTCGTTGCCGTTGTAGACCGCGTCGTAGTGGAGCGCGCGCGTCCGCGCCGGATCGCTCTCGAGCGCCTGGCGGTCGTCCGGATGCGGCGCCGTGAAGGGATGGTGCGCCGGCACGTGACGGCCGGTCTCGACGTCCAGCTCGAACAGCGGGAAGTCCACCACCCAGACGAAGGCGTGGTCCGTGATGGGACGGATCTCAGGGCGGCGCGCCAGCGCGCTCCGTACCGCGTGCAGCGCGGCCGACGTGACGGCGTCCGCCCCGGCCACGGCGAGGAGCAGGTCACCATCGGACCCGCCGTGCGCATCGAGCAGAGACTGGCCCACCGCCTTGATCCCCTGCCCTTCCCAGCCCGCCGTCGTTCGGCGCGCCCAGATGAGCCCGCCCGCTTTGGCCTCCTTCACCGCGGCCGTGAGCGCGTCGATGTCCTTGCGGGAGAGCGCCGCGCCGCCGGGCAGCACGAGGGCCGCGCAGCCGCCCGCCGGAAGCGCGCGCCTCGGCCAGGAACGCGGCCGCGTCCGCGCCGATCAGCGGCGTCAGGTCGCGGAGCTCGAGCCCGTAGCGCAGATCGGGCTTGTCGATGCCGAAGCGTTCCATGGCGTCTCGCCAGGCGATCCGGGGAAACGGCCGCGCCACCTCGACCCCGCCCTCGGCCCAGAGCTCGACGAGGATCCGCTCCACGACGGCCTGGATGTCCTCGGCGCTCACGAACGAGGCTTCGAGGTCGATCTGGGTGAACTCCGGCTGCCGGTCGGCGCGCAGGTCCTCGTCGCGGAAGCAGCGCGCGATCTGGAAATATCGATCGTAGCCGGCGACCATCAGCAGCTGCTTGTAGATCTGGGGCGACTGCGGCAGGGCGTAGAACTCGCCCGGGTGCACCCGACTCGGGACGAGATAGTCGCGCGCGCCCTCGGGCGTCGGCTTCGTGAGGATCGGGGTCTCGATCTCGAGAAATTCGAGGTCGGTCAAGGTCCGACGCGCGCGCTGCAGGAGCCGGTGCCGAGGAGGAGATTCTGCTGCAGCTCGGGCCGCCGCAGATCGAGCACGCGGTGCTTGAGGCGGAGCTCCTCGGCGGCGAGCTCCTCCTTCTCTTTCCGCGCCACCGGAATGGCCGGCGTCTGGGCCGGTCCGACGATCTCGAGGCCCGTGACGTGCACCTCGACCTCGCGCGAGCCCAGGGCCGGATCGCGCGACGGCTCGGGCCGGAGGGCCACCGTCCCGGTGACCAGCACGACGGTCTCGGCCCCCGCGCCCGCGGCCAGCTCCATCACCGCCGGAGGCGTCCAGTCCGGATTGCAGGAGAGCTGCACCAGGCCGGCCCGGTCGCGCAGGTCGATGAAGACGAGCCCCCCAGGTCCCGGCGGCGGTGCACCCAGCCGCCGAGCCGCACCTGCTGGCCGACGTGCGCGCGGGTGAGCGCGCCAGCGCGGTGGGTGCGCAGTGCGGTGGCGCTCACGGAGTCGTTCACGGGAGTGGGAGCGGTGCGGACCAGGTCAACGCGCTTCGGCGTCGAGGAGGACGTTGTAGAACTCATCAGCGGTGGCGGCCTCGAGCAGTTGCTGGCGCACCGTGTCACGGCGGACCAGGCGGGCGATGCGACTCAGGATCTTGACGTGCAGGCCGGCCGACGCCTCCGGCCCCACGATGAGGAATACCAGCCGCACCGGCTCGCCGTCGATGGCGTCGAACGGCACGGGGCCCGGGAGGACGCCGGCCACCATCGACAGCTCGCGCACCGCCGCGCTCCGGCCGTGCGGGATCGCGACGCCGAAGCCGATCCCCGTGCTCTGCAGCGTCTCGCGCTCCAGCACGGCGGCGAGCACGTCGTCGTAGGCGGCGTCCGCGAGATCCGCCAGTTTTCGAGTGAGCACCGCGATGGCCGCATGTCGGTCGCCGACGTTGAGCGGCACCACCACCCGGTCCGGCGACAGCATCTCGGTCAGGAGCACGGCACGGCTCGGCGGTGCATGGGACAAACGTAACCGTCGGCGGGGGGGTGGGCAATGCGAGAACGCGGTCCGACGGCCCGTCCGGACAGGCGCTATCCGATTAGATTCCAACACGATGAGCCATCACCCCGCCGCCGGCCCCCACCCGCCCATGAACCTGCTGGAGCACCCTCCGGCCGCGGCCCGGGCACGGCTTGCGGCCTGGACGACCGAGCGGGGCCTGCCGGGCTATCGGGTGGGGCAGATCCTGCGCCGGCTCTGGCAGGCGCCGGTGGGCACCTGGTCCGAGGCCACCGAGCTGCCGCTCGCGCTCCGGGCGGAGCTGGACACCGCCTTTCCGCTGCCGCGGCTAGACGCGGAAGTGGAGCAGGTCTCCGCGGACGGCACCCGCAAGTTTCTCTGGCGCCTCGCCGACGGCGAGGCGATCGAATCGGTGCTCATCCCTTCGGGCGGCCGTCGCACGCTCTGCATCAGCTCCCAGGCAGGCTGTGCCCTCAAGTGCGCCTTCTGCGCCACCGGCCGGATGGGTTACCGGCGCAACCTGTCCGCGTTCGAGATCGCCGGGCAGGTGCGGGAGATCGTCCTCCGAGATCCGGCGAACATCCCCACCAACGTCGTGTTCATGGGCATGGGCGAGCCCATGCTCAACTGGCCGGCAGTCGACACCTCGCTCACCGTCCTCAATGCGCCCGACGGGTTCGGGATCGGCGCACGGCACATCACCGTCTCGACGGTGGGCGTCCTGCCGGGCATGGAGGCGTTCGCGCGCCGGCCGGAGCAGTTCCGGCTCGCCATTTCGCTCCATGCTCCGACCTCCGCGCAGCGGCTGGGCATCATGCCCATCGAAAAGAAGTACGACCTCGAGGCCGTGCTGGCGGCCGCCGCGGCGTTCCGGAAACGGGTCACCTTCGAGTACGTCATGATCGGCGGTGTGAACGACCGCGACACCGATGCCGACCGGCTGGCCAAGCTGGCCCGCCGCCTGGGCGCCCTGGTCAACATTCTGCCGCTCCACCCCGGTGGCGCGCCGGACCTCACGCCCACGACGGGTGAGCGGATCCGGGCATTCGCGGCGCGACTCAGGAACCAGGGGATCGAGGCGACGGTGCGGCGGAGCCGCGGACTCGACATCGACGCGGCCTGCGGACAGCTCCGGGTGAGCACGGAGCGAAAGCGGAAGGCCGACGGCAGGGCCTCCGACGCGGCCTTCGCCGCGGGAACGGAGTCGGCCTGAGCGGAGGGGCGGCTCCCTACCCCGTCGCCCCGAACCCCGTCGAGATGCAGTTGATCGAGAGCAGCAGCGCCGAGAGCAGCTCCTCCTGCGACTTGTCGCTCCCGCTCTCCCGGAACCGGCGCAGCAGCTCGATCTGCTGTCGCGAGATCTGGTTCAGGATCGGCAGCCGGCGCGCCAGCTTGCGCCGGAATCGCGGGAAGCGTTCGGCCAGGTCGGTCCCGCCGCTGATCCGCAGCACCGCCTCGACCGTCCGATGGTACTCCGCCTCGATCAGCGGAAAGACGGCCGCGCGCACGCGCCCGTCCGGCACTAGCTCGGCGTACTCCCGCGCCATCTCCAGGTCCACGTAGGACAGCGTCTTCTCGACCTCGTCGACGATCAGCCGGAACAGCCGCGAATCGCTGAACATCCGCTGAATCAGTGCCTCGCCCCGCGGGCCGCGCACCTGGAGGAAGGTCAGGATCCCGCTGCCCACCCCGAACCAGCCGGGCACGAAGTGCCGGTTCTGCGACCACGCGAACACCCACGGGATCGCGCGCAAGTCGCTGAGGGAGCGCGCGCCGAACCGCCGCGCCGGCCGGGACCCGAGATTGAGGAGCGAGATCTCCTCCAGCGGACTCGCCGCCTGGTAGTAGGGCAGCAGATCCGGATGGTCCACCAGCTTCCGGTAGTGGGCCTGGGCCGCCCCCGACAGCGCCTCCATGGCCTCGTCGAACTCGGCCGTCGGCGCCAGCGCTTCCTCGCGTTCCGATTTGACGGTGTGCTCGACCACGCTCGCCGCGAGCAGCTCGATCTGGTATTGCGCGGTGCCGCGGTTGGCATACTTGAACGAGACCACCTCGCCCTGCTCGGTGATCCGCATCCGGCCCTGGATCGAGCCGGCCGGCTGGGCCGCGATGGCCCGCCCGGTCGGCGCCCCACCCCGGCTCACCGACCCGCCCCGGCCGTGGAAGAAGGCGATGGGCACGCCCACTTCCTTCCCCACTCGCGTGAGCTTGATCTGGGCCTTGTAGAGCTCCCAGTTCGAGGTCAGGAAGCCGCCGTCCTTGTTCGAGTCCGAGTAGCCGATCATGACCTCCTGCACCCCGCCCTGCGCCCGAACGCTGCGCTTGACGAGCGGGACGCTGAGCAGCTCGCGCATGATGACCGGCGCACGCTGAAGGTCGTCGATGGTCTCGAACAGCGGCACGATCGGCAGGGTGCAGCTCTCGACGCCCGCGCTGTCGGCGAACAGCCCGCCCATCTTGGCCAGCAGGTAGGCGCCGAGGACGTCGCTCACGCTCTGGGTCATGCTGAGCACGAAGGCACCGAAGGCCTCCCGGTCGATCTCCGCCCTGAGGCGGCGCACAAGTCGGAACATGCCGAAGGTTTCGGCGAACTCCTCCGCCGGCGCAGGCGGGGCCGCGTCCGGGGCCAGCGGACGCGCCAGCTCCGCCGCCACCCAGCCGCGCCACGCCTCCGAGCCCGCCTCCGGAACCGCCCCCGTCCCCCCGCCCAGGCGCCACAGGTCGGCGAGCGCGGCGTTGAGCTTGGTGGTGTTCTCGCGCACGTCGAGCCGGACGGTGCTGAACCGGAACGATTCGACCTCGCGCCGGACCGGCCGCACGAACGCCGCCGCGAGCTCGCGTCGGCCGTCCTGCGCCAGCTCGTCCTCGATCAGCTTCAGGTCGGCGAGCAGGGCGTCCGCCGAGGCGTAGCCGTCGGGATCGGGCCGGGTCTCTCCCTGCTCGGTCCGCTCGATCATGACCTCGATACGGCGAAGCATGCAGCCCAGAAACTGGCGGAACACCTCGCCCGGATTGCGGGTGGCAAGCTCCTCGGCCTGCCCCGTGGCGGCGAGCTCGCGCTCGAGTGCCGTACGGAAGCGATCCGAGATCGGCACGGCCTTCTCGGTGATGCTCAGCGCGCGCACCAGCTCGTCGATCCGCCGCCGGTAGCGGCGCAGCCCGGTCAGCCGGTTCTCGAGCAGCGTGCTCTGGGTCACGTCGTTGGTGACGAACGGATTGCCGTCGCGGTCGCCGCCGATCCAGGAGCCGAACTGGAAGAACGGCGGCACGACCCACTGCTCGCCGGGATAGAACTGGGCCAGGACGCGCTCGAGCTTCTCGAGCAGGTCGGGGACCGCCTCGAACAGGGTCTCATTGAAGAAGTGGAGGCCCCAGAAGACCTCCTGGGGCACGGTCGGCTTCTGCAGGCGGAGCTCGCCGGTGAGCCACAGGAGCTCGATCTCGTTCCGGAGTCCGTCGATCAGTCCCTGCCGCTCGCGCGGCGTCCAGCGGGGCGACTCGAGATCGACCAGCCGGCGGTAGATGCGCCGGTGCTTCTCGAGCACCGTGACGCGCTTGGCTTCGGTGGGATGAGCGGTGATGACGGGCCGGACGCGGAGCCGCTCGAGCAGCGCGCGGATCTCGGCGGCCGGCACCTTGGCGGCCGCCGCGTCGGAGAGCACCTGGGCGAAGGTGCCGCGGACCAGCTCGTAGCCGCGCTCGGCCTCGATCTGGCGGCGGCGGCGCATGGCCGCGTTCTGCTCGGCGATGCTTACGAGCTGGAACCAGATCCCCTGGATCTGGAGCGTCCGCGCCAGCAGCTCGGCGCTCAACTCGTGGGGGGCGCGCTCGCCGCGCAGCACGGGCTCCACGTCGGGCGCCCGCTGGCGCACCAGCGTGAGCATGAGCTCGCTCAGGAGCTCGACTACCTCGTTGGCGTAGTGCGCCGCGCTGGCGGCCACCGGGTCCGGCGACTCAGGCAGCTCGGTGGCGGCGAACGGCTCCAGCACCACGTGGCTCACACGACGCGGTCCCGGAGCGGCTTTCCGCTGAAGAACAGCTGGAGATTCTCGAACGCCCGCATCCCCATCGCGACGCGCGTCTCCCGGGTGGCGCTGCCCAGATGCGGGAGCAGGACGACGTTGTCCATCGCCACCAGCGCCTGGGTCACCTGCGGCTCCTTCTCGAACACGTCGAGGCCGGCGCCGGCGATGCTCCGGGCTTCGAGCGCCTCGACCAGGGCAGCCTCGTCCACCACGTCGCCGCGGGCGGTGTTCACGAGAATGGCGTCGGGCCGCATGAGGGCCAGACGCTCGCGGTTCATGAGGTGCCGGGTCTCGGGCGTGGCGGGACAGTGCAGCGAGACGAAATCCGCTTCCCGCAGCACCTCCTCGAGGCTGCTGCGCGGCTCGGCGCCGAGCGATTTCGCGATCTCGGGCGACGGGGGGTACGGGTCGTGGAAGATGACCTTCATCCCGAAGCCGTGATGCGCGCGCTGCGCCACCGCCCGGGCGATCCGTCCCATGCCGATGAGCCCGAGGGTCTTGCCCGTGACGTGAGTGCCCAGCATGTGGGTGGGCCGCCAGCCGGTCCACTGCCCGCCTCGGAGATGCCGCTCGCCCTCGCCGGTCCGCCGCGCGGTCATCAGCAGCAGCGTGACGGCGAGATCGGCCGT
This sequence comes from uncultured Gemmatimonadales bacterium, assembly GCA_963840215.1. Lineage (GTDB taxonomy): Bacteria > Gemmatimonadota > Gemmatimonadetes > Gemmatimonadales > GWC2-71-9 > CAVVWJ01. The sequence continues at coordinate 227,048 of CAWIYG010000005.1, read as the reverse complement.
CGCGTCCGTCAGGACGTCGGGGGTGTTGGACACGGACAGGCCGCGCGCCTTGGCGGCCTCGATGTCGATGTTGTTGAACCCGACGCCGAAGTTGGCGACCAGCTTGGCGCGACGCGGCTCGGCGGCGAGGACCTCGGCGGTGACTTTGTCGGTCACGGTCGTGAGCAGCGCGTCCGCCTCGCGGAGCGCCGATTTCAGCCCGTCGGCCGTGAGCGGACGGTCCTCCGGATTGAGGCGCGCGTCGAAGGCTCCGGCGAGCGCTTCGTGCACCGGGTCGGGCAGGCGTCGCGTCACCACCACCACCGGCCGAGCGCTCACGTGGCGACCGCCACGCGCTTCGACATCCCGCCGAGGACCCGTGCGATCGTGCTCCCGAGGTCGGCCGGACTGGCGACGACCGTGAGCCCCGCCTCGCGCATGATCTCGACCTTCTCGGCGGCGCTCTCGCCGAAGGCGCGGATGATCGCGCCCGCGTGACCCATCCGACGGCCCTTCGGCGCCGTGAGGCCCGCCACGTAGCCGACCACCGGCTTCTTCATGTGTTCCTTGGCGTGCAGCGCCGCCTCGGCCTCCTGGGGTCCGCCGATCTCGCCGATCATCATCACCGCCTCGGTCTCGGGATCCTCCTCGAAGCGCTGGAGGATGTCCACGAACGAGCTGCCGTTGATCGGATCGCCGCCGATGCCGACGCTGGTGGTGATGCCGATGCCGAGCGGCTTCATCTGCGCGGCCGCCTCGTAGCCGAGCGTGCCCGACCGGGTCACCAGGCCCACCGTGCCCTGATTGTAGATGTGCCCCGGCATGATGCCGAGCATCGCCTTCCCCGGGCTGATGATGCCGGCGCAGTTGGGTCCGATCACCGTGGAGCGCTTCTCCTTGGGATACCGGCGGAGGTAGCGCTTCACCATCATCATGTCCTGCGCGGGAATGCCGTCGGTGATGGCGCAGATCAGCCGGATGCCGGCGTCGGCCGCCTCCATGATGGAGTCCGCGCAGAACGCGGCGGGGACGAAAATGATGGTGGCCTCGGCGCCGGCTTCCTTGACCGCTTCCTTGACCGTGTTGAAGACCGGAAGATCCAGGTGCCGCCTGCCGCCCTTCCCGGGGGTCACGCCGCCCACCAGCTTGGTCCCGTAGGCGATCATCTCCTTCCCGTGGAACGTGCCCTTGTCCCCGGTGAAGCCCTGGATGATCACGCGCGTCCGTGCGTCGATCAGGATGCTCATGGCTTTCCATTCCCGGCCGTGCTGCCCGAGGCCTTGAGGACGGCGACGACCTTCTCGGCCGCCTCGGTGAGGGTATCGGCGGTGACGAGATCGAGCCCGCTCTCCTTCAGGATCTTCCGGCCTTCCTCCACGTTGGTCCCCGCCAGCCGCACCACCAGCGGCACCGTCGGCTTGAGCTCCTTGACCGCGTTTACCACGCCTTGCGCTACCCAGTCGCATCGGTTGATGCCGGCGAAGATGTTGACCAGGATCGCCTCGGACCTTGGGGTCGGCGAGGACCAGCCGGAAGGCGTTGCAGACCTTCTCGGGCGACGCGCCGCCGCCCACGTCGAGGAAGTTCGCCGGCGAGCTGCCGGCGTGCTTGATCAGGTCCATGGTGCCCATGGCGAGCCCGGCGCCGTTCACGATGCAGCCGATCTCGCCGTCGAGGGCGACGTAGTTGATGCCGTACTCCGCGGCCTGCGACTCGCGCGGGTCCTCCTCGGCGTAGTCCCGCAGCTCGCTCACGTTCGGCCGGCGGAAGAGGGCGTTGTCGTCGAAGGTCATCTTGCAGTCGAGCGCGAGCAACTGGCCGTCGGTGGTGGCGACGAGCGGATTGATCTCCACCATCGTGGCGTCGAGGTCGCGAAAGGCGCGGTAGCAGCCGAGCAGCGTGGTCACGGCGCGGGTCACCTGCGCCGAGTCGAGCCCGAGGGCAAACGCGATCTCGCGCGCCTGGAACGCCGTCATGCCCGACCGCCGGCTCGACCACGGAGCGGATGATCGCCTCGGGCGACCGCTCGGAGATCTCCTCGATCTCCATGCCGCCCTGCGCCGAGGCCACGATCATGACGCGCTCGCTCTTCCGGTCGAGCACGAAGCCGAGATAGATCTCGCGCTCGATCGGGACCGCCGCCTCGACGTACAGCCGGTGGACGGTGCGGCCCTCGGGGCCGGTCTGATGGGTGACCAGCCGCTTGCCGAGCAGCGCCTTCGAGGCCGTGCGCACCTCATCCTCGTTGGAGCAAAGTTTGATGCCGCCCGCCTTGCCGCGCGCGCCGGAGTGGATCTGCGCCTTCACCACCCAGCGCGCGCCGCCGATCTCGGAGGCGCGGTAGACCGCCTGCTCCGGGCTGTACGCCACCCCGCCCCGCGGAATCGCGACGCCGAACCCGGCGAGCAGCTCCTTGGCCTGGTATTCGTGGATGTCCACGCTGTCCTCCGTAACTCAATGTGACCTCAGCGCGGCGAAAGATTCTCGCCCGGCCGAGCTCGACCTGGCGGGACGAAGCTCGCTACACCCGGATGACGACAGCGCGCCGCCCTGCTCCTCGATCGCCGCCGCCGTGTTCACTACGTTCTGCGCCATGCGCGCCGAGGCGGCGTCGATCATGCGGCCGTCGAGCTGCGCCGCCCCCTTGCCCTCGCGGGCCGCCTCGTCCAGCGCCGCCAGGATCCGCTTGCGCCCGGTCCACTTCCGCCGGCGGCGGCGAGAAGACCTCGTTGGCCAGCGCGATCTGCGATGGATGGATCGCCCACTTGCCCTCGATGCCGAGCGCCGCGCCGCGGCGCGCCGCGAGCCGGTAGCCGTCCGGATCCTTGAAGTCGCCGAACGGGCCGTCGATCGGCCGGAGCCCGTAGGCCCGGCACGCCACGATCATGCGCGAGAGCGCCGCGTGCCACTGGTCGCCCGGGTAGTCCGGATTGAGGCCGCCGATGTTGACGGTGCGGGCACGGCAGCTCGCCGCGTAGTCGGCGACGCCGAAGTGCATGGCCTCGAGCCGGCGGCTCGACTGGGCGATCGCCTCGACGTTGGCCATGCCCAGCGCGGTCTCGATCAGCGACGTCGATCCCGATGCCGGTGCGGGATCCCCTTGGCCTCCTCGATCTGGGTGAGCATGCGCGTCCACCATGTAGACGTCGGCCGGCACGCCGACCTTGGGAATCAGCATGGTATCCAGCCGGTGGCCGGCCTGCTCCACCACGTCGACGACGTCCCGGTACATGTAGTGGGTGTCGATGCCGTTGATCCGCACCGAGATCGTCTTGCCGCGCCCGCGCCAGTCGAGCTCGAGCAGCGCCGCGATCACGTTGTTCCGGGCCTGCTCCTTGTCGCCCGGGGCGACCGCGTCCTCCAGATCGAGGAAGACGTAGTCCGCCTCGCTGTCGAGCGCCTTCGGGAACATCGCCGGCTGCGAGCCCGGCACCGCCAGCTCGCTGCGCTGCAGCCGCGCGCGGGCCGGCTCGTAGCGCGTATGGCTCATCGCGCTCGCGCCGGCCGTGGCCTTTTCCTTGGCGGCCGCCGCCGGCTGCGCGTCCGGCGCGCGGGGCGGCAGCTCGCGCTTCTCGAGCGGCTTCGCCGTGCTGCGCCAGTACTCCTCGGCCGCGCCGACGCCGCTGCCCGGCGTGATCTTCATGCCCGCGTCCCGCATCGCCATCTCGGCTCCCGCGATGCCGCCGAGCAGCATCAGCTCGTTCAGGTCGCCCAGGTGGCCGATGCGGAAGAGCCGTCCCGCCATCCGGGCGAGGCCGGCGCCGAGCGCGAGGTTGTAGCGCCGGTAGGCGATGTCGATCACCTCGGCGCGCGTTGATGCCCGGCGGGACCATGATGGCGCTCACGGTGTCGGAGTGCCATTTCGGCTGCCCGGGCGCAGAGCTCCAGCCCCCACGCCTTCACCGCCGCCCGCGTGCCCTCGGCCAGGCGATGATGCCGGGCGAAGCACGTTCTCCAGCCCTCCTCGAACAGCATCGGCGAGCGACTCGCGCAGCCCGTACAGCAGCGGCAGCGACGGCGTGTAGGGGAAGTAGCCCGTGGCGTTCGCCTTCTTCATGTCGCCGAAGTCGAAGAACACGCGCGGCAGCTTCGCGGAGTCGTAGAGCGGCAGCGGCCTTCGGGCTCACGGCACACGATGCCGAGGCCGGCGGGCAGCATGAGCCCTTTCTGTGAGCCGGTCACGGCGCAGTCGACGCCCCACTCGTCCATCCGGAAATCGATGCTGCCGATCGAGCTCACGCCGTCCACCATGAGCAGGGCCGGATGCCTGGTGTCGTTCAGCGCTTTCCGGATGGCGGCCGACGTCGCTGGTGACGCCGGTGGCGGTCTCGTTGTGCGTGAAGAGCACGGCCTTGATCTCGTGCGCCTTGTCGGCGGCGAGCGCCTCCTGATACCGCTCGATCGGCGCCCCCTCGCCCCACTCGGCGTCGAGCACGTCGACCCGGAGGCCCAGCCGCTGGGCCATGTCGATCCAGAGATGGCTGAACATGCCGAAGCGCGCCGCGAGGACGCGGTCGCCGGGACTAGCGTGTTGGAGAGCGACGCCTCCCACGCGCCCGTGCCGCTGGCCGGGAAGATGTACGTCTGACCCGTCGTGGTCTTGAAGATCTTCTTCAGGTCCTGCAGCACCGGCATCGCGAGCGCCGGGAAATCGGACGAGCGGTGATCCTCCATCGCGATGTGCATGGCGCGGAGGATGCGGTCCGGCGTATTCGTGGGACCCGGGACGAAGAGGAAGTTGCGGCCGGCCATGCGCGGACCCTCGCGGCTGAATGAAGAGGACTGGGCCGAGGCGCGACGCCTCCGCCGGATCTGACTACATTAGCAGGCTCGCCGCCCGCTGTATTTTTATGCGTCAGCCCATGTATAGCACTTTGTGCTTTTTTTCACAAGGCTGAGACTTTGCCCCTCTCGCCCGCCCATTCCCGCTCGAATTCCCGGTCCCGCGAGCTCCTCGCTGAACTGTATGCCATTGCCACAGCAGCGGTTGATCCGGCGCCGGCACTGGCGAGCCGGCTCAGGCGCCTGAACCGGGCAGGCGGCCGGCGGCGTTGGGTGCTGGCCCTGGGCAAGGCGGCGATCCCGATGGCCCGGGCCGCGGTCGAGACCCTGGCGGGCTGGGATGAGTCACCCGCGGGGGGACTCGTCGTGGCGCCACAAGCTCACACCCCGCTCCATCCCAACCTGGCGGTCGTTGCTGGCGACCATCCCGAGCCCGGACCCGGCTCGCTGGCCGCCGCCGAGGCCCTGGGGCTGGCCGCCGCCGCCGTGGGCCCGGACGACGAAGCCTGGGTCCTGCTCTCGGGCGGCGCCAGCAGTCTCCTCGCCGCGCCGGTGGACGGGCTCACGCCGCAAGACCTCACCGCGCTCTACGCGCTGCTGCTCGGCTCCGGCCTGGACATCACCGCCATGAACCGGATCCGCAAGCGATTCTCCCGCTGGGGTGCCGGCCGGCTCGCCCGGGCCCTGGCACCGGCCCGCGTCCAGGTCTTCGTCGTGTCGGACGTCATCGGCGACGACCTGGCGTCGATCGGCTCCGGCCCCTGCGTCCCCGACGTCGCGACCGCCGCCGAGGTGCGACGCCTGCTGGAGCGCGCGGGGCTCTGGGATCGCATTCCCGCCGCGGCGCGGCGCGTAGTCGCATCGTCGGAGTCGGGAGCAACGGCCGAAACGCCAAAGCCGGGGGATCCGGCCTTCGCGCAGGTGGCCATCGAGCTGATCGCCAGTAACCGGTTGGCCCTCGAAGCTGCGGCCAAGCGCGCGGCAGAGTTGGGCCTCGCTCCCATCGTGGCGGAGACGCCGCTCGCCGGGGAGGCGTCGGCGACCGGGGCGAGTGTAGCCGCTACTCTTCTTCAAAATTGCGGTCCGCCGGAGATCCCGCAACCAGCGGCGCCGACCCGCTGCTTCATCTGGGGAGGCGAGACGACGGTCACCCTCGGCGACGCGGCGCCCGGCCTCGGGGGCCGCTGCCAGGAGTTGGCGCTCGCGGCGGCGCGGGGGCTCGCGGGCGCGCCGCCGGTCGTGGCGTTGCTCGCGGCGGGCACGGACGGCCGCGACGGCCCGACCGACGCCGCCGGCGCGATCGTCGACGGCACGACATGGCGGGCGGTCGTCGAGGCGGGCCGCGACCCCGCGCGCGACCTGGCCGCGCACGATGCCTACCGTGCGCTCGACGCCGTGGGCGCGCTGCTCAAGGTGGGGCTCACGGGAACGAACGTGATGGATGTGGTGATCGGAATCGCGTAGCGCCGGCAGCCTCTACGGCCGCAATGGCAGCCGCGGCCGCCAGTCGCTCCCGATCAGGACGCTCACGTCCACTCGGCGGAGCGTGTCGGGCTCCACCACCACCCGCCCGGCGCCGAGCACCTCGGCCACGTCCCGTCCCTGCCCCGGATCGCCCCGCCGCACATAGATCCGCGTGCTGTCCGCGGCCGGCCCGGTCCCGAAGAACACCACGTCGAGGCCCTGCTGCCGGAGTGCCCGCGTCGCGAGCCGGGCATAGCCGGGTCGCCGGGTCCCGTTCAGCACCTCGACCCGGATGCGACGACCGGGCGAGGGAATCGCGTAGGCATGCCCGGCCACGTGCTCGCGCTTGGGCGGGAGCATCAGCGCCACCGCTCCGGCGATCGCCACGGCCAGCGCGGCGATCAGCGCGAGCCGGAGGGTGCGACCAGGCTGTTCCAGAAGCGCACCGTGGGATGGATGAGGGGCCACCCGGAGCGGATGATGTGGGCCAGCCGCTCGCCGGCGACCGCGGACAGCACGCCGGCGGGATCGTCGGGGAAGCGCTCGGCGAGCTCGGCCCGGCGCTCGCGTCCGAAGACGCGGCCTGGCTCGAGGTAGTCCGCACAGTACAGCACCCGGCCGACCATGTCCCAGTCCGCCCAGCCGACCGAATGATACCGCACGGCGTCCAGGATTCCCCGATCGGTCTCGCCGTCGGCGGCCGCCCGCGCCGCGCTCGCTGGCCCGTGCCGGAGCGACCCGGGACCGTCCGCCTCCGCCGCCCAGCGATCGAGCGTCTCAGGCCCGGCGTCGCGAAGCGCGTCGTGCAGCCACGCCGCGCGAAGCCAGCGATCGCGCTCGGCGGGCGAGACGCGCATCCGATCCGCCCAGCGCCCGGCGAGCGCCGCCACGCGCTCCACGTGCGCCAGCCGCGCCGGACCCACCTCCGCCCAGGGCGGCAGCGCGATCGCCGAAGTCATCGGTCCAGGCCCTGCCCCAGGATGATGTTGTCGATCAGGCGGGTCCGGCCGAGCCGGGCGGCGAGCGCGACGACCGTGTCGGCGTCCGCGACCTCCACCGGCGCCAGGGTGGCGGGCTCCACCAGGGCGACGTACTCCACCTTCACCGTCGGCTCAGTGGCCAGCACCCGGCGGACGGCCGCGAGCAGCACCGCCGCACTCCGCTCGCCGGCGCGAAACGCCTCGTGGGCTGCCCGAAGCGCGGCGCTCAATGCGACCGCGCGGGGCCGATGGTCGCCATCGAGGTAGGCGTTCCGGCTGCTGAGCGCCAGCCCATCCGGCTCGCGCACCGTGGGCACCACGATGACCTCGAGCCGCCAATCGAGGTCGCGGACCATCTGACGCACCAGCGTCGCCTGCTGGATGTCCTTCCGCCCGAAGCATGCCACGTCCGGTTCGACCAGATGGAACAGTTTCGCGACCACGGTGAGCACGCCCTCGAAGTGGCCGGGACGGGCCGCGCCCTCCCACCGCTGGGCGGTCGGGCCGGGAACCACGCGGATCTCCGACCCGGGTGGATACATCACCGCCTCGGTCGGCACGAACAGCGCATCGGTCCCGCGCCCCTTGGCCAGCGCGCGGTCCCGCGGGAGGTCGCGCGGGTACCGGTCGAGATCCTCGGTCGGTCCGAACTGGAGCGGGTTCACGAAGATGCTCATGATGACGCGGTCGGCCCGCCGGCGGCCTTCGTCGACGAGCCGGAGATGGCCCTCGTGCAGGAAGCCCATCGTGGGCACGAGCGCGATGCGGTGGCCGGCCGCGCGCTCATCACCCACCCAGCGGCGCAGGTCGGGAATGGAGCTGAGCTCGATCATGGACGGGGAGAAGGCGAATCAGTCGAAGCTGTGCTGCGGACCGGGGTAGGTCCCGTCGCGGACCTCGGCGGCGTACGACCGGACGGCGGCGCGCACCGCCTCGCCCAGCTCGGCGTAGCGCTTGAGGAACTTGGGATTGAACATCTCGTTGAGGCCCAGCATGTCGTGGAGCACCAGCACCTGCCCGTTGCAACCGGCGCCGGCGCCGATGCCGATCGTGGGAATCGTGAGGGCGGCGGAGATGCGGGTGGCGAGCGCCGACGGCAGCAGCTCGAGCACGATGGCGCAGGCGCCGGCCTCCTCGAGCGCCCGCGCATCCTCCAGGAGCCGGTCGGCCGCGGCGGCCTCCCGCCCCTGTACCCGATACCCGCCCAGCGCGTGGACCGACTGCGGGGTAAGCCCGAGGTGCCCGATCACGGGGATCCCGCGGTCCACCAGCGCGCGCACGGTCTCTGCCATGGGCCGGCCGCCCTCGAGCTTCACCCCGTGCGCGCCGCTCTCCTGCAGCACGCGGCCGGCGTTCCGGATCGCCTCGGTCGGCGACACCTGGTAGGTGAGAAACGGCAGGTCCACGAACACCAGCGCGCGGCGCGCGCCCCGGCGGACCGAAGCCGCGTGGTAGATCATCTGCTCGAGCGTCGCGCTCAGCGTCGTCTCCTGGCCCGCGAGCACCTGGTTGACCGAGTCGCCGACCAGCAGCACGTCGACCTCCGCCTGCTCCAGCAGCCGCGCGAACGCGGCGTCGTAGCAGGTGAGCATCACGATCCGGCGCCCCGCCGCCTTCAGCGTCAGCAGGTCGGGCACCGTCATCGGTCGGGCGTCAGCGTTCATGGGCTCGCAGCTCCGCCAGCTCTCGCAGCCAGAAGTCGCGGTTGGGCAGCTCGGGATGGGGAATGATAAGGTCGGGCTCCGCCACGCGCCGCCGCCCGAACCGGACGATGTCCACGTCCAGCGTCCGGGCACCCCACCGCTCGCCCCGAACGCGGCCCTGCGCGCGCTCGATCGCCTGGCCGGCCTCGAGCAGCTCGCGGGGACTCAGCCGGGTCTCGAGCAGGACCATCTGGTTGAGGTACGGAGGCTGGGCCATGCCCGCGAGCGGGGCCGTCTCTTCCACGGCTGAGACGGCCACGACGGCAGTCCCGGGGAGGCCGGCCAGCGCCGCCCGGGCCGCCGCCAGGTGGCCCGCCCGGTCGCCGAGGTTGCTGCCGAGCGCCACGTACGCGTGCTCGGCGGCGGCGACCATCGTCAGGTCTCCACCACGAAGTGCCGCGCGATGCGCTGGAGGTCGGCGGCCACGTCGCCCAGCTCGCGGATCGCCCGCTCGAGATCGGCCTGGCCCGTGGCCGCTTCGGCGGCGCGGCGAGCGAGCGCCTCGGTCTCGGTCAACGTGCGCGCGGAGCTGGCGGCGACGCGACGGATCTGGCCGGTGAGCCCATCGACGGCCCGCAGCTGGTCGGCGGCGGTCACGGCGATGGCGCGGGCGTGGCGCCCGGCCTCGCCGGTGGTGTCGACGATCGCGTCGAGCGCGCGGGCGGCATCGGCGCTCAGTTCCTCCACCCCGACCACCGCTTCCCGCCCCCGCTCCATCTGCCCGCTCACGGCCGAGACCTGGTCGGCGATCTCCTCGAGCAGATGGCGCACTTCGCCGGCCGCATGGAGACTCTGCGCGGCGAGATCGCGCACCTCGTCGGCGACGACGGCGAACCCGCGTCCCTCGGCGCCGGCGCGCGCGGCCTCGATGGCCGCGTTGAGCGCGATGAGGTTCGTCAGGTCGGCGATCTCGCGGATGGTCCCGATGAAGCCCTTGATCCGGGTCGTCATGGCGCCGAGGCCGGCGACCTGATCGGCGCTGGCGGACACGAAGCCGTTGAGGCCGACGAGCCGGTCGATCGCCTCGCCGATGACCGCGCGGTTCTGCGCCGCGACCTCGGCCGCGGTGCCGCTCGCGTCGGCGGCCTGGGCGCCCTGGTCCGCCATGGCCCGGGTGGCCGTGCCGAGCGAATCGGTGGCCTCGAGACCGCCCGCCACGAAGGTCTCCAGCTCGGCCGCCCCCTGCCGCATGCCCTGCGACGCGTCGGCCATGGCCAGCGCCGACGCGCGGAGCGAGTCGGTGACGCGCGCGAGCGCGGTGACCTGCTGGCCGATCTGCTCGACCGTGCCGAGCAGCGGCCGCCGGAGCTCGGCGATGTGGATCGCGGTGGCGATCTGGTTGCCGAGGGTGTTGAGGGCGGTGAGATCCTTGGGCCCGTACGCGTGGCGCTTGGGGTGGTCCACCTCGACCGTGCCGAGCAGATCGCCCCCGAAGCGGATCGGATGGACCACGAGGCTGCCGACGCCCTCCATCGGCGACAGCACCCGGGGATCGGACCGCGCATCCTTGACGACGACAGCCTTATTCAAGGCGATGGCCTCGGCCCGGAACGGGGCCGCGCCCTCGGGCGGCTCACCCCGGCCGGGCCGCCCGAGCGCGCCTCGATAGGCGATGGTCGCGACGCCGTCCGTGACGCGGTAGATCCGGAAATCCCCCCAGTCGAGCAGCCGGTAGGCCAGCCGCTCGATCTGGTCGAAGGAGCCCTGGAGCGTGCGGTTGCTGGCGATCGCCACCTCCATCAGGTGGACCTTGTTCAGGTCTTCGGCGCCGATCGCCTCCTCGAGAATGCGCCGCGTGAGCACGCCGAGCACGCCCATGGCGAGCGCCACGGCCAGCCAGCCCACGGGCGAGATCACGCGCAGCGTGGCGACCGCGACCACCGCCGCGATCAGCGTCAGCAGGTACGAGATGATCTCCCATCGCAGGATGAGGATCTTTTCGGCGTGCTCGAGCTTGTCGCGCAGCAGCAGGGTGAAGTAGAACAGCGCCCGGGTGGCGAAGAAGTACATGCTGACGAGAATCGCCACCGGCGGCAGGAGGTCGAGCGAGAGCTCGGGGTGCCCGACGTAGGACATCACGGCCCCGTAGTAGCCATAGGCCACGGCGAAGCCGAGCACCTCGCGCCCCGCGTTGATGAACCCGGCCCGGCGGAACTTCCGGAGCCAGAGCACGTCGGAGGCGAACACCCCGGTCCAGAGGGCGAGGACCACAGGCCCCGGACCTACGCTCGCCGCCCCGACCAGCGCCGCCACACCGGTCTGGGTGAGGTAGGAGTACTTGCTCAGGCGGACCGGCGCGGCACGCAGGACCACCACCGCCGCGATCAGGACGAGGCACGCCACGGGCTGGCCCACCCACCGACGGTCCAGGGCCAGCGCGGCCACGGTGAAAACCACGCCGCCCACCGCCAGTGCCTGGGCGTACCGGTCGACCAGGAGCTGCACGCGATCCTTCATGAGGCCGCCATCCTCGTATCGAGGGCCTGGCGCAGCTCGCGGAGAAAATCAGCGGCGGCTCCGACGCCACGGGTGCCCAGGATCTCGACCAGCGCGCTACCCACCACGACGCCGTCGGCCTGCCCGGCCACGGTCCGCGCCTGGGCCGGCGTCGAGATGCCGAAGCCGACGGCCACCGGCAGCGCCGTCGCCCGGCGGACCTGCGCGATCGAGTCCGCGAGACCCTCCGCCAGCGACGCCGTCGCCCCGGTCACGCCGAGGCGCGCGACGAGATAGACGAAGCCCTGCGCGCCGGCGACGGACGCCGCCAGCCGGTCGGGCCGGGTGGTCGGCGCGATGAGCCGAATGAGGTCGAGCGGGCTCTGCTGGATGGCCGACTCGACTCCCGGGTCGCTGCCCGCCGGCAGGTCGGTCAGCAGCACGCCCGCGACCCCGAGCGCGTCTGCATCGTGAAGAAAGCGGTCGAGGCCATAGCGCAGGATCGGGTTGAGATAGCTGAAGACGACCACCGGCCGCGTGAGCGCGGCCCGCTCGATCAGCGACAGCGTGCCGCGAAGGGTCATGCCCTGCCGGAGCGCGTCGAACGTCGAGCGCTGAATGGTCGGCCCGTCGGCGAGCGGATCGCTGAACGGGACGCCGACCTCGATGATGTCCGCCACCTCATCGGCGGCGCGCAGCGCGGCCAGGCTCGTCTCGGCCGACGGATAGCCGGCGGTCAGGTACGGAATCAGCGCAGTCCGGTCCCGGGCCTCGAGCGCGGCCCAGGCCGGCGCCAGCCGCGACTCAGACAAAGTAATCGCCGACCGTGAGACCGTACCGCTCCGGGGTGGTGACCTTGACGATCGAGCGCCGGTAGGCACCGCTCTCGTCCTGCTCCGTGAGGCTCACCAGCGTGCCCGGCGGCGGGACCGAGCCGCCGTCGGCGTCCACCGCGATCCGCACCATCGGCCGGTTGAGCTGCTGGCCCTCCGGGTTGGGCGCCGCCACCAGCCCGACCTCGAAGGTGTCGAGGATGACGCAGGTGCCCACGGGGTAGATGCCGATGAGGTTGATGAGCGCCTTCACCAGCACGGTGTCGTATCCGCGCTTGGGATTCTCCCACATCTCCCGCAGCACCTGGTCGGGCTCGATCGGGACGGTCTGGTAGCTTCGCCGCGTGGTGGCGGCATCGAAGCCGTCGGCCACCGACACGATCCGCGAGAAGATGCCGAGCGCGCGGTCCCGGATCGACTTGGGATAGCCGGTCAGATCGGTCTTCATGTGGTGCTCGTGCGCCACCAGGATCGTCCGGTAGGGCAGCTCGTCCTGCGAGCGCATGCCGAACAGCGTCAGCGCGCCGAGCCAGGGATGCGCCTGCATGATCCGCCATTCCTGCTCGTCGAGGCCGGTGGTCTTGTTGAGGATATCCAGCGGCACCCGCGCCTTGCCGACGTCGTGCAGCAGCGCAGTCATCCCCAGGTCGTACAGCTGCAGCCGGGTGAAGCCCAGCTTCTTGCCGAGGGCCACGGAGAAGATGCAGACGTTGACCGAGTGCGTGAACGTGTACTCGTCGTAGTCGCGGATGGTCGTGAGTCCCACCAGCGAGGTCTCGTTGTTCAGGACCTGGTCGACGATGAGCTGCACGGCGCGCTTGACCCGCTTGACGCTGGTGGCGCGGCCCAGCCGGGCGCCGGTGATCACGTCCTTGGTGACCGCCACGCCCTGGGAGTAGATCCGCTTGGCCTGCTCTTTCGCCTGCTCGGCGTCGGGATCGTGCTCCTGCACCACCGCCCGCTCGACCTCGAGCCCCTGCACGCCGGCCGACGCCAGGCGCTCGAACAGCTCGTCGAACCGTCCCTCGGGGTCGCCCCGATCGAACAGGCTCAGCAGCAGGCTCAGGAAGATCTGCCACTCCCGCCGGTCGGCCGACGCGTGCACGCGCAGGCCGCCGACGGAGAAGGCCCGTAGCATGGTCAGGATGTGCGAGAACGACGCGTAGTTGTCGAGCTCGAGCCGGAGCCGGGTCGAGTTGACGAAGATGAAGTCGCCGGCCAGGCGGATCTCGAGATCCGCCTCGAGCGCGACGAGCGCGCGCGCCGCGGTATCGAGATCGTCGAGGGATTTCTGCACGGTCGCATTCTCGACCGGGTACAGCTTGAGGCTCCGGAGCGCGGTATAGAGCGCCAGAAGCAGCGCCCGCCCGCCCTGGCGCAGCCGCCCCTCCGAGGCGCCGCTCGGGGTCTGCTCGTTTGGCGTGGTCACGCGCCGAGCTCCCGAAGCGCGCGGCTCACGGCGTTCCGCACCACGAGGTCCTTGTCGTCCGCGGCCCGCTGGAGCACCTCGCGCGCCTCCGGACCACGGATCTTTCCGAGGGCGATGGCCGCACAGGCGCGGGTCTCCGAGGCCTCCTTCATCCGGAGCAGCCCGCGCGGCAGCAGCAGCGCGCTCATCGGCTTGAGCCCGGACGCGCCGGCGATCGCCCCGTAGGCCTCGAAGAACGCCATCTTCTCGGTGAGGTCCATCTCCTGGACCGCCTTCCCGAGCACCATGCCCTCGACCCGCTTCTGCGCGCCCTTGTAGCCGCGGCCGCCGACCACGCGCACGGCGGCGAGCCGCACCGCCCGATCCTGGTCCTCCAGGCACTTCTCGACGAACGCCATAGCCGCCGGCGTTCCCAGCTGGGCCAGCGCCTGGACCGAGGCCAACCGGACCGGCGCGTCCTTGTGCGCAACGGTCTCCCCCAGACCGGGAACGGTCTGGTGGAGCTGAAGCCGGCCGCAGAGCGCCACCACGGCCGCGAGCGCTTCCGACTCGGGCGAGCGGAGGATGCGAAGCACCTCCTGGGGATGCGCCTCCGCGAGCCGGTCGGCCACGCCTTCGAGCAGCTTCGTGAGCGCGGGCGATGCCAGGATCGGAATCCAGGTGAGCACCGGCTCGAGGGCGGTGGCGCGAAGCTCGCCCAGCACTTCGGCGACGGTCGCCTCGCCCGCGAGCGCCGGGACCTCGTCGATCGACTGCACGAGCTGGCTCACGATCGCCGGCTCGCTCAGCTTCGCCACGAAGCCATCGAGCCGCGCGGCGTGGGCGGGGGTGAGCCCGGTCGATCGCTGGCCCAGGACGCGGCATTCGCGGAGAATGGTTGCGGCCGTTCGGAAATCGCGCGCGTTCAGAAGATTGGGGAAGAGCGACTCGAGGGTGCCGAGAATCTCGCCGCGGATGGCCTCCTCGCCCTGGGTCTCGAAGAGGTCGAAGAGAACGTTGAGCGCGGCCATGCGGACGTCGCGCCGGTACTCGTCCTCGACCGCGGCGGCGACCTGGTTGATCTCGCGCTCGTCCAGGAAGTAGAGGGTGGAATCGAATTCCTCCAGGTCGATGACGCCCTTCGGCCGCGGCGGCGCTTCCTCGGCGGCCGCAGCCCGCCGCTCTCGTGCGGCCGCCTCGGCGTCCTGGCCGCTCGACTGGTAGCTGCCGGACTGCTGGGGCAGACCCACGCCGGTGTCGCCGAAAAACTCCATGAACTTGTACTGAATGAACTCGAACTCCTGCTCCCAGAGCAGGGTGAGCAGGTCGTCGCCCGCGTCGGCGGGCAGGAACCGCGCGCGATTGATCGTCTCCAGGAAGCGCGGCAGCTCCTCCACTTCGGCGCCGCGGCGGATCGTGAGCGAGCGCATGCCGTCCTTGAACAGTCCCCACGCGATGCTCTCCGACTTGTTGAGCTGGTGGTAGACGACCTGCTCCTCCCAGACGAAGTCGGTCTCCGCCACGGTCAGGACCAGCTCGTCGAGCACGGCCCAGATCGGCTGGAACGCGATCCGGAGGTTGTCGCTGGCACGCTGATAGATGGGATTGTTCGGCAGGTACATGTGATAGGCGCGCAGCGCCTTCACCAGGTTGTTGATGAGCTCGGCGACCTGCGACGCCGGGAGGATGTCGGTCGGCACGGGGCCGTTCGTCACACCGGCGCTCCCAGCAGGGCGGCCACGTGGGCGACGTCCTTGTCGCCCCGGCCGCTGAGACAGACCAGCACCAGCGCCCCCGCCGGCCAGCGGCCGGCCATCCGGCGTACGTAGGCGAAGGCGTGGGCGGTCTCGAGCGCGGGGATGATCCCCTCGAGCCTCGAGACCGCCTGGAACGCGTCGAGCGCCTCCGTGTCGGTGGCCGACTCGTACGTCACCCGGCCGGTATCCCGGAGGTAGCTATGCTCCGGCCCCACGCCCGGGTAGTCGAGGCCGGCCGACACCGAGTGGGCGGGCGAGACCTGGCCATCCGCGTCCTGCAGCAGGTAGCTGAGGCTGCCGTGCAGCACGCCGGGCCGGCCGGCGCTGAGCGTGGCGCTGTGGTGCCCGCTCGGAATGCCCTCGCCCGCCGCCTCGACCCCGACGAGCCGGACCTCGGGATCGTCGATGAAGCCGGCGAAGATTCCCATCGCGTTCGAGCCACCGCCGACGCAGGCCACCACGGCATACGGCAGCCGGCCGTAGCGGGACAGCATCTGGGCTCGGGCCTCGCGACCGATGATCGACTGGAAGTCGCGCACCATCCGCGGGAATGGATCGGGCCCCACGACGGAGCCGATGATGTAGTGGGTGGTCGGCACGTTGGTGACCCAGTCGCGGAGCGCCTCGTTGGTGGCGTCCTTGAGCGTCCGGGTGCCCGACTCGACCGGGACCACCGTGGCGCCGAGCAACTGCATCCGATAGACGTTGAGGCGCTGCCGCGCGACGTCCTCGGCGCCCATGTAGACCACGCACTCGAGCCCGAACCGAGCGCAGACGGTGGCGGTGGCGACCCCGTGCTGCCCGGCTCCGGTCTCGGCGATGATGCGCCGCTTGCCCATGCGGAGCGCGAGCAGCGCCTGCCCGATGGTGTTGTTGATCTTGTGGGCGCCCGTGTGGTTGAGGTCCTCGCGCTTGAGCACCAGCGTCGTGCCCGCCTCGGCCCCGAGTCGCGGCGCCTCGGTGAGCGGCGACGGCCGCCCCACGAACTCCGCGAGCAGCGCCTCGTACTCGCCCCAGAAGGTCCGGTCGCCGCGGACGCTGTCGTACAGCGCCGTGAGATCGTCGAGCGCGGCGACGAGCGTCTCGGGAACGTAGCGACCACCATAGGGTCCGAAACGACCCCCGACGGCCCGCTCAGCTGATAGCGCTATGGCCAACGACCGCCTCCAGAAAACGCGCGATTTTGTCAGGATCCTTGATGCCTGGCAGGCGCTCCACCCCTGAACTTACATCCACCACGTCCGGTCGAACGAGGGCCATCGCTCCGAGAACCGACTCCGGCGTGAGCCCGCCGGCGAGAACCATCGGCGCCCCCGCGAGACGCGAACGAGCTCCCTGCGCGAGACCGAGCGCCAGCCGGATGCCGGTGCCGCCAAGCATCCCGGGCACGCCCGGCTCCACCAGGACCGCGTCCGCGTCCATCGACATCTCGGGCAGGCGCGCGAGATCCGTCGTATCCGCCACCCGGGCGACGCGCCAGACACGCAAGCCCTCCGCGCGCAGCCGCCCCGCGTCCGCGCGACCGTAGTCACCGTGCAGCTGGGCGCCCTGGAGCCCGGCGGCGCGGGCGATGCGCAGGATCTCGTCCACCGATTGGTCGCCGAAGACACCGAAGACCGGCACTCGGTCTGCCGCGGCGCGAATGTCCGCCGCCACCTGCGGGGTCACCAGTCTCGGACCACCGGCAAAAACGACGCCCAGGTAGTCCGCGCCGGCGGCTACGGCGAGAGCGGCGTCCCCGGCCCGGGTGAGGCCGCAGATCTTCGCGCGCACCGGCATCCTGCTATCGACCACGGCGGGGCACGGCAGCGAGCTGGCCCAGCAGCACATCCGGATCGGCGGCGGACGAGAGCGCCGTCCCGATCAGGACCGCATCCGCCCCGGCTGTGGCCGCGGCGGCGACGTCGGCCGCGGTGGCCATTCCGCTTTCCGCCACCGCCACCGAGCGAGCCGGCACCGAGCGCAGAATGGTCCAGGCGGCCGCAGTGTCGATCCGGAAGGTATCGAGATCTCGGCTGTTCACGCCGAGGACGGCGGCGCCGGCATCGAGCGCCCGGGTCACTTCGACCTCGGTGTGGACCTCCACCAGTGCCTCGAGCCGCGCATCCGCCACACAGGAAAGCAGCGCCGCGAGCCGGGCCTGGCTCAGCGCCCGCACGATGAGCAGCACGGCGGCCGCGCCCGCCCCGCGCGCCTCGATGACCTGGAGCTCGTCGAGAATGAAATCCTTCCGGAGCACCGGCGCGCCGGTGCGGCCGGCCGCAGCGCGCAGATCGTCGAGGGACCCGCCGAAGAACGGGCCGTCTGTCAGGACCGAGATCGCCGCCGCCCCGTGACGCGCATAGCGCTCCGCACGCTCGGCGGGGTCGAGATCCTCCCGGATGGAGCCGGCAGACGGCGAGCGCCGCTTGACCTCCGCGATGACGGCCACCCGCTCTCCCCGAAGCGCGGCCGCCAGCGACGGTGGACGCGGTGCGTCCGCCGCCGCTCGCTCGACCGCGGCCCGCCTGGCCCGGAGATCGGGCAGCCGGCCGCGCGTCGTGCTGAGGATTTCGTCCAAGGTGACGGGCATCTTGTCCTTCGGCCGGTCTTCGGGTATAGTTGTTCGGGCTCTATTCGGTCGCACCCAGGACGAGGAGATGACATGCCCCTGACCAAGCGACAGAGCGAGATTCTGGCGTTCCTGCAGAACCACATCCTGGAACAGGGCTACGCGCCCAGCTTCGAGGAGATCGCCGAGCGGTTCGGCTTCCAGTCGCTGGCCACGGTGCACGAGCACCTGACCAACCTCGAGCGCAAGGGATACATCCGTCGCTCGTACAACGAGAGCCGCTCGATCGAAGTACTGCCGCCGCGGGGCACCTCCGCCGCGAGCGAGATCCCACTGCTCGGCAAAGTCGCCGCCGGCACGCCGATCGAATCGCTCATGCACCAGGAGACCATCGCGGTGCCGGATCAAATGCTCCCCCGCCGCGGCCCCAACTACGCCCTCCGCGTGCAGGGCACTTCCATGATCGACGAGCACATTCTGGACGGCGACGTGGTCGTGGTGCACGGCAAGCAGAGCGCGGAAAACGGCGAGATGGTCATCGCCCTGGTCAACGGCAGCGAAGCCACCGTCAAGAAGTTCTACCGCGAGTCCGGCGGCTGGATCCGGCTGCAGCCGGCCAACAGCACCATGCAACCGATGCGCTTTCAGGAGCGGGACGTCCTGATTCAGGGCGTCGTCGTCGGGGTCATCCGGAAGTATTGAGGTCGCGCGTCATCCTGAGCGGAGCGAAGGATCGGGTAACCGCCCACCCGATCCTTCGCTTCCCTCAGGAAGACAGAGCCGCGCCGCCTGCGCCGCCCGCGCCGACGCCCACGCCGTCCCCCGCTCCTGCCGTCGGCGCCGCCTGCCGGAGTGCCGCCAGCACCCTTGCCCCGCCACCGTCCTCCAGTGCCTGCCTGGCGCGCTCCGCCGCCACCGCCATCGACCACCCGCGCCCTGCCACATAGAGCGCTGCCGTCGCGTTGAGCAGCACGGCACAGCGTTCGACCGCGGATCCGCCCCCGCAGAGAAGCCGCTCCAACCGGCCCGCGTTCTCCGCCGGCTCACCGCCAGCCAGCCCGCCCAGGTCGTCGCAGGCCAGGCCGAGCGACTCGGGCAACACCTCCCACGTCTCCACGCGCCCCTCGCGCACCTCCCACACGTGCGTCGCGCCGAACGGGCTCACCTCGTCCATTCCTACCGCCGCGTGGAACACCAGTGCATGCACGGCGCCAAGCTGGACGAGGGCCTCCGCGACCAGCGGCGCACGGTCGGCGCTCGACACGCCGATGACCTGTCGCCGCACCCCGGCCGGATTGGCGAGCGGACCCAGCAGGTTCATGATGGTCGGCACGGCAAGCTCTCGTCGGACCGGCCCGGCATGCCGCATGGCGGGGTGATAGGTCGGCGCGAACAGGAAGACGAGCCCCGCCTGGCGGAGGACTGCCGGCGCGGCTGTCGGCAAGAGCCCGATGTCGATTCCCAACGCTTCCAGCACGTCGGCCGAGCCCGAGCGCGAGGTGTAGCTGCGGTTCCCATGCTTGGCCACCGGCACCCCGGCGCCCGCCACGACGAAGGCTGCGGCCGTGGAGATGTTGAGTGTGCCGACGCTGCCGCCGCCGGTGCCGCAGGTGTCCACCAGCGTGTCCGGATCCCCGAACTCCACCTGGACCATCGCCCCTCGCAGCGCGCGCGCGGCCCCGGCGAGCTCGTCCGCCGTCTCCCCCTTGGCGCGCAGCCCCATGAGCAGCGCGGCCATCTGAACCGGAGTGGCCTGGCCCTGCATCACCACGGCGAATGCCGCGGCCGCCGCCTCGCCCGAAAGCGAGGCGCCCTGGGACAGCAACTGGAGGGCATGGCGGAGCGGCGCGTCCTGAGTCACGGGCGGTCGGGGTCGGGGCCTCGTCGGAATGGCGCGGGGAGCGTCGAAAAGTGTATTCGTGAAAGGGACCTTTTGTCAATTGGGACAAGCAGTTGCGCGGCTTGCCCGAGGGGTCTCTCCCCGCTAGATTCCGGGCCGATGAGCCGGACATTCCTCGCCACGCTGCACTTCGACGGGACCGGGTTTGTCGGATGGCAGCGCCAAGCCGCCGGCCGCTCCGTCCAAGCCGAGTTCGAGCGTGTGCTCGAGCGCCTCTTTGCACACCCCGCCCCTGCCCACGCCGCCGGCCGCACCGACGCCGGCGTGCACGCGCTGGGACTGGGGGTGAGCTTCCTCGCGGGCGACACCTGGACCGCGCCTACCCTGCACCGGGCCCTGAACGCCCTGATGCCGCGCGACTGCTGGGTTGCGCGGGTCGAGGAGATGCAGCCGGGCTTCCACGCCCGCAAGAGCGCGTCCACCCGCCGGTACCGCTACGACATCGGCACCGACGCCGCGGCCGCTTCCCCGTTCCGCCGTCCCTTTGAGTGGGCGCTCGGCCGGCCGCTCGATCTCCCGGCGCTCCGCGCCGCGGCGACGCTCCTGCACAGCGAGCACGACTTCCAGGCATTTGCGGCCAAGGGCGAGCCCAAGCCGCACTACCGCTGCCGTCTCGACGTCGCCAAGTGGTGCGAGCGCCCCGACGGGCACGGCGCCAGCTTCCACGTGGAGGCCGACCGGTTTCTGCACCATATGGTGCGCATGCTTGTGGGCACCATGGTGGACGTCGGGCTGGGCCGACGGCCTCTGGGCGACATCGAGATGCTGCTCGAGCGGGGCGACAACCAGCGGACCAGCCCGCCGGCGCCGCCCGAAGGACTGTACTTCGTCGCGGCGTCCTACCCGGCGGAGCTCTTCCTTCGTCCGGAGGCCGCCGTGCACCGCGCCGAAGTGTCGGTCCCCGATGCGTGACCTTACCCTGGTCGTCGCGCTGCTCGCGATCGCGTGCCGCGACGCGCGGCCGCCTGCGATCGCCGCGGGCCGAGCCGCCGAGCCGGTGGCCGGCGCCGAGATGCCCGTCGCGAGTGCGGGCGCCCAGGTGGCGGCGGCCCGCGCCGCCGACGCGCAGGCCCTCACCTCCCGCCGCACCGCCATCGTCGCCGCCGTCGAGCGCACGTCCGGCGCGGTGGTCTCCATCAATGTCACCTCGACCCGGCAGGCGACGGCCCGCTCGCCGTGGGACTTCTTCTTCGTCCCCGAAGGCGCGCGCGTGGTGCAGGGCTACGGCACCGGGTTCGTCATCCGCCCGAACGGCGTCATCGTCACCAACCAGCACGTCGTGGCCAACGCCACCAAGGTGGTCGTGACGTTGCCGGACGGCACCGACCTGCCGGCGAAGGTGCTCGGCGAGGATCCGCTCACCGACATCGCCGTGCTGCGCGTCGAGCGCCAGGGTCTCCCCTCCGTCGTGACGGGGCACAGCACCGATCTCATGATCGGTGAATGGGTCGTCGCGATGGGCAATCCCTACGCCTACCTGCTCGGGAACGCGGAGCCGACGGTGACCGTCGGTGTCGTGAGCGCCACCTCGCGCAACATCCTGCCGACCGGCGAGCAGACCGGTCTCTACCTCGACATGATCCAGACCGACGCGGCCATCAATCCCGGGAACTCGGGCGGGCCGCTGACCAACGCGCTGGGCGAGGTCGTCGGCGTCAACTCCTCGATCTTCAGCAACAGCGGCGGCTCCGTCGGGCTCGGGTTCGCGATCCCGATCGAGCGGGCGCTCCGGGTGGCCGACGAGATCATCAAGAGCGGCTCGGTGCGGCGGGCGTGGGTGGGACTCGACGTCGAGGGCGCCGCCGCGATGCGCAACTGGAAGAGCCAGGGCGGCGTGGTCGTCGCGGCCGTGACGCCCGAGGGACCCGCGGCCCGCGCCGGCCTCCGCGAGGGCGACGTGCTGGTCGAGGCCAATGGTCGCCGGCTGCGAAACTACCTCGACTGGGAAGCGGTGAAGCTCGATCTGCACGTCGGCGACGGCGTCGACGTGAGCGTCCGAAGCGGCGGCGGGACGGTGCGGCGCCGCATCGTGACCGGCGACCTGCCCACCGTCACCGCGGAGAAGGTCACCGTCCTGCAGGACCTGCAGCTCATCAACGTGACGCCGCAGATCCAGGCGGAGCGCAGCATCCGGAGCGAGCGCGGCGCGCTCATCTTCCGGATTTCCTCGCAGGTGAGCCGGGCCACCGGGCTCCGCGAGGGCGACGTCATCGTCGGCATCAACCGCAGCGCGGTCCGCACGGCCGCGCAAGTCGAGGAGCTGCTCAACGTCCGCTCGGGCCAGGTCATCCGCGTGTATGTGGAGCGGGAGGGGCAGATCACCTTCACGGATCTCGTCTTCCGATGACCGACGACCGCTGGCGCTCGCCGCTCGGCGCCCGCTACGCCTCGCCGGCGATGCAGATCCTGTGGGGCGAGCCGCATCGCGTCGGCCTCTGGCGCCGGCTCTGGCTCGCGCTCGCCGAGGCGGAGCGCGAGCTGGGGCTCGACATCCCCGACGAGGCGCTGGCGCAGATGCGCGCCCACCTGGACGACGTCGACCTCGCCGCGGCGAACAGTACGAGCGGCGCTTCCGGCACGACGTCATGGCGCACGTCCACGCCTTCGGCGACCAGGCGCCGGCCGCACGACCCTACCTCCACCTCGGCGCCACCAGCGCCTTCGTCACCGACAACGCCGACCTGATCGTCATGCGCGACGGGCTCCGGCTGCTGCTCGGCCGGGTCGTGGCGGTGCTGCAGTCGCTCGCGGGGTTCGCTCAGCGAACGGCCGGCCTCCCCTGCCTCGCCTACACGCACTTCCAGCCGGCCCAGCTCACCACCGTCGGCAAGCGGGCGACGCTCTGGATGCAGGACTTCGCGCTCGACGTCGAGGAGATCGCGCACCGCCTGGAGACGCTCCGGTTCCGCGGCTGCCAGGGCACGACCGGCACGCAGGCCTCGTTCCTCGAGCTCTTCGGCGGCGACCACGCCAAGGTGCGCGAGCTCGAGCGCCGGGTCACCGCCAAGCTGGGGTTCCGCGAGCAGTTCGCCGTGACCGGGCAGACGTACGCGCGGAAGATCGACAGCATGGTGCTCGACGCGCTGAGCGGCGTCGCGCAATCGGCCGCCAAGTTGGCGGGCGACCTCCGGCTGCTGCAGCACGAGGGCGAGCTGCTCGAGCCGTTCGAGTCCGAGCAGATCGGGTCGAGCGCCATGGCCTACAAGCGGAACCCGATGCGGTCCGAGCGAATCGCCGGGCTGGCGCGGTTCGTCATCTCGCTCCAGGCCAACGGCGCCCACACCGCCGCCAGCCAGTGGCTCGAGCGCACGCTCGACGACAGCGCCAACCGGCGGCTCACGCTGCCCGAGGCGTTCCTCGGAGCCGACGCCATTCTGGTGCTGGCGACCAACATCGCCGCGGGGCTCGAGGTCCGCGAGGACGTCATCCGGCGGCACGTCGCCGAGCAGATGCCGTTCATGGCCACCGAGCGCTGGCTCATGCTGGGCGTGGGCGCGGGCGGCGACCGTCAGGCGCTGCACGAGGTCATCCGCCGGCACAGCCTGCAGGTGGCCCAGGCGGTGAGCCATGGCGCGCCGAACGATCTGCTCGATCGCCTCGCCGCCGATCCGGCGTTCCGGGACGTGCCCGCCGAGGCGCTGCTGGCGGAGCTCGATCCGGCCGGCTACACCGGCCGCGCCGAGCAGCAGGTGAGCGAGTTCCTGTCGGAGTACCTGTATCCGCTGCTCGAGCGGGCCCGGCCCCTCGCGGCGGAAACCGGCGGCGCCGAGGTGCGGGTATGAGCCCGTCGCTCCGCACCAGCGAGCCGCTGACCGAGAGCCGGCTCCCGCTGCCGCTGCTCCGCCGCGGCAAGGTGCGGGAGGTGTACGAGGTCGACGCCGGCCACCTGCTCCTCGTCGCGAGCGACCGGGTGAGCGCGTTCGACATCGTCATGCGCGAGCCGATCCCCCGGAAGGGCGCGGTCCTGACGCAGGTGAGCGCCTTCTGGTTCGAGCACCTCGCTCCGGTCGCCCCGTCGCACTATGTGACCGCCCGGACCGACGAGATCCTCGCGCGGGTGCCCGCGCTCGCCGGGCGGGCGGCGGAGATCGCCGGGCGGGCGATGCTCGTGCGGCGGACGACGCCGGTCCCGTTCGAGTGCGTGGTGCGCGGGTACCTCTCGGGCTCGGCGTGGGCGGAGTATCGCCAGCAGGGAACGCTGGCCGGCGAGCGGCTCCCGGCCGGGCTCCGCGAGAGCGACCGGCTCGAGCCGCCCCTCTTTTCGCCCGCCACGAAGGCCGAGAGCGGCCACGACGAGAACGTCACCCTCGACCGGATGGCCGCCGCGATGGGCCGGGAGCTCACCCTCCGCCTCCGCGACGCGAGCTTCGCCGTCTATCGTGCCGGCCGCGACCATGCCGCGACGCGCGGGATCATCATCGCCGATACCAAGTTCGAGTTCGGCACGGCGCCCGACGGCGCGCTGCTGCTGATCGACGAGGTCCTGACGCCGGACAGCTCCCGTTTCTGGCCGGCCGACCGCTACGCGCCGGGGCGGAGCCAGCCCAGCTTCGACAAGCAGCCGCTGCGCGACTACCTCGCCGGACTCAAGACGGCGGGCCAGTGGAACGGCGAGGCGCCCCCGCCACCACTCCCCGCGGAGGTGGTGGACGCGACGAGCCGGCGCTATCTCGAGGCCTACCGGCTGCTCACCGGCCGGGATCTGGAGGACGCCGGGTGATCCGCACCGCCCCCGAGGGGCGCAAGTTCATCGCGGCGGCATGGGTGGTGGCGCTCGCCCTGCTCGCGGCGGCGGTCCGGACGGGCGGGACCGGGTGGATCGCCGCCACGGTGCTCTGGACCCTGCTGGCGGTGTGGGTCGTCGCCTTCTTTCGCGACCCGGAACGGGCCTGGACCAGAGGCGAGCGGCTGATCGTGGCCCCGGCGGACGGCAAGGTGGTGAGCGTGATCGAGGTCGACGAGCCGGCCTTCTTCGGCGGGCGGACACAGCGGGTGTCGATCTTCATGAACGTGTTCGACTGCCACGTGAACCGCTATCCGACCGACGGCACGGTGGCCTACCGGCACTACCATGCCGGCGCGTTCGGCCACGCGGGCGCCGAAAAGGCCAGCCTGACGAACGAGCAGGCATCGATCGGGCTCGCGACCCCGAAGGGGAAGGTGCTGGTGCGGCAGATCGCCGGACTCATCGCCCGGCGGATCGTCACCGATCACCTCGTGGGCAAGACGGTGCACCAGGGCGAGCGGCTGGGTATGATCCGGTTCGGATCGCGGGTAGACCTTTTCCTTCCGCTGGAGACCCGCGTGCTCGCGCGCGTCGGAGACACCACGCGGGTCGGAGTTACGGTGGTGGCCGAATGGAGCTGATCCCACGGAGGAGTGGCGGCACCCGGCGGCCCACGATGCGGCAGGTCGTCGTGATCATGCCGAGCGCGTTCACGCTGGGCAACCTGTTCTTCGGGTTCTGGGCGATCGTCTCCGCCTTCAACGGCAACTTCCGCTGGGCGGGCTGGTTCATCGTCTTCTCCGGCATCCTGGACATGCTCGACGGGCGGGTGGCCCGGCTGTCGAACACCGGCACCAAGTTCGGCGCGGAGCTCGACTCGCTGGTCGACGTCATCTCGTTCGGGGTCGCGCCGGCGCTGCTCATCTACTTTCTCGACTTCGCCAGCGCCGGCCGCTTTGCCTGGATCCTGTCCTACATCTACGTCACGGCGGTGGCGCTCCGCCTGGCGCGGTTCAACGTCCTGTCGGCCGGCAAGCCTTCGACGGGCTGGTTCACCGGGTTGCCGTCGCCCTCGGCGGGCATGATCCTGGCCGTCTACTACCCGTTCAGTCAGACGGAGTGGTACCGTGCGTCACTCGCCTATCTCGACCTGCAGCATCAGGGGCTGGTAGTGTTGATGCTGCTGCTGGCCGTGCTCATGGTCAGCAACGTGAAGTACCCCAAGTTCCCGTCCATCGGCCTCCGCAGCGGGAAAGGCCTCTTCGGGCTCGGCGTGCACCTGGCCATCCTGATCGGCGGGATCTTCGCGCCCGAGTATTTTCTGTTTCCGCTCGGCCTGTTCTACGTGGCCTTCGGCCTGGTGCGCACGACGGTGCTGGGACTGATGGAGCGTCCCGAGCCCGCGGTCGCGGTCGACGACCAGCTGGCGGATTCGACGTTGAACGGCGAGGCGATGTCGCCGGAGCCCACCTCAAGTGAACGCCGGATCGGCTGGGACGACCGGCGCCAGGAGCCCAGGTAGCGATGAGCTTTCGAGTGCACGTACGGGTGATGCCGCGCGGCGGCCTGCTGGATCCCCAGGGACAGGCGGTGGAGCACGCGCTCTCGGCCCTCGGCTTCGCCGAGGCGGGCGGGGTGCGGGTCGGGCGGGCGATCGAGCTCGAAGTGGCGGCCGCGTCCCGCCCGGAGGCCGAAGCGCGCGTCCGGCAGATGTGCGACAAGCTGCTGGCCAACCCGGTCACCGAGGACTACCTGCTCGAGGTGGAGGAGGCCTGATGCTCAAGGTGGCCGTGGTGCGGTTCCCCGGCAGCAATTGCGATCTCGACTCGGTGCGCGCCGCCGACCGGGTGGGCACGAACGCCTACCTCGTGTGGCACCGCGATACCAGCCTGCAGGGCGCCGACGTGGTGATCCTGCCCGGGGGCTTCAGCTACGGGGACTACCTGCGCTCCGGCGCCATTGCGCGGTTCAGTCCCATCATGCAGGCGGTGCAGCGGCACGCGGCCGAGGGCGGGCCGGTGCTCGGCATCTGCAACGGGTTCCAGATCCTCTGCGAGGCGCACCTGCTCCCCGGCGCGCTCATGCGGAACGCCGGCCTCACCTTCGTCTCCAAGCCCGTGGACGTCGTGGTCGAGCGCACCGACACGGTCTTCACCTCGGCCTACCGCGCCGGCGCGCGGCTCCGGCTGCCGGTGGCGCACGGCGACGGCCGGTTCGTGGCCGCGGACGACACGCTCCGCATGCTGGAGGCCGAAGGGCGTGTGGTGTTGCGGTACGAGGCGTCCTCCGAGGCCTCGCCGTACCAGCCCAATCCCAACGGATCCGCCAACCACATCGCGGGCATCTCCAACGCCGCGGGCACCGTGGTCGGTATCATGCCGCATCCCGAGCGGGTGGCCGACCCGCTCCTTGGCGCGCCAGACGGACTCGGATTCTTCACTTCCCTAGCGGCCTGGCAGCCGCGCGACACGACGCTCAGGGTTCCCAGCCGATGACTACCGACAAGCCCAGCCGCAACGAGGACGAGTATTTCGTGAAGCAGGAGGCCGAGCTGCTGCGGAAGCAGCGCGCCCAGACCGAAGCGGCCGCGCTCGATGCCGAGCGCAGGTCCCACTTCATGAAGTGCCCGAAGGACGGGTATGACCTGGCCAGCAGCGTCTATCACGGCGTGCAGATCGAGACCTGCCCCCACTGCGGCGGCATGTGGCTCGATGCCGGCGAGGTGGAGGCCGTGGCCCACGAGGACCGCCCCGGCCTGCTGACGCGGGTGCTGGGGGACGCGTTCAGCAGCCTCGGCTCCTCGCGAAAGAAGCCGTCGTGACCGGTTCCACCGCGACCGCCGGCGGCACCGAGGCAAGCTCATTCCCCGGTGAGCGGCCCGTCACGCCCGAGGTCGTGCGCGAGCACAACCTGAACGACCTCGAATACGGCCGCATCGTCGACATGCTCGGCCGGACGCCGACGCTGACCGAGCTCGGCGTCTTCTCGGCGCTCTGGTCGGAGCACTGCTCGTACAAGCATTCCAAGCCGATCCTCAAGACCTTCCCCACGACCGGCGCGCAGGTGGTCCAGGGACCGGGCGAGAACGCCGGCGTGCTCCGGCTGCCCGACGGCTGGGCGGTCGCGTTCAAGATCGAGTCGCACAACCACCCGTCGGCGGTCGAGCCCTACCAGGGCGCCGCCACCGGCGTCGGCGGCATCCTGCGCGACGTGTTCACCATGGGCGCGCGCCCGGTCGCGGTGCTCAACAGCCTCCGGTTCGGACCGCTCGACCACCCGCGCAACCGCTACCTCTTCGCCGGCGTCGTCCGCGGCGTGGGCGACTACGGCAACTGCGTCGGCGTCCCGACGCTGGGCGGCGAGGTCGGCTTCGCCGAGGGGTACACCGGGAACCCGCTGGTCAACGCGATGTGCGTCGGCCTGCTCAAGGAAGCCGACCTGATCCGCGCCGCCGCGGAGGGCGTCGGCAACGTGCTGCTCTGCGTCGGTGCGCGCACCGGGCGCGACGGCATCCACGGCGCCAGCTTCGCGTCCGAGGAGCTGTGCGAGAAGAGCGAGGCCCGTCGCCCGCAGGTGCAGGTGGGCGATCCGTTCACCGAGAAGCTGCTGCTCGAGGCCAGTCTCGAGCTCATCACGTCCGGACTCATCGTCGCGATCCAGGACATGGGCGCCGCGGGCCTCACCAGCTCGAGCGCGGAGATGGCGGCCCGGGGCGGCGTCGGTGTGGAGATCGATACCGGCCTCGTGCCCACGCGCGAGCCCGGCATGACGCCCTACGAGATCCTGCTCAGCGAGAGCCAGGAGCGGATGCTGGTGGTGGCCGAGCCCGGCCGCGTCGCGGAGATCGAGGCGGTCTGCGCCAAGTGGGAGCTCGGCGCCACGCCCATCGGCCACGTGACCGACGACGGCGTCTACCGGGTGCGCCACCATGGGCTCGTCGTCGCGGCCATTCCCGGCCAGCGACTGGTCGAGGACTGCCCGATCTACGATCCTGAAGCGCGAGAGAGCGACGCCGCGCGGGCCCGCCGCGCCGCCGCGCCGACGCGCCCCCCGAAAGCCGATCTCGAGGCCAGCCTGCCCCTCCTGCTCGACGCCCCCAACCTCGCCAGCAAGCGGTGGGTCTATGAGCAGTACGACTCGACCGTGCAGGCCTCGACGGTGCTCGGCCCGGGCGGCGACGCGGGGGTCCTCCAGGTTCCGGGAACGACGTTCGGGGTCGCGGTCACGGTCGACTGCAACAACCGGCTGGTGGCGCTCGACCCCTACGAAGGCGGCAAGGCGACCGTGGCCGAGGCCGCCCGGAACATCGCCTGCACGGGCGCCCTGCCCCTCGGCATTACCGACTGCCTCAACTTCGGCAATCCGGAGAAGCCCGAGGTCTTCTTCCAGTTCCGCGAGGCCTGCCGCGGCATCGCCGACGCATGCCGCGCGTTCGACACACCGGTGACCGGCGGCAACGTGTGCTTCTACAACGAGAGCCCGACGGGCGCCGTCGATCCGACCCCGACCGTCGGCATGGTGGGCCTGCTCGAGCGCGTCGCCGACCGGGTGCCGAGTCACTTCGCCGCCTCGGGCGACGAGATCGTCGTCCTCGGCGCCACGCGCGGCGAGCTCGGCGGCTCAGCCTACTGGGCGGAAGCGCGCGACTTCATCGGCGGCCGGCCCGCCCGGTGGATCTCGCCGCCGAGCGGCGGCTCCAGCTGCTGCTGGTGGCTGCCGCACGCCGCCGCCTCCTCCGTTCGGCGCACGACTGCTCCGACGGCGGGCTCCTCGTGGCGGTGGCCGAGGCGGCAATCGGCGGCGCCTACGCGCCGGGTGGGGTCGGCGCGACGCTCGACCTGGAAGCCTACGCTCCCGGGGTCCCGGCGGACGGGCTGCTGTACGGCGAGGACGGCGCGCGCGCCGTGGTGTCCGCGGCAGCCGCCGACGTCGAGCCGCTGCTGGCACTCGCGGCCGAGCACGCGGTCCCCGCGTTCCGCGCGGGCCGAGTCGGGGCGGCGGACGGAAGGCTGGAACTTCGCGCGGGTGACCGGCTGTTCACGTGGGGCATCGGCGCGCTGCGCCAGACCTATTTCACGGCGATCCCGAGACGGATGCAGCATCCGGACGTGGACCGCTCGGCGGGGGAGTAAGGCATGTGCGGCATCATCGGCGTCTCCGGGCTTCCTGACGCGGCCCGGCTTACCTACCTCGGGCTGTACGCCCTCCAGCACCGCGGCCAGGAGAGCGCGGGCATCGTGGCGATCGACCACGAGGGCAATGCCCGGTCGCACCGGGGCATGGGGCTGGTGAGCGAGAACTTCGACGAGACGGTCCTGGCCACCCTGCCCGGAGACGTGGCGGTTGGCCACACGCGCTACTCGACGACGGGCAGCACCGTGCTGGCCAACGCCCAGCCATGCAACGTCGCCACGCGCTGCGGGCCGCTCGCCATCGCCCACAACGGCAACATCATCAACGCCGCCGAGCTCAAGCGGGAGCTGGTCGAGAAGGGCGCGATCTTCACCACCTCGTCCGACACCGAGGTCCTGGTCCACCTGATCGCGCGCTCGAAGGCCCCGACCGTCGAGGGCCAGATCCGGGACGCGCTCGAGCAGGTGGACGGAGCCTACAGCCTGGTGCTCAGCGTGGGTCGCACGCTCTACGCGGTGGTGGACAGCCGGGGCTTCCGGCCGCTGGTCCTCGGGCGGCTCGGGAGCGGCATGATCGTGGCATCGGAGACCTGCGCGCTCGACCTGCTGGGCGCGCACATCGCCTGCGAGCTCCAGCCCGGCGAGTTCATCCGGATCGAGGACGGCAAGGTCACCGAGCTGC
This sequence comes from uncultured Gemmatimonadales bacterium, assembly GCA_963840215.1. Classification (GTDB taxonomy): domain Bacteria; phylum Gemmatimonadota; class Gemmatimonadetes; order Gemmatimonadales; family GWC2-71-9; genus CAVVWJ01. The sequence goes on along the minus strand of CAWIYG010000005.1, from coordinate 196,715 downwards.
CGCCGCTCTCGCCCCGACCGGTAAGCCGGTGCGTGTTCGAGCTGGTCTACTTCGCTCGGCCGGACAGCACCGTGTTCGGCGAGTCCGTGGACCGCGCGCGCCGCGAGCTGGGGCGCCAGCTCGCCCGCGAGCAGCCCGCGCCCCGGGGCGAGGTGGTCTTCAGCGTCCCCGACAGCTCCAACGCCATGGCGCTCGGCTTCGCCGAGATCTCCGGGATCAAGCTCGAGTACGGCCTCATCCGGAATCACTACGTCGGCCGCACGTTCATCAATCCCACCCAGAACCATCGGGTGGCCAAGGTGAAGATCAAGTTCAACCCGGTGCGCGACGTCATCCAGGGCAAGTCGGTGGTCGTCGTGGACGACAGCCTCGTCCGCGGCAACACCAGCAAGAGCCTGGTCCAGATGATCCGGGCGGCCGGAGCGCGCGAGGTCCACCTCCGGCTGGGCTCGCCGCCGATCACCGGTCCGTGCCTCTACGGGATCGACACGCCCACCCGGGAGGAGCTCATCGCGGCCACTCACTCGGTCGAGGAGATCCGCGACTTCCTGGGCGTCGACTCGCTCGGCTACCTCTCGCTCGACGGCATGCTGCACGCGGCCGGCGAGAGCAACGAGTACTGCCACGCCTGCTTCTCGGGCCACTATCCCACGCCCATTCCGGGCGAGCTGGTGCAGCTCCGGCACGCCTCTCCGCTCGTGGCGACGCCGGCATGAGCGGCCCCTACACCCAACCCCTGGTCTACTTCTTCGGTCAGGGGCGTGCGGACGGCACCGCCGCGATGAAGGACGTCCTCGGCGGCAAGGGTGCCGGCCTCGCCGAGATGACCACCATCGGCATCCCTGTCCCGCCAGGCTTCACGATCGCCAGCAGTCTCTGTCTCAGCTACCTCGACAGCCATCAGTTCCCCAAGCGCCTCCAGACTCAGGTCGAGAACGCCCTGCACCGGGTCGAGGCCGCCACGGGCAAACACTTCGGCGACGGCGACAACCCGCTGCTCGTGTCCGTGCGCTCGGGCGCGGCGGTCTCGATGCCCGGCATGATGGAGACGATCCTCAACCTCGGGCTCAACGACGTCACGGTCGAGGGCCTGACGCGGCAGAGCCGGAATCCCCAGTTCGCCTGGGACTCCTACCGCCGGTTCGTCCAGATGTACGGGAGCGTGGTGTTCGAGCTGCCGCGCAAGGGATTCGAGCACATCCTCGAGGAGCACCGCCAGCGCTGCAAGGTGGAGCGCGACATCGACCTGCCGGTGGCCGAGATGCAGGCGGTGGTCCAGCGGTTCAAGGAGCACGTGCGCGGCGAGACGGGGCACAACTTTCCCGAAGACCCGCTCGACCAGCTGTGGGGCGCCATCGCCGCGGTCTTCGAGAGCTGGAACACGCGCCGGGCGATCGACTACCGGAAGCTGCACGACATTCCGGACAGCATGGGCACGGCGGTCAACGTCGTCGCCATGGTGTTCGGCAACCTGGGCGAGGATTCGGGCACGGGCGTCGCATTCAGCCGAGACCCCTCCACCGGCGAGCGGTCGCTGTACGGCGAATACCTGCTCAACGCGCAGGGCGAGGACGTGGTCTCGGGCAGCCGGACGCCGCTGCCGATCACCACCCTCAAGGACAGCCTGCCGGCCTCGTTCCAGGAGCTGGAGCGGGTGGCGCGCACCCTCGAGCGCCACTTCCGCGACGTGCAGGACATGGAGTTCACGATCGAGCGCGGCACCCTCTACATGCTGCAGACCCGCCGGGGCCAGCGCTCGGGCCCCGCCGCGGTCCGGATCGCCTGCGAGATGGTGGACGAGGAGCTCATCTCCGAAGAGGAGGCCGTCGCCCGGATCCCGCCGCACGATCTGAACCAGCTGCTCCACCCGACCATCGATCCGCACAGCCAGCTCGACCTGCTGACCACCGGTCTCCCCGCGTCGCCGGGCGCCGCGTGCGGCACGGTGGTCTTCGACGCCGACCACGCCGAGAAGCTGGGGCGCTCCGGACAGGCGGTCATCCTGGTGCGGCGGGAGACCTCGCCCGAAGACTTCCACGGGATGGTGATGGCCAAGGCGGTGCTCACGGCCCGGGGCGGGATGACCTCCCACGCGGCGGTCGTGGCTCGCGGCATGGGCAAGCCGTGCGTGGTCGGCGCGCAGGACCTGCAGGTGGACGAGCGCGCGGGCCTCGTGGGCGTGAACGGGCGCAAGCTTGCCCAGGGCGACTGGATCACGGTGGACGGCAGCACCGGCAAAGTGTTCGCCGGCCAGGCGGCGCTGCGCACGCCCGAGCTGGGCGGGGATTTCATCCGCCTCATGCAGTGGGCCGACCGGATCCGCCAGCTCCGCGTGCGGGTCAACGCCGACACGCCGGCCGACGCGCACCGGGGCCGCGACTTCGGCGCCGAGGGGATCGGGCTCTGCCGCACCGAGCACATGTTCTTCGACGGCGACCGGCTCACCGCCATGCGCGAGATGATCGTCGCGCAGGACACGGTGGGCCGCCAGCGCGCGCTGGCCAAGCTGCTGCCGATGCAGCGCTCGGACTTCGAGGCCATCTTCCGCGCGATGGAGGGCTTCCCGGTCACGATCCGTCTGCTGGACCCGCCGCTGCACGAGTTCCTGCCCAAGGAGCCCGGTGAGATCAAGGCTCTGGCAGCGGACCTCAAGATCGGCGTCGACGCGCTCCAGGCGGTGATCGACCGGCTGCACGAGGTGAACCCGATGCTCGGCCTCCGCGGCTGCCGGCTCGGGATCATCTACCCGGAGATCACCACCATGCAGGTCCGCGCCATCTTCGAGGCCGCCTGCACCGTGGCCGCACGCAAGGGCCGGGTCATGCCCGAGGTGATGATCCCGCTGACGGCGAGCGTCGTCGAGTTCCGGAAGCAGGCGCTCATCGTCCGCCAAGTGGCGGAGGAGGTCTTCCGCGAGCGCCAGATCACGGTCCCCTTCCTGCTCGGCACCATGATCGAGCTGCCGCGGGCCGCGCTCACCGCCGACGAGCTGGCCCGCGAGGCGCAGTTCTTCTCCTTCGGGACCAACGACCTCACCCAGACCACCTGGGGACTGAGCCGCGACGACGCGGGGCATTTCCTGCCCTACTACCTCGAGCACGGCGTGATCGAGGACGACCCCTTCCAGGTCCTCGACATCCCCGGCGTCGGCAAGCTGATCCAGATGGCGAGTGAGCTCGGCCGGCGCACGCGCCCCGACCTCAAGCTCGGGATCTGCGGCGAGCATGGCGGGGATCCCACCGCCGTGGCCTTCTGCGACCGGCTGGGCATGAACTACGTCTCCTGCTCGCCGTTCCGGATCCCCATCGCGCGCCTGGCCGCGGCTCAGGCCGCGCTGGCCGCGCGTGGAACGATGGATCGCACGCGCGCGACCGTCTAAGCGGGTGGTTCTCAGGCGCGCGCAAACACCTCGATCATCCGGTGCGCCCCGACATCGAGGTCACCCCGTGGCCCGGCGAAGTGGTCGTCGGTGACCTCGACCTCCTCGACCGACGTGGTGATGAAGGTCCGCCACCCCGGCACGTCGCCGCTCTGGCTGCTGCCCTCCGTCTGGTACGCCACGAGCATGGGCTCGCCGGCTTCGTGAATGCCGATGAGCTGCGGTTCGATGATGCGGTCGCGCCCCTGGTATCGAATGCGCGCTACCCGGTGCTCCAGCACCGCGAGCACCAGCCGCTCGCCGAACGTGAGCGCCTCCAGGGGATGCGTCGTCCTGCTTGCCTGCTGCTCGCCTGGCATCTGCCCTCCCTTCGAAAGTTCGGCCTCAAGGTAGACCCGGTCGGGCAGGCCGACGGTGACGCCTGACACGCCTGCTTGCCCGTCCGGTGAGCCCGCCGTTAATTCCTGCCTGCCACACGGCCCGGCCCTCCCCGCTCCGAGGACGTCATGACCGCACCGCTCGTAGGCATCGTGATGGGCAGCGACTCCGACTGGGAGGTCATGCAGCACGCCAGCCGGCGGCTCCGGGACCTCGGCGTGGCGCACGAGTGCCGGGTGGTGAGTGCTCATCGGACGCCCGATCTGCTCTTCCGCTACGCCGAGGAAGCGCGCGGCCGAGGCCTCCGCTGCATCATCGCGGGCGCGGGCGGGGCCGCGCATTTGCCCGGCATGCTCGCGGCCAAGACCACCCTGCCGGTGCTCGGCGTGCCGGTCACCTCGGCGCACCTGCAGGGGCTCGACTCGCTGCTCTCGATCGTCCAGATGCCGGCGGGCGTGCCGGTGGCCACTTTCGCCATCGGGCCGGCCGGCGCGCACAACGCGGGGCTCTACGCCGTGGCGATCCTGGCGCTGTCGGATCCCGCCCTCGCCGCGAGGCTCGACGCCTTCCGCGCCGCCCAGACCGACCGGGTGCTCAAGCTGACGCTTCCGGGGCCGGTGTGATCCTTCCCGGCGCGACCGTGGGCATGCTCGGCGGCGGGCAGCTCGGCCGCATGTTCACGCTCCGGGCCCGCTCGATGGGTTACGGCGTCGTGGTCCTCGATCCCGATCCGCAGAGCCCCGCGGGCCTGGTGGCCGACCGTCACCTGCAGGCTGCCTACGCCGACGCCGCGGCGCTCGACGAGCTCGCCACCGCGTGCGCCGCGATCACCACCGAGTTCGAGAACGTGCCGGCCGCCGCGCTCGAACGATTGCAGCGGACGAGCATCGTTCGACCGCCGGTCGGCGCGGTGGCGATCGCCCAGGATCGCATCGAGGAGAAACGGTTTCTCCAGGAGGCCGGCTTCGCAACGGCGCGGTTCCGCGCCGTCCTGACGCTCGAGGCCCTGGAAGCGGCTGTCGGACACCTTCGCCTGCCTGCGCTGCTCAAGACCAGTCGGCTCGGATACGATGGCAAGGGCCAGGCGACCGTGACCGACCCGGCGTCAGGTCGCGCGGCGTTCGAGCGCTTCGGCGGTATCCCGTGCGTGCTCGAGGAGCGGCTGACGCTGGAGAGCGAGCTCTCGGTGGTGCTGGCGCGGGGGGAGGACGGCGCCGTGGCGGCGTTCCCGGTGGGGGAGAACCGGCACCGCGACGGCATCCTCGAGACTACCGTCGTGCCAGCGGCGGTGCCGGAGCGCCTGGCGGAGGAAGCCCGGGCCGTCGCGATCGCGGTCGCCGAACGAATGGCGTACGTCGGGGTACTTTGCGTCGAGCTGTTCGTCGCGAACGGCGGCCGCCTGTTCGTGAACGAGATCGCCCCCAGGCCTCACAACAGCGGGCATTACACCATGGACGCCTGCACCGTGGACCAGTTCGAGCAGCAGCTCCGTGCACTGTGCGGTCTCCCTCTTGGCGAGCCCCGGCTCCTCAGCCCGGTCGCCATGATCAACCTGCTCGGTGACGTCTGGGCCCGCGGCGAGCCGCGCTGGGCCGAGGCGCTCCGCCGCCCAGGCGTCCGGCTCCATCTCTACGGCAAGGCCGAGCCGCGGCCCGGCCGGAAGATGGGTCACCTCAACTGTCTCGCGCGCGACGCCGGCCAGGCGTTCGCGCTCGCGCTCGAAGCCCGCGCGGCGCTGCTGCCGGCGCCCGCGCCTGCCACCGTCTGATTCCAGGAGTCTTCCGATGTCACTGATTGCCGCTATCACGCTCGCCGCGCTGCTCTCGCCGACCCAGCCCATCGCCGCCCAGGCCGCCGACACCGCCTGCCAGGTCCTGCTCCCCAATGACGTCCCGGTCGCCGGGCGGAAGAGCCCGCTCGATTCGCTCACATTCGCCGTGGCCAAGCAGCCGATCAAGCTGTGCTACGGACGCCCCTCCGCGCGCGGCCGCACGATGCTTGGCGGGGCCGCGGTGCCCTACGGCAAGCTGTGGCGCACCGGGGCCAACGAGCCCACCATCTTCTTCACGCCCGTGGCGCTCACGGTCGCCGGGATCGCGGTTCCGCCGGGCACGTACTCGCTGTACACCGTGCCCGCCGCGACCGAGTGGGAGATCATCGTCAATCGCTCGATCAAGCAGTGGGGAGAGGAAAGCGGCTACACGCCCGAGGTACAGCAGCAGGAAGTCGGTCGCGGCAAGGTCAAGAGCGAGACCGTGAAGACGCCCGTCGACACGTTCACCATCCGGAGCGAGGGCGCGGGCAGCGGAGCGACCCTCGTGCTCGAATGGGAGAAGACGCGGGTCAAGATCCCGATCAAGCCCGCGGCCTGAGGCTGGCTCAGCGGGCCAGGCGCCGGACCCCGTCCACCAGCCGGTCGACCTCCTCGGTGGTCGTGTAGCAGGCGCATCCCGCGCGCACGAGGCCGTGCGCCGAGAGGCCCAGCCGCTCGACCACCGTCGTCGCGTAGAAGTCCCCGTTCGACACGAAGACGCCGTCCGCCGCCAGCGCCGTCGCCACGTCGTCGGTCGTCCGGCCCGCCACCGTGAAGCGCCACGGTCGGCGTGCGCGGCCGGTCGGGCGGCGGCCCGTAGCGCCGCACCCCGTCCATCCCGTCCAACCCCGACCAGAGTCGCCCCACCAGCTCCTGCCCACGCTGGTGTAGCGCCCCGAACGTGCGCGCGAGACGCTCCCGTCGGGTGCCGGACCGCGCGAGCGAGGCCAGGAACTCGACGGCGGCCGCGGCGCCGACGATGCCCTCGTGGTTCAGCGTGCCGGTCTCGAGGCGCTCCGGCGCCGTATCGGGCGCGGGCGCGAGCTTGGGCACGTCGAGCGCCTCGAGCAGGTCCCGCCGCCCGTAGAGCACGCCGACGTGCGGCCCGTAGAACTTGTAGGCCGAGCAGGCGAGGAAGTCGCACCCGATGGCCCGGACATCGACCAGGGTGTGGGGAGCGTAGTGCACCGCGTCCACGAAGCTGAGCGCGCCGGCGGCGCGGGCCAGCGCGCAGGCGCGCGCGACGTCGTTGACGGTGCCGAGGGCGTTGGACGCGGCGCCGATGCGCGAGGAGGCGCGTGCGCGACGAGAAGGCCCGCTCGAGCGCCGGCCAGTCGAGCTCCCCGGTCGCCGGGACCATCGGCACGCTTCTGAGGGTGACCCCGCGCTCACGCTGCGAGCGCCCGCCACGGCGCGACGTTGGCGTGGTGGTCGAGCTCGGTGACGACGATCTCGTCGCCCGCGCCCCCAGCCGCGCCCGAGCGCGCGGCCGAGATGGAACGTCAGCGTCGTCATGTTGGCGCCGAAGGCCACCTCGGCCGGCGTGGCGCCAAGGAAATCCGCCAGCGCCTCCCGCGCTCCGACGAGCAGGCGGTCGGTTTCCTCGGCTGGTGGGGTAGCGCCAGTGGGTGTTGGCGTTGTGGTGGAGGAGGTAGTCGGTCATCGGCATCGACGACGCCTGCGGCACCTGGGTTCCGCCGGGGCCGTCGAAGTAGGCGACGGCCCTGCCCGCATGCCGCCGTTCGAGCGCGGGGAACCGCGCTCGGATTTCCGACGGAGCGTCGACACCAGCGGAGGGTGAGGAATCGATGGTGGTGGCCATGGCCCGCGCGGCTCCCGTGACATCACGTTAGATGGAAACTCTTAGGATTCTCAGCCTCAATGACTTACGACCGAACATTGAACAAACATTGACCACAGAAATGCACGCCAAGGCCCGCCGGCTGGCCGCTTGAGCCACGTCCGGTTAGTTTGCGAGCGCTCTCCGACGACCTGCCCCGGCGGTCGAATGTCCGCGTCCTGCTCCCAAGATTGCCCGGTTCCAACTCCCGCGCGAGTCCCCCGCTCAAGGCCATGCATGCGACGGCGTCCGTGTCTTGCAGCAATTCGTGGTGTCTTCCTGGCAGCGGTGGCGCTCACCGGCGGATGCGGTGGCGGCGGCGGCGGCACGGAGCCCATCACGCCGACCGAAGTGCACCTCAACAGTCCGACCCTCGCCTTCACGGCCGTCGGCCAGACCGGGCAGCTGTCGGCCACGGTGACCGATCAGAACGGCGCGACGATCTCCGCGCCCAGCCTCGCGTGGAGCACCAGCAACGCGGCCGTCGCCAGCGTTTCGGCGACGGGCCTCGTCACGGCGATAGGCAACGGGTCGGCGGAGATCACGGCAACCGCTGGCTCGGCGGTCGCTCACGCCACCGTGACGGTGGCCCAGACGCCGACGCAGCTGCAGAAGGTGTCGGGCGACAACCAGACGACGACGTTGGGTCAGCCGCTGCCGCAGCCGTTGACCGCCCGCGTCCTCGACGCGGGCAGCGCCCCGGTAGCGGGCGCGACCGTCACCTTTTCCGTGGAAGCGGGTGCCGGCACGCTGGGCACCGCCAGCGCGAGTACCGGCGCCGACGGTCTCGCCTCAACCGCCTTCACCCCGCTTCGCTCAGGCGCCGTCCAGGTCACCGCGGCGGTCGAAGGCACGGCCGTCTCCGCAACCTTCACGGCCACCGGCGTCTCGCTCTTCACCATCGAGCTGCAGTTCATCACCACGCCCTCGGCCGCACAGGCGGAGGCCTTCTCCGACGCCCGCCACCGCTGGCAGAGCATCATCGTCGGCGATCTGTCGGATGCCCTGCTCAGCACCGCGGCCGGCGACTGTGGGGCGGACTCGCCGGCGATCCAGCGCGCCGTGGACGACGTGCTGATCCTGGTGACGATCGAGCCGATCGACGGGCCGGGCGGCGTGATCGGTGGGGCCACGCCTTGCCTCATCCGCAGCGCCGGCAATCTCACCGCGCTGGGCCGCATGCTGTTCGACTCCGAGGATCTGGCGGGCGTCGCGACAGCCGGGCTGCTCGAGGCGGTCATCACTCACGAGATGGGGCACGTGCTCGGCTTCGGGACCCTGTGGCCGCTCGCCGGCCTGCTGAGCGACCCGGCGCAGAGCGGCGGCACCGACCCGCACTTCACCGGCGCCCAGGCGATCGCCCAGTTCGACGCCGCGGGTGGCAACACGTACGTGGCCGGGCTCAAGGTGCCGGTCGAGAACACCGGCGGCCCGGGAACCGCCGACGCTCACTGGCGGGAATCGGTGTTCGGCACGGAGCTCATGACCGGATTCGTGGATCTCGGATTCAACCCGCTCAGCCGGGTGTCGGTCGCCTCCATGGCGGATCTCGGCTACGTCGTGAACCAGGGGGGCGCGGACCTCTATGCCCTGTCCGGAGCACTTCGGGCGGCCGGTCGCGGCCGGTCATTCGAGCTTCGGAACGACCTGCTCCGTCAGCCGCTTCGCGTGGTCGACGACGCCGGGCGGGTCCTGCGGGTGATCCAGCCGTGACCGGCGCGCGCCAGATGACGCTCACCCGTGTCGCTCTCGCGGCAGCGCGGGCTGCCTGTCCGCTCGTCCTCGCCACGCTCGCGGCTGCCTGCGGCACCGCGCGGCCCGAGGCGGCGCCCGCCGCCGATTCGTGCCGCGAGGGCGGCGCCGCGCTCACGGCAGCCACCGACGCCGCGGCCCTGGCTGGCACGTACCGGCTCGGCCTCATGGCCTCGTCCGGGCCGCGCGAAGGTGCCTCCGCGGACGGCAGACTCGTGCTTCGGCCGCTCGACGACTCCACCGCCGCACCGGTGCTCATGCTCGGCCTGCCCGACCCCTCGCTGCGGCATCCCCTCGCCGGCACGCTCCAGGTCGACCGCGCGTCGGTTGGCGCCGCCGAGACCGGCGACCTCGCGTCCCTGGATCCGGCGGCGCCTGGCGTGTTGGCCATCGAACGCCGGCCGGCGAACCCGGAGGCAGCGGTCGAGCTCACGATCCGGCTCGGGGCCGAGGCCAACCGCCAAGGGAGGACGCGGTTCGATGGGGGCTACTTCGCCCTCGTGGTCCGGCGGCTCGGCACAACGGGATTTGCCGGCACCTGGACCAGCGGCGGGACCGGCGGCGATAGCGCCGCGGCGGGCACGTTCTGCGCCCGCCGCGAGGCTCCATGAACGAACGACGGGACCGCTCGTGTGAGCGATCCCGTCGCGGGAAGCGTTCCGACACAGGTCGGAGGATGGAGGCGCAGGGAATCGAACCCTGGTCCGAGTAAGCGTCCAGAACCGCGTCTACGTGCGTAGGCTCGGCTTCCTGCCGTCGCCTCGGGTCGGTGCCGAACCGACCTCCCCTTGGCCTAGCTCCTGACGGATCTCACCACTCGCGTCGGAGCGACGCGCGCGGCCAGCCCAGGTTTGCGATTCGACGGGAGGCGCTCTGGGCGGGCTCCACCAGCCGAAGGCGCATCAAGCGAGCGTTAGCTCAGCTTACGCGGCCAGTGCCAGTTCAGTGTTGGCAGTTGAAGCGTTCCAGATGGTTTTACCAGGACTCTGGACCTGGGCACGCTGCCATTCCTTCTACAAACCCGTCGAAGCCAGTCGCCCCCGGGTGACTCAAATATAGACGGTCCGCGGGACCGAGTGGAAGCCCGCCGCACCTACCTCCCCGCCCGCTCCACCCGGTTCCGGCCCGCTGTTCTTGGCCACGTAGAGCGCCGCGTCCGCCTGGGCCGGCAGGAACTTGAGGCCCGTCCTGTTTCCGGACAGGCGGCCACGCCGAACGAGGCGCTGAGGGGCCAGGCACGGCCGTGCCAGTCCCACCGGGTGGTGCCCAGCTTGATGCGAATGCGTTCCGCGATCCGGGTGCCGACCTCCAGGTCCGCCTTCGGCAGCCAGATGGCGAACTCCTCGCCGCCGATCCGTGCGGCGATGTCGCCCGTGCGGATCTGGCCCTGGATGATCCGGGCGAAGTGGATCAGCGCGGCGTCCCCCGCCGGGTGACCCAGGGTGTCGTTGAGCAGCTTGAAGCGGTCCAGGTCGGCGTACACGAGCGCCCCTTCGCGCGGCCCGCGGGGCTCGGCCTGGGCGACGAGCTCGTCGAACCTCCGGCGGTTGGCGAGTCCGGTGAGCCGGTCGAGCTCGCGTCGCTCGGTACGCTGATCGGCCTCGAGCGCGCGGGAGAGCCGGGGGCCGGCATTCGCCAGCGCCTCGGTCAGCTCGGCCAGTGCGGCGCCGATCGGCTCGCGGCCGCCCGGCGGCCAGATCGCCACCGCCCCGAAGGCCTCGTCGCCGACGAGGATCGGGAGCAGCATGACCGGGCCGCCGCGCTGGCGCCGGTCGGCGACGACACCGCCCAGCGGATCGCCTTCCATCGTGAAGCCCGCGACATCGCCGCGCGCTACGCGCGCCAGGTCGCAGATCTCCGGCACGAGCGTATCGAGCAGCCGGCGGTCCCCCCGGCCGGACACGCCCACGATACGCACCTGCGGAAGCACCGGGAGCGAACTGGTCTGCGCGGACTCGCCCGGGGCCTCCGTGGCGGCCACGATGACCTGGGCGTCGAGCGCCCGCTCCAGCTGGTAGGCGAGTCGGAGGCCGACACTGCCGGCCGACTCGAGCGACGCTTCCCGGGTACTGCGCCTGGGCCAGCGCCACCACCTGCGGACGGCGGCGGACCCCGTCGAGCAGGCGGCGGAGGTCGGCCTCCACCAGCGCGAGTGCCGAGGGATCGAACCCCGGCGGCAGCAGCAGGGCGACCGCGGTCCCGGCCGACGCGTGGAAGACCAGCGTCCCGCTGTCGAGTCGCTCCGCCCCGCTCTGCTCCTGATCGCGGGCGCGCTCGAGCCGGCGATCCACCGCGACGATCTGCCCGACCGAGAGCCGCTCCGCATCGACGATGCGCTCGGCGTGCGGCCCTTCCTCGCTCGGATCGAGCTCCGCCACCCACACGCCGAGGGCACCGTACGACCGCCGCAGCCACTCCAGCGCCGGATCGGGCAGCAGGTGCGGTCCGGCGCCCGGCGCGAGCGGCCAGGTGGACCGGCGGCGGGCCGCCCACCACCCGGCGGCGGCGCCTGCCGCGGCGGCCAGCACCACCGCGAGGAGGCTCACTCCCGGAGCCATCCGCGGCGACGGAACCAGAGGTAGATCGTGAGCACGATGCCGCCCATTCCCGCGAGCACCAGCGGGTAGCCCCAGCGCGAACGCAACTCGGGCATGAAGTCGAAGTTCATGCCGTACACGCCGACGAGGAAGGTGAGCGGCAGGAAGAACACCGAAAAGACGGTCAGGATGCGCATCACCTCGCCGGTCCGATGGGCCGCGAGCGCGAGCTGGACGTTGAGCACGGTGTTGACGTCGTCGAGCAGCTCGTCGGCGTAGAAGTGCGAGCTCTCGATGTTCTCCTGCACGTCGCGGAACAGCGTGGCCGCACGGCCGGCGCCCGGACTCAACCGCTGGACCACGTCGAGCGTGCGCCAGAGCAGCCGCTTGATCAGCGTCACCTGGCGCTTGAGCACGTGGACCTCCCGCAGGTCCTCGGCGAAGGCGCGGGCGTCGGCGTCCCGGCCTCCGAACACCAGCTCCTCGAACGCGTCGATCCGCGCCTCGATGCCCTCCATCGGCTGGAGATAGGTGTCGACCGCGCCGTTGAGCACCTGCGTGAGGAGGTACGCGGGCAGCCCTTCCTTGCCCGACTTCACGGCGGCCTCGGCCTGGAGCCTGGCCTGGAGCGCCGTCAGCCACGCCTGCTCGGTGCGGTGGATCGTGATGAGAAAGGTCGGACTGGAGAAGATCGCGAGCTTTCGGGTGAGCTCCTGCACCGTGCCGCAGGTCCGCTCGGACTGGGCGTCGAACGCCCGGAGGATCGCGAACGAGTGGGTGTCGAATGCCTCGAACTTGGGCAGGTGCTCCGGGTCGAGGCAGTCCTTGACGGCGGTCGGCTGGAGGCCGTGCGTGCGCGCCACGGATGCGAGCTCCTCAGGCGTGGGCTCCACCAGGTCGAGCCACACCAGCGGCGGGTCGGACCGCTCGAGCACCGTCCGGATCGTCATGCCCGGCAGATCCGGCTCGCCGCGGCGGCGGCACCGAATCCGTTGTCGATGTTCACCACGGTGACGCCCGCCGCGCACGAGTTGAGCATGCCGAGGAGCGCGGCGAGCCCGCCGAATGCGGCGCCGTATCCCACGCTCGTCGGCACGGCGATCACCGGCACCGCCACCAGGCCGCCGACGACGCTCGGGAGCGCGCCCTCCATTCCCGCGACGACGATCACCACCCGCGCCTGCCGCAGCACGTCGCCCGACGAGAGCAGCCGGTGGAGCCCGGCAACGCCGACGTCCATCAGGCGCTCGACCCGGGTCCCGAACGCTTCGGCCACGACCGCCGCCTCTTCGGCGACGGGCAGGTCGCTGGTCCCCGCGGAGACGATGAGGATCGGTCCGCCCGACGGCGCCGGGGCGTCCGGCGCCGAGAGGAAGACCGTCCTGGCCGCGGCGTTCCAGACGACACCGGGAAAGCGCCCGCGGAGCGCCTCCGCCATCGCCTCGGTGGCGCGCGTGCCGAGGAATGCACCCGTGGCCGCGGCCAGCCGCTCGCAGATCGCCACCACCTGCTCCAGGGTCTTCCCCTCGCAGAAGACCACCTCGGGCTGCCCCTGCCGGAGCGCGCGATGGTGGTCGATGCGGGCGAACGTGAGATCTTCGTAAGGGAGGTGGCGCAGGCGGTCGAGCGCCGCACCGGGGGCGACACGTCCGGCGGCGACGTCGGCCAGCAGGGCCTCGAGCTGCTCGGCTCTCACGCCACCGCGGCGACCGGCTCGAGATAGTGCAGGAAGATCGCCTCGGCCTCGGCGATCGACTCGATCTGGAAGAGCCGCTGGCGCAGCTCACCGGCGCCGTGCAGGCCCTTCGTGTACCAGCCGAGGTGCTTGCGGAACTCGATCACGGTCTTGCGCGTGTCGCCCTGCAGCCGGAGCGCCAGCCGGGCGTGCTCGAGCGCCACCCGGAAACGCTCGGCGGGTGCCGGGGCCGCCGGCGCGGCGTGGCCCTCGAGCAGCGCGTGGCCGTCCCGGAACAGCCACGGATTGCCGAACGCCCCGCGTCCCAGCATGATGCCGGCGCAGCGGGTATGGTCCCGCATGCGGACGATGTCCTGGGCGGTCTGGACATCGCCGTTGCCGATGACCGGAATGTCGAGCGCCTCCACGACCCGCGCGATCTCATCCCAGTTCGCCTTGCCCGAGAACATCTGCGTGCGCGTGCGCGCGTGCAGCGTGAACGCCCGGGCGCCCGCCTCCTGCATCCGGAGCGCGATGCCGACGGGATCGCGCTGCTCGTCGTTCCAGCCGCTCCGCGTCTTCACGGTGATCGGGAGGTGGGTGGCCCCGATGACGGCGCGGATGATCCGCTCCACCAGGTCCAGGTCCCGCAGGCAGCCCGAGCCGCCGTTTCGCTGCACCACCTTCTTGACCGGACAGCCGAAGTTGATGTCGATGAACTCGGGCCGGTAATGCTCGGTGATGAGTCCGGCGGCCTCCGCCATGGCCTTCGGATCGGCGCCGTAGATCTGGATGCCGATCGGCCGCTCGACCTCCTCGAACTCTGCGCCCTCGAGCGTCGTGCGGATGCGCCGACGGATCGCCTCGGACGAGAGGAACTCGGTCAGCACGACGTCGGCGCCCATCCGCCGGCAGATCTGGCGGAACGGCGGCTCCGACACCCCGGCCATGGGAGCCAGGATGAGCGGGAACGCATGCGCGGAGGGATAGGGCAACTGCATGGGGATAAAATACTTGGCGACAGGACCCACGGCAACGGCCGCCCGCCCGCCCCGATGGAACCCAGCACCCCGCAGGGCCGTAGGACTCCTATGCCCCCCTCAATCATGCTTCTCGTGCTGGTCCTGCTCGCCGTTCCGCCGCTCCACGCCCAGGAGCCATCCGATCCCGTGGTCGCCTCACGGGCCGCCTACAAGGAGGCGGTGCGGGCGTATGAGGCCCACGACCTCCCGGCCTTCCTCCGGCATGCCACCGAAGCCGAGCGGCTGCGGCCGGCGCACGGCGGCATGGTCTACGCGCTGGCCGCGGCCAACGCGCTGTCGGGAGATACCGTCGCGGCGATCGCGACCCTGCGACGCTTCGCCGCGCTCGGCCACACGGCGGACCTCGACGCCGACGCCGACTTCAAGGGGCTCCGCGCCCTGCCCGCCTTCGCCAAGCTGCGCCAGGCGCTCAAGGCCAACGCGGCGCCGCTCGTTCGGTCGCGTCCGGCCTTTACTCTGGCCGAGCGGGATCTGCTGACCGAGGGGATCGCCTACGATTCAGCATCCCGGTCGTTCCTCGTGGGGAGCGTGCACCGCGGCAAGATCCTGAGGGTGGATCACCGCGGACGGGTCACCGAGCTGGTCCCGCCGGGGCTGCCGGACTTCGGGGCCCCGATGGGCCTGCGGGTCGATCCCGTGCGACGGGTGCTCTGGGCCGCCGCCGCCGCGCTGCCGCAGACGATCGGCTTCGACTCTGCCATGGCGGGGCGCTCCGGCGTGTTCCGATTCGATCTCGCCACCGGTGCCATCACCGGCCGCTACGCCATCCCCGCCGACGGACAGCCACACGCCCTGGGTGACGTCACCCTGGCCCGCAACGGAGACGTGTACGCCACCGACAGCCGCGCACCCGCCGTCTATCGCGTTCGCGCGGGGGCGGACTCGATCGAGCGATTCGTCACCTCGCCGCTGCTGCTCTCGGCGCAGGGCCTGGCGCTCGACGCCGAGGAGCGCACCCTGTACGTGGCGGACTACTCGCGCGGCGTGCTCCGGATCGACCTCGCCAGCCGAGAGGTGCGCCTCCTCGAGACCGCGGACGACGTCCTCGCGCTGGGGATCGACGGGCTCTACTTCGTCGGCGGACACCTCGTGGGAATCCAGAACGGCGTAACCCCGCACCGCGTGGTCCGGCTTCGGCTCGACGCCGCAGGCGACCGCGTGGAGCGCGTGGAGGTGCTGGAGCGCGCCCGCCCCGACTACGCCGAGCCGACGCTCGGCGTCGTGGTGGGGCGCGATCTGTATTACGTGGCGGCCAGCCAGTGGGAGCGGTTCCGGGACGACGGCACCATCGACGCCCCTGAGACCCTGCGGGCGCCGCTGGTGTTGCGGCTCCGCCTCTAAGCCGCCAGGGTGGCGAGCGGCCCGCGACTTTGACTCGCTCGCGGGGCCGAATTAGGTTGTCGCCACGCCATGCGCCTCAACGACTTCTACTCGCCCGACGCCATCTCCGTCGACCTCCACGGCACCAGCAAGGACGAGGTCCTGGCGGAGCTGGTCGGCCTGCTGCGGCTGGATGAGCAGGGCACCGACACGCTGCTCCGGATGATTCAGCGCCGGGAGACCCTCGGCTCGACGGGGGTCGGGAGGGGCATCGCCATTCCGCACTGCCGGTCTCTGGTCGTGAACCAGCTCCGGTTGGCCTACGGGCACCACCGGGGAGGGGTCGACTACCAGGCTATCGACAATCAGCCGGTTTTCGATTTCTTTTTGATTGTGGCCCCGCCCCTCGAGGTCTCGAACCAGTATCTCCCGGTCCTCGGCAAGATCGCGCAGTTCGCCAAAGATGCCGACATCCCCGAGCGCCTCGCGGCGCTCCGGACGCCGGATGAGTTCCTCCGGCTGCTGGGAGAGAAGGGAGTGTAAGCAGTGCGTTCGTGGTGCCCGGCCCTCCTGCTCGTCCTCCTTCCCTGCTCGCCGATGTCCGGCCAGTCGGCCCCCGATCGCCCCGCCCTCGACCGTTTCCAGGATTCCCTCGCCACCGTCGAGGACACCGCTGTCGCTGCGCACGCTCATGCGCGGCCTTGCGCGCGATTCCGGAGCGGACGCGCCGCGAGCGCTGCGCGCCGCCTACGCGGCGGCCCGCCTGTCCGAGCTCGGGGCCGACCCCGATGTCGGTGAGGCGCGGGAGCAGCTGCGCCGCCTGACCCGGCGGCACCCGGGCTGGCCCTACGCCTGGCACGCCCTTGCGCTGGCCGAGGCGCGCCGGGCTGCCTGGGAGCGCGCCGATCCGGTGGCGCTCGGCAACCGGGTCGGGACCGGCACCTTGGAGCGGGCCATCCGCCACGAGTGCCGCGCGCTGGAGGCCGACCCGACGTACCTCCCGGCCGCCGTCACCCTGGCGGAGCTGGCGCTGGATCTGCGTGACACGACGCTGTTCCCTGGGGCGCTGGAGGCCCTCCGCGGAGCGGATCAGGCCCAGCCCCGCCCGCCCGCTTCCCTGCTGCTGGCGCTCGGGCGGATTGCCCGCGCGGCCGGGGAATCCGCCGCGGCGGTCGAGGCGTTCGCCCGCGCGGCCGCCGCCGGAGCCGCCGAGGCGCAGCCCGTCGCCCGCCTGGAGCTCGCCCGGACGCGGCTAGCCCTCGGTGCGGCGGAGAGCGAAGCCCTGTACTTCGATACCGCCGGAGCGGAGGATTCCGCCCTCGTGGCCGGCTACCGTGCCGACCTCGAGCCCATCGCGGCGGACTCCGACCTCGCCCGCTACGATGCCGCACGTGGCGCCGAGCGGGTGGGCTTTCTGCGTCGGTTCTGGACCGACCGCGACCGGGCGGAGCTTCGCGCCGATGGGGAGCGGCTCCGCGAGCACTACCGGCGGCTGCTCTACGCCCGGCGGCATTTCGCGCTGACCGTGTCGCGCCGGTTCTACGGCGGGCGGGACGCCTACCGCAGCGGCAGCGAGGAGCTCGATGACCGCGGCGTGATCTACGTGCGCCACGGCGAGCCGATGACCCGACTCCGGCCGTTCGTGTTCGGGCTGATGCCCAACGAGACCTGGCGCTACGGCCGGGCAGACGGCGATCTCCTGTTCCACTTCAGCGCGGGGTACGACGAGGCCGGCGGCGGCGATCTCTACGACTACCGCCTGGTGCAGAGCGTCCTCGATCTGCACGGCGCCGGGGGGGCGCCGATCGACCAGCTCCTGCTGTCCCGCCAGTCGCTCTCGCCGGTGTATGGCCGCATGCTGAACTGGGGGCCCAACGGCGCCGCGCGGGCGGAGGGCTACGAGCGCGCCATCGGCCAGGTGAGCATCGACTTCGGAACGACCACGGACAGCTACGAGCTCCAGTACGCCCGGCGGCTCACGGCGACGGCCAACCTGATCGCGGTCGGCGAGCGCGACGGGTCGGCGCTCGCGCACTTCGTCTTCGGCATCGGCCCGGCGGAGATCTCCCCGACGGAGAGCCCCGATGGGGTGACCTATCCGGTGCGTCTGCGCCTGGTGGTGCTCGATGGGGCCGAGCGTGCTCTCGCGAACCTCGACACGACCCTCGTCTTCCGGCTCGACCGGCCGCTCGGAGCGGGACAGTATCTCATCGGGCGCGCGGAGTTGCCGCTCCCGCGGGGGCGGTGGAGTTGGCGCGCAGCCATCGAGCATGGCGACTCCGCCGGCGTCGTCCTGCCCCGCGATACCGTGCGCGCCGCCGGCGGCCCCGCGCTCGCCCTCAGTGACCTAGCGCTCGGCGTCGAGGCGGCCAGCGCCGCGTGGCAGCCGCCGGGCGGCGAACCGGTCATGCTCACACCATTCGACCTCTTTCCGGTCCGGAGCGAGCTCCGGCTCTATTACGAGGCCACCGGGGCGGTCGCCGGCGCCGAGTACCGGCACGAGATCGCGGTGTTTCGGATGAAGGGGGATCCTGCGGAACCGGAGCGCCGGCCGGCCGTCACGCTCGGCGTGGACGAGCGGGCGGCAGGCAGCGTGATCCGAGCCTACCGGACGCTGCAGTTGCGTGATCTCAAGGCGGGACGCTACATGATCGAGGTGCGGGTGCGCGGGCCGGGCGGGACCGACGACGTACGGCGGCGCGCCTTCCAGGTGGTCAAGGCGAAATAGCGGCCGCCGACTTCTCCAGCAGGGTCAGGTGCGACTCGAGCTCGGCATCCATCAGCTTGCGGAGCTCGATCAGGCGAAGCGCGTACTTCTTGAGCGCGCGGTCCGTGTCGTCCACGGGCGTCCAGGCCGGCACCGGCTGCGGGCGCCCGTTTTCGTCGAGGGATACGAACACGATGACGCAATGCCCGGTTCGGCTGAGCTCCGGCACCTTCGGATCGCGCGCGTAGATGTCGATGGCGATGTGCAGGCTCGTGCGCCCGGTGTGAATCACGAGCGCTCGGAGCTCGACGATCTCGCCGACCCTGATCGGCCGGATGAAATGCAGCCCGCCCACGTACAGCGTGACGCAGTACTCCCCCGTCCACCCCGCCGCGCAGCTGTAGCCGGCCTGGTCGATCCACTTCATGACCGCCCCGCCGTGCACCTTCCCGCCGAAGTTGACGTGCGCGGGCTCGGCGAGGAACCGGAGGGTCACGGCGCGCGGCCGGCTCATTCCCATTCGATGGTCGCCGGCGGCTTGGAGCTCACGTCGTACACTACCCGGTTCACCCCGTCCACCTCATTGGCGATGCGATTCGAGATCCGGGCGAGCACGTCGGGCGGGAACGGAAACCAGTCGGCGGTCATCCCGTCGCGGCTGGTGACGGCCCGGAGCGCGATGACCTGATCGTAGCTCCGGAAGTCGCCCTGCACGCCCACCGAGCGGATCGGCAGCAGGACCGAGAAGGCCTGCCAGATGTCGTCGTAGAGGCCGGCGGCGCGGATCTCCTCGATGTAGATGTGGTCGGCGCGGCGCAGGATGTCCAGTCCGTCGGGAGTGACCTCGCCCAGGATCCGGATCGCGAGCCCCGGCCCCGGAAACGGATGCCGCCCGACCATTTCCTCCGGCAGTCCCAGCTCCCGCCCCACCTGCCGGACCTCGTCCTTGAACAGCTCCCGCAGCGGCTCCAGCAGCGTGAACGGCAGCCGCTCGGGAAGCCCGCCCACGTTGTGGTGCGTCTTGATGGTGACCGACGGCCCGCCCTGGGGCGAGATCGACTCGATGACGTCGGGATAGAGCGTGCCCTGGACCAGGAAGCCCACATCGTTGCCGACCGACCGCGCCTCCACCTCGAAGACGTCGATGAAGGTGTGGCCGATGCGCCGCCGCTTCTCTTCGGGATCGCTCACCCCGGCCAGGCGCTCGAGAAACTGCGCGCTCGCGTCCACCACCCGCAGGTCGATGCCGAGGTGGCGCCGGAACGTGGCCTCGACCTGGTCCCGCTCGTGGAGCCGGAGCAGGCCGTGGTCGACGAAGATGCAGGTGAGCCGGTCCCCGACCGCCCGGTGGACCAGCACCGCGGCAACCGACGAGTCCACGCCGCCCGAGAGCCCGCAGATCACCCGCTTCTCGGTCCCCACCAGCTGCCGGATCCGCTCGATCTCGGTCTCGACGAAGTGGCCGGCGGTCCAGTCGGGCGTGGCGCCGCAGACCTCGAAGAGAAAGTTGTTGAGGATCTCGCCGCCGCGCGGCGTGTGCGCGACCTCGGGATGGAACTGGACGCCGAACAGCGGCCGCGTGGTATGCTCGAATGCGGCCACGGGGCTGTTGTCGCTCGACGCGGTGACCGTGTAGCCCGGCGGCGCCACGTCCACGTGATCGCCGTGGCTCATCCAGACCGGCGTCTCCTCGCCCCGGCCGAACCCGCGGAAGAGCCGCCCGCCCTCCACCGTCACGCTGGCGCGGCCATACTCTCGGCGGTCGGCCCGCTTGACGTTTCCGCCGGACAGATGCGCCAGCAGCTGCATGCCGTAGCAGAGGCCGAGGATCGGCGTGCCGAGCTCCAGCAGCCCGGCATCGGCGGTGGGAACGCTCTCACCGTAGACCGAGTTCGGGCCACCCGAGAGAATGATCCCCTTCGGCCGCCAGTCGCGGATCCACGCGACCGTCCGGGAAGGCGGGTGAATTTCGCAGTACACGTGGGCCTCACGCACGCGGCGCGCGATGAGCTGGGTGTACTGCGAGCCGAAATCGATGATGAGGATGCCGTCGTGATGTTGGGCCACGTGGTCGATCGCTCCGTTGGGTCAGGGCGACATGCGCTCGTCGTGAAACAGCTGATCCACCCGCTCCCGCGGTCGGGCCACCCACCAGCGGGCGCCGTCGACCACCACCTCGGCCGGCCGGGGCCGCGTATTGTAGTTCGAGGCCATCACGAACCCGTACGCGCCCGCACCGAGCACGGCCAGGCGGTCGCCGGCGACGACGTCGGGAAGTGTGCGGTCGAGCGCGAGGAAGTCGCCGGTCTCGCAGACCGGGCCGACCACGTCCACCCGCACCGCGGGCCGGCCGCTCGCCTCGAGCTCGACGATCTCGTGGTACGCCTGATAGTGGCTGGGCCGGACCAGATCGTTCATCCCGGCATCCACCACGACGAATTCCTTTCCGCCGGAATGCTTCCGGTACAGCACCTCGGTGAGCAGGACACCGGCGCTCCCGACGAGAAACCGGCCCGGCTCGAGGTACACGGTGTGCCCCGTGGACGCCAACAGGGGCACGACGGCCTCGGCGAACATCGCGGGATCCATCGGCCGCTCGTCGGCGTAGCGGATGCCGAGGCCGCCGCCGATGTCGACCACCTCGATCGCGTGAGCGCCTGTAGCTTGGATGCGCTCGGCCAGCTCGAGCAGCTGGCCGATGCCCTGACGGAACGGCTCCGTGTCCGAGAGCTGGCTGCCGAGGTGCATCGCGATGGTCGTGAGCTTGAGCCGCGGCTGGCCCGCGATGAACGCCGCCGCATCCATGACCTGGTCGACCGGCACGCCGAACTTGATCCCACTCTTGCTGGTGGAGATGTAGGGATGGGTGTCGGTGGTGACATCGGGATTCACCCGGATGCCGACGGCGACATCGAGTCCCTCCTCCTGGGCGATCGCCGCCAACCGGTGCAGCTCCTCGACCGACTCGACGTTCAGATGCCCCAGGCGGGCCCGCACCGCCTGGCGAAGCTCGGATGTGGCCTTGCCCACCCCGCTGAACACGATCCGCTCGGGCGCGAAGCCCGCCGCGAGCGCCCGCTGCATCTCGCCGGCGGACACGATGTCCGCGCCGGCGCCGAGGTCGCGGAGGATGCGGAGCACGGCGAGGGTGCTGTTGGCCTTGACCGCGTAGCAGATCCGGTGCGGCAGGCCGGCGAGGGCGGCGTCGAGCGACCGGTAGCGCTCGCGGATGGCCGCCGCGTTGTAGACGTACACGGGGGTGCCGACCTGCTCCGCGATGGCGGGGAGCGGCGTGTCGCCCAGGTGCAGGGCGCCGCCGCTCCGGGTGAGCCCGGCGTCGGCGAAGCGGGTGTCGGTCAATACGCCTTGGCCCACACCGCCTCGGCGACGCTCGGCAGGCCGCACCACATGCACGTGGTCGGCGCCTCGGGCGAGCGGAACTCCTTGTCGGGGAGGACGCGGATCGTCGCCTTGGTCTGCTCCTTGATCTCGGCCTCGCAGCTCCCGCGCCCGCAGAAGCCGGCGTAGACGAAGCCGCCCGGACCTTCCAGGTGCGCGAGGAACTGCGCCTTCGTGGCGCCGCGGATGCTGGCGGCCTCGCGCCGCGCCGTGGCGGTCACGAGCATGTCGGTCTGCATGCGCTCCATCTCCCCCAGCATGCGCTCCGGCAGCCCCTCCACCGGCACCGTCTCCTTCTTGCCGCCGGTGCGGCGGGCCAGCACCGCCGCCCCGGCCGCGACGTCGCGCGGGCCGATCTCGAGCCGGAACGGAACGCCGCGGCCCTCCCACTCGTAGTACTTGGCGCCGGGCTTCATGCCGTCGCGCGCGTCGAGGTGAACGCGGATGCCGGCCGCGGCGAGATCCCGCTTGATCGCGTGGGCGGCCTCGAGAATGCCGTTCCGTTCCTCGTCGGTGCGGTAGATCGGCACGATCACCATCTGGTACTGCGCCAGCCGCGGCGGACAGACGAGCCCCGCGTCGTCGCCGTGCGTCATGATGAGGCCGCCGACCAGCCGCGTGGAGACGCCCCAGGAGGTGTTCCACACGTGGTCGAGGCCGCCGGCGGCGGTCTGGAAGGTGACCTCGAAGGCGCGCGCGAAGTTCTGGCCGAGATTGTGGCTGGTGCCCGCCTGCAGCGCCTTGTTGTCCTGCATCATCGCTTCGCAACTGTAGGTGCGCAGCGCGCCGGCGAACCGCTCGCTGTCGGTCTTGAGGCCGGTCACGACCGGCATCGCCATCCACTCTTCCATGAACGTCGCGGTAGACGCCGAGCATCTGCTGCGTCTCCTCCTCGGCTTCCGCCTCGGTGGCGTGCGCGGTGTGCCCTTCCTGCCAGAGGAACTCGGTGGTGCGGAGGAAGAGCCGCGTGCGCATCTCCCAGCGCACGACGTTCGCCCACTGATTGATGAGCAGCGGCAGGTCGCGGTAGCTCTGCATCCACTTGGCGTACATCGCGTAGATGATCGTCTCGGACGTCGGGCCGGACGACCAGCGGCTCCTCGAGCTCCTTCCCGCCGCCGTGGGTGACGACCGCCGTCTCCGGGGCGAACCCCTCGACGTGCTCCGCCTCCCGCGACAGGAAGCTCTGCGGGATGAACAGCGGGAAGTACGCGTTCTGGTGGCCGGTCTCCTTGAACATCTGGTCGAGCGCGCGCTGCATCTGCTCCCAGATGGCGTAGCCGTTGGGCCGGATGACCATGCAGCCGCGCACGGGGCTGTAGTCCGCCAGCTCCGCGCGGGCGATCAGCTCGTTGTACCAGGCGCTGAAGTCCGCGGCGCGGGTGGTCAGCGCCTTGTATCCGCCATGCGTGCTCCTCTGACTGTTTCCATGTTCAGCCGCCTCCCGCCGCCCGCGACAGCCGCTGGACGACCTGTGCCCGGGATACCGACTCCTGCCCCTTCCCCGCCAGATCCTTCACCATCACCTCGCCACGGGCCCGATCGTCCGGCCCGATCACCACGGCGAAGCGGGCGTTGCGCGCATCGGCGAGCTTGAGCTGCTTGCCCACCGCCTGCGCGCCGAGCGCGTACTCGACGCGCAGGCCAGCGTCGCGGACCTCGTGCGCCAGGCGACAGCACGAACGGCACGTCGTCCTCGGTGACCGCCGCGAGGAACACGTCGATGCTCGACACGTCGGTCGGGACCAGGCCGCGGTCGCGCAGCAGCTCCGCCAGCACCACGTCGCCCATGCCGAACCCCAGCGCGGGCAGGTCGACGCCGCCGAGCGCCGCCAGCAGGTCGTCGTAGCGGCCGCCGCCGCAGATCGCGCGGAGCGTGCGGCCGGCGTCGAACAGCTCGAAGACCGTGCCGGTGTAGTAGGCCAGGCCCCGCACGATCGTGAGATCGAGGTCGACGAACTCGCCGAGGCCCATCGCGCCCAGCGCCTCGCAGCCACTCGGCGCGAGCGGCGACCCGGCCTCGGCCGCCGCCGGGCGCGCGGGCAAGCGCCGCGTCGACCGCCGGCGAGACCGTCGGAGCGCGAGCGACCTCGAACACGCCGGCCACCGCGTCGCCGCGACGCCGGCCTGGCCCAGCTGCGCGGCCAGTGCGGTGCGATCGGAGCGCTCGAGCTTGTCGACGGCCTGATAGGCGGCCGCCAGCTGCGTCTCCGTCACGCCGGCGCCGAGCAGCAGCGCGCCGGAGCAGCCGGCGGTCGGAGACCCGCACCCGCACGTCGGCGGGGCCGAGCCCGAAGGCGCGCATCACGTCGACGCGCCAGCGCAATGATCTCGGCGTCGCCGAGCGGCCCGGGCTCGCCGATCAGGTCGCAGTTGAGCTGGAAGTGCTCGCGAAGCCGCCCCCGTTGCTGCCGCTCGTAGCGAAAGAGCTGGGGGATGGAGAACCAGCGGATCGGCTTCTTGAGCCCGTTGGCGCTGCGCGGCCACCATCCGGGCGAGGGTCGGCGTCATCTCGGGACGGAGCGCGACCTCGCGCCCGCCCTTGTCGGTGAAGTTGTAGAGCTGCCCCACGATCTCGTCGCCGCTCTTGGCCGTGTACAGCTCGAGCGGCTCGAGCGGCGGACCGTCGTACTCCTCGAACCCGTACCGGGTGGCCACGGTCCGCCAGGTCCGGAAGATGTGCGAGCGCAGGGCGAGATCGGCGGGGTAAAACTCGCGAAAGCCCGGCAGGGCCTTGGTTTGCATGGGGAGAACATAGCCGGGTCGGAATCCCTACACCACCTCCATGCCGAGTGCCGCCATCACGTCCCCGACGGTGTGGAAGGAGCCCGTCACCAGCACCGTGCCGGCGCCCTTCTGCACCGTCGCGAGCGCCTCGCCGAACTCCGGCACCAGGGTCCAGGACGCGCGTGCCGGCGGGCGCCCGCGGTCGCGCAGCCAGCGCCGGAGCCAGACGGCGTTCCACCCGCGGCTCGCCGCCGTGGGAGCGACAGTGAGGATGCCGCGGTCGATCACCCGGTCGAGCTGCACCAGCATTTCAGGCCACTCCTTGTCGCCCAGGATCGAGACCAGCGCGTGGAGCGGCCTCGGCGGACGCAGCGCATCGATCGCCTTGATGAGGGCGCGGATGCCGTCCGGGTTGTGCGCGACGTCGAACAGCCACTTGCCCCGGCGATCCAGCCGGCCGGGGAGGTGGGCGGAAGCGAACCCGGCCTCGGCCGCCGCGAGCGCCGGGCGGTACGGCGCCGGCAGGGCCATGAGGACGCCATACGCGACGGCGGCGTTCCGGCGCTGGTGCGGACCCTCGAGGCTCAAGGGCCCGCTCCACTCGTACTCGGGCGGGAGGACGCGCACGTCGGTGCGGCCGTCGGCCTGCACTCGCGCCACCGCTTTCCGAGCCTCGCGCCGAAGCACGTTCACCAGCACCGGGTCGCGCTCGCCGACGACGAACGGGACGCCGGGCTTGGCGATGCCCGCCTTCTCCGCGGCGATGAGCTCGAGCGTGTCGCCCAGGTACTTCATGTGATCGCGCTCGATCTTCGTCACCGCGCTCACGAGCGGCCTGAGCACGTTGGTGCTGTCGAGCCGCCCGCCGAGCCCGACCTCGACCACCGCGATCTCGGCGCCGCGCGCAGCGAAATCCGCGAAGGCGATCGCCGTCGTGGCCTCGAAGAACGTCGCCTTCCGCTCGAGGATGAGCGGCTGAAGGCGCGCGGTCCACATCGCCATGGCGTCCTCGGCGATGGGCACGCCGTCCACCCGGATGCGCTCGCGAAACGACGCCAGGTGCGGCGACGTGTAGAGCCCCACCCGCCAGCCGGCCTCGCGCAGCGCCGACGCCACCAGGGTCGAGACGCTTCCCTTCCCGTTCGTTCCACCCACGTGCACCGACGGCATGACGGTGTGCGGATCGCCGACGGCCTTGAGCAGGGCGCGCGTGGTCGCGAGCCCGAACTTGATCGTCGTCGTTCGAGGGAAGAGGAAGGCGAGAGCGTCGTCGTAGGTCAGCATGTCAAGGCGCTGGATCGGGTGAAGAACGGACGGTCGGGCGGTCAGGCGGTCGAGCGGTCGGGCGGTGTAAGAGTGAACCGAGCTGGAAAAACTCTGGCGAGGCCCCTGTTCCCGAGGGCTGCGGACGCTGCCTCCTCTGACCGCCTGACCGTCCGACCGCCTGACCGCCTGACCGCCTGACCGCCTGACACCGCCCTAACGCCGACGCCCCACCCGGGCAGGCCAAGGTGGGGCGCACGAACCGGAGAACCCCGGATCTCAGCTCAGCTCGGCGTGCTCCACGTGCGGGCGCTGTCCCTGCATGTGCCGGATCAGGCGCGCCGTCGTGTCGCGCAGCGACGCCCGCGGGACCACGTCGTCGATCTGCCCGTGCTCCAGCAGGAACTCGGCGGTCTGGAAGCCTTCGGGGAGGTCCTGGCCGATCGTCTGCTTGATCACCCGCTGCCCCGCGAACCCGATCAGCGCGCCCGGCTCGGCCAGGATCACGTCGCCCTGCATGGCGTACGAGGCCGACACGCCGCCGGTGGTGGGGTCCGTCAGGATAGAGATGTAGGGGATGCTGTCGCGGTTGAGCTGGGCGATGGCGGCCGAGGTCTTGGCCATCTGCATGAGGGACAGCACGCCTTCCTGCATTCGGGCGCCGCCCGAGGCGGAGACGAGCACCATCGGGGCCTTCTTCTCGTGCGACCGCCGGGCCAGGCGCGCGATCTTCTCGCCCACTACGGATCCCATCGAGCCGCCCATGAACGCGAAATTCATCACGCCGAGATTGAACGGCAGTCCGTCCAGCCGGGCGCTGCCGACGTAGATGCCGTCGGCCTCGCCGCCCTTCTTCCGGGCCGCGACGAGCCGCTCCGCGTAGTGCTCGAAGTGCAGCGGGTCGACGGACCGGAGGCCGGGCCAGAGCTCGCGCCAGGTCCCCGGATCGGTCAGCAGATCGATGTAGTCCTCCGCGCCGATCCGGCGGTGCCGCCCGCACTCGGGGCAGACATTGAACGCCTTCTCGAACTTCTCACGGATGTCGATGTGCCCGCAGCCATCACATTTTTCCCACGCATCGGGCGGGATCTCCAACCGCTCGCGCTGAGATGTCCGCGGCTTGCGTTCCTTCTTAAACCATGCCATCACGGCCATAGGAAAGGGGGTGCGGGTCAGGAGAAGGAGGCATCGGCGACCGGGAACCCATGCAATCTCGGGGTGTCCCGCCCCAAACGCCAGACCCCAGCACATAACTCGTTGTCAAATATCAGGATAGCCTGATTGGCGTGAGTCCCAGGCCACCCGGAAGGCCAGGCCGAGGCAGATCGAGCATATGATGAAAAAAGAGCCGCCGTAGGAGAAGAACGGCAGTGGAATTCCGGTGATCGGCATCAGATTCACCGTCATGCCGACGTTCTCGAAGACATGGGTGAAGAACAGTCCCAGAATGCCGAAGGTGACCAGGCTGCTGAAGCTGTCCGTGGCCCGGCGGGCAATCCGAAGGAGCGCGAAGAAGAGCACGAGGAACAGCGACAGCGCCACGATCACCCCCAGGAAGCCCAGCTCCTCTCCGACCACGGGAAAGACGAAGTCGGTGTGCTGCTCCGGCAGGAACGCCAGCCGCTTCTGCGGACCCTCCGTGTAGCCCGTCCCGAACCAGCCGCCGGAGCCGATGGCGACCCGCGACTGAATGGCGTGATAGCCTGCGGCACGCGGATCGGCCTCGGGATTGAGGAAGGTGAGCAGGCGGTTCTGCTGGTAGGGCGCCAGCCGCTGCCAGAGCGGGAGCGCGATCGTTCCCATGGCGACATTGAGGAACCACACCAGGAGCGAGTCGTAGATGTACGGCCGCCAGACCACGAGCAGCGCGGTGAACGCCACCATCCACAGGCCCCACGCCCAGTTGTTGAACGCCAGCAGGAGGCTGAGGCCGGGCGAGGCGATCATGAACAGGAGCCGCGGGCGGACGCCGGCCCAGAACAGCATGGCGAAGGCGACGCCGATGAACACGATGGCGCTGCCCAGGTCGGGCTGCTTGAGCACCAGCAGGAAGGGCACGCCCACGATGAGCCCGGGCCCCACCAGGTCCCGGAACGACCGCGGAGGCTCCTTCCGCCCCGACAGGTAGCGGGCGAGCATCAGCACCGTCGCCACCTTGGCCAGCTCCGACGGCTGGCCGATCTGGTGCCCGCCGATCGACAGCCAGCTGTGGCTGCTCTGCGCCGTCCCGGCTCCGGTGCCGACCACGAGTACGATGCCGAGGAGGATGATGCTGACCGCGTACAGCGCCGGCGCGAGCCACTCCAGGAGCCGGAACGAGACGTGGAACACCACCCACCCCGCTACGCCACCGATCCCGAACCAGAACAGCTGACGGATCCACACCCCGGCGGCGCGCGTCGGCACGTCGGTCTGGCCAGCCGAGTAGAGCGTGAGGATACCGAAGCTCATGAGCGCGAGGCTGACCCAGAGGAGCCGCCGGTCGAGCGTCGCGGTCCTCACGGGAGCACTCCGGCGCGGCGGACACTGTCCTCCCGCGCTTTGGCCGCCGCCGAATCGGGGTCCAGCTCGACCGGCCGGGGCGCGGTATCGGCCGGCGCCACCGTTTCGTCCAGCAGCACCTTCACCTTGATGGTTCCCACGGTATCCGGCCCCAGGATGTAGCGCCGGAGCGTGCGGATGACGTAGGGTGCCACCGTGGTGCCATGCTCGGCGAACTCCATGATGCCTCCCACCACCAGCTCCGGCTTCTCGGCGGGGGCGAAGCCGATGAACCACCCGTGGTCCTTGCCGTGAGGATTCTGCGCGGTGCCGGTCTTGCCGGCCACGGCGAGATCGGAGTGCCGGCTGGCCGCCGCGGTACCCCGCTCCACCACCGCGATCAGCGAGCGCCGGAGCCCGTCGAGCTGCGCCTCGGTGAGACCGAGCGAGCGCGGGGCCGACGGCGCGGGGCGCACGATATAGGGCGAGGCGGCGTTGCCGTCGCCGGTGAGCGCCTCGTAGAACCGCATCATGTTGACCAGCGTCTGGGTGTTCTCGCCCTGGCCGATCGAGAAGTTGAGCGTCGTGGCCGGGGGGCTCCAGTGGCGGGGGCCGTACAGCCGGTCGAAGTAGGCCGTGGTGGCGGGGTAGATCGGGTCGACCTCGTTCTCGAGATCGATGCCGCTCTTGTCCCGAAAGCCCATCAGGACCCCGTCCTGGACGATAGCGTTCAGTCCCAGGCGGAGCCCCAACTGGTAGAAGTAGACATCGCAGCTCGACGCCACGGCGCCGACCAGGTCCACCGAGCCATGGCCCTCCTTCTTCCAGCAGCGGAAGACCCGGTTCCCGAGGCGGAGGCCGCCGCGGCAGGGCGTGGGCATGTGGGTGTCGAGGCCGATCAGCCCCCGCTTCAGCCCCATGGCCGCGATGGCGAGCTTGAACGGCGAGGCGGGCGGGTAGCGGGTCTGGATGGCGCGGTTGAGGAGCGGGCGGGCCTCGTCGTCGTTCAGGCTCCGCCACAGCGCGTTCGAGATGCCACCCACGAACGCGTTCGGATCGTAGGTCGGCGCCGAGTAGAGCGCGCGGACCTGGCCCGTCGGCGTCATGGCGATCATGGCGCCGCGCACGCCCGCGGGCCAGACGCTGTCGATATAGCGCTGGAGATCCAGGTCGATCGTCGTGCTGATCGGCCGGCCGGGCGTGGGCGGGAGGGCGGCGGTGCCCGCCTCCTCGCGCACCAGGCGGCCGCGCGCGTTGACCTCGATGTAGCGCACGCCTTCGTCGCCCCGCAGCGTGTCGTCGTATTCCTTCTCGAGTCCCGCCTTCCCGACGATCGAGCCCAGCCCGGCGCCCGGGAAGCGGTTGGCCGTGAGGTCCGACTCGGTCACCTCCGACACGTATCCGACCAGATGCGCCACCGCCTTCCCCGCCGGGTAGAGCCGCTTGGGCTCCGACTGGATCACGAGGCCCGGCAATACCGCCCGGTGCTCCTCCAGCCGCGCGACGGTCTCGAACGTGGCGTCGCCGAACACCACGACCGGCTGGTAGCGCGCCTGGGCGAACCGGCGCACGATCTCCTCGGTGTCGGACGTGTCGATCGGTACGAAGCGGCCCACCCGCGCCAGCACCGCCCGGAGCGAGTCTCGATTGGGCGCCAGTAGCTTGACCGAGTAGCCCGGCACGTTCTCGGCGATGATGCGGCCCCGCCGATCGAGGATCGCGCCCCGGGGCGGCGTCAGCGAGATCGGGCGCAGCCGGTTGGTCTCGGCCTTGAGCTGGAACTTGTCGTGCTGGATGATCTGCGTCCGGAAGAACGCACCCGCCAGCACCAGGAAGGCGCCGAGCAGGATCCAGCGGGCGATGTCGGCCCGCTCGCGGACCCGGTAGGAGTCGAAGCCGTTCATGCGGCCGGCCTCATGCGTCGAGCCGGATCGCGAACCACTCGCGGAACGCCAGCAGGACGACGAGCGCGAACAGCGCCGACGACAGCGCCTGCAGCGGGCTGTAGAGCAGCAGCTCGGCCAGGAGCGGCTGCTCGCCGCTGCCGCTGACGACCAGCACGAGGAAGTCGCGCAGCCAGACGCCCGCGGCCACGAACGCGGCGTTCACCAGCAGGTTGTCGGCGAAGAAGACCGCCCGGGCCCACGAGGCCAGGAAGGCCACGACCGTGTGCGCCAGCGCACCCGCCCCGAACCGCGCCGGCGTGAGCGCGTCCGCCGCCAGCCCGACCATGAACCCGGCGACCGCCGCCGAGCCCGGGCCGCTCCGCATCGCGTAGAGCATCAGCCCCACCAAGAGGAAATCGGGACTCACGCGCGGTCCCCAGAGGCGCGGCCGCACGTAGAAGTGCAGCACCACGAGCAGCGCCAGGACGACGGCGAGCTGGACGCGGTTGGCGCGGGCCGGGATCATCGAGCCGAGTCCCGCGGTGTGGTCGAGGGGGCGGCAGCCGGCGGGGCGGCGGCCGGCGGGGCGCCGGCTCCGGGCCGGATCGCGGCCGAGTCGGGGCGGACGGCCGGGCGCGCACGCACCCGCGTCGTGTCCCGGCGGATGGCGGCCAGCGAGTCGGCCCTTCGCGCGCGGGCCTCGCGCGCGGCCTGGGCCACCGAGTCGGCCACGCGGATCCGGTTGAGCGAGTCGAGCCGCTGGGCCTCCAGCGTGGAGTCGCTCGGGAAGGCCCGCGCCAGGTCGCCGTTGGGTGTGACCAGCACCAGGACGTGCGCGGCCGATCCGGGATTGGCGGCGGGGAGCAGCCGGTAGACGCGTTCCCATCCTGCCTGTACCCGCGCCACCCCCGTCACGGTGCCCACGGGGATGCCCTTGGGATAGACCCCGCCGAGGCCCGAGGAGAGCACCAGCGTGCCGACCGGGACCGAGTCGCGGTAGGGCACGCCCCGGAACTCGAGCGCGCCCTCGCCGCCGGCGGACGGAGCGACTACGCCGGCGGCGTTGCCGTTGACGGTGAAGGCACTCACCCGGAACTCAGGATGGGCCCAGGTCATCACGATGCTGGTCCGGTCCGCCACGTTGAGCACCACGCCGATCAGCCCCTCGGGAGCCACCACCGGATCGAACGCGGCCACGCCGTCGCGGGTGCCGGCGCTCAGCAGCAGCGTACGCCCGTCGGTGGCCTGCGACTGGTGCAGCACCTCGGCCGAGACGTAGGGGGCGGACAGGCGGCGGCTGAGGGAGAGCAGCTGGCGGAGGCGCTCGTTCTCGGCGAGCAGCGACGGCAGGCCCTGCGCGAGATAGGCGGTGGAGTCACGCTGGGTCGTGATGGCCCGGAGTCGGACCCGGCTGGTCTTCCCTTCCTCGGCCCGGACCTGCAGCCACACCAGCGGCCAGAAGACCGTCTCCCGGAGCCCGGCCGAGATGCCCTGCCCCCACGAGGCGGGGGAGAAAAGGCCGAAGAGCGAGAGACCGAGGCAGGCGACGAAGAGAACGGTGTCCCGGCGCGTGTACGAACGTTCCGACGCGCTGGCCATGCTCAGACGGAGAGAACGCTGCGGTATTTCTCCTAGTCGTCGAGGATGCGCCCGGTCCCGCGGACGACGCAGGTGAGCGGATCCTCGTCGACGTGGATCGGCAGCCCGGTCTCCTGGGCCAGCAGCATGTCGAGGCCGCGGATCAGCGCGCCGCCGCCGGTCATGACGATGCCGCGGTCGACGATGTCGCTCGCCAGCTCGGGCGGCGTGATCTCGAGCGCGCGGCGCACCGCGTCGACGATCTGCTGGATCGGCTCCTGGATGCGCTTCGCGGATCTCGGCGGAGTGCACGCGCACGGTCTTCGGGATGCCGGAGACCAGGTCGCGCCCCTTGACCTCCATCTCGCGCTCGTCGCCGGTGGGCGCCGCCGAGCCGATCTTGATCTTGATCGGCTCCGCCGTCGGCTCGCCGATGAGCAGGTTGTAGTTCTTGCGCATGAACTGTACGATCGCCTGATCCAGCTCGTCGCCGCCGGTGCGGATCGAGGTGTCGGACACGATGCCGGAGAGCGCGATGACGGCGATCTCGGTGGTGCCGCCGCCGATGTCGATCACCATGTTCCCGGTGGGCGTCTCGACCGGCAGCCCGACGCCGATCGCGGCCGCCATCGGCTCGGCCACCATGAACACCTCCTTCGCGCCGGCCGTCTCGGCCGAGTCGCGGACGGCGCGCCGCTCCACCTCGGTGATGCCCGACGGGACGCAGACGATGACGCGCGGCTTCACCCGGAAGACGTGCTTGTCGATGATGGTCTTGAGGAAGTAGCGCAGCATCTTCTCGGTCACGTCGAAGTCGGCGATGACGCCGTCCTTCAGCGGCCGGACCGCGAGGATGCCCTCGGGCGTGCGGCCGAGCATGCGCTTGGCCTCGAGCCCGATGCCCTTGATCTTGCCGGTGGCCTTCTCGATCGCCACCACCGAGGGCTCGTTGAGGACGATGCCTTCGCCCTTGACGTAGATGAGCGTGTTGGCCGTGCCGAGGTCCACCGCGATCTCGTTCGCGGGGAGCCAGGACATCAGTTTCAGCGACGGAAGCTTCATCAGGTGGCCGTGAGGCGCATGGTTGACAAGGTAAATGGGCACTGTGGTATCGGGAAGCTGCTTGGCGCCTGATGTTGCGTGTCGTCGTCCCTGCGCGCAGCGCGCACGCTACCGGCCCGTGCTGCCGAAGCCTCCCGCCCCGCGCTCCGTCCCCGGCAAGGCGTCTACCGGCCGAAACGTCACTCGCTCGACTCGGGCGACGATCATCTGAGCGATCCGCATGCCGCGGGTGACCTCGAAAGGATCGGCGCCGAGGTTCACCAGCATGATCATCAGCTCGCCGCGGTAGTCGCTGTCGATGGTCGCCGGGGTGTTCGGCAGCGTGATGCCGTGCCGCAGGGCCAGACCGGACCGCGGCCGGATCTGGCACTCGAACCCCTCGGGGACGGCGATCGCGAAGCCCGTGCGGAACAGCTTCCGTTCGAGCGGCCTTAGCGGGCCTTCGTCCGCGCTGGCGACGTCGTACCCGGCCGCTCCCGGGGTGGCGAGGCTCGGCAATGGCAACCCCTCCCCGTGGGGCAGCCGGGTGATCAGCACCTCGGTCACAGGACCGAGGCGACGTCGGTCAGGGGGAGCCGGAACGCCTCGGCCACGCCCGGGTAGACGACCTTGCCCTCGACCACGTTGAGCCCGAGCGCCAATGCCGAGTCAGCCTTGCAGGCCGCACGCCAGCCCTTCTTGGCGAGCTTAAGCGCGTACGGCAGCGTGGCGTTGGTCAGCGCCAGCGTGGACGTCCGCGGCACGCCGCCGGGCATGTTGGCGACGGCGTAGTGGATAATGCCGTCGACGAAGTACGTCGGATTCTCGTGGGTGGTCGGCTTGATCGTCTCGACGCACCCGCCCTGGTCGACCGCCACGTCCACGATCACCGTGCCCGGCTGCATGGTCTTGAGGTCGCCGCGCTTGACCAGGTGCGGCGCCTTGGCGCCCGGGATCAGCACCGCCCCGACCACGAGGTCGGCGCGCCGGATCGCGTCGAGGATGTTGTGCCGGTTCGAGTAGGCGGTATCGACATTGGCCGGCATGACGTCGTCGAGGTAGCGGAGCCGGTCGAGCGAGATGTCGAGGATGGTGACGTGGGCGCCCAGGCCGGCGGCCATCTTGGCCGCGTTGATGCCCACGATGCCGCCGCCGAGGATCACGACCTTGCCCGGGGCCACGCCCGGGACGCCGCCCAGCAGCACGCCGCCGCCGCCGTAGACCTTCTCCAGGTACTTCGCCCCCTCCTGCACCGCCATCCGGCCGGCGACCTCGGACATCGGCGTGAGCAGCGGCAGCTCCCGCTCGGGAGCTCGACGGTCTCGTACGCGACGGCGATGGCGCCGGAAGCGATCACGGCGCGGGTCAGCTCCTCGTCGGCCGCGAAGTGGAAGTAGGTGAAGATGAGCTGGCCCTTCCGCATCCGCGGCCACTCGACCGCGATCGGCTCCTTCACCTTCATGATCATCTCGGCCCGCTGCCAGACCTCGTCGGCGGTCGGCCAGGATCGTCGCCCCCACGCCGGTGTAGGCGTCGTCGGGGAAGCCGCTGCCGAGTCCCGCGCCGGCCTCGATGAAGACGGTGTGTCCCGCCGCCACCAGCGCCTCGGCGCCGGCCGGCACGAGGGCGATGCGGTTCTCGTTCGTCTTGATCTCCTTCGGCACGCCGATCAGCATGGGTCCTCTGGGTGGTTGAGTGGTGCGAGTGTCTGGGTGATTTCGGGTGGCGTGCTCACTGCCCCGCCCCGAGCCGCACGACCGTCTGCCGCTCGGGCGCAAAATACTCCGCGGCGACGGCGGCGATCTCGTCGGGCGTGACGGCGTCGATCTCGGCCAGCATCTGGTCGAGCGGCCGGTACTCGTCGGCGTGGAGAACGAAGCCGGCGAGCCGCCCCATGCGGGCGCCGGGGCTCTCGAGCGAGAGCATGACCTGGCCCTTGAGCTGCCGCTTGCCGTCGGCCAGCTCGTCCGCCGGCAGGCCTTCGCGGGCGAGCCGGGCGTACTCCCCCCGGATGGCCTCGACCGCGGCGTCCGCCGTGCCCGGCTGGGTCCCGATGTAGACGCCGTGCTGCCCGGCGGACTGGTAGAAGTGCTTGTAGGTGTAGACGGCGTAGGCGAGGCCGAGCTCCTCGCGGACGCGCTGGAACAGCCGGCCGACATCCCGCCGCCGAGCACGTTCGTGAGGAGCGCGAGCGCGAAGCGCCGGGGATCGCGAGCGGAAAGACGTCGGTGCCGAAGACGATGTGGGTCTGGGCGGTGTCCCGCGCTTCGCGGCGTTCGACGCCGCGCACCGCCGGTGTCACCGCCACGGGAGGGCGAGGCGGCTCCAGCGCCGCCCCGTCGAACCAGCCCTCGCGCTCGAGCACGGTGAGCAGCTGGTCGTGGTGCACGTTGCCGGCGGCCGCCACCACGAAGTTGCCGCGGTAGTAGCCGCGCTGGTGCAGCGCGCGGAGGTCGTCGGCCGAGAGCGACGCGACGGTCTCCCGCGTGCCGAGGATGGAGTAGCCGTAGGGGTGCTCGGGCCACAGCTCGGCCGCGTGCAGCTCGAAGACGAGGTCGTCGGGCGTGTCGTCGACGCCGTTGATCTCCTCGAGGATGACGTTGCGCTCGAGCTCGAGGTCGCTCTCGCGCAGCAGCGGCCGGCAGACCAGGTCGGTCAGGATCGTCGACCGCGAGCGGCAGGTCGCTCGTCGAGCACGCGCGCCTGGTAGCTGGTGTACTCGCGCGCGGTGTAGGCGTCGAGCGTGCCGCCGAGGACCTCGAGCTCGAGCGCGAGCTCCTTGGCGGTGCGGCGCTCGGTGCCCTTGAACACCATGTGCTCGAGCAGGTGGGAGACCCCCATCTGCCCGCGGCGCTCGTGCGCGATGGCGGTGCGCACGAAGAGCCCGATGGCCGCAGAGCGGACGCCGGGCAGCTGCTCCGTGAGGACGACGAGTCCGTTGGGCAGCGTGGTGCGGAGGAGCCCGTCGTCCAGTCGTACCGTATCCAAGATGGCGCTACTCCTTGGGCAGCAGCGCCTTCCGGGAGAGCCGCAGGCGGCCGCGCTCGTCGAGCTCGAGCAGCTTGACCTGCACGATGTCGCCCTTCTTGACCACGTCCTCGGTCTTCTCGGTGCGGCCGTGCTGGAGCTCGGAGATGTGCAGCAGCCCCTCGGTGCCGGGCATGATCTCGACGAACGCGCCGAAGGCCGTCGTGCTCTTGACCGTGCCCTCGTACGTCTCGCCGACCTCGGGCTCGGCGGTGATCGCCGCGACCATCTGCGCGCGCGCTCGCCCGCCTCGCCGCCCACGGCGGCGATGGTGACGAGTCCGGTGTCGTCGACGCTGATCTCGGCGCCGGTCTCGTCCTGGATGCCGCGGATCGTCTTGCCCTTCGGTCCGATCAGGTCGCCGATCTTCTCCGGGCTTGATCTGCATCGTGACGATGCGCGGCGCGTACTGCGACAGCTCGGTGCGCGCGACCGGGCAGCGCCTTGTCCATCTCGCCGAGGATGTGCAGCCGGCCCTTGCGGGCCTGCTCGAGCGCCTCGCTCCATGATCTTGAGGTCGAGGCCCTCGATCTTGATGTCCATCTGGATCGAGGTGATGCCCTTCTCGGTGCCGGCGACCTTGAAGTCCATGTCGCCGAGGTGGTCCTCGGTGCCGAGGATGTCGGTGAGGATCGGCGAACTTGTCCCCTTCCTTGATCAGCCCCATCGCGACGCCGGCGACGGCGCCTGCATCGGCACGCCCGCGTCCAACAGCGCGAGCGAGCCGCCGCAGACCGACGGCCATCGACGACGAGCCGTTCGACTCGAGGATGTCGGAGACGATGCGGATCGTGTACGGGAAGTCCTCGATAGTGCGGCAGCACGGCCTGCAGCGCGCGCTCGGCCAGGTTGCCGTGGCCGATCTCGCGGCGGCTCGTGCCGCGCATCGGCCTGACCTCGCCGGTCGAGAACGGCGGGAAGTTGTAGTGCAGCATGAACGACTTGGTGGTCTCGCCGGCCACGTCGATGGTGTCGAGGCGCTGCACGTCGTTCGCGGTGCCGAGCGTGACGGCGACGAGCGCCTGCGTCTGCCCGCGCGTGAACAGCGCCGAGCCGTGCGCGCGCGGCAGCACGCCGGTCTCGATCGCGATCGGACGGATCGTCGTCGAGGTCGCGGCCGTCGACGCGCTCGCCCTTCTCGAGCACCTGCTGGCGCATGACCGCGGTACTCGACGTCGCCGAGCACGTTGCCGATGTCGCTGCCGCGTGTCGGGGAAGGCCTCGAGCAGCCTCGGCGATCGCCTGTCGCGCACCGCCTCGACGCCGCTGGCCCGGCTGGCCTTGTCCTTGGCGTTGATGCGCGGTGGCCATCTGCGCCTCGGCCAGCTCGCGGATCTTCGTCCACGATGCCCGCGTCGTGCTCGGCCTTCGTCCACGGCATCTTCGGCTTCGTGTCCGCCTTGTCGCATGCAGCTGCTTCTGGAGGCCGATGAGCTCCTTGATCCCCTTCTGCGCCACCTTCAGCGCCTCGACCACGTCGGCCTCGGAGACCTCGAGCGCGCCGCCCTCGACCATGACGATCGAGTCGGCCGAGCCGGCGACGACGAGGTCGAGGTCGAGTACTCGAGCTGCTGGAAGGTCGGGTTGAGGATCCAGTTCCCTGCACGCGGCCGACGCGCACCGCCGGCGATCGGGCCGTTGAACGGGATCTTCGACGCGTTCAGCGCGGACGACGCGGCGACGAGCGCCGAGCACGTCGGCGTCGTTCTCCTGGTCGGCCGAGATGACGTAGACGAAGACCTGCACCTCGTTCTTGAAGCCTTCCGGGAAGAGCGGCCGGATCGAGCGGTCGATGATGCGCGCGGCCAGGATCTCGTCGTCGGACGGCCGGCCCTCGCGCTTGATGAAGCCGCCCGGGATCTTGCCGGCGGCGTAGGTCTTCTCGCGATACTCGACGGTCAGGGGGAAGAACGGCAGGGTGGAGATGTTGGCGCTGACGGTGACGGCGGCGAGCACCATCGTATCGCCGAAGCGGACGAGTGCAGAGCCTGCGGCCTGCTTCGCCATGCGTCCGGTTTCCAGGATGAAGGGACGTCCGGCGAACTGGGTCTCGATCCGTTGTACGGTCACGACCTTCTCTCTCTCTGATTCTCGGGTTTCTTTGCTGCTGACGGACACATCAATACACAGAGGGCGTCCCGATGCGTGGATCAGGACGCCCTCACTGGCGTACGGAGCTTAGTGCCGGAGACCGAGCTGCTCGATCAGCGCGCGGTAGGTCCCGAGGTCACTTCGCTTGAGATAGGTCAGGAGCCGGCGGCGGGTGCCGACCATCTTCAGGAGTCCGCGCCGCCCATGATGGTCCTTGGGGTGGGTGCGGAAGTGGTCGGTGAGCGAATTGATCCGTTCGGTGAGCAAGGCCACCTGCACCTTGGTCGAGCCGGTGTCGCCCTCGTGCGCCTGGTGCTTGGCCGTAACGGCCTGCTTGTCGAAGCTCATACTGCCCTGGTCCTCTGTGCGATTGGACTCGTAATCCGTTGTAGCACGGCAGTATAACGTGGGTGCTGGCCGGGGACAAGGGCGGTCGGGCGGTCGGGCGGTCGGGCGGTCGGGCGGTCGGGCGGTCGGGCGGTCGGGCGGTCGGGCGGTCGGGCGGTCCGAAGCAACTCACCGGAGGAGATGTCCGCAAGTCCTTCCGACCGCCTGACCGCCCGACCGCCTGATCTCACGCCCCAAACAGCCGCCGAATGTCGTTCGAGAACGCCAGGCCCATGAGCAGGACGATCAGCACCAGGCCCACCATCGTGAGCCGCTCCCGGAGCTTGAGCGGGAGCGGGCGGCGGACCACCGCCTCGGCCATCAGAAACAGGAACTGCCCCCCGTCGAGCACCGGTACCGGCAGCAGGTTGAGCACGGCCAAGTTGATCGAGATCAGGGCCATGAACCCCAGGAAGGCGTCCAGGCCCATCCGGGCGCTCTCCCCCGCCAGCTGTCCGATCAGGATCGGGCCACCCACCTCGCGCTTCGAGATCCGCCCGCTGAAGAGCCCGCGCACGGTGCGGACGATCTGGGTCGACGAGCTCACCGTCGCGTGCCAACCCTCCACCACCGCCTGGCCGAGGTTGAGCGGCTCCGACCGGAAATCGTTGGCCACGGCCACGCCGATCCGGCCGATCGCCTGCCGCTTGCCGCCGGGCCCCATGATCGAGTCCACGTACGGCGTGATGGCGAACTGCTGCCGCCCGCCCGCTCGCCCCACCTCGACC
The DNA here is from genome assembly GCA_963840215.1 of uncultured Gemmatimonadales bacterium. GTDB lineage: Bacteria > Gemmatimonadota > Gemmatimonadetes > Gemmatimonadales > GWC2-71-9 > CAVVWJ01. Next base: position 157,663 of record CAWIYG010000005.1, on the reverse strand, counting down.
GAGAGCGGCCGGCTCGCGTTCTTCTGGAGCAGCTCGATCAGGTCGTACCACTGCGTGACCGGCATCCCGGAGACGGCGGTGATCGTATCGCCCGGCTGAATGCCCGCGCGGGCCGCCGGGCGACCGGGCACCACCTGCCCCACCACCGGCGCCCGGAACGGCTGCAGCGCCTGCGACGCCTTGAGCCGTTGCTCGAGGGCGTCCTGGTGGATGGCGGCCGTGACCGTCGAGCCGTCCCCGAGCTGCAGCCGGATCTCGGGCTCGGGCGCGTTGGCGATGCCCAGGGCGATCTCGTCCCAGGACGCCACGGGCTGCCCGTTGACCGACACGATGCGAGTCCCGGGGCGGATGGTCTTGAAGGCCTCGGCCTCCGGCGGGACCAGCTCGTCCACCACTCGGCCGACGGTGGTCACCGGATCGATCTGGCGGCCGTTCTTGGCCGCCAGAAAGGTGAACAGGAGCCAGGCGAACAGCGCGTTCATGGTGACGCCGGCAAGAATCACGATCATGCGCTTCCACACGGGCTTCGACTCGAACACCCGGTCCGGCGGCACAGGGGTCACGGCGCTGCCGCCCTCGAGCGCGGTGCTCCCGATGTCCTCCTCGCGGCTGGCCATCTTCACGTAGCCGCCGAGCGGCAGCCAGGAGATGGAGTACTCGGTCTCGCCCCGCCGGAACGTCAGCCATTTGACCGGCGAGCCCAGTCCGAGGGAGAAGCGGTGCACGTAGATTCCGGCCCACTTGGCCGCGACGAAATGGCCGGCCTCGTGCACGAAGACGAGCACGCCCAGCACCACGATCAGCGACAGCACGGTCGTCAGCACGATGACCTCATGAACGGCGTACGTAGTCGAGCGCGCGCGTGCGCGCCCAGCGATCGGCCTCGCGGACCGCCGGGAGCGCCGGCGCGGGGCCCGGCGCGTGATCGCCGAGCGTCCCCTCGATGATCTCGCTGATCCGGCCGAACGGCACCAGCCCCTCCAGGAACGCGGTCACGGCGACCTCGTTGGCGGCGTTGATACACCGCGGGCGAGATGCCGCCGGCCCGGCCCGCGGCCACGCCGGCGCCGAGCGCGCGGAAGACGTCCGTGCGCACCGGCTCGAACGTGAGCGGGCCCGCCGCCACGGGATCGAATCGCCGGACGCCCGGTATCGGGGAGCCGGGCCGGATGCGTCAGGGCATACAGAATCGGCAGCTCCATCGAGGGGAAGCCCAGCTGGGCGATGACGCTGCCGTCGCAGAACTCCACGAACGAGTGCACGATGCTCTGCGGGTGCACCACCACCTCGAGCGCGTCGTAGGACAGACCGAAGAGGTGATGCGCCTCGATCACCTCGAGCGCCTTGTTGGCGAGCGTGGCGCTGTCGACCGTGATCTTGTTGCCCATCTGCCAGGTCGGATGCCGGAGCGCCTCCTCGACGGTGGCGTGGCGCACCCGGTCGGCCGGCCACTCGCGGAACGGGCCGCCGGAGCACGTGAGGATGAGGCGGCCGAGGCCCGCGTCGCGCCCGCTCGACGCACTGCAGCACCGCGCTGTGCTCGGAGTCGATCGGAATCAGCTCGCCGCCGCCGGCGCACGCGGCCTGGGCCACCAGGTCGCCTGCCATGACCAGCGTCTCCTTGTTCGCCAGGGCCACCCGCTTGCCGGCGCGGAGCGCCGCCAGGGTGGCGTCGAGCCCGGCCGCGCCGACGACGGCGTTGACCACGATGTCCACCTCCGGATGCGTCGCGGCTTCGACCAGGACCTCGGGGCCCGACGGGTGCGGCGAGGATCCATTCGCCGAGGCCAGCCCGGCGAACGCCGGCCGCCACTCGGCCACCTGGGCCTCGAACATCTCGGCGTTCCGTCCACCCGTGAGCGCCACCACGCGGAAGTGCTCGCGCTGGCGCGCCAGCACCGCCAGCGTGCTCCGGCCGATCGAGCCGGTGGAGCCGAGGACCGCGACACCCTTGGTGCCGCCCATCAGACGATGCCGAACGCGCGGTACATCGCCGCGGCCGCCGGGATGACGAAGAAGAGCGAGTCGAGCCGGTCGAGCACGCCGCCGTGCCCGGGGATCAGATGGCTCGAGTCCTTGACGCCCGCCTCACGCTTGAAGAGCGACTCGGCGAGGTCGCCGACCTGCCCGATCACCCCGAGCACCGCCGCGATCGCCGCGAGCTGCCACAGCGGGATCGCCACGCCGACGCGCGGGAAGACCACGGCGGCGAAGAGCGGCGCCATGGCGAGGCCTCCCACGACGCCTGCGAGGCTCCCCGATCGCGTCTTGCCGGGACTCACCGTCGGCGCGAGCTTGGGACCGCCGATGGCGCGCCCGCCGAACATCGCCGCGGTATCGCAGACCCAGGTCACCACCAGCGGGAAGAACACGAGCCAGGCCCCGGCCCAGCTCCGGAGCCCGTGCTCGTGATGCCGGATGTCGAGCAGAAAGGCCGGCAGCGCGCCCGTGTACGCGACGGCCAGCACCGTCACGCCGGCCGCGGCGAGCGGCCGGTCGGTCGGCGCGCGCGTCAGCAGGGCCCAGGTCAGCACGGCGATGAGCCAGACCGCCGCCGCGTACGGCCACGCCACCTGCACCAGCGCGCCGGTCTCGGCCGAGGTGATCGTCGCGTAGGCGATCGGCGCGATGGCGGCGGCGCTCGCCACCCCCAGGACCCGGGCGGGGCGGATCTGCTGCCGCTCGGCGAGATCGAACAGCTCGCGGGTCGCGAGCACCGCGGCCGCGACCAGCAGCAGGACCAGCGGCAGGCCGCCGTACCAGACGAGCACGAGGGCCAGCGGGATCGCGACGGCGGCGAAGGCCACGCGCCGGATCAGGTTGCCGTGGGCGGCCTGCCGGCTGGCGTCCATCAGACCGAGACGCGTCCGAACCGGCGGTCGCGCCGCTGGAATTCCAGGATGGCCTCGAACAGGTGGCGCCGGGTGAAGTCCGGCCAGAGCACCGGCGTGACGTAGAGCTCGGCGTAGGCCAGCTGCCAGAGCAGGAAGTTCGAGATCCGCATCTCCCCGGAGGTGCGGATCAGGAGGTCGGGATCGGGCCAGGGGGCGGTGTAGAGCCGGCGGGCGAGTGCATCCTCGTCGATGTCGGCCGGATCGACGCGGCCGGCGACGGCGTCCTCGGCGAGCTGTCGTGCCGCCCGCGTGATCTCCGCGCGCGAGCTGTAGGAGATGCACAGGTTGAGTGCCAGATCCTCCCCGCCGGCGGTCTCCGCCATGACGCGGTCCACCGCCTGCCGCGCGCCCGGCGCCAGCCGCTCCAGGTCCCCGAGGATCCGCACCGAGACCCGCTTGGAACGCAGGTTGTCGATCTCGCGCGCGATGTACTCCTCGAGCAGGCTCATGAGCGCCTCGATCTCGACCGCCGGCCGCTGCCAGTTCTCCTGGCTGAAGGCGAACAGGCGTCAGCACACCTACATCCGCGTCGAGGCAGCCCTCGAATCACCTCGCGGACGGCGGTCATGCCGGCGTGGTGGCCAAGCGGGCGCGGCAGCGCGCGACCCTTGGCCCACCGGCCGTTGCCGTCCATGATGATGGCGATGTGGGCCGGCACCGACCCGTGGACCTTCAGCTGCTGGAGGAGATCGTCGCTCATCCCGTCAGACTTCCATGATCTCGGCTTCTTTGGCCTTGATCAGGACGTCGATCTGCTTGATGTGCTCGTCGGTGATCTTCTGCACGTCCTTCTCCGCGTGCTTCTTGTCGTCCTCGGGCACCTTCTCGAGCTTCTTGATCTTCGACATCGTCTCGGTGCGCGCGTGGCGGACGGCGACGCGGCCCTCCTCGGCCAGCTTGTGCACCACCTTCACCAGCTCCTTGCGCCGCTGCTCGTTCAGCGCCGGCAGCGGCACGCGGATCAGGTTGCCCTGCGTGGCCGGGTTGAGGCCGAGGCCGGCGTCGCGGATGGCCTTCTCGATGGCCTTGATCAGCCCCTTGTCGAACGGCGGGACCATGAGCAGGCGGGGCTCGGGCGCCGCCACCATGGCGACCTGATTGAGCGGCATCGGGCTGCCGTACGCCTCGACGCGGACGTGGTCGAGGAGCGAGGTGCTGGCCTTCCCGCTGCGGATGCCGCGAACTCGCGCTTGGTGCTCTCGACCGCCTTGTGCATCAGCTCGCGGGCGTGCTTGGTCAGTTCGGGAATGGTGCTCATCGGACGAGAGTCCCTACCCGGTCGCCCTGCAGCACGCGGGAGATGGCGCCGGGCTGGTTGATGTTGAAGACGACGAGGGGAAGATGGTTCTCCTTGCAGAGCCCGAACGCATTCGCGTCCATCACGGCGTAGTTCTTGATGATCGCTTCCTGATAGCTGAGCTCGGGAATGAACGTCGCGGTCGGGTCCGTCTTGGGATCGCCGGTGTAGACGCCGTCGACGTTGGTGGCCTTGAGGATCACCTCGGCCTCGATCTGGAGGGCACGAAGCACCGCGGCGGTGTCGGTGGAAAAGAACGGGTTGCCGGTGCCGGCGGCAAAGATGACGAGCCGCCCCTTCTCCAGGTGCCGGATGGCGCGGCGCCGGATGTACGGCTCCGCCAGCTACTCCATGCGGATGGCCGTCATGACGCGCGTGTCCACGCCGCATCTTCTCGAGCACGTCCTGCAGGGCCAGGGCGTTGATGACGGTGGCCAGCATGCCCATGTAGTCGGCCGACACGCGGTCCAGCCCCTCGCGGCTGGCGGTGACGCCGCGGATGATGTTGCCGCCGCCCACCACCAGCGCCAGCCCGACGCCCGAGGGCGTGGACCGCCTTGATCTCCTCCGCCAGTCCTTCGAGGACCGGGAAGTTGAGCCCGGCCCCCTTCTCGCCGCCCAGCGCCTCACCCGAAATCTTGAGCAGGGCGCGGGTATAGGCGAGGGCCATCAGACGGCCCCGACCTGGAACCGGGCGAACCGCCGGACGGTCACGGCCTCGCCCAGCGTGCCCGAGACCTCCTTCACCAGGTCGCCGACGGTCTTCTTGTCGTCGCGGACGTAGGGCTGCTCGAGCAGGGTGCGCTCGGCGATGAACTTCTTGACCTTGCCCTCGACGATCTTGGCGCGCACCGCCTCGGGCTTGCCCTCGGCCGCCACCTGCTCCTCGGCGATGCGCCGCTCGCGCTCGACCAGGTCCGCCGGCACGTCGGCCGCCGAGACGCCGATCGGGTCGGCCGAGGCCACGTGCAGCGCGATGTCGCGGGCAAGCTGCTGGAACGCGTCGGTGCGGGCGACGAAATCGGTCTCGCTGTTGAGCTCGACCAGCACGCCGACCTGGCCGTTGTGGTGGATGTAGCTCACCACCGTGCCCTGCGAGGCGGTGCGGCCCGCACGCTTGTCCGCCTTGGCGATCCCTTTCTTGCGCAGGATCTCCGCGGCCTTCTCCATGTCGCCCGCGGCCTCTTCGAGCGCCCGCTTGCAGTCCATCATGCCGGCGCCGGTGCGCGCCCGGAGCGCGCTCACGTCCTTCGGGGAAATCGTCACGCTCGTCATAGTCTCCAACCGGGGATGCAGTCAGGGTGAAAAGTAAAACCGCCGCTCACGGGCCGCACAGGCGCGTGGTGGCCTCGGACGGTGACCCCGAGCGAAGCAAAGGGGCCATACCTCGAGGCATGGCCCCTTCGCTTCGCTCAGGGTGACTCAACGAGGGGGCTCGCGATGCCGACCTAGGCGCCTTCGCCCGCCGCGCCGGTGGCGGCCGCTTCCGGGTCCCGTCCGCCGGGGCCCCGTCCGCGTCGGTCTTGAGCCGCGCGGCGATGGCCTCCGGCTTCGGCCGGCGCTTCCGGCGGGGCCGGCGGCGCTTGCGATCGGCCTCGCTGTCGCCCTCGCTGCCGGCGTCGGTGCTGTAGGTCTCGGCCTCCGAGTCCTCGTTCACCTCGCGCATCGGCATCTGCTGGCGGGCTTCCTTGATCACGTCGCTCAGGGCGGCGGTGATCAGCGAGACCGAGCGGATGGCGTCGTCGTTGCCGGGCATCGGCACCGTGATGAGGTCGGGATCGGCGTTGGTGTCGACGATGGCGACGACCGGGATGCCGAGCTTGTTGGCTTCGGCCACCGCGATCTTTTCCTTCTTCGCATCGACGATGAACAGCGCACCCGGCAGCCGGCCCATGAGCTTGATGCCCTCGAGGTTGCGGCTCAGCTTCACCCGCTCGCGCTCGAAGAGCAGCTTTTCCTTCTTGGTGTAGTTCTCGAAGTCACCGTCGGCCGCGCCCTGCTCCAGCTCGCGCAGGCGCCGGATCTGCTTCTTCAGCGTCTGGAAGTTGGTGAGCATGCCGCCCAGCCAGCGCTCGGTGACGTAGAAGGCGCCGCTGTCCGCCGCCTCGGCCTGCACGATGGCCTTGAGCTGCTTCTTGGTGCAGACGAAGAGCACGCCCTCGCCCTTGAGGACGACGCTCTTGAGGAGCTCCTGGGCCTTCTGGATCTGCCGGAGGGTCTTCTGGAGATCGATGATGTAGATGCCCGAGCGCTCGGCGAAGATGAAGCGCCGCATCTTCGGATTCCACCGGCGGGTCTGGTGGCCGAAGTGGACGCCGGCTTCGAGCAGGTCCTGCAGTTGGGGCTGTGCCATGCGGATGTCTGTTTCCGATCTGTCTTAGGGTTGAGCGTCCACCGCGTTCATCTCCGGGCATCTACCCCGAGGGGCACCCATGCCAGGATCCGGCGGTGTGCGAGGTCAGGCGGTCGGGCGGTCAGGCGGTCGGGCGGTCAGTGGCTCCATGCGGCGCATCTCTCCGTGCACCGGAACAACCGACCGCCCGCCCGCCCGCGTGCCCGCCCGTTCTACCGCTTGCTGAACTGGAACCGCTTCCGGGCGCCCGGCCGGCCCGGCTTCTTGCGCTCGACGGCCCGCGGATCGCGGGTCATGAGCCCGGCGGACCGGAGCTTCGCCCGGTGCTGCCCGTCCGCTTCCACCAGCGCCCGCGCGATGCCCAGCCGGAGCGCACCGGCCTGCCCCGCCTGCCCCCCGCCGTCCACGTGCGCCTTCACGTCGAACGCGCCCAGCGTGTCGGTGGCGGTGAAGCTCTGCTGGATGTGCTGCACCAGCGACGGCCGCGGAAAGTAGTCGCCCAGGGTGCGGCCGTTGATGTCCCACTTGCCGGTGCCCGGCGTCAGGTACACCCGGGCGACACTGGTCTTGCGACGGCCGATGGCCTGCCAGCGAAATTCGGGGACGGCGGTCATGCGCTCACCTTCGAGGGAGTGACGGAGAACGGTTTCGGCTGCTGCGCCGTGTGCGGATGCTCGGCGCCGGCGTAGACCTTGAGCTTGCCGCGCATCTTCTGCTTGGCGAGCGAGGTCTTGGGCAGCATGCCGAAGACGGCCTTTTCGATGACCCGGTCCGGGTGCTTGGCCAGCAGGTCCCGGGCGGCAGTAAAGCTCTCGTGACCCATGTACCCGGTATGCCCGAAATACTTCTTGTTGTCGAGCTTTCGGCCGGTCAGCCGGACCTTCTCCGCGTTGATCACGACGACGAAGTCGCCGCCGTCCATGTGGGGCGTGTAGGTCGGCTTGTGCTTGCCCCGGATGAGCTGGGCCACGACGCTGGCCAGCCGGCCGAGAGGCACGCCCGCGGCGTCGACGACATGCCAGTCGTGACTGATGTCGTCCGGCGTGGCGGTGAAGGTTTTCATGATCGTGAGCGGCCTTGAAAATTTTGGGTCAAATCGAAACAGACTCACAAGATACACGGCGGGCCGGACTTGGGTCAAGAGCCCGGTTCGAACTCCACCAGCACCTGCCCCTTTTCCACCGCCTCCCCCGGCGCGACCCGGACGGCGCGCACCGTTCCCGCCGAGCCGGCGCGGAGCTCGTTCTCCATCTTCATCGCCTCCAGCACCACCATTCCGGCGCCGGCCGCAACGGTCTGCCCCGCTTCCACCTGCACGCGCACCACCAGGCCGGGCATCGGGGCCTTGAGGACAGCCGGGCCGCGGGGCCGGTCGCCCGATCCGGTGAGGCTCCGGATGTGCCGGGTGCGCTCGTCGATGACCTCGATCTCGAACCGCTCGCCCCGGCGGGTGACGGCCCAGCGGCCACCGCCGGGCGCCTCGATGCCCAGCGCCTCGGCCCGCCCGTCCAGGAGCAACTGGCGCACCGGCGCGCCCGGGACCGAACCGAGGCTCGCGGTGAGCACGGCCCCGTCGACCGTGACGTGCTCGCCGTCGACCTCGACCTCGATCGTGTGCCCCAGCGAGCGTGACGAAGTACTTCACGAGGCCCGGTCCAGCACGACCACGGTTTCGACGTGGGCGGTCTGCGGAAAGAGATCGAACGCGCGGACCTCGATGATGCGGAACCCCGGCAGGCGGCCGAGGTCGCGCGCCAGGGTGGCCGGGTCGCAGGAGACGTAGACCAGCCGAGCGGGCGCGAGCCGCTCGAGGGCGTCGGTCACCCGCGCGTCCATTCCGGTGCGCGGCGGATTGGTGATGACCAGATCCGGCGTCTTGAGCTCGCCCAGCACGTGCTCGACCCGGCCGACGTGGCGCCGCGCCGCCGGACCGCGGCTCTCCGCCTCGGCGACGGCCCGCCGGTCGGACTCCACGCTCTCGACCGAGGCGCCGGCCCGCGCGAGCGCGGCCGTGGTCTCGCCGATGCCGGCGTACAGGTCCCAGACGTGCCGGCCGCCGACGGCCCCAAGCGCCTCGACGGCGTGGGCCCGCACCCGGTCGCCCATGGCGGGGTGGACCTGCTCGAACACGGTCGCCGGGTACGCCTCGTCCGCCCCGGCCATCGCGCGGGGGGCGCCGTCGGCGGGCTGCCACCAGAGGGTCGCGGCGACCTCCCGGCGGCGGAGCTCACCGTGGAGACGTGCCGCGCCGCCCCACACCTCTCCATCGGTGGTCCGGAACAGCACGTGGCGTCCACCCTCGCGGCCCATCCGCAGCACGAGCCCCTCGAGCCGCGGCGGGAACAGGGGCCGGAGCCCGCGGAGGGCGCGCCACAGCTCCATCAGCTCCGGCACGGTGATGTGGCACCACTCGAGCTCGAAGATCTCGTCGGCGCGATCGTAGGGATGGAGCCCGACCCGGCGGCCGTCGGCGCTCGCGGCCAGCGTGATCTTCGTCCGGTACTCGAACTCCCGCTCGGCGGCGACCAGCGGCGGATCGGGCACCTCGCGGCGCGCCAGGCGACGGAGCGCATCACCCACGAACCCGCGGCGCGCCTCCGCTGGGCCGGCGGAGACACGTGCTGGAGCTGGCAGCCTCCGCAGTCGTCCCGCACGTAGTGCGGACAGCGCGGCTCGACCCGGTCGGGCGAGGGCTCCAGCAGGCGGCCCAGCCGGGCGCGGGCGAAGCGCCGGTGCTGCCGGAGCGCGGCCGAGCTCCACCAGGTCGCCGGGCGCGGTCCGCGGCACGAAGACGGTGCGGCCATCCTCGAGCTTTCCCACGCCGTCGCCGCCGGCGGCGAGCCGGAGGATCCGTACGGCGCGTCACCGCAGCCCCTCGAGCCGCGCGCGCTCGAGCCAGGGGCCGGTGCCCGCGTCGTCGGCGCGAGACCGCCGGGCGCCGCGTCCGCCGCGCATCGTCTTCCGCGAGCGCGGCGCGCGATCGGCCAGCCGCGATCAGCATCGTCGGGCGATCGAGGGCCGGCTCGCTCAGGTCCGGGCGCCGCTCGAGAAACTGGATGTCGATGTCGCCCGCCTGGAACGCCGGGTCGGCCAGCAGGCGGCGATGGAACGCCTGGTTGGTGGCCACGCCCGAGCACGGTGAGCTCGTCGAGCGCGCGGCGCATGCGCGCGATGGCCTGGGCCCGATCCGGCGCCCAGACGATCAGCTTGGCCAGCATCGAGTCGTAGTGGAGGGTGACCTCGTCGCCCACGTCGATGCCCGCATCCCACCGGACGCCGGGGCCGCCGGGCACCCGGAGGTACTCGATCCGGCCGGTGCACGGCAGAAACCCGTTGGCCGGATCCTCGCTGGTGATGCGGCACTCGAGCGCCCAGCCCCGCGGGCTGAGCCAGCCCGCGGCACCCGCATCGGCTCGCCGGCGGCGATCCGGAGCTGCTCCCGCACCAGGTCCACGCCGTATACCAGCTCGGTGACCGGATGCTCGACCTGGATCCGGGTATTCATCTCGAGGAAGTAGAACGAGCGGTCGGCCGCCAGCAGGAACTCGCAGGTTCCGGCGCCGCGATAGCCCACCGCCTCGGCGGCGGCGACCGCGGCGGCGCCCATCCACTCGCGGAGCTCGGCGATCGACCGCGGGCGACGGCGCCTCCTCGACCAGCTTCTGGTGCCGCCGCTGGATCGAGCACTCGCGCTCGCCGAGATGGATGGTGCGCGTCGTCGTCCGCGAGGACCTGAATCTCCACGTGGCGCGGGCGCTCGATGAACTTCTCGAGGTACACGCTCGCGTCGCCGAAGGCCTTGAGCGCCTCGCTGCGCAGCGCTCTCGAGCGCGCCGGGCAGCTCCTCGGGCGTCCGCACCACCCGCATTCCCTTCCCGCCCCCACCCGCGGCCGCCTTCACCATCACCGGATAGCCGACCTCGCGGGCGAGGCCAAGGGCGGGCCCCGAGCTCGTCCACCGGCGCGCTCGCCGCCCGGCACGATCGGGACGCCGGCCTCGCTGCATCCGGCGGCGCGCCTCGGTCTTGTCGCCCATGGCGCGGATCGCGTTCGGCGGCGGACCCACGCAGGTGAGCCCCGCGCGTTCGACCGCCTCGGCGAACGGCGGCTCGCTCGGCCAGGAAGCCGTAGCCGGGATGCACGGCATCGGCGCCCGACGCTCGAGCGCGGCCTCGACGAGTCGCTCGATGTTGAGGTAGCTCTGGGAGGGCGTCGCCGGACCGATGGCGACCGCCCGATCCGCCGCGCGCACGTGCGGGCTCGAGCGGTCCGCCGCCGAGTACACCGCCACCGCCTCGAGACCCTCCTCGTGGCAGGCGCGCACGATGCGGAGGGCGATCTCGCCGCGGTTGGCGATCAGGACGCGCTTCATGGGGCGGAAACTGCGGGAATCAGGGCCGGCAGGCGGGCGGCGGGCTGTCCCCGAGGAAGAGAAGCAGGCTGCCGCAGAGCAGGACGTTGTGGCGGGCGGCGGCCTCGTAGACGCCGCGGACGTCCTGCACCCAGGGAGACCGATCCTGCCGGCTGGCCTTGAGCAGCTCGACCACGCTGAGCGCGTCGGGGCCGAGCGAGGCCGGCCGGCTGAGCCGCACGAGTCGGAACGGCACCCACGCGAGCGCGGGCGCGGCCGCGAGATCGGTCGACGGGCTCAGGCACAGCGTCCGGCTGGCCGACGCCGCGGCGAGCGCGCCCTGAACCGGCAGCGCGGGGTCCACGCCCATCGCCGCCGCCATCCGCCCGCGGTAGACGGAGTCGGTGGCGTAGAGGGCCGGGCGGAGGGGAAGGATATCGAGGGAAGGGCGCTGCTGGCTGCCGTACCAGACCGAGATGGATTCGAGATCGCTGCCGGTGAGGAGGACGCCGCCGGACGGACACGACGTGATGAGGTTGGCGCCCAGCTCGATGACATAGGCCGGCAGCGGCGGCGCGTCCGGCCGCATGCGCGTGTAGCGAGCCGGGTCCCAGCCGGATGCCTCGATCGACACCAGCGCGCGGTCGACTTCGGTGACGGCCCGGAACACCTGTCCGGAGTCGACCGACAGCCGGACGGCCTGGTCGAACGCGGTGGCGGCGAAGTCGAGGTACAGGAGGCCATCGGGGTCGCCGCGGTGGCCGTGGAGATGCCAGTCACGGGAGTCGAACAGGTAGAACCGGCCCAGCTGCAGCCAGGCCCGGCCGTCGTCGGGCGCGGTGGCCAGGTAGTGGCCCAGGAGATCGATCGCCATCTGGCGCTCGCCCTCGCGCTCGAGCGCCGCCGCGCGGGGCGCGACGTTGGGATCGATCGCGCCCTGTGCCGCCAAGCCGGATGCGCCCAGGAGCCCCAGCAGCACGGGGAGCGCGCCGCGGGCGAACGCGCGCGGACGCAACCGTGCCGACAGCCACCTCGAAACGGGACGATTGGACCATGTATCTCAAGTATGGTGAAGGACTTCGAACTTCGCTAGCCCTGGATCCCGCCCGCCCGGGTCAGAGCGGGATGTTGCCGTGCTTCTTGGCCGGGTTCCGGTCCCGCTTGGTCCTGAGCGCCCGGAGGGCGTCGATCAGGCGGGGCCGGGTGTCGCGCGGATCGATCACGTCGTCGATGTAGCCCCGCGCCGCGGCGGCATACGGGTGCGCGAACTTCTCGGTGTACTCGTCGATCAGCCGGGTGGTCGCCGCCGTGGGATCCGCTGCCCGGGCGATCTCGTCCTTGAACAGGATCTCCACCGCCCCTTTCGGTCCCATCACCGCGATCTCGGCCGAGGGCCAGGCCAGGTTCACGTCCCCCCGGATGTGCTTCGAGCTCATGACGTCGTAGGCCCCGCCGTACGCCTTCCGGGTGATCACGGTCAGCTTGGGCACGGTCGCCTCGCAGTAGGCGAACAGGAGCTTGGCCCCGTGCTTGATGATCCCCCCGTGCTCCTGGGCCACCCCCGGCAGGAAGCCCGGGACGTCGACGAAGGTGACGACTGGGAGGTTGAAGCAGTCACAGAACCGGATGAACCTGGCCGCCTTGAGCGAGGCGCTGATGTCCAGGACCCCGGCCAGCACGGCCGGCTGGTTGGCCACGATGCCGACCGGGCGCCCGCCCAGCCGCGCGAACCCCACCAGTATGTTGTCGGCGTACCCCCGGTGAACTTCGAGGAACGCGCCGTCGTCGACCACCCGTCCGATTACCCCGTGCATGTCGTAGGGCTTGCTCGACGCGTCGGGAATGAGGTCGAGCAGGGCCTCGTCCCGCCGGTCGACCGGATCGTCCGTGGGCCGGAGCGGCGGCTCGTCGAGGTTGTTGAGCGGCAGAAACCCGATCAGCTCGCGGATGGCCTGGAGCGACTCCGGCTCGGAGTCATGCACGAAGTGCGACACGCCCGACGTCCCGCCGTGCACGTCCGCGCCGCCGAGGTCGTCGAAGCTGACCTCCTCGTGAGTCACCGTCCGCACGACGTTCGGGCCGGTGACGAACATATAGCTCACGCCCCGGACCATGAAGATGAAGTCGGTGATGGCCGGACTGTACACGGCGCCGCCGGCGCAGGGACCGAGGATGGCGGAAATCTGTGGCACGACCCCGGAAGCGAGCGTGTTCCGGAGGAAGATGTCGGCGTAGCCGCCGAGCGAAGCCACCCCCTCCTGGATCCGCGCCCCGCCCGAGTCGTTCAGCCCGATGACCGGCGCGCCGTTGCGGATCGCCAGGTCCATCACCTTGCAGATCTTCTCCGCGTGCGCCTCGCTCAGCGAGCCGCCGAACACGGTGAAGTCCTGGGAGAAGACGTAGACCAGGCGGCCGTCGATCCGACCCGAGCCGGTGACGACGCCATCCCCCGGCACGACCTGCTGATCGAGCCCGAAATCGGTCGAGCGGTGGGTGACGAAGCGGTCGAGCTCGACGAAGCTACCCTCGTCGAGCAGGAGGTCGAGCCGCTCGCGGGCGGTGAGTTTGCCCTTCTTGTGCTGCTGGGCCACACGTGCGGCCCCGCCCCCCTGTTCAGCGAGGGCCTGGCGGTGATGGAGCTGGTCGAGAAGCTGTCGGGGGTCAGGCATCGGCGAGGAAGATATCGAGGGCGGAGGAGGCGGAGAAGGCGGACCCCCATCCTGCTGCGGTTGCTGGGCTTTGGCGCCGCGCGTGAGCCGGCGCACACCGGGCGTGCGATCCAGGCGGCGGAGAATTCACCCCCGCGGGCCAAGTGTGTGTGGAGCGGCAACGACCGCATCGACAGGAGGATTTCCAATGAAGCGCACGATTGGCGTGGCGCTGGCGGCCCTGGCGGCCTCGGCTGCCTTCTCGGTGGCCAGCGCCCAGAGCGAGGACAGCCGGGTCGCCGTGGCAGCGCGGGACTTCGAAGACACGGACCGCATGGCGACGACGGTGCCGAGCGGCACCGACATCCCGGTGACGCTCGACGAAGACATCCCGGTCACCCGGGACAAGCTCGGCGATACGTTCCGGGGTCACATCACTCGCGACGTGAAGGTCGACGGTCGGGTGGCGCTGGTGGCCGACGCGCCGGTCGAGGTCAAGCTCGTCGAAGGGACCGACCGCGACCAGGCGGCGACCCTGCGGCTGGTGAAGGTGAACGTGAACGGCGACATGCGGGGCGTCAAGACGGATGTGGCCAAGGCGGACGCCGATGAAACCGGCATGAGCACGCGCAAGAAGACGGGCGTCGGCGCCGCGGCCGGCGCGATCGTCGGTGCGGTGACCGGCGTCGGCGTGTTGAAGGGCGCGGTCGTGGGCGCGGGCGGCGGACTCGCCTGGGGGCTGCTGGATGGCGATCAGGCGCGTGAAGTGGAGGACGATACCACGCTGCGGTTCTCGCTGGAGCGGGACCTGCACCTCGACTGACGTCACCGGCTGAGCGTCATCCTGAGCAAAGCGGAGAGGGGGTGTGCCTTCAGGGATGCCCCCCTTCGTACGTCAGGATTTCACCGCCGACGAGGGCCGCCGCTCACGACGGTGTCGGCGCCTGCAGCGCCTGATACTTCCGCATGAACCCGCGGTCGATCCGATCCTTCAGTCGCCAGGCCCACCGGCTCCAGCTCCGGAACCCCTTGTACCCCAGCAGCGCCCGGCCGTCGGCCGTATTGAGGATCGAGAGGAACGACCGCTGCGGCCGATAGCGCACGAGCGGCTCGCCGCGCGCCGCGGCGCGCAGGTTGTGCCAGAGGACGGGGGCCGCACGAACGGCGTACACGCCGGACTTGGCGATCGTGGGGTACTGCGTGAAGGTGCCGCAATCCCCGACCGCGAACACGCGGGGGTCGGCGACGCTCTGCAGCGTATCCGTGATCCACAGGAATCCGCGCGGCTCGGTCGGCAGGCCCGAGGCGCCGAGCAGGGGCGCCCCTTGGGGGCCGGTGAGCCAGACGGTCAGATCGCTGGAGAGCGGCTCCGCGCCGTCGAGCGAGACCTGATCGGCGCTCACCGCCGTGACGCCGGCACCGAGCCGCAGGCCGATGCCGCGCGCCTTCAGCGCCCGTTCGGCCAACTGCTGGAACGGCTCGCCGTAGGCGGTGAGGATGCGCCGGCCGCGTTCGACGATCGTGACCTCGCGCAGTCGTCCGCGCCGGTCCAGGGCTGCCGCCGCCGCGAAGGCGATCTCCACCCCGCCCGCCCCCGCGCCGATCACGACCACGCGCGCGGGGCCGCCGCGCTCATCCTGCGCCAGCGCGTCGAGCCGCCGCTTGAGACGAGCCGCGCGGTGCAGCGGCTTGATCCGCTCCGCGAGCGCCACCGCGGGCCCGTTTGAGCCCGCGAGCAGGGAGCCGATGTTGAACGACACCAGATCGTACGGCAGCGTGCTGCCGTCCTGGAGCGCCACCTGCCGCGCCGCGGGATCGAGACCGGCGGCGCAGCCGATCACGCACCGCGCCCCCGCCCTGCGCGCCATGTCGGGCACGTCCGCCGAGATGTCGTCCACCGTGTACTGACCGGCGAGATAGCCCGGGGTCATTCCGGAATAGTAGTGGCGTGCGTCGAGCGTCACGATGGTCGCGTCGAGCTCCGGTGTCGGCGCGAGCGTGAGCCGGCGAAGGATCTCGAGATGGGCATGGCCCGCGCCGATCAGCAGCAGTCGGACCCTACCCTGCCGCACCGAGCCCCGCGCGCAGCATGACCAGCCCGAGGACCAGCATCCACGCCGCGTTGAGGTGGAAGATCGGCCGGTAGCGCTCGAGCTCGTCCGGCTTGGCCATCGTGATGCCGATGGCCGCGAAGCCGAGCAGGCCCGCCGCGACGGCCACCCAGGCGGGCAGGAGGCCGGCGTGGAGCAGGCCGGCGGCGAGCACGACCTGGCCGAGCCCGAAGAACACCCGCCCGAACCGCACCAGGCAGGTGACGTAGTGGGTGAGGACCTTGAGCCCGGCGATGAAGCGGGCGATCTCGTCCTCGCCCCGCCCATCCAGATCGAGTGCGCCCCAGGCACCCATGTGGTAGTAGAATGCCGAGCCGAGCGCCGCCACGAGCGAGCCGACGGCCAGGACGGCGAGGCCCGGCCAGATCAGCACCCGGGCATCGGACCGGCCGACCGCCGCGGCCAGCGCGACGGCGCCCATGATGGTGACGAGGTAGCCGAAGATGTGCACCCGATAGAGCCAGATCCACCGGCGGTAGTCGGCCCGAATGCCGGCGAACTGCCGGGGCACGAAGAATCCGGCGGGGCGGACGCGGAGTAGCGTCCAACCCAGCCAGAGCATGACGCCGGCCGCGATGAAGAGCGAGCCGGAGACCTTCAGCGCGAAGGGTGTCATCCGGCGGCTACTCCTGTCCGTCCGGCTCGAGCTCGGCGGCCTTCCACTGCATCGCCATACGGATGCGCGCGCGACCACTCGGGTGGTCGAACCACAACATCTCCTCGAGCGGTCCGGGATCGAGTTTCCGGTAGTCCGCGAGCTTGAGCGCGATCAGGGCGAACCCGTCGGGCTGCCGCGCGGCGTTGAGCCCGAAGATGTCGGCTGCGGCCTCGTTGTTCCGGATGTAGGTATTGAAGAGCGGCGTCAGGAGGAAGAGATACCCCGAGAAGATCAGTGTGAGCAGGGGCAGGCCCGCCGGGTCGTCGATGCCGCGAACCCCCCAGCGTTCACCCCAGCGGCCCACGGCCCAGGCAAACCCACCCCGGAGCAGGGCGAACCCGCCGACCGCCACGAGCGCGAAGAACACGATGAACTGGTAGATGTGGAACAGGACGTAGTGGCCAACCTCGTGGCCCATGACCGATTCGATCTCGGGGAGCGACGCGCGCCTGAGCAGGTTGTCGTTGAGGGTGATCCGCTCCGTCCCGAGCAGCCCGGAGACGTTGGCACTGATGCGGGTGGTCTGGCGCGACGCGTCCATCACGTACACCCGGTCGGCGGCGATGCCGTTCGCGTGCGCCAGCCGGACGATCGGCTCGCGGATGCGCGCGTCGGCCAGCAGGGTGTACCGGTTGAAGAGCGGCGCGATGAAGACCGGGCCGATCAGCGCGCCGATCACCACGAAGCCCACCGTCACGGCGGCGCCGAGCGCGGGCCAGGCGCGCGGGAAGCGGCGCAGCACCTCGTACAGGACGGCCACCGCGAGGGCGCCGAGCACGAGCGACACGGCGAGCCCGACGGCCTGATCGCGCATCCAGCCGCCGAAGCGCTGGGTCGCCAGGCCGTAGGCATGCTCGCGCACGAACCCGGTGTACACCGTGAACGGGAAGCTCAGCAGGCTGACGGCGAGCGTGAAGGGGACGTAATAGAGAAAGGTCCGGACCGGACGGCGGCGGCTCCGCCGCTCGGCCCAGTCGCGCACCCGCCGCGACCAGCCGGTCCGGAGGAACAGGATAAGAATCGCCGCCGAGAGCAGGATGCCCCAGAGCTGGATCCAGTATCCGCCCTCGGTGTACGCGTCCGACCGGGCCCGGACGTCGGCGGGCACGGTGGCGAGATAGGCCCGCGTGGCCTCCACCGGGTCGAACGGCACGCCGGGACGGATGCGGGCAGCTTCGGGAACGGCCTGTTGCGGGATCGAATCGACGGCCCAGCTGGGCACGACGCCTCCGTGGGTTGTCGCGGTGGCCGGATACGGGAGCGGGTCCCGTGAAGGGACCCGCTCGTTGTGCCGTTCGGCGTCGCGCCTACTCCGCCTTGCTCTCCTCGTACACCGGCCTGACCGGCGGAATGATCGGCTCGTCCGGATAGCCGACCACTGCGAGCACGATCCGGTGGTGGATCGGATCCACCTCGAGCACCTTGAGGTCGAGCGGCTGGCCTTCCTTGACCGCATCGCCGGGGTTCTCGATGTTGGCGACCCCCAGCTGCGACATGGGGACGAAGCCCTCGATGTCGTTGCCGAGATCCACCACGACGCCCTTGTCCATCAGGCGCACGGCCCGGCCGCGAAGCTCGAGGCCGATCGGATAGGTCTCGCCGATCCGGAGCCAGGGATCCTCCTCGGCCTGCTTGAGCCCGAGCGAGATCCGCTTGTTCTCGGCGTCGATGTTGAGGATCACCACGTCCACGCCGTCGCCCTTCTTGACCACCTCGGACGGGTGCTGCACCCGCTTGGTCCACGACATGTCGGAGATGTGGATCAGGCCGTCGATGCCGGGCTCGATCTCCACGAAGGCGCCGAAGCTGGTGAGGTTGCGGACCTTGCCCTGGATCCGGGTGCCCACCGGGTACTTGAGCGGCAGCACCATCCAGGGATCCTGCTCGGTCTGCTTCATGCCGAGCGAGATCTTCTCCTCCGCCTCGTCGACCTTGAGCACGACCGCCTCTATGGTCTCCCCGATGCTCACGATCTTGGACGGGTGGCGCACGTTCCGGGTCCAGCTCATCTCGGAGATGTGGACCAGGCCCTCGATGCCCGGCTCGATCTCGACGAACGCGCCGTAGTTGGTGATCGAGACGACCTTGCCCTGGACGCGCGTGCCGACCGGGTATTTGGCCGCCACGTTCTGCCACGGGTACGACTGCAGCTGCTTCATGCCGAGGCTGATGCGCTCGCGCTGCCAGTCGATGTCGAGGATCTTGACCTCGACTTCCTTGCCGATGGCGACCATCTCGGTCGGGTGCGAGACCCGGCCGTAGGACATGTCGGTGATGTGCAGCAGGCCGTCCACGCCGCCGAGGTCGATGAAGGCGCCGAAGTCGGTGATGTTCTTGACCACGCCCTTCCGCACCTGGCCGACGGCGAGCTCCTTCATCAGGTGCTCGCGCTTGTGGGCGCGCTCGTTCTCCAGGATCACGCGGCGGCTCACGACGATGTTCCGGCGGCGCTTGTTGAGCTTGATGATCTTGAACTCGTAGGTCGACCCGAGAAGCTCGTCGATGTTCGGCACCCGCCGGAGGGCGATCTGGCTGCCGGGAAGGAACGCATCGACGCCCATCAGGTTCACCACCACGCCGCCCTTGATCTTCTTGACCAGCGTGCCCTCGACCGGCTCGTCGCTCTCATGTGCCACGCGGATCTTCTCCCACACCCGCATGAAGTCGGCCTTCTTCTTCGACAGGACGACCGCGCCCTCTTGGTCCTCGAGGTGCTCGAGGAAGACCTCGACCTCGTCGCCTTCCTTCAGCGACTGGGGGTCCTTGAACTCATCGAGGGGGACGGAGCCTTCCGACTTGAAGCCGACGTCGAGGATGACGGCGTTGTCCGTGACGCGGAGGACCTTCGACTTGACGATTTCGCCTTCGACGATCTGCGCCATGGTGCCCTCGTACATCGAGAGCATCTGCTCGTAGTCTTCGTCGGAGTACTCTTCGTCGTAGAGGTCCTGCCGGACACGGAGGCCCGTGGGGGAGATGAAGGTCTGGTGGGTGGCGGGTTGGAGTTGATCGAGCATGCGGAGCTGGCCGTCCTTTTGATCTGGCGCGCCGTCGGGGCCGCGGGAGAAGGTAGAAATTCGCTCCCGCGGCGGAAGTGCCGTAGGGAGGAAGCCCTGTAGGATAAACCGGATGTTATGGCAACGCAAGGCGGGACAAGCGGTTGGCAGTGGCCCATTCTCAACGTTACAGGAGTAGGGGCTCGCGTACGGTCGAAGTTCTATCGGTTTCGCCAAGGCGCGAATACATTGGCGGCGTGAGCCATCCCGCTCCCGTGCCACCTGATACCAAGCGCCCGCTTATCGTCGTCGTGGACGACGAGGCGGCGGTACGCACCGTCATGGGCCGCACACTGGACCCGTACTTTCGGGTGCTGTTGGCGGCGGGCGGGAAGGAGGCCTTGCAGATGTGCCAGATGGGGCTGGGGATTTCGGCCGTGGTCACGGACATTCGGATGCCTGGGATGGATGGCGTCACCCTCGCGAGTGCCTTGCGAGACGCGGGCTGCACCATGCCCGTCTTGTTTATTTCCGGCTTCGTTCCCGCCGGCCATACCCCCGGGCCGTTTCTCCGCAAGCCGTTTACGCCCGAGGCCCTTGTCGCCGCCGTTCAGCAGCTACTTGGCGGTCCCTACGAGCCGCAGCGGGTCCAGTAGCTCCCAGACTTCCTCCAGCGTCCACACGTCGTCCGCGATTCCCGCCGCCATTGCCGGCGTCGTCGGGTAGTGGTGCGGGTGCTGCTTGGTCAGCGTCATATGCGGGCGGCAGAAATTGTAGTGCATGAAGTGGATATCCACCGCGTAGGCGTGGTTCTCCACCTTCTTGGAAAGGGCGTTGGTGAGCCGGAAAAAGCGCCGAATCTGCATCCGCATGGTCAGGTTGGACCCCTGTCACGGCTCATACTGAGCCACTACCCAAGCGGTTGGGCAGAGGGCGACGGGCGCGGGTCCTAACTGCGCCCGAACACCGGGCGCGCGAGCGCCACGATCCGAGCCACCTGCTCGGCAAAGCTCATCGTCGTCGTGTCGATCGGCACGGCGTCGTCCGCCGGCCGGAGCGGCGCCACCGCGCGCGTCGAGTCCGCGTGGTCCCGCGCCGCCAGCGCCGCCGCTTCGGCCTCGACCCGGCTGGCCTCCACCTCGTGCCCGCGCTGGCTGATGCGCCGTCCCGCCCGCGCCTCGGGCGACGCGGTGAGGAAGATCTTGAGGTCCGCATCGGGAAAGACGACCGTGCCGATGTCGCGGCCGTCCACGACGACGTCACGGCCGGCGCGCACCATCGCCCGGAGCCGCGTGTTGACCCACTCGCGAACCACCGGCACCGCCGACACCGCCGACACCGCGCCCGTGACCCGCGGGCCGCGGATCTCGGCGTCGACCGGCTCCCCCTCGAGGTACGCCGCGAATCCCGCCCCGTCCGGCTGGAGCATCAGGCCGCGGTCCTCGGCCGCGCGGAGAAGGGTCTCCGCGTCGAACACCGCGAGCGGGTCGTCGTCGCCCCGGCCGCGGCGGGCCGCCTCCCGGAGCGCCACCAGCGTGACCCCCCGGTAGAGCGCGCCCGAATCCAGGTGGGCGAATCCGATCGCCTCGGCGACGGCGCGGGCCGTGCTCGACTTCCCCGACGCCGAGGGCCCATCGATCGCGACGACGCCGCCCTTCATCGCCGAACCCGCCGGGCCAGCCCGCGGAGCGTCTCCGAAAACCGCGGAAAGCTCACCGCCGCGCACGCCATGTCGTCCACCCGGACTCGGGCGCCCGGCACCGTGCCCAGCACCGCGAACGCCATGGCCACCCGGTGGTCGGCAGCGCTCCGCACCCGACCGCGCGGCGGCCGGCCCCCGCCCTCGACGTAGAGATCGTCGCCCGACGCCTCGGCCGAGCAGCCCACGGCCCGCAGGTTCTCCGCCATGAGTCCCAGCCGGTCGCTCTCCTTGACCCGCAGCTCGCCGACCTCCCGGAACACCGTCGTCCCGTCGGCCGCGCGACGCCAGCACCGCGAGCAGCGGGATCTCATCGATCAGCCCCGGGATCTCGCCGGCGGCGACTTCCGTAGCCCGGAGCCGGGTCGGCCGCACCACCAGGTCCGCCACCGGCTCACCGAAGTGCTCCGTGGCGTCGACGACCATGACCGCGGCTCCCATCCGCGCCAGCACCGCGAGGAAGCCGATGCGCGTCGGATTGACGCCCACCCGGGCGATGCGCAGCTCGCCGGCCTCGGCCAGCACCGCCGCGCCGAGGAGGAACGCCGCCGACGACGGGTCGCCCGGCACCTGCATCGTCGAACGCCTCGAGCCGGCCGGTCGGCGCGAAGCGGATCCAACCGTCGGTCTCGTCCACCCGATAGCCGAACGCGCGGAGCAGGCGCTCGGTGTGGTCCCGGGAACGGCCATGCGGCTCCCGGAGCGCGACGTCCACTCCGCCGGCCAGCCCCGCCAGCAGCAGCGCACTCTTGATCTGGGCGCTGGAGACCGGCATCTCGTACGCCAACTCGACCAGCGAGCCGCCGCGTACGGTGAGCGGCAGCCCGTCGTCGGCGCGCTCGGTGAAGCGGGCGCCCATCCGCGCGAGCGGCACGGTGACGCGCCGCATCGGGCGGCGCCGCAGCGAGGCGTCGCCGGTGATCGTGGCGGAGAAGCGGTGGGCCGCGAGCAGCCCGAGCAGGAGGCGGGTGGTGGTCCCGGAGTTGCCGCAGTCGAGGGTATCGTCCGGCCGTTGCAGGCGGCCCCGCCCGACGATGGCGAGAACGCTCGCGGCTCGGAGCGGCGAGATCCGGGCTCCGAGCTGGCGCAGCACGCGGGCGCTGCTTCGCGCGTCGAGCGAGGTCAGCGCGCCGCCCACGTGGCTCCGCCCCCGGGCGAGCGCCCCCAGCAGCAGCGCGCGGTGTGTGATGCTCTTGTCGCCCGGCACGCGTACCGCACCGCCCACGATCATCGGTCCAATCCTTCCCGGAAGCGCTGCGCGGCATCCAGGTAGGCCCGGAGACCGTCGGCGTCGCCGGCCGCGATCAGGCGGCGGAGCTCGCCCAGGCTGGTCTCCGTCGCCTCGATCGCCTCGGCCACGGCGGCGCCGTTGTAGAGGAGGATGTCGATCCATATGTCGGGGCTGCTGGCGGCGAGCCGGGTGGTGTCGCGCGCGCCGCTGCCGAAAGACACGCCGGCCAGTCCCCGGTCGGCCAGCGCCTTCGCCAGCGCGGACGCGACCCCCTGTGGCAGGTGGCTGGTCCATGCGAGCTGGCGGTCGTGGGCCGCCGCGTCGATCAGGATGGGCTGCGCCTCCAGCACCTGGTCCCAGAAGCTCATCACCTGGCGGGCGGCCTGGTCGCCGCCAGGAGCCCCGGTATCGCAGATGTAGACCACGCACCCGCGGAACAGGTCGGGCCGGGCCGCGGCGAACCCCGAGGCGTGGGTCCCCGCCAGGGGATGACCGCCGGCGAAACGGCCGCCGAGCCCCTCGGCGGCCGCCCGGGCCACCACGGGAGCCTTGACGCTGCAGACGTCGGTCAGGATGGCGCCGGACTCAAGGATGGGCCGCAACCGACCGATAAGTTGCAGCGTAGCTCTCGCGGGGACGGCCAGCACCACCAGTTCCGCCGCCCGAACGGCCTTGGCGGGGCTGTCCGCAAGCTCCGTGATCGCGTCGGCCTGCAGCGCCTGCACCCCTTCGGCCCGCGAGGCGGAGGCCCCCACGACTCGGGGAACGCCGGCCCGCCGCGCCTGCCAGGCGAGCGAGCCCCCGATGGCGCCCAGGCCGATCACCGCCAGCGACGATGGACGCACGAGTCAGGTCCCGTACGACGTGGTCACGGAATGCATGCAGCCGCCCGAATGAGGCGGCTCCAGCCGCCGTGAATCCCAGAGGTCGGCCCGCATTGTATCGAGATGACGGTTGATTCTCAACGGAGCCCCGGCGCGGTCCGCGCGGACCGCGGTGCGAGTCGGGTGGACGACGCTGCCCGTCATCGTTCTCACCGCACAGCACGGCGGGGCGAGGAAAAAGCCCTGGATCTCGGGGCGCAGGACTACCTGGCGAAGCCGGCCCAGACGCGGTCGTCGTTCGCCCGCGTGCGCGCGGTGCTCAAGCGCGTAAATAGCTGACCGGGAAACACTTCTGCGGTAGCGACCAGGCGGCCGCGCGCCCCGCGGCCCCGACTCGCCGACGCTCACTGGCGTATTTCTTGCTCGCCGGAGGGATATTCGTGCCCACGATTCTGATCGTCGAAGACAGCCCCGACAACAGGCGATGAGCGGCGACCGCAATCGTGCGCTCGAGGCGGGATTCGACGGCTACATCGAGCGCGCGCTCGCCGGGAGTCGGCCGGCGCGCCAGGCCGGATCCACAACCGGAGTGCGACATGAGCCAGGAGACCACACCCGCGCCGAGCGCCACCGCGCCGTCCCAGAAGAAGGCGCTGCTCGAGGCGTTCGATACCGTACTCAAGACGGCGGCGGAGGAGCGCGAGCTGGAACGGCTCACCGCCGAGGCCCGCCGGCGCAACCGCGGCCTGTCCCGGCTGCTGATCCTCCTCTGCACCACGATCCTGGTCTTCGTGTCGGTGTACCTCTACGTCGAGCGGCCCGAGTGGGCCTTCCCCACCCCGTCGGCGCCGGAGTCGACCGCGGTGCGCCAGGCCAGCCTCCGGATCAGCGTGGCGAACGCCGTCCAGCATCTCGAGCGCTATCGCCAGCAGCACGGCAAGCTGCCGGCCACCCTCGAGCAGGCCGGGGCCAACGGCGCGGGAATCAGCTTCCAGCCGACCGACACGGGCTACCAGATCACGGGCGAGGGCGATGGTGTGCGGGTGGCGTTCAGGTCGGGGGACTCGCTGACGCGGTTCATCGGCAACAGCTTCGAACTCATCGCCCGGAGATCCCGATGAGCCGCCGCCGCGACGGATTCACCATCATCGAGCTCCTGATGGTGATGATCGTGATCGGCCTCCTGGCCGGCCTCGCCGTGCTGAAGTACGTGGACCTGCGCCATCGCGCACGCGCGGCCCAGGTCGCGGCCGACCTGGAGTCGGTACGCCTGGCGGCCTACGGTGCCTGGTACGAGCACAACGCCTGGCCGGCCGACGCCAGCGCCGGGCAGGTGCCGGGCGACCTGGCGCCGTACCTCCCGCAGGGCTTCAGCTTCGCCAAGCCGGAGTACACGCTCGACTGGGAGAACTTCGTCCCACCCGGGGGCGGAAGCAGCGGCAGCATGCAGCTCGGCGTGGTCGTCACCTCGGCGAATCTGCGGCTGCAGAAGACGCTGGAGCAGACCCTGGGCAACCGCCTGCCGTTCGTCTCGGTCGGGGGAACCCTGACCTTCATCATCGTGGGACCCGACGGCAAGAGCTGAGCTCAGCCCAGCTCCCGCCTGAACTCCGCCAGGCGTTCGGGCGGGCCGGGATACGCCGGGTTCATCCGCTCCAGAGCCTCCGCGACCACCTGCGCCACCAGCAGGTCGCGGAGGTATTTCTTGTCCGACGGCACAAGATACCAGGGCGCCTCGGGCGTGCTCGTGCGTGCCAGGGCCTCCGCGTAGGCCTCGGTGTACGCGTCCCACCGCGCCCGCTCCCCCAGGTCCCCCGGCGAAAACTTCCAGTACTTCGCCGGATCCTCCAGCCGCGCCAGCAGGCGCTCCCGCTGCTCCTCGCGCGAGATGTGGAGGAAGAACTTCAGGATCGTGACCCCGTTCTCGGTCAGGAGCTGCTCGAACCGCACGATCTGCTCGTAGCGCGGGCGCCAGACCGCCTCCGGCACGAGCGCGTGGACGCGCACGACCAGCACGTCCTCGTAGTGCGAGCGGTTGAAGATCCCGAGGATCCCGCGCGGAGGCACGGCCTGGTGCACCCGCCAGAGGTAATCGTGAGCCAGCTCGAGTGACGACGGCGCCTTGAAGTTCGCCACCGTGACACCCTGCGGGTCGAGCGGTCCGAACACGTTTCGGATGACGCCGTCCTTTCCCGACGTGTCGCGCCCCTGCAGTACCACCAGCAGCGCGCGCCGCCCCTCCGCGAACAGGGCTTCCTGCCGCTGGTCGATGCGCCGCCCCAGCCGTTCGGTCTCGGCCACCGCGGCGCGCTTGTCCGGCGAGCCGGGTGGCGGGCCCGCCGCCGCGTCGCCGAGGTCCAGAGTCGATCCGTGGGAAACAGGCTGGAGGGCCATGCGCGGCTCCTAGGCGTGCCGGAGGAGAACGAGCGAGTGCGGTGCCAGCGTCAGCCCGTTCGTGACCTCGCGCGGGCCGTCGTGGGCCGTGTCCACCAGGACGGTCCAGGGCCCCGCCGGCTGCTGGGGCAGCGCGAACGGGCGAGACCGGCCGCCGCCGTTGAGCAACAGCAGGAGCGGGGCGCCGTCATCGAATAGCATGCCCAGGCAGTGGGCGGACTCGTGCGTCCAGTCGGCCGCCGTCATCGGCGTCCCGTCGGTGTGGAGCCAGGTCAGCCCGTGCACCCCGGCCGGCTCGGCCGTGAAGAACCGGTCGCGGCGGAGCGCCGGGGTAGCCGCGCGGATCGCCAGCACGGCGCGGGTGAACCGCAGCAGCGCCTCCTGCGCGGCATCGAGCTCCCAGTGCACCCACGTGAGCGGGCCGTCGTGGCAGTAGGCGTTGTTGTTGCCGTGCTGGGTCCGGCCGAGCTCATCGCCGTGGGACAGCATCGGCACGCCCTGCGAGAACGCCAGCGTCGCGAGCAGGCTCCGCTTGACGCGCTCCCGGACCCGGGCCACCTGCGTCGTGGTGGCCGGACCCTCCACGCCCCAGTTCCGGCTCAGGTTGTAGTCGGTTCCGTCCCGGTTGCCCTCGCCGTTGGCCTCGTTGTGCTTGTGCTCGTAGCTCACCAGGTCGTGCAGCGTGAAGCCGTCGTGGCAGGTCACGAAGTTGACGCTCGCGAGCGGGCCGCGGTCGCCGCTGGCGTAGAGGTCGCTGCTGCCGGTCAGACGCGACGCCAGCTCCCCGACCACGCCCGTGTCGCCGCGCCAGAACCGGCGCGCGCCGTCGCGAAACTTCCCGTTCCACTCGGCCCAGCCCTTGGGGAACGCGCCGACTTGGTACCCGTCCGGGCCCAGGTCCCACGGCTCGGCGATCAGCTTCACGCCCGCCAGCACGGGATCGCCGGCCACGCGCTCGAAGAACGGCGCGGCGGGATCGAACGCAGAGTCCCGCCGGCCGAGCACCGGCGCGATGTCGAACCGGAAGCCGTCCACGTGCATCTCCTCGACCCAGTAGCGCAGGCCGTCGAGCGCGAGGTCGCGTCCGGCGCGCGCCGCAGGTCGAGCGTGTTGCCGCAGCCGGTGAAGTCGAGATAGCGGTCGCGGTGGGCCGGATCGAGCCGGTAGTAGGCGGTGTTGTCGATACCGCGGAACGACAGCGTCGGCCCGCGATGGCCGCCTTCGGCCGTGTGGTTGTAGACGACGTCGAGCAGGACCTCCAGGCCCGCCGCGTGGAACCGGCGGACCATCGCCTTGAACTCCGTCACCTGGCGGCCGTGGCCGGCGGTCGCGAAGCGCACGTCGGGCGCGAAATACGCGATCGGGCTGTATCCCCAGTAGTTCACCAGCCCCAGGCCGGCGAGCCGGGGCTCGCTGGCCTCCTGGTGAATCGGGAGCAGCTCCACGGCGGTGACACCGAGCGTGCGCAGGTGCTCGAGGATCGGCTCGCTGCACAGGCCGAGGTAGGTGCCCCGAAGCTCCTTGGGGACGGCCGGGTGCAGCATCGTCATGCCCTTCACGTGGCACTCGTAGATCACGGTCCGGTCCCACGGGGTGCGCGGATGCGCATCGTCGCCCCAGTCGAACGCCGGATCGACCACCACGCACTTCGGCATCGCGCCCGCGCTGTCGCGCGGATCGGCGGACAGGTCCACCGGCCCGCCTGGCGGCCCGTCCGGGTGGCTCACGAGCGCGGAGTTCCAATGGACCGACCCGCTGAGCGCACGTGCGTAGGGATCGAGCAGCAGCTTGGCGGGGTTGTAGCGATGGCCCTGCTCCGGTGCGTACGGCCCGCGCACGCGGTAGCCGTACAGCTGTCCCGGGCCGACGCCATCGAGGGTCACGTGCCAGATCGAGCTCGGACCGGGGGTCAGCGGAACACGGGCCGCGTCGACCGTGTCGGCGGCGTCCCGGAACAGGCAGAGATCCACCGCGGTGGCGTGCGCAGAATAGAGCGCGAAGGTCGTCGCGCTCCCGCTCCAGGTGGCGCCGAGGCGGACGCTCACCGTCCCCGCAGCACCCGCATCCGCGCCGCCCGCACCCACGGGGTGCACGACCCCGCGCCTCAGCCCTCCGCGGTCGCCGGCCATCGCGGCGCCAGCGAGGCGCACCAGGCCACTTCGATCTCCAGCCGCTCAATCTCCTCGCGCGCCTCGGCGAGACATTCGTGCAGCTCGCGTCCGCCGGCCGTGTTCTCGAGCGCCGCCACTACCTCGCGCAGCCCCGCGAGCTCGTAGCCGAGCAGCTGCTCGTAGCGGTGCGCGGCGTCGGCGCGGACCGGCGCGAGCCGGCGGAGGTCGGCCTTGCGGTCGAGGGTGTGATCGATCGAATGGCGGGCAGCGTAGTCCTCGGCGTCGAGCCGGGGGCGACGGCGTTCGACAGCCGGCGCGAGGAACGGCAGCCGCCGGCGATGGTGGGCCCGGAACTGGTGGAAGGTGCGCGCGAGCTGTGCGAGGATGACCACGGGGGCGCCCGCGCTCAGTCCCTGCCCTGCCAAGCCGCGCGGAGATATAGGCTCGTCGCCAGCAGCATGGCGCCCGCGAGCATCGACCCCGGCCCGCCGTAGTTCTCGAAGGTGAAGCCCAGCGGGCCGGCCTGACCAGGCGCCCCGCGGACGATGGTGAGCACGCCAAACACGATCCCGGCGAGACCAATCAGGGCCAGCAGGGCGAACAGGTTCCGCATCGAAGCCTCGTGAGCGGTGGAGGGGACGGCGCGACCACGCGTGGATGAAATCGCAGTCGGGCCCGTCCGGCAAGGTCCCCCGCCCCGGGACTCAGTTGCCGTCCACCCCCGCGATCGCCTGGGCCGCCGCCGCCTCGAGCTCGGCCACGTCGGAGGGTGGCAGGGCGACGCCGCCCGCCCGCACCGTGAGGCCGACCGGCGAGACGCCCGCGACCCGGGCGTAGATCACGAGGGCCAGCCCATGGGAACCTGCCGCCGACGGGTGAAAGCCGTCGCTGAAGATCGCCAGGGAGGGATCGTCGGCGCGCACGGCTCGGAGTGCCTCCCCGCCCGGCAGCAGAAGTCCCTGCACCGCCTCGGCCGCGGCCGTGTAGTTCGACGTCACGGCGTCCCACTCGGCTTCGCGCTCCATCTCCGGCCAGACCATAAAGATTGCGGGGCGGCCGCCGACTTTCCGGATCTCCTTGGCGAACCGCGTCACGTAGTCGACCAGCAGCGTCCGGCTCGCGGGCAGCGCGGAGGGCCCCTGCTGAAGCACGACGAAATCCCACCGCTCGCTGGCGATGACCCGCTGGGCGTCGCCCCGGTTCCAGTGGTCCTCCAGGCTGAAGCCGCCGGCGGCCACCGTCGACACCACCACATCCCGCGTCGGTTCGCTCCGGCCGAGGCGTTCCACCATCCCCGGCAGATCGTTCGCCAGGGTGAGGCTGTTGCCGATGAAGAGAATACGGAGGGTGGGATCGGGCGCCGGCTCCACGCCGGTGGACCCGCAGCTCGCGACGGCCAGGGCCATGACGAGCGCGACCAGTACGAGGCGCACGGAGCCGACGGCGGTGCGGGTGATCAGGGAGACCGGCCTTGAATAGGGGGTAACTGGACCTACGCTCGTCGCCGTGGTCCGGTTTCCGGCGGCGGGCGCTGAAACAGCGGAGCCACGACGGCGCCGGCCACCGCGCCCACGAAGAGGGGGACGACGTTGAGCAGGCAGATCACCACAGCACCCATCCCGGCCAGCAGTCCCCAGGGGAACCAGTCGGCGAGATAGGTCACCCCGGCCGCGGCGAGTGCGCCGGTCAGTATGGCCGGGACGAAGACCGCGCCCACCGCGCGACCGATGGTGCCCGCCTTGACGCCGCCCACCACCCCCGCGATGAGCGGACCCGCGACGGGCAGCCAGAACAGCAGCAGCGTCAGGCCACCCATCCAGTTGACCGCGGCGGCAAAGCTCCCCGCTGGCCGCGGGCGATCGGGAGGGGTCGCACGGGCGGGAAAGGCCATCGTCAGCAATTGTCGATCAGGCCGCCGGCGCCGGTCACGCGGGCGCGTCGGCTCCGTACTCGGCGAGGAACTGCACGGCGGCGTGCACGCCGCCTTCCGGCGACGCGGCCACCTGAAAGGCCCGGATCAGCACCGCGGAGAGCGCCGCGGCCTGGGTCGCGTCCAGCGGCGGCGCTTCAGGCAGTCGTCCGGGGAGCTGCCGGAGTACGTCCGTGAGCTTGTGGGTCAGATGCTCGGCCGTGACGCTGTTCCACATCGCCATGAATTCGCGGGTGTTCGACGGGTGGTCGACCTGCTCGTCCATGTGACCCTCCTGTGGGCGGAAGAGGACCGGCACCGGAAGTTACGGGCTGCAGACCGCGGCGCCAGCGGCGCCCCGCGGGGAGCATGGATCTTGCCCCTCTCCGGCGGAGCCTCGCGACAACCCTTGCAGCTTCGAGCTAGCCTCCATCGGCACGGAGACTTCCATGCACCACTGGCGGACACTGCTGGCGCTCTCGCTTGCAGGCTGCGGTGCCACTGGCACCGCTCCCGATCCGGCCGGGCCCCCAGGACCGCCGGGGCCGACCTCGCCGCCGGCACCCCCCGTGCCGGGGGCGGCCGCCAGCGTGGGGGGCTGCCAGATCTTCCCGAACGATAACGCCTGGAACCGGGACGTCAGCGGCGATCCGGTGGCGGCGAACTCGGGCGCGCTCCTCGCCGTGATGTCGCCCGCCAGCGCCGTGCACCTCGATCTCGGCACCGACGAGGAGTACTACGGCATACCCTACACGGTCGTGCCCGCCAGCCAGCCGCTGGTGCCGATCGAGTACGGCACCGACGGCGTGGACTACGGCGACGAGAGCGACCCGGGGCCGATGCCGATTCCCCTGGACGCGCCGATCGAGGGCGGCAGCACGGCCGATCCGAACCCGGATTCCGGCGATCGTCATGTGCTCGTGGTGCGCCAGGGCGAGTGCGTGCTGTATGAGCTCTACAACACGATCCGAACGGCGAACGGCTTCCGGGTGAGCTCGTCGGCGAAGTGGGACCTGACGACGAATGCCACGCGGCCGGCCGGCTGGACGTCGGCGGACGCGGCCGGCCTGCCGATCCTGCCGGGGCTGCTGCGGTACGAGGAGGTGGCCTCGGGCGCGATCCGGCACGCGCTCCGGTTCACCGTGCCGCACGTGCGGCGGGCGTACGTGGCGCCGGCCAGCCACTGCGGCCAGTACGCCGACGCGTCGCTGCCTCCCTACGGCACCCGCGCCCGCCTCAAGGCGGATTTCTCGCTCGCCCCGTACACCGGTGACGCGCTGGTGCTGCTGACGGCACTGAAGACCTACGGGCTGATGCTGGCCGACCAGGGCAGCCCGTGGTACGTCACGGGCACGTCGGACCCGCGCTGGGAGAATGCGCTGGATCAGCTGCGGGACCACCCGGTGCGCGGCAGCGATTTCGAGCTGCTGGTGAGCGGGGCGATGACGACCTGCTAGCGGAGCGATCCGCCGCAGCTAGACCTTTCGCGCACTCCCGAGCTCGTCCGGTCTGAACATCCCCACGCCTGCTCCGTTGCCGGTCACCACGCGGCGGTGCGCGTCCACCTGCCCGAGGTGATAGGCGGCGTGCGTCGCGAGATGTACCAGGTAATCGCCGGTCCGGATCCGGCACTCGGCCACGAGCTCCGGGTAATCCGCGTCGAGCTCCTCGGCGCGGATCGCTCGCGAGTGCGGCCTTGACTGCCGCCCGGGCTCGATCGATCTCCGCCAGCAGCTCCGCCCGGGGGACATCGCGGCGCGCGAACTCCGCCGCGCGGTTCCGCACGTAGCCGGTCCCGCCCCAGCGCGCGCCGACGTAGTGCTGGAGGTTGCCCGCGAGATGCAGTGCGAGCGTGCCCGCGGTGTTGGGCAGTCCCGGCACGGGCTGCCAGATCTGCCGCTCGTCGGGATAGGCCTCGAGCTCGCGGCGAAGGCCTCGCAGATCGCGGTCGAGGATGGCCGCCAGGCCGGCGGCGAAGGCATCGGACATCGGGCCCTCAGGAGGACGGGGCAAGCCGGCGGCGCAATCCGGTGACGAGCAGCGCCAGACCGACCAGCTGCACGAGGTGGAACACGCCGTTGTGGTCGAAGTCCCACACCAGCCGGATGGCCGTGTCCGAAGCCTGCACCCCGCCGGCGGCGAGGCTCACGGCCATCGCCGCGGCCATGGCCCCGGCGCCGTCCGGCGCGGGACCTGCCGCCAGCCGCAGGTACACCGCCAGGGAAAACAGCAGCGCGGCCGCCTCGTAGATCACGAACGCGAGGAAGCTGCCGCCGGTGAGCCGGGTGATGCCGTAGAACACGCCGGCCAGCACGAGCATCGGCGGGAGGGCCCGCCGGGCGGACGCGTCTCCACGCCAGTCGCAGACCGCGCCCACGACGAACAGCGCCATGGTGACACCGAGCGCCAGGTAGAGCGGCTGCCAGAGCAGCTCCCGCGTGTCGTGCCGGAGCTCGAGCCCGTGCGCC
Organism: uncultured Gemmatimonadales bacterium; assembly: GCA_963840215.1. GTDB lineage: Bacteria > Gemmatimonadota > Gemmatimonadetes > Gemmatimonadales > GWC2-71-9 > CAVVWJ01. The sequence goes on along the minus strand of CAWIYG010000005.1, from coordinate 125,719 downwards.
GCGGCGCCGAGCACCGACGCCAGGGCGAGAGCCGCGAAGGCGCCCTGCCACACCGCTCGGCCGAACGAGGGCGGCGTAGCCCGGCGCAGCAGAACGATCGCGGCCACCGCGGCGACGGCCAGCACCGCGTCGGTGGCGGCGGTGGTGCGCTCGGTGGCCACGCCGACCAGCTCCACGCGCTCAGCCCTGCTCGATCTCGATGTTGGCGAGCTCGCGATCGGTGGCGCCCTGCCGGAGTCGCCGGAACGCGCTCTCGAGCAGCTCGACGCCCAGGAGCACGCCAAGCGTCACCAGCGTGAGCACCAGCGCCGCCCGCAGGTACCCCAGCCCGATCATCGAGCCCAGCGCCGCGAGGACCCAGATGACCGCGGCCGACGTGACCCCCGTGATCAGTCCCTTCCGCGACAGAATGACCCCGCCACCGAGGAAGCCGATGCCGCTCACCACCTGCGCCAGCACGCGGGTGGGGTCGGCCTGCGCCGGCGCCATCGACGCCCCGAGCGCCACGAAGATCGCGGTGCCGAGGCAGATGAGGATGCTGGTGCGGATGCCGGCGGCCTTGCCGCGAAGCTGCCGCTCGACACCGATGATGGCGCCGCACAGGATCGCGGTGCCCAGGTGCTGCCAGAACTCGCGCGTCTCGGGATCGAGGGCGGGGATGGTCACGGCCGCCGACACTTGCGCGAGCATCAGCTGGCCGCGAGGGTGGGCCGGCGGGTCACCGCCCGCTCGTAGCTCTGCGCCACGTCAGCGGCGCTCGAGGCGGTGAACGCCAGATCCCGCAGCAGGCCGTCCTCCAGGCTGTAGACCCAGGCGTGCACGGTCACCGCACGGCCCCGGCGCCAGGCGTCCTGCATGATCGTGGTGCGGCAGACGTGTACGCCCTGCTCCACCACGTTGAGCTCGCAGAGTCGATCGTAGAGCGGTGTCCCTGCGCCCAGCGCCTCCAGCTCGGCGGTATGCCGCGCCGCGACATCCTGCACGTGCCGGAGCCAGTTGTCGATCAGGCCCAGGGGCCGCGCGTTCCACGCGGCGCGGACGCCGCCGCACCCGTAGTGCCCGCAGACGATGACGTGCTCCACCTCCAGCACGTCGACCGCGTACTGCAGCACCGAGAGACAGTTGAGGTCGGTGTGCACGACGACGTTGGCCACGTTGCGATGCACGAACATCTCGCCCGGCGCGAGCCCGACGATCTCGTTCGCGGGGACCCGGCTGTCGGAGCAGCCGATCCAGAGATAGCGCGGGGTCTGCTGGTGGCTGAGCTTCTGGAAGAAGTCCGGCTCCTCGCGGACCCTCGCCGCGGCCCAGGCGCGGTTGCGCTCGAAGAGGTCGGGCAGCTCGCGATCGGGAGACGGCAGCGAGGACGGAGGCATGCCCTCAGAGTACAGCCGTCCCCGCCGCCGGGCCAGACCGGCCGGCGGGGGTCACGCGTCGTCGGCCGCGCGCGCGATCCCGCCGAGCCGCGCGAGCAGCGGCAGCTCGTGGTCGGGAAGCCACTCGGTCACCCAGCGGACCGTGCGGCCGGCCCAGTCGCGGTCGAACGGCGCGCCCGCGGCCACTTCGGCGCGGCGCGCGACCAGCTCGCCGGCCAGGCGCTCCAGCTCGCGTGCCGCGGTCCCCCCGCGAGCCGTGCGCAGTCCCTCGCGCTCGAGCCGGCGCACGGTCGCGAGCGCCCGATCGAAGGCCTCCAGCAGGGGCGCGGCGCTCACCGCGTCAGAGTCCCAGCTCGTAGCGCATGAAGTGCTCGTCTTCCCGGTAGCCGAGTGACTCGTAGAGTCGCTGGGCGCCGGTGTTCGTGCGCGCCGTCGCGAGCTCGAGCCCAACCGCCCCGGTCTCCTCGGCCAGCTGGCGCGCGCACGCCAGGAGCGCGCGTCCCACGCCGCCGCCGCGCACCGCGGGAGCGACGAACAGGTCGTTCAGGAGCCAGAGCCGGCGCGGGCGCGCGGTGGTCGAGGAGAAGAGCGGGTAGAGCTGCACGAAGCCCACGGGGCGGCCGTCGCGCTCGGCCAGGAAGACGACCGACTCCGCCCGCGCCAGCCGCTCGGCGAGGAACGCGCGCGCCAGCGCCAGGTCGGGTGGCTGCTGGTAGAACTGGCGGTAGGCGTCGAACAGCGGCGCCACCAGATCCACGTCGCCGGGGCCGGCCTGCCGCACGATGTCAGCCACGCGACCCACCCCGCCCCAGCTCACCACGCTCCTGCCACAGCCGCTTGAGCAACTGGATCTGGCCGGTGTGGTAGGCGTCGTGGGCCGCGATGCCCAGGAGCAGCTCGCCGTAGGTCCACCGCTTGCCGCCGGGTGGCACCGCGTCGAGCCGGCGGCCCAGGAAGGCGCGCGCGGCCTCCACCAGGCGGTCGTGCTCGTTCCGCAGGAGCGCGACGTCGCGGGCCCAGGCCGGCTCGTCGGCCGGGTCCGGCAGCCGCGGGAAGTTGGCGGGACTTCGGGGGAAGCGGGGATGGTCGCCCGCCACCAGGTGCCGCCGCACGGTGTATTTCCAGTACGCGATGTGGAGCGCGAGCTCCCAGACGCTCTTGCGCCGCGGCGTCGGTCGCCACGCGGCCTGCGTGGCGTCGACGCCGCGAAGCGCCCCCACGGGACTTGGCCCTCCGTGCCAGTTCTTCCGGCCGGGCGCGGGTTGAAGATTCCAGAGCAGCAGCTCCATCGGCGGTGATGCCATCGTCGATCCTCGTCGGGGGTCGGGCTCAGTCCAGCAGCCGGGCGAGCACGAAGTCGCGTTGATGGTCGGCCCCCAGCACGAAGATCTGGGTGCCGACGTCCACGAAGCCGCTCTTGCGGTAGAAGGCGATGGCCCGCTCGTTCCGCTCCCAGACGCCGAGCCACAGCGTGTGGGCGCCGGCGCCGCGCGCGGTGTCGCCCGCAGCCGTCATGAGGATCTGCGCGACGCCCTGGCCATGCCACGGCCGGTCGACGTAGAAGCGAAGGACCTCCAGCGGCGCGGCACCGGTGACCACCCGCGGCGGCTCGGTCCGGGCGAGCTGCGCGTATCCGGCGGGTCGGCCGTCGACCTCAGCCACCAGCGTCGTTATCGCCGGGTCGCGCAATTCCGTCTCCTGGCGCGCCGGACCGAAGTGCCCCGCCACGTACTGCTCCATGTCCTCGGGCGTGTTGTGGGCGCTATAGGTCTCGCGGAAGGTGCGCTCCGCGAGCGCCGCCAGCCACGCGGCGTCAGCCGGCTCCCCGGGGCGGACCGTGACCCGTGCGGCCATCACTGGAGCGGGACGACGGTGCCGAGTCCCGCGTACACGTAGCGGGCCCCGAACGTGCGGGCGAGCGCATCGAAGGCCGGCTCGCCGGTGCAGTGCCCGGGGGCGACCAGGTCGATCGCCCAGGTGTCGCGCAGGTCCGCCGCGATCCGAGCGATCGCCGTATCGGGCGTCACGACGAGGTGCAGTCCGCCGAAGATCTCGTGCACGTGGTCGCCGTAGGGACGGGTGGCCTCGAGAATGGCCTCGATGCCGGGATGCGAGCAGCCGACGAAGACCACCAGGCCCCGCGGGGTGCGGAGGAGCAGCGACAGCTCGCGGAGCTCCAGCGTGCCCGGCGTCCGTGAGACGGTGGAGATCACCGCCACCCCGGGCGCAATCTCGGTCAGGCTATCCACGTGGACGAATTGCGCACCGGGCCAGACGGTCGAGCTCGACATCTCGGCCGGCACCTTGCCGCCGAAGTACCGCATGCGATCAGGCAGCGTTGTGTCGGCCCGGATGATCGTGGTCGGCACCGCGCCGCCGAAGATCCCGAACCGCTCGTTCGGCGCGTAGAGCGTGACCGACGGATTCACGCGCAGCAGGTGGGCCAGCCCGCCCGTGTGGTCGCCATGGCGATGTGAGATGACGGCAAAGTCGAGCCGCCGGAGGTCCACACCGAGCCGGCGCACGTTCCGCGCAAACACCTCGCCGTCGTTGCCCGCGTCGAACAGAATGCGGCGCCCGCCGTATTCGATGAGCGCGGAGAAGCCCCAGTCGCGCTCCAGGCCGGGGCGGTCGCCGAAGGCGTCGTACAGGATCGTCACCCGGGCCGGCTCGGCCGGTGGAGCCGGGCGGGACGCGAGCGCTGGGACGGCGACCTCGCCCACGCGTACGCCGAGAAGCAAGGCCAGCACCACGGGCGCGAGTCGCAGCACGCATCCTCCGGAGTCATCGCAGCAGACGGGATCGACCTGGTGAATCAAATCTAGGGTTGGCCAAGTCCCGGCCGCCAGCGTGAATTGCCTTCGCATCCCACTCTCGTGCGCATGCCCGGGCCGGTGAAACTCTGGAGCATGTCGGCACGAAGAGAACTATGGAGGCGAGCGCTCGCGGCGAGGACGCGATCGCGCGACCCTTACAGACAACCGTAGGAGCCGAAGGCGGATCGAGGGCACCGAAGCGGAGGCGAGCACCATGGGCGAGGTGAGTCGTAGAACTGAGCGCAGCACGGCCGTGCGGAGCCATGTGGTGCGAATCGGAATGCTGCTCCTCGGGGCCGCAGTGCTGCGAGCCGGGGCCGGGGCTGGACCCCGAGATCGCGTGGCGGCCCAGTCGCCTGTGTCCTTGCCTGTCGCCGGCCGATGCAGCACGTCGCCCGCGCGCGCGGAACCATTCCTGCCGGCGCTCGGCGACTCCGGAAAGATCTACCGCGGCACCTTCGCGCCCGCCGGTGACGAGTTCTGGTTCTTCAGGAAGGTGTCGTCCGGCCCGCGGGCGGAAGACTACCGGATCTTCGTTTCCCGTCGCGCGGCCGCCGGCTGGTCGGCGGCGGAGCGCGTCGTCCTGGGCGGCGAGTTCTCCGACCTCTACCCGACCCTGTCGCCCGATGGTCGGCGGCTGGTCTTCGCCTCATACCGCCGCGCGCCGGGCGACACCGCCCGCGAGCCCAACGCCGGCCTCTGGTCCGCGGAACGGACGGCGGGCGGGTGGAGCGATCCGGCCTTTCTGCGCACCGTGACCCGGCTGGGGGCGTACCACTCGCAGCCGTTCGTCGCGCGGGATGGACGGCTGTTCTTCCGCCGGACATCGCCGGACTGGGACACCACGACGACCCTCGCCGCCCCGCCTGTGGGGAACGGGTTTGGCGCGCCGGAGCCCTACGCGCCGGTGGAGCGCTGGCGCGGGTGGCGCGACACCCTGTCGGTCTGGGGTGGGACTCCGGCGCCCGACACCAGCTTCATCCTGCTGGAGGTCTCGGCGAGGATCCCGAACGCGGACGGCCCGCGACCGTCCGACCTCTGGGTGAGCCTCCGCGAGCCCTCGGGGTGGAGCGTGCCGGTCCCGCTGGCCGGCGGAGTGAATACCGCCGCCGGCTGGGAGAATTTCGCCGTGGTCACGCCCGACGGGTGCGACCTGGTGTTCGTGCGCGACTTCTCCGGCTTCTACCGGGTCTCTCTGCGCGCCGCCCTCCCGCCCCGTCAGACCCCGTAGCGTTCGGCGAGCACGTCCATGTGGTGGCGCTCGTGCCCGGCGATGATCCAGGCCAGGGCGCGGACGCTCACCGGCGCGCCGCTCGCGGTCCCGCGCCGGATCCAGGCCTCGTCGGGCAGGTGCCGGAGCAGCGACAGCGTCGCGCGCCGGACGTCGCTCCATTCCTCCGCCAGCGCCGGGAGCGGGTGCGCCTCGGCGTTGGAGAACGGGCTGTAGGCATTCTCGTCGAAGCCGGGCAGCGGGGTCACGTCGGCGCGCGCGACGCGGAGCGCCCGGTACGCGAAGATCCGCTCGACGTCACTGAGGTGCATCACGACCTCGCGTACCGTCCACTTGCCCGGCGCGTAGCGGTAGCCGGCGCGGGCGGCGGGCACCGCGGCGAAGCGGGCCAGGGTGGTGGCCTGCTGGCGGGCGAGCAGGTCGAGCACGTCGACGCCGGCAGGGACGCGGGCGACGTAGCCCGCGTAGTACGAGCCGTATTCGTCGGTTCCGGGAGGCGCGAGAGTGGTCATTCGGGAGGCCCTCGGAAGGGAAAAAGGAGCATGGGATTGCGGAAAGTGGTGCACTGTTTTACCATTGGGTCGCGAATTGGCGCGTTGAGGCATCGCGCGGCCATAGTCCAGATTCGACAGAGGGCTGGCGGAAACTCGCGCTGGCTCTCTTTTTTGTGGCTGCTCCCGGGGATCGCATCCCGCAGGATGCACCGGGGCAGCATCCCCGCGTGAGGGTTCATTTCACGCACATCGCGTAGTCGGTAGGTGCGGCATGGCCGAACTCCGATTACAACACACGCAAGGAGTAGGAACAATGCGCACCACCGGCACGGTCAAGTGGTTCAACGACGCCAAGGGCTTCGGTTTCATCACGCCCGAAGGCGGCCAGAAGGACTGCTTCGTCCATCACTCGGCGATTCAGGGTCAGGGGTTCAAGAGCCTGGTCGAGGGTGAGCGAGTCGAGTTCGACGTCGTCCAGGGCCAGAAGGGTCCGGCGGCGGAGAACGTCGTCAAGCTGGGCAAGTAAGACCGCGCGCCGCGGCTGACGCCGCGGAACAGACGGCCGGTTCGAGTTCGCTCGGGCCGGCCGTTCGTCCTTCAGTCCCATCGCACCGCCGCGCCCACCCGGATGACGCCGTCGTCCAGCACTTCCGCGAACGCGCCCCCGCCCCAGTCCGCGTCCATCGCTGCCCGCAGGCCGTCGAGCGCCTCGTCCATCCGCTCGCAGGGACGCGTCTCGCCCGCGATGCGGAGCCGGCACTCCCCGACACGCAGGACTCGGTCCCGCGTCGCCAGCAGGCTGCAGCCGCTCACCATGAGGTTGGCCCGTCGGGCGCTGGGCGGCACATTCCCGCCGATCTGCGCCATGAGCCGGTCCCACACCTCGCGCTCGATCAGGGTCACCTGGCGCCGCCGGCCCTGATCCGCGTTGCCCACGAGCCCGCGTCCGGCCACGAGTGTCGCCTCGGGGACCGCATCCATGGGCCCGCGGTGGGCGCGCTTGATCCAGATGGCCTCGAGCCGCCCCGCGCCGGACGGGCTCACCGCACGGACGGCTTGAGCATGTTCCGCCGGCGATACGGCCCGCAGGGCGGATCGCCAGGCCGGCGCTCGCCGTGCAGCACCGGCTGCCAGGCGTCCGCCGCCGCGGTGTCCTCGGCCGTGCGCGCGGCCGCGTACCGCACGCGGCACTCCTGGAGCACCTCGGTGAGATCGGTTCGCATCGTCTGCACCCGCCGGGAGCGCGCGAACACCGCGGGCAGGAAGGCGATGACGGCAGCGGCGACAAGCAGCACGAGAATGAGCGTGCGCGAGTCCGGCCCCGTCGCCCGGACGGGCTGAGTCACGATGCGGCGTCCCGGTGCACCAGGTCGGCGTACTCCTCGATCCGCTTGGCCTTGGTGCCGGCGGCGTGGATGATCTTGGGCGCGGGAATGAGCGTCGGCATCGACGGCCTCCGTGAAGGGCGACAGCGGATCGAAGGCCGAAATTTAGGTGGATCGGCGGGACCTGCCTATGCGGACGATCGGCCGGTGCGGAGGCTGAGCGGCCAGCGGACCCGCCGCCGCCGGTCGGCCGATCCCCAAAGCGCCGCCAGCTCCTCGCCGAACGACGTCACCGGGTCGAAACCGCGCGCCGTGACGAACGCCGCCGTGGCCGACCAGGTCCGGAGGTACGCCAGTAGCTGGTCCAGCCGCCAGTCGTGCGCCATCTCGAACTCCGTCGCCGGCAGCTCGGCGAACGGAAACGGCAGCGACCGGTAGCCGGTCTCCACCAGCGCCCGCTCGGGAGCCCAGTACGGGCCGACCACCGAGCCGTAGAAGTGCTCGAGCAAGCGGTCGATCGGCGCGTCGTCGACCCGCTGGAGGCCATAGCACCACACGGCGATCAGCCCGTCCGGCACGAGCACGCGGGTCGCTTCGCGGTAGAAGCTCGGCAGGTCGATCCAGTGAAGGGCCTGGGCCACGGTCACCAGATCCACCGAGTCGTCCGGCAGCCCGCTCTCATGGGCGACACTCACCCGCCACGTGACGCCGGGATGGCGCGGGGCCTGCGCGAGCTGCGCCGCGCTCGCGTCGGTGGCGGTCACCCGGGTGAAGCGCGCGGCCAGGGGGAGCGCGGCCTGTCCGTTGCCGGCCGCGCAGTCCCACGCGTGCCCCCGCCCCGGCGCCAGGCCCGCCAGATGGTCGAACAGGGCGGGCGGGTACGTCGGCCGCGCGGCAGCGTACCCCTCCGCCACGGCGGAAAAGTGATCGAAGAACTCGGCGGTCATCGAGTTCGGCGCTGCTCCTTCGCTACCGGCGGACGAGGATCACGCCGACCACGATGAGCGCCGCGCCGGCCAGCCGGATGGGTGAGATGGCATGCTCGGCGAAGCCCACCCAGCCGTAGTGGTCGACGATCAGCGACGCGAGCATCTGTCCGGCGACGAGTGCCGCGATCAGCGCGGCGGCGCCGAGCCGTGGCGCAAGGACCACGGTTCCCACGATGTATACGGCGCCGAGCAGGCCGCCCGACCAATGCCACCAGGTGCCGCGCGACCAGGCGGTCCCCATCGGCACCGGGATCCGCCACAGCGCCACCACCGCCGCGAGGCCCAGCGTCCCGACGACAAACGAGACCAGCGCCGCCGCGAGCGGGTTGCCGAACAGGCCGCGCAGCTGCACGTTCACGCCCGTCTGGACCGGGAGCATCGCGCCCGCGAGGACCGCGAGCAGGAGAAAGAGCAGCATGCGGGCTCCAGGGTGTGGAAGGGTGTTACTGCTGTTCGTCGGCGCCGTTCTCGCGCTCGACGCGCTCGATCAGGTCGGCCACGTCTTCGGCGGAGAGCCCGACGTCCTGCAGCATGGCTTCGGCGCTGGGCCGGCTGAAGTCCTCGCGCCGGGCCTCGAAGACGAGCTCGTAGGCGTGCGGGCCGTCGAGCGCCTGCTGCTGGCGCAGGGCCCAGCCGCTCTCGTCGATGAACAGGTGCAACGCGTGCTCGAGCGACTCGAAGGGAGACTCGCTCCAGCGGCGGAGGGAGGGATGCCAGAACCGCGCGACCAGGGCGGCGCCGTGCGGCGCCTGGTCCGCCGCCGTCACCGGCCGGGTCACCACCACCACCAGGTGTACCCGTCCCGGCCGTCCCGGATGCCTGGGCGCCGGCGCGGTCTCGGGCTGAAGCTCGAGCACCGTCTCGGGCGTCTCGAACTGCGGCGGCTCGCCGGGGCGGGGCCCGCGCTCGCCCTCCGGCCGGTGCCGCCCGCGCCGCTCGCTCACGGAGCCACCAGGTCCACGGCCGCGCGCGTCAGTGCGTCCCAACCGGCCGCGGAGGCCTCGGGCCGGGCCTCGTTGGTCGCGTTGAGCACGCCTACGACGGCGACCGTCGAGACCGGATCGAGATAGAAGAACGATCGGAACCCCGACTGCTCCCCTGTGTGCCCGACGATCGTACGGTCACCGCGGCGGGACAGGTAGAACGACAGCCCGAACGCCTCGTCGAGGCTGCCGCCCGCGGTGAGCGGCACCACCGGCCGCCACATCTCCTCGAGCGTCGCATGTCGCAGCACGGCGTCGTAGCGCGCGGCCACGGCGCTATCGGCGTGATCCGCGTGCGTCAGAAACGCGAGGTACTTCAGCAGGTCCGCCACCGGCGCGTTCCACCCGCCGTTGGGGATCGTGATGCCGGGATCGAACTCCAGAGGATTGGCAGCCGGACGCGCCGCCTGTTCCCAACGTGTCGGCTCGAACGGCTCCCAGGAGCGGCCCTCGCCGTAGGGCCAGGTGGGATTCTGGAAGCCCGCGCTGTGCGACAGCAGCGTCCGCAGGGTGACATCGTCGATGGGGCCGTAGGCGTCGTGCACCTGTCGGAGCTCGGGTACGTACCGCACGATGGGATCGTCGAGCGTGAGGCGGCCGCGGTCCCGGAGCTGGAGGACGGCGATGGCGGTGAGCGTCTTGGTGATCGAGGCCCAGTGATAGACCGCGTCCTCCTCGGGCGGGCGGGCGACGCGCATGTCGCCCCGGCCCCAGGCGTGCCGCGCCAGCACGCGCCCGTCCCTGAGCACGACCACGCTGCCGCCGACGACGCCGTCGCCCTGGGCGTAGCGGTCGAAGGCCGCGGTGAAGGCGCCCCACCGGGGAGGCGGCGCGGACGGGGCCGAGCGGGACTGCGCGGCCAGCCCGCCCTCGTCGGGCAAGAGCCCCATCGCGCCGGCGAGCGCGGCGGCCACGCAGCAGGCCCGGACCCCCGGCACCCGCGCCCTAGTCCGCCGAGTCGGCGAGAAGCTCCTCGCCGTACCCGCGAGCGGTGAACGGCGATGGGCGTGGGCGCGATCCGCTTGGGCCGCCTGAAGCGCGCATCGAAGCTGTCGTTGATGTGGGTTCGGAAGCGGCGGCCCTCGCGGGCCGCACGCCACTGCTTCCGGCGCGGGCGGGCAGGACCGCGCGTCCCGCCGCCCGCGGCGGCCTAGCCCTGGAAGGCGTCGACCGAGACGTTGAGGTCCCGACGCAGGTCGGCGTCCCCGCTGAGCAGCGTGGCCCAGGTGATCTCCTGGCCCTTCCGTGCGCCCTTCGACGTGATCTTCACGCCTTCGGGTGACATGGTGACCGTGTAGAGCTTGCCGTCGAGCTCGAGCTCACGCTTGATAGTCTTGTCCAGTTTGGTAGCCATTTCGCTCCTCGGATCTCAGGGGTGCGCCACCGGGCGGCGCCGGCATGGCGCCGGTACACGACTCAAACTAGGCTGTCCGTTTCACACAGGGAACCGCGCGGCCGCCTCAGGCGCCGTCGGCCAGGGCCAGGCACTCGAGCTCCACCCGCGCGCCGAGCGCCAGACCGCTGGTCCCGAAGGCACTTCGGGCCGGAAACCCGGCAGAGAAATGCCGGGCATACTCGGCGTTCATCGCCGGCCACTCCGCCATGTCCGCCAGCATCGCGGTGCACTTGACCACTCGCTCCATACCCGAGCCCTGGGCCACCAGGAGCGCGCGGACGTTCGCGAGCGCCTGGGCCGTCTCCGGGCCGATCCCGCCCGGCACGAGCTTGCCGGTGCTGTCCGTCCCCAGCTGACCCGAGAGGTAGATCATGGGCCCCGCCCGCACGGCCGCCGAGAACGGCAGGACACGGTCGCCGGGCATCGGGACGCGCTCGAGCGCCAGCGGCGGTGCGGGCACCGCGCGATCCGGGGCCCGACAGGCGAGCACCGACAGCAGGCCGGCGAGCAGGGCGGCAGCACAGCGCATCGATCCCCTCCATACAGGGCGACAGGGGTGGAGCGTCACGTGTGAAGGCTATGTGCGGCCCGCTCGAAAGCGAAGGGAGGCGGCAGCCATCGCCTCGAAACTACTTGAAGTCACGCTGCGGCTGCGTGTGACGTAAGTCACATACTTGCAGCGGCATCGCGGCTAGCATCTCAGTTGATTTCGAGTAGCTTCGGCTTTCGTTCGATACCGTATTTTTTGACCAAGGAGCGACCTCATGGCCCGGAAATCCAAGCAGGCGCCCGCGAACGCGCCCGCGTCCAACCCCATCAAAAACCCTGGCGAGTGGACGACGGGCGACGAGCCGATGACCGGCGCGCAGGCGTCGTATCTCCACACGCTGGCCACCGAGGCGGGCGAGACGGTGGCCGAAGAGATGACCAAGGCGGAGGCCTCGCGGAGCATCGAGGAGCTGCAGGAGAAGACCGGCCGAGGCCAGGGCGCGCGCTAGCCCGGCAGGCGGATACGCGGGTGCCGGGCGAGCCGAAACAGCATGCCGAGCAGGTTCGCGCCGGCGCACGCCGCGCCCAGCATGATGAGCCAGCGGGCCGCGATCCGGAGGATGTTGACCTTGTTCACGTCCACGATCACCAGCAGCAGCTTGGCGCTGAGCAGCGTGGCGGCCGTCGAGAAGATGAGGAGTTGGAGCAGGAGCAGCGGCCGGTACCCCATGCCCTCGTAGAGCCAGTACAGCGCGAGGCCCACCAGCAGCCAGGCCAGCATGCCCGTCCGGGTGCTGGTCCCGAGCGGCAGGTCGCGGATGAGGGGGACCACCAGGAGGCTGAGCGCCAGCAGCATCAGCAGCAGCCGGAGCGAAGCGCGCCGAAGCTCGCTCGGCGTCGCGTCCTCGGCCGAGTGGTGGAGATCCGGGCTCATCAGGCGCCGCCGCTCAAGAGCACACCCACTCGATCCCGCCGATCTGTTCCTTGACCGCGAACGCGATGCCGTGTGCCTCGCAGGCTTCCTCGAAGCGGTGCTGGACGTCGAACGCGTTCCGGTTCCATACGTAGGTCGAGATCTCCAGCGTGCAGCCGGCCCGCGGCGCCACGATGCCTTCGGCGATGCGGAGCGCCAGGAGGTCGAGATCCGCCAATCCGATCGATTCACGTCCCGTCATCCGGGCGATGCCCCCAGGTAGAAGGATCCGATGCACGGCCGCGCCGTCACGCGACCGGCTCCGCCAGCAAAGCGGCAGGCGCGGTGCGCGCGGCCCGCCACGCCGGGACGAGCGCGCCGGCGGTCGTGACGGCGATCAGCAGCACGGCCGCACGGGCCTGCAAACCCGGGTCCCAGGCCGGCAACTCGCCGACGACGGCGCCCAGGACACTCCAGAGCGCCGGCCCGAGCGCCGCCCCCACCAGCGCGCCGCCGGCTCCCACGAGGGCCGCGCGTCCGAGTACCAGTGCCATCACCCGTCCGCGGCCCGCGCCGACCGCGCGACGGAGGCCGAGCTCGGGGGCGAGGCTCTGGACCCAGAGCCGCATCTGCACCAGCGTGACCAGCAGGGCCATGAGCAGCGTGACCCAGCCTTCGGCCGCGAACAGCCGCCCGAACCAGGCGACGGGTGCGAGCTGCGCCGCGTGGAGCGCGGCCTCGCTCACATGCGCGCCGCCGGGGGCGCCGAGCAGGCGGCGTATATCCGGCGCGAGCGGCCGGCCCGGCGATCCACCCGTGCGGGGGCGGAGCATCAGCTCGACCGCGGGCGCAGGGTGCTGCAGCACGCTGCCGTAGACGGCGAAGGCCGGCAGCAGCGCGCCGCCCAGACCCATGGGCCGCACGTCTTCGACGATGCCCACCACGGTGTGCCAGGTCTGGGGATCGTCGCCGAACAGGAGTTGCCGGCCGATGGCGTCGCCGTTCTGGAAGTGTCGGATCGCCAGGCTTCGACTCACGAGGGCCACGGGCGGCGAGTTCCACCCGTCGGCGTCGCCGATGCCCCGCCCCGCCAGCACTCGAATCCCGAGCGACTGGAACGTATCCGCGCTCACGACCTGATGCACGGCCGCGACCGAGTGCCAGGGGACGAGGAGCCCGCCGGCCGGACAGAGCCCGCAGTTGGTGGTGACCACGCTGAGGGTGCCGAGGCCGAGCGCGGCGCCGTCACCGGTGAGACTGACCGTGTCGTACGACGATCCGGCCCGCAGGCGCTCGAGCACGGCCGCGTAGCGCGCCGAGCGCGCGGCGGGCTCGGCCGCGGCGACACCACCGCGATAGATCTCGCCGTCGACTGCGCGGCCCGCGAGCTCCCGCGGGGCGGTGGCGGCCTGCCGGATCATCAGTCCGCTCGCGGTCAGCAGGATGAGCGCGAGCCCGAGCTGGACAGTCGGCACTACGAGGCTCACCCGCCGTGGGGCGGCGTCCACCAGCCGCCGCCGCGGAGCGAAGATCAGCGCCAGTAGCGTGCCCCCCAGCACCGCGAGCACCGCGACGCCGGCGGCCAGGAGCGAGGGCGCCGCGTCGAGCCCAGTGCCCGGCGCGAGCGCGCCCGGCCAGGACGCCGCAGCCCGCCGCGCCAGCCCTAGCCCGGCGAGACCGCCGGCGGCCAGCACGGCGAGCGCGATCGCGCCGCCCTCGAGCAGCGCGGCGATCAAGAGCGTGCGACGGGTGGCGCCGACCGCCCGTCGGAGCGTGACCTCCGCCACCCGCTCCGACGCGCGGGCGGCGAAGATCAGCCCGGTGCCGAGCGCGCCGACGGCGAGCGCCGCGACCGCGGCGCCCGCGAGGGCGTGGAAGAGAATCCGGATGGCCTCCGACTGGATCGCGGCCGGCGATCGTGCGGCGATCCAGGCCGGATCGAGCACGGCGCCGCGCACATCCGCGAGGATCAGTCGTGGCTCGAGCGCGGGGCCGCCCGTGCCGGCGAGCAGGCCCACGACCAGTGCTGCGGCGAGCGCCGATGCGCCCAGCACGACCAGCACCGCGGCCGTGCCGCGATACGTTTGCAGCCCCCAGGCCGCCGTCGCCCAGGCGGCGGTGGCATCCGTGCGCGCGCGTGCGGTCGACGCGGCGGAGCGTGGAGCGGCAGGGGTCATGGGACTACTCGTAGTTGGTGAACGGCGGCGTCTCGACCGTCGCACCCGAGCGGCGATCGCGGAACTGGTGCACCAGCGTCACGCGGTCCTCGCCCTCACGACGGACCCGACTCTCGACGAGCTCCCAGCGATCGCCGTCGCCGAAGCCGCCCTCGGTGAGGCGCTCCGCCTCGCGTCGTGCGACGTCGCCGGGCGTCGGGCGGCTGGCGGGATAGGCCTCCTCATGGTGGGCCACGAGCGCCCGCCAGTGCGCATCTCCCGCGCGCTCGATCGCGGCGCGCACGGCTTCACGAGTGAGGGGCATGCTGATGTCCTCGTCGATTGATGCTGAGAGCTATGCCCGGAGACGCGGAATGTCCGTGACCGGGCTCGCACTCGGAGCCGGAGCCCCATGATCGCGGACGCTCCCTGGGCACGCCAGTGCCCGCCGAGGGCTCGCACGCGCTGCCGGGCGGCGAAAGCACCTGAGATCACGACCCGTATCGACAATTAGCAAAGCCACTTACACCGACATATCGTCGGGCTGGCCGAGGAGCTACTCCACGTCTCCCGGTTGCGTCGTATCGCGCACCGGCGCCGGCACCTCGATCCGCAGCGGCGCGTGCGCCACCTCCACCATCTGTCCCTTGGCGTCGAACCGCCCCACCCAGACATCGTACGGGCCGGGCGCCAGCGGCCCGATCAAGGCCTCGTAGATCACCTGCCGGTAGGTCGGGCGCGGCGGCGGATCAGCCACCGGCCGACCCGGGATCGAGTCGTACAGCGTCAGCCGCAGCGTGTGTGCCTCGGTCAGGTCCACGTCGCCGTACAGCCCGCCGCCCTCCACCTGAATGCCGAGTCCGCGGATGGTGACGCGCTGGCCGCTGAGCCGGAGCTCGGGCGGGCCAGTGTCCGACGGACTGGCGTTGCCGAGAATCCGGAAGGTGACGGGCGGTCGAACGGGGACGGGCGCGGGCTGGGGCTGCCGTGCGCAGGCGGCCAGCGCCGCCGTCATCACGATCGCGATCCGCAACGTCACTCGGCTCCCCCTGCCCCGCCGGTTGCCCTCGCCGCCATCGGCCGCCTCCACCAGAGATACACCGGCACGCCCAGGAGGAGGAGTCCGGTGCCGATCGCGGCGTTGCGGGGATTGGCCTGGATGGAGCTCAGCACCACCAGCACCGCGGCGAGGACGAAGATCGCGGGCGTCCACGGGTATCCCGGCACGCGGAAGCCCTGCGCCGTCGGCGGCCCATCGCCTGCCGCCTGAGCCCCGGCGTCGCGCGCCCGCAGCCGGTAGAGTCCGGCCACGGTCAGGCCGAAGAAGATCCAGTCCCCGAACGACACGTAGTCCACCAGCTGGCTGAAGGTTCCGGTGAGCGTCAGCACGATCGCCCAGACGCACTCGACGATGATCGCGAGCGTGGGCGTGCGGTACCGGGGATGGAGGACGGCCAGGCGCGGAAGAAAGACACCGTCGGCCGCCATGGCCTGCAGCACCCGGGGCGTCACCAGGATGACGAGGTCGAGAAAGCCGAACGTCGAAACGGCAATGCCCGCGGCGATGAAGGTGCCGCCGGCCGTCCCGAGCAGAGCGCGCATGGTGTCCGCCGCCGGCGCCGAGCTCCCAGCGAGCCCCTCGAGGCCGAGCACGCGCAGGTACGCGAGGTTCGCGAGCAGATACACGGTCACGACGACCAGCACGCCGCCCACCAGCGCCCGGGGTAGCGTGCGCTCGGGCGCCACGATCTCCTCGGCGATGAAATTGGTCTGCTGCCAGCCGCCGTAGGTGAACAGGACCGGCACCAGCGCCGCGCCCATCGCCACGAGCGCCGAGCCGGTGCCCACGCTCACGGGGGCAGCGATCACCGTGGGCGACGGTTCAGGCACGGCGAGAAACAGCCCCGCCCCGACAAGCACGCCGAGCGCCAGCAGCTTGAGCACGGTGAGCATGTTGACGGTGACGGCGCCGGGCGTCACGCCGACGTAGTTGATGCCTCCGAGCAGAACGATCGCGGCGACGGCCACCGGCATGCTCAGGCGAATGCGGGAGCCCGGCGAGCGCGAGCGCGTAGTCCGCGAAGGTGACCGCGACGGCCGCGATCGCGCCGGTGGCGATGACCAGCAGCAGCGCCCAGCCGTAGAGAAACGCCGGGAGCGGTCCCCAGGCCTCGCGCAGGTACACGTAGCCACCCCCGGCGCGGGGGCGGCGGTGCGCGAGTTCCCCGTAGCAGAGCGCGCCGATGAGCGCGACCACGCCGCCGGCCGCCCAGGCCCCCAGGGCGAGCCCGGGCGTGCCCACCCGAGCCGCGACCGCGGCGGGCGTGCGGAAGATGCCGGCGCCGATGATGCCACCGACCACGGCCATCGTGGCGGAGAAGAGCCCGAGTCGCCGCGCGTATGTCGTCATGGCTCCTCGCAACTTGAGAGGGCGCGCGCCCGGCGGCCGCCGGCGCCATCCGGATTGACCGTTGGGCGGCAAGGACTTACCCCGGGGTCGGCCGGCGGCATGGCGGTTGCCCCTAGCGCCTGCGTGCCCCCCCTCCGCCTGCTCTCGTCACTGCTGGTGCTGGTGCTGGTCGCCGCCTGCGGATTCGATCCTGGCGACGACTCGCCGATGACGCCGCCGGCCGTCTACCGTCAATGGTGGACGGAAACCGAGGCGTGCTCCGGGCTGAGCGGGGATTTCGATCGGGTCGAGTGGTCGGTAGTCGCGGGCCACAGCTTTCCCTGCGCCAGCGGCCGCTGCGCCGGCCACTGGGAGCCCGGCCACCGCATCTATGTGGCCCAGGACTACGCGATGAACGAGATGGTGGTCCGGCACGAGATGCTCCACGACCTGCTGAGTCGGGCTGGGCATCCGGATCCGCCCTTCGGCAATCCCTGCCCGCTCACGTGGGCCACCTGGCAGGGCGACCGCGCCCCGCTGCCCGAGTCGGCCCAGCTGGGCCTTCCCGCCTTTTAGCGTCCGTCACACCTCGGCGCCGCGCAGGCAGCGCCGCACCGCCTCGACCAGCTGCTCGGCCGGGAACGGCTTCGTCAGGATCGCGCACGGCGCGGCGATGCCCATGCCCTCGAGCTCCCCGCTCGCATACCCCGACATGAGCAGCACCGGCAGCTGCGGGTGGCTCGCCGCGAGGACCTGCATCAGCTCGACCCCGTTGAGTCGCGGCATGACGATGTCGGAGAGGATCAGCGTCGACCGCGGTCACCTCCTCCCGCATCATGCGCAGGGCGTCCACGCCGTCGGCGGCCTCGAAGACGGAGAATCCTTCGGCCTCCAGGACACGCGCGGCAAAGCGGCGGACGACGGGCTCGTCGTCCACCACCAGAATCCGGGAAGGCCCGGAGGGAAGTGCCGTCACGTCGATCGCCTCGTCAGAGGTTCGGGGGCCGCAGAAATCTGGCCACGCCGGCCCACGATAGCCAGATGCGACGGACCGGGGGGCTCACTCCTCGCGGAGCACCACCGCCGGATCGACCCGCGTCGCGCGCAGCGCCGGAACCAGGTTGGCGGCGAGCGCGATGCGCCGAGCAGGAGCGCGACCGCCGACGAACGTCGCCGGGATCGGTGGCCCGCACGCCGTAGAGCTGGCTCGCGATCAGCCGGGTGAGCGCGAAGCGCCGCGCCAGTGCCGATGCACGATCCCGAGCAGCGCCAGCGCATCCCCTGCCGCAGCACCAGCCGCAGCACGTCGCCGCGGGCGGCGCCGAGCGCCATGCGCACGCCGAGCTCGCGCGAGCGCTGCGCCACCGAGTAGCTCATCACGCCGTAGATCCCGACCGACGCCAGCACCAGCGCGATGCCGGAGAACAGGCTCGAGCAGCAGCATCGACAGCCGCCGCTGCCCCACCGACTGGTCGATCAGCTCGTCCATCGTCCGCAGGTTCGCGAGATCGGCAGGTCGGGATCGATCGTCTGGACGGCGCGCGCGCACCGCGTTGGCGTAGCCGCGCCGGATCGCCCGCCGTGCGCACGGCCAGCGTCATGAACGAGATCCGCCTGCTGGCGGTAGGGGAGGTAGAGCTGCACGCGCGCCTCGGCGTCGAGCCCCTCGTGCTTGGTGTGGCCCACGACGCCGACGACCTCGATCCACTCGCGCGACGGTGTCGGTGGCGCCGGCCGGTGGCCCGAAGGTGATCCGCTTGCCGATCGGGTCCTTGCTCGGCCAGTAGCGCCGCACCAACTCCTCGTCGATCACCGCGACCAGCGGCGCGCCGGTGCGATCCGTCGCTCGGCGAACAGCCGGCCCTTGACGCAGCGGGATGCGCAGCGTCTCGAAGAAGCCGGGGCTCACGATGCGGATGTCGCCCCAGGGGCCCGGCTGCTCGGGCGGCGCCTGGTAGCCCTCGATCTCGAAGCTGCCGGTCGACCAGCTGCCGCCGAACGGCAGACCGACGTGCCGCCGACCGCCCGCACGCCCGGCACCGCGCGCGACCGCGCGGCAGCACCTGGTCGAAGAAGACGATCTGCTGCGGTGTCGGCGGGATAGCGGGCTGCGGGGAGCGCGATGTTGAACGTCAGCAGATGCGCCGGATCGAACCCGGGATCGACGCCCTGCAGCCGGGCGAAGCTCTTGACCAGCAGCCCCGCGCCCGTCAGCAGCGTCAGCGCGAGCGCCACCTCGGCCACGACGAGCGTCGCGGCGAAGGCCCTGGCCGCTGCGATCCGCCGGCGCTGCCCCGCCCGCCTTCCTTGAGCATCCCGTGCAGGTCGGTGGACGACGCGTGGATCGCGGGGACCAGCCCGAACAGCACGCCGGTCACGACGCGAGACGAGCAGCGTGAAGGCCATCACCGGCGCGTCGATCGCCGATCTCGTCGGCGCGCGGCAGGTTGGCCGGGATTGACGGCCACCAGCGGATCGAACGCCCCACTAGGCGAGCGCGCAGGCCGAGCGACGCCGCCGACCAGCGAGAGCAGCACGCTCTCGGTGAGCAGCTGGCGGACGAGCCGGTCGCGGCTCGGCGCCGAGCGCGGTGCGGACGGCGATCTCCTTGGCGCGCGCCGCGGCGCGCGCGAGCAGCAGGTTGGCGACGTTGGCGCAGGCGATGAGCAGCACGAAGCCGACCGCGCCGAGCAGCACGAGCAGCGCCGGCCGCATGTTGCCGATCGCGCGCTGGGCGAGCGGCGTCGTCAGCAGGCGTCCAGTCCGGCGAATACGCGTCCGGGTACTCGCTGCTTGAGCTGCTCGCCGAGGGCGCGCATCTCGGCGGCGGCCTGCTCGACCGAAACGCCGGGCCTGACGCGCGCGGTGAGGTTGAGGTACTCGTTGGTGCGGCGGTCATCGCCGAACTGGCTCGGCGTCGAAGACCGAGCGGCGCCCACAGCTCCGACGTTGCGGTTGAAGAAGTCGCGAAAGCCCGCCGGCATGACGCCGACCACCTGGTAGCCCTCGCCATTGAGCGAGAGCGGCGTCCCGACGATCGCGCGGTCTGCCGCCGAACAGCCGCTGCCACAGCCCGTAGCTCAGCACCACCACGTGCGTCCCGCCCGGCGCTGTCCTCGCCCGGCAGCAGTCGCTCGGCCGAGCAGCGCCGGCACGCCGAGCGTGCCGAAGAAGCGGCCGGTGACCCGGGCCCCCGGCACCCGCACCGGCTCGCCCTGGCCGGTCAGGTTCGACGGCCCAGCCGTTCTCGACGGCCATCGACTCGAACGACCGGCCCAGCGCCTGGTAGTCGCGAAAGCCGGGCACCGACACCGGCGCCTTCAGCCCGTCGAGCGAAGGATAGAAATGCTCGATGGTGACCAGGCGGCCGGGCTCGGCGTAGCGGCAGCGGTCGGAGCAGCACCGCGTTCACGGCGCTGAAGATGGCGGTGTTGGCGCCGATGCCGAGGGCGAGAGTGAGCACGACGACCAGGCTGAAGCCGGGGCTCTTCAGCAGGCGGCGGAGGCTGTAGCGGATATCCTGCAGCAGGCTGTCCATGGAGCGCTCGCGGGAGTGAGGCGACGCGACGTAGCCCTGACCATCCTGCTTGGACGGAGCCAGGGTCGCAAAGGTTGCTGGGGGCGCTTCAGTCCTCCCAGGCGGCCAGGAAGGTCTCGCGGATCGTCAGACCCTCACACTCCGCATCGAGCGCCGCGTAGGCCGCCGCCTGGTCGCGCCGGAAGCGCTCGTAGGCGGCACGCGTCTCCCACCGGTCGATCGTGAGGAAGCACGGCGGGGACAGGTGCCGGCGGAAGAGCTCGGTCTCCCGATAGCCTTCCGCCTGGCGGAAGAAGGCCACCCACGCGCCCTCGGGGCCATAGGCCGCGGCGAAGTCGTCGGCCTGCATCTCACCGGTCTCGAACCGCCAGAGGATGTGGAACACACGCCTCAGGCGCGGCCGCGGATCTTCGCCACCCACCAGCGCAGGCCGACGAGGAGAAAGCGCCAGTCGTGGAAAAATTCCGGCGGCTTCCCCTCGAAGGCGTGGCCGACGAACTGGAAGATCCAGCCGACGACGAAGAGGGCCAGCGCCAGCCGCCAGAGGCCCGGCACGGCGAGCGCCGCGAGGAACATTGGGAGCGAGAGGACGATCAGCGGGATGCCGATCGTGTGGCAGAACCGGTTGACGGGGTGCTCGTGACTCTGTCCGTAGCGCGCGATCCACTCGTCCCACGAGCGTCCGCCGAGCGGGCTCACCGGTCCACCTGGAGCGCGGCGAGTCCGGCGGCTGCGACCTCGGCGTCCTGCGCGGAGATCATGCCGCTCACGCCGATGGCGCCGATTACCGTGCCCTGCACACGAATCGGGAGGCCGCCTTCGAGCGACAGCATGCCCGGCACGCTGAGGAGGGCGACCCGCCCGCCGGCGATCCCATCCTCCAGCGCCTTCGTGGGCCGGTGGAGCCGGGCCGCCGTCCGGGCCTTGAGCACGGCGATGTCCTGGCTGGCCGGCTGGGTGCCGTCCAGGCAGTGAAAGAGCATCAGCCCGCCCGCCGCGTCGACGATCGCCAGCGCCACGGTCCAGCCGCGCTCGACGGCCAGCCGCTCCGCCGCCTCCGCCATCGCCTTCGCTGCCTCGAGCGTGAGCGCGCGGACATCCCGCAGGTGAGCCATGCCGTTCCTTCCGGTGCGAGGGGCGCGCGCCGGCATCGGATCGGCGGCGCGGTCTACTTGGCTGGGGGCACGACGACGAGCAGGATCCGGTCCAGAGTCTCCTGGCGATCCTGCTCGCAGAAATCGGGCTTCTTGCTGGCCGTGACCTCCGGTGCGATCCACTGGCTGCGGCTCGCGAGCTCCGAGCGCTCGCCGGCGCCGGTCACGGCCACGGCGATGTGCACGCGGCAAGCCGCCGGGGTGTCCGTGTTCGCGGCCGCGGCGGGGTACCGCATCGCGGTGATCCGGCCGCCCACCGAGTCCTGCAGATCGAGCGTGAACGACTCGGCGGTCAGCGCCCGCTTGGCCCGGACCCAGGCCGAGTCCCGCGAGGCCGGCACCGGCGTCACGGCACTGGCCTCGGGTCCCGCGGAGAGACCGGTGCAAGCTGCCAGCAGCAGGAGGAGGAGGCAAGGGACTGCGTGCCGGGCGACGGGAGTGGGCATAGGGCATCGCGGTTGGGGGGAGAATGCGCTCGCGACGCCCTGAGCCTACCAACGCCCGGTCACGCTCCGGTCGAGGACTCGTCACCATTCGGTTAGGGCACGTACCGGGCGATCGCCATCAGGAACGTGGCGATGAGCAGAAGGACTGTGGTGACGGTGCCCGCCCGGCTGAGCCGGCTCTGCAGGGCGGCGAGGGTGGCCTGTTCGTCCGGCGTGGGAGGACGGCCCGCCGCCTGGAGGCGGCCGCCGAGCTCGCCCATCCGGCGGGCGGTCGGCGCGTTGACGGCCATACCCGCAATCGCCGTCACGAGGCCCAGCGCGCCCCCGAGCCCGAAGACCCGCCCGGGCCCCGAGGCCAGCCAGGCCGACTGGAAGCCGCCCGAGTCGTGCCAGTAGAGTCCGAAGCCCGAGAGGAGAGTGACGATGGCGGCTCCCATGAGCCAGCGCGGCACCCCGCGCACGCCCATGAGCTGCTGCATCACGGCGCCTCCGGCCGGCCCCGCCGCGCGGATGCTCGGCGTGAGAAACATCGACAGGAAGACCACGGACCCGACCCAGAAGACACCGACGACGATATGGAGAGCACGGAGGACGTAGAGCGTAAGGATATCGGACATGACGGGCGGCTCCTGCGTGGGGTGAGGAGTTGGCGATCGCGCGGCCGGCTAGGCGGAGAGCCGGCGCGGGTCGGCGGGCTCGACGATGACGGCGGTCCCGTAGCAGAGGACCTCGGTCACGCCGGCCATGATCTCGGTCGCGTCGTAGTGGACGCCGACGACGGCGTTGGCGCCACGGTGCTGGGCATGTGCGAGCAGGATGTCGAAGGCGTCGCCACGAGCCCGCTCGCAGAGCGTCGTCAGGATGGAGATGTGGCCGCCGAACATGGTCTCGACCTTCGCGCCGATGGTGCCGAAGAGCGAGCGGGAGCGGACCGTCACTCCCCGCACGACGCCGAGCGATTCGACGATGTCGTAGCCGTCCAAGGTGAAGGTCGTCGAGGTCATCGCTTCATCCATCGGAGTCTCCGGGCTAGAGTATCGCCGGCCCGGGCGTCAGCGCGGGCGGCGAAGTCGGGTGAGCGCACGGTCGAGCCCGTCGGCGAACGCCTGGCGCGCCCGCGCGTCCCAGGGCCTGGGCCCGCCGGTGACGACGCCCGCCGAGCGGAGGTCCTCCATGAAGTCGCGGACGGACAGGCGCTCGCCAATCGTCTCCGCGGTGTGCTCCTCGCCACGCGGGTCGAGCACCGCGACGCCGCGGGGCACCAGCAGCGCCGCCAGCGGCACGTCGGCGGTGACGGCAAGATCGCCCGGCGCCGCGTGCTCGGCGATGTAGCGGTCGGCGACGTCGGGTCCGCCGTCCACCCGGACGGCACTCACCAGCGGGTTCCCCACCGGAGTCGGGAGCCGCTGATTGGCCACCAGCACCGTCTCGATGCCCAGCCGCCGGGCCGCGCGAAAGACGATCTCCTTCACGTCGCGCGGGGCCGCATCGGCGTCAATCCAGATGCGCAGCCGGCGCCTCCACCCATTTGCCCACCCGCGGTGCGCGGTAGGCGGCGAACGCGGCGAGCAGCGCATCAGGCGACCGCACCGCCACCAGCATGCTCCGATGCGCGGGCCGCACGAAGCCGGTCTCGACGAGGTGGTCCAGAAACGCCACCAGTGGGTCGTAGAAGCCATCGGCGTCGAGCACGGCGCACGGCTTGGCATGCAGTCCCAGCTGGGCCCAGGTCCACGCCTCGAACAGCTCTTCCAGCGTCCCGATCCCGCCCGGCAGGGCGACGAAGCCGTCGGCGAGCTCCGCCATGAGCGCCTTGCGCTCGTGCATCGAGCCGACGATCCGAAGGTCGGTCAGACCGCGGTGCCCGATCTCGCGATCGATCAGCGCCCGCGGCATCACCCCGACGACCTCTCCACCCGCGGCCAGCGCCGCGTCCGCCAGGGCCCCCATGAGGCCGACCCGGCCGCCCCCGTAGACGATGCCGATCCCGCGCTCGGCGAGGACCCGCGCGAGCGTCTCCGCCAGCCGGCGGTAGGCCGGGTCCCGCCCCGGATTGGACCCGCAGAAGACGCACAGGCGCCGGATCGGAGGGGACTCGCCCGCGCTCGCTACCGATGGGCCGGTCACGGGCGCACGCCGTGGGCGGCCATCATCTCCTCGAGCCGCCGCCGCGCCTCGGGCCACTCCTCCGCGATGATCGAGAAGAAGACCGAGTCGCGCCGCGACCCGTCCTCGTTGACCATGTGCCGACGGAAGATCCCTTCCTGAGTGGCGCCGATCCGCAGGATGGCGGCACGCGAGGGCTCGTTCACCGCGCTGGTCTTCAGCTCGACCCGGTTGCAGCGCCACACCTCGAACGCGTGACGCAGCATGAGATACTTGGCTTCCGTGTTGGCGCCGGTGCGCTGCCACCGGGAGCCGAGCCAGGTCCAGCCGATCTCGACCCGCCGATGCTCCGGCGCCACGTTGCCGAACCGGGTGCTGCCGATCACCCGCCCACCGTCCCGCAGGACGGTCGCGAAGGGGACCGCCGTTCCGTCGCGCTGCTCGGCGAGCGCGGTGTCCAGGTAGCGCCGCATGTCCTCCCGGGTCGCCACCTGCGACACGGTCAGGCGCCAGAGGGAGGCGTCCAGGCCGGCATCGCAGAGCCCATCGAGGTGATGCGGACCGAGGGGCTCGAGCCGGATTGTCGGGCCCTCGAGCACCATGGGCGTGAGGTCGATCGCGTGGGACATGGCGGTGAAAAATGACGGGATCGGATCAGCGCGCCAGTCCGACCGCCCGGCGGACCTCGCTCTCGTCGGGCACCACCGTGAACGACGCGAGCAGCTCCTCGGGCAGCGGCCGGCGGCGCCCCGTGGCGAGATCGATGAACACCCAGCGCGTCTCCGCCTGCGCCAGGAGCTGGAGATCGAGCTCGCGGACGAAGAGGTAGCGGCGGGGAGTCGAGCGCTGGGTGAATTCGGGGACCCAGGTGTGAACCGCGATTCGGTCGCCGGCAAAGGCCGGCCGAAGGTATTCGATGAAGTGAGACCGGACGACCCAGCCGGCGCCGATTTCCCGGTAGCGTGCCATCGGCCACCCGACGGCGCCCGAGTGCTCGATGGCGACGTCCTGCATCCAGGCCACGTAGACCAGGTTGTTGACGTGCCCCTGCCCGTCCATGGCCTCCTGGCCGATCTCGAGGCGCTTGGTGTAGATCCGCATCTCCGTCCTCACCGGGTCACGGCGCCCGTGCGACGAGCTCGGCCACCAGGCGGCGGAGCGATGCCGCCTCGTCGTCCGTGGGCGGCCGCGGCGTGTATGCCCACGCCGGCTGCTCGTCCTCGCGCGGCTCCGCTCCCGTGACGGTCCAGCAGGTGCCGAGAAACCGACCGTCGAGCTCGAGCCGTCCGCCGATGCTCTCCTGCCGCATCTGCCACGGCGCCGCCGGATCCGCCGGGTCCGGCCCGTGAATGAAGACGTGGTCCGAGGCAGCGATCGGCCGACCGCGTTCGTCGAGGACGATGAGGAGATGGCGGAGGCCGTGCTCGCCGGTCAGGTTGAGCGAGAGATTCTGCCAGCCGGCGATGGCTGCCCCCGCCGCGGACGCGAGGACCTCGGGCGGACCGACCGGCGTGCGCTCCGGCCGCGCGTCGGAGGGGAGCGGCGCGAGCAGCGTGTGCCAGGGCGGGCGCGGTCCCATCCCGCGATCAGGACTCGAGCACTGGCCAGTCCCAGCGCCAGACTAATCCGTCTTCGGGATCGACCACCTCGCCCATGGGCAGGAAGCCCAGCTTCTCGAGGATGCGGACCGACGCGTTGCGCTGGGGCAGCGTGTGGGCGCGGACCGTGCGGACCGTCCCCTCGGCCACGGCCCGGTCGCGGAGCGCGCGGGCCATGGCGGTCGCGTAGCCGCGGCCCTCGTGACTGGGAAAGGTGAAATAGGCCACCTCCACCGCCCGGTCCGCGTCCGGTGGACCCTTGAAGGCGCATGTGCCGATGACGAGCCGGCGGACGGGATCGATCGCGAGGTAGCCGGCCCATGGCGCCGCGGCGCCCGTGGCCTGCATGAAGCCGAGGGTGCCGGCGGCCACCTGCTGCAACAGCGCCGCGTGCTCGCCGAGCCCAAGGCCCTCCCGCTCTCCGTAGGCCGTGGCGTCGGCGGCCAACGCCGTCAGCAGCGGCACGTCGAGCGGGCGAAGCTCGACCGTCGCCGTCGCGGCCGGAGTCACGGGGCGAGCTGCTCGGCGATCGAGCGGGTCTGTGCGGTGACCGTGTCCCCGGTGTGCAGGGTGGTGACGGTCTCGATCAGGACGATCCAGCATTCGTCGGCGGCGACGGGGTGGTGCTCCACGCCACGGGGAACGACGCAGCACTGGCCCGGGTCGAGCTCCACCACGTGATCGCGGAATTCGAGCCGCAGCCGGCCGCGCAGCACCCAGAACAGCTCGTCCTCGGCCGCGTGCCGGTGCCAGTCCATCTCGCCGAGCAGCCGGGCGACCTTCACGTACTGCTCGTTGACCTGTGCCACCACCTTGGGCGACCAGTGGTCGGTCACCCGCGCGAACTGGGCGAGGATGTCGACGGCCTGTGCCGTCGGTGGCGGGGGGAATGACATCGCCTGCGCTCCTGTGATGGTCGCGTCCCGGACCGCTGGCCCGAGCTTCATCATACCACGTGCCGTCGCGGACGCGGGAGGTGCGGCGGGGGCCGCGCGGCGTCAGGGGCAGGCGACTCGGCGGTAGGGATAGTCCGAGCCGCGCGGCTGGCCGCCGCGCATCCCCTCGACGCGGGCGACCAGGGAGTCGCTGCCGCGCCGCCGGTAGATGACGCGCTGCGGGAAGTCGTGCGTGGGGTTCTCGAAGGTCACGGCCGTGTCCGACACCGCGATGCTCTCGAACTCCGCCGGCGCCTGGCGGGCCGGCGTGGCCGCGTAAACCAGCCGGCCGCCGCGCTCGAACAGCGCCACCTGCTCGTACTCGCGCAGTGAGTCTCCGACCACCGTCCGACTCACCCCCAGCATCAGGCCCGCGCGCGGCCGCATCCACTGTTCCTCGATCAGCCGGCTCCCGGCGGACCGTTCCCAGCATCCCGCGATCCAGCCCACCTGCGCGACGGTGGGCGCCGCCTGCGCCACGGTGAGCGCGGGATGGAGCAGGACGAGAACAGCAGCACAGGCGACGACGCGGCAGATCATGCGATGTCTCCTCGACCAGTGAGCGTACACCCTTGGTGCGCCCGGGCTCCGACAAGATGGCGCGCGGCGACCGCCGGGTCTAGCCTTCGAACCAACCCGATTCCGGAGCTCCATCCGTGCGCCCTGAAGATCTCCGTGCCCTGCAGGCCCCGCTCAAGGAGGCCTACCGCGCGACGCCCGAGCGGGCCGTCGTTACCCTCCGCGCCGCCGGCCGGCTGGACGAGACCGCCGTGAGCTGTCACGTGGACACCGGGCGGGCCATGGTGGAGGCGGGCCTCCACCCGGCGACCGGCGGGACCGGCCTTGAAGCCTGCTCGGGCGACCTGCTGCTGCAGGCGCTGGTGGCCTGCGCGGGGGTAACGCTCCGCGCGGTGGCCACCGCGCTCGCGTTCCCGGTGCGCGGCGGCGAGGTCCGGGCCGAAGGGGATCTCGATTTCCGGGGGACGCTCGGCGTGAGCAAGGATACACCGGTGGGATTCACCGCGATCCGGTTGCAGTTCGCGCTCGATACCGATGCGAGCGCCGACCAGTTGGCCACGCTGGAGAAGCTGACGGAGCGCTACTGCGTCGTGCTGCAGACCCTCCGCACGCCACCCGTACTCAGCGTGCGCACCACCACGTGAGGCGCCGGTTGCCCCGCCCATCGGCCGGCGTGCGGTCGCCGGGTCAGTCGCGGAGCCACAGCGAGGGCAGGTCACGGACCGAGTCGAGCAGGTGGGTGTACGGGGCGGTGGCCAGGGTGGCACGGTCGTGCGCTCCGCTGAGCACGCCGACACGCCAGCGGGCGCCGGCGTTCCAGGCGGCCTCCAGGTCGAGGCGGGTATCGCCGATCACGGCCACCCCGTCGGCGTCGGCCACGCCGCACCGGCGCATCGCGAGGAGGATCATGTCGGGCGCCGGCCGCCCGCTGGTCACGTCGTCGCCCGAGACCCAGGTGTCGAGCATGGGTGCCCAGTCGACCGCGGCGAGGAGTTGCTCGACGAGCAGCCGATCGAACCCGGTCGTGAGCGCGATCCGGATGCCGGCGGCGCGGAGCCGCTCGAACGCCTCGCGCACCCCGGGCAGCGACAGCGGCCCGGCGCGGGCCAACCGATCGGCCAGGAGGGCGTGGAACCGTCCGTAGACCTGCGGCAGCCGCTCGGCCACCGTCGGCTCGGGAGCGCCGTCCCGCCCGAGCAGCCGCGCGATCACCTCCCGCTTGGAGGCGCCGCGCCACGTGGTGATCTCGGCGGCATCGAACGGCACGGCGGCCTCGCGCAGAGCGTCGGCGAAGGCGGCCGGGACCTCGCCCCGATCGTACACCGTGGTGCCGGCCAGGTCGCAGACGACCAGGTCAGGCGGCGACAGGATCGGGGCCGAGGGCATAGTGGGCGAGGACGCGGCGGATCCGCTGATGCCCGTCGAGCTCCAGGCACTCCGCTCCGACCAGCCCCTGGACGCTCTGGTAGTGCAGGACGAGACTCCGCGGACCGGCGTAGGCGCGAAATAGCGTGAAGTGGAACTCGGGGTAGCGCGCGAGCGCCGCGCCCCAGTACTCGCGCAGCCGTGCCTTGCCGCGCACCGTCACCTGGCCCGGCCCGAGGATGGTCTCGACCAGCGGCGAGGTGACCTCGACGTCGTCGGCGTAGTGGCCGAGGATGCGGTCGAGATCGTGGCTGTTCCATGCCGCGATCCACTCGGTGGCGAAGTCCTGCGCCTCGGCCTCGGTCACGTCGGGCCTCAGCCGCCTTCTGCCACGGGCTCGGTGAACCGGCTGCAGTCCACCGTCAGCTTCACCGCGCGGCCGGCGGCGTCGCGACCCTCGACGATGAGCGCGCCGCCATTGCCCTTGGGCTCGACCCGTCCGGTGCCGGCGCCGCGTAGCTCCGCGCCCTGGACCGTGGCGAGCTCGGACGTCTCCCCGCCAGCGGTCAGGCCGAGCGACACCTGCAGCGAGGGCGCGCCCTTGGGCTGCCAGATGGTCAGGTTGAGATGCGAGAGCTTCCCCGCCTCGTCGGTGAAACGCGCGCTCCACATCGAGGCCGGAACCTCGTAGATGGAGGCGTCGGCCGTGTGCTGGCACTCGCCGAGGCCGGCAAACCGGTAGGAGGTCCCTCCGATGTCCGCCGTGGCCGAGAGCTGGACGGGATCGCGCAGCGCCGCCCGCCCGCCGGACGCCAGCGCCTGCCTGTCGGCCGTCGAGGGCTGGGCACCGGCCCTCTCGCCAGTGGCCGAGCCCGATGCCCCGCCCTCCGGGCGCTCGCCGCCGCCGCATCCCCCAAGAACCAGGCAGGCGGTGAGCACCCGGACGAATTGTGATGCCGTCATACGTATCTCCAAATCGTTGTGAGTACGTCGCGCCGCACCCGACTGCTCAGGTCCCGTCTGACGCTCGTGCCTTCGGCGGCTCCCACAGCTCGAGCCGGTTGCCCTCCGGGTCCGCGACCCAGCCGAAGCGGCCGAACTCGGACGTGTTGGTGCGGTCGTCCACGTCGCAGCCCTCGCGCCGGAGCGCCTCGAGCACCACATCGAGATCGTCGACGCGATAGTTGACCATGAACAAGGCCGTGCCGGGCTCGAAGTACCGGGTATCGTCCGGGAAGATGCTCCAGACGAGCGACGCCGGCCTGCCCGCAGGACTCGACAGCTGCCCCTCGAAGTGCACGCCGCCCCAATCCAGGATGGCGAGGCCGAGGTGTCGCGGTACCAGGCCCGCAGCCGCTCGGGGTCGCGCGCCTTGAAGAAGATGCCGCCGAGCCCACAACGCGATCAGACACACCTGGCTCCAGTCTCGATGTCATGACGGCCATCGGAGGCGGCCGGTCAGGATGGTTTGCCGAACAACCGGCGCAGCAGCCCCGGCTTCGAAGCGGGCGGCATGAGCGCCCAGAGCCGCTCGCGGCCCGCCCGGCGGAGCTCCGTGCGCGGTCCGAATCGCCCCCACGCGAACCCCTGCCCCGGCCGCGCGTCCCTGAGGTCGGCGATCCTGCCGTCGCCTGGCACCGTCGCCGCGAAAGCGGCCAGCACGGGATCGTCTCCTCCCGCCGCCTCGGCCGGCGTGAGAAGTCCCGCGGGGTCGCGCCAGATCCGGTGGACGTCGTCTTCGTGCACCCGGTCAACGGCGCTCCGGCGCCCCGGCTGCCACATGGCGATGACCTCCCGCAGGAAGTCCTCGACGGTCTCCGCCTGGTAGGCGATCACCGGCGGATCGTGGCAGGCGTAGAACACCGGGCCCCAGGGCCCGGGCACCGGCCCCAAGTCGAGGATCCAGTAGTTCCCGTAGCCGTCGTGCGCGATCGAGTACGGGTGCGGAAAGGCCTCGTCAAGCCCGAAGCCCTCGAGATCCAGCAGCGAGAACGACTCCAGCGGGCCGTTGGCGAGGCCGGTGGTCACCGCGAGTGCGGCACGGATCTCGTCCGGCAGCGGCGCGGGAAGCCCGGCCTCGAGCTTCCGGATCTGTTCGTCGGTGGCGGGCGGCAGCAGCTCGAGCACGTGCGTCTGGCCGTCCTCGTCCGTGAGCGGCACGCCGGCCAGCGCGCGGAGCGCCTCGGCGAGCATCCGGTCAGCGCTCCCCGCCAGGCGGCCGGACCTCGCTCATCAACGCGAGCAGGTTGCCTTCCGAGTCGCGGAGCACCGCCAGCCAGAGATCGTGGTCGGGTAGCCGCGCCACCATCCGGGGCGCCTCGACGAACTCGACACCGCGCTCGAGCAGTCGGCTGTGCGCCAGCGCGATGTCCGGCACCACGTAGTACAGCAGGCCGGCGCGCTCGGGGGTCCCCGCGCCCTCGGGCCGGCTCAGCATAAGCCGCACGGCACCGCAATCGAAGAAGGCGAGGCCCGGCGGCGAACGGAAGAGCAGCCGGAGCCCGAGGATCTCCCCGTAGAACCCGACGGCGCGCTCGAGGTCGGCCACGGGGATCGCGATCTGGCCGATCCGCTCGATGGCTGGCGTGGCGGCGGGCATCAGCTCGCCCGCTCCGGATCGCCGGCGGGCTCCCGCAGTCGCCAGAGCGCCCACACGTCGCACTCGGCGTGGGACTCGTCCGGGTACGCCGTTCGAAGATCGCGGCGGATCTCGTTCGCTCGGTCGAGGTCGGCGATCAGGCCGAGTGAGTTGAGCTCGTCGGCCGCGAAGACCGCGGGGAAGCCGCCGCAGTTGGTGAGGGCGCTCACGTCGCCGTGAACGTCGAGCACCTCGAACCCGGCAAAGTCGAATGCCGGCAGGCGCACCCGCGCGACCTCGGCGGCATCCGGATTCTCCAGCAGCGCGAGCAGCTGCAGATCCGGCGTCCCGGCGACCCGACGCACGAGGTAGGGCAGCGACCGGAACTGCATGATTCGATAGTCGGCGTGCACGTTATGCTCCCAGTCCTCCGCGACCAGGCCTTCGGGCACCTCGGGACAGAGGATCGTATCGAGCGTGACCAGCTCATGGACGCCCGTGAGCCCGGACCAGGCCACCCAGGCCGTCCACCGCTCACCGTGCTGCGGGCCGAACCGCCGTCGGGCGGCGAACACCGGCTCCTTCATCGGCGCGCCTCGAAAAGAGTGTCACTCCGGCAGTCCGAACGCCATCACCATGTCGCCCTGGGTGAACCCGAAAAGGGCATTGCCTCCGACGGCGACGGCGACGAGCTGCCCTCCGCCCACCGCATACGTCACCGGCGGCGCGTTCACGCCCGCGCGCACAGGCATACGACCAGAGTTCCCGGCCGGTGCCTGCATCATACGCCGCGAAGCGGCCCTTCCCTGCGCCGGAGAAGACGAGGCCGCCCGCCGTCGCCAGCACGCCGCCGACGAGCGGCTCATCGGTTCGCACCTGCCAACGGAGCCGGCCGCCCGCGCCGAGATCGAGCGCGGTCAGGGTGCCCGACGCCTCGTCCGTGTCCTGCGTGCTGGCGTACTGCAGGACGCTGCCGTCCGGCCGGCGGGCCTCGCGCGCGATGTAGCGGGTCGGCAGGTTGAGCGCCGCCACGTAGAACAGCCCGCGCCCCGGATCGTACGCGGAGGGCGACCAGTTGGCCCCGCCCGCAATCCCGGGCGCGATCACCACGCCGTCCCCCGGCTGCGGCGGCGTGAACAAATTGCGCTGCGGGACGAACGCGTCGGAGCGAAACAGCAGCTTCCCGCTCATGCGGTCGTGCACGAACACCCATCCGGTCTTGCTCGCCTGGGCCACGGCGGGCACGCGGCGGCCGCGAATCGCCACGTCGACCAGGACCGGCGCGCTGGCCACGTCGTAGCCCCAGCGGTCGTGGGGCACCTGCTGGTAGTGCCACACCAGCCGGCCGGTCCGGAGATCGAGCGCGACGAGGGACGAGGTGTACAGATTGTCGCCCGGCCGGGAGACGTCCGCCATCTGGGGCGACGGGTTGCCGGTGCCGAAGATGAGCAGACCGCGGGCCGAGTCCACGACCGGCGTGGCGTAGATCGAGCCGCCGCCGTAGCGCCACGCCTCGCGGTGCCGGGCGGCGGCCGCCCGCTCGGCGGCGACGTCGCGGTGGAGCGGCACCCCGTCGGCGGTCGTGGCCCCGAAGCGCCCCTCCCACTTCGGTCCGGTCACCGCCCACTGCCAGACGGGCCGGCCCGTCGCCGCGTCGAACGCGGCCATCAATCCCGGCCGGCCGTACTGGCCCGACACGCCGACGACGGCGAGCCCCTGGTCGGGATGGAGACCGTAGCCGACGCCGGCGATGCCGACGAACACCTTGCCGTCGTAGACCAGTGGCGCCGCGCCGATGCCGACCCCGGTGGAGCCGGTGGCGGCGACGCGGGACAGCGGATCGTCCTGCCCCAGCTGACTCGTCGCCTCCGTCGTGCCGCCGTATTCGGCCACGGTCACGTCCCACCGCACCGCGCCGCTCGCGGCATCGAGCGCCACCAGCCGGCCGTCGATGGTGCCGATGTACACCATTCCTCCGGCGACGGCCACGCCCCGATTCGCCGGGCCGCAGCACGGCTTGGCCGTGCGCGAGACGTGGGTGTAGCGCCAGCGCTCGCGACCAGTCGCCGGGTCGAGCGCCGCGACGCCGCTGAACGGGAGCGACACGAACATGACGCCGTCCGTCACGATCGGCGTCGTCTGAAAGGTGGCGGTCACGCCGCTGTGGTAGGTCCACCGCGGCACCAGGCGGGCGACGGTAGCCGTGTCGATGGCGGCGAGGGGCGAGAATCGCCGTCCGGACAGATCGTAGCCGTGCAGCGGCCAGCCCGCCGCGTCCTGCGCCGCGAGGGATTGGGCCACGAGCACGCAGAGCGCGGGCAGCCAGCGGAGCCGCCGCGTCATCGTTCCGAACCTCGCCGCGAGCCGGTGAACGGGCCGTACACGAGGCGGAAGACCAGCAGCACGGGAAGCGCCAGCACCGCGGCGGCCGCCAGGACGCCGGCCGCGATGCGGACCGGATGAGTCCGAAGGCCGTCGCGCAAGGCGAGCACCTGCGCGTCGGTGAGGCCATGGACAACCGCCGGCAGGCCGCGGACGATCACGAGCCAGTAGATGACGGCGCCCGCAACGGCGCTGGCCAGCATCGCCGCGACGAGTCGCCGCTCACGCGCTTCGCTCACGCGCAGCCTTCCACGTATTCGACGGCCGGAAGGACCCCAGCCCGGTAACGCACGACGCGCTGCCCGTCGGTCTCCAAGATCAGGCGTCGAGCGGAGTCCGCCGGCGCCGTTCCCTCGACGACGAGATACCGGCCCTTCGGGTCGTACTTGTGCGGCCGCACATCAAGCTCGCCGGGGTACCGCCCCCGCACGTCGGCCTCGGCCATACCGACTTCGGCACCGGCCGCGGTGCGCACGCCCGACGAGTCGACGTCCACACGAACCACCTTGCTCCCTTCCACCATGAGCCGGACGCCGGCTGGAGCGCCGCGCGGGAGGGCGAACCCGCACGCGCCGTCCGTCGGCGCGGCCTGGAGTGAATCGCCCAGGGCGGCGCGGGCTTCCGCGAGGGTCATCCCGAACAGGAGCGGCCCGACGCCGTCGAGCCGGATGGTCCACGGCTCCGCTGCGGTCTGGCCTGGCGCCGAGGGGACCGCCTCGGCGGCCGCCGGGCGCTCGGCCGCCTCGCGCCGGCATGCGGTCGCCGCGAGCAGGAGCAGGACTGTCAGGGGCATCGTGCGCATGGAAGTCATCCCGTCTCCGCCGCGGCTTCCGGTAGCCATTCGACCGCGTCAAAGATCGCGAAGCTGAATAGCTGGGCGTCCGGCATGCGGTAGGCGCCCTTGGCCTGCAGCACGTAAGCGGAGATCGAGGTCATCTCCCAGCCGTCGACTTCATCGGCCTGCCACCGAGGGGTCGTCAGCTGCCAGATCCCCCGGTGCTCGCCATAGAGCCGGACCTCGTCCAGATCGCGCCGGTGACGCGGCTCGACCTGCTCGTCGGCCCACGCCCAGACCCAGGTGCCGGTCTTCCGGGAGACCGACCCGACCAGCTGACTTCGCGCCACCACCCGCGGCACGCCGGCGTCGGAGAAGAGCACCGCGCCGCGATCGGCATCCCAGTCCCAGCGCTCGTAGTTGGAGAGGCCGAACGCCTGTTTGAGGTGCTCCTGCCGGGTCGTGAGATACCCGTGGGCCGCGGTGACCAGCTCCACGAATTTGGGATCGGCCATCACGCGTCCGCAGACCGTGTCATCCGGGCCACCGGTACCTCGGTGCCGTCCGGCAGGCTGAGCGAGAACCGCTCGGCGAGGGTGAAGCCGAGCGCGCGATAGAGCGGCTCACCCGGCAGGGTGGCGACGAGGGCCAGCGTCCGGAACCCGGCGGCGCGCGCGGCCGCCAGGCACTCGGTGAACAGCCGGCGACCCAGCCCCTGGCGCGCCCAGCCGGGGTCCACGAAGAAGGCGCGGATCCGGGCGGGCTCCGTGGCCGGATCGAGCAGCGGATCTTCGGCCTCCTTCATCCGGTCGCCTCCGTACAATGTGGCACGCCGGCTCCAGCCACCGGACGCCACGAGCGCACCGCCGTCCGCCTGGCAGACGAAGTAGGTACCGTCCCGGACCAGCTGGGTATCGGCGCCGAACACGTAGCGCAGCAGCGCCGCGACCTGCGCCGGCGTGTAGTAGCCCGCACTCAGCTCCTGCGCGCTCCGCGCGATGAGCGTCTCGATCGCGGGGAGGTCGTCGAGCCGTGCCACGCGCAGGGTGATCAGACGGCGTCGACCGGCATGAGATGGACGACCCCGACGGACATGCGCGCACCGAGCGCCGCGGCCACGAGGCTCCGGTGGCAGTGCGCCGGGTCCGCCTCGAAGCAGAGGAGGCAGACGCCCGGTGTCGTGCGGACCAGCTCCGCCAGCGCCTCGAGCTCCGCCCGGGCGCCGGGTGTCGCGAGGTGGTCCCGATACACCTCGCGCATTCTCGCGTGCCGCCCGGCGCGCGCCGCGGCGCGGCCCTCCGCGGGTGTGCCGAGACCGCGCAGGTGGACGTACCCGATCCCGGCCTCCGCGAGATTTGCCGCGAGCCGAGACTTGGCGAAACCGGGCCGGCGGGAGCTCGCCACCGCGCGGACGTCGACGACCAGCCCGACGCCGCCCTCCCGCAGCGCGTCGAGGAAGCTCCCGACCGTGGCGGCCTGGTAGCCGATCGTGGCGATCGTCGTCATCCCGCCCGAAGCGTCCGGTCAGCGCCCCGGATCCTGCGCGTCGCGGCGGCGTGCCGCCTCGGCCAGGATGTGGGCGATCGGCAGCTGGCCCTGGTCGCACCGGAGCGCGAACTCGCTGGCGTCCACCCGCACCACCAGCCCCGCCACGGCGACCGGCGCCTCGAGGTCGGGCCACTCGAGGTGGCCGGCCATGCGCGCGCCGACGGTGGGCCGCGCCGGATCGGCATGACGCACACGCAGCCCGTCGAGCGACGCGTCGAGGACTTCGTAGGCGCGCCCCTCGAGCCGGAAGCGGGGCCGCCGGACCGGGGAAAACGTGACGCGAACCTGGCGCCGGCGGTCCGTGGCGGGGGGTGGCGTAATCGGGATCGGGCTGCCCATGAGTACCTCCGATGGGGCCTGCGTACCTCAGCTTCCGGCGAAACGCCACCAGACGACGGCGGCGACGGCGGCCGGGACGCCGAACACCACGAGGAAGACCGGAGCCTCCTCGCCGACGGAATAGCCGGCGCGACTGACGCCGAGCCACATGTTGAGTCCCGCTCCGATCAGCCACAGCGGCAGGAACACTTTCGCCCCGGTGGCGAGCGACCCCGCCCGCGGTCCGCCCAGCCAGCGGCTCAGGATGAGGCAGACGGCGAGCAGCGCGAGCCCGCCGGCGATCACTTTCACCGTGTGCACGCGCACCTCCGGTCGGGAAGCATCGCGCCGTTCAGGTCTCGAGATCCCCGGCGTGCTCGATGATGCGGCCGACCAGTCCATAGCGCAGGGCCGCCTCGGCGCTGAGCCAGAAATTCCGGTGGGTGTCCTCCTCGATCCGCTCCAACGGCTGGCCGGTTTCCCGCGCGAAGATCCGGTTGAGCCGGTCACGCATCCGGAGAATCTCGCGGGCCTCGATGTCGATATCGCTCGCCGTGCCGCCCGAACCGCCGGAGGGCTGATGCAGCAGAAACCGCGTGTTGGGGAGGCAGAAGCGCTGTTCCCGGGCCACCGCGACGTAGATCAGGGCACCCGCGCTCGCCACCCACCCGGTGCCGATCATCCGGATCCGGGGGCGGATGAACCGGATGAGATCGTGAATCGTGTCGCCGGCTTCGACGTGACCACCCTGCGAGTTGATGAAAACGGTGATCTCGCTCTCCGACTCGGCCGCGAGCGCCAGGAGCTGACTCGACACGACGGCCGCCAGCTTCTGGGTGATCTCGCCGCTGATGATGATGGTTCGTGCACGGAGCAGCCGCTCGCCGATGGGATCGTAGGTCGCCACCGAGGGGCCGCCCTCAGGTTGGTGCTCTCGCAGCATGGTGTCTCCAATGGGTTGACGCGAAGGCTGAACACTAACCGCCCAGCGGCTTTGCCGCGCCGCGCCGCCAGGCGGCGGGCGCCGGACTGAAAGTTTCTGCACCCGACCCGCCACGCCGTATTCTGCGCGGCGCCGGATCCGGCTGTCGAGCTCCTCGACAGCGTCGAACTCTTGAGAATTGACCGCTCTCGATCGCGGCACGATCCTCTGAAGTGAGTTTGCGCCGACCCTCCGGTCGGGTCGCGCGGCGGAGCGGACATGACGACACGTGAGTTCTTCCATCTCGACGGCAAGACCTGGCTCGTCCGCTCGCGCCCCGAGGTGCGGAAAGACGAGGCGGCGACGCACGTGACGCTCGAGCTCGTCTCCGACGAGGAGACCCGGGTGGTGAGCTGCCTGCGGGAGGAATGGGAGACGCCGTATCCCGACTACGGCGCCCTCCTCGCCCGATCGGTGGCCGCCGGCGCCTCGCACAGCATGCTCCCCCCGCCGGAGCCCACTCCCCTCGGCGGCGACTAGACCCGCACCGCCGGCATCGGCTCCTGCTCCCACCTTCCCGGGTAGCGGGTGACGAACCCAGCCGCGTTGACCTCGAAGTCCGCCGCGAACGCCCCGTCGGGCGCCTCGTAGTGGTAGATCCGCTCGCTCACCCTGCGGTACACCTGCTCCAGCGGCTCGACCTCGAACCCCGGAAAGCTCACCCACGCGGCGCGAACCGGCGCCTCCTGGCCCGGCTGGAGTCCCAGCCGGCGGATCGGCAGCAGGTTGGTGGCGGGACTGAATGACAGATCCACGTCGAAGCATCCGGCGACCGTGGGACACGGCCGTCCGTCGAGCTGCCAGGCGCGTTGGGCGTTCGCCAGCAGGTTGAAGCGGATGCGCCGGGGCCCGATCCAGCCCGCGACGTCCACGTGCAGTGTTCGCCAGGCGGCATCGCAGGCGATGCTGTATTCGAGCCGACAGGCGCGGCCGTCGGCCCCGAAGACCGCCGTTCCGCCGAGCTGCCAGAAGGGCTCGTGATAGACCAGCCGGGCGCACTCGTGCCCGGGGTCGTCCACCCGGCGCCAGAAGAGAATCTCCTCAGCCATGTCGGGCCCGCCTCACTCGAACCGCGCGCAGGTGGCCGACCGCTCGCGCAGCACCGCCTCCTGCCGGAAGCGGCGCTTGTATTCCGCCGCCACGTCGGCCACGGCCCGGCGGGACGCATCGTCGCCGGCGTGGAAGACGGTCACGATCTCGGACCGCTCCTGCTCGACCACCCCGCGCGCTCCGCGCCACTGCCCGGTGGCGTCCACCACGGTCAGCCCGGACGGAAACCGGGGCGTCACGATCTCGTCCAGGAAGCTTCGCCAATCGGCGTCGCTTACGGTGCCGCCGTCCGGACGGTTGCGGCCGAAGTACAGGACGTCTCGCACGAACGCCGTGTCCCCCACCGTGCAGGCGGCCACCGCCGCCGCGGGCATCGGGGTCGGGGTCGGCGCAGCGGCACACGCGATTCCCGCGAGTGAGAGCGCACTGCCCAGGAGCGCCCGGGTCCCGCCGGTTCGTTCGCGCGTGCGACCCATCAGCGTGTCTCCCGGTCAGCGCGTGCGAATGCGCACGAGCTGCACGATCGGCCCGGCCTGGTGAATGCCCACCATGTCGTCGCGCCGCCGCGCCTCGGCCTCGACCTTGAGCCCGTCCTTCCGGAAGTCCGGCGGCAGGTTGGTGGGATCGTACAGCACCCCGTCCTCGCCGCGGATGGCATAGAAGCCGCCTTCCAGCTCGACGCGGGTCACGGCACCGGTGATCGTGACCTCGCTGCCGCCCGCCTCGGCGGCCGGCGTCGGGGTGACCCATCCCGCCTCGTCGCGTCCGCCATTGGAGCCACCGCACCCCGCCAGCGCCGCGAGCATCGCGACCGCGAGACCACTCCGGCGAACGCTCATTCGGAACCTCCGTGAAGAGTCGTCTCGGCCGCGCGCCGCGCCGCCGACAGCGAAGCGGAGTCGAGCGCCATGAGGCTCGCCATCTTGCGCACGAGGTGGGTCTCGTGGTCGCTCAGGCGGCCGTCGGCCAGGATCACGCCCCACATGATCGTCGCCAGCTCCACCTTGCGGCGGAGATCGTACTCGGCCGCGATGAGGCGGGTGAACTGGAAGTGGTCGAGGGATTCCGCGCGCGCGGCCTCCGCCAGCCTGAGGAGCTCGGCGCCGGTGGCCTCATCGAGGCCGAACTGCGCGCCGAGCGCGCGGCGGAGATGGGCCTGCTCGTCCGCGGTGAACTCACCGTCCGCATGCGCCAGCTCCAGCAGCAGGGCGCACGCGGCGAGCTGCACCGGAGAGGGACCCCCCGCGGCGATCGCATTCGCCGCCGCCTGCTCGCCGGCCAATCGGTCCGCGACGAACCGCCGCATCGTGTCGAGAATCGCCATGGTCCAAATCTGCCCTCAGCCGGGGGTCAGCCGCCAGAACGGAGCGTCGAGCCCGAGTTCTGCGAAGACCGCCTGGGCCTCCGCCGCCGAGCGCCTCCGCCAGTCGGGCTCCAGGCGATCCGCGTACCAGGCGCGCGCCAGGGCCCAGGCGGTCTCCAGGGAAATCACGGCCCCGACCGGCCGGCCGCGCGCCGCACACCAGCGATCCACGTCCTCCTCCGACCGGAAGAGCAGGATCGTCGATCAGGTGAAGCCGATGTCAGCCCACCACTCGGCGGCCGGTATGGCGAAGTGCACCACTCCCGATCCGGCGGCGAGCAGGCGGCCCGTCGTCCGGACCGGCGGCGGGTCGCCGCAGTCACCGCAACTCGTCACCACCTCGGCCGGCGCCTGCAGCATGGCCGAGATGCCGAGCGCGTCCCAGGCACAGTTGGCCCACCACACCCCGCGCGCCGTGCGAACGCGGAACGAGGTGGGAACGGCGGAGAACGGCATCGCCATCCAAAGTCGGCGGGTCTCGGGGTGCAGCACGAGCACGTGGGCCGCGTCCAGCCGCTCGAGGCTCGCGCACACCTCCCCGGCGGCCAGGCCGACCTCTGCGCTGACCTCGTCAGGCGAGGGCGCGCCGCCTCGCTCCACGAAGTGCCGGTACACCGCCAGGCGGACACGGCGGTCGACATCGAGGCTGTCCGCAAGCTCCGTCACTCGACCTGCGTCGCCATCACGACCGTGTCGTCAATGCGCACCTCGACGTGCATGATGCCCCCGTCGGGCCGGTCGAACCGGCGGGGCTGCACGGCGTCGAACGCCGCCACGTGGAAGTCCACGACCCGCTGGGCGCCTTCGACCATGATGTACGGCGAGAGGCTGGCGTACCCCTCCGGCTTGTAGTGGCGAGTCATTCCGTGCTCGACGGCATCGTCCCTCGGCGGAGATGGCATGGCGGCCTCAGAAGGTTGCCGTGTCCCACTCGGTGAGCTCGAAGAAGCTGCGCGTAGTCGCGAGTGCCTGCGCGTCGTCGAATTCGGCGCAGGTGTAGAGAATGACCGAGGCGAAGGCGCGGGTGGACCAGACGCACAGGTAGATCCCCGAATCGATGAGCGGCACGAACGCGTCGTACCCTTCGTTGGCGGCCTTGCCCTGGCCGCTGGTCGCGTGCACGATCGGCTCGCCGTAGGTGCGGAGCCCGAGCCGGGTGGTGATGAGGGTGAAGTAGTCCCGGATGGCCTGAGCATCGAGACCCGGTCGGGCGAAGTAGCCCTCGATCAGGAGCCGTTTCCGAAAGATCTCGGGCGCGATGCGGGGCACGGCTCAGCCCTCGGGGGCGGGCCGCATCTCGCGGCCGCTCGGATCGGTTTCGAGCAGCGACTCGTGCAGCGCGCCGATATGGCGGCCGACGATGCCCTCCTCGTCGATCTCCACCAGCGCCCAGCCCAGGTCGGCCACCTCGGGCTCGACCTCGCCGGGATCGTCCAGCAGGAAGCAGAGGCCGAACAGGGTGCTGTACTGCATCACGCGGACGACGGTGGCGATGTCGTCCGGACGCGCCCCGGTCGCCAGCAGGCGCTCGAGCGCCGGACCGATCCCGGCGCATGGCGCGTCGGGCGACTGGGCGGCAAGGTCGCGCCAGGCATCGATCCAGCTGCTGTCGCCGTCGTCGACGACGTGCCGCCACGCCTGGCGGAGGAACAGGTAGCGCGCCACCTGCGGAATGTCCTCCTCCACCTCCGAGCGCGCCCACGCCGACGGATCGCCGGCGCCCAGCCGAGTCAGCAGCTCGGTGAGGTCGGCCACGCGCTCTTCGTCGCTCACAGGCCCCCCATGCCGGCGGCCACCGAGTAGGCATCGGGCGCCACGGCTTCGCCCCAGGCCGTGGGACCCGGCGCGTTGAGAGCGAGGTGACCGGCGGCCATCCGGCTGCCTGCCCCGTGCCAGTGACGGACGCCCGCGGGAATCCGGATCGCTTCACCGGGCATGAGAGCACGGGCGGGCTGCCCGTCGAACTGCACCACGCAGACGCCCGTGAGTCCGACGAGCAGCTGCTCCCCGACGTGCTGGTGCCAGACCGTGCGAGCTCCCGGCTCGAAGTGGACCTCGTACACCGCGTACCCCTCGCCGGGGCCCTCGACCACCGCCCCGACCAGCACGTCGCCGGTAAAGCGCTCGGGCGAGCCCGGCGCCACGGACGCCCGCGGTGCGAGCTGCGGCGTGAAGACTGCTGCCATCGTTGCCTCGGTGCGCTGCATGTGGTTTCTCAACTTACGCCGTCGGACGGAGGACGCGAGGCCCGCCCCTGTTGGCGATCAGGCCAGCAGCTCGGCGAGTGCTCGGCGCACGTGGATCCTGGTCGTGTCGAGCAGCGGGACGCCCGCGTGCTCGGCCTCGCCCAGGAGCAGCGGCAATTCGGTGCCGGCCAGCAGCACGCCGTCCACCCCGGAGGCCGCGAGCCGCTCGATCACCCCCAACACGCCGGCCCGGGTCTCCGGCAGATAGCGGGCGGGGATCAGCTCGGTGATGTATTTGTCGTGCACGTAGGCGACGTCGTCGTCCGCGGGCGGCCGCACCGTCATCCCGCGGCGCGCGAAGACGTCGGAGTAGAACGTGCCCCGCATCGTGAACCGCGTGCCCAGGATCCCGATGTCGCGCAGGCCGCGCTCGGCCGCCGTGTCGGCCGCCGCCTCGACGATGCTCAGGAGCGGAATGGCCGAGCGCGCGCGCAGCTCGTCGAACACGACGTGCGGCGTGTTGGAGGCCAGGAGTGCGGAACCGGCGCCGGCCCGGACCAGCCGATCGATCTCGTCGGCAAGCCAGTCGACGAGCTCGCCCATGCGGCCGTCGCCAATCAGGTTGAGCAGCCGGGTGAGATCGATGCTGTTGATGACGATCGGGGGATACGCGTCCGGCCGGCGCTCGCGATACCCGGCGATCAGAGCGCGGTAGTAGTCCACTGTCGAAGGCGGGGCGATGCCACCGATGATCCCGAGCGTGATCCCCATCGGTCAGGGCTCCTCGAGGACCCGCACCAGCCGCTTGGGAGCCACGAGCCGGTAGGCATCGGCGAGCAGCTGCGCCAGCTCGTCCCAGTCGGCTCGACTGTCGAGCCAGACCCCCACCCAGCCACTCGGCCCCACGTACGGCGGGACGAAGAAGCGCTCGGGTGCCGCCTTCACCATCACGCTCTGGTTGCCGGGCCCGGCCTTGCACCAGACGGCAGGGCGTCCGTCGCCGTGGTGATTCCCGGCATCCGCGTACATCGCGAACAGCTTGTTCCGGACCCGGAACGTCGGCTCGCCCCACGCCTCGACCTCGTGCGCCTCCGGCAGCGCGAGGCAGAGGCGGCGGAGCCGCGTGAGTGGCCGAACCGCCGGGCGGGTCATGACCCGCCGCCGAGTCGGAGCCGCGCCGCCAGGCGCGCGCCGAGCGGGCCGTCACGGTCGGCGGCGAAAGCAGGCGCCGCACGCCAATCGTACGACCAGACCGGCGCCCGCCGCCGCTCGGGCGGCTCCCAGGCATAGCGCGGGATCACGTGCGCGTGGAGCGCGGGCTCCGCGTTGCCCAGGATCTCGTAATTGATGCGCTCGGCGGCGGTCTCGGCCAGCACCGCGTCGCCCAGCCGCGCCATGTCCTCGAGGAAATGCCGGCGAACCTCCCCGCCAAGCGCGTTGAGGTCGGGGACGACCGGATCGGGCAGCAGCAGGCAGTAGCCGGGGAGGATCTGCGGATCGCCGAGCACCGCCCAGCCCGACGGCATCCGCCCGATGACACGCGCCAGCCGGCCGGCCGCGGCCTCCGCCACCTGGCGATGGATCGCGGTGGTCAGGGGTCTTCCTTTCCGGCACCGGAGCCCGCACCCGCGTCCCGCGCGCGCCGCGCCGTGGCCTCGTCGAGTCGCGCGCGCAGCGCGGCCAGCACCGGATCGGCCGCGGTGTACCGCTGGCCGTAGTCGAGATTGAAGCCGTAGTCGAAGTCGGCGGGGTTCCGTCCCTGCGTGTGCTGCAGAATGGTCTCGAGCTTGTCCAGGCCCTTGGCGACTCTCGCCTCCGGCGAGCTCGCCGCCTCGTACTCGTCCCAGAGCTCGACGATCTCGCGGCGGACGCCGGCGGGAAGCGGCGCCACCAGCGAGAGCAGGTCCGCGCGCTCCTGGCCGGCCTTGGGCGCGGCGGCCACCTGCGCGGGTGCCGGCACGTCGCCGCCGATCGCCTCGCCGAGGTCGTGGATGAGGCACATCCGGAGCAGGCGCGCGAGGTCGATCGTTTCCGAGCGGCCGTAGAGCACCATCGCCATCAGGCAGAGCCGCCAGGTGTGCTCGGCGACGCTCTCGGTCTCCCCCGTGGAGGTCCAGCCGCTCCGCTTCACGGTCTTGAGCCGCTCGGCCTCGCGGAGGAAGGCGAGGACGCCGTCGAGCTCATCGCCCGGCATCGGGCGTGCCTTCGGCGGGTCGGAGGCGGTCGAGATAGGCCCGGATCCGCCGGGCATTGGTACCTACGTCGCTCTTGCCTACCCGCGAGACGCTGCGCACGTCCACCCGGGTCCCCTGACCCTCCGGCCGGATGCGGACGACGACGTCGTCCTTGAACCCGAACCACCCGGTCGTGGCGGTGGCCTCGACGCGGCCGGCCCCCGAATCGGCGTCCACGATCGCCCACCCGGACTCCCGGGCCGCATCGCGGGCGCGCGCGAAGGCCGCACCCGGCGGGGTGGCCGGCAGGACCAGCGACCGAATGTCGGGATAGGCGCGCGCCTGCTCGGCGGCGACCTCCGGGCCCCCATAGGTCGCCGGGTTCGCCGCGTCGGCCCGGAGCGGGAGTACCGCGACGAAATCGGGTGGATCGGCGGTGTCGGTGGAGATGTCGTGGATCGGCGGAACTCGGCTCGCCATCCGCCGCCAGTACCACGGGACGCCGAACGCGAGTGCCCCGAGCACGACGGCGAGTCCGAGCATCCAGGGCCGCTCGCCCCGCCAGCGTGGCACCGCGAGCTGGACCAGCGCCAGCACGGCGGCGGCCATCCCCAGGTACGCGCCCCAGCGCAGGAAGTCGAATCCGGTACGGAAAGACCACAGACCTAGCCGTACGCCGGGACCGGCCAGCAGGAGCAACAGGGCCGCCACGACGGCGGCGATGATGGAGGCACTCATGAACGAAAGATGACCCGGAGGTGCTGAGCCGCGCAAAGGCGGCCGCGGCTCACTCGCTGGCGTTGCTCAGGAGGCGTCCGCGCCAGCTCTCCTTGGGGCGCGTCACCCGCACGCGAGGCCAGCTGAGCCCCCGCGCCGGGGTCGCCACCATCAGCGCGAACGTCATCGCGTCCGGACTCGCGGTCTCCGGTCCAGCGAGCCCGACGGCGACGCACGCGACGCGCCGCTTGCCCCACGCCGGCTGATCGCGCCCACCACTGCACTCCCGCCACGAGCCCAGCCGTGCCTGGCGGCCTTGCATCGGTGACAGCGTGAGCGTGTAGGCGGTGAGGGTGGCCGACAGCTCGCGCGCGTCGGGCACGAAGTACGCGGGCGCCTGCACCGGAAGCGCGACGATGCGGGGCTCGACCACGACCGTGTCGCAGGGAGCTTCGCTCGAGCACAGCGTCCCCCACCCCGCCGGGTCGACATCCCACGGCGCGGCCAGGACCGCGGCAACGGCGGCCTGGCCGATCGCAGCCTCGGTCGGCGGTGTCCGCAGCTCCGACCAGGGCGTCCGCGTGGGTGCGGGCTCGCGACACGCGGCCGACAGGAGCGCAGCCAGCCACAGCGGCCGCACCGAGC
Organism: uncultured Gemmatimonadales bacterium; assembly: GCA_963840215.1. Lineage (GTDB taxonomy): Bacteria > Gemmatimonadota > Gemmatimonadetes > Gemmatimonadales > GWC2-71-9 > CAVVWJ01. The sequence goes on along the minus strand of CAWIYG010000005.1, from coordinate 80,783 downwards.
CCCGCTGCGAGCGGCCCGTCCGCGCACTTCGTCCGGCGCCGCTCATCGCGCCGCCGGCCGGATCTCGGCCACCGCCTCGATCTCCAGCAGCAGGTCCGGCCGCGCGAGGGCGGTGACGGGGATGAGGGTGTTAGCCGGTGCCCGCGCGGCATCGAAGTACCGGGCGCGGGCCTCGCGCAGCATGCCGAGGTTTCGGACGTCGGTGATGTAGGTGGTGGTCTTCATCACGTCGCCGAAGGTGGCGCCGACGCTCGCGAGCGCCCGGCCGAGATTGGAAAACACCTGGGCCGCCTGCGCCCGAAAGTCGCCGAGGCCCACTACCTGGCCCACGCTGTCGAAGGCCACCTGACCCGCGACATATACCGTGCGGCCGTCGGACGAGACCACGACATGGGTGTACCCCGACGGCCGCGTGAGCCCCGGCGGGTTGATATAGCGGGCGCCCGTCGCGGGAGGCGGCGGGACGGCCTGCTGCGCCCGGGCGGGCGGCGCGACGGCGGTCAGCAGGGCGGCGAGCGGGATAATCAGGGGAACGATCGGTCGGACGCGGCTGTTCGGCATGCATCGCTCCTCAGGAAGGAAACTCCCGCGGCTCACGGGCGCCGGCCGTCGCCTCGTCTCTCCGGCGCTGAATCGACGCACGTCAGGCTGGCGCCGACCACCAGGGCGCCGTCCCTTGCGTCGACGAAGCGGAAGTGGATCGGCGCATCGCCGCAGACCTCGCCCGCGCTGTACACGAACACCTGGGTCGTGTCGCCGTGGCGCTCGCCCCGCCAGGCCTCGCTATTCCGCGCCCAGGCCGCGAGCGATCCCGGATGCCGGCGGGCCATCGCGAGCGCCCAGACCACCGGGCTGTCCGCCGCCGAGAGGCGCGCCAATGCCAGCGAGTCCTGCGCCAGCGCTGCCCGGACGTAGCGCTCCGCGGGCCGGGTGAAGCCGCCACCCGGCCAGTCTCCGGAGTAGGGCTGCAGCGTCAACAGCGCCGCGACCAGCAGCACCGCGGCCGCAAGCGAGAGGTACAGAGGTGCCTTGTCGTCAGTCATGGGGTCCTCCGGATCAGCGAGTGCCCGGTCCACTCAAGATGCACGAGATGGCGCCGGGGCGCGAGCCGGCGCATGGCGTGCCGGCTCCTCCGCTGTCAGGGTGCCACGTCGATCGCGTACTCGAGCTCGTACGAGTGGACGCCCTCGGCGATCTCGATGGTCATCTGCCCACGGAGGCCCGCGAGCTGCTCCGTCCCCGAATCCGGGACCACCGTGATCGTGAGGCTCGGTGCCCCGCGCGTCATCGTGCCGGTGTGCTGCAGGACGAAGCTTCCGCTCCGGCCGCCGAGGGCTCCGTTCACCCGCTCGATCGCCACGTAGCCAGCCGATCCCTTGACGTCGGTCATGGCCGTGAGCATCTGGCCGCGGCTCGCGCCGTCGAGGTCCCCGTGGAACAGCTTGTCGAGCCAGAGGCGGCCGAGCCCCGCGTCTTCCGGTTGGCGGTCGGAAGGCTGGGGCGTCAGCTTCACCTCGAACGTCCCGCGCGCGATATCAGTCACCAGAACCTCCCCGGGCACATGATCCCCGTCGTCCCGGAATGAAACATTTCGGCCGTCCGGCTCGTCGGCCAATCCATGGATCCAGACATCGTGCAGGGAGTGGTCGCCGCGCTCGGGATCATGATTCCGCTGTCGGCGATCGCGATCGGCGGCCTGCTCCTGCTTTCCCGATCCCGCATCGGAGAGGCCATCGCGCACCGGATCGCGGGCACCCGCCAGGATCCGGAGTCCGTTGCGCAGCTCGAGGCGCTCGAGGACGAGGTCGCGAGGCTACGCAGCCAGCTCGGCGAGACCAACGAGCGGCTCGATTTCGCCGAGCGCCTGCTCACCCGAGGCGAGGAGGGGCGGCCACCGGCCTGACGCTCAATGGGTGGACCGCCGGACCTCGTCCGCCTCGTAGGTCGTGACCTCGAGGTGGTGGCCGTACGGGTCGTCGAAATAGACCGACAGCGCCGTCCCGTGATCGACCACCCGCGCCGCGATGCCCTGCTCGAGCAGTTCCGCGACGAAGCGCGACCACGCGCCCGCCGATAGACGAAACGCGACGCGATGAAACCCCGCCGTCGGCCGGGTCCCCGGCGGCTCACCCGCGAACAAGGCCAGCTTGGTCCGCCCGCCGTCCGGGGACACCATCAGCGGCCCGCCCGGATCAGCCGCCCACCGCTCGCTCCCCTCCACCCGCTCGCACCCCAATATCCTGGCGTACCACTCGGCCGCCGCGTCGCGATCGGGCACGAACAGCTCGACATGGTCGAGGGTGAACCCGGAAATCCTGTCGCCCATGTCGCTATTCTCCGTCATGACCCGCGACTCGAGGCCGCATGAACGTCCGGCATGATCCCGAGGGGTCCCGTTTCGTCATCTCCCTGCGGGACGGCGACGCCCAGCTCTTCTACGCTCCGTTCGGGGACGACATCCTCGACCTGCAGCACACCGAGGTGCCGCCGTCGGGCCAGGGCGAGGGCGTCGGCGATGCCCTCGTCCGCGCCGCCCTGGCCTATGCGCGTGGGCACAACCTGCAGGTGATGGCGACGTGCCCGTACGTCCAGGCGTGGATCCGGCGGCATCCCGACGAGCGCCCGGGCGCCGGCGGGTGAATCACGCCGGCTCCCGAGCCGACAGCCGGAACGTGAACATCGTCGGCGCATCGGCCAGGTCGCTGCCGCCGGCCGACTCGTACAGCCGGACCGCTGGTCCGTTGGCGGCGCTCGTCAGCACCCACGCGTCGCGGCAGCCGAGCCGGGCGCCGAGGTCCAGCACCGCGCGCAGCAGCCGCTGGCCCAGGCCTTGACGCTGGTGCGACGGCGCGACGCCCACTTCGTTGATCCAGAGCTCCCTCGGCTTGTCCGGGTGAACGTAGTCCACCGCCGACGCGAAGCCCACGACCGTGGATCCCTCGAGCGCCACCGCGAGGTGGTGCCGAGGATCGCGGAGGAACTCCGCGGTCAGCGCGGGATCGACGTCGTGGTCGAACACGCCGGGGGCCACGTTCGCCAGCACGGCTTCGTCGCCGGATTCCAAGATGCGAATGTCGATGCTCACTCGTCCGTCCTCGTGATATGGAGGGCTAGGTGCCCGGCACGCCCAGGTCCCGCCAGATTCGCCAGCTCCCATCCGCCTGACGCCGCCAGAGGGTGACGTAGCGGCCGCTCAGCCGCTGTTCGGCCGTGCCCTCGGGTTGAAAGGTATAGGACCAGGCGCCCGACTCCCACGCGACGTCGTCCACCAGCCACACGGCCGCGGTCTCGATGGTCACCCGGACCGGGCCCACCTGCCCGACGAACGCGGCGACGTCTCGCGCGATTGCCGCGCGCCCCCGGATCACCACGCCGCCCTCGTTGAGCCTCACGCCATCGGAATCGTAGACCTCTGCCAGCCCCTGCGCGTCCGCCCGCAAAAAGGCGGCCTTGTAGGCGCCATTCCCTGAGTCGATCGCGCGCCGGGCATCCGCGAGGGCGGCGGCGGCCGGAGCTGGCCCCGTCGTCTGGGCGACAGCGCCCGGAGCGACGAGGCCGAATATCAGCTGGGACAGCAGGCGGATCGGCAAGGGTGGCCTCCGGGGAGCACGTCAGCGTGATGCGCGACCGTCGCGGGCGCGCGGACGACCTTCACGAAGGTGACCGATCGGCGGCGGCGAGGCCAGTGGATGCCGGCCGGGGTCACGCCCAGAGGACGCCCGCCGGCGATCGTACGGGCATGAAAGGAGGGGGCTGATGGCCAACTGGATCACACTGTCACGCTTTCCGCTGCTGGCCGCCAACGTCGTGCTGCTGTACCACGGATCGCCGTCCGTCAGGCTGGCGGGCGTGGGGCTGCTCTTCGTCGGCCTCATGCTCGACACCGTCGACGGGGCCGTGGCCCGGCGGACGGGTCGCACGAGCCTGTTCGGGAGCGTGCTGGATATCGCCGCGGACCGCACCTACGAGCTGGTGCTGTGGGTGTGCTTTGCGGACCTGCGCCTGATCCCGACCGCGATTCCCCTGGTGGTGCTCGTCCGGACCACTCTCACGGATGCGCTCCGGGCCCTCGGGATCGGCCGTGGGGAAGCCCCGTTCGCGCAGCATCGGAGCGCGCTCGCCCGGTTCCTGGTGAGTTCAACCTGGACGCGGACCGGTTACGCGGCCGGCAAGATCGTCACGTTCTGCGGCCTCGCCCTGGTGCAGGCATGCGCCGGTTTTCCGCCGGAGACGCCGCTGGGGCGGGTGGCAGCACCCCTGGTCGGGCCGCTCCGCATCGCCGCGTGGGTTACGGTGGCGCTGTGCGTGCTGCGCGGCCTCCCGGTTCTCATCGGTACGCTCCGGCGGCACTGGCTGCAGCCGCCGCTGGCCGACGTGCCGCGCGCCACACCGTAGTCGCCCGCAATCCGACCACCGGTCACGAGTCCCGATGCGCGCCGGCGCGATGATCCTGGCGCTGGAAGGCGAGAAACTGGTGGATAGCCGCGACGGCGGTCGAGTCGACGCTCCTGAGGCGCAGCGCCGCGCCCCGCGGCAGGGTGTCGACGGTGTATGCGATGGCGCCCCGCCTGGCCGACATGATTTCCGTGCCGGGCACCCCGCGCGCGTGAACGAATCCGGGCAGCGCGAAATCGCCGGCGGAAAAGCGTTCGGCAATGAGATGCATGTGACGGCGGATCTGCGCGCTGCCCGCGCTGTCCGCCGTCTCGCGCTGCAGCTCGATCCGACCGCCATCCACGAGAGGCTCGAAGATGTGCCGGGACGTGTACTGGTTCACGCCCATGGCCTCGGCGCCGCGGGCCTGCACGCCGGCAAAGGCGGAGTCCTCCGCGTGCGTCGGCGACTTCCGGCCGGCGCCGGACGTGCAGGCCGCCAGCATCGTCACGAGAGCCACCAGCCTACGGAGGTGACTCATGCGGGCCAGCTGCCGAGCAGCCGCCGAACGACGATCAGCTCGCCGATGTGGTAGGCCGCGTGATCCGCCGCGAGCAGGAGCTCGCGGAGATAGGTCTGCCCTTCCCCGTGAGGAATCGTCGCCAGCAGATCGATGGCCGGATCCCGCGCCAGTGTCTGCAGCGTCTCGCGGTCGCGCTGGAAGCCGTGGACGCTGTCATTCCACGCCCCGGCCAACGGCGGTGCATCAGGCTCGGGCCAGTAGTCATCGGGCCAGGCGGGCTGGTGATAGTCGGGGTTGCGGCAGAAATCGAGGATGTCGTGCTGGGTGCGGCGGAGATGCTCGACCAGCTGCCATGGGGAGTACGGCAGCTCAGCCGGTCGGGCGCCGCGGAGCTTCGCCGGCAAGTTCGCCACCGCCGCGTCGAAGGAGACATGGGCGTCTTCCCACGCGAGGAGGCGGGCGAGCTGGTCGCGAAGCGCGTCGTCTTGGGGCATGGCACCTTGATCCGTGTGAAGGTGTCGGGTACGTCAGCGATCGCGCAGCCGTCGCACGAACTTGAGGCCGGACCAGACGTCGGAGATGGCACACACCTTCACGTCCACCAGCCCGGCGGCCAGCCCGAACGCCCGCACGCGGTCCTCGGTCAGATCGGTCGGTACCTTGGCGGCGCGCTTCGGCCACGCGATCCACAGCATGCCGGCCGGTGTGAGCGCCGCCGCGGCAGGCAGCAGGGCCGCTTCGAGCGTCGCGACCCGGGGCGCGAACAGCAGCACCCCGTCGACCGCGGGCCGCAGCTCGGTGAGCCACTCGATGTCGGCGGGCACCGGCTCCAGGCTGCGGCGGAAATCGTCCGGCGCCCCCGAGAGCGCGATCCGCTGCCCTGCCTTGAGCCCGAGCTTTTGCGCGAGCGGCGTCCCGCTGTAGCCGGCCACTAGGGGCGCTGCGTTGCGTCGAACCGGGCCTTGATCGCCTCGGACGTGAGCGCCTCGAGCTCGTGACCCAGCAGCCACTCGTGTCCGAACGGATCCCGGACTCGGCTCTGGCGCTCGCCGTGGCCGTGATCCTCCGGCTCGCGCAGGACGGTGGCACCGGCGTCCCGGGCTCGCGCCGTCAGCGCGTCGACATCGTCCACGTGGAGGTGAAGCGTCGTTCCGGTGCCGCCGAAGGCGAGGGGGCTCCGAATGCCGTGTTCGGGGTGCTCGTCCACCACCATGAGGACCGCGGGTCCCAGCCTCAGCTCGGCGTGGGCGACGCGGCCGGCCGCGTCGGTCAACCGCAGCAGCTCCTCGGCGCCGAACACCCGGCGGTAGAAGTCGAGCGCGGCCGAGGCGTCGCGCACGCAGAGATAGGGAAAGACCTCGCGGATCACGGAGCCCGAGCCGGTGCGGTCACTCATGGTCAGCCTCTCCTGGTCTACGGTGCACCCACCACTATTCCAGCAGCCGGTCCGCCAGCCGGCGTCCCAGATACAGCCCGGCGCCGGTGCCGGCCATGCTCACTATGACCGCCGTGAACATGCCCTGGCGCGCTCCTGCCCACCACCCGACCGCGCCGCCCACGGCGGCGCCCACCCAGGCCAACAGCGTGCTCATCCGGCGAACTTCCTCGAGGGCCCCATGGAACCTCGCGAGCTTACCGCGCCACCAGCTCCTGCTCCAGCTCTTCGGTGAGCGCCGCGACAGCGTCCGGTCGTCCGTGGAACGCGGCGGGCGTGCTCTGAAACAGCTCGACCCGCCAGGTCGCGCCCGCCTTCCGTGCGATCAGCGCCTGCACCGCATTGACCGCCGGATTGAGCCGCAGCTGGCCGGGGGGCACCATGCCGGCGACCGCCCGAAGCAGCACCGCCTCCGGAGCCAGAAGGCGCACCTCGTGCACCTTGCCGACCTACGCGGCGGTCGCATGGTGGGCGAAGACGTCCCGCAGGTGCCCGGCGATCGCGGGCACCCCATCGACCGGCGAGCCGTCGAACCCGACGATGCTGCCGCCCGGATGGAACAGCGCCGCGAACCCGGCGGCATCGCGAGCGTTCCACCGCTTGAGCAACGCGACATACAGATCACCGACGGCCTTCAGCTCGTGGCTCTGGTCGGTCAGCGAGAATGGAGACATGGGACACCTCCGCAATGAGGAGCATCAGGCTGGCCGGCCGCGTCGCCGGCGCCAGACGGTCCAGTAGATCCAGCCGTTCACCGCGAGGACGAGGCCTCCGAGCGCAAGCTGGGTCGGGCGCGTGAGGCCCGCGGGATAGAGAGCTGCCGTCACGTAGTGCTCGATGAAGCCGCCTTCGTACGCGCGGTCCCCGGCAGCGCGGCGCCAGGCCTTCTCGATCGGCGTCAGCGGACAGATGAACCCGGCGAACTCGATCACGGCCCCCCAGATGGCCGCCGGCAGGTGGATCCACGCCGCGCGCGGCCACCGAAGGACCAGCAGCCCTCCCGCCACGACGAAGACGACGAACAGGCCGTGCAGCAGCAGCAGCCCGTCGGCCAGGATGCCGAACGGCACGGTCAGCGAACCACCTCCAGCGTACCCCGCAACGGAAACCACTCCTGGGCCCCCGAGGCGATGCCCACGATCGTCTCGGTGGCGAAGTCGAGCACGACGGTCAGCGTGAAACCCGATGTCGCGAGGTAGGAGACCGCGAAGATCTTGGGAGTCACCTCGAACGCCGCGTAGGGGACCCGCTCGGCCTCGGCCCGGGGCGCCGCCTGCTTGGACGCGACCGCGTCGCGCCATTCGACGGTGCCGTCGTCATGGAATACGTGCTCGTGCACCTTGCCCTTGGTCGGACCCTCCGTCCACGCCCAACGCATCGTGGTCCCGCGGATGGCACTGGCCCTCGGTATTTCGCCCATGGCGACCCCTCCTTCATCAGGGTTGCGCCGGCCTGCGCCGACCGGCCGGCGAGTCCCGCAAAGGTGGAGTCCGGCCAGGCCCTGCGATGTGGCGCATCCCACACGTCCCCACCAGCCCTCGCGGGGGCGATTACCCGCGGCGCTTGAAGAACTGCACCGCGCGCTCGTGCTTCTCCGCGGCCGCGCGGGAGTTGAAAGTGCCGAGGTTGCGGCGCTTGCCGGTCTTGGGGTCCGTCTCTTGGAGTAGAGCCGGTACTTGCCGCTCGCGAGCTTGCGAATCATGTGACCTCCGGTGGCCGTCGTGAATCGGGCTACGGGACGAGGATGCGCTCCCGTCCATCCTTGTTCGCGATCCGGACGCGGCTGCCCTCGGCACCCGCTACCAGGTGAATCCCGGGCTCGGTCGCATCGTTGGCGAGCAGCAATCCCGATCCTTCGGTCCCGGCGCCGAGCTTGACGCGGATCGTTCCCGTTCCATCCAAGAGCCGGAACACCACCTCGCCACCCGCTTCGACGTTGAGCCGGGCACGCATGCGCCCGCGCTCGTCCACCAGCTCGAGCGCGCTGCCTCGGAGGACCGGCAAGGCCCCGTCCGCGCGCGAAGCGCGAGCGTGGGCCACGCCGGCCAGCAGGATCGCCAGGTTCGCGGCAGTGAAGCCGACGGCGACTCGAACGATTGTCATGTGGACCTCCGCGCTGCAGCGCCCAGGGGATGCCGCCAGCTCACTCGGCGAACGGATCGGATGGGGGAGTCGGGGCGCCGCACGGCGGCTCCCGTCGCTCCATGTAAACCAGCGGGCCCGCGCCGACGGTGAACCCGGCGCGCCGGTACAACTGCTCGGCGTCGCGGGTGAGCAGCGCCAGGCGGCGACAGGACTGCAGCTGCGGGTGAGCCACCATGCACTCGGTGAGCCAGGTCCCCAGGCCCTGCCCACGGTGTGTCCGAGCGACGACGACGTCCGTCAGATAGCCGTAGGTCGCCAGGTCGGTGACGATGCGGCCGAAGGCGACGAGATCGGGGCCCAGGTACACCCCGAAGCAGACGGAGTGCGCGATCGCGCGCGCGAGCTGCGCGTCGGTAAGTGCCTGGGCCCAGTGGGTCTCCCGGAGCAGCGCCAGCACGGTGGCACGGTCGAGGCTCGATCGGTCCGTGGAGGCCACGTACGCTCCCTGGCGCCATTCCTGCGGCTCGTCATCCATCGCGACAAGACGGGGTCATTCGCGCCAACCGATTTCGCGCAGCCACGCCTCCTCCTCCCGCCGCCGCTCCGCCCAGTCGGCCGGCGGGCGTTCACCGCCTTCAGCGGACTCCCGTCGCCGGGCGTGGAGATCGTCCTCCAGCGGCCGCAGTCCCACCGCCCGCCGGCGGGCGGCGAGCCCCGCGGGATCCCAGATCGCCAACGGGCTCAGCACACCGTCCGCATCCCAGTCGAACTGGGTCCCGTATCGCTGAGGCCTGCCCTCGAAGATGCGGATCCTGTCCTCCAGCATCGCCGCCTGCCATGCGGGTGCCTCCTCGTGCTCGACCGCGGCCGACAGGGCCTCGAGCGCCCGACGCTGCAACGCCGGCTGAGCGATCGCGTGCTGCACGACGAGCCACGCGGCCTCCCCGCCGTCGTGCACGACCCGACTCGTTCCCGGCCAGCCATGTTCGGCCACGATCGAGCCGAGGCGGGCCGCGTTGGCATCGTGCACCGCCCGCATGTCCGGATGATAGCCCTGGAACAGCGCTCCGGTGGCGGCGAGCGCAGTGCGCACACGCTGGTCCTCCTCCGCCATGGCGAGCAGCTCACGGCGCAACGCGTTCCAGTCGGGCGGCCGCGGAGGTTCTCGCCCTGCGGGGAGGCGACCGGTGGCTCGCGCCCTCACGACTTGGGCACGAAGCCGCCGATCACCGCCCCGCCGAGGCCGAGAACACCCGTCATCAACGCTCCCAGCGGCAGCATCTGCGATCCAGGGCATCCATTGTCCGACTCGCTGCACATCACGAAGCTCACCGTCGTGAGTGCCAGACCCAGACCAGCGCCCAGGAAAAACCCCGGGTACCGGTGGTCCAGGTCGTCAGGACCCAACAGCCCACCCAAGGGCTCGTGGGCGCGCTCTGACGCCGCGAAAGCTGCTTGGTCACTGAACAGCCTCGAGGGGCCTGGCCGCAACGACACCGACGTCGCTGGCACGGGCACGCCTTGCGCGTGCACGGAGCCGGCCGCGAACGCCGTCGCGAGCACGATGAAAACCGGGACAAGTCGCAGCGTGTGCCTGACCATTGTCGCCTCCCGCGAAGGTGGGGCCGGATGACCGGTCCCAGTCTTCGGGCCGAACGTGACTTCGACGTGACTTGCGACGGCGGCGCGCTGGAGGCTGCCGCTCACGGGCCGCCGACGGGATCCGACCACACGGCCAGCTCATGGCCGGAGGGATCGCGAAAGTGAAACCGGCGCCCGCCCGGGAAATCGTAGGTGGGCTGCGTGATCCGGCCGCCGGCCGCGACGACGGCCGACGCGACCGCCTCGAGATCCACGGCGTAGATCACGATGAGCGGGCCGCCAGGGACCGCGGCCCCGCCACCCCGGAACCCGCCGTTCAGCCGGCCGTCGACGAAGCTCGTGTAGTCCGGCCCGTAGTCGGTGAAGGTCCAGCCGAATACCGCGGTGTAAAACCGTCGCGCGACGGCGACGTCCTGGACCGGGAACTCCACGTAGTCGATCCGCCGGTCGTGTTCGCTCTGTGGCATGGGGGATGTCTCGAGCTCTCGTAGGAAACCAATGGTCGTCTGCGATCGGGCGCTGCGCCCCAATCTATGTCCCCACGCCGGACCCGGGTTGGCTCTTGACGGGGCCCTCGAACTGTTGTATCTAACCTTACGGTTATGTAGCCATTCGGTTACCTACGCACCGCCTAGGAATCATGCGACTCGCCTCCGACGCGCTCAGCGCCACCTTCTTTGCCCTCGCGGACCCCACCCGCCGGGCGATTCTTACGCGGCTCTCCCACGGGGCTGCCTCGGTCAAGGAGCTGTCGGCTCCCTTCGAAATGAGCGGACCGGCCGTCTCCAAGCATCTCCGCGTGCTCGAGCGTGCCGGGCTCGTGCAGCGGGGCCGCGAGGCGCAGTGGCGGCCACGCACGCTCGACGCCGCGCCGCTTCGGGAGGCGGTCGAGTGGGCGGCGGAGTTCCGGCGCTTCTGGGACGCGAGCTACACCCGGCTCGACGCATACCTTCAACACCTCAAGGATCAGGAGAATCCCGATGCCCACCGCGGCTAGAACCGGCGTCACGACGTACGCGACGCCCTCCGATCGGGACGTCGTCGTCACGCGCGTCGTGGACGCGCCCCGCCGCCTCGTGTTCGAGGCGATGTCGAGCCCGCAACACGTGCCGCACTGGATGACCGGCCCCGAGGGCTGGACCATGCCCGTGTGCGAGATCGACCTCCGGCCCGGCGGCACGTGGCGGTACGTGTACCGCAAGGCCGACGGAACCGAGATGACCATGCAGGGCTCCTACCGCGAGGTCGCGCCGCCCGAGCGGGTCGTCTCGACGGAGTCGTGGGGGCCCGAATGGCCCGAGACCGTCAACACGATGGAGCTCACGGAGACCGGCGGCCGGACGACGATCACGATGACGATCCGCTACCCGTCGCCGGAGGCACGCGACGCGGCGCTCCAGTCCGGCATGAAGGAGGGCATGAACCAGAGCTTCGCGCGGCTCGATGCGCTGCTGGACACGCTGGGGTGACCGCACGAACCGAGCAGGTCCGCGAGGCGCTCGCCTGGCTGGAGCGCCACGGCTCCAAGCGAACGCGCGAGGAGATGTCGAGCCGCTACGGCATCGTCACGCCCAAGGCGTTCGGCGTCCCCGTCGGCACGATCCAGCAGCTGGCCAAGCGCCTGGGGCAGGATCACGAGCTCGCGGCCGCCCTGTGGGCGACGGGCTGGTACGAGGCCCGCCTCCTGACGGCATACATCGACGATCCGGCGCGGGTCACCTCGGCGCAGATGGATCGCTGGGTGCGCGACTTCGACAACTGGGGCATCTGCGACACGGTCTGCTTCAAGCTGTTCGATCGCGCACGCCCACGCCTGGGCCAAGGTGGCGCCCTGGAGCCGCCGGCGCGACGAGTTCGTCAAGCGGGCGGCGTTCGCCCTCCTGGCCAGTCTAGCGCTGCACGACAAGCGGGCCGGCGACGCGGCGTTCCTGCGCTGCCTGCCGCTGGTCGAGCGGGCGGCGTCCGACGAGCGCAACTTCGTCAAGAAGGGCGTGAGCTGGGCGCTGCGGCTGGTGGGGCGGCGCAACCATGCACTGAACGACGCCTCGGTCGCGCTGGCTCGGAGGCTGTTGGAGTCGGCGGAGCCCGCGGCGCGGTGGGTGGGGAGAGATGGTCTCAAGGAGCTGACCAGCCCGCTGGTCCGGCGGCAGTTAGCGGCACGCGTGCGTCGGACACAAGGAGATCCGAAGTAGCCACGGCAGTCACCCAGCCGCCGGCCGCACCGCTCCGAGTGTCGCCGCGCGGACCGCCGGCACATCGACTACCCGATGAGCTGGCTCCGCGTCACCAGCCCGAGCCGCCGCGCGCCGGCTCGCGGACCAGCGCCTCTCCCGCGTGGCGCGCGTCCACATAGGCCCGCATGACGGGCGCCGGCTGGGCCACGCTGAGATAGATCAGGTGGCGCACCGGCGTCCATCGCACGGCGTCCACCGTCGCCCGGATCGACGCCAGGTCGACGGACAGGAACTCGGCCGCCTTGAGCGGCGACGGCCGCGGCACTCCGACCAGGTGTACCACCGTGTCGGCGGGGGCGATCGCCGCGGCGAAGCTGTCCGCACGGAGGGCATCGCCGCGGATCACCACGACTCCGGCGGGAAGCGCGTGCACCGAGGCCGGCCGCACGAGCGCGGCCGCCGGTGACGAAGACCGTCAGACCGGAGCCTTCGCCAGCGCCTCGCGCACCAGCGCCCGAACCTGCCGGTGGTTCATCATGAACGTGTGTGAGGCGGGCAGTTCCACCACCGTCCTCGCCTCGCCCAGCCGCGTCTCCGCCACCGCCACCACGCCGTCGTTCGCGTCGCCGCCGAACAGGCTGAGCGCCGCCGGCCACCCCCGGGTCCCTGCGATGACCGTGAGCGGTACCGCAGGCACGGGCAGCGCGTCGAAAAATTCGGGCTGCGCCAGCAGCTGCCCCGCTTCCCCGTTGACCCACCGGTAGAGCCACCAGCGGCGGAAGCGCCGCGCCAGCCGCGGTGTCTGACTCGGGGTACCCAGCATCACGACGCATCTCGGCGCCGGCAGCGCGGCCGGCCATCCGGCGAGCGCGGCGCGCAGGATCAGGCCGCCGAGCGAGTGCCCGACCGCCGCGTAGGGCGCTCCCGTCGCGGCCTCGGCCTCGAGCTGCCGGCGCACCCGGCGAACGATGGCATCGTACGACTCCACCGCACCCACGTATCCGAGCAGCCGCGGGCGATGACCGGCCCGGCGCAGGTCGCGCGCGAGGCCGAACAGCGAGAGCGGTGTTCGCCCGAGACCGTGGAGGAGGACGACTCGCATCGGGATGTCGCTGAAAGGAGCAGCGGGTGCGGGCTAATCCCCGGTGGGAACGATCCCGGCCGTCTCCACCATGAGTACCACGGTGCGCTCCGGCGCCCGCGGACGGTGGAGCACGCCCTTGGGCACCACGACGCCCTGGCCCGGGCCCAGCTCGATGACCCGATCCTCCAGATCGATCCAGAAGCGGCCTTCGACCACGTAGAAGAATTCGTCATCGGCATCGTGCTTGTGCCAGTGGTACTCTCCCTGCACCACCCCGAGGCGCACGACGGCGTCGTTCACCCGGCAGAGCGTCTGGTTGTACCAACGGTCCTGGCAGGCCGCCACCAGGGCGGGCACGTCCACCCGCTCGAGGGGACCAAATCTGACGTCGAGGTGGGTGACATAGGGATAAGCTGGAGCCGGTGAGGCATCGGCCATGGGGCGGTCCTCCTTCGCGTCTAGGCCTCGCTGCCGCGCAGCAGCTCGGTGATCGAGGCGAGGTGATAGTCGTCGTGATCAGCCTGAAAGTAGACCATGTCCACCAGCCGCATGGCCACACCCAACCGCGGATGGAGCGCCGACTGCCGGAAGGTCTCGGCGTCCAGGGACTCGAGCCGCCGGAGCACCCGGCCACGCGTGGCCTCTAGGCCGGCCACCACATCCTCGGGTGATCGGGCGTTGTGATTCGCCGCCTCGGTGACGCGGTTAGTCATGTCCGCGGCGCGCAGCGTGGCCACCCGGAGCTCGTAGTCGTCGACCCGGGGGAGAAACAGTATCTCGTCCAGGTCCGCGAGGTGCCCGGTGTGCTCCAGAATGGACCAGGCCCCCCCGGTGCGCCGGACGAGCGGTTCCCGGGGCACGCCGGCCAGCCGGTCCGCCACCCGGGCCGGCGTGCCGCGCAGGCGTTCGAGCAGCTCCGGGTAGATCTCGGCCGGAAAGTCGAAGGTGAAACGCCGGTCGGTCCACTTGATCCGTCTCATGGTCGCTCCCTCGCGGGCGGAAACGGCTGGACATGGCGAAGATCGTTGACTAAGGTCAGACAATGCTGCAAGCCGAGATCGCCCTGGTCCGCCGGTTCAACCGCCGCGTCACGATCCGCATCGGGGCGCTGCACGATCATTTCCTTGGCCGCCGTCGTCCGCTGGGCCAGTCGCGGCTGCTGTACGAGATCGGCCCGGATGGCGCCGAACTGCGGGACCTCCGGCGGCGCCTCGGCCTCGATGCGGGCTACGTCACCCGCCTGATCCAAGCCCTCGAATCGGCGGGCCTCGTGCGCTCCGCCCCCGCGCCCGCCGACCAGCGGGTGCGCACGGCCCGCCTCACCGCCGCCGGCAGGCGGGAGCTGCGGGAGATGAACGCGCGTTCCGACCGGGCCGCCGAGGCGCTGCTGCATGCGTTGCCGTCACCCCAGCGCGCGCGCTTGCTCGGCGCGATGGCGGAGGTCCAGCGACTTCTCCTGCTCGCCGGCCTCCGGGTCGAGCGGGTCGACCCGGCGAGCCCCGCGGCGCGCTGGTGCGTGGCCCAGTACGTCGACGAGCTGGACCGGCGATTCGACACGGGCTTCGACCCGGCCGCCAGCCTGCCCGCCGACGACCCCGACTTCCTGCCGCCTCGCGGTGCGTTCCTAGTGGCCTCCGCGGATGGCGAGGCGGTCGCGTGCGGCGCGGTGAAGACCGTTGCCCCGGGAATCGGATCGCTCAAGCGCATGTGGGTGGCGGACGCTGCCCGGGGGCTCGGCATCGGCCGGCGGATGCTCGAGGCGCTGGAGGCCGAGGCGCTGGCGCTCGGGCTGACCATCCTCCGGCTCGAAACGAACGATAGGCTGCAGGAAGCCATCGGCCTGTATCGGACAGCCGGGTATGGCGAAGTCGCGCCCTTCAGCTCCGATCCCTACGCCCGCCACTGGTTCGAGAAGCAGGTCGGTTGCTAGGTGGCCAGCCCCTCGATCCGGCCAGCCAGGCCACGGGCAGCCTGGCCCAGCGGCAGCAGCTCCTCGTGCCGGGGGTTGAGCGCGCCGGCCTCCAGGTCGTCCTCGAGGCCGCGACAGATCTCCTTGGCGCGACGGAGCCGGAAGCGCTCCTGAAACGCGCGGTAGTCGTTCGCGCTGCCCGTGCCCAGGACGCTCCAGAGGCGCAGGCGCAGATCATCGACGGCGCTCTTGAAATCCGCGACCGCTTCCCGCGGCACCTCGCCCTGGGCGACCTGGAGCTCGATCACTTCCAAGGTCGCATTGAACGTGGCGACCTGCTCGGCAAAGGACGTCTCGGTCATCGGTCCCTCCGGCGTGAAAGGAGAGCCACACACCAGTCTCCCACCACCTTCACCACGCGCGCGACCGCACGGCCGTCGCCACCACGGCCGGCGAGGCGAACATCACCTCCCCGCCCTCCTCGGTCACAAAGGGGCGCAGCGCGACCTCGGCCTCGTCGAGAATCCTGAGGACCAGCTCATCTTCGAGGGTCACGCCCATGAGCGGCAGCCAGTCGCGGACATCCACCTCGACCATGCTCCGGATGCTGGGGAAGCGTCCGGGCCCCTGCTCCAGGCGCGCCGTCGCCCCCGTGAGACCGGCCGCGAGACAGAGCTCGGTCAGGTGTTGCGCGTCGCCCAGCACGAACGGCTCGCGCAGCACATCGGCCGCGGGCCTCCCCGCGAGCCGTTCCACCAGCTCCACCTCGGCCGCATAGGCGGGCGTGTCGGCCAGCGACGCCCAGACCGCCACGGCCAGCCGGCCGCCGGGCGCCAGCACCCGAAGCATCTCGCGCAACGCGGCGACCCGATCCGGCACGAACATCAGGCCGAACTGAGTCACCACGGCATCGAACGACCGGTCGGCGAACGGCAGGGCCTCCGCTCTGCCGCGGTGCCACCAGAGATCGGGGCTCCGCTGCGCGGCGACGGCCAGCATGGCCGGGTCGAGGTCCAGGCCGGCGACGGTGCCGCCCGGCCCCGTCCGGCGCGCCGCCGCGCGCGCGAGCACGCCCGTGCCACAGGCCACATCGAGCACCCGCTCGCCCGCGCGAATTCCGGCGGCCGCGGCGACCCGCGGGGCCCACGCCTCCATCAGCGCCGGAACGAGCTTGTCCTCGTAGCCCAGGGCCGCCTCGAGCTGCCGGTCCCACGCGGTGGGCGTCACGGCGCTCCCGTCACGAGGTACTCGCTCTGCACGAGGCCGCTGGGGTAGGACCGCGTGGCGACGTGCCGGAGCCGAACATCCCGGACGAGGGGTCCGAACAGCGGGATGCCGGCCCCGAGCAGTACGGGGATTCGCGTGATGATCATGCGCTGGATCAGGTTCGCGCTCAGGAAGCCCTGGATGGTCACGCCGCCGTCGATGTAGAGATGCCTCAGGCCGCGCGCCTCCAGTCGAGCCACGACCTCCGGTGGACCGCCGCTCATGAACTCGCACCTCGCGCCGGCCGGTGCCTGCAGTGACGAAGGTCTGCTCCTGAGCACCACCACGGGTTTCGTGAATGGCCAGCCGTCGAAGGTCAGCACCGTCTCGAAGGTCTTGCGTCCCATGACGACGGCATCGACGCTGGCGATGAACTCATCGTACCCGTGGGGCTCGACCTCGTCGGACGGCAGCCAGTCGAGCGCACCGTTCGGCCGCGCGATGAAGCCATCGAGGCTCGTGGCGATGAAGACCGAGGCTGGCATCCTCTCGACCGCCGGTCCTACTGGACCAGATGCTGCACCCGCGGCGACCCGAGGCCCGCCAGCTCGCGGCCGGCGGCGTCGCGGACCGCCAGGCGGGGATCCGCGTTCAACCGAAGCGATCCCACGGCGCGACCGCGCTCGTCGAGCAGCGTCAGCGTCACGCCGGCCGTGTCGGCCGCCAAGGTAGCCCGCACGGCTCCCTTGGCGTTGACCAGCTCGACGCGCTGCGCCTGCACGACCTCCGGCGCGCCTCGGGTGAAGCCGACCACGGCCGCCAGCACGATCGCTACGGCAAGGACCACCACCGGTTGGGGGACGCGCTGGCGGCGCTCGAGATGGGCGACGCGTGCGATCTGATCCGCGGGACGCGGTGCGGGCGTTGACATGGGAGACTCCACGGCGAGGGGAACAGGGGAGATGCGCGGGCCCCTGGTCCGTGCACGTCTCGGTGGGTCAGCCGGCAGCCGCTACCGGCCCACCGCCCTCGATGAGCAGCATCTCCGTTTGGGCCGACTGCTGCCGCAGGGCCTTGGCGGGGGCGTATTCGGGCGATTCCCACCAGGCCCGCGCCAGCGCGACCGTCGCGAACTCCAGCACCACGAGCCGCGGCGGCTGCCACGAGCCCTCGAGCACCTCGCTGGCGCCGCCGCGCACCATGTAACGGCCGCCGTAGGCCGCGATCGAGGGCGGCGCGAGCTCCTTGTAGCGCTGGTAGGTTACCGGGTCGTGAATGGCAATCTGGACCACGACGTAGGCCGACATGAACCCTCCAGAAGAATCCGGCTCGGACCTCGCGGCGAATGAACTAGCGCGCCGCCTTCCGCTCCCGGACCGCCATAGCAATGCGCTTGGCGGCGGCCGCACCGAGGTTGCCCACGGCATCCGGGTCCTTGTCGGCGTTGAAGTAGGACCGCTGCTCTTCCGCCGACTCCACATCCATCAGCCGCAGCTCGGCCTGTATCTGACCGCCTTCGCGGACGACGTGCCCCAGCACGGCCCAGAGCGCCGGGCGAGCCAGCTGCAGGGTCTGCTCCGACAGCCCGGGCACGCGAACGACGGTGAGGCCCTGCGCCGAGAGGCCGCGCACCAGCCGCTCGAGGCAGGTGTCCGCCACGGCGCGCAGTAAGCCGGCGCTGTCGCGTTCCACGCTGAAGGGGCCCACGGCGACAGCCGCCGCGAGGGCGCGCCGGGCACCCGGGGGATCCGATGCGCCTCCCACCGCCAGCGACATGCCCGAGACGAGCGCAAGGAGGAGTTTCATCTTGAGCCACGCCATGCGCGTCCCTCCGCGGCGAACGAGGCGCACTCCGATGGCTATTGAAGGATGAGTCGTTCTCTCAGGAACCGCCAGCCTGGTCCGCCCCGGTCGACGGCCAGCTTGACGGCCGTGGGTTCGGCCGATCTATCGATAGCCGGTGGCGTCGGCCGGCCGCCCCGCATCCTGGACTTCCTGCACGTATCGCCAGGCATCGGGGCGAGAGCCGTCGAGATCGGTGAAGCCGTAGACCTTCGCCAGATCCCCGCTGGACAGCGACTGCCCGTTCCAACGCGCGCGATCGGGATCCGCTGCGAGGGCAGCGACCGCGCGGCCGACGAAGCGTGGCGTCTCGGAGATCACAAAGTGGGGCACCCGCGTCGTCGCGTCGCGCCAGCGCTCCTCGGTCACGCCGAACGCCTCGAGCATCATCTCCGAGCGCAGCCACCCTGGCGTCAGCGAGACCGCCGTCGCCCCGTGCGGCACGAGGTCCTGGGCGTGGGCCCAGGCCATGCGCGTCACCGCGACCTTGGCGAGATCATAGAACGGGTTGATCCGGTAGTGCTCGGCGTTGTAGGCGGCGGTACCGTCCGTCACCTCGACGAGCAGGCCGCCGGGGCGCTCGATCAGCAGCGAGAGCGCGAAGTGCGCCGTGATCAGGTGCGTATGGACGCCCAGGCTGAGCATGCGCAGCCCGTTCTGGAGATCGTGCTTCCAGACGGGGGTGTTCCATTCCTTGAGGTTCTCGCCGCCCCACAAGTCGTTGACGAGGATGTCGAGTCGGCCCTGCTCGGCGCGGATCCGCTCGGTCAGCGCCGCGACCTCCTCCGGGACCAGGTGATCCACCCTGACGGCAATGGCGTGGCCACCCGCCTTGGTGACGAGCTCGGCGGTCTCTTCGATGGTCTCCGGCCGGGCGTATTCGGACGGCTGGCCGCGCGTGGTCCGCCCCGTCACGTAGACGGTGGCGCCCGCCGCGCCCAGCTCCACCGCGATCCCCCGGCCCGCACCGCGAGTCGCGCCGGCGACCAGGGCGACTTTTCCTTCAAGCGACATCGATCGCCCTTCCCCGAACGGCGGCGATGATCCCGATCAGGGTCAGCACGGCGAGGACCGGGTAGATGACCAGCAGGTCGACCCGGATGTTGCACTCCCCGGAGCACAACCATCGCCACCGCATGCCGAGCTCGTAGGGGGCGTAGAGGAGCCACGCGACTCCCGCATACATCGCCCAGCGGCGTCGCGACGCCCGGTACAGCCCCAGCAGCACCAGGGCCGGGACGAGGGCGAGCAGCGGCCATTTGATGAACCAACTCATAGACGCCTCACGGTGTTGGCTCCACGGCTCCGCCTCTCGAGATCAGGAGCTGGCGCGATGCCGGTCCTGAGCGCCCGGCGGATCATCGCACAGCCGGCACGGCAGCCAGCTTCCCAGATGCTCAGCTCGCCCCTCGGGCGTCACCACCCAAGGGCGCACCTGCCACGGGGGCGCGTGGCGAACGTGCTGAGCATGTCCGCATTCGAGTTCCGCGATCCAGTCCCGTTCGACGTCCTGGCGATAGCCGACGATGCGGCGCTGGGTCATGGCGACATCGGTGTCGGTTGGCCCGCACGACTGCCAAAGCGCAGAAGCCCGCCTCCGAACACGATCATCCACAAGGGAAGGAGGACGTTGTTCACGGAGGCGATGGGAGCGACCACCTCGGTGACATTGCGGAACATGCCGGCCAGAACCGCCAGCGCCGTCCCCACGCCGAGATATCCCATCCAGCGGGGAAACCCCGCATCCCGCTCGAGCATCGCCAGCGCGGACAACAGGAAGAACAGGCTGACGCTGAGCTCGCCGAGGAACTCGCCGATGTAGTTGCCGAGGTAGCTGTTGAGGCCGGCGAACATGGCGGCGATCGCGGCGCGCTCGGGCGCGTCGGCCCGGGCGTAGGCCTCCGCGAGGGTCCAGTGCATGCTCGGCCACCGCAGGAGGCCCAGCATCATGCTCAGAGTTGCGACCAGGGCGAACAGCATGGCGGCGCGCATGCTTCCCTCGCGCACCCGGCGGAGCGCGTGAAACGCCGCGACTCCCGCGGGGATCCAGATCAGCGGCAGGAACCCGTAGAGCGCCCATACCCCACGGCCGGTGGCACCGGTGGCGAGCAGCTTCGGCAGGACGTCCGCCGCGGCCCCGTCGAGCACCGCGGGGTAGTCGAACCGGGCCGCGAGAAAGCCGAAGACGCCGAGGAACGCCACCGCACCGGCGATGAGGGCGACACCGCCGGCTCGAATGGTGGTCTGCTCTCGCATCGGATCTCCCGGGGAACCTCGCGCTCAGGCCTTGGGTGCTCCGCGCCTCGTCAGGCGGATCCACGTCCTCAGCGCGGCCCACTGCGCCGTCCCGATGACCAGGCCGGTCGCGCCGGCGACCGCGAACTCCGGGGTCAGCAGCATCTGCGCATTGATCAGCTCGGCCACGCCGCCCGCCGCCACGCCCGCCGCGGCGAAGGGTGTCCACGCAATGGACGCCGTGGTCGAGCGGCGCCCCAGGACCACGAGGGCGAGAATGTAGACCAGCATGCCGCTGCCGATGGCGAGAGCGACGCGCGGCTCGCGCACGGACGCCTTGAACCAGAGGACCATGCCCCCGACCATGAGCACGATGATCGTGGATCCGAGGGTTTCGACGCGCGACATCCATCCCGGAACGCCGCGGGAATCGCCGTCCGTCACCCCGGGCCCTCAGCCTCGGGCACCAGGAGCCAGAGCAGGATATACACGAGCAGCCCCGGAAACGCCGCCGAGACGATCGAGACCACGACGTAGATGACGCGCAGCAATGTCGGGTCGACGCGGAAGTACTCGGCCAGTCCGCCGACGACCCCGGCGATCTCGCGGTTGGTTCTGGAGCGCCGTAACGGGCGCGACGCGTCGGGCATGCGCACTCTCCTCTGTCTAGTTGGTCGCGGCCTCGACCAGCTCCAGTGCCACGGCCGGGCTCGCCCCCGCGGCGACCCGTCCTGGCATTCCCGGCCCGCCCACGATCCGGTAGCTCCCGGCCGCGAGGGGGATGCCGTTCGTACCACTCCCCGTGAAGCCCGACCACGTGAACTGACGGACATAGCCCTTGGGCGGGATGGACTGCGTCACCAGGTCCGCCAGGCAGATCACGTCGCCAGGGGCCACGATAGCGCCGGTCGCATCGAGAATGCTGTACCCGGTGAGGCAGGTGCTGCTCCCCGACAGCGTGCCCCCTTTGACGGTGACCGTGATGTGTACCACCTCGCCTAGAACCAGCCGGGTGCGATCGAGCGACACGGTCGACTGAAGCCCCTGATTCGGACCGGTGTTGTCGATGCAGCCCAGACTCAACCCGACGGCAAGGTATAACCATGACCGGCGCATAAGCCCTCCTCTGTAACTGTGGTACGGGCCGTTGACGACCCTCAGACGTCCGACCGCAGCGAAACTCCCACCGCGTCTTCCAGCTGGGCTTCCGCCGCACGCAATCCCCGATCCCGGCCGTGCTTGTAGTCGCGAAAAGCCTTCCAGAAGCGAATGACCTGAACCCTGCCCTGCGCCGGCATGACGATGGCGAGCGGGTTGAACTCCCGATCCCCCGCCCACATGCGAAAAATGTCGGCTTCGACCGGGTGGCGATCGGACCACCGGGACCGTTCGGACCAGTTCATCACCACGGCGAGTGGTCCGATGCGGGGAAGCCATCGCTCCTCGATGTAGGCCTGCCAGTGGGGGCTGTTGGAATACACCAGCAGCAGGCGCTTGCCCTCGGCGCCCCAACGGGCGTGAAACCGCCGCTGCAGGCGTCGCTTCCTCCATCGCTTCAGCCACGCCCCGACAGCCAGAAATGGGGCGGCCAGGACAAGGAGCGGCAGGACGGCCAGACCGACCACCGCTGCTACGATCACTCGAGCGGGCCCGGACCACCAGCTCCCCGCGTTGGTCTCCGGCATTACATGTCAGGCCGCAACCTGCACGGGATAGTGGTGTCGCCGCTGCGCGAACCAGCGGACCGACAGAACGCTGATGCCTGCCGCACAGAGGCCGGGCTCCACGGTGGTGGCGCGTCGCATCACCCAGCCAAAGGACGGGTCGTCACGCCACAGTTCGATCCCGATCAGGATGACCCACCACGCCATGTGGCCGGTGATCAGGGCGACGCCCAGCCTGACGTCTCGCACCCGGGATCCCAGCAACATGTGAACGCCGCCGGCCAGCCACGCCAGTCCGCTGGGGACGAACGAAAGCATGCCAAGGTAGAAGATCCCGAAGGCATCTTCGCCCTGGGAGTGCACCCAGTCGGCGAGCGCAAGGAGGCAATAGGCGCCGATCATCGCGCCGCTGGCGAGGAACAGGCCGAAGACGATGTCCAGACTCCGCCGACCGGGCAGCGTGACCGTCCGCATGCGGCCACCTCCTTTCGCGATCCCGATCACTGCGACACATCGGTGCGTCCATCGCTATGATATGTGAAGACCTGGTACACCACCTGCGCCACCCGCTCGCCGCCCTTGCGGGCCGGGTCATATCGGGTGGCTCGGAGCTCGGCCAGGACCGCCGACGTCCACTCGGCGGACGACTCTTCCACCAGCCCGATGCTGCACCGGTCCACCCAGCCGGACGGTTCGACGACGAACCGGAGCATGGTGCGCCCCTTGAGCACCTCCCGCATCCGGTACGGCAGCGCCTTCACCCGCACGTACGGCGCCCGCACCGGGCGATCGACGGCGTCGGCCTCATAGATCGAGTCGGCGGCGGTCGCCCGAAGGGAGTCACAGCCCGTCTCCGCCGCCGACAGCAGGCGGGGCCGGCCGGGCTCCTGAGCGGAAAGCCTCGGCGGAGCGACGAGGCACGCGCACACCGCGCCAGCGATTGGGATCAGCCGAGCCATACGGGAACTCCGTCCGGGGCCTACGGACCGGGGACGATCTGGACGCAGTGCTCGCTCAGCATTTGCCACGCGCTCGTGGTTCGGAGCCAGGTCTGGCCACAGCGCTGGTCGTCCGTGAAGGGCTCGCCTCGATAGGTCCCGTGGCCCTGCCACCGGCTGCTCACGACGGCCACCGACCCGCTCACCGAGACCGACACTTCCGACCGCTTCGCCTGCGCCAGCACGTAGTCGGGAGAGCTCAGGAAACCCATGGTTTTCGGACGCGAACTCACCTCGCCCCGCGAGGTGAAGTACTGGTAGCGCGGCGCGAGCAGGCGGCCGACCGCAATGGTGTCCTGCCGGTTCCATGCGCTGTCGTACCGCGCCACGAGCGCCTCAACCTGCTCGGCACTCCGAGACTCGTCCTGGGCACGGAGCGGCACAACCGCCGCGAGCATCAGCGACAGGACGAGTCCACCCTGCGGATTCATGAACGTCACGGCTTCGCCTGGGCCACCGGCGGGGGAACGAGTGGCCAGGCGCACGAAGGCCACCTAGCCGACCTTTCCGAGCACCAGCCGGATGATGGCTCCATCGAACGTGCCCTCGGAATTCAACTGGTTCTGCGCCGCGGTGAACTCGACGTCCCGAATGAACGTGTCGGCGGACTGACTAAACGTGACGATCGACCCGGAGAGCGTCCAGGTGCCGGCGAGGTCCTCGTCGAGGTCGCCACCACCTTCCGCACCGCCAGGGATGAAGAGCCGGCCGGACGTGGTGCCGTCCGCGTCCAGCGTGACGGTGATCGTCGAACCCAAGGCGAGCAGGTCCGTGGTTCCGACGGCGGACGTCAAGGTGAACGTGCGGGCGGTGTAGCTGCCTGCGACCGTCTCCACGGTCGGGACGGTCGGGCTGAAGTTGTCCTCCCCGCCGCCGCAGCCTCCGAGCGCGAGCGCAGCGAGAAGCACTCCAAGAGCTCTGGTGACGACTCGCATTCGTCCCTCAGGTGCAGGTCTCAGGGGCTCGTTCGCGTTGCGCACGTCAGCCCTCGACCGGCGGGGCCGCGGCGTAGAGGTAGCCGATGGCACGGACCTCCTCCTCGGCGAAGAATGGCACGAGGATCCGCTGATAGGCAGGGCCTTCGTACCGGTCCAGGTCCGCCCACCGGTCGCGCAGGGCGGCGGACCGAAGCAGGTGGGCTAGCACCCGCGGCCCGCCGGGCCGCCAGCGGAGGGCGGGAAACCCCAGCTCCGCGCCCCACCCGACAGGCTCGCGGTCGCCTTCCACCCAGCCTCGCTCCCACATCCCTCCGAGCGGAACCAGCCGACCATGGTTCGGGGCGCCCGGGGAGAGACTGCCGTAGACGATCAGGTGCTCCGCCGCGTGGAAGGACGCGTGGGCCAACCGGTCCAGCTGCGCGGCCCATGGTCCGCCAACGCCGGCCGCGAGCCGG
Source organism: uncultured Gemmatimonadales bacterium (assembly GCA_963840215.1). Taxonomy (GTDB): domain Bacteria; phylum Gemmatimonadota; class Gemmatimonadetes; order Gemmatimonadales; family GWC2-71-9; genus CAVVWJ01. Next base: position 56,259 of record CAWIYG010000005.1, on the reverse strand, counting down.
AGCTCGTTGAACCCCGAGAGGGCCTCATCCAGCCGCATGACGGGCATTGGGTCGGCACTGTCTGTCGGCCGTGCGGCGGGCTAAGTAGCCCGCAACGCACGATCCTTCCAGTTCCACCACTTGAGCAGCTCAGGTTTCGGTCGTGCGGTGCGGGCGGCGTAGGCGGCGCAGCGGAACGCATAGAGCACACACGGATCCTGACGCTCCCCCCGAACTCGATTCAGTTGGACGTACAGCCGCTCGGGATCGCGCCGCTTCAGATCGGCGACCCGGCGGACTCCAAGGGCTCGCAGGTCGCTCGCCAGGCTGGGGCCGATGCCGGGCAGGTGTTGGAGTTCGTCCTTCTTCGTGGACCGGGACGGCGACATGAGGATCTCCGTTTCGGCGGCAGGCCTCAGCGGATGGTGACGCCGAAGCCAAGTGCGAGCGCATGCCGCAGTTCCTCGCCGCCGCGGCGGCGCCAACGCGGCCGCTGAGCGCAGCACGCCATCGATCGAGCACGACGATGACGCTGCCGGCAGGCAGTAGGGTCGAAGTGTTCGCAATCCCCGCTCCCAGACGTGCCCACCCGGGGAACGCCGGCGAAGGCGAGTGTTGCGCGTATGCCTGATACACGATCGCCTCGCTCCAATAGTTGGCGAACGTGCCACCCTCAACCGGGGCGCTGCACTCGCCCAATTGGGCCTGCGCCCATGAGCCGACCCCTACGCCCACGTGCGTTCGTGGACCCGCGCGGATCGCGAAGCGCCCCCCGAACCTGGCCCCGAAGCCGCCGTTCTCCTGTCCTGGCGGATGGCTCAGGAACAGCATGTTGTACGTGAGCGTCCCGGCAACCGGGAGCTCGCGATCTTCCCCTTGACCCTGCGCGCGCACGACCGTGGCGGCGCAGAGGGCGACCACGAGGAATGATGCCGCTCCTGACAGACGCATGAGGCTCCGGGTCCGCCAGCAGGCGGCAGCTAGGGCACGGAGGTCCGGAAGAAGACGAGGGACGCGCTGCTAGGGCTTCGGCTCCGGCACGAGCATCGGCGACTCCTCGACCAGGCGATAGGGATGGCCGGTGCACTTCACGTCCGGATTGGTGGGCGCAAAGACGCCCAGCGGATTCGCCTTGTAGAGCCACACGTGAAGGTCGTAGTGCGTCAGCTCCATCGGGACCAGCGGCGGGTGGCCCATCATCGGACCGTCGAACGATCGGCCCCAGAGCGCGGGACGCCCCTTCACGCCGGTCGCCAGCGGGATGAACCACTCGGCGGCGACCAGCCGCAGCTTGTCGCCGTCAGGCTCGTAGATCAGCACTTGGGGCTTGGCGGGATCGGGAACGGGGCCGACGAGCCCGGCATTGAGGAAATGGACGCCCATGCCCCCCGGCTTGTAGGGCACGTGTCCCGGGGCGCCGGCGCGGTCGTACTCGACGCAGCCGACGGTCGAGAAGTACCCATCGTGGACGGCGACGTAGGGATCCTTGTACTTCTCGAGCGCCGATCGCACCGCCGACAGGTCTGGTTCCTCGGGCTTGGCCTGGCCTGCGACCGGCTGAGCCGCGACCGAGACCAACAGAGCCACGATCCAATGGGCCGCCGTCCTTCCATGCATGAGACCTCCGAGGGGTGGGAGCAGAAGCCATCGCGTCAGTCGATAGATGCTACCGTCTCGCGCGGGAGTTGTCGAGCAAGAAGACGGGGTGGAAACCGAGAGCCCGCGTGGCGCATGAGGCACCGGGGTTACTCCTGCCCGCGCTGCCAGGGTGCGCCGGCGTTCGGGCGCCAGGCGCGCCACCCTTCGGGCAGGTCGGCGAGCTCGAGCAGGCTCGCGTCCCGCGCGCACATGCGCCCAAGCCCGACCACGCGCGCCTCCGACGAAGATGCCGCCGCCCCGTCGAGAAACTGCCACCCGCCGTCCTCGAGGTCGTGCGTCACCAGAAGGATCGGGGCACCGTCGTCCAGCACGGAACGCGTAGTGATCGCCGCGGTATTCGGTGGGTCGTCGAACGGCCACTCGGACACGGTCCCTCCTGTGTGTGCGTCCTGCTCGGCGGTAGGCACCACGGCCTTGCGAGACCCACTTGCCGCAGACCTCAGGCTCCCTCGCGTTGAGCCACGCGCCGTTCGTAGCGGCTCCTGTCCCCCGCGCGCCACGGGTGTGGTTCCCGCTGCCGGGAGCGCCAGAGCAAGCCTCCTCCCACACCGGCAGCCACGGCGCCGATGGCGATCAATGCGGCCGCCATGCTTTCGCTCGTCGCGCCGAGCCCGATTGCTCCGAACAGGAGACTCGCCGCGAACGCGCCGAGCCCTGCCTCCCACAGATGGCTGCGTGGCGCCCGACGCCAGCCCCGTGCGACTTCCCACGCGAGAACGCTCCCCGGCAGGAGGAGCCACCACGGGCTGGGATGTGGCCGTCCGCCGGCGGCGCCGATGAGTAAGGCCGCGACGAGCGCTGCGACGAGCAGCGTGATGGGGCGGCGGAGCCGGTCGAACCAGGCGCGATGCAGGTCCCGGGCAAGCAGCAGCACCGCGCCAAGGGCGAGGATGACTTCGGTGACAGTACGCAGGGTCATGGCGCACCTCCACAGGCCTCCTGAAAACCTACACTGCTGCCCCGGCGTCGGGAGGCCGCGCAGCGCTCGTGCTCGGGCGCGTTGGCCTGGCCTTTGGCGCGCTTGCTCGAGCGCCGGCCCTCGCCGCCCCTGGCGACGAACCCGGAGTCCGAAGGCCGCCTTCGGGGCCTCGAAGAGGAGTGTGCATTGCTCCGCCAGGAGATGACCGAGCTGCACGAGCGACAGGATTTTACCGAGCGGGCGCTGTTGCAGGGTCCCGCGACGCCCCGCTAGTCAGTCATCGCTTCTCGACCTTCGCCTCCGCCGCGCGCCGCTTCCACTGCCAGAGGCCGTCGGTGACCGCTTTCGGGAGTCGATCGCCGAGCGCCCTGGCCACGAGCACGATCTGACCTCGGTGCTGGGCTTCGTGGGCGACGAAATAGCCCAGCACGTGCCCCACGTCGAGCGGAAGATTGCGCCAGACGTACGTCGACGCCGCCGGAATGGTGCCTCCCTCTGCACAGCCGAGCGCCAGCAGCCGGAGGATGCCCTTGCTGCTCCGGTGGAGAGCCTGCACCAGCTCCTTCCGACCGACCTTCCGCCGGTCGACACCTCGCGGAACTGCGATCCCCAATTCCAGACCCAGCGTCTTGATCCACATGCATCGGGCGTTGTGGATGTGACCGGCGATCATGCGGATCGTTCGGCGGGGGGCTCCCGGGATCGGTGCGACCCACAACCCGGGCGACAGGTGCTCCACTAGGAACACCGTCAGCCGATTGTTGGTCCGCCAGGTGCTGAAGATGGTCTCTCGAAGATCCGGGATCACGACCGTTCCCCCTTTCCTACCTCCGACATCGGCACGGTGATCCGTCATCGATTGCACGCGTGGTGCCGCTACGGGCGCGCGCGGGTGCGCGGATCGTCCGCGGGATCGACGAACACGGTCTCGAACAAGCCTTCCGTCTCGACGTGGATGACGGTTTCTCCCTCGAACCATTCCGCGTGCCGCATCCCGGACGGCATCACCAGGAAGCCGTGGGCGCTGTAGCGTCCTGCGTGAGTCGAGTCCAATGACTCACCCATCACGATGACCAGCGTTCCACTCAGGACGGTCAGATGCATCGCCTTCGTGTGCCAGTGGGGCGGGATCCGGACGCCATCGGCCGCCCTGACACGGTAGACGTAGGCTCCCGGTTTGGTGGCCTCACCCACGAGCGGCATGAACGACACGCCGGGCGTCACCTTCGAGGCCTGCCAGTCGCTCAAGCCGGCGGATCGCGCCCAATCGGCACCTTGGCCGGAAAGCCTCGGAGGCAGCAAGGCGGCGACAACGGCGGCCACGCCGAAGAGAAAGCCTTTCATACCACCTCCCCTGGCCGCCGGAGCGCGATGGGCCCCTCGCTCCCCACGGATGAACCGCCTCAAAATCGCTGAAGATCGGCCGCGAGGGTGACCGCGCCGGAGAAGGATCGCCGGATATCGGCGAGAATCCGGTCGGCCCTGCCCCGGCGACCGTCGTGATACACGACGAGGTGCTTCGGCTGGGCCCGGGCGGCCAGCTCGCCGAGCTCCAGCGCGGTCGTATGATATGCCGCGACGTACCTTGCCCATTCGCCGGCGGACCGCTTTCCGGGAGGCGGCGTGGAATCGGATGGCTGCACCTCGTGGATGAGCACGTCGACTCCCGTCGCCATGCGCACGAGCTCCCCGCTGGGCCGGGTGTCCCCGGAGAGCACGATGCTCCGGCCGGGAACGTCGAAGCGATAGCCGTACGCTTCGCGCCATTCGCCATGCTCCACCTGGAACGCGGTGACGCGCACGCCGCCGCTGTCGTAGACGACGCTCGGCCCGATCTCGCGCACCTCGACGCGATACCCCTCTCGCGATTCGTGCTCGAGTCCCTCCGTGCGAACGCGGATGTCCTCGCTGAACGCTTCGTAGAGATGCTGCGTCATGCGGGCCAGCCCGTGCGGCCCGTAGACCGGAAACGGCCGGCTGCGCCCCATCACCCACGAGGTGAAGATGAGGTCGGCGAGGCCCAGCACGTGATCGCTGTGGAGGTGCGTGATGAATACCGCGGTCACGCCGTTGGTCGGCAGGCGGGCTGCGGCCAGGCGCCGCTCGACCCCGACGCCGGCGTCGACGAGGAACACCCGGCTGCCGACGACCACCGCGGTCGCCGGCCCCCACACGTCGGGCAGCGGCCCGGGGGTGCCGGTCCCGAGCATCACGACCACGGGAGCTTCCGCTGCAGGAGCAGGCGCAGTCTGCGCTGGGCACATGAGTGCGGCCTGACACAGGAGGTAACCCGAGAGGCCGAGCCCGGAAGTCACGGTGCGCAAAAGTCTCATCCGGCCCCCATTCCTTCCCGACGACGTAGGAGACGCTGCAGGCCCATACCTATGCCGGCCCCGAGAAGGCCGAGCACGGCATACCCGGCGAGGAAGACCAGACCGAGCGGCCACAGTCCGCCGCTCGACGGCCAGACGACGGCACTGCCCACCAGCACCACGGCCTGGCCGACCAGGATGCCGAGGGCGATGCTCACCCAATGGGTCGGTACGACGAATCCTCCCAGCACGCCGGCGATGAGCAACGCGCCGACATAATATCCGCCCTCAGCATCCCAGGGCTCTCGGCGCCCCGCAATGAGGGGTGAGAGCAACCAGATGGCGACGCCGAGCGCGCAGCCGAACATCAAGGCGGAGCGACGGCTGGAGCCAACCAGTCGCGACCGGGCCGGAGCCGTGGTCATGAGACACCGGGTTGCACGCGCACCTGAAAGTGATGCAGCGTAAAGAACAGCGACAGGTCGCCCTCCGAATCGACGAACACTCCGCCGGCGTCCTGAATGCGGCCGGCGATCGCCACCATCTCCAGCCCGTCCGCTCGACCCGCGGGCCACTCGGGGGTCGTGAGCAGCGGGAGGTCGTGCGCGATCCCGAACTCCCGCACCACCTCGAGCCCTCGAATCGCGGACGGGGCGATCGTGTCGTCGGCCCAGGCCCATCGGAAGGTGCCTTCCGCTTCGGACACCGTGCCCACCAGGCAGAGCTCCGCCACCACGGCATCGCGGCCGCGATCAAAGCGCAGCTCACCCGTGGCGAGGTCCCAGCGGTACGCTGCTCCCTTCAGCCCGAACCGCTCGGTCCACGCGTCGTTGCGCGCCTGCATGGCGGCGACAGCCTCACGACTCCATTCAGCCCAATCGGTCACGACGCCCGTCGGCCGACGTGCTCGCCCCGCCACGCGACGACAAAGGCCAGCGCGATGAGCAGGTGAATGACACCGAACAGCACCGCCAGTTTCCTCGCGCCCGTCATCAATCCCCACACATCCAGCATGGGGCCGATACCGAACCCGACGATGTTGCCGAGGATGATGGACGTGCGCGCCGTGGACGGCTCCGCGTTCCGAGCCGTCCAGTTCAGCACGGCGATTCCCAGAAAGGTGGGGCCGAACTGCCGGAGGTACGCGATCAGGGCGGGCGGGGCATCTGGTGCAACGGCTCCCCTGCCGATCGCCTCCGGGGCGAAGATGAACCCGAGGCCCAGGAATGCCAGGTAGACGGCAGTGATGCTGAGCAGGACGTTGAGCTTCATGGGCTGGACTCCCCGCGATGCGGGTCGTACGGTTCGATCTGCTCCGCACGAGCCCGCCAGTATTCGGCCTTGAGACGGCTGTCCTCGACCGCGTTGTAGAGGATCTCGCAGTCGCAATAGCCGCCCCGTGCCATGAGGACGTGAAAGACGTCGAACAGCTCCTTCTCGCGGAACCCCCGCCCCAGCAGTACCTCCCGGGCATGACGGAAATCCCCATGGCATTGCTGCCGAGGACGCGACGCGTCTGCCGGGCAGAGCACGTTGTCCAGTGCCTCGAAGACTCTCGCACCCATGAGCACACGCATCACGTCGGGGTCGATGTCGGCGATCAGCTCGGCGTCCGGATACTGCAGGTCCTCCGGGCGCTCACCGGGCGCGAGCTCGAACCATTCGGTGTCGGTCAGATGGCGGTCGTAGTAGTCGGCAGGAATGAGGTTGCGGAGGTAGTGGTAGCGCTGCGCCGGGTACAGAGGGGCGAACTGGGCCTCCGTGAAGTAGACCGCCGGTCGCGTGGGATCATCCGCCCACGGCTCAACCCGGACCTGGATGTTCGGGTAGGCCCGGCGCACAAAGGCGAGGATGTCGGTCTCGAGCTGCCTTAGATCCATGTGCCGCTCCTTACGGATCCCCCCCCCTGGAAAGTACTCCGGGGACAGCGCCTTGAGATGCCCCCCCGCGGCACCCGACGGGCGTGGGACGCCACTCGTCGGCCCGCCGTTGCCGCTCGCCGGTCCGGGACGTACACTCGGAGCATGCCACGGCCCTGGACCCCGATCTCGCCCTTCTGGACCGCGCAGCTGCTCGGCTGGGGCACCTACGCGGCCGCGAAATACACGCTCTCGCCGGCGCTCTACCCGAACGTGTGGCGGGTGCTGCTGCTGGTGAGCATCGGCGCCGCCCTGAGCCTGCCCCTGCGGGCGCTCTACCGCCGGCTCCGGACGCGGGGAGTCTCTCAGCCGGTCACGATCGCGATCGCGGTCGTGGCCTCCTTCGCGCTCGCCAACGTCTGGCTGCTCATCTATGACGGGCTCCTGCTGGGACTGGGAGTCCTCCAGTTCGAGGGCTGGTCGAGCTACGCCAAGGCGGTGCTCAACAAGGCCCCCGTCCTGCTCGCCTGGAGCGCGCTCTACCTCGGCCTCAAGTACCGCCAGGACCTGGTGGCGGAGCATGAGCGGTCGCTCCAGGCGACGGCATCGGCCCGCGAGGCCCAGCTCGAGATGCTCCGGTATCAGCTCCAGCCGCATTTCCTCTTCAACGCCCTCAACTCGCTCCGTGCGCTGATCGGCGAGGATCCGGCGCGGGCCCGCGAGATGGTGACCGAGCTGTCGGGCTTCCTCCGCTACTCGCTGCTTCCCGCCGGCACCACCGACGTCCCGCTCGCCGAAGAGCTGGCCTCGGTCCGCCGCTATCTGGCGATCGAGCAGGTCCGGTTCGAGAGCCGGCTCCGGGTCCGCTTCGACGTGGAATCCGGCGCCGAGGCGCGGCGGGTTCCGGGCTTCCTGCTGCACCCGCTGACGGAAAACGCGATCAAGTACGGGGTGCGGACCTGCCCGGGCGCGATGGACCTGGTGGTCGCGGCCCGAGTGGAGGAGGAGCGGCTGGTGATCGAGATCGCCAACACCGGCCACTGGCTGGGCGATCGCGCGGATCGCGCGGAGCCGATGGAGACCGGCGCGGGCGTGGGCCTCGCCAACGTCCGCCAGCGGCTCGAGCGGCTCTATCCCGGCAGGCATCAGTTCCACGTGGGGCAGGACGACGGCTGGGTGCGGGCGCGGATCGAGCTCGTGGGCGACGGAGCACCGGCATGAAGGAGGCGATACGGGCCCTGGTCGTGGACGACGAGCGGCTGGCCCGCCAGGAGCTGCGGCGGCTCCTCGCCGCGCACCCTGAGGTCCAGGTGGTGGGCGAGGCCTCGGACGTGAACGAAGCGGTCCGCCTCATCGAGCGCGAGCAGCCCGACATGGTCTTCCTCGACGTGCAGATGCCGGGCGAGACCGGGTTCGACCTCTTCGAGCGCGCCGCCGTCGGGGCCCGGGTGGTCTTCGTCACGGCCCACGACGCCCACGCCCTCCGCGCCTTCGACGTCAACGCCCTGGACTACCTCCTCAAGCCGGTGGCGCCGGAGCGACTCGCCGCGACGGTCACCCGCCTCCGCCGCGAAGCCGAGCCCGAGGACGAGCCGCCGGCTCGCCGGTTCACGATGGCCGACTTCGTCTTCCTGCCGGTCGACGGGCGCGCCCGGTTCCTCCGGGTCGGCGGGATCGTCTGTGTCCTCGCGGCCGGGGACGCGAGCGAGCTGGTGACCGCCGATGGCGCGCGCGGCCGGGTGCCGCGCAGCCTCAAGGCCTGGGAGGAGCGGCTCCCGGAGCAGCAGTTCGTCCGGATCCACCGCGAGTCCATCGTCAACCTCCAGTACGTGGAGCGGATCGAGGAGTGGTCCCACGAGGCCTTCCACGTCCACCTGCGCGGGGTCGCCGACCCGCTCACCCTGAGCCGACGCCACGCGTCGAGGCTTCGAGCCCGCTTCGCCTGACGCTCATCGCCCCCCTGCCGCCGCTCGCCGGCCGGCCATTGTTCCCCGCCGCCGCTCGTCGCATCATGGCAGGTGTCGGCCGGACGTCGGATCCGGCGCCAAACCTTTCATTCCCGACGGGAGCGCACCGATGTCGCCACGCCTCTACTTCGCCGCCGCGGCCCTGGCCGGCGTGACCGCCTTTGTCGCCCCGCCCGACACGAATCCCGACGAAGAGGCCATCCGCGCACATATCCAGTCCACCTACTTCGACGGCGTCCGCATGAGCGACTCCGCCGTCGCCCACCGCGCCTTCCACCCGCAGATGCGCGCGATGTACTCCGTCCGCGACGGCGCGCTCGCCGAGCGGGCCATCCCGGACTGGCTCGCGGCGATCGCCAAGGGACGGTCCCAGCCCCCGAAGCCCGACGCGGTCCGCCGCACCGTGGTCTCGGTGGACGTGGCGGGCGATGCCGCCGTCGCCAAGCTCCGGCTTGAGTCGCCCGGCTCGACCATCACCGACTACATGTCGCTGCTCAAGGTGGATGGGCGCTGGGTGATCGTGGGCAAGATCTTTCATCGCGAGACGAGCGCGTCGGCCGGCGCGACCGTCGGCGCGGCGCTGGGGCCTGGTCCCGCGGCTGGTGGGGTCATCACCGGCTCCGGTTTCGGCCCCAACCCGCGCCTCCCGGCGCCCGACACGACGGCATCGGCCACTCGCTTCTCGCAGCTCGTGCCGTGGCCCGAAGGCCGCACTCCCGTGGCGCCGCCAGGGTTCACCGTCTCGCTCTACGCCAACGGGCTCCAGCGGCCTCGCTGGCTCTACACGCTCCCGAACGGCGACGTCCTCGTCGCCGAATCGGCCAACGACGGCGGCGCGAACGATACCCTCAACCCGCCCGAGGTCATCGCCGCGCGCTGGGCCTCGGGCAACCGGGGCCACTCGGCCAACCGCATCACCCTGCTCCGCGACGCCGACCGCGACGGCACGCCCGAGCACCGGTCGGTCCTTCTCTGGGGACTGCGTCGTCCGGTGGGCATGGCGTACCTCGACGGGTGGCTCTACGTCGCCAACACCGACGCGCTGGTGCGCTACCCCTATCGGCTCGGCGACACCCTGATCCAGGCGCCTCCGCGCCGGGTGCTCGAGCTGCCGGGCGGCGGATACAACAATCACTGGACCCGCAACGTGGTCGCGAACCCGGCGGGTACCAGGCTCTACGTGACGGTCGGCTCGGGCACCAACGTGGACGTGGAAGGGGCCGACGCCAAGGACCCTCGCCGCGCCGCGATCCTGGAGCTCTCGCCGGACGGGTCGGGGATGCGGGTATTCGCGTCGGGACTCCGCAATCCCGGCGGGATGGATTGGGTGCCCGGCACCGACCAGCTCTGGACCGTGGTGAACGAGCGCGACGGACTGGGTGACGACCTGGTGCCCGACTATCTCACGCGCGTGCGCGATGGCGCCTTCTACGGCTGGCCCTACTCGTATTTCGGCCGGCACGAGGAGCCACGCCAGCGCGGCCGGCGCCCGGATCTGGTCGCCCGCGCCGTGGCTCCCGACTATGCCGTCGGCGCGCACACGGCGTCGCTCGGCCTCGCGTTCTATCGCGGCGAGAGGTTTCCGGAGCCGTGGCGGTCCGGCGCGTTCATCGGGCAGCACGGATCGTGGAACCGCTCGGCGATGTCGGGCTATCGCGTGATGTTCGTCCCCTTCTCCGGCGGGAAGCCGTCCGGCCCACCGCGCGAGTTCCTCGGCGGCTTCTACGCCGACTCGGCCAAAGGTGAGGTCTATGGCCGGCCGCTCGGCGTGACCGTGGCGGGCGACGGTTCGCTCCTCGTCGCCGACGATCCGGCCAACCGGATCTGGCGGGTGGCGTACACCGGGAAGGGCGCGGCCGCGGCACCCGATTCCGCACCGGTCCGGCTCGCGACGGTGACCGGTCTCGCTCGCCCCGAGTCAGTCCGCTGGGATCCGGAGGGGCGGGTCTGGTTCGTGAGCAACATCAACAGCCGCGAACGGCCCCGCGACGGCGACGGCTTCATCTCGCGGCTCGCCCCCGACGGACGGGTCGAGGCGCTCCGGTTCGTGGACGGCGCGGCGAAGGGAGTGACGCTGCACGACCCCAAGGGCCTCGCGATCACCGGCGACACCCTCTGGGTGGCCGACGCCGGCGCCGTGCGCGGGTTCCATCGCCGCACCGGCGCGCCGGTCGCCACCATCGATCTCGACCCGGTGGGCGCGCTCTTCCCCAACGACCTCGCCGCGACGCCGGACGGGACCCTCTGGCTCACCGACACCGGCGTTCGGTTCGACTCCGCCGGCAACCGCATCCACAGCGGGCCCGACCGGATCTACCGCATCCGCGGCCGCCGGGTCAGCGTCGCCCTCGAAGGCGCCGCGCTCGGCCAGCCCAACGGTATCACCTGGGACACGCGAGGGCGGCGATTCCTCCTGGCGCCGGTCGTGGGCGACAGCAGCGTGCTGGAATGGAAGGAGGGGAAGCGCGTGCCGACATCGGTCGCGCGCGGCATCGGGCGCTACGACGGGATCGAGGTGCTCCCTAACGGTCGGACGCTGGTGTCGGCGTGGAACGACTCGACGGTGAGCGAGGTGGTGGAGGGCCGGGTTCGGCCGCTCATCCGCGGCGTCCCCACCGCGGCGGACATCGGCGTGGATCCCAAGGCGGGTGTGGTCGCGATCCCGATTCTCACGGGAGACCGCGTCGAGCTGTGGCGGCTGAGCCCTCCTTGAAGGCCGTCAGGTACGACGTCAGGCGGCTGAATCATCCGTCAGGCAGGAAAGGATGAGGGCGTTGTTCTCGCTCAAGGTCCGCTCCCAGCCTGAGTCTCAGCGGTTTCATCAATAGCTCGCCCTACCACGATCACGGCGGTCTGCCGGCCCCCGGCGATACGTTCAACCACCCAGTTGACAATCCTCGCGTCCCCTACCATATTCAACCCTATGGTTAAACGTGCAGCCGCACTCGACCTCGTTTTCCGCGCTCTCGGGGACCCCACCCGCCGGGCGATGCTCGAGCGGCTGGCCCGGGGCGAGCAGACCGTCGGCGAGCTCGCCGCACCATACCGGATGTCGCTGGCCGCGGCGTCGAAGCACATCCAGACGCTCGAGCGGGCCGGCCTCGTGCGGCGCACCGTGCGCGGACGCATCCACTACTGCCGCATCGACCCGCGGCCGCTCGCGGGCGCCGACGATTGGCTCCGGAACTACGAACGCCTCTGGGACACGCGCATCGAGCGGCTCGTCGAGCTGCTCCGCCATCCCGACAACGATCCAACCGACGCCGAGTGAGGACTTACATGCCGAGCAGCACCATTTCCACCGACCGCATCGAAAAGCTGGTGAACCTCGACGCCCCGCGCGCGCGCGTCTGGCGGGCGCTCACCGACGTCAGGCAGTTCAACGCCTGGTTCGGCTCGGCCCTGACGGGCGCGTTCACACCCGGGGCCGAGGTGAGCGGGAAGCTCACCTTCAAGAACTACGAGCACGTGACGATGACGCTCTGGATCGAGACGATGGAGCCCGAGCGGCTCTTCTCCTTCCGCTGGCATCCGTACGCCATCGAAGCAGGCGTCGACTACTCCGCTGAGCCGACGACGCTGGTGTCCTTCACGCTGGAGGATGCCGCCGGAGGCACCAGGCTCACGATCGTGGAGTCGGGGTTCGACGCGATCCCGGCGTCGCGCCGCGCCACCGCGTTCAGCAAGAACTCCGCCGGCTGGGACGGGCAGGCGAAGAACCTCGACCGGTTCCTCGCGAAGGGGGCCGCGGAAGGCGGGCAGCGGAACGCCCCACTCGAGCGGGAAGCGGCGCCCCTGTACGGCGCTCGCCAGCTCGTTGACGGCATGCGGGCCGTCCGCGCGAACACGATCCTCATGGCCGCCGACATCCCGGAGTCGCAATACGACTATCGGCCGGCTCCGGCGAGTCGGTCGGTCGCGGAAACGCTCGTCCACATCGCCTGGCTCGCGACGTCCGATCGGATCCTGCACGAGGAAGCACACCTCGATGCGATCGAGGGCTACGACTTCCCGGCGCACCTCCGGAAGTCCGAGGTCGAGGAGAAGCGCCGGCGCTCGAAGGCCGACATCCTCGAGCTCCTCCGTACCGAGGGCGAGCGACAGGCGCGCTGGCTGGAACAGCAGCCCGAGGCCTTCCTGGCGGAGCGCGTGCAGCTCCCGGGCGGCGGTTCGGTGAGCCGCTTCGAGATGTTCCTCGCCACCAAGGAGCATGAGTTGCAGCACCGGGCACAGCTCACGGTCATCGATCGGCTCATCGGCGTCGTGCCGCGGTTTACCGGGCTGGCGTGATGGGAGCGCTCCCGCGGCAGACGTCAGCGTCGAGGCTGGAATAGCTCCACGGGGTTGCCGGACGGGTCGTCGAGAATGATCTGTGCACCGCCTGGTCCGGTCACGATCTCATCGGTGCGGGGCAACGGACGCTTCCCCGAGCTCCCGTCACCGCTGAGCAGGAGACGCACACCGTCCCGGACGACCGATGCAAACGCCGGCGAGGCATCCTGCTCCAAGGTGAAGCCCAGAAGCATCGTATAGAATCGCATGGCAGCCGGAACGTCATCGATGATGTAGCGTACGCTGACTTCCGCCATGACAAGCTCCTTCAGATCGTCCGCACTCGCGAGCTGCGGGGCGTCAAGGCCGCCAGCACACCGGCGGTCAGGAGAAGGGCCGCCACGTCGCCCCAGAGGTGCCCGATCTGACCTGGATCGGTGAGCGAGTGGACTGCCATGACGACCGCATGCACGATGCTGGACCACACCGTGAACCAGATGAGGCTGAGGTGCTGCATCGGATCGCGGGCAGCGAGCAGCAGGAAAACCCCGAGCGTCGCGTAGATCCCGAGGATCATGTGCAGATAGGCCGGCTGCTCGGGCTCCCAAGCCCACCCGCTCGGCCACAGCCGGTTCAGGATGACGATCCCGAAGATGAAGACCAGTCCGAACGCGATCAGCACCGGACGCAGGAGAGGTGAAGGAGACGCGGCGGTCATAGGAGCCTCCGGCAGAGGACGCGGCAGCCTGAAACGAGAGCGATGGTGAGAGGGAGCGGAGGCGGCATCTAGACCCGTAGCGATCCTCGGAACCCCCTGGCGGCATAGTAAGAGGACGCACCGTTGTGATACACGAAGACGGTGTCGTAACGCCGATCGCAAAAGAGGGCGCCGCCGAGCGCTCTGATATCAGAAGGTGTTTTCACCCAGCTCGACGTTTTCGTATCGAACTCTCCCAGCTTCTGCAGCTCCCGGTATTGCGCTTCCGTCAGGAGCTCGATGCCCATGTCAGCTGCCACATCGATGGCGTTGTTCTGTGGCTGATGTTCTTTCCTCGACTCCAGGGCTTCACGGTCGTAGCAAAGACTTCGGCGGCCTTTGGGGCTTTCCGCCGAACAATCATAGAACGTGTACTCGCCCGTCCGCCCATCATGACCCACGACGTCCGGCTCACCGCCGGTCCCTTCCATTTCATTGAGCGACCGCAGCGTTGCGGTATTCGCTTCCAGCCTCGCTTGCACTTTCGCCCATTCAAGGCCTGGATGGCGGTTCATACTGGCCTCGAAGCGGGCTTTCAATGTCTTGAGCAGTTCGTCGCGCTGTTTTGGGTTCATGCCTTTGCTCGTGTCGTTACTGGCTGTGGGTGCGCACCGCGTCGTTGCCGCGCGTAAGCTTCGAATAGTAGCGAAACCCTTCCAGCCGCCACTCCCGCGCGACCCGCCGGTAGGTCAGGCGGTAATTCCCCCAGGTCTCCCACAGGTCCATGCCGGCCGGCAGCGCGGGGACTCCCCGGTCGCCATCCACCTCAATCCGGTAGTTGGTGGCCAGATGGTGACTCACCTTCCCTGGGTGGAGTCCGGCCTGGAAGCCGGCGATGAGCTGGTCGGCGGGGAGCTGTACCGGGCCGCCGCCGCCCAGCGAGCTCATGTCGACCTCGATCGACCCTCCGCGAAGAGGGCCCGCGCGGCGGTCCAGTCCTTCAGGTCGGTCGTGATGAAGCGTTCGTCCGTCAGCCGCCGGATCTCAGCCTCGTCGGCGGCCGCACGGTCTTCGGAGATCACTCCGCCCCCAGCACCAGCTCGACGTGCACACTGTCCGGCGTGACGTCGTCTCTGAAATCCGTCACCACCAGCACGGTGTCGGACATCCCTAGCGCCACGCCTTCCGGAGGGCGAGCGAAGACCAGCACACGACACGCTCCCGCACGGCGCCCGATGCGAGGCCCAGCCGAAAGACCCCGTCGGCTCCCGTGAACTCGAGACCGAACCCGGTATCCAGTGACTCGCATCCGACCCCCGGGCCACTGAAGGCGCGCACTTCAGCTCCCGGCACCGGAGTACTCCCCTCCCGGACCAACCTGCCCGGTCACGACTGCCGGAATTCTGGGGAGACAGTCACAGACCTCGGTGGCGCAGCTCGAGAGCGCCAGCATTGCCAGGCCCCAGAGCATCGGTCTAGGGACGCACCCCCATGCATCACCTCCGTAGAGCCGAGGCGCCCAGGGGCGCCCCACGGCTCGGGTCAGCGCTTGTAGGCGTCGTGGTGCCGGATCCAGAAGTCCGGTTCGTTGCGTCCCTTCGGCGCCCGGTCGAGCCACTGGTACATCCCCCAGAGCCCGTCGAGTCCGCGCGCATACGCGGAATAGGTGTGATAGACGACCCCGTCCTCCAGCGCGAACGCGCTCATGCCCGGCCGTTCACGCGTGTACGTGCCCACGTCGGTGCCGGTCGCCGCGGCTCCTAGGGTCGGGCCGTCGGTTTGCGTGCGCGACGGCATCTCGTTCCCCTTGCGGTCGGGCTGCATGGGCGGCTCGCGCTGGTAGTTGTACTCGACGCCTCCCTTGCGTTGCTGCTCCTCGGAGAACTGCACGCTGAAATCGGGGTTGAAGTCGCCGCCGAACGACGAGGCCCAGGGGAAACTCCAGCCCATCCGCCGCTTGAACGCCTGCAGCTTGTCGAGCGGCGCCCGCGACACCGCCCACAGCATCACGTCGTGGTTGGCCAGGTGCGCCGCGACTCCGTTGAACCCGTCCGCGATCGCCGAGCAGGCGGGACAGCCCGCCGTGTAGTCGGGTCCGAACATGAAATGGTAGACCAGAAGCTGCGAGCGCCCCCGGAACAGGTCCGCCAGCGTCCCGCGTCCCTCGTCGGTGTCGAATCCATATTCCTTGTCGATGCGAACCCAGGGCAACGCCTGCCGCTGCCTCGCCACCTCGTCGCCGCGGTGGGTCAATTCCTTTTCCGCCTTGAGCAGCTTGAGTCGGGCCGTCAGCCACTCTTCGCGGGTCCCGGTCGGATGTGTCATCGTCGCCATGATCTCGGTTCTCCTTTTTCCCTGACATTTCTCGCTTCGTAGCGGGCCGCTTCCGCAACTTACCCAACACCCATCCCAGGACAATGCGGGCCCTCGACTACCCGGCCGGCGCGAGCAGCACGTCGCAGTACTCGAACCGGTCGTCCCGGCGCACCCGTTCGCCCGTGACTAGCGGGAGGGGACACGCGAAGAGCGGTCCCGCATACACACAGGTGTGGAACTCACCGCGCTCGCCGCACGGATCGACCGCCGCCGGCAGGTCTGCCAGGAACGAAGCGTCGAACTGCCGCCCGGCGAACTCGGGGCCCAACTGGGTCGTGTCGACGCACGTGAGAATCGCACGGTAGCCGGTGCGAACGAACTGCCGGGCCAACGCCGCCGTGTCCTCCCCCCACAGCGGGAAGACACCCGCCCAGCCCAGCGAGGTCAGCAATACCTCGCGATACGCGCGCACCTCGGTGAGAAAGAGATCCCCGAAGGCGATGTGGCGCAGCCCGGCCCAGCGCTCCTGGGCGGTGCGCAACGCCAGGCCGAAGGCCGCCTCGTACTCGGTGTTGCCGGCCCCCGCGGAAATGGAGACCTCGATGAGGGGCAGGCCCAGGGCAGCCGTCTGGGCCTCGAGCACCGCGCGGCGCACGCCATGGATGCTGATGCGGTCGTATTCCCGCGTGACAGTGGTCAGGAGAGCGACGACCCGGTAGGCCGGATCGGCACGGAGCGCCGCCAGGGCCAGTGTACTGTCCTTCCCGCCACTCCATGCGAGTACTACGTCGATCATATCGGGCCTCGGGGGATGGATACCGAGATCGCGCGGCCGGCAGCCTTGACGCCGCATGACGCGGACGATAGCGTGCGCATGCCTCCCCAGCGCCACGAATGACGCCGACCTCGGCACTTCCGCTCAGTCTCGTTCAGAGAAGAATCCACGAGCTGCGACTGCGAGCTCAGGCCCATCCTATAGCTGAGGTGCATTCAATGAAGCGACATACGACGGCCACGTTCTGAGCTGTAGCCTGTCCGACCGCTACTTCGGGGGGAGGGATCCGGCCCATTTCGCTGCCCGGTCTACCCACTTCCGCAGCTGAGCAGCCTCGACGAGTCCCTTCGGCTCCACCAGGACCCAGGCCTTCATCGGGCGCCCGGTCAGGTCGAACACTCGCGTGTGGGGCTCCGCCAGAGCTGCGCCGGCCTCCTCGGGGCCGAGGCGCGCAATCAGAGAATCCCGGTGCACCCCGCAGCACATGTTTCCTTGCAGCATGAAGATGATTCCACCGAACATCTTCTTTTCCGTCACGCGGGTACGCCGGCTCAGGCGGGCCCGAATGCGTGCGGCCAGGTTCTCATCGAATGCCATCGGCCCTACAGCTCCCCCAACACGGCACTCAC
Source organism: uncultured Gemmatimonadales bacterium (assembly GCA_963840215.1). GTDB lineage: Bacteria > Gemmatimonadota > Gemmatimonadetes > Gemmatimonadales > GWC2-71-9 > CAVVWJ01. Next base: position 38,875 of record CAWIYG010000005.1, on the reverse strand, counting down.
GGGTTCCTCGCTGAGCGCGCCATGGAGGGCCTGCGCGCACACCTCGCAGATGCCATGGGTCAGCTGCGGGGGACGAGGCTCGGCAAGCACCGGCAGCGCCGCGATGGCCGCCTCGATCTCCAGCCACCCGTGCCCCGGTACCGCGACGCGCTCGCACCACGCGCAGATGGTCACGAAATCCTCCGAGCGTGGAGGGTCCGGTTCCAGGAGTGCCAGCGGTTCGCGGGTCCGTTCCCTCAAGGTCCGGACGCGGTAGATCAACCCGCGCTCCGGCCCGGCGGAGATCTCGAGGTCCAGGAGTCGGCGCCGGTCCGGTGCGTCACACCGAAAACAGAGCCGCACCGGCGCACCGCCCGCCCGCACCCGCCGGTGGAGCAGACCGTAGATATGTTGGGTCTCCACATCACCGATGAATTCCCACAACGGGCGACCCAGGATCCGTGCGGGGTCCAGGGGCTCTCCACCGTTGGCCAGGGCGAAGCGGAGCCATTCCTCATTGACCGAGGAGATCTCATCGCGCGCGTTCAGCTCGTAGAGCAGTTCCGACACAGACGATTCCGGACAGAGTAACGATTTGTGCATCGGCCGGGCCCTCGAGCCCGCCCCGCACCGCCTTACGGAAGCGACCAGCTTGACAGTCCGGGTACCCGACCCGATGTTGGCGTCCCACCCTTCATACCTTGTCACGGAGGACCGATGTACATCCTGGTCCAACATACCATCTCCGATCCGGCCTCGTTCTGGAACGCGGCGGATCCCACGGCTCTTTCCCCCAAGGCGAAGCTCCACCACACGTTCCCCACGCCCGACGGCACCCGGGCCGTCTGTGTCTGGGAAACCGACACGGTCGAGGGGCTTCGAAGCCTGCTCGAGCCAGTGATCGGCCGCTTCAGCCGCAACGAGTACTTCGCCGTAGAAAACCGCGAGGGGCTTGTTCTTCCTTCCCGCGTGCCCCGCACGGCAGCCGCTGCCGGGGCCGGCGCCGGGGCCGGGAAAGCGGTAACAGGCGACGGCGCGAGTCGGGGCCCCGGCGACTGTCGGGGCCCCGACTCTCGGCAGCGCTGATCACTCTGCCGCGATGCAGGTCTCTGGAATCCAGCCGGCGCGTCCATCCGGATCTGTCACCCACGCCCAGCCACAGAGGGTGTGGTGGAGGATCACCTCGGTGCCCGCCTGCACCCTCAGCTCTCGAGCCGTGTAGTCCTGGAGCAGGACGGCTTCCGCACCCTCTCGCTGCAGCAACGGCTCCGGCACCCAGCCCGAGCGTCCGTCCGGACCGGTGCACCACCACCAGCCCGGGAACTCCGGGTCGTCCGCACCGACGAGCACGCGGTCGCCCCTGCGTACGACGATCGGATCAGGATACTGCGCCGTGTATTCCCGCACCACGCGCACCGCTCCCCCGCGTCCTTCAGTTCACCTTGATCTTCCTCACGCGATCCACGAATCCGTTCGGTCCGAGGTACGAGTGGACCACCACGAGCACGTGGTGCCGCTCGCCGGCCAGATCCGTCACGGTCCCGTTGATCCGGTAGCCGGAGGTTCCCCGGCCGGGCCCGCCGAACACATTCGACGAGATATCAATGAACTTCCCGGTGCCTTCCGCCACCGGCGTCCCGCTGCAGAATTCCGCCGCGGCCCTCGGGGTCACGCCGATGGCGACGAAGTACGGCGCGCCGGGATCCCGGAAGGTGGCGAAGAATCCCCCTTCCCCGCGAGAGACCTGCGTGCCCGGGCCGGGCGGGCTGTGCTCGGAACGGAAGGACGGGGCCGAGCCTGTCTCGGGGGCGGTGGGTCCGTAATCGGTGCCGCACGCGGCGACGGCGAGGCCGGCCGCCGTGATGGCTGCGACGGTGCATGTACGGAACATCGGAGCTCCTGCCAGGGGGATGAACGAGTCAAGCGGTCCACAACTCACAGCCACCGCATCATCCGGGAGTGGATGAAGCCCCACCCCACCATGACCATCAGGAACGTGACGACCGCGACGAACCCGTAGGTCGACTCGCTGGAGGGAAACAGGTGGGCGAAGTTCATTCCGTAGATGCTGGCCACGAAGTTCGGCACCATGATGATGACGGTGATGGCCGTCAGGCGCTGCATGATGCGGCCCAGCCGGTTGAACGCGCTGAACACGTGCACGTCGAGCGCCGCTGCCAGCAGGTCCCGATAGGTGTCCAGCTCCGCCAGGACGTGGATGGCGTGGTCCTGAACGTCGGCGAAGTAGGGGCGCAGACTCTCCGGAACGGTTCCCTCGCGGCGAAGCACCTCGGCGAGCACGTGGCTCGTCGGCGCGAGGAGCCGAGGCACTCGGAGCAGCTCCTTCCGAAGGCGAAAAAGGTCGACCGCCGCTCCTTCCGCACCGGTGAAGATCGCCTCCTCGATCCCCTCGATCCGCTCGCGCACATGGTCCTGGATCACGAAGTAGCCGTCCACCAGGCTCTCGAACAAGGTATAGACCAGGCCTGCGATCCCGGGCATTTGGTGCCGATGGCGGTGCTCCCAACGGCGGCCCGCCTCCGCGAGAGCGGTCAGCACCGCGGCGCCCCTGCGGTGGATCGTGACCAGGTAGCTCTCACCCCAGAACAGGTTCAGCTCTTGCGGTATGATCGCGTCGCCGGACTGCTCGGCGGCATAGACCACGATAAAGTAGTAGCCGGCGTAGGCATCGCACCGGGGACGTTCGTGCGCCCTGGTCACGTCTTCGAGCACCAACTCGTGGAAGCCGAAGGTTTGCCGCAGCAGCGCGACCTCGGCAGGTCCGGGATCGCTGATGTCGAGCCACAGTCGATTCTCCCGGTCGGCGAGCAGCTCGCCGAGGCGGTCGAGGCCGACCTCCGTCGGCAAGCCCTGGTCGGAGCGATCGAGGACGAGTCGCATGGCGCCCATCGTGCCTCCTCTCGTGACGTCGCCGGACGGCTGAGCCACCGTCGTGATCATGCCCCTGCCTGACGGTCCTGACTACGTGGCGGCACTGTTCGACGTCCTGAACATCGGCGCGGTCGTAGTGTTGGTCAACCGGGAGCTCAAGTCGGACGCCATCCACATTGGACGGCGCCGAACCCCCGCGTTAGACTCCAAACGACTCCCACCTAGCCGGGTATATCATGCAGATTCAGCGGGATGAGGCGACTCAAGCGGTCCTTTCTCGGCTTCTCGATGAGCACCAGCTCAGCGGCGAGACACGGTTCTATCGCGAGGCCGAGCGAGCCTCGCTCACCGCCACACCGACGCCCGGTGTGTATCACCTCGCCGCGAACACGCACCCCAGCGAGGCGGTCATCGATATCTACGGGCCAGGATACCTGGTTCAAGCGGAGCTGGTGGGTCCCGGATTGGCGTTTGCCCAGACCGCGACCCCGAATTGGCAGGAAACCATGGAGCTGCGGGCGTTGCGGGAAGGCGGCGACCGGTTTGGTGTCGGCGGGAAGGATCGGGTTGAGGTAGAGGTGCGGCTGACCGATCTCCTCGGCCAGGGTGGCCGCATGTATCCAGTCGAATCCGTGGCGGTCGAGCGGGTGTGGTACTTCACCCTGCCGAGCGGTGGGGTCGAGGTTCGCGAGGTGTCGTAACGTCATCCCCCTCACTCGCTCCGCAACGCTGCAACGGGATCCAGGCGCACCGCCCGGCGAGCCGGGAAATATGTCGCGAGGAGCACCACGAGGCCCAGCGTCAGCGGCACCAGCACGAAGGTCACGGGGTCGCCGGGCGACAGGCCGACCAGCAGCCCTGCCATCGCGCGCGCGACCCCGGCCGCGCCCACCAGGCCGAAGCCGAGCCCGATCGCGCCGAGCCGGGCACCCTCCCCCATCATGAGCCTGAGGACGCCCGCCGGCGTGCACCCGAGCGCCAGGCGCACGCCGATCTCCCGCGTGCGCTCGGCCACCGCGCCGGCGACCAGCGCGTACAGCCCCAGCGTCGCGATCAGGAGCGCGAGCACACCGAAGAACCCCGCGATCGACGCCGCGGTGCGGGGCGTCGAGAGTCCGCTGGTGACCGCTTCCTCCATCGTCGTCTTGCCGAAGACCGGCAGCGCGGGGTCGAGGCTTGCCAGCGTCTGCTCGAGGCGGGCGAGGGTGGCGGCGGGATCCTCGCGTGTCTGGACCACCAGGGTCTGCCAGCCGCGGTAGTGCTGCCGCACCGGCAGGTAGAGATGACCACCGGGAATCTCACCGATCACGGCGAACCGGGCGTCGTCCACCACGCCCACGACGGTGACCTGCGGTCCCTCCGCTCCCCCGTACCTCACCTGCTGCCCCAGCGGGCTGCGGCCCGGCCACAACCTGGTCGCGACCGTCCGGCTCACGATCATGACGGGCGGCGCGCCCGCGGAATCCCCGTGCGTGAAGTCCCGGCCGTCGTCGAGCCGGAGCCCGAGCGCCGCGACGAACCCGTCGGACGTGACGCTGGTACTGATGCGCGTGGTGCCGTCCCGGGAATTGGCGAAGTCCCCGACGTACCAGCCGGTGGTCTGGCCGTAGGAATCGAACGGCACCGGACGGGCGAGCCCCGCGGCCGCGATGCCGGGAAGCGCCCGGACCCGGGCGAGCACCTGGTCGTAGAAGGCCTGGCCGCGCCGCTCGTCGTACCCCTGCAGCCCGACGTTGAAGGAGACCAGCGCGCGATCGCGGGCATCGAACCCGAGATCCATCGTCCGCGCCGCCACCAGGCTCCGCACGAACAGCATCCCGCCCACCAGCAGGACCACCGACAGCGCCAGCTGGATCACGACGAGCGACCGGCGGAGCCGGGTGGGCCGGCCGCCGGCCCCTGCCGTGCCCGCGCTCGCGGGCCGGGGCACGACGTTCGTGCGCGACGCCCGCAGGGCCGGCACCAGCCCGAACAGCCCCACGGCCAGCACCGCCACGGCGGCGGTGAGCAGCAGCACGCGCGCATCCGTGCTCGTTGCCAGCCCCACCTCGAACTGCAGCTTGGGCACCAGGCGCCGCTCGGTGAGCGGGATGGCCTGCAACAGCGCCAGCGCGATGGCGCAGCCCGGGAGCGCCAGCACCGCCGACTCCACCAGGAGCTGCCGGATGAGGCGCGCCCGCGAGCACCCCAGAGAGAGCCTGATCGCCGTCTCGCGCGTCCGCGCCGCCGCCCGCGCGAGCTGCAGGTTGGCGAGATTGGCGCAGATGATGAGCAGGACGACGAGGGATCCGAACACCCCCAGGGCGGAGGAGAGCGCCAGCACGCCCGGCTTCACGTAGGCCGGATGGTCGAAGCCGACGCCGGCGGGAATCAGCATCGCGGTCAGGTCGGCGTTCGACGCGGGGTACGAGGCCGCCAGCTGCCGGGCGAACACCTCGGCGCCCGCGGTGGTCTGCGCCCGGTCGACGCCCGGCTTCATTCGCCCGAAGACGCGCAGGTGACCGCCGCCGCGGCCCAGCAGCTCGTCGGTCGAGCCGGGCAGGATCACCGCGTGCATGCCGATGGGCACCCACATCTCCGGCCAGAAGCCGAACATGCGAAGTCCGCGGAACCCGCGCGGCGCCACGCCGGTGATGGTGAACTCGGCGCCGTTGAGGCGGAGGACGCGGCCCGCGATGTTGGGGTCGGCCTGAAAGCGCCGGCGCCAGCACTCGTAGCTCACCACCACGAACGGGTTGGCTCCCTGGGGCGCGTCGGCGGCCTGAAAGAATCGCCCCGCGGCGGGCGCCATGCCGAGCACGGTGAAGTAGTTCTCGGTCACCATCTCGCCCCACACCATGTCGCCCGCCACCGACCCGGACGTTCCGGGGATGGCGGCATTGAGCGGCACGCCCGCCATGCCCGCCAGGCCCGCGAACACCCCGCTGCGGTCGCGGTAGTCGAGGTAGTCCTCGTAGCCCAGCTCGCCGATCGTGCCGGTCCGGGTGTCCCGCTGGAACAGGGCGACGAGCCGGTCCGGAGCCCGCGCCGGTATCGGGCGGAAGAGGAGGGCGTTCACGTAGCCGAGCGACCATCCCGTTCACCCCGATGCCCACGCCGAGGGTGAGGGCCACGGCCAGCGCGTATCCGGGACTCCGCCGCATCGCGCGCAGCGCATAGCGGAGGTCCGCGCCGAGATCGTCGAACCAGCGGGCCCCGCGCTCGTCGCGCATCGTCTCGCGGTGCGCGTCCGGGCCCCCGAAGGCGAGCCGTGCCTGTCGCCGCGCCTCGTCCGGCGGCAGCCCGGCTCGCACCAGCCGCGCCTGCTCCATCTCCAGGTGGAAGCGGAACTCTTCCTCCATGCGGCCTTCGGCGTCGCCGGGACGGAGAACGGCGCGGAGCCGGGCCAGGAGGCCCCGGACCCGGCTCACGAGCCGCGCTCCAGCACCAGGCTCACCGCCGCGGCGAAGCGCTTCCACCGGTCCACTTCCTGGCCCAGCGCGCGCCGGCCCTGCCGGGTGATGGTGTAGTAGCGGGCCTGGCGGTTGTTCTCGGTGGATTGCCACTCGCTCTCGACGTCAGCCGCGGTGCTCGAGCCGCTGGAGCGCCGGATAGAGCGACCCCTGGTTGGCGTCCAGGCCGCCGCGGGAGAGCTCCTGGATGCGGAGCCCGATGCCCCAGCCGTGGGTGGGGCCGAGGGAGAGGGCCTTGAGGATGAGGAGATCGATGCTGCCGCGGAGGGCATCGGGCTGGGCGGACCGGGGCATGACGGCACTCCCTCTCGTCTATGTTCTAGAAGTCGAGAGGAGTATCGGCCGTGGTCCTCTCGGAGTCAAGAGGAGTGCGGTGAATCGCCACCGGCCATTGACCCGCGGAGCCGGGCAGGTAGTGTAGAGTCCATGCCCGATCTCCCGCCGACCCTTCCCCCGACGTCCGGTCTCGCGCAAGGCTCCGCCGCCCATCCATCGTTCATCGGTCCCTACCGCATCCTCCGGGTCCTGGGCGACGGCGGGATGGGGATGGTGTACGAGGCCGAGCAGACCGCCCCGGTCCAGCGGCGGGTGGCGCTCAAGGTCGTGCGGGCCGACCTCGACTCGCGCGAGGTCCTGGCCCGCTTCGAGACCGAGCGGCAGGCCCTCGCGCTCATGTCCCACGAGTCCATCGCCAAGGTGCTCGACGCCGGGGCCACCGCCACCGGCCGGCCCTTCTTCGTGATGGAGCTGGTCCCGGGCGTGCCGATCACCGACTACTGCGACCGGCGGACGCTCTCCACCCGCGAGCGGCTCGCCCTCTTCATCCGGGTCTGCCGAGGCGGTCCAGCACGCCCACCAGAAGGGCGTCATCCACCGCGACCTCAAGCCGTCCAACGTCCTGGTCGACGATGCACGACGGCAGGCCGTGCCCAAGGTGATCGACTTCGGCATCGCCAAGGCGACCGGGCCAGCGGCTGACCGACGGACGCTCGTCACCCAGTACGGCCAGGTCGTCGGCACGCCGGCCTACATGAGCCCGGAGCAGGCCGAGATGTCGGGGCTCGACGTGGACACCCGGACCGACGTCTACGCCTCGGCGTGATGCTCTACGAGCTCCTGGTCGGGCCGGCTGCCGGAAGATCCCCAGGAGCTGGGCCTGCCCGGGTTCATGACGCGGCTGGCGATGATGGCGAGCCGATCCGCCCACGCCGAGCGCCAAGCTCGCCAGCCTGGTGCACGACCGGGAGACGCTCGCCAGCCTGCCGCGCACCGACGCCGACGGCGCTGCGCCGGCGAGCTGCGCGGCGATCTCGACTGGATCGTGATGCGGGCGCTCGAGAAGGACCGCGCCCGGCGCTACGAGACCGCCAACGGGCTGGCGCTCGACCTCCAGCGCTACCTCCGGGACGAGCCGGTGACGGCCCGCCCGCCCAGCGTCCGCTACCGGGCCCGGAAGTTCGTCCGCCGGCACCGGGTGGGCGTGCTGGCCGGGGCCGCGGTGGCGGTGGCGATCCTGGCCGGCGCGGTGGCGACCGCGCTGACCCTGGTCCGGGCGACCAGAGCCGAGGCGCGGGCCCGGGCGGAGGCGGCCACCGCGACCCAGGTGTCGGACTTTCTGGTGGGTCTCTTCCAGGTCTCCAACCCCGGCGAGGCCCGCGGCAACACGGTGACCGCGCGGGAGATCCTCGACTCCGGTGCCCGGAAGGTCGAAGCCGACCTCGCCCGCCAGCCCCTGGTGCAGGCTCGGCTGATGAAGACCATCGGCGACGTGTACCGGGAGATGGGACTCTACGACGAGGCGGCCCGCCTGCTCACCCGCTCGCTCGCGACCCGCGAGCGGATGCTGGGATCCCGGTCGCCCGAGGTGGGCGGGAACCTGGCCTCACTGGGCAGGCTGTACTCGGATCAGGCCCGATACGCCGAGGCGGAAAGCACCCTGATCCGCGCCGTCGCGCTACTGGAGGCGCCCCGGGATGAGCGGGAAGCGTCCGGCGATCCGTTCGCCGCGCTCTCCGCTCTGGGCACGCTCTATCAGACCACCGGCCGCTACGCCGAGGCCGACTCGGTGACGCGGAAGGCGCTCGGGGCGCTGGAGAAGGTGGCCGGACCCGACGACCCTCGGCTCGCGAACCAGTACAACAACCTCGCCATCCTCCAGGCCGAGCAAGGCCGGCCGTTAGCGGCCGAGTCGCTCTTCCGCCGGGTGCTGGCGATCCGGGAGCGGGCCTACGGCGCGGCCCACCCCGACGTGAGCCGGGCTCTGAGCAACCTGGCCAGCTCGCTGGTCGAGCAGGGGGAGTTCGACGAGGCGGAGTCGCTGTATCGCCGCGCGCTGGCGATGGACATCAAGATATTGGGCCCGGAGCACTCCCAGGTGGCGTTCAAGCTCTATAACCTGGCCAACCTGCGGGAGGAGCGGGGCCACCTCGAGGAGGCGATCGAGCACTACCGGCAAGCGTCGGCCATCTGGGAGAAGAGCCTGGGGCCGGACCACCCCAACATCTCCGCCGCGCTCACCGGGCTCGCCACGGTCTACAATCTCGAGGATCGCTCCGCCGAGGCGGTGCCGGTCCTCCAGCGCGCGCTGGCCATCCGGGAAAAGAAGCTGGCGGCGGACCACCCCTTCATCGCCACCACTCTGCACGAGCTCGGCAAGGCGGAGACCCGGCTCCGCCGTTTCGCCGAAGCGGAGACCCACCTCCGCCGCGCGCTCGAGATCCGACGCAAGACCTGGACCCAGACAGCTACCACACCAGCCTCACGGTGTACGCCCTGGCGAACCTCCATGCGGAGCGCAACCAGTACGCCGACGCGGACAGCCTGTACCGCCAGGCGCTGGCGCAGTGGGACGCATCGGGCAACGCGGACTCCGTAGCCCGGTCCGAGATGGTGCGGGCCCGGGCCGCGGTCCTGCGGCGGCAGGGGCGGGAGTCGGGGTCGAGGGCGGTGGAGGCGGGCGAGTAGCAGCCGCTATTCCGCTCGCAGCGTGATCGCCGGATCGAGCCGCGCCGCCCGCCAGGCCGGCACCCAGCAGGCGAGCGCCGAGACGCTCGAGCAGGAGCGCGATGACGCTGGCGTACGTCACCGGATCGAGCGGCGAGAGCTCGAAGAGGAGCGCCGCGAGCGAGCGGCCCGGCCGCCCACGCCAGCACCAGTCCCAGCGCGACGCCCACGGCCGTGAGCACCATCCCCTGGCGCAGCACGAGCGCGAGGATTCGCGCGACGACGCGCCCAGCGCCGAGCGGACGCCGATCTCCCGCGTGCGCTCGGTCACGCTGACCGACAGAACGCCGTAGAGCCCGACCGCGGCGAGCACCAGCGCCGCCAGCCCGAACGCCTCGAACACGACGAGCGCGAACCGCCGCTCGGCCGCCGACGCTTGCGACCAGCTCGCGCATCGTCGCGACCCGCACGACCGGCTGGTCCTTGTCCACCGACCAGACCGCGGCCCGGACACCGCGGTGCGAGCGCCGCGGGAGTCGCCGCGCCCCCGGACCACGAGCGACATGCGCCGGTCCACCCAGTGCCACTGCGTCGGCGTGACGTACACGGCGCTCGCGGTCGTGAGCCCCAGCGCCGCCTGCCGCACGTCGCCCACGACGCCGACGATCGTGTACCAGTCGCCCGTCGGCGGCGCCGAACCTGAGCCGCTGCCCGATCGGGTCGGCGCCGGGAAGCGCGGCCCGCGCGAACGACTCGCTGACCACCGCGCCGCGCGGGCTCGCCGGCGCCGTCGTGCTCGTCCAGCAGCCGGCCGGCGCGGAGCGGAATGCCCATGGCCGCGAAGTAGCCCGGGCGTGACCGCGTAGCGGAGCGCCGCGCCGTCGTTCGCGGGATCGGTGTCGCGCTCGAGCTGCACGCCGTACACGTCGAAGTCGCCGCTCAGCGGCAGCTGGCTGGTGAACGCCGCCGCCGTCGACACCGGGCACGCCGCGCACGGCCTCGAGGCTTCGCTCGAAGAAGCCGTAGCGCACGCTGTCCGCGTCGTAGCGGTGGCCGGCGACCTGCACCTGCATGGTGAGCAGCGGCGCCGTCGTCGAACCCGGCGTCCACCGCCAGCAGTCGCGTCAGGCTCCGGAACAGCAGACCCGCGCTCACCAGCAGCACCAGCGCCAGCGCGACCTCCGCCACCACCAGCGACGCCGCGGGTGCGCCGGTAGTCGCCCGCCGTGCGCCGGGAGTTCCGCTCCAGCCCCGCGCGGAGGGCCGGGGCGAGGCCTGGAGCGCCGGCACGACGCCGACGCCGATGCCGATGAGCGCGCTCAGCGCGAACGCGAAGGCGAGCACCGCGGTATCCACCCGGATCGCGTCGAGCCGCGGCAGGCCGGCCGGGCTGAGCGCCACCAGCGCCCGGACGCCGGCCTCCGCGACCAGCCAGGCCGAGCGCGCCGCCCAGCACGGCCAGCAGCAGGCTCTCGGTCAGGAGCTGGCGGACGAGCCGCGCGCGGCCGGCGCCGAGCGCGGCGCGCATCGCGAACTCGCCCGCGCCGCTGCGCGCCGCGCGCGAGCAGCAGGTTGGTCACGTTGACGCCCGCGATCGCGAGCAGCAGCAGCACCGCGCGCCACGACGGCGAGCAGCGCCGGCCTGACCGCCTGCGTGACCTCGTCGCGCAGCGAGCTCAGCAGCAACCCGCCGCTCCATGATCGGCCCACGGGACCCGCGGCAGCTCCGCCAGCGGCGCGTCCGCGATCGCCGTCGAGCTCGCGCCGCCGCCTGCCTCGCGATCCACGCCGGGCCGGAGCCGCCCGACCATGCGCAGGTGATGGCCCCACTCCCGGCTGTCGGGCGCGAACGACTCGCCGTACTGGAGCGGCGCCCAGGCCTGCGGCCGAGGGCGCCAGCAGATTCTCGAACCGCTCGCGGCATCACGCCGATGACGGTCTAGCGGCGTGTCGTCCAGCGTGACCGTGCGGCCCGACGATGGCGGCGTCGCCGCCGAGGCGCTGCCACAGCGCGTAGCTGAGGATCGACGACGTCGGGGCCCTTGCGGGCGGTCGTCGGCCCGCGGTGAAGTCGCGCCCGAGCAGCGGGGCGACGCCGAGCGTCCGGAAGTAGCCCGGCGCTCACCCGCTGGCCGTCGAGCCGTTCGGGCGCGTCGCGTCCGCCCAGTGTCGGCTGCCACGCCTTGAGGACCGCGAGCGACGCGAACGAGCGGCTCCGCTGCGCCAGCTCGCGGTAGGTCCCGTAGGTCACGTCGAGCCGGGCGCCGGCCGTGCCGACGTCCGAGATCATCACCAGGCGCTCCGGGTCGGGATACGGGAGCCGCTCGAACAGGACGGGATTGACCGTGCTGAAGATGGCCGTGGCGGCGCCGATGCCGAGCGCCAGCGTCAGGACGGCGAGCGCGGTGAACGCCGCGTCCTTCCGCAGCCGCCGGACGGCGTAGGTGAGGTCGGCGGCCGCGCCGCCGACGATGCGCTCCCACCCGCGCTCGCGCACCTGCTCGCGGGCCGCGAGCGGGTTCGCCATGCTCGCAGCCGCGCGGCGCGGCGGGCCTCCTCGGGCGAGACGCCGCTCGGCCGCGAGGTCGGCGGTGGCCTGGTCGAGCCAGTGCTGCGATCTCGGCGTCGATCTCCCGGTCGGCCTGGGCGCGGTGGACGAGCACGCGGAGGCCGCGGCTGAGCTGACGCCAGAGTGACACGGGCTACCCCTCCGCGCCCAGCAGGCGCGCGACCGCCGCCGGCGCGCCGCGTCCAGTCGGCCGTCTCGGCGTCGAGCTGCTTCCGGCCGGCGCGCGTCAGGGCGTAGACCTTCGCGCGGCGCGAGTTCTCGGTCTGGCGCCACTCGGCGTCGAGCCAGCCGGCGCGCTCCAGCCGCTGCAGCGCGGTCAGCAGCGAGCCGGGGTTGACCTTGAAGACGCCGCGCGAGATCTGCTCGATGCGCCGGGCGATGCCGTAACCGTGCATCGGCTCGAGGCTCAGCGTCTTGAGGATGAGCAGGTCGAGCGTGCCCTGGATGACGTCGGTGGTGGGCTCGTCCACGGGCGCTCCGCGAGAGAGGACAGCTCGAGGATAGCGCCTTCCTCTTGGTTGTCAAGACGTGACGGCCGGGGGGACCACCGCGTGCTTGACAGGCTCCGCACCGCGGCCTAACTCAGATTGTTCCGGTACACCCAATCTCCCTTCACTCCGGACTCCGCCATGACCCTCGCCCCGACGCTCCTCATCGGTGTCGCTCTGCTCGCTGCTTGCCAGCAAGGCGATGGCCCCGCCGCTCCGTCCACCACATCCTCCGGTCCGCTCGCCGCGGCCGTCACCCATTTCAGCGCCAAGGACATCATCATCGAGGACCAGGTCGTGCAGAACCCCTGCACCGGCGAGAGCGTTCTGCTCCACATCGACCAGTTGTTCATGATCAGGGAGGTCAGTGTGGAGGGGAAGTTCTTCCACGGGCACATCACCTTCCTCGACCGCGGCACGACCGGCGTGGGGCTCACCAGCGGCGCCACCTATCGCCAGACGGGGGCGGAGCAGGAGTTCCTCCACCTGAAGGGCGAGGTCGCCAGCTCGCAGCGCATCCAGGTCACGATCAATCTGATCGGCAAGGGCCGCGTGCCGAACCTCCTGGTCCACGAGATCCTCCGAGTCACCGTCTCGCCGGCGGGGGAACTGAAGGTCGCGTTCGACAAGGTCAGGGAGGTGTGTCGCCCCTGATCCTATGGCGTGCCGCCCAGCCCGGGCCGGAGGCTGTCTCCGGCCCACCGCAGGGAGAACTCGCCGGGCGCCCACTCGGCGGCCGTCCCCAGCGTCGCCACGCACGAGTGCTCCACCTGGATACCCCAGTCATTCCCGAGCGCGAGCCGAGTGCCCTCCGGGTCCTCGAGCACCAGCACCGCGCCCGCCGCGACGCGCCGCCGCAGCTCCACATCTCCCGAGCCGTCGGGGTGATAGACTTTCACTTCCACCTCCCGACGGCTCGCGTTCCGGAGGAGCACGGATCCGACCCGTCCGTCGAAGGTCTGCTTGGCGAGGTGCGGCCGATACACCTGGCAGACCGCCAGCCGCCCGGACATCGGGCGCTCGCAGCCGACCAGGCTCAGGACGCTCAACCCGAGAGCGACCGGACGACACCACGCGTGCATCGCTACAGCCTCCGGTATCGCACCTGCAGGACGAAGTACAGCCCGTAGCAGATCAGGCCGAGCGCCGCCACGACGAGCAGCCACCGGCCCTGGCCGATTCCTGAGATCAGCGAGAGCGCCTCCGACCATCCGCCCGCCTCCGACGGGTCGTACTTGACCGCCACCTCCACGAGGGACCAGCCGGCGATCAGCGAGAGAATGCCGAGGGTCACGTACCCGACCCTTCCACTGATGCTCGTCGCCAGGCGCGCGAGCCTCGACCGGTCGCTCTCGAGGCGCTTCCGAAACCGGCCCGTGACGCCGAGCCGAAGCTGGAGCACGCCTGCCGTCATGACGATCAGGCCCGCGAGTCCGACGAGAACGCGCCCGACGTAGGGCGTGAGCACGGTGTGGAGGACGCGCTGCAGGTCGAGCCCACCGCCGCCGCCTCGCCCGAGCAGCAGCTTGAATGCCGTCCAGGTGAGCAGCGCGTAGGCGATGCCGGTCGCGACGAACCCCAGCCGCTCGGCGATCCCCTGGAAGCTCTCCCCTTTGCGCTCCGGATCCACGAACGCGGCGACGAACATCCAGAGCGCGTAAGCCGCGAGCCCCACGGCCAGCGCGGCGAGCATCAGCCGGCCGAACGGCTCGCCGAGCACCACCTCCACCGCGCCTTCCTGGCCGGTGATCTCCCCGCCCCGTCGGAGGGCGAAGCGCAGAGCCAGCACGCCGACCAGGATGGTGACGATGCCCTTGGCGCCGAAGCCGACGCGGGTGACGACGTCGAGTGTGGGGGCGGCGCGGCCGGTGGCGCGCTGGAGATCGGGGTGGGTCATGAGTGGGCGAAGAATGCCCTCATCGCCCGTATCACCTCGGCCGAATCCGAGTCGAATACATAGTGATTGGCGCCGTGCAGCTCCAGCACCTGTGCCGCGGGCAGTTCGCGCCGGACCCGGGCCATCTCAGCGGCCGCCCACCTCTGCAGCGTGGCCGTGAAGCGAAGCGCGACGCCGCGCTGAGCGGCGTCGAATGTGGCCCAGGACGGAAACACCTGCTGGACGGAATCGATCACGGCATTGATCACCAGTGCAGGAGCACGGACTGCCGCGTAGTCCGGATGGCCGCACCCGACGAGAACCAGTGAGTCGATGGTCTCGGGCGTCACGTTGCCGACGAAGCGGCCAGAGGAATCATAGCGGCCAATCGCGCGCAGCTGGGCTTCGGGAATGTGCATCCCGAACGACCGCTGGAGATAGGCCTGGACGGCGCGGGCCGAGGCCGAGTCCGTCGCCATCATCGGTGGTGGCGCCGGGCTCCCACCGAGGATGGCCGGCAAGCCGCTATGGTCGTACGCGGCATCCAGGTATACGAGGTGGGTGACCCGATCGGGATACGCGCCGGCAAACGCCGTCAGCTCGTCGCCGGCGATCGAGTGGCCGACGAGGGCAACCTGCGGGAGCCGCAGCGAATCCAGCACGGCGCGCAGATCGGCGACCCGACCGGCCAGATCATAACCCGAGCGCGGCTGGCTCGACGCTCCATAGCCGCGGCGCGTAATCGCGAGGACATGGTGATCGTCGGTGAAGCGCGGGGCGAAGTCATCGAAACCGTGCGCCACATCCTGCAATCCGGCGAGGAAGACGAGCGGCGGTCCCGAGCCGCCCCAGTCGAGCACCTCGAGCTGCACGCCGGGCGCCACCGACACGAAGCGGATGCGGTGTGATGAGGAATCGCTCCAGGGCGTCGCCGGGCGTTGGGTCAGGCTGCTGGACGGGGTACACGATGGTAGCACGACCAGGCTGGACCAAAGGACCCTGCCCACGGCGACTATCGACCGAGGAATACCGAAGGCAAGCTCCTCGTCAGGTCGCATGGGGAAATCCAGTTGATGACTCGGCGCCCTGGTTCGGCTTGGGCCTGGTTAACCTGCCCAGGCGGCGGCCCCAGGACGTACTCCAGACGCGCCACTGCGAACCTACCACCTGGTGGCCCCCTCCGTTGCTGGAGGCATGAGCGATTCCAGATACGGCCGCCTAACGCATGCGCATCAGCTGCAGGCGATCATGCTCGCGCCCACACAATCCAACGTTGCCTTAGCGGCGCCATCGGAGGGCACCGCCCGCACGGAACTCGCCGCCGATCCGGCCCTGTCGGCGGCATTCGCGGGTTAGGCACCGCCGGGCCGGTCTGTGGAGGCGACCGCCATCAGAGTCCACTGGCGGTCGCGTTTCTCGTACACCTCGAGCCAGGCAAAGACGGTGTGCTCCTCCCGCGGCGCCCCGGCACTGTCTGCCGCGATCAGCCGCACGCTCTTCTGAACGACAACGTAGGCCATGTGCCCGTCGGGCGAGATCCGAATAAGCGGCGGAGCCAAGTCTTCCCATTCCTCGAACGTCGCCTGGTCGAAGTAGCTTTGAAGCCGTGCCCGGCTCTCGGCGGGACTGCGAAGGGTGACGGCGCCGCGCGAGATATTGAGAAAGCTATCCGCGAACGAGGCCACCAGGAGATCGGCCCGCTTCTCGAGGTGGGCAGTCCGCTGAAGGTCGTGCAGGCGGAGGAGCTCCGCCCGATCCACAGCCAGGTCAGGCCGTGGCCCGCATGCGGCGAGGCTCAAGAGGAGAACTGAAAATTCGCGGAACATGGCGCTCGTGGTAGAGGGTGTTTGCTTGATCGCTACTCGACCTGGCGCTGCCTAACGAAATGCTAATCAGGTGCAAACGATCCCTTACAAGGCTATATTCGTGGGTTAGGGCGACCAGCCGGGTTACATCCTTGATCGCCAGAAACCACAGGGTAAGGTCGCTCACGCCTCCAATATCGCTCCCAAAGGGTAGATCGATGGAGTTGGCCCCCACCATGAACAGGCTCCAGGATGACGGCAAGGCGCCCAGGGCGCTCCGACTGCAAATTGGCCTCACGCAGAGGCCAAAGCCGCCAGCGATTCCGGCTGGACTTGCCCTCCATCGACGATGATGGTCTGGCCGGTGATATAGGCCGCTTCCTTGGAAGCGAGGAATGCGGCCAGTGACGATGACCGACTTGCCTTTCAGAGATGCAGACATGGCGTGCTCCCTTCGGAATCTACCTGAGGCGCGGGAGGCGCCTCACAACGATCAATCCGTAGCCATCATGCGACCTTAGAACATCGAGTTGTCGTTGGCTGCCTTCTCGGGCACCGGCTGCAGCACGTCCCAGTGCTCGACCACCTTCCCGTCGGTATCGAGCCGAAAAATGTCGATGCCTGCCCAGTCGGCATCACCCGGCCACTGCTGGTAGCAGTGCAGCACGACGTAGTCCCCCTCCGCGATCACCCGTTTGAACTCCACCCGCTTGCCCGGGTACTCCCGCGCCATCCGGTCGAAGTACGCGATGAATGCCGGCTTCCCGTCCGCGACGGTCGGATTGTGCTGGGTGTAGGTCGCCCCGACGTAGCGCTCAACCGCCTCGGCCGGCCGCGACCCGTTGAACATGAGATCGTAGAACGCCGTCACCGTTCGCTTGTTGCGCTCCAGACGCTCGTCCACTGGCCCTCCCTAGTCACCCCGATCCTCGTGCCCGCCTCGGCGTTTTTGCCGCGCCGGCAGGATCGTCGGCAATGGCAGCGTCAGAATGATATCGCGGCGCTCTGGTTCCCCCCAAGCCAAACCGCCGCCGAGAGTCCGGTTCTCTCGACGGCGGTTCAGTCCTCCCACCAGCACCTGCACCTTTCCCTCCACCTCTGCCGGTTCACCCACCCCGGCCTCACGCTGCGGGCCTCACGTCGCCGCCTGCCGCCGGCGTCCCACCCTGAGCACTGCCCTGCGACTGCCCCGACGCGGACCCCTGCGTCGGTCCTGCAACCGGCGGACTCGCCGGCTCCGACCCCGACCCAGCCGTCGGCCCCGGCTTCCCCAGGATCGTGCTGGCGCTGATCCACTCCCCCAGCAGCTTCGCGTCGTTGCCTGCATGCCTTTGGTGCGATAGCGTACCGATCGTCCAACCTCACCGGCTCGCGGCGGGTAGATCTTAGGACGATTCGGTAGACCGCCTCGCCCAGAGAGCGCCCGATGCGGGACCCCGAAGGGTGAGCGGTATCACCTCCGGCGTCCGGTCAGTAGGGTAGGTTCCCCATCCTTCTTCGAATTGGCCGCGCTCGTGAGCGCGGCCGCCCACCGCGTCTCGCCGCTTGCTCATCAGCAGACCCGGACGCTCGCGGGTTCACGCAGTCAGGAGTTCCAACCATGGCACCTCGGAAGAATGACACTCAATCGAGCACACCGCGCGTCGCCGGCGAGACCGTCGTCGCCTTGTTCGCCGACCAGACCGGCGCCGAGCGCGGGATCCAGGCCCTGAAGGCCGCCGGCTTCACCGAGCAGCAGATTGGCGTCGCCGTGCGCGACAGGCAGCAGCAGCAGGAGATCACCGAAGGAACCGGGACCAAGGCCGCCGAGGGCGCCGCGGCCGGCGCCATGAGTGGCGGAATGGTCGGTGGCGTCATCGGACTGCTCGCGGGTGTCGGCGCGCTGGTCATTCCCGGCATCGGACCGATCATCGCGGCCGGGACCCTCGGCTCGACCTTGGCCGGAGCAGGGATCGGCGCCGCCGCCGGCGGCCTGATCGGCGCCTTGGCAGGCATGGGCGTGCCGGACGAGGACGCCAAGCACTTCGAGCGCGGGTTCCAAGCGGGCGGCGTGCTGGTGACGGTCGATGCCGGCGGGGATGCAGCGCGGGCACGCGAGGCGCTGATCGTGGGCGACGCGGATCTGGGCCCGGCTCACGCCACGATGCGGACGTCCGGTGCGGCGGCCTCGCGCGGGGCGGACATGGCGGACCTGCGCGAGGAGACCGGCGAATCCTGGCGCGGCAACGAGCGGCGCTACGCCGCAGACGCTGACTACGCCGGCCCCGAGCGGCGCCTGTCCACACGATAACCCTCGAGAGCCATCGAACGAATCATTCGGGCCGCGCGGCACCCGCCGTTCGGCCCGTGCTCTTCCTTAAGAAATCGCTCAGGCCTTGCCGGCGGGTGTAGACGATCTTGCTTCCGTCGGGCGAGCTGGAAGGATAGAGCTCCCGCTCGTCCGGAGGTCGGTCAGCCGGACTGGCCGCTGCCGTCGTTTCCGCGCACGTTGGTGAGCCGGACCAGGAGGTCGCCGGCGGTCACGCCCGGAAGCGTCGCGGTGACGTTGGCCCGATTGCCACCGGGGCGGCGCCTTAGGCCGCTCACTCTGCCGGAACCTGGAACAGGCCGCTGCCCACCAGAGTGCTCTCGCCCCGGCTGTCGACCACACGGAGAAAGACACGATATTCATGGCCGGCCGATAGCGGCTCTAGCTCGCCAAACTGATGCGCCTGCTGTGAGACGACGCCGTAGACGACACCGCTTCGAATGTGGTTCGTGGGCGTAAGATTGGCTTCGGGATCGCTGACTATGGACCACAACGGGTCACCGGCCTCGGTTGTCACCGACAGGGAGCCGACGGCACAGTCGGGAGTCCAGGTGATCGTTGGGGGAAGCGCCGCGGTCGCCGCGACCGCCGTTTCGGGGCCGCAGGCGTCCCCGATGACGGTCGCCGGGTCGCCGCAGCCGGCAGATCCCAAGAGAAGTGAGAAACCGAACAGCCGCCATAGTCGTGTCATAGCACCCCTGATTGTGAGCGGGCTAACGAATGGCTGATCAGCGGCAAACGACTCGTGATAACCTACCGTCCTTCGTCGCCGCTGGGAGGGCATCACTCTCCTGCGGCGGGCGGCAGCTCGCCGTCTTGGAGAAAGAGGGAGGCGCTGCCATAATCGATCACCGCGCGCTGGGCTTCGAAGACATCCACGCCCAGAATCGCATCCACCGGCGGCACGCCTTGCTGGGCCAGCGCGATGTCGACGTGGCTCAGATCCATGACCCAGAGCGCCTTGGGGCGAGCCACGACGGGTCCGAGGCGGAGCTCGGCGCCGTGCACCGCAAAGACTTCCAGGTTGGCCCCGCCGGCTCCACCGCCCGTTTCCCCAGAGGGGACCAGCTCCAGACCGAGCCGCCGGGCCAGGGCCAGGCTCAGGCCGGTGCTCGCGGCCCCGGTGTCGATGAGGACGCGGATGGGGCTTCCGTTGAGGGTTCCGGCGGCCTCGAAATGGCCGATGCCGGTCCGTACGAGTGGCACCCGCTGGAAGTGGTCTGCCTCCAGGAACGACATGAGCGCCGTCATGGACCGATCTCCGTGTGTGCCACGAACGTTTATCGGCTGAAGTAGCGGGTTAGGCACTCGACGGGTGGCTACCTGCCGTCCGCGTCACCTTGGCGTCCGGCGCCGCCCGCATCCCTGTCAAGCACGAGGCCGGGATACCGTCGCTGGGCTGCCAGCGCCAGCCATGTCACGACCAGCGTGCATCCACCCAAGCCTACCGTGCCGGCAGCCAGCAGGATACGCCAGGCAGGCGAGATCGTCAGAGGCAGGAGCCCAAGTACCAGTCCGAAGAGCACCAGCCCCAAGCCGCGGAGCCGCCACGCACGCATGGGTTGCAGCCAGGAGCGGGCGTCGGTGTGGCGGTGCCGGCGATAGTCACGCCACCACCGAACGCCCAGGCCTCCCAACACCACGAGCAGGATCGCCTGACCCAGCCAGACTCCGTTCGTTTGGCACCGGGGACCTGGTACCGGACCTGCCCGGCCTGACGCAGGGCAGCCATCGTTTCGTCGACGGTCAGAAGGACGGTCGTCTCGAAGGAGCTGAGCGCACCACCGCCACTGATCGCCAACGCAACCGCGGCTATGGAGACGTTGTCCGGGGCCTCCCAGACGTTGTAGCCGTCGTGTGTGCCGAAGGCGTACCAGAACCCATGGAGCTTGCCGCCAACCGACTCGATGTACGTCTGAGCGGCCTTTCGGCGGTCCTCCGGGTTCCGGACCAGTCTAGCCCAAGTCTCCGGCGTGTAGCTGAATCGCGATAGGTACAGCGGCATCATCCCCTCCCTGCTCGCCAAAGCGCACGAGTCGTCAAGCGTGGTGGTCCGAGGCCAACTACCCGCCCGCCGGCCGGGTAGCTGGGGCGCTGCAGCCTTCACCAATGCTCGTCCTCCCCTGCCCACTCTTGAAGAATGTCAGCCCGCCGCCGCAGCATCGGGGCGAGTCCCGGTCGGTCTTGAGGCGCGCCCACGTGGATCGTCGGATGCTCCTTGCCCTGGCTGAGGTAGCCCGCGACGACGTGCCAGCGTTCCGCGAATGCCGCCGCCGCTGCCCTCGGCGTCGGCGCCGCATCACACGGCAGGAAATCCGACGGGAGATCGCCGGTGATCACCCAGTACGCCGGCGCCCCGCTGCGGACGCCGAGCGCCCGCCAGAACGCGACGACAGGTGCGAGGAACCAGGCCGGTTCAGGCTCGATAGAGCCGAACAGCACGTGTTGGCCGCGCAGGTACCGTTCGGCCAAGGCGCGTTGCTCGGCGAACCAGGCTGCCTGGACGGCAGGATCCTCCCAGTCGGGCTCTGGCAACGGACCAGGCCGCCTCGCTCGGCGCCTGCTCCATAGCAGGCCCGAAGCGATGGCGATCACGCAGCCCGCGTACAGCACCGCATAGCACCAGTCGGCCGGGCCTGAGTGCCCCACCGCCTCGATCCCGAATCTGATCTCCAGCCACGACCATACGGGCAGGAGGGCGATCGTCAATCCGGCGGCCAGTGGGAGGCACACGAGGAGCAGGGCCAGCGAGGCCATTAGGAGACGAACGGAGCGCCGCACAGCGGTCCCGCGATGAAGGTGGCCTGCAACTCGCCGCGCGGGTTCGGGTCGGCCAGCACACACGGCTGACCCCCGCGGGATTCAGGCGTGGTCCGCGACCGCGGTCACGCCCTTCTTGCGGGCGCAGTGAGCGCAGCAATAGAACGTATGGTTCGCCTCGATCCCGTGCCCCACAATTTTGCAGCCGCAGTGGTCGCACACCGGGGCCAGGCGATGGATGGCGCACTCGAAGCTGTCGAACGTATGCGTCTGCCCCGCGGCAACGACTTGAAAGGACAGGTAGTACTCGTTGCCACAGACTTCACAGGCAGCCATTGGGAACCTCCTTGCCATGGGCAGCTCAGGCGCTGCCACTCTCGAGACTGGGGTTAGACAGCAGGCAGCTCGACGCCGTATACCAGCGACACCATGCCCGTTGGAGAGCGGTGGATGACGCACGCTCCAAAGCCGACGGTCGCTTCCTCGGGGATCCAGTCGAACTTGCCGTTCGCAGCCGCGATCTATCCATCAAGACTCGCGGCCACGCTGTAGCGCACCTGACGCATGATGCTTCCCGGATGGTGGTCGTGCCGCCTAACGGCCGGCTTCGGCCGCCGCCCGCCTAGTACGTCGGCTGGCAGTCTCCACCGCCGCACACGGCCGCATACGCGGCGATCAGAGCTGCCGCTGGCACGCCGACCGTCACTCCGAGCGTGCGCCAGATGCTGAACCGCTCACGCTCGAGCCGCCGGACCTCGGTGACGGCGAGCGCCAGAGTGTCCCGCTTTGGGCCCGACCGGCCGTACAGGGTGTCAGCCCGTACGAAAGGGGAGGTCAGTTCCACCCGACTACTATCGGCCAGGGTCGCCCGCAGACGGTGGGGCAGCCCGGTGGACTGGGACAGCGGGGCTGCAGGTTCATACGGTCTCCAGCTGAAGCAGCCCGCAAGGCTGAGCGCGAGAGCAAAGGTCATCGCAGCACGCGCGACCATTCCCGGCGGCCGACTCCTTGCCCCCGTCACCGTACGACCAAGGCGCCGGGCCCGTCCAGCTCATGCACGAAGCACCCGTCCGACGCCAGCCGAAACTCGCCGGTGACGGTGTGGCTGTCCGCGGCGAGTACGACCGTGACGTCGTCACCCGCGTGGCTCAGCTCGTCGCGGAGGGCGTTGAGCAGGGGCACGGTCACGGCCTGGAGCGCGTCTGCGCAGATGGGCGGCTCGGTGCTGCCGCCGGTCAGGCCGGCGAGAAGGCTGCCGCTGAACAGCAAGGTGACAACTCGCATAGTCGCGCTCCCGTGATGGTCGAGGCGTCCACCTGAGGAAGGCTGGCTCAGACGTTCCGTGCATCCTTTGGCTCAGAACCGAATCGAAGAACGTGACCGTCGGGATCCTCGACCTGCATCTCATACGCCCACGGCCGTTGGATCGGTGCTTGAAGAATCGGACACCCTTGCTTCGATATTCGACAAAGAGGGGGTCGATATCTTCGACCCCGATCCATATCCATGTCCCTAAGTGCCCTTGGGCGCCCTGACACAGCATGATGGCGTGCCGGCTCCGCGACACCGATGCCATGTCGGAGCCTTGGGGATCTCCCCAATCCAATTGGAAGCCCAGAATCTCGGTGTAGAACCGCACGCTTTCCGGGAGACTGGTCACCCGGAGGATCGGGATACACTCCACTGGACATCGGCCGATTCCCTTGGGTCTCGACTCAACATCGGCGTCCTTTGCTGTCGCCTTAACGAATGGCGAATCAGCTGCACAACGACCCGTGACAATCTACGGTCCATTGTCGCCGCGAGGAGCCTGGGGCGCGGCGAGGAGTCCACGATCAGCTATGGGGTAAACATCGCTTGGCCGATCAGCTCCCCGTCCTCGTGCCCGGGCCCGGTGAACCGAAACACGATCAGGCGGTACTCGTGCCCGGACTGGAGGGGTGTCGGGGGAAGCAGCTCCTTCGTCGCGCCCTCCGGCACCGTCCCGTACCGCACCGGCGGCTGAATCCCATTGCTGCTGTCCGAGAGCACTCCCCACTGGTCGCCCGTGCCGGTGGGGTCCTCCACGAGCACCAGGAACAGCCGACACGCGGGCGCCCAGGAGACCATCGGCGTACTCCCGGACCCTACCGAGAGGTTGACGGCTGCCGAGCACTCGGGAAGGGTGCTGGAATCCGTCGCGTCGTTGCACCCTGGCGTGAGTGCCGCGAGGGCGGTCAGCGCGGGCCAACGGAGTATCGATCGGAGAAGACGCATGGGCCCTCCGGAGCCAAACGGGACAAGCAGGTGAGTCGGGCGGCCCAACGAATGACTAATCAGCTGCGCCCCGCGCGGAAGTGGCAGCCAGCCAAACCCGCGGCAGGCACTAACCACGCTTTCCGGCACCCCCGCAAGCCGGCCGGCCCTCGACCTCCATGGGGATTTCAGGCTGGGAAGTTGGTCGTGACGCCGCCCGCTCGAACGGTCCGCGCTACCCGCTCGGCGAAGATACGTGCGCCCGCGCGTACCATCGCCTCCGGCTCACCTTTCAGCTCGGTGGAATCGTC
This sequence comes from uncultured Gemmatimonadales bacterium, assembly GCA_963840215.1. Classification (GTDB taxonomy): domain Bacteria; phylum Gemmatimonadota; class Gemmatimonadetes; order Gemmatimonadales; family GWC2-71-9; genus CAVVWJ01. Next base: position 15,257 of record CAWIYG010000005.1, on the reverse strand, counting down.
GAGTACGAACATGCCAGACGGTACGTGAACCAGCTGGGCGGAGAGCAGCCAGATCAAGTTGCTGGTCTTGCTGACCTTGGCTAGCACCACCCAGCGGGCACCGACCATCGCAGCGGCGGACCGTGCACATGCCACGATGACGTTGCACGCATGGCCCCCAGCGATGGCCCGCGCTGAATCAGACCGAGCGGCCGTCTCAACCGCCGCCGGATCGGCCAGCTGGCTAGGCAGCAGCTTGGCAAGTGTGGCGTGTAGCACCCTGGTCGCCAACACCGCCTTGTCCGCATCCGTCGCCTCCTGCACGTTGGCCTGCCCGTTGTACAAAGCTACGTCGAGAGCGGCGACGATGGATCCGGGCGGCTCACGGGGGGAGCCCTCGGCACTTTGTGACCAAGCTGGCCGCGTCCCGGCACACACAAGGATTACCCAACACAGCACGTATTGCATCCGCATACGGCACATCCTAAGGAGAAGTCGTTGAGGCGCTCACCCGAATCATAGCAGTGGTGGGCTGCGGCCTAACGACTTGCGCATCAGCTGCGGGTCATCATGCCCACGCCCGCACAAACATATGCTTCCTTAGCGGCACTCACGGAGGGCGCCGCCCGCGCGGAGATCGGCGCCCCTCCGGCCCGTCGGCTGCATGCGCGGGTTAGGCGGCAGCCGGCGCATCTAGCCTCCAGCAGCCACGAGGGATTCGAGCTCGGTAACCTGGGTCTCGAGCTGGCCCAGCAGGCGACCTGGAGACGAACCTTCCAATCACCTCCACAAGGCTCCGGTAATACCAGAGTTGATCTTGCTGGCCCACACTGAAGCGCGACCACAGAGCTTCCCCCAGTAAGCGGTAGTCCGCGGCGATCGCGCGGGCGTTGTCGACCTTGTCCGCGAGAGAGACACGCAGCGCATCCGGTGGTGCGTGCCGCAGGTGCTCCAGGTATCCCAGGAGCAACAGCCCGCCGTTGCCGGTATCCACCAGGGAATGGATCCCCTCCGCCAGCATCGCCGAGCGGCCGGTGAACCCGCCCGCCACGAACTTGGCGACGGCGATCGCCAGGTTGCCCGCGATGGCGGCATAGACGACCGTCTTGAATTCAGCTGCCACTGGGGAAACTCATCGGCAACGTCTCGGGAGGGAGCACCGACGGGCAGATCCGTCGGTGAGCGCGACCAGAGGCTGGTGGATCACGAACGCGCCAAATGGAATATGGGACGCCGCCGCAGCCGAGGCAAACGCGCTGAGCCGCGTGCGATCCAGATCACCGCAATCCTTCCTCCATCCCGTGATATTCCAGGTCCAGTTGCACTCTTCCTCGTGTCCGCGCGCGCACAGGAAATTCAATGCTCGATGCTACCGGCCGGCTGATACGTCGGCTCACCACTTCGAACGACCCGGCTTGCGATGCCGGGGCGAGCCGGACTGCCGCCGGCCTGTTCGATGGAGCCGATCTGAGCGTCGAGGGTGTCCGCCGGTTGATGGCGGGCGACAGCCCGAGTCCGACATGGTGGGAGGCTACCACCGGTGAGGCGCGCTTTCCGGATGCGAACCTGCGAGGCTGCAATCTCCGCTCCGCCCGGCTCGGCGCCCTCGCCTGCGATCGGATAGATTTTTCGAGCGCGGATCTCGCCGACGCCGATCTGGCGGGCGCCCAGCTCGGCGGTGGGACATTCGACTCCGCGCTGCTGGAGGACGCCAACCTCGGGGGCGCGCACCTCCGCTTCGCCAGCTTCCGGAAGACCGTGCTCGAAGGTGCCCGGTTGCGCGGGGCCGATCTCAGGGGGGCCGTCCTCAGTGGGGCGCAGATGGACCATGCGGACTTCCGCGAGGCCGTGCTCGAAGAGGCCGACCTTCGCGACGTGCGGGGCCGCGAGGTCGATTTCGGCGGGGCCCGGCTCGTGCTGGCGGACCTGCGTGGCGCCGACCTGCAAGGGGCCGATTTCCGGGGGGCGGTGGTCAGGGGAGCGAAGTTCGATGCCGCGGACTTCCGGCACGCCCACCTCGAGCACGTCAATCTGACCAGTTGCTCCATCGAGGGCATCAGGCTTTCCGACGCCCTTCTCGACCGCACCAAACTCCACCGCAGCCAGCTCGGGCCCGCCATCGGGGAGGAGCTCAGCCGCGATTACGAGCTCGCCCGGCGGGCCTACCTGAATCTCGAGGTGAATTTTCTGGACATCGGGGACCCGGAGGCGGCCAGCTGGGCCTATCGGCGGCGGCGACGGGTACAGAAGCTCGACGCCCGCCGTCAGGTGAGAGTCGCCGTCCAGTCACGAGCCTGGACGGCGGCGAGGGCACCGCTGAGCCGCTACGCGAGCGATAAGCTCGTCGAGGTCGTCTGCGACTATGGGGAAAGCGTGCCTCGAGTGTTGCTGACGCTCCTCCTCGTCTTCGCCGGTTTCATGCTGTGGTACGGCGTGACCGGGGCGGTCGCGGTGGACGTACCCGGGTCGGCGTCGGCGCGCCAGGTGACGAGCGATCCGGTCGCCCTGCTCCAGTACACGCTCACCGCCATGCTCGCTCCCGGCAGCGCGCCCGAGCGGCTGCATGCCTCCGGCCGGATTCAGGAGGTGGTGGCCCTGCTGCAATCCTTCGTCAGCATCTTCCTGATCGGGCTACTGGGCTTTGTCGCGGGCAACCGGATCCGCCGCTGAGGCGCTCCGCTCCAGGCTCTCCCGGCGCCCCATGAGAATGCCCTCGATCTGCGCGAGCAGCCGCGGCAGCTCGACAGGCTTGGTATGGTAGTCCACGCATCCCGCCGCGAGGGCCCGGTCCCGGTCGCCCGACATCGCATGGGCCGTGAGCGCGATGACCGGGATCGGCTCGGTGGCGGGGTCCCCCTTGATCTTCCGAGTCGCCTCCCATCCATCCACTTCCGGCATGTTCATATCCATGAGAATGAGGTCCGGCCGCTCCATCTGTGCCATCCGCGCCCCGAGGCTGCCGTCGGTCGCGATGATGACCTCGTACCCGCGCCGCTGGAGCCGCCGGGAGAGGGCGTCCCGGTTTTCCTCATTGTCTTCGACGATCAGAATTTTCGGCATTGCTACTCCTCGCTGTGAACGCTGGTCGCCCCGACGGGTGCCGCGCCTGACGGTCGCAGCGCGTACCGCTGGGCGATATCCCGGACCTGCTTGAGCACTTCTTCTCGCGTGTGAGCGTCTTTCTTGATGATGGTCTCCACGGAACCGGACAGCCGGACGCGGTCCTCCCGGGTCAAATCCTTCGACGTCATGACCAGGACGGGAACCGTGCGCCACTCCGGATGGGCTCGGAGCGCCGCCAGAAATTCGAAGCCGTCCATCTCGGGCATGATCAGATCGAGCAGCACGACCGCAACGCTGCCCGTCGCCATGCGCTCCAGCCCGGCCCGTCCGTCCTGCGCCTCCACCACGCCCCACCCTTCACGGACGAGCAGCTTCCCTACCGCCGCTCGGGTGGCGTCGTCGTCGTCGATGACGAGCACGCTCCCATGCGCGCGGCGGGAGCCGAATCTGCGGAGCAGGCCGAGCAGGCGCTCGTGATCGATCGGCTTCATGAGATAATCCGCCGCCCCCAGCAGGTAGCCGAGGCCGTCGGCGGGAGAAATCGTCATCATGACCACGGGCACCTCGGCGAGCGCGGGATCCGCCTTGAGGGTCGTCAACACCTGCCATCCATCCACCTGCGGCATGACGGCGTCGAGAAAGATGACCCCCGGCCGTACCGTGCGCGCCAGACGCAGTCCATCCGCGCCGTCGGCGGCAGCCAGGGTGGGGATGCCTTGCGTCGTCAGTGCGTGCGTCAGTGCGTCCCGAGCCGCAAGCTCGTGGTCGATCACCAGCGCGTACCCCTCCACCGGAACGTCGTCGGTCAATGCCGGCGCGGTGGAGGCCGGGGGGGCGGTGCCCATGGGCAGGCTGACCGTGAACTCGGTGCCGACGTCGGCCTCGCTTGTCACGGCGATGCTGCCTCCCATCAGCTCCGCGAACTGGGCACAGATGGCCAGGCCCAGACCCGTCCCGCCGTACTTGCGGGTGACCGACTGGTCGGCCTGACTGAACGGCTGAAACAACTTGGCCACCTGCTCCGGCGTCATTCCGATGCCGGTATCGCGCACGCGAAGGACGAGCCGCTCGCCGTCACTCGTGCTCTCGCGGAAGACCCGGAGCACGATACGCCCATCGGAGGTGAACTTGCCGGCATTGGACAGGAGGTTGAAGAGGATCTGGCGAAGCTTGGTCTCGTCCGCGTGCATGGTGCCGACCTCGGCTGCCACCTGCACCTCCAGCGCGTTGCGGTTCTTCTCGAGCAGCGGCATCGCGGTGGCCACGACATCCTGGATGGTCTCGGCTACATCGACGGTCTCCTGGTAGAGCTCCGTCTTGCCGGCCTCGATCTTCGCCAGGTCCAGCACTCCGTTGATCAGGGACAGCAGATGCCGGCCCGCGCGCCGGATCTTCTCGAGATCGGGCACGAACTCCGAAACGTTCCGGTCCTCCGCCTCTTCCTGCAGCAGCTCGCTGTACAGGATGATGGCGTTCAGCGGCGTGCGAAGTTCGTGGCTCATATTGGCCAGAAAACGACTCTTGGCCAGGTTGGCCGCCTCGGACGCCTGGCGCGCCTCCGCTAGCTCGCGCTCGATCCGCTTGCGGGCGGTGATATCGGCCTGCAGGCCGATATAGTGGGTGACCGCGCCCGTGGTGTCGGTCACCGGTGAGAGCGTCAGCTCGTTCCAGAAGGCGCTCCCGTCTGCGTGGTAGTTCAGCAGCTCGACGCAGCACTGGGACCGCTCGGCGATGGCGGCGCGAATGCGCGCGACATCGGCGGGATCGGTGTCGGCGCCCTGCAGAAAGCGGCAGTTGCGGCCGATGACCTCCTCGGACGCGTACCCGGTGATGGTCGTGAACGCCGGATTGACGTAGACGATGGGCAGGTCGTCCCGGGAGGCGTCACTGATGGTGATCCCGGAACTGGCCGACGCAAGGGCGCGATTGGCGACCCTGAGTCCCTCCTCGACGCGCATGCGTGCGAAGAACTGACCGACCTGATACCCGATGACCGTCAGCGTGCGCAGGAGCTCGGCATCGGGCGGCCGCCGGTCGTGACTCAGGAACTCCAGGACGCCGTGGGTCTGCGCTCCGCTCTGTATCGGGAAGGCGAGCGCGCCCCCCAGGCCCTCCTGTTTCGCGACACGGATGCGGGCGTACCTCGGCTCGTCCTGCAGATCGGTGACCCACACCGGCTCCCCGCGTGCCCAGACGGCTCCGACCAGGCCGCGGCCTCGCTCGACTCGCGCTCGGCGACTCGCCTCGATGAACTCGGCGGCGGCCACCGAGGTGGCAGACCACACTTGGTCGCACCCCAGCACATCGCCGTCTACCTGCCAGAACAGGCCCACTTCCCAGCCGAGGCCCTCGCCGATCGTCTCCAGGAGGCGCGGCAGCGCCTGATCCGGCTCCTGGGACGTCGCGAGAATGGATGCGACCGCGTACTGGACACGGAGCCGACGCTCCGCCTCGTCGCGTGCCGTGACGTCGAGGAAAGAGACCACGGCGCCCGTGACCGAGCCCTCCCGAACCACCGGTTGGGCCGAGTATTCGGCGAGGAACGACGAGCCGTCACGTCGCCAGAGCATCTCCTTGAAGAGCCGGACTCCCTCGCCGCGGGACACCGCCTGGGCGATGGGGCACTCCTCCTCCGGGTAGCTGGAGCCGTCCGCTCGGGTATGGTGAATCAGCGCGTGCATGGTGCGTCCCAGCACCTCCGCCGCCTCGTACCCGAGCAGGCGCCCCGCACAGGCGTTGAGAAACGTGCAGCCGCCCTGTGCATCGATGCCGTAGATCCCCTCGGCGGTGGAGTCGAGTAGCACGGCCATGTCGGCGCGCTCCCGCTCGACGGTGGCCAGCAGCCGGACAGCCTCGGTGTTGGCGTTACGAAGCTCGATCTCGGTCACCACGCCGTCCGCCAGGTCCCGGAGCGTCGCCAGGTCGGCCTCGGACCAGTCTCGTGGCTCGGTGTCGATCGCGCAGAAACTCCCGAGCACATGGCCGTCCCGGGTGGTGAGCGGCATGCCGGCATACGCGATGACACCCAGGTCCGCGATGGCCCCGTTTCCGGAGACCAGCGGATGTGTACGCGCGTCCCGGATGATCAGCGGGCTGCGGCGCACGACCGGTGTACTGACAAAATGAGTGCGAGAGGGGCGTCTCGCGGGTCGTGGCATACGGTTGGGGCAGACCCACGCAACTCTTGAAGAATTGGCGGCGGTCGTCCACTAGGGACACCAGCGCCGTGGGCACGCCGAGGACCCGGACGGCCAGCCGGGTGAATCGGTCGAAGGCCTCTTCCGGGACGGTGTCGAGGAGGCCCGCGCGCTGCAGGGCCGCGAGCCGACCGGGGTCGGCGAGCGCCTCGTGTCCGGGCTCGGAACGAGCCGGCATCAGGGGCGCCGTTCGAAGTGGGAAACGCGCATGCCGCGCCTCATCGGCTGTCCAGCAGCGGCGAAACCGCCGCGAGCGGATTCCCCCCGGCAGCTCCGCCGACGCTCTGGAGCACGCCTCCCGTCGACGGTGTGGCGGCGGTCGCGCGCACCTGGGCGCAGGTCTGGGCCAGGGAGGTCGTGAGATAGCTGGCTCCCACCCGGCGGAAGTGGACCAGCAGCTTGTCGTACTTGGCCTTGCCGCCCCATCTGGCCGTGACGATCACCAGGTCGGGATAGCGCTCGCGGAGCAGGTGACACAGGTACGCTGCCTGCGGCAGCCCGCCGGGCGGCAGGATGGAGATCACGACCGCCGACGCCCCGACCTCCGCAACTCGGTTGACGACGTCGGCCGGTAACAAGCGCGTGGTGAGGACCTCGACACGGTTACCCTCGCGCTTCAGGATCGCGGCCATCATCCGCAGCGGCAACTCCTCCGATGGGTGATGGGCGGGCGAGCCGAGGATGACCAGGTCTCCGCTCGGCGGCGTGGTCGTCGTGTCGGCGGCGAGCGCCGGGCCGATGGCGTCCGCGACCGCCTGGCTGAGCTTTTCCTCTTCCGCGGCGGTCAGCACCCCAGCGGTGCGATCGGCGCGAGTCGCGGCGAGAGCGGGGATCAGCACCTCGTCAAACGCGTGGATCGCGCCCTCGGTCCCGGCGGCCGCCATGACCACCGGCGCGCCCGCTTCCGATCCTTCCATGAGCACCCGCTGGTAGAAGTCCAACCGAGGGGGTAGCGCTGGCTGGTCGCCCAGGAGGAACGCCAGCCGCTGAAGGCTGGGGACGTGCTGGCCCAGGACCACGAGACAGACCGTGAGCGGAGTCGAGACCAGGAGCCCGACGGGTCCCCACACCCAGGCCCAGAATGCCGCCGCGACGAGGAGAGCGAGAGGCGAGACGCCCGTATGGTGGCCGAATAGCAGCGGCTCGACGACGTTCGCGGCGACCAGGTCGAGCGCCGCGAAGTAGCCGAGAACCATGAGGGGCTGGTGCCAATCGGGCGCGGTGGCAAAGCTGATGGTCAGGGGCAGCAGCAGCGAGATCCACGAGCCGACGTATGGAATGAACCTCAGGGTGGTGGTGAGGACCCCCCAGAGTGGTGCGTAGGGTACCCCCATCAACGCGAGACCAATGGCGAACAGCGTGCCCATCGCGGCGTTCATGAGCAACTGCAGGAGCAGGTACCGCCCGATCCGCCGTGAGGACTCGTCCAGGATCCGCACCGTGGCGATCAGTCGTCCCCGGCCGAGGGTCGCCATCAGCCGGCTGCGAAGATCTTCTCGGCCGATCAGGACGAACACCATCAAGACCAGCACCAGGCTCGCCGTGGCGATGGGCTCCAGCACGAGCAGCACCGGCTCCAGGGCGCGGCCCAGCGAAGAGCCTTCCTCCACCCGGGCGATGGCGGGCGGCTCGCCGGTGGCTTCGCCGGGCGGCTGGTCGGGCTGACCCTGCGAGATTTCGTGGACCATGTCGGCCAGACGGGACACGGCGCCCCCCGAGCCTCGGATACGGTCGATCTTCGCCTGGATCTCCTGTTGGTGGTTGGGCAGATCGCTCACCAGGGCGCTCAGCTGCGTGCCCACCATCAGGCCGATGCCGGCCGCGGCCGCCCCCGAGAGCACCAGCGTCACCAGGACGGCGGGCACTCGCCCCAAGCCCGCACGCTGGGCCAGAGTCACGATCGGCGTCAGGACGAATGCCACCAGGAGGGCCAGCGCCACCGGGAGGATGACGGGCCGGGCGGCATGGAGTACGAAGACGGTCAGCGCCACGCCGGCTAGACCGAAGACGTATTGGTGGGTTGTTCCGGCGGCGCGGATGGACATTGGCGAGGCGGTCTCGATACGAGTGGAGTAACTCGGCGCTCGGAGGGCCGCCGCATGGCAACGCCGGGTCGGCCCGCAGCCGGGCAAAACGAAGATGCACGGCCCGACGCCTTGGGCGATGTGATCTGCGTCCCCCGTCAGGCGGCCGTGGACGGGCGGACTACCTTGAGAGTTCCCGCCCCCCTGGCAGAGAGGCTCACCGAGGTATCGACCGGAGACGGGCAATGTCGAACCAATACCGGAAACTCGGCCTCATGATCGCGACGGCAACCGTGGTCATGTTCGGGCTCATGTACCTCAACACGTATGCTCTGGACCACGTGTTCTTCAGCGAGACCCGCGCCTATATAACCCTGGTGATGGGGGCCGTGATGGCCATCGTCATGCTGGCATTCATGCGGGACATGTACCCCAGGCGGCTTCGCACCTCCGCAAACGCCCGTGCTGCGCGCCTAACGACTGGCGCATCAGCTGCAGGCCCTCGTCCTATCGCCCGCACAATTTTACGCTTCCACTGTTTGGCCTCGGCGTGGCCAACGCCCGCGCAGAGTTCCGGCCCGCCCCGGCCTGTCCGCTGCATGCGCGGGTTAGGCGGCGTCGTGGTCCCCAGAGCCAGAGACCGCTACTCAAGTCTAATCCGCGAGCGCGATTGCCTCGATCGCCACTAGGGACCCCTCTGGCCAGCGCTCACCCTGGGCGGTAGATCGAGCCGGCGGCTCTTCTACGCCAAAGAACTCCGCAAACACCTCGTTCATTTCGCGGAAGTCCTTCCAATCGGCCAGGAACACCGTGACCTTCACTACGCGATCCAGGTCGCTCCCGGCTTCCTGAAGTACCGCCCTGAGATTGCGCAGAGTTTGACGGGTCTGCTCCTTAATCCCGCCGGCGACGAGCTCGCCGGTGGGTGGGTGGAACGCGCCCTGGCCTGAACAGAAGATGAACCCGCCGGCGCGGATCCCCTGAGAGTACGGTCCCACGGACTTCGGCGCTCTGTCCGTGCGAACCACTTCCCGGTTACTTGGCATGGATGCTCCGGTTCTTGGAAGGTCTGCACCCAAGAGTGTCGACAGGCTATCACGCCACCGTGCGACGCCGCCTAACGACCTGCGCATCAGCTGCAAGCGACTCGCTCGCTCATGCATCAACCTTATGTTCCACCGCCCGCCATCGGCAGGTGGCGATCACCGGAGCGTGGCTCGGAAGCGCTTGTCGGCTGCATGCGCTGGTTAGGCGGCGGGGGACACTCTGGATGTGCCTACTCGATGACGTGATAGAACCCATCAAACCGCCTTCCTTCGAGGATGCACACGTCTTGAAGTGAGCGCTGATAGAACTTCACAGCCGTGTGATCGGAGAAGGTAATGAAATAAGGCCGATTGAACGGGCCTTGGTCTTGCTGGCCCGTCAAGACATGGGCATAGGCCTTCCCAAACTCCGCGAAGATCTCGCCGAGAACAATCCCGAGGTGTTCCAGCCCCAGCTTGTAAACGCGCTGATATACGTCCGGATGGGGCGGTGGAATCAGTTCGATCAAGCGGGTGAAACTATTGGAAGCAAGGTCCAACGGCGTTTGCAAAAGCAGCTTGGAGATTGGTCGACCGCCCCAGACGTTTTCTACATTGGCTGAGCACCAGGGCTCAAGTTGCCGGCGGATGTCGAGATACTCAGGCAGCGTCTCAGTCCGATAGGCCACATGACTGACCGCACGGCTCCGAGTATCCACGCCGAGATCGAGGAGCCGCCTGGTCTGCTCCTCATAAAACTCCGAACAGTTGCCCAGGACGCGATTGACTGCTTTAAGACTCAACATCCTTCCTCTTGTGCGCGTTAGCCGCCTACCGAGATGCGCATCAGCTGCGGGCCCTCATGCCGGTGCCCGCGCAAACCTTCGTTCCGCAACGTCCTGAAGGGACGCTGCGCCCGAGCGGAGCTAAAAACACCTCCGGCCCGTCGGCTGCATGCGCGGGTTAGGCAGCATGCTAGGTCCAGTCTAAATACAGGGGTAACAGTTAAGTCGCAGGACATAGGTGACACTAGCGCCAGGTTTCGGGCTCCTCAAGGAGGGTTCGATGCCGTGGCAGGAGGTCATCACCGTGGAGCTCCGCCAGCAATTCGTTCACGACGCCCTGCGTCGGGTCGTGCCCGTCACCGAGCTCTGTGCCACCTACGGCATCAGCCGGAAGACGGGCTACAAGTTCCTCGCCCGCTACGAGGCCCTGGGCGCCGCCGGCCTGGCCGATCAGTCGCGGCGGCCGCACCGTTCGCCGGCGGCGCTCGAGCCGGTGCTGCTCCAGCGGCTGCTCGAGGCGCACCAGCGCCATCCCTACTGGGGCCCCCGGAAGCTGCTTCGCCTCGTGGGGCAGCGCTGGCCCGAGGCACCCTGGCCGGTGCGCTCCACGGTCGCCCGCTGCTTCCAGCACTTGGGGCTGGTCACCGCTCGCCGACGCGTGCGCCGCCCCGGATCGGCGGGACCGCCCGTCGCCCCGATGGACGCACCCAATGCGGTGTGGACCACCGACTACAAGGGCCAGTTCAAGCTGGGCGACGGGCAGTACTGCTTCCCGCTCACGGTCGCCGATGGCTACAGCCGCATGCTCCTGGCCTGTCAGGCCCTCGCCAGCACCACGCTGGTCGAGGCGCGCCCCGTTTTCGAACGACTCTTCCGCGCGTATGGCTTGCCCCGGTGGATCCGCTCCGATAACGGCGTGCCCTTCGCCACCCAGGCCCTCGGCCGCCTCTCGGCGCTCGCCGTCTGGTGGATCCGCCTCGGCATCCTGCCCGATCTCATCGAGCCCGGCGCCCCGCAGCAGAACGGGCGCCATGAGCGCATGCACCTCACCCTCAAGCGCGAGTGCACCCGCCCACCCCGGCCCACCCGGGCGCAGCAGCAACGCGGCTTCGATCACTGGCGCCACGACTACAACACGCTCCGGCCCCACGAGGCCCTCAGCGATGCGACCCCGGCCTCGCTCTACACCCCGTCCCCACGGCCCTATCCTCCCCGCCTCCCCGCGCTGGAGTATCCCGGCCATTACGAGGTCCGCCGCGTCAGCCGCAATGGTGGGATCCGCTGGCACAAGCAGTGGGTCAATGTGAGCCAGACCCTGGGCGAGGCGTACGTCGGACTCGTCGAGGTCGACGACGGTGAATGGGACGTCTACTTCGGCCCGCTGCGATTGGGCCGCTGCCATGAGCGGACCCTCCTCATCGAGGATGCGCTCGGCCGGCAGTACCGCCGGCGGTACTAACCACTGTCACCTATGTCTTCGGACTTAACTGTCACCCATGTCCTGGACTATTCACTGGCTGTCATCACGTGTTACAGTAGTCCGGGGTTCCGACGCCAGACCGCGTACGTCAATGCGGCGGCAAAAGTGACCCAGGCAAGGTACGGCAGCATCAAGACACCAGCCAGGCGCCGTACGCGGAAGAAGGTCGTCACGATGAGCAGCAGCAGTGTCCAGAGGACCAGGATCTCCACGAATGCAAGCCCACCCAAGCGCCACCGAAAGAAGAGCCAGGTCCACAGGCCATTGAAAGCCAGTTGCACAATGTACAGCGCTATGGCTGGCCGAGCACGCGGCCAGCCCCATCCCCGGACCACCATCCAGGCGGCCACCGCCATAAGGACATAGAGCACGCTCCAGACCGGGCCAAATACTTGGGCGGGTGGAGCCCAAGACGGTTTGGAGAGTTGCTGATAGAAGGCGGCGGATTGGACCGACGCACTCGCGCCTGCGATCGCGGCCGCGACGGTGGCCAGACCCAGAAGGGCCAGCGCGCCCCAGTGTGCGTCTCCCATTGCTCCAGTGTCTCTCACCTGACCGGCTCGCACCGAGACAAACGCAGAATGGTGTTGCCTAACGTCTTGCAAATCAGCTGCAGGCGATCATCTCACCGCCCACACAAATCAACGCTTCCTTTGATTGGCCCCCAGGAGTGCCGCGCCCACACGGAACCTCGGCCCGGCCCGGCCTGTCGGCTGCATTTGCGGGTTAGGCAGCGAGCCGCGCGGACTTACTCCTCAACCTGCCAGGTCACCAGCGCAACGCGTGACTTGAGTTCCTCCCGGCGCAAGATCCAAAGGTGCGTACCGCGCGCCACTCCATCTTGCCCCCTCGCGCGGTAGCGAGTCTCGTACCGGCTAGTCTTGGAGGCTAGCTCCCCACTGAGTTCTATGCGCAAGTCGACAGCGCGGATGTCCAGCAATTCTACAGGTGCTGCCTGGAGCAGCTGCCGAGCAGCCTCGCGACCTTCCAGGACAGGGCGCCCGGGCACGAGCCACCGCACATCAGGCGTACAGAGACGGAGCACCTCCTCGACGTCCCCACGCAGCTCTGCAGCAAGCCAGGCGTCGTGCACCTGTCGAATTGCCGCGATGGCAGCCTCGTTGTCGGTCACGGCCCCGCGTGCGTCATCAGGTCTTCTCGCTGCCTAACCGCTGGCGCATCAGCTGCGGGCCCTCGTGCCCGCGCCCGCACAAACCTACGCTTCCTTGGCGGCACTCACGGAGGGCGCCGCCCGCACGGCGCCCCGCGCCCCTCCGGCCCGTCGGCTGCATGCGCGGGTTAGGCGGCGCGTTGGGAGAAGCCTGGTGTACCTTCTCAGCACCCGCTGGCCATTCCCCATTGAGGAAACGCTCCACCGCGGGAAAGAACAGCCCTGGTTGCTCGACAAACGGGTATGCGTGGCCTGCATGGGGGACGAGTAGCAAACGTGCTTCGGGTAGTCGGGCCGCCCACATCTCGACTGCATCGAGCGGCAACGGGGTGAGTGCCCCTTCGATAATCAGGCTTGGAGTACCAATGGACTCGAGCAGCGGTCGGAAATCCCAATCTCCCAGCGATGCCAAGGTGCGTCGCTGAGTGAGGTGCTGCGCCGCGTACGCTCCCGGCGGCACCGCGCAATAGTCGCCTCGTTTGCGCCGAATAGCTGCGGAGTCAGCGTAGTAGCGCAGGTCACTAAATAGCCGTCGCCGATGACAGCGCGCTTTCGCGTCCATTCCCGATAATTTATCGTCGGCCTCCCAGCCCAGAGCCACGCGAAGCGCACTATCCCGCTTGGCCACAGCGGCCAGCCGTGCGGCAAAGAAGGGCGTGCGAGCGGGCGGCAGTGGTGCAATTAGCAGCAGGCGATGCACGACGTCCGCGTGCGCTGCGGCGTAGAGCGCTGCGAGCCCACAGCCCCACGAATGCCCAATGAGCGTCATACGGTCGAGCTGGAAATGGCGTCGGACGGCGTCAAGGTCAGCTACGTGCCGCTCGGCCGTGAGCAACATCGTATCTGTCGGTGCCTCGGAGCGCCCGCTTCCCCGTTGATCATAGAACAGTAGCACATGCCGCTGGGCCAGCGGCTCAAGGTCGGGGCCGACCCCTTGAAAGTTCTCGCCTGGCCCCCCGTGTAGAAATACGAGCGTATCGCCCTGGGTACCCACTGTCCGATAGAACAAGCGCACGTCATCCTCACCCGTCACAAATCCTTCGCTGGCGGGGATCGGATGCATGGGTTGCGTAAAGCCGCCCGCGCACCCAAGGAGTGTGCCCCCGAGCCAGAGCACGCGCCACGGTGACGTGGATCGCCTCGCGATCTTTGTGCGTCCGCCTGACGGCTTGCGCATGAGCTGCGGGGCCTCGTGCCCACGCCCGCACTAACCTACGCTCCGCAGCGTCCTCACAGGACGCTGCGCCCGAGCGGCGCCCGGGAGACCTCCGGCCCGTCGGCTCCATGCGGGGGTTCGGCGGCGCCCCCCACGCAGGCCGGCGCGGGCTATTCGACGATCCGGCTGGCATGTTCCGCCACCAGACTCCAGCGATGCTCCCGACGGACCCACACCGCCGTGATCCGGTACCGCCCATCGTAGCGCTGCCCTCGCCAAGTGCCGGCTAGGTGTGCGGTGGCAGTGACAACCGCCGCCTCGCCGTATCGCCAGACTCGGAGCTCGTTCAGCACTGCCGAATCGGTGCGAAACGTCCCGGCCCGCAATTCCGCCAGCTCCTCAGCCCGGGTGAGGACCACCCCACGCGAGCTTGTGAAGCGGTACTCAGGGGCGAGGAACCGCTCGAGGCCAGGGATGTCGTTGCGCCCAAAGGCGGCGGTGTAGGCGTGCATCTCGGCCGTTACCGCAGAATCGGCATCCTGCCCGGGTAGGGATCCGGCGCCCGCTGCAGCGACCGAGGCAAACAAGCAAAGAGCTCGGAGCATCGCCTTTTATCTGGTCCGCCAGCGCGCGAGCGCCGCGCGTCCGCCTAACGACTTGCGCATCAGCTGCGGGCGATCACGCCGGCGCCTGCACAATCCTCCGTTCCGCCTCGTCCTCAAGGGACGAGGCGCCCGAGCGGAGCTCGGGACAGTTCCGGCCCGTCGGCTGCATGCGCGGGTTAGGCGCCGGGGTGCCGGCTAGACGGTGCGAATGGCGGCCTTGACCTTGGCCGCCAGTTCTGGCGGCATTTCCGTGATCTGATGTGCGGTGCGGGCGTGAGTCGAAGCCTGCCGCAGCACCTCCTCCTCGGTATTTCCGCGGGCTTCGAAGTCGCAGTTCATGCCGATATCACGGCAGCGGAGCTGCTTCGTCATACGACCCTCCTGCTCAAGAACGGTTGGAATGAGATCGGAATAAGGTCAGCTCCCGATGTATGCGTTACAGAACGCAGCAAGTCAACATTGGGTTGCGGGGCGTGCGCCTAACGGATCGCGCATCAGCTACGGCGACTCCCCTGCGTGCGCACAAACCTACGTTCCTTAAAAGGCGCGCCGTCAACTGCATGCGCTTGTTAGGCCGCAACGGACTACCCACACCCGTTTGACTCGATGGCTGCTAGCGTGGTCGAACGAACCTCTCTGCCAGGACGTAACTGCTGTCTCCATCGGCGCTCAAGGACAGCGAGGCTGATGCCGTGAATAAGGGAGTCGGGGCGGGAGCCTGTTTGCCAGAGCTCCGCGAGCGACGCAGGTCCGTACTGGCGTAGGAGATAGG
>CAWIYG010000004.1:0-85196 GCA_963840215.1 uncultured Gemmatimonadales bacterium | reverse complement strand
CGCGATCTCATGGCTGGCAGCGCGAGCCGCCAGGTGGACCAGCGCTCGACGATACGCCCTCCTGTTCGCTGGTGTGACGGTGCTGGCGATTGCCGCCGTCCGCAGTGCGGTGCGCCACCCCGTCTGGCGAGATACCCGGACGTTCAAAGCCCAGGCGCTCGCCGATTCCCCGCAAAGTTACCGGCCGCACTGGTGGGAGGCCATGCGGTTGTACCTGGCCAGGGACCCGGCCGGTGCCCAGCGGGAGTTCGGTCTCGCGCTCGCACTGTTTCCCGACGATCCCGACATGCTGGCGGACGCCGCGAACCACTACGCCGCCCTGGATCGGTGCGCTGAGGCGGTTGAGCTCTACCGGCGGACTCTCCTGCTAGCCCCCCAGAAACGCTGGATTCACCGCCGCATCATTGCATGTCTCGCGTCAACTGGCCGCCTAAAGGAAGCGCGGCAGGAGGCGGTGGCGGCAATCGCGCGCGGTGACCCGTTAGCCCGCGAGGCGCTGGCGGAGGTCGACAGTGTGATGCGCGCCGGGCAGGTGGAACGCGGTGCCCATCACTGAACCTCGGCGGCGCTGGCCTGGCGCGCGCCTCCCCGCTTAATTTCATGACTTGTCCCCGCCTCGAGGCCCCTCGGTGACCGATCTGCTCGACCGACTGCGTTCTGCGCTGGGGGATCGGTACGACCTCGAGCGCCAGATCGGCGAGGGCGGCATGGCCACCGTCTACCGTGCCAAGGACCTCAAGCACGAGCGCACGGTGGCGATCAAGGTGCTCCGGCCGGAGCTCTCTGCCTCGCTTGGCGCCGACCGCTTCCTGCGCGAAATCCGAGTCGCGGCCAACCTCCAGCACCCGAACATCCTCGGCCTGTACGATTCGGGCGAGATGGATGGGCTGCTCTTTTACGTCATGCCGTTCATCGAGGGCGAATCGCTCCGGGACCGACTGAACAAGGAGCAGCAGCTGCCGCTGCCCGACGCGCTCCAGATCGTGCGCGAGGCGGCCGAGGCGCTGCAGTACGCGCACGAGCGTGGGATCGTCCATCGCGACATCAAGCCCGAGAACATCCTTCTCATGGGCGGCCACGCGCTGGTGGCCGACTTCGGGATCGCCCGCGCCGTGAGCCAGGCGGGCGGCGAAAAGCTGACGCAGACCGGCATGGCGATCGGGACGCCGCACTACATGAGTCCCGAACAGTCGCTGGGCAGCGAGCACGTCGATGCCCGGAGCGACATCTACAGCCTGGGCTGTGTCCTGTACGAGCTGCTGATCGGGCAGCCGCCGTTCACCGGACCGAACTCGATGGCGATCATGGCCCGTCACTCGATGGAGGTGGTGCCGAGCCTCCAGGTGGTGCGCTCCTCGATTCCCGACGAGGTCGAGGACGCGGTCATGCAGGCGCTCGAGAAGACGCCGGCCGACCGGTTCCAGACGATGAAGGAGTTCGCCGAGCGGCTGAGCGAGGCCGAGGCGGAGTCGGCCATGATGCGGACGGCGCAGCGGCGGGCCTCGACGGCGGCTCGGCGCGCGTCGAGCGGGGCCCGGACCGCCGCGACGCCCCGGCGGAAGACGGGGGAAGTCGAGGCGGAGGCGTCGGGCGCTGGGCGTGGAGCGAAATTCTGGTCCCTGGTGGGCGCGGGAGGGCTGGTGGCCGCGGCCGCCGTCGGGTTCGGGGTCTGGAAGTTCACCCAACGCGGCGGCGCCGGGGGCGACGCGCCCGAGGGCTTCGACCCCAAGCACATCGCGGTGCTGTATTTCGATCAGCGCGGCGGCGCCGACTCGCTGGGATATCTCGCCGACGGCCTCACCGAAGCGCTGATCCGAGAGCTGGGGCAGGTCTCCCAGCTCCAGGTCATCTCCCGAAACGGTGTGCTGCCCTACAAGAAGGCCGCGGTCACGCCGGACAGCATCGGCCGGGCTCTGAAGGTGGGCACGCTCGTGGAGGGAACGGTGGCGCAGGCCGACAACCGCCTGCGCGTCAGCGTCTCGATGATCAACGCGGCGACCGGCAACGAGATCGGCAGCAAGGTTCTGGAGCGCCCGCGCCAGGAAATCTTCGCCCTGCAGGACGACCTGGCCAAGGAAGTGTCGATCTTCCTGCGGCAGCAGCTGGGCCCCGAGATCACCCTGCGGGAAAGCCGGCAGACCACCAGCAACCCGAAGGCGTGGGAGCTGCTCCAGCGAGCGGAGCAGACCACCAAGGACGTCGATCCGCTGCTGGCGGCGGGCGACACGGCGGCCGCGGGCCGGCGCCTCTTCCAGGCGGACACGCTGCTGGCGCAAGCTGAGGCAGAGGATCCGAGATGGAGCATGCCGCCGGTGATGCGCGGCTGGCTGGACTATCGCCAGACCGACCTGGTCGAGGGTCTCGACAAGACCCTCTACGGCAAGTGGCTCGGCGAGGGCCTCAAGCACGCCGACCATGCGCTCGAGCTCAAGCCCAACGATCCGGACGGACTGGAGCTTCGCGGCACGCTGCGCTACTGGCGCTACCTGATCAACCTCGAGCCCGACCCCAACGGCGCGGCGAAGCTGGTGGCCGACGCCGAGCGGGACCTTCGGGGCGCGGTCAACGGCAACCCCAACGCCGCCGTGGCCTGGACCTGGCTCAGCCATCTGCTGATGAACCAGTCGCAGACGGCCGAGGCGAAGCTCGCGGCGCTCAAGGCCTACGAGACCGATCCCTACCTCTCGACCGTTCGGGTCACCCTGTGGCGGCTGGTGAACAGCTCGCTCGACCTGGAGGACGCCGCCGAGGCGTCGCACTGGTGCGAGGAGGGGTACCGACGCTTCCCCGACTATCCCCGCTTCACCGAGTGCCAGCTCTGGATGTTCAGCCTCAAGGGTGTGACGCCGGACGTGCCCAAGGCGTGGGAGCTGCTCGACCAGTATCTCAAGCTCTCGCCGGCGAGCTCTCGGGAGTTCGCGCAGCACCAGGGGCAGATGCTGGTAGCAGGCGCCCTCGCCCGGGCCGGGTTGATGGACAGTGCCCGGCGGGTAGCGGAGCGCGCCCGGGCCGACGCCTCGGTCGACCCCACGCGCGACCTCGCCCAGCTCGAGGCGGCGGTGCGCCTGATCATCGGCGACAAAGACGAGGCGCTCCGGCTGCTCACGACGTATGTGGCCGCCAACCCGCAGGTTAGAAGCTCGATGGCGAAGGACGAGACCTGGTGGTTTCGCGACCTGAAGTCCGATCCGCGGTGGCGATCGCTGCTCGGCTTGCCGCCGATCGCCTCCTGACCCGGCTTGGTTGCATCCCTGCAACAACTTGCGCCACCGTGAAACAATGGCTCCTACCGTGAAAAAATGGGAGTGGGGAGCGTGAAATCGACTCCCACCCCTATCGACAAGACGAGCGAATGGTGCTATCTCTAGCGCGGCACAGTGGGCGCTCGTGCGCTTCGCTTGCTCTCACACCCCATGTTTCCCTGAGGAGCGCGTTATGAACCGCGGTATCGTCGGCCTCGCTGCAACCCTCTCGGTAGCGGTGTTCGCGGCCGCATGCGACCAAGCGCCCCCCACCTCGCCGCAGGTTGAGGGACCGTCGTTCGGCCAGGCGGCGTCCCCGTTCGCCTGCGTGTTCACGGGCAACCCGAGCCTCTCGAACGCCGCCAACGCGTACTTCACGTCGACGGCCGACAAGCGGGCGGCCGGCGCGATCATCGACCGGATCCAGACGGCGTTCGGGAACAACAAGAACTACACCAACGCCCGCGGGCCCGGCTTCGAGCTGCTCGCCCTCACTGCCGACAAGGCCCATGCCGGCTTCGGCAGCTCGACCGCGGCCGGGACGACCCTGCTGCGGCAGACCATTCAGTGCATGTTCGACGTCGCCGGCGCCGACGCGAGCAAGTTCGTCGGTTGGCCCACTGCCCCGCAGTTCGACTTTGCCGCGGCGCAGGACTTCGACAACGGCGGCACGCTCGACGTCCGGACCGTGGCCAACACCACCGACGACGCCGTGGTAGCGGAGGATGGCGACGGTCCCGTCTCCGGCGTGCTGCCGAAGGCGGCGGCCACCTGGGCGAGCACCCTGAGCAACACGGTCCTGATCTACGGCAATCCCGTGGTCGGCGGCTACGACTGGAAGCTCATCCCGAACACGACGACCTTCACGCCGTACGTGGTGGTGGCGCTCTGCCGCGCCGACGCGACGAGCGAGATGGTACACCAGGCGGGCGTGGGGGTCATCGGCTACGAGGGAGCGCGGGCGGCCGAAGTGTGTAATGCCTCCCTCAACCAGGGCCCGCTCGGCCGGCTGACGCAGTTCGCCGCCCGGTTGTTCGCGCCGACTCCGGCGCAGGCAGCCGTGCTGGGCTTGTCCACCATCGGCGGCTCGGCCAGCAGCGCCAAAGGCGACGAATTCAAGTTCCTGCCGCTGCCGAACGTGACCCTGACCGTCACCCAGCAGCCGACGAACGTGAAGGTCAACACGCGCTTCAGCCTGACGATCAACGTGAAGACGCCCGCGCCGGCCAACGAGCCGGCCGGCGGTATCACGGTCGGCTTGGGCTCGTTCAACAACAACGGCACGCCGACCGGCATCTTCCAGGTCGGGCCGAATGTGCCGGCCAGGTTCGTGTGCGCGACCAGCACCCCGGGCATCACGGTGCCTTCGGCGACCACGCTCCCCACGGTGGCAGCGCCCGGTGCCTCGCCGGCGCCGACGAACGCGGTCTGGAACAACAACCTCTGCTTCAGCAAGACCGGCGGGGTCGCGATCGTCGCCACCTCCAAGGCCAGTGGCAACGAGACCGAGGGAGAGGGCACCGCGACGTCCGCCAAGATCAACGTGAAGCCGTAGCCGCGGGCGAGGATTCACGGCCGGACACCAGAAGGGCCGCTCATTCGAGCGGCCCTTCTGTCGTTCCCGCCGAGTGAGCCGGTCCTAGGGCTTCTGGCCACCCTTCGATTGCCGGATCACCGCACGAATGTCGGTCGCCCACCCCGCCGGATCGTCCGGCGGCACGAACGACCAGCTTTCCGCCGACTGGCCGCCACCCGCGCTGATCCGTATCCGGCTGCCATCCCGCTGCACCTGGACGAAGCGTCTGGTGCGCGAATTGATCTCGAGGCCGAGCTTCTCGTTCTTGTGGATGATGACACTCGTCCGCGTGACGAGAATCGACGCCTTGCGATCTTCCCAGCCGGCATTGCGCCGGCCGGTGTCGTGGGAATAGCGGAACACCAGGTCGTCGGCCCGGCGCACGAGACCTTCGACGGTCAGGCGGTGCCGCTGGACAGCCGTGAGGTTGCCGGTCGTCCGGTCGCAGGCGCCGAGAACCAGCGCGGCGAGGACCACCGCCACGGCGGGTGCGCTCCTACGCGTCAGCAATGCATCGTCCAGCGTTCATCCTCCGGCCTCCACCTCACCCTGTTGTCAGCTTCCGCACTTCGCCGATCACCCGCCGCTGCGCGGTCCCATCCTTCACCGCCAGAAAGATCGTGTCGTCTCCGGCGATGGTGCCCACCACGTCCGGCCAGGCCAGCCGGTCGAGCGCGACGGCCACCCGGTTGGCCTCACCAGGCGGAGTGTGAAGTACCACCAGTGCCTCCCCGGCGGGGTCCATGGTCAGCACGCCCTCGGAGATCCGCCGCTCGTCGGGGTCGGCGGGCGCCGCCAGCGTCGCCGGCCGGCGGTAGGCCCCGCTCACCTTGATCAGCCGAAGCGCGGCGATGTCCCGGCTCACCGATGACTGCGTCACCTCCCACCCCTCCGCCACCAGCGCCTCGGCCAGCTCCTCCTGCGTCCGCACGGCGCGCGTGCTGATGAGCTCGAGGATCTTGAGGTGGCGCTTGCGGCGGTCGGCGGTCATGACGGCCGGGCCGTCGCACGGGCAGTGCGGCCGGAGGACCCGCAAGCTTCCGCAGCGCGCGATCGAACCGCTGCCGTTCCCGGCGGCCCCAGGCGCGGGCGCGGCGGATCCGAGCGCGGCTCAGGCCCAGGCCGAGATTCCCGACGCCACCGGTGGAGGAGCGCCGGGCGACGATCGTGGAAGCTGAGGGCGACGGGAACTGCTCGCCGGCCCCGAGCGCCGCGGCGACGTCGCGATAGGCGGTCCGAAACGCCTGCCCCTGCTCCACCCGCCGCATCACCTCGTCGGTCGCCAGCGCTCCGCCCGCGAGCGCCGCGGCACAGCGCGCCTTGTTTACGCCGAGCCGCGGGAGGGCGTCCGCGAGGATCGCCAGCATCGCCGCCGTGCGATCCAGCCCGCGCATCAGCGGCTCCTTCAGCAGCTGGAAGTCGCGCTGGTACCCGCCGGCGAGCTTGCCCTTGATCTGGAGCAGGCTCATCAGGTCGCCCTCGAGCGCCGCGGTGCGGGCGCGAGTGAGCTCGAACAGATCGGGATTGCGCTTGTGCGGCATGATGCTCGACCCGGTCGCCAGCTCGGCCGGCAGGACCAGGTACCCGTACTCCTCGGCGCTGAACAGGATCACGTCCTGCGAGAGCCGCGCGAGTTCGTGTCCGAGCTGGGTGCACCAGAAGAGCGCGGCCGCCTCGAGCTTGCCGCGGCCGCCCTGCACCGTCGCCACGTTGCGGTCCAGGCCCGCGAAGCCCAGCGCCCGCGCCGCGACCTCGCGCTTGAGCGGCAGCGGGACGCCGTACCCCGCCGCGCTGCCGAGCGGTGACCGGTCGACAGCCGGCCAGAGCCCGGCCAGCGCCTCCGACGGTATCCAGCACACCCTCGGCGAAGGCCCCGGCCCAGAGCCCCACGGACGACGGCATGGCGCGGCGCTGGTGCGTGTAGCCCGGGCCAGAGCACCGTCCGGTGCCCGGCGGCGAAGGCGAGCAGTGCATCCGCGAGATCGAGCGCGCCCGCGTGCAGCGCGAGCAGCCGGTCCTTGAGGTAGAGCCTGAGATCGGCGGCGACCTGGTCGTTGCGCGAGCGGCCGGTGTGCAGCCGCTCGCCGATGCCGGGAAGCCGGCGGGTGAGCCATTCCTCGACGGCGGTGTGCACGTCCTCCTGCGCCGGCCCGACGCGGAGCCTGCCCGCCGTCCACCTCGCCAGGGCAGCGCGGAGGCCGCGGCCTGAGGCGGGCATGCTCGCGCGGGGTGAGGAGGCGCGAGGCCCGGAGGGTCTCGATATGGCCGAGACTTCCCAGGACGTCCCAGCGGAGGAGCCGCGCGTCCCACTGCCGGTCGTCGCCGGCGGTGTAGGCGAACATCGCGGCGTCCGGCGTGACTCCGGCGGACCAGAGGGTCGCGGGCCTACGCGGCATCTGCGGTCCTCCCCGGAGCGACCCGACGGGAGGACGTCATCCTGGTTCACCAGCGAGATACGCCAGCGCCACCGCGCCGTAGAACGCCCGCGCCGCCGTCACCTCGGGCAGGTCCACGTACTCGTCCGGCGTGTGCGACCGCCGGCTGGTCCCCGGCCCGCACTTGACCGCGTCGGCGTGCCGCAGGAAGACCCAGTCCGAGCAGGTGGGGCTGCCGAAGGTCCTCGCCTCCGGCCGCACCCGCTGCGCGGCGGACAGCAGCCGGGATCCCGCCGGCGTCTCGCAGGGCACCAGTCGCTGGGACGTGACGACCACGTTCGCGCTGAGCGCGCTGCCGCAGCACGTCGGCCACCTCGTCGTGGGTCCAGTCGGGGGTGCTGCGGATGTCGAGCACCGCCTTGCGCCACCGGCGGCGTCACGTTCCGGCTCATGCCCGCCTCGAGCATGGTCGGCGTCGCGGTGGTGTGCCCGAGCACGGCGTGCGAGCGGTCGGCGAAGAGCCCGTCGAGCTTGAGCAGGTCGCGCGGCGAGCACCAGGGTCGCGTTGCCGGAACTCGCCGTCCGCGGCCGCGTAGCCGGCGTGGCGCTGGTCGCCCTCGGCGACCAGGTCCACCATCATCAGCCCGCGCTGCGCCACCGCGAAATCGAGGTTGGTCGGCTCCCCGACGACCGCCGCGTCGATCTCCCCGGCCGCCTCGACCGCGCCGCTCCATGGTGGTGTGCTTGGTCTCCTCGCCGTAGCCCAGGAGCACCAGCAGCCGTCCGCCCGCGGGGCCGCCGGCCTCGGCCACGTCCATCGCCGCCGTGAGCATCGCGGCCACCGAAGCCTTGGCATCGCCCGGAGCCGCGTCCGTAGAGCCGGGTCTCCCTCGACCGTCGGGCGTGAACGGGATCGCGGGTCCAGCCCTTGCCCGGCGGTACGACGTCGAGATGCGAGACCAGCGCGAGCGTCGGCCCCGGCGCCCCGCCCCGCACCTCGACCCGGACCGCGAGCGTCATCGCGCGTCGCCTCGAGTCCCCACGCCGCGCGCCGTCGGCCTCGACGAACCGCGGCGAGCGCCTCCTCGTCGCCGCTCACCGAGGGGATCGCCACCATGCGCCGCAGCAGGTCGATCTCATCCGGCAAGATCCACCCCCAGGTAGGTCGCCTTCTCCTTGCGGCCGACGATCATGGTGCCGCATCCCGGCGCCGGTGAAGACCTCGAGCAGGAGCGCGTCGGGCGCCCGCCCGTCGATGATGTGGGTGCGCTCCACGCCGCCCGTCGCCGCCCGGATGCAGGCCTCGACCTTGGGGCGCATCCCGCCCGCCAGCACCCCGCTGGCCATGAGGCCCGCGAGATCGTCGGGATCGGCGAAGGTGACGAGCGTGGACGGGTCGTTGCGGTCGCGCAGCACGCCGGGGGCGCCGGTCAGGAAGATCAGCTTCTGCGCCCGGAGCGCGACCGCGAGCGATTCGGCGACGGTATCGGCGTTGACGTTGAAGACCTCGCCGTCCTCGCCGCCGGCCAGGCTGGCGACGACGGGGACGAAGCGCGCCTCCATGAGCGTCTGCAGCACGCGCGGGTCGACCCGATCGATGTCGCCGACGTGGCCGTAGTCCACCTTGGCGGTGACGCCGGCGTCGTCGACCACCTGCACCGGCGGGCGCCGGTGCGCGGTGATCAGGTCGGCGTCCACCCCGCTCAGCCCGACCGCCTGCACCCGGTGCTCCCGGAGCGCCGCGAGCAGGTCGACGTTGAGCTGCCCGGCGTAGACCATCTTGGCCACCTCGAGGGCGCCGTCGTCGGTGACGCGCCGGCCCGCGACCATCCGCGGCTCCATTCGCCGAGCCGGCGGCTCAGCGCCGAGGCCTGCGGTCCGCCGCCGTGCACCACCACGAGCCGGATGCTGAGCGACGAGAGCAGCGCGAGCTGCGCCGTCACCTGGTCGAGCACCTCGGGCTCGCCGACCACGTCGCCGCCCAGCTTCACGACGAAGACCTGGTCGCGGTAGGCCCGCACATAGCGCAGCGCTCCCTTCAGGCCGGCGATGCCCTTGGTGGTGTCGATAGTCATCGGTAGGTCCCGATCAGCTCCAGCAGCAGTGCCCGCTGCGCGTGCAGCCGGTTCTCGGCCTGGTCCACCACGACCGAGTTCGGGCCGTCGAGCACCGCGTCGTCGATTTCGACGTTGCGCCGCACGGGCAGGCAGTGCATCACGATCCCCTTGCTGCCGCGGGTGGACCGGAGGCGGCCCGGCGTGAGCCGCCAGTCGCGAAGTCCCGCGCGCTGCGCCGCCTCCTCGGCCGGATTGCCGAACAGCTTCACCGACCCCCACGACTTCACGTACACCGCGTCGGCGCCCACGAGGGCCTCGTCCGGGTCGTCGATGATGTGGACGAACTCGCCGCCGGACTGCTGCGCGAGCCGGCGGATGAGCGCCGTGTCCTCGGGATCGAGCTCGTAGCCCGGCGGGCCGGGCGA
Source organism: uncultured Gemmatimonadales bacterium (assembly GCA_963840215.1). Lineage (GTDB taxonomy): Bacteria > Gemmatimonadota > Gemmatimonadetes > Gemmatimonadales > GWC2-71-9 > CAVVWJ01. The sequence continues at coordinate 75,521 of CAWIYG010000004.1, read as the reverse complement.
TCACGATCTCCATCCCCAGCGGCCGCCGCCGCGAGCGCCGCGCTGGCGGGCACCGCGGTGGGCAACGCCTTCGGGTGCCAGGCCCACGTCAGCACGAACCGCTTGCCCTCCGTCTCGCCGCAGCTTCTCGCGCAGCGTCATCGCGTCGGCCAGCGCCTGGCAGGGATGCCGGCGGGCCGATCTCGAAGTTGATGACCGACTTCTCGCAGTACTTCGCGAAGTTCCGCAGGACGGCATCCTGGCGTGCCACCGCCCAGTCCTTCCCCCGCGGGAAGCTCCGCACGCCGACCGCGTCCGCGTACCGGCCCAGCACCCGCGCGGCGTCGATGATGTGCTCGACGGTGTCGCCGTCCATGACCGCACCGGGCTCGGTCTCCAGCGACCAGCTGCCCTTGCCGGGCTCCAGCACCACCCCGTGCCCGCCGTGCAGGAACATCGCCGTCTCGAAGCTGGTGCGGGTCCGGAGGCTCGGGTCCATGAACACCATCGCCAGCACCTTCCGCTCGAGGCCGCCGGTCACCTCGCCGCGCTTCACCCGCGTGGCCAGCTGCAGCAGCCCGTTCACTTCGTCCAGGCTCCAGTCCTCCAGGGCCAGGAAGTCGCGCTTGATCACGCCAGCACCTCCGCGAGTGCGGCGAGGAGCAGATCGGCCTCGCGCCGGGAGAAAGAGAGCGGCGGCAGCAGCCGCAGCACCTGCGGATCGGTGGCCGTACCGGTCAGGATCCGGCGGGCGAACAGCGCCCGCTGGACCTCGACCGCCGGACGGTCGAGATGCAACCCCAGGAGCAGGCCGCGGCCCGCCACCCGCCGGACGCCGAGCGCCTGCGGCGCCACGCGCGAGGTGATCGCCGATCGCGACCGCGTTGGCGATGAGCCCGTCGCGCTCGATCACGGCGATGTTGGCCAGCGCGGCGGCGCAGGGCACGGGTCCGCCGCCGAAGGTGCTGCCGAGGTCGCCCAGGGCGAGCGCATCGGTGAGCCGCGGGCTCGCGATGACGGCGCCGATCGGGAGCCCGCCCGCCAGCCCCTTGGCGAACGTCAGCGCGTCAGGCGTCACGCCGAACGCCTCCGCCGCGCTGAACGCGCCGCAGCGTCCGACGCCGCACTGCACCTCGTCGAACAGCAGCACGGCACCGCGCTCGTCGGCGAGTCGTCGGGCCGCCGCGAGAAACTCGACGGAGCAGGCCCGCGCGCCGGCGAAGCCCTGCACCGGCTCCACCAGCACCGCCGCCACGGTATCGTCGATCGCCGCGTCGAGCGCGGCGACGTCGTCGAACGGCACCTTCCGAGAGCGGCACGCCGGCGCGCCGGGCCGCCTGCTCGTAGCGCGGGCCGTCGGTGCAGGCGAGGGTCGCGGCGGTGCGGCCGTGCCAGCCGCCCCGCACCGTGACGATCGTCTGCCGCTCGGTATACCGGCGCGCCAGGTGCAGGGCGTTCTCATTGGCCTCGGCGCCCGAGTTGCAGAAGAACACCCGTCCGAGCGGCTCGGGGCAGAGCTCGGCGAGCTTCTCGGCCAGTGCCTCGCGCTGCGGCAGCGGCACCGCCGTCGAATAGAACAGCAGCTCGGCGGCCTGGTCGGCGATGGCACGCACCACGTCGGGGTGGCTGTGGCCGGTCGACGCCACCGCGTGCCCGCCGTACGCGTCGAGCCACTCGAGCCCGTCCTCGTCCACCAGCCACGCGCCGTGGCCGCGGACCGGGCGTACGGGCATCGGGGCATAGACGGGAAGCAGGGCCCGGTGCTTGAGCCCCGGCCCCTTCGCTTCGCTCAGCGTGACGGGCGAACTGGCGCCGTCGAGAGGAGTGGCTTTCAACATGGATAGATCCCTGCGGCCGTCAGGCCGGCGCGCTCGTCGAGCCCGAGTGCCAGGTTCATCGCCTGGATCGCCTGGCCCCCGGCGCCCTTCACCAGGTTGTCGATCGCAACCGTCACCTGGACCTCGCTCGCCGCTCTCGCTCTCGACGGCGTGGATCAGCGCGTAGTTGGTGCCCACGGCGTGGGTGAGTTCGGGCGGCGCGTCGAGCACGCGGACGAACGGCCGCCCCTCGTAGGCCTCGCGAAACCAGCCGCCGCCGCGGTGGCTCGGGGCTCGCCGCCGCGGATGGCCATCGCCGCGGGCACGAACGCATGCAGCGTCAGATAGATGCCCCGCACGAACGGCCCGGAGTGGGTCATGAGCCGGGCCGTAGCGTCGGGCCGGCCGACCCACTCGCGCCAGGACTGCAGCACCTCGGCCTCGTGGCGGTGCCCGAGCACCGAGTACGCGAACACGTTGTGCGCGCGCATCGGGTGGTGCGTCGTCGGCCGGGGCTGGACGCCCGCGCCGCTCGACCCGGTGATCGCGAAGAGCGACGGCGTCAGGTCGAGCCCGGCCCAGGCCAGCGGATAGAGCGCGAGCTGTGCCGCCGTCGCGAAGCAGCCCGGCGCCGCGATCGCGGTGGCCCCGCGGAGCCGGCAGCCCACGACGTCGGCCAGACCGTAGGTGAAGCGGTGCACCAGCTCGGGCGCGGCGCGCGGCCCGTAGAACCGCTCGTGCAGCCGGGGATCGCGGACCCGGAAATCCGCCGCGAGGTCGACGACCAGACCGGGCCCGGCGTCGAACACCTCACCGGCGATCCGCGAAGACTCGCCGTGCTCGAGGCACAGGAACACCACGTCGCGCCCTCGCGCGGCCTCGCCCGGCGTGGCTCCCGAGAAGCGCGCGTCGGTGACCGGTGCCAGCGCCGGGTGCGCGTCGGCGATCGGCTTCCCGCCCTGGCTCCGGCTCGTGGCCATGCACTCGGTGACGTCCGGGTGCTGGAGCAGCAGCCGGAGCAGCTCGCCGCCGGCGTAGCCGGCCGCGCCGACGACCGCGACCTTCATCGCGCCGCGGCGGTGAGCGCCGATCCGGCCGACGGCCGGCGGGCATCGAGGTCATCGCCCGGCCGACCGGGTTCCGCGCGTGCGGCCCACTCGGCGATGGCCTGGCGCACCACCGCCAGCAGCCCCGCCGCGTCCCGCCGGGCGTTGTGCGCCGGCAGCCCGAGCTCGGCGGTGATGTACACCTGGCCCACTTCGTTGTCGGTGGCAGGGCCGGTGATGGCCGTGATCGGCAGGTCGAATTCCCGCCGCATGAGCTCCGCGGCGCCCCAGCAGGCCACGGGATCGGGAGCCGCCATGACGTACGCGGCCCCGACCCGCATCAGCTCCGCGTCGCGCAGGATGTCCTGTACGCCGTACTCGCCCAGGATCCCGTCGCCCAGCTCGGCCACGATCACGTCCGGCTTGGCGGCGGCGAGCCGGTTGAAGATGCCCTTCGCGGTGGTGACCGTCACGCCGGCGTGGGTGCTCGCGATGCCGACATCGTTGAACGTCAGCGCGGCGACCGCGCCCGCGTCGAGCATCGAGAGGGCGTCCCGCATGAGCGAGACGCCGGTGAGCTTCGCCGCGCCCACGCGGAGCCCGCCGCGCACGAGCCCGCGCACCAGCTCGGTGGCCGCCACGGTCTTGCCGGCGTTCATGCAGGTGCCCGCCACGTACACGACGGGCGTCCGGCTCTCGAGCACGTCCGAGGGCGGCACCGACGCGGTCGCGGATGTGCGCCGGCCGGCCGACCCGATCGCCCAGCTCGGGGAACGCCAGGATGGCGCCGAGCACCTCGGCCTTGAACGGGGCGCCGATGTCGGGGTTCACCGACGTGCACTTGCCCAGGATCCCGCCGAGGTTGAGGACCTCGATCGTGTCGCCGACCGCGATGTGCGTCGGCACTACGCCGGCGTACCCCCGGAGCGCCCGGCGCGTGCCGAGGGTACCGGCGAGCACGTCGCCGGCGCGGAGGGACAGCATCCGGCCGGTGATGTCCTCGACGGTGTTGTAGGTCGACTTGTCCTCGAGAATCCGGACCGCGATCACGTACCCCTCGGCCGCCACGATCTCGTCGCCCACGATCACCTCCGGCGGGAGGGCGGCGTTGCGGGTGGAGCTGCTGATCCGGTCGAGACGGACACGGCTGGTGACGACCATAGGACTCCTTAGCGGTTCACGATGACGTTGGACCAGCGTGACGCCCTGCCGTCCCGTCCGCTGCCCGGGCCGCGAGCAGCGATGGTACCGCCGCGACGCGCGCGAACGCACGCGCCTCGTCGCCGGTCCAGAGGCGGTTCTCCTCGCCGTAGGTGGCGACGGACGTGTCCATCATCGAGTGCGGGCTCCGCGTGCCGACCACCTGGAACCGCCCGGGCGCGAGCCGCACGCGGGTCTCGCCCGTGACCCGCGCCTGCGAGCTGGTGATGAGGGCCTCGATGTCCCGGAGCGAGGGATCGAAGTACTGCCCCTCGTGCAGGCGATCGCCGTAGAAGCGGCCGAGCTGGTCCTTCCAGAACGCCTGCCACTTGGTGAGCACGAGCTTCTCGAGCTCGCGGTGCGCCCCGATGAGCAGCAGTGCGGCGCCGGCCTCGAATCCGATTCGCCCCTTGATGCCGAGCGCGGTCTCGCCGACGTGGATGCCCACGGCCGATGCCGTAGGCCTCGCACAGCTCGCCCAGCGCCGCGACGAGCGGCGCGCCGGCCAGCGGAGTCCCGTCGAGCGCGACCGGCAGGCCGCGCTCCCACGCGAGCACGACTTCCCGCGGCGGCGGGGCGCCGGCCGGCGGATCGACCAGCTCGGCGGGCGGCCCGGCCCAGGTGTCGTGGGTCCAGCCGCCACCCCAGGTGGTGCCCCAGAGCCCGCGGTTGATCGAGTACGCGCCGGCCTTGGCCGGCACCGGGAGGCCGAGCCGCTCGAGGTAGGCGATCGCCTGCTCGCGCTTGATGCCGAGGTCGCGGATGGGAGTTACGATCTCGAGATCGGGCGCGAGCACGCGGAGCGCAACGTCGAACCGGACCTGGTCGTTGCCCGCGCCGGTCGAGCCGTGGGCCACCGCGCGAGCCCCGAGCGTGCGCGCGGCCCCGACGACCGACAGCGCCTGCTGGGTCCGCTCCGCCGCCACGCTCAGCGGGTAGACCTCGCCCCGGAGCACGTTGCCCTGCACCAGAAAGCGGACGAAGCGGTCGAAGACCTGATCGCGGGCGTCGATCTCCTGGTGCGAGACCGCGCCGACGGCGGTCGGCCTGGCGCCGGACGGCGGCGCGCTCATCCGCGGTGGAGCCGCCGGTGTCCACATAGACGGTGTGAACCGCCCATCCGTCCTCGGCGAGGCGGGGCACGCAGTAGGAGGTGTCGAGCCCGCCCGAAAAGGCGAGCGCCAGCGGGCCACGCGAAGAGTGCATAATGCATAAATATGCAATTTGAGGCGTGCGCGCAAGGGCGGGAAAGCGGGTACGCCGGCGTCAGGGCTTGAAGGCGTCGGCTCCGGCGGCGGGCGTCCAGGGGTGGCGCGGCTCGAAGTGCCGCCAGAGCAGGGCCGACACGCGGCGCAGGAGCACGTAGCCCTCGTTGTCGGGGCGCCAGCTCTCATCGGCCTGGTTCTTGGTGATGAGGCAGAAGACGTAGTCGCCCGACGGGCCGTTCACGAGGACGACCTCCGACCGGGACCGGTCCACGGCACCCTGCTTCGACGCGGCCTGCACCGTCGGCGGGAGCTGGGACAGCGCCTCACCCGTCCAGAAGCTCCGGGTCATGGTGCGATACATCTCTTCGCTCGCCGCAGGGCTCACCACCTTCCGCTCCCGGATTCGGGTGACCAGGCGCGCCATCTCCCGCGGCGTAGTCTGGCCCCAGCCCCAGCGGTCGTACTCGGCCTCACGGCGGGGCGTGCGCGCGTTGACCCGGGTGACGGGAAAGCCGCCGCGGTCGAGCCAGGCGTTGATCGAGTCGCCGGTCCCGGCGAGCTGCTGGAGCCAGAGCGAGGCGGAGTTGTCGCTGTAGGTCAGGCTCAGCGTGAGCAGGCGGCTCACGGTGATGCGGGCCGTGTCGCTCAGGCCGGCGCGAGATGTCGTCCTCGGGATACTTGGCCCTGGCGCGCGGCTCGGGGGCGGTGTCGGTCACGGCGATACCGCCCCTGGGCCATCGCGTCGAACACGCCGACCATGATCGGCACCTTGATCATGCTGGCGGTGGGAAACGTGTCGTCGGCACGGACGCTGGCGGTGGCCCCGGTGCCGAGGTTGCCGGACGTAGATGCCGACGTCGCCGTGGAAGTCGCGCGTCAGCGCCTCGAGCTCGCGCTGGAGCCGGTGGTCGGGCCGCTCGCGCTGGGCGACGGCCGCCACCGGGTGCAGCAGGGCGAGCGCCGAGAGCAGCAGCGCCCCACCCGACGTCATCCTGCGTGCATTCACAGGCATGGCGTCCTCAGCGGACGCCGACCTCGATCTTGCCAAGCCGCCCTGTCCCGCTCAGCGCCAGCCACACGCGGCCGCGGGTGCTGTCGGTCTGCATGTGGCGCACGATGGCGCCGGCGGTCGGAATCGGCACGGACTCCATCTTCTCCGTCTTCGGGTCGAATGCCACCATCTGCCCGCTGCGTCGACTCGCAGTACCAGATCCGCCCGTCGGTCCCGATCGCGATGCCGTACGGGCCGGAGTTCGGCGACGGCGAGGCCCACTCGCGCACCTTGCCCGTGGCGGGATCGAGCGCGCCCAGGTAGCCGCGGCCGTGGTCGGTGTACCAGACCGTGCCATCACCCCCGACCTGAAGTCGCCGGGGCCGGGCCTCGGGTCGCCGGCAGCACGAACTCGCGCATCGCACCCGTCGACGCGTCCACGCGGCCCAGCTTGTTGGTGCCCAGCAGCGCGATCCAGATCGACCCGTCACCGGCCGGCACGATGCCGTACGGCACCGAGTTCGGCGTCGGCGCCGTGTAGACGGTGGCCTTGCCGGTCGTCGGGTCGAGGCTGCCGTAGCTGTTGTTGTTCGCGTCGGTGAACCAGACGCTTGATCTCGATGGTAGATAGGCGTATGCGGATTGCGCGCGTTGCCGGGCAACGGAACTCGGTGATGCTACCGTTCCGCGGATCCACCCGGCCGATCAGCCCGTCGCCCTGGCCGGTGTACCAGACGCTGCCGTCGGGCGCCGACGGCCAGGCCGTGCGGCCCGGAGCCCGGTGTCGGAGTGGGATAGTCGACGATCTTCCCGGTCTCGGGATCGAGCTGGCCGATGTAGCTGTTGCGCTGGTCGGTGTACCAGACGCTGCCGTCGGCGGCCACGGCGGGATCGTGGGGAAAGTTGCCCGGGCGCGGGATGACGTATTCGACGATCGTGGGTGGCGCCACGGGCGCGTGGCCCGGCGCGAGAAGCGCCGCCAGCGCGGCGACGAGAGGCGGGGTCACGAGCGGGAGGTTCATGGGAGCGTCCCCTGAGTGCGTCCTGCGGTGAAGGTCATGGTAACAGCGCCGTGCTGCCGGTGCCGCCGTAGGCACCCAGGTCGGCCCGGCGCGTACCGAGTGACGGAGCACGCGCCCGCGACCCCGCCGCGGGATCCCGTGGCGAAGCGGCGTCGCCCGCGTCCACGGCCGGCGAGTCCGGCGACAGGTAATACTGCACGGTGTCGGCGAACTTCGGGTCGCGGGTGAGGCTGGCACCGGGCTCGCCGCCGTCCTGCACCAGGTTGGCGCGGAGATCGGGCGGCCGGCGTTTCGAATGCTCGAGCTGTCCGCCGCTGCCCTGCCGGTTGCCCCACACGATGTTGTTCCGGAACAGGATCGGCGCGAACGCGATGACGCCGCCGCCCTTGCCGCCAAGCTGCGTGGGCGTCGAATCGGGCAGCGACGCCACATTGCCCACGATGGTGTTCTGCTCGATGAGGTTCTGCAGGCGGTAGCTGAGCGCGCCCACGACCCAGAGTCCGGATCCGCCGTGCCCCGCCCCACCGGAGTTTCCCGCGACGATGTTGTTGCGCACCGTCCCGGCCGAGTGGTAGAGCACGATGCCGGCGCCGTACTCGCCGCGGTTGTTGCGGATGACGTTGTTCCGGATGATCGGCTCGGCGTAGCCGCAGCGGATGCCACCGCCGCCGGCGCTCAGGATGCCGGGGCCCACCCGCACCGCCTCGTTGTCCTCGATGATGTTGTGCTCGATCACCGGCGAGCCCAGCTCGCACAGCACGCCGCCGCCCTCGCGGTACAGTGCCTTCTGCCGCGCGTCGGTCCACACGGTGCCGGTGCCGCCCGTGAGCGTGAAGCCGCTGAGCTTGGCCGTGGTGTCCTCCTGCTCGACCATCATGACGACGCTGGCGCTGTCGGGGTGCTTCGGGCGGCTGCCGTCGATGATGGTGCGGGAAATGACGACCGGGTCGCGCGTCAGGAGGAATTCGCTGGCCACCACGATGCCCTTCCCGCCGAACCGGATGTTCTCCACGTAGCGCCCGGGCGCCACCAGAACCGTGTCACCGGGCTCCGCGCTGTCGATCGCCTCCTGGATGGTGCGATACTCGGCGGGGACCCGCCGGATACGGCCGGCCGATGGAGTCGCCAGCGCAGCGAGCGCACCGAGAGCAAGCCAGGACAGGCGAAGCGGCACGGCGGTCTCCGGAGCAGAGGGTCGAGGGCGGGCGGTCCATCCCAGAGAGACGACGGACCCGGCCCGAGGGAGGTTTCCGGCAGCGCCCGACCGCCCGCCCGAGGCTCACCACGCTTCCGCGATGGCCGCGACCACGTCCGCCAGCCCCGCCACGTCGCGCAGGTCCACCACCTCGGCCGGTGAGTGCGAGTACCTGAGCGGCCAACCAATCGGCACGTCGGGCACCCCCCAGTCGGAGAAGGCCGAGCCGTCGTTGCCCCCGTTGGTGGTGCCGACCTGCAGCGGGATCCGGCGGCTGGCCGCGAGGGCGACCAGGGAATCGACGTAGGCCGGCGGGGTGACCGCGCTGTTGTCGAGCGCGCGTGCGACGGGTCCGCGTCCGAGCGGAGCCCACGCGAAGTTCCGGCGCTCGAGCGGCGAGTCCGCCGAGACGAACGTATCGATCGCGTGCACCCGCGCCGGACGGAGGCCGAGGGCGGCCGCCGCCGCCCGCGCGCCCTCCAGGCCGATCTCTTCGCGCACGCTCCAGACGAAGATGACCGTGTGCCGGAGCCGGGCCGGGTCGAGCCGGCGCGCGGCGAGCACCAGGGCGCTCGAGCCGACGCGGTCATCGAAGGAACGGCCGGTCGCCCGCGCGCCGAGCAACCGCACGTAGCGTTTGGGGCTGGTGACCGTGTGACCCGGGCGCACGCCGAGGGCCTCGGTGGCCGCGCGAGTGCCGGTGCCGGGGTCGACGCGGATCAGCGGCTCCGCTCCCGCCGCGGGCGGCGGCGCCGCCGAGTCGGGCGGGGCGAACACCGCGGGGATCGTGCGTCCGCCGGTGTGCACCAGCGCGGGCTGCCCCTCCCAGAGCCACGGGAATAGTCCCCCCGCTGCGACCGCGTCGAGGGTGCCGTCGTCCCGGATGGCCGTGACGGTGAACCCGATCTCGTCGAGGTGGGCGACGAAGACCACCGTCGGTTCACCCTTCCCCATAGTGAGCCACAGGTTGCCGGCGGTGTCGGTGGCCGTCCGGGCCCACCGGGGAAGCAGGCGTTGGACCGTCTCCCGCACCGGCCGCTCCATGCCCGAAACGCCGTAGCTCTCCACCAGCGGAGCGAGCACTTCCTCCACCGACCGGAGGCGCGCCGCTTCCTGCGCGGACGCGGAGGTCATGGGCACTAGGGACGCAACGACGGCGGAGACCGCGACGTAAGCAATGGCCACTGCCTCACGAGGGACAGGGCCGAGAACGGTGCGCCAGGGGCTCACCGCCCGCCTCCGATCCAGCGCCCGAGCGCGCTTCGGAGCGTGTCGGCGCCGGCGAGCGACGTCGTCTCCACCGGCGTCGCGTGATAGCGCGCACCGAGCGACCAGCGGATCACGGTGTCGAGCGCGGGCCACCGGCGGGCGAGCGTGTCGGCGGCTTGGGTGATCTCTCCGGGGACCCCCGGCCCTCCGTCCACCACCAGCGTCTCGGCGAACGGTCCGCGCGTGTGCGCCACCGTCGCGAGGCCGCGTCCGCCCAGCTCCTGCTCGACGACGAAGGCGACGACCACACTCTCGCCCCGGGGGACCATTCCCTGCTCCGCGATGGCGCGGCGGGCGGCGAGCGCCAGTGCCGCGCAGGCCGTGCGCCGCGCGGCCATCGGGGCGGCCAGCAGGTCGGTGCCGTACCGCTGGGGACACTTGGCGAGCGCCAGCGGCGTGAGGACGTCCACGCCTGCCGCCCTCGCCTCCGCCCGGGTGCTTGCACCCACGTCGACGTAGGCGCTGTCGACGGTGAACGGGCTCCGCGTGGGCGTATCCCGGCCCCGCGTCAGGTGAATGGACGGCACGGCCACGACTCCGGCCACCGGGCCCCGGCGACCGAACAGGGTGACGCGCTGCCCCTCGAGCCGGCGCTCGATGCCTGGTGCCGGCCGACCCGGCGCCCGGCGGAGCGTGAGCCACCCGTCATCCCGCATGCCGCCCACGACGAAGCCCGGCTCGCTCACGGGGCAGGCCACGGCCGGCGCCGTGCGCCGGCACCCAGCACCACGACGGCGTTGCCGGCGCGATCGCGCGCGGCTCCAGGCAACAGCGCCACCAGCGAGTCCACCATCCGCTGCTCGTAGCCGGTCACCGCCGTCATTGCCGCCAAACGGGTGGCCAGATCGGGCAGCTCGGACTCGGCGGACTGGGCGGCCAGCCGTGCCGGTCCCACCAGCACGACCACAAACGACAAGGCGAGCGCGGCCACGGTGGGCACGCGCTCGCCTTGGGCTGCTCGAAGCGGCAGCAGAGTCAGCGAGACTCCGAGGTATCGGCGGTCACGCCGGTATCCAGGTCGTGGACATAGAGGGCGGCACCGCAGCCGTCCGGCGACTCGCTCACGACGTCGCGGAGCAGGTCCAACGCGTCGACGAGCGCCGGGGCGAAGGCGTACTCGAGCGCCTGGGGCACCGGCTCACCTTCCCGGGCTTCGGGGAGGTAGACGCACAGGAATCGTTCCATGATGACAGGGTGAAGCTCGCGTTGAATCGGGTGAGGCAGTCCGTGGCGACGTTCGATTTCCGACAGCAGGCGTGCGGCGATGAGCAGGCGCTCCTGTTCAAGGGCGGCGGAAAGCATCACATAGGTCCTCAGGACGCGGGCCGGCCGAGCTGGCGCCGGCCGGCGGAGGGAGAGAGGGGCGGCGCCAGACGCCCGGAATCCGCGCGCAGCGCGGGTGTGCTTCTACCAATGCGACGCGCCGGTTGCACGCGGTAGAGAAGAAAGACCGAACGAGCGTTCAGATCTTCCCGAGCGACGCGATCCTTACGCACCGCACGAATGACTCTGCCTTACAAGCCGTTGCTGGTCAACCCCCCGAGAAATCGTGCGCCGATCTCCAGGTCCTGCGGCGCGAGTCCGTGGCTGCCGCGGACCCAGTCGATCGTGACCGCCGCCCCCGCCCGTCGGAGCAGCTCCGCCAGCGCCTCGCTCTGCGCCGGCGTCACGATCGGGTCACCCGTACCGGCGTTGACCTGCACCGGCACACCGGCAAGCGCGGGCAGCGGATCGGGCACCAGCGGCACCATCGGTCGGAGCAGGAGCGCCCCGCCGAGCGTGCCGGGATGGAGCAGCAGCAGCGCCGCCGCGATGTTCGCCCCGTTCGAGAAGCCGACTGCCACCGGCGGAGTCGGCCCGAGCGCGTACTGGACGCGGGAGGCGTTCACGAACGTGGCCAGATCGGCGGTCCGGCGACGGAGGTCGTCCAGGTCGAACACTCCCTCCGCCAGCCGCCGGAAGAACCTCGGCATGCCGTTCTCCAGCACCTGCCCGCGCGGGCTCAGGAGCGCGGCACCGGGAGCAGGCGTTCGCCCAGCGGGAGGAGATCGGCCTCCGTCCCACCGGTGCCATGCAGCAGCAGGAGCGACGGCAGCCCCGGCCGCTCGGCGGGGACGAACCGGTGGGCGAATCCGAGATCGGAAGCGGTCATGCACCCTCCCCGGGTCCACGTGGACCGACCCGGCGCTCACACTTGATGCGTGCGGCAGGCGGACCGGCGGCAGCGTGCGCTCGATTCGCTCACGCGTGGGCTCGTACATCGGCGGCAGCTTGAGGCTCGTCCCCAGCTCGGCCGCCGGCTCGTCGAGCGTGAAGCCCGGCGGGTCGGTGGCGATCTCGAACAGCACCCCGCCCGGCTCCCGGAAGTACACCGAGTGGAAGTACTGGCGGTCCACCACCGGCGTGACATCCACGCCGGCCGAGACGAGCCGTGCCCGATGCTCGAGCTGCGCCTCGTCCGACGCCGCCCGGAAGGCGACGTGGTGGACGGTGCCAACGCCGCCTGCGCCCGCCCAGAACCCGGGAACGCGGCGCAGGTCGACGACCGTGCCCGCTCCCGTGGCGGCGGACGCGAGCCGCAGGCGGTTGCCCTCTTCGCCGACGCGGTGAAACCCCATGAGGCCGGTCAGGAATTCCGCGGTGCCCCGGTCGCCGTCCTCCCAGATGGTGGCGCCATGCATGCCGCGCACCGCGTGCTCGCCGGGGACCGGCCCCTCGGACCAGCCGCGGATCGCCGCCACCACCCGGGGCGTCGCCACCAGCTCGAGGAGGAGGCCGTCGGGATCGGCAAAGGCGAGTACCTGCTCGTCGAAGCGGCGCGTCGGACCTTCGTACCTGATCCCGTGCCTCAGCAACCGCTCGATCCACCAGCCGAGCGAGGCGGGCGGAATCGCGAGGGAGACGGCGCCCACCTGACCTGTCCCCTGGCGGCCGCGCTGGCCGTCGGGCCACGGAAAGAAGGTGAGGATCGAGCCTGGGCGGCCGGTCTCGTCGCCGAAGTAGAGGTGATAGCTGCCGGGGTCGTCGAAGTTGACGGTCAGTTTCACCAGGCGGAGGCCCAGCACGCCCGCGTAGAAGTCGAGGTTCCGCTGCGGATCGCCCGCGATGGCGGTGAGGTGATGAATGCTCATGCGGTTGCTCCCAGTTTCCAGCAGAGGTTCCCGAGCTTCTCGAGGTCCGCTTCAGTTCACCTCGATGCCCACTTCCACGCTCCGGCCGGTCCCGTCGACGGCGCGGACCCGATGCCTGCCGGGCGCGAGCGTCCAGCGGCCCGCGCGCTGGAGGCGCCCGTCCACGTACCACCGGACGCCGTGGCCGGCGCCACCGGCGGCCCGGAGTGCCACGGTCGCGAAGCGCGCATCGACCCCGGCGGGCACCCGGTACACGTCGCCCTCCTGTGGCGACAGGATGCGGAAGCCGGCGGGACCGGAGGCGGCGGCAGACGCGAGTCCCGCCCTGACGCCCGACGTCCGAACGATTGACGAGACCGGGACCGACGTGCCCTGCTCCTGCGCCCACTCGGCGAACTCGGCCGGAAGCCGGACCTCGTGCGCGCCGTGCCAGTCGCAGGCGCCGGTCGGCGCGGTACCGGGAGCGAACCACTCGACAGCGGACGGACAGCGCGCCGTGGCCCGGAGCCCGGAGAGCCGGCAGATGGGAGCCGCGACCGCGCCCGTGGCCTCCGGTGCGGGCAGCGACCCTGGCGCGTACCTGACCGCGGTGGCCAGCACCGCGCGATGCAGCAGCGGCCCGGCCCCGCTCACGCCACTGACCCCGTCCATGGGCCGGCCGTTGAAGTTCCCGACCCAGACCGCCACGGTGAACCCGCCCGTCACTCCCACCGCCCAGTTGTCGGTGAAGTGGCGGCTCGTGCCGGTCTTCGCGGCCACCGCAAAGGGGAAGTCGAGCGGGGTCTCGACGCCGAAGCCAGGGATGCGCGCCACCGGGTCGTCGAGGATGTCCAGGACGAGCGCCGCGGACCGGCCGCTGGTGATCCGGTGCCCGGACTCGGCGCTCTCGCCCGGGGCGGGCGCGCGCCAGCGCCACGGCCGCCAGACACCGCCGCTCCCGAGCGCACGATAGCCGTTCGCGAGCTCGAGCAGCGTCACGTCGCCGTTGCCGAGCGCGAGGCCGAGCCCGTAGTACTCGGCGCTGCGGTGAAGCGAGGCGAAGCCTGCCTCGCGCAGCAGGTGGAGCACGCTGCCGGTGCCGAGCCGGTCGGCCAGGTGCACGGCGGGCAGATTGTACGAGCTGGCCAATGCCTCACGCGCACGCACGGGGCCGTGGAAACGGCGGTCGTAGTTCCGCGGCCGGTAGGGACCGGTGGACGTCTGGTACACGCGCGCGATGTCGGGCAGGATCGACGCGGGCGTGTAGCCGCGGTCGAACGCCAGCGCATACAGGAACGGCTTGAGCGCCGATCCCGGCTGGCGCGGGGACACGACCATGTCCACCTGCCCCGCCGTGTCCGCCCAGAAATCGGGCGAGCCCACCCAGGCGAGGACCTCGCCGGTAGCGTTGTCGAGCACGACGGCCGCGGCCTGACTCGCCCCGCGATCCGCGAGGGACTCGACGGTGTGGCGCACCTCGGCCTCGAGCTGGAGCTGGAGGGGAAGATCGAGCGAGGTGCGCACGGCCCCCGCGCCGGGCAGGCCACCCGCCGGTCCGTCGTGCCACTGCGCCACCAGCGTCGTGAAGTGAGGTGCGAGGAATGCCCCGGTCGCGGCGCGGACGAGGACGGGCTCGTCGCTGGCTCGCGCGGCGGTCGCGGGCGTGGCGAACCCATCCCGCACCAGTCGGGCGAGCGCGGCGGCGCGGCGGCCACGGGCGCGGCCCGGAGCCACGAGCGGGTTGTCGCCCGACGGGGCTCGCGCGAGACCGGCCAGCAGCGCGGCCTGTCCGAGGCTCAGCTCGGTCGCGTGCGCGCCGAAGTAGAGGGTCGCTCCGGCCTCCACCCCGACCGCACCTTGCCCCAGGGGCACGCGGTTGAGGTACTGCTCCAGGATCGCCTGCTTGGAGAGCTGCCGCTCGAGCCGGAGCGCCCACGCGATCTGCGTCGCCTTCCCGCGCCAGGTCCGGGGGGACGGTCGCAGAAGCCGCGCGAGCTGCATCGTGATGGTGGAGCCGCCGGCGACGATGCGCCGCGCCCGCACGTCGGCGAGGGCCGCGCGCGCCAGGGCGCGCGCATCCACGCCCGGATGGCGGTAGAACCGCCGATCTTCGACCGCCAGAAACGCCGCCAGCAGGTCCGGATCCACCTCGGCCAGCGGCACCCAGCGGCGGAGGCTGCCGTCGGCCGCACGCGTGCTCCGGAGCGGAAGTCCGGCCCGGTCGAGCAGGACGAGACCGGTGGCGGGCGGGCGGAGCAGATCCGCGGGAAGTGGGCGGGTGAGCCAGCGGGAGAGCGTGGCGAGCGACACGACGAGCGCCAACCCGCCCACCGTCACCCCGCGACGGATCCGCACCTTACTTCCCCTTCCCAGTCACCGTGAACACCCCACCGTCGCTCTCGCCGAACACCGCCGGGTTGTACATCTCCTCCGCGTGCGCCGGCGGCCGGACGAACGTGCCGGGCGTGGTGGCCCGCGCGACGTACGTGGCGCTGTAACTCCCCGGCCAGAGCTGCGTGGCGACGTAGACCACCTTGTCGTCCCGCATCTCCTTGTGGTCGAACGGCGACCACCATCCAGCGTCCCAGCTCCCGTACGCCCAGGCGAGCGAGGCGTCGTCCCCCTCGCCCTCGCGGGCCGGGCTGTCGGCGGCGCCCGGTCCCGGGAGGCCGCCTGCGGTGCGGAGGCTCAGGTCGACCGCCTCGAGGCCGGCGGGCAGCGCATCGTCCAGCACCACGAAGTGGCGCTCGCTCGGCACCGTCACCTTGAGCCGCACCCGGACTAGCTCACCCTCGGCGACCTCGGTGACCGGCTTCCCGTCGGCGAACCGCTCGTACCAGCGCTCGACCGCGATCCCGCGCTCGTCCGGCCGCACCGGCGCGCCCTTCGGCACCGCGGTCACGGTGAGGTAGTAGAAGACCGGTGCTGCCGAGGCACCGCCGTCGCCGGCCTCGAGCCGGAGCCGGAGCCGGGGGCCGTCCTTGGTGCGCTCGACCAGATCGCGCAGGCTCACGCTCGAATCCCGCGCCGTGCCGACCGCGGCCGGCGCGATGACGAGCCGGGAGCCGGCGCTCACCCGCACGCCTCGCCCGCCCGCCGCCTGCCGCTGCCGCTCGAACGCCACCAGCGCCTCGATCGCCGTGCCGTAGTCCTGGGTGTTCCACACCCACGAGATCCCGCGCCCCTGGGCTACGAGGGTCTCCACCAGCGGCCCCACGAGTGGATGGGCCGGCTCGACGGCAAGCGTCGCGCCGAGCAGGTAGGCGACCGGCCGGATGCGCGAGTCGAAGTAGAACTGGCGCCTGGCCTCGGCCGGCAGCGTCGCGGTGCGGCCTTCGACGCGCACCGAGCGCCAGGCCGGCTCCAGCAGCGAGCGGGCCGCGTCCCGATCGCCGCCGCGGGCGAGAACGAGGGCCAGGCGCACCCGATCCTCCCAGGCGAGCTGGGCGGCCAGTCGAAGCAGCTCGTTCTCCGCGGCCCGGTCGCGGACGCCCGCGCGGCTCAGATAATCGACCGCCATGACCCGGTCGCTCAGGCGTGTCTGGCCGTTGGCGTACCAGCGCGCCACCGGTCCGACGACGGGCTGGTTCCGGGCCAGCGACTGCGCCAGGTAGGCGCCAAGCCGCGCGATCACCGAGTCGTCCACGGCGAGGCCGGCCTCGCGGGCGTCAAGCAGCACGCCGCCCGCGTAGGCGGTGAGCCACGGCGTGGTCCAGTCGTTGGCGTTCCAGAGCCCGATGCCTCCGTCGCTCCGTTGCCGGCGGCTCAGCGTGGCCACCGCTCGCGCCAGCTCGGTGCGGACGCCGCGCGTGAGCGCCGAGTCGCCGAGCAGCGGCCCCGCCTGCAGCAGCGCCACCAGCGGCTCCGCCGCGCTCGCCACCTGCTCGGAGCACCAGTAGGGATAGATGCGGAGCCAGCGCCTGGCCCCGCGGATCATCGCGAGCGGCGACGTGCCGAGGCTCAGCTCGAGCGTGGAGCGTGCCGGGTCGATGTCGGCCGGCAGCGCCACCTCGGCCGACGCGGTGTCGTGGAGGACGCCGGCCACGGTGTAGGACCGCGGATGGAAGGCCGGCTTGAGCGGCAGGGCCAGCGCCACCGCATCGGCATCGGGGCCGCTCGTCGCGTCGAACCGGAACGAGACGCTGTCGCCCGGCCGCGCCCGGAAGTCGAACCGCACCTCGCGGCCGCGGCCGGCCTCGAGCAGCGCGGTCCGGGTGCGCTTGCCCTTGAGCTCGGCGCCCGTCGCCTTGGCC
Source organism: uncultured Gemmatimonadales bacterium (assembly GCA_963840215.1). Lineage (GTDB taxonomy): Bacteria > Gemmatimonadota > Gemmatimonadetes > Gemmatimonadales > GWC2-71-9 > CAVVWJ01. Next base: position 58,431 of record CAWIYG010000004.1, on the reverse strand, counting down.
GCGACCTTGGCCTCGCGGGCCGCGCCATCCCGCCGGTTCACCACCACGCCGGCGGCGAACCGGTCGCCGTCGCGGAGGAATCGCGGCAGCGCCGGGCGTGCCACCAGCGGCCGGGTGACGAGCAGCGAGGACTGCCCGCTGCCGTAGCGATCGCCCGCGGTCACGGCCACCGCCATGAGACGGAACGTGGTGAGGTTGTCGGGCAGCCGCGCCGCGGCGGTCGCCCGGCCCGACGCGTCGGTCACGACCGAGCCCAGGAAGAAGGCCGTCGTCTGGAAGCGGGAGCGGAGGATGTCGGCGGCGTCCCGGCCGCCGCCGCCGCCCGGGGCCCGTCGGCCCTTCTCCCCCTCGGCCACCTGCGGCGCGACGGTGGTGAGCGTGCTGGCGAGCCGCATGCCGAGTCCGCGCGGCTGGTAGATCAGGTCGATGGGATCGGGTGTGCGATATCCCGTGAGGGCCAGGACGCCCTCGTCCACGGCCCAGAGCGTCACCTCGCTCCGCTGCCCCTGTGCCGCGGCATCCCGCACCTGCAGCGACACCCGTGCGGTGTCGCCCGGGCGGTACTCGGCCGCGACCGGCTTCACGTCGACGGTGAGCCGTTTCCGCTCGGGCGTCACCCGCAGCTCGGCGTAGCCCACCCGGATGGTCGGCCGGCCCGGGTCGTCGAGCGGGCCGGGCGCGGCACTTCGGCCGCGCGCCACCACGATCGAGACGAAGGCGTTCGGGGCCAGCGCCTCGGTGATCGGCAGCTTGAGCGTGGTAGTGCCGCTCCGGATCGTGAGCCGGCGCTGCTGCAGCAGCCCTTCGCGCTCGACCGTGATCCAGGCCTCGGCATTGGTGAACGGCGAGGCGAACAGGATCGTGGCGGTGTCGCCGACCGTGTAGCGCGCGCGGTCGGGAACGACGTCCATCTTGAACTGGCTCTCGTCGTTCCACGGCACCCAGTCCTTGCCGGTGGCCCAGCGGTAGAAGCTGGTGGACACCATCCGTCCCGCGGGATCGGTGGCGCGGAAGGTGACGATGAACGTGCCGCCCGCCGGCGGCGTGAAGCCGCACGGCACGGTGTCGGCGGCCGTCGTGAGCGTGCACCGTGCGACCGTGTCCGAGACCCACTCGCCCACCAGCTCACCGTAGCCCGCGCGGTCACGCCGGACCGAGTGCCACTCGCGGCGCACCACCGTGCCGGTGACGTGCACGCCCGGGACCCGGACGCCGTCGGGCCGCACGGCGACGACCCCGACCCGCACCGGGGTGCCGGCAGTCCAGAAGTAGCTCTCGCCTGCGGGCCTCGCGGCGAGATAAAAGTCCGCGGGATGCACCACGAGGGTCGCCGCCGCGGACACGGTCTGCCGGTTCACGTCCACCACCGTGGCCTCGACGGTGGCGTGCGAGGGCCGGCCCCGCACGGTCTCGCCGAGCTTGAGCCGGAGCGGCAGGTGGCCCGCGGCGTCCAGCGTGTCGACGCCGCTCGCCGCCACCTGGACCGGCTGGTTCGCGTCGCCCGACTCCTCGTACCACCAGCCGGTCTCGCCGACGTGGAAGCCGTCGGTCCGGGGGATCTCGATCTCGTAGGGCCAGGCGCTCTGCTGCCGCAGGGTCCAGCGGACGGCGGCACGGCCCATCGGCGCGCCGAACAGGTATCGGGCCTCGACCGCGGCGGTGACCGAATCGCCGGCGAAGCGGGCGCCGGTATCGGCCGTCACGTCGACCAGAAACTCAGGCGGCCGATACTCGGCGACGCGGTAGCGAGTCGCCGCGACCTCGGTCCAGCGCCCGCCCCGGCGAAGCTGGGCGACGACGCGGTAGTCGCCGAGCGGCGCGGCACCGGGCACCGTAAACCGCTGGTCAGCGGTGCCGAAGGCGGAGAGCGCCACGGTGGTGTCCCGCAGGGCGGCGGGCGGACCGGTGCCGTCCGCCCGCGCTTCGAAGCGCCAGCGAAGCGAATCGCCGGGCGCCGGACGCGCGAGGGCGCCGAGGGCGCCGGTCCGTACGATCGCCTTGGCGAAGAGCGGCTCGCCCGGCCGATAGATGCCGCGCTCGGTGAAGACCGCCGCCGCGACGGGAAGCCGCCCGCTGCCCCAGGCCTGGCTGACGTTGAACCGCCAGGGGCTCAAGTCGGGATCGTAGTCGTTGATGCCGAGGAGTGCCCGGTCGGTCCCGAGCACGACGCTCACGTACCCCTGGAAGCTCGACCACTCCTCCTCGCCGTCCTCCTCGCCGCCCGTGCTCGCCGGGTTGGCGCCGTAGCCGGTGAGCCGGGCGATGCCGCTGCTGTCGGTCACCGCCCGCGCTATGATCCGGCCCTTCGCGTCGTGCAGCGCGACCGCCGCCCCGCGCCGGGGTCGCCCGTCGCTCGCACCGGTCACCCAGACCACGCCGTCCTCGCTTCCCACCCGCGCGTGCACGCCGAGGTCGGTCACCTGGAGAAGGGCGATGGGGCGCTGGCGCCGGCTGAGGCTGTCGAGCCGACGGCTGGTCACCTGCACCGCGAGCAGGGTCGGCGTGCCGGGCCGGCGGTACTCCGGCGCGGCCAGCTTGACCCCATAGACCTGAACCCGATCCCGCGCGCTCGTCACCGCCAGGCGCGCGCGCTTCGCCTTGGGCAGGAGCGCGGGCCAGAGCTCGCCCCAGCTCCATTCGCTGCGGGCGAGGAACGCGGCCTCGAGCGAGTCGGGCACCGGGCGCGGTGACGACCTCGAGGGTATCGACGTTGACGAACGTCAGGGCGAAGGTCCGCGGCGCCCTTCCGCTCCACGACCGCGCGGCCGGCGCGTAGTTGATGGCGGGCGCGTAGCCGGTCGTGCGCAGCGTCGCGACCGGATTGCCGCGGAGCGGCTGGCCGAACCCGTCCTCGAGCGCGCGGTCGGCGACGACGGCGTAGGTGGTGCGCGGCTTGAGGGTCGCGTCCAGCGCCCACTCGGCCCGGACGTCGGTGGTGTCGCCCAGTCGATCGGCACCGCCGGGCGCAGAGTGATGTGGCGCAGCACGTCGGCGCCGCGCACCGGCGTCGTGAAGCGCACCACCAGCGGGCCGGTGGGGCAGAACGTGACGCCGCCGCCCACCCGCAGCTCGCCTGCGCGAGGCGGAAGTCGCCGTAGGTGGCGAGCCCCCAGCGGAGCGGCGTCGGCGCCACCGCGGCCATCGAAGGAGGCGGGGACGACCAGCTCGCCGGCGCATCCGTGCGGCAGCGGGGATCGCGGCGCCAGCCGCACCACGCGGCGCAGCGGATCGGCCGCAGCGATCGCGGTCCCAGCCGCCGGCCTCGCGGAAGTCCCACCGGTCGTCCGCGGTGATGGCGCGCTGGCCTTCCACTCCCGAGGCGGACCACGCCGGGACGGCGCGCACAGCCGGCTGAACTCGACGTAGACCGCCGCCTCGACCACGGCCGGGTCGACCGGCGCGTCCACGACCAGATCGAACCGGGCGTCAGGGGTGAGGTAGGGCGCGCCGCCGTTGGGACCGACCGGCGATCCCGCGAGCACCCGTGGCCCCGCGGACGCGGAACGTGAAGGTGTAGGGCTCGCGGAGGCGGCTGCCGTCCATGGCGGCGAAGCCGTTGGTCGATGGTGACTGTGTAGCTGGCGTTCGGGGCGAGCGGCGCGGCGGGCCGGAAGCGGAGGGTGACCGGATCGCGCCAGTCGACCGTCCCGGCCACGGCGGGCGGACGAGAAGATGGCCCGCGGATCGACGATGCGGTCGAGCGAGCCGGCCACCGGGCGGTCGAACGTGACGGTGACCGTCGTGGTCGGCGACGCCTCGCCGGACGGCACGGTCCGGAGCACGCGGAGGTCGGTGCCGGGGTCCGCGACGACGCCGAGTCGCGGCGGCAAGGACGAAGCGGAGCGCGAGCGATTGTGGGGAGAGACATGCTCCAAGATAGCGCGCGGACGTCGCGCCGACCCATTGCACTCGATCGGGGTACGTCGCCAATATTGAGGCACCCGAGTTTCAATCTGCACGACCACAGCCCGTCCCGTTCCATCCGTTCGAGGAGGAATGATGCGCAGGATTGTCATGGCACTGGTGGCGACCGTCGCGGTCGCCTCGGAGATCTCCGCGCAGCAGCGAGGCGCGTTCGAGATCGGGCTGTTTCCTCAGGTGAGTTACTTCGATCGCTCGCTCGTCATGTCGCAGGGCCGGGCGGGCCCCGGTGCCCGGCTCGGCTACTTCTTCACCGACAAGCTGGCCATCGAGGTGGAGGGCGCCTGGGTGCCCGCCAAGGGCCGGGACGATGTCAACGTGTCCTACATTCCGCTGCGGGCCAAGCTGGCGCTGAACGCGCTGGTCGGCGAGCACTTCGGCTTCGTCTTCGGGGCCGGCTACGTCCAGTCGATGTACAAGCGCGACTACGACCTCTCGGATGCCGGCGCCACCGGCAGCGTGGGGGTCCGGCTCGGCCTGGGCGACGTGACCTCCATCCGCATCGACACCTACATCGACTACGTCCCGTCGCCCGACAACGGCGTCTCGAGCAACCTCAACTGGGGCATCCAGCCGGGTCTGAGCTTCATGCTCGGCGGCCAGCGCGGGGTGCGTGACCGGGACGCCGACGGCGTGCCGGACAACATCGACGAGTGCAAGGACACGCCGGCAGGCGACAAGGTCGACGCGAAGGGCTGCACCCTCAAGGACGGCGACGGCGACGGCGTGCTCGACGACGCCGACCAGTGCAAGGACACTCCGGCAGGCGACAAGGTGGACGAGAAGGGCTGCTCGCTGCCCAAGGACGCCGACGGCGACGGCGTGCTGGACAACGTCGACCAGTGCCTCGACACGCCGGCCGGCGACAAGGTCGACGCCAAGGGCTGCTCGCTGCCCAAGGACGGCGACGGCGACGGCGTGCTCGACGACGCCGACCAGTGCAAGGACACCCCGGCGGGCGACAAGGTGGACGAGAAGGGCTGCTCGCTGCCCAAGGACGCCGACGGCGATGGCGTCAACGACGACAAGGACCGGTGCTCCAACACGCCGGCGGGCGTCAAGGTGGACGAGGACGGCTGTCAGGTGCTGTTCGAGGCCGCCAAGAAGACGCTGATCCTCGAAGGGGTGAACTTCCAGACCGGCAAGTCGGAGCTCACGCCGGAGTCGCAGGTCATCCTCGACGCGGTGGCGTCATCGCTGGTGGTGAACGACGATATCAAGGTCCGGGTCGGCGGCCACACCGACAACACCGGCTCCGCGGCGCTCAACAAGCGGCTGTCGGCGGCGCGCGCCGAGGCGGTGCGCCAGTACCTGATCTCGAAGGGCGTGGCGGCCGACCGGCTCACGGCAGCGGGCTACGGCCCCAGCCAGCCGGTCGCGTCGAACAAGACGGCCGCCGGGCGGGCCCAGAACCGGCGGGTGGAGCTGACCCGGGTCAACTGACCGGGCTTGCCGGCTCGAAACGCCAGGAGGCAGATCCTCACGGGTCTGCCTCCTGGCGTTTTGCGCAGCTGGGCCCCTTGCTCAGGGGTAGCACCGCTTCAGACCTCGACCTCAGACCTCGACGTCGTCCTCCCGCCGCAGGTACTCGTCGCGGTACATCCGGATCAGCTCGAAGAAGTAGGAGATGGCCAGCGGTCCGATGAGCAGGCCCAGCAGTCCGAACCAGTTGATGCCCGCGAACGCGCCGATCACGGTGATGAAGGGATGGATCCGCGCCCAGCGCCGGAAGACGTATGGGCGGATCACGTTGTCCACGTTGCCCACCACCAGAATGCCCCAGGCGGCGAGTCCGATCGCCAGGCCGTAGTGCCCATCGGCCGCGAGCGCCGCGGCGCCGGGGCCCCAGATCAAGCCGCTGCCCACGACCGGCAGGATCGCCACGATCACCGTGACGACGCCCCAGAAGAGTGCGTTCGAGAGCCCGGTGGCCCAGAAGGCGACGCCGACCAGAAGCCCCTGGACCGCGGCCGTGAGCCCGGTCCCGACCAGGGTGGAGAACGTGACGTCGCGGAATCGCTTGCGCAGGATCTCGGCGTTCTCGGCCGAGAACGGAATGAAGGGCCGGATCCCCGGCCACGCTCCCTCGGGCGCGACGAGCAGATAGAACAGCCCGAAGAACGAGATGGTGAGCTCGATACCGAGCCGCGTCGCGGTCCCGACCACCCTGAGCGCGCTGCTGCCGGCCCACGACACGACCTGGGAGCCCAGTGCCTCGATCTGGGCGCCGATGTCGTAGGGGCCGAGCCGGAGTTGGCGAAGGCGGGCGAGCAGCGGGCTCTGGAGCACCCCGGCTGCCATGCCCTGCGCCTCGTTGGCAACCAGGCCGATGAACGAGATCCCGGGCCCTACCACCAGTACCAGGGCGACAAGAACCACGACACCCGCGGCCAGGCCCGGCCGCAGCCCGCGCCGGACCAGCGCGCGGTACACCGGCGCGAACAGCACGTACAGGACCAGGGCGCCCATGAGGCCGGTCGTAAACGGCCAGAGCGCATAGGCCAACCCGAGGCCCAGCACGAAAATCAGCAGCGCGGCCCGCTGGCGTCGGGTGTCGAGAAACGGCATGCCAAAGAGTAGGGGGCCCGGGCACGCCCCGCCAGCCGCGGCGGCCTTGCCGTCGCCCAGTTGTAGGGCGACATTGTGACACCCCCAGCCCACCATTCCGCGCCTGTCGGAGCCTTCCCTTGGGCCCTGAGAAGGATCACGTGGCCTCGCTCGGCGACGCCGATCGACTTGCCGCGGTGCGTCGCACCGGCCTGCTCGACGCCCCCGCGCAGCCTGCGCTCGATCGGCTGACCCGGGTGGTCAGCCGAAGCCTGCGCTGCTCGGGGGCGTTGGTGTGCCTCGTGACGGAGGACCGCCAGTTCTTCGCTGGCCAGCACGGTCTGCCCGAGCCCGTCGCGACCGACCGCCAGACTCCCCTCAGCTACTCGCTGTGCCAGTACGTCGTGAGCCAGCGCGCTCCGCTGATAGTCGAGGACGCCCGCGAGCACGACCACCTGCGCGGAAACCGGGCCGTCACCGAGCTGGGCGTGGTCGCCTATGCCGGGGTACCCTTGTTCGGCCCCGACGGGCAGGTGCTCGGCACCCTCGCGGCCATCGACCAGCAGCCCAGGCGTTGGACCGCGGCGGACGTCGCCGCGCTTGAGGAACTGGCGGCCCTGGCGACCGCCGAGCTCCACCGCCGGCTCGGCCGGACCGAGGCCACGGACGCGGATCAGCCGGTTCCGCTCGACTCGGCCAGCCTGCCCGCCATGGTCTGGACCCTGAGGAGCGATGGCGCCTGCGACTACGTGAATGCCCGGTGGCTCGAGTTCACCGGGCGGCCGACAGCGTCGGAGCTGGAGAACGGCTGGACCGACCGGCTGCACGCGGAGGACCGCGTGGCCGCGCTCGCCCAGATCCAGGCGGCCCTCGCGCAGCGGACGCCGTTCCAGGCGGAGTTCCGCCTGCAGCGCCGCGACGGGCAATTCCGGTGGCTGCTCAACGTCAGCGTGCCGCGGTTCGGAGACGACGGCGCCTTCCTCGGGCTGGTCGGCGTGGCCACCGACGTCACCGATCGCCGGCAGCTCGAACAGCGCCTGGTCCGGGCGGAGCGGGCGCAGGCCATCGGCCAGCTGGCCGGCGGCATCGCGCACGACTTCAACAACCTGCTCACCGGCATCATCGGGCACGCGGCGCTGCTGAAGGAGGAGCCGGGCCTGTCGACCCTGGCCCACGAGGATCTCGCGCAGATCCAACGCTCCGCCGACCGGGCGGCAACCCTCACTCGCCAGCTGCTCGCCTTCAGCCGCCGCCAGGTGCTGGCGCCGCGGGTGCTGGACCTGAACCAGCTCGTGACGGGCTGTCTCTCCAACCTGCGGCGGCTCGTGGGTCAGCGGATCCAGGTGACCTGGGTTCCTGCCAGCCACCTCGATGCGATCGTCGCCGACCCCAACCAGATCGAACACGTCATCACGCAGCTCACCACCAACGCGCGGGACTCGATGCCCGACGGCGGGACACTCGAGGTGAGCACGCGGCAGGAGCCGCTGGACGGCCCGCGGCTCACCCGGCTGTCGGTGCAGCGCCCCGGGACCTACGTGATCCTGCAGCTCCGCGACTTTGGCCGGGGCATGGATCCCGAGACGCTCGAGCGCGTCTTCGAGCCGTTCTTCAGCACCAAGCAGCCGAGCGAGGGCGCCGGCCTCGGCCTCGCCAGCGTCTACGGCATCATCAAGCAGAGCGGCGGGCACATCGACGTGGCCAGCGAGCCGGGTCTCGGCTCGACGTTCACGATCTACTTCCCGCGGCACGAGGGCAGCGGGCCGATCGACGCCGGCACCGGCGGGCGGGACGCGGTAGGCGGTGAGGAGACGATCCTCCTGGTCGAGGACGAGGAGCAGGTGCGCGAGCTGGCCCGCCGGGTGCTCGAGCGGGTCGGCTACACCGTGCTGGCCGCGCACGACGCCGAGTCCGCGATCGCGCTGGCGGACCGTCATGCAGGCCACATTCACCTGCTGGTGGCCGACATGATGCTGCCCCGGCTGGGCGGCCGGGAGGTGGCCGCGCGGCTCAGCATCCACCGGCCCGCGATCAAGGTGCTCTACATCTCCGGCACGAGCGACAGCTCCATCGCCCGGCTCCGGCTGATCGAGCCCGGCACCGCCTTCCTCGAGAAGCCGTTCTCACTCGACCGTCTCCTCCGCACCGTGCGCCAGGCCCTCGGCGATCCCGATGGCGGGGGCCGCCCGGCGTGAGCCGGCCCTCCCCCGCACCCGAGCCGGCCCCCGAGCAGCCGGCCGAGGCGTACCGGGCGCTGTTCGAGCACAACCCCCTGCCGATGTGGGTCTACGACAGCGAAACCCTCGCCTTCCTCGAGGTCAACGCCGCCGCGGTCGCCCACTACGGCTGCACGCGCGAGGAATTCCGGGGGATGAGCATTCTGGACATCCGGCCGGAGGAGGACCGGGCCGTGCTCGCCCACGCCTCGCCGCGCCTGGCGGACGAGCTCCAGGTGTGGGCGGCGCCCTGGCGGCACGTGCGCAAGGACGGCAGCCTCCTGCTGGTCCGAATCTCGAGTCATCCGATCCGCTTCGCCGGCCGCGAGGCCCGGCTGGGCGTGTCCAAGGACATCACCGAGATCACCGGGACGGCCGAGGCGCTCCGGGAGAGCCGCGAGCAGTACCGATTCTTCATCGAGCGGACGGCCGAAGGGGTGTGGCGTGCGGCCGTCGAGCCGCCGCTGCCCCTGGACGCTCCCGAGGACGACCAGATCGCGCACTGCACCCGGCACGCCCGCCTGGTCGAGGTCAACGAGGCGATGGTGCGGATGTACGGCTGCCGCGACGCCGACGAGCTGCTCGGCTCCCAACTCTCCGCGACGTTCGACCTCGACGACCCGCGAAGCCTCGACTGCTTCCGCGGCTTCGTCCGGAGCGGCTACCGGACCGTCGAGCTGGAATCGCGGGAGTTCGACCGGGCCGGCGGCGAGCGCCGCTTCGTCAACAACCTGCTCGGTGTCGTCGAGGACGGCTTCCTGACCGCCGTCTGGGGCACCCACAACCTGCTCAGCGCCATCCTCAGCTACAGCGAGATGGTGCTCGACGACCTCCCGCCCGACCACGTGAGCCGGGAGGATGTCGAGCAGATCCGGCAGGCGGGCAGCCGTGCCGCGGAGCTCACCCACCAGCTCCTGGCCTTCAGCCGGCGGCAGCTGCTGCAGCCCCGGATCATCGATCTCAACACCGTCGTCGAGAGCGTCGACCGCATGCTTCGCCGGGTCATCGGCGAGGACATCGAGCTCCGGACTCACCTTTCCCCTAGGCTGGGCAACACCCGGGCGGACGCGGGCCAGCTCGAGCAGGTGCTGATGAACCTGGCGGTCAACGCCCGTGATGCCATGCCATCCGGCGGCATCCTGACCATCACCACGACCAACGCCGAGGTCGGCGGCCGCGCCGCCGGCCGCTGGCCGCAGCTCCCGCCCGGCGGCTACGTGACGCTCGCCGTTCGTGACACGGGCGTCGGCATGAGCCGCGATGTGCAGGAGCGGATTTTCGAGCCGTTCTTCACCACCAAGGGTCCGGGCCACGGCACCGGCCTGGGCCTCTCGACCGTGTACGGGATCGTGGCCCAGAGCGGCGGCCACGTCTTCGCGACCAGCGTGCCGGGTGCCGGCAGCACGTTCACGATCTACCTGCCCGTCCACCTTGCCGAAGTCGATCCGGCCCCGGAGCACCCCCCCCGGGCGCCCGCCCGGGGGGACGAGACCGTCCTGCTGGTCGAGGACGAGGCACTGGTGCGCCAGCTGACCCACGAGATCCTGCGCCGCAACGGCTACCGGGTCCTGGAGGCGGCCGACGGGATCGAGGCCCTGGGCGTGGTGCGCAACTACGACGGCCAGATCGACTTGCTGCTCACCGACGTAGTGATGCCCAGAATGAGCGGCCATGAGCTGGTCGAGCAGGCCCGGCCGCTCCGGCCGGCGATGCAGGTCCTGTATGTGAGCGGATACTCAGAGGAGGCCATCCTCCGGCAGGGGCAGCTGACCGCGGGGATCGAGCTGCTCCCCAAGCCGTTCACCCCGGGCGTGCTCACCGCCAAGATCCGGGAGCTCCTCGACCGATCCCCCTGACGGGGGTATCTTCGGGCACATCGACCGGTCGTCCCGCGGGGCGCCGCCGACCGCTGCCGTCCGGCCGCCACCCGCTGCCGTCCGAAGGATTGCTCCCGTGGTCCCTGCCCTCACCGACTTTTTCGCCCGCATCCCTCCCGCCCTTCTCGCCGGCGCCGGCCTGGCGCTCGTCCTGGTCATGCTCGTCGTGACCGTCCGCGAGCGGCGGCGGCGGCGACGCTCGGAGACGGCGGCGGCCACCACGCTCGGGCAGCTCCGGACACTGACCGCGAGCATGCGGGAAGGCGTGCTCACCTACGACATGGAGCTGCAGCTCACGTTCGTAAACCCCGCCTTCGAGCGTCTCACCGGCTACGTGGCGGAAGACCTCCGCGACCAGGAGTTCCTGCAGTACGTCCACCCCGACGACCGTCCGGCGCTGCTGGCGGAATGGCCGCGCCTGGGGGAGGGCGGGGCCCTGCGCGACCAGGAGTACCGGGTGGTCACCCGCGCCGGGCAGGTGCGCTGGTGCGCCAGCGCCTGGGAGCCGATCCGCGACGAGACGGGACGCCAGGTCGGGTATCTCGGCACCGAGTTCGACATCACCGAGCGCAAGTTGGCGGAAACCGAGATGCGGCTCGACACCGAGCTGTTCCAGGCGGTGATCGAAGTGCAGCAGGCGGTGGCGGCCGCCGGCCTCGACTCGGCCACCGTCATGCGGGTCATCGCCGAACGGTGCCGGGCGCTCACCGGGGCCAGCGGAGTGGTGGTCGAGCTGCTCAAGGGCGAGGAGCTGGTGCCCCAGCTCGCGATCGGCGTCGAGAGCCCGCGGCTCCAGCTGGCCGACAGCCTGTCGGGCGCGGCGGTGCGGGCCGGCGAGCTGCAGCGCTCGGACGACGTCCTCACCGATCGCCGCATCGGCCACGACGCCTACCGCTCGCAGGGCATCCGCTCGCTGCTCGCGGTGCCGCTGCGGGACGATCAGCGCATTCTGGGCGTGCTCAAGGTGCTGGCCACGGAGCGCGCGGCGTTCAGCGACCGCGACGCCAAGGCGCTCCGGCTGCTGGGCGGTCTGGTCGGCGCCTCGCTCGAGCACGCCTCGGCCTTCGAGACACGGCAGAGCCGGCTCGAGGACCGCACCCAGGCGCTGCAGGAGAGCGAGCAGCGCTTCAAGCAGCTGGTGGACGTCGCCCAGGAGGGGATCTGGGTCTCGGACAACCGCGGCGTCATCACCTACGTCAATCAGCGAATGACCGAGCTGCTGGGCTACCAGAACGGCGCCCTGATCGGGCGCCCGGTCTACGACTTTCTCGACGCCACCGCCCGGGCCGGCGCCCAGCGGGCGCTGGCCGCCCCGGCGGTGGGCGGCCAGAGCCACGACTTCCGCTTCCGCCGCCAGGACGGCGCCGAGGTCTGGGGGCTGGTCTCGGCCAGCCCGGTGACCGGGCGCGATGGAGCCTCGGTGGGAATGGTCGGGATGGTCACCGACATCACCGAGCGCAAGCGGACCGAGGAGCGGCTCCGCCGCTCGGCCGAGCGGCTCGCGGTGCTGCACGACCTTGACCAGGCCATCCTGGCGGCGCGCTCGCCGGCGGAGATCGGCCGCGCTGCGCTGGGGCGCATGCGGCGGATGGTGCCGTGCCACCGCTGCACCGTGCTGCTGTTCGATTTTCCCCGCGGCCAGGCCCACATGATCGCGGGGTTCGCGGCCGGCGGCGCGCTGCCGGCCGCCCCGTTGTCGATGGACCGGCTGTCGGACACCGACGTCCTGCGGCGCGGCACCGTGCGGGCGATCGACGATCTGACCCTGGCCGAATCGCCTTCGCCGATGCTCCGCGAGCTGCGGGAGGAAGGCATGCGGAGCGTGCTGAGCGTCCCGCTGATGGTGGACGCGGAGGCCATCGGCGAGATCAACCTCGCGTCCACCGGCCCGCAGACGTTCACGGCCGAGCACCGCGACATCGCCGTGGAGATCGCGGCGCCGCTGGCGATCGCCATCCAGCAGGCACGGCTCCGCGAGGAGCTCGCCCGCCAGGCGGGCGAGCTGGAGCGCCGGGTGGCCGAGCGCAGCGCCGCGCTCCGCGCGGCGACGGCCGAGCTCGAGACGATGGTCTACGCCGTCTCCCACGATCTGCGCGATCCGCTCCGACACATCTGCGGCTTCAGCCAGCTGCTGCTCGACGACGCCGGTGCCACGATCGACCCCGCCGTGCAGCACTACGCGCGCCGGATCCGCGACGGCGCCGGGCGGATGTCCGGCCTGGTCGACGACCTGGTGCACCTGGCGCGCATCACGCGCCACGACGTCCTCCGGCGGCCGGTGGAGCTCACGACGCTGGTCGAGGACGTGGTGAGCCAGCTCCAATCCGAGGCGGAGGGACGCCAGGTGGAGTGGCGCGTGCAGCCGCTGCCGACCGTGGAGTGCGACGCGTCGCTGGTGCGGCCGGCGCTGCAGAGCCTGCTCTCGAACGCGCTCAAGTTCACCCGCCCGCGCGAGCACGCCGTCATCACGATCCGCCCCATCGAGCACGAGGGCCAGGCGGGGCTCGCGGTGCAGGACAACGGCGTCGGCTTCAAGATGGCCTTCGCCGGCAAGCTGTTCGGCGTCTTCCAGCGGCTGCACCGGCCCGATGAGTTCGAGGGCAACGGCGCCGGACTCGCCCTGGTACAGCGGGTGGCGCAGAAGCACGGCGGACGGGTCTGGGCGGACTCGGGCCCGGACGGCGGGGCCTCGTTCTACCTCACGCTCGGCGCCCCGGCCACCTGATGCTGGCGGACGACCTCGACGTCCTGCTCGTGGAGGCCGATCCGCTCGAGGCGGAGCTGCTGCTCCGCGCGCTTCGCGACCTCACCCCGGCCGAGCGCATCGGCGTGGCCCGGGACGGGGAGCAGGCACTCGACTACCTGCTCGGCCGGAATGCCTTCCGGCACCGGCTGGGCGCGCCCCTGCCGCCGGTGGTCCTGCTCGCGATCCGGCTGCCCCGCCTGGACGGCATCGAGGTGCTCCGGACCTTGCGCGCCAGCCCGCGGACCGCGACGGTGCCGATCGTCATGCTGTCCTCGGCCGCGGAGCCGCGTGAGCTGGCCCAGTGCTACCAGGCCGGGGCCAACAGCTGCATCGTGAAGCCGATCGACTTCCGCGAGCTCGCCGAGACGCTGCGCGAGCTCGGCCGGTACTGGCTCCGGCTCAACCGGCCGGCACCGAGCGGGGCGGCGGCCGGCTAGCGGTGACACTTTCGAGCGCCGCCGGACGTCGGTAGGGCGTCCTGTCATCCCATCGCCACCATCGCCGAGACTCCCAGTGCGCTCCGTTCCGACCAGCCTCGCGCTCCTCGCCCTGCTCGCCACGCCGCTCGCCTCCCAGTCGTCCGTCGACATCCCCTACGAGCGATTCACCCTGCCGAACGGCCTGACGGTCCTCGTCCACGAGGATCACAAGGCGCCGATCGTGACGGTCAATGTCTGGTATCACGTCGGCTCCAAGAACGAGCGGCCGGGCCGCACCGGGTTCGCCCACCTGTTCGAGCACCTGATGTTCAACGGGAGCGAGCACTACGACAAGGAATTCCAGGACCCGCTCGAGCGCGCCGGCGCGACCGATCTGAACGGCACGACCAACGAGGACCGCACCAACTACTTCGCCAACGTGCCCACGTCTGCGCTCGACCTCGCCCTCTGGCTCGAGTCCGACCGCATGGGGCACCTGCTCGGCGCCATCACCCAGGCCAAGCTCGACGAGCAGCGCGGCGTGGTGCAGAACGAGAAGCGCCAGGGCGAGAACGAGCCGTACGGCAAGGTGTGGGACTTTCTCACGCCACGGCTGTATCCGGCCAACCATCCCTACTCGTGGACCGTGATCGGCTCGATGGAGGATCTCGACGCCGCCAAGCTCGACGACGTGAAGGGCTGGTTCCAGACCTACTACGGCCCGGCCAACGCCGTGCTTGTGGTGGCCGGCGACATCGACGTCGCCACGGCGAAGGCGAAAGTCGAGCGCTACTTCGGCGACATCCCGTCGGGACCGCCGGTGACCCGCCAGGAGTCCTGGGTGGCCAAGCGCAGCGGCAGCCAGCGCGGCCTCATGCAGGACCGCGTCCCGCAGGCCCGGCTCTACAAGGTCTGGAACGTCCCCGAGTGGGGCTCGGCCGACGGCGACTACCTGGGCCTCGCCGCCTCGGCGCTCAGCACCGGCAAGTCGTCGCGGCTGTTCCGGCGGCTGGTGTACGACGAGCAGATCGCCACCGACGTGGACGCCTCCGCCAACCTGCGCGAGATCGGCGGGCTGTTCACGATCGAGGCCGGCGTCCGCCCGGGCGTCGACCCGGCCAGGGTCGAGCGGGCGATCGACGAGGAGCTCGCCCGCCTGCTCGCCGCCGGGCCCACGGCGGTCGAGCTGCAGCGCGCCAAGACGCTCACGCGCGCCGGCTTCATTCGCGGCGTCGAGCGGATCGGCGGATTCGGCGGCAAGTCCGACGTGCTGGCCAAGGGCGAGGTGTTCGCGGGACGGCCGGACTTCTACCGGACGCAGCTGGGCCGGATCGCGGGCGCCACCGCGGCGCAGGTGCGGGCCGCGGCGGTACGCTGGCTCTCGGATGGCGTGTACACGCTCGAGGTACAGCCCTTTCCGGAATACGCGGTGGCGGCCTCGGGAGCGGACCGGTCAGCACTCCCGGCTCCTGGCACGCCGCCGGCAGCCGACTTCCCCGCGTTGGTGCGGGACACCCTCTCCAACGGCCTGAAGATCGTCCTCGCCGAGCGCCGGTCGATCCCGCTGGTGCGGTTCGACCTGCTGGTCGACGCGGGGTTCGCCTCCGACCAGTTCGCCCAGCCGGGAACGGCCAGCCTCGCGATGAGCATGCTCGACGAGGGCACCGCGACCCGCACGGCGCTCCAGATCAGCGACCAGCTTGCCGAGCTCGGCGCCACGATGGGCGCCGCCTCGCGGCTCGACGTGTCGAGCGTCTCGCTCGAGACCCTGCGCGAGCGGCTCGACCCGTCGCTGGCGCTCTACGCCGACGTCATCCTGCACCCCGCCTTTCCCAAGGCGGACTTCGAGCGGCTCAAGAAGCAGCGGCTGGTCCAGATCCAGCGCGAGAAGGCCGACCCCGTCGGCATGGCCCTCCGCGTCTTTCCGCGCGCTCGTCTACGGCGACGGGCACGCCTACGCCAACCCGTGGACCGGCTCGGGCACCGAGGCGTCCACCGCCAGGATCACCCGCGAGGACCTCGTCAAGTTCCATCGCGACCTGGTTCAAGCCCAACCACGCCACGCTGGTGGTGGTCGGCGCCACCACGATGCAGGAGATCAAGCCACGGCTCGAGCGGCTGCTCGCCGGCTGGCGTCCCGGCGACGTGCCGCAGAAGAACATCGCGGCCGTGACGCCCGTGGCGAAGCCGCAGGTCTACCTGCTCGACCGGCCGGGATCGGAGCAGTCGGTGCTCACGGTGGGCAACCCCGCTCCGCCCAAGGCCAACCCGGACGAACCGGCCATCGAGACCATGAACGGCGATCCTCGGCAGCGACTTCGGCTCGCGCCTCAACATGAACCTGCGGGAGGACAAGCACTGGTCGTATGGCGCGGGCAGCTTCATTCGCGACGCCCGCGGGCCAAGCGCCCTTCATCGCCTTCGCTCCGGTGCAGACCGACAAGACCAGGGAGTCCATCGTCGAGCTGCAGAAGGAGCTGCGCGACATCGTGGGCGGCCGCCCGGTGCAACCGGCCGAGCTCGAGCGGGCCAAGGCGTCGCTCACGCTCACGCTGCCGGGCACGTGGGAGACCATCGGCGCGGTCGCCGGCACGATCGGCGATATCGTGGCGTTCGGGCTCGACGACCGCTACTTCGACACCTATGCCGACAAGGTGCGGGCGCAGACCGCTGCTTCGGTGACGGCCGCCGCCGGCCGCGTCGTGCTGCCGGACCATCTCGTCTGGGTCATCGTGGGCGACCGCGCCCGGATCGAGCCCGCGATCCGGGCGCTCGACCTGGGCGAGCTCCACCTGGTGGACGCCGACGGCAACGCGCGGCCGACATCCTGAGGCCTGCACCGGCCCGCGGACGTAGCCAAGCAGCTGCGTCCGCGGGTACTCTTCATTCCGCCTACCCGTTCACACCCACTTCGACTCGGGGAGCTGATGCCACTCTGGCGCGGCACCGCTGTGGCCGTTCTGCTGGCGCTTCTGCTCGCGCCGTCTCCCGCCGCCGCCCAGCGGCGGGGCGGTGGGGGTGGACTCATTCACGGACCGATCTCGCTCGGCCCGCGCGTGGGGCGCGACTTCGAGAACCATGCCTGGAGCGTCGGCGCGCAGGTGGTCGTGCCCGTGGGTGAAAACCTGGAGCTCCGGCCCAGCGGCGACCTGTTCTTTCCCCGCGACGGCGAGACCGGATGGCAGGCCAACGGCGATGCGGCCATTCGCATCGGGAAGGGAGGCGGCCTGTTTGCGGGCGGCGGGATCGCCTTCGCCCACCCGGGTGGCGGCGAGACCAAGACCGGGTATAACCTATTCTTCGGGCTCAACCCGGGGGCCTCGAGCGAACAGCTCAGGCCGTTCGCCGAGTTTCGCTGGACGTTCGTCAACGACACCAGCCCGTTCCGCCTCGTGGTCGGCTTCAACTACCGGCTCGGGCGGTAGCGCGCGACTTCAGAGGAGACATTTCCTTGACTACCAGTACCTCCAGCGCCGTCTGGGAAGGCGGCCTGCGCACCGGGCGCGGTCACTTTGCGGCGGGCTCCGGCGCGTTCGGCGGCGACTATTCCTTCAGCACCCGCTTCGAGGGCGCGAAGGGCACCAATCCCGAAGAGCTCATCGCCGCGGCGCACGCCGCGTGCATCAGCATGGCCCTCTCGGCCGGCCTCGAGGCGGCCAAGACACCACCGACCAGGATCAGCACCACCGCCGCCTGCACCGTCGAACATGTGGGCGACGGGTTCCGCATCACCCGCATGCGCCTCGAGGTGCGGGGCGAGGTGCCGGGACTCGACGAGGCGGGCTTCAAGGCGGCGGCCGAGAAGGCGAAGGAAGGTTGCCCGGTGTCGCAGGCGCTCAAGGGCAACGTTGCGGTGGAGCTCGACGCGAGGCTGGCATAGACCCGGTCTGCCATACGCTGGTCGGCGCCGCGCTGGCGCGGAGCGGTCTCGGGCAGCGCACCGCCCTCGGGACCGCCACGCTCCTCATCGGCGCCAACCTGCCGGACATCGACGTGCTCGCGTATCTCGACGGTCCGGCGGCCGATCTCGCCTTTCGCCGGGGCTGGACCCACGGGATCCCCGCCCTGCTGGTGCTGCCGTTTGTCCTCACCGGTGCGATCGTCGGCTTCGACCGGCTCGTTCGCCGCATGGGCCGCGCGGTGCTGCCGTCCGGCGTGGTACCGCGAGAGGTGCTGGCGCTCGCGGCCCTCGCGCTGCTCACCCATCCCATCCTCGACACCCTGAACACGTACGGCGTCCGCTGGCTCATGCCGCTGCAGGGGGACTGGTACTACGGCGACACGCTGTTCATCGTGGACCCGTGGCTCTGGTTGGTCCTGGGCCTCGGGGTGGCGGCGAGCAGCGGGCGGCGAGGCGTGCGCGGGCTCCGGGCGGCCGGCGGGCGGCCGGCACGCGTCGCGCTCGCGCTCGGCACCGCCTATGTCGTGGCGATGGCGGCGGCCGGCGTGGCGGCGAGGAGCATCGTGCGGCGGGAGCTCGAGGCGGTCGGGGGCGCCCCGGTCGAGCGACTGCTGGTGAGCCCCCGCCCGCTCACCCCGTTCGTGCGGCAGGTCGTCGCGGCCCAGGGCGAGCGCTACCGGGTGGGCACCTTCCGGTGGCTCGACCGCCCACACGTACAGAACCTGCGCACTTTCCCCCGTCCGCGTCCCGGCGATCCGATGCTCGCGGCCGCCCGCGCGACACCGCTGGGACGCCGCTTCCTCGGGTGGGCTCGCTTCCCCACCGTGCAGGTGGAGCCGCTCACCGACGGCGCGCGGGTCCATCTCATCGACCTGCGCTACGCCTACCGGCCGGGAGCCGACTTCGGCGCCGTCACGGTGACGCTCGCGCCTCCGCCGCCAGCCGGCTCCGCCGCTCCGCCTCAATGAGCTTCCGCCGTGGCTGAACGCCCTGTTGGCGGAGCCGCGTCAATTCGAGGTCATCGAGAAGCGGATCAACACGCCCTCCACGAAGTCCGCGGTCACCTGCCCGGCACTGGTCGGGTAGACGCGGCTCGACACTTTGAGCCGGCCTTCCATGCGGTCGGTGGTTCTCGTCGGCGCGCCGAGCAGCTCATCGACTTCCGCCTGGAGCATGCCTTTCTTCGGCAGTCCGCCCGGGGACGGCTTGCCCGTCGGGACCGAACCCGCGACCGGCATCGCCGACGACGTTTCGGCGACCGCTGGCCCCGAGTCGGCGAACTCGACCCAGGTCTCGAGCGCCTGCATGATCGCGTCCGGCGTGGTGGCTCCGGCAGGGACGCCGTCCTTGTACCGAAGGTTGAAGCGCGAGCCGCCCTCGAGCCGCCGCTGGCGGATGTTGGCCTTCTTCGACTCCTCGGCTTCGGCCACCGCCGCGCGGTTCCTGGCGTCCTCGCGCTCGCGGCGGGCCTTGAGGTCGTCGAGCTCCTCTTTCAGGTCTCGGCGGCGGGCGGGGTCCTGCTCCCGCTTGAGCTGCGCCTCGAGGTTCTGCTCGCGCTTGGTCTTGGGGGCCGAGCCGACGTTCACGTTGGAGGAGGTCTCGTCCCCCATGGTGCCATAGCCGCCGCCGTCGAGCTGGAACTCGATCAGCTTCGACTTGACCTTGAGCTTGGTCACCAGCGCCTTGTCGCCCGAGCGGAGGGCCGTGCCGTACTCCTTGAGCCGGGAGGCGTGGCGGGGGAAGTCGAGGGGCTTGGCGGTGCCGGGGTAAACGTCGACCCCGTCCTCCGTGCCGGGCATGGCGATCTTGAGGGTGACGGTTTTCCCCTCGAAATACTCTCTGAGCACGGCTTCGGACTGCGCGTGAGCCGCGAGAGGGGCATGGAGCAAGGCGAACACGACCAGGGAACGAGCGAGCATCGTGGTCCTCGTCGGCTGAGGAGTTGTCAAACCAGCATATTTGTGTATTGTATACAGAATATTGAATCTTGTATTAACATTCACGACTACCTGCCTATGATCGCACGGGTTCCCCTCCGCGATGAGGTCTACCGCCTCATCCTCGACCGCGTTCACAGGGGCGACCTCGCCCCGGGTAGCCGGGTCCGCGACGCCGACCTCGCCACCCAACTTGGCGTGAGCCGAACGCCCGTTCGCGAGGCGCTCCTCCGCCTCGTCCGCGACGGCGTCCTCGAGTCGGCCATGGGGCGCGGCTTCCGCGTCCGCCCCATCGACGCCGCCGAGCTCCGTGACGTCGGCGACATCCTGGGTGCACTGGAGTCGCTCGCCCTCCGACTCTCGCCGCCGGCGACCGCCGAGCGGCTGGAGCGACTCCGGCAGGTGGACCGGCGCCTCGAGCAGACCCGCGGGGATGTCTCCCGCTGCCTCGACCTCGAGGACGAATGGCACCGTGTGCTGCTCGAGGCCTGTCCGAACCAGCCGCTGCTCGAGCTGATCGCCTCGTTGCGTCACGTCCCCCGCCGCTATCTTGCGGCCTATATGCGCGACGCCGGCCGCCTCAGCCTTTCCACCCTTCCCCACCAGAAGATCGTGAAGGCGCTCCAGGACGCTGATGGCGACAGCGTCGCGGCAGTATTCCAGCAACAGTGGCGTCGAGGGGTCGCCGAGCTGGAGGCGTGGGCCGCCAGAAGCACCCAGACCGGCCGAACCGCGTGAAGCCGCCTGCCGACACTCCCGCGCTTGCCCGCTGGCGGGCGGATACGCCGGGCTGCGAGCGCCGCGCCCACCTCAATAATGCCGGCGCCGCGATGGTCCCCCGCCCCGTGCGCCAGGCGGTCGACGCCTACCTCGATCTCGAGGACAGTCTGGGCGGCTACGAGGCCACCGACGCCAGCGTCGAAGCGATCCAGGCGGCCGCCGCCGCCGTGGCCCGGCTCCTCGGCGCCCACCGCCGGAACATCGCCCTCGGCCAGAACTCCACGACCGGCTTCGCCCAGGCGCTCGACGTGTTCGACTTCGCCTCCGGGCGACGTGATCCTGACCAGCCGCGCCGACTACGCCTCCAACCAGATCATGTACCTCTCCCTGGCCCGCCGGCGGGGCGTGGAGATCGTTCGGGCGCCGGACCTCGCCGAGGGAGGGGTCGATCCGGACGCGGTTCGGGCGCTCGTCCGGCGGCGCCGGCCGACGCTGGTGGCGATGACCTGGGTCCCCACCAACTCGGGCCTGGTCCAGCCGGTACCGGCCATCGGGGAGATCTGTCGCGCGGAGGAGATTCCCTACCTGGTCGACGCCTGCCAGGCGGTGGGGCAGATGCCGGTCGACGTCGAGGCCGTCGCGTTGCGACTACCTCGCGGGCGCGGCGCGCAAGTTCCTCCGGGGTCCCCGAGGCATCGGATTCCTTTACGTCTCCGACCGGGCGCTCGCGGCCGGCGCGTACCCGCTCCTGGTCGACATGCACGGCGCCACCTGGACCGATCCCGACCGGTTCGAGCTCACGCCCGATGCGAGGCGGTTCGAATCGTGGGAGATTCAACTATGCGCTGGTGCTCGGCCTCGGGGCGGCCGCCCGCTACGCGCTGGACGTCGGCGTCGAGACCGCCCGGGACCGCGCCCGCGCGCTGGCCGCCTACGCCCGCCTCCGGCTGGCCGAGGTGCCGGGCGTGCGGGTGCTCGATCGTGGGCCGGAGCTCTGCGCCATCGTGACCGCCGCAGCCGGGCCGCCGGTCCGGCGCCGAGATCAAGCTGGCGCTCCGGGCGCGGGGGATCAATACCAGCTCACCGGATCGGGACGACGCCGTCATCGACATGGACGAGAAGGGCGCTCGCTCGGCGCTCCGGATCTCGCCGCACTACTACAACACGGCGGCGAGATCGACACCGCCGTCGACGCGTTGGCGGACCTGCTTCGATCGTCATCGTAGGCGGGGCGAGGAAGCGCTAGCCCGTTCCCCGAAGCACCGGCTCCAGCGTCGGCCAGACCGTCTCCGCCACCTGCCGCTGGCCCGCCGCCGTCGGGTGGATCCCGTCCGCCTGGTTGAGCGAGTCCACTCCCGCCACGCCCTCGAGCAGGAACGGCACGAGCGGCAGACCGTTCTGCCGGGCCAGCGCCGGATACACCGCCTGGAAACGCCGCGACGTAGCCCGAACCCGAGATTCGGCAGCGCTCCCATCCCGACCAGGATGATCCGCGGCGGGGGCGATTGCTGCCGCGCGCGGTCGACGATCGCCTGGATGTTGGCCCGCGAGCGAGTCGACGTCCAGGCCGCGGAGCCCGTCGTTGGCGCCGGTCTCGATCACCAGCACCGCCGCCGGCTCGCGGAGCAGCCAGTCGATCCGGCGCCGCGCGCCCGCGGACGTCTCGCCGCTCACCCCGGCGTTGACGACGCGAACCGGAGCCCGGCCGAATCGATCTTGTGCTGGAGCAGCGCGGGATAGGCCTCCGAGGGGTCGAGCCCGAGTCCGGCCGTCAGGCTGGTGCCGAGAAACACCACCCGCCCGCGCCCGCCGTCGGGGGCCGGCGGCGGTGGCGACGCGGGCGGCGCGGCTCCCGGTCGCACCCGGCCAACGCCGCGATCACCAAACCGATCCACCCCCATCGGGGTATCCTTAAGACCATGCTGCGCTGCGCCTCGCTCACCAAGACGTATCTCTCCGGCGGACGCCTGCTCACCGTGCTGAAGGATATCACCTTCAGCGTGGACCCGGGCGCGTTCGTCGCGATCGTCGGACCGTCCGGCAGCGGCAAGACGACGCTGCTCGGCCTGCTCGCCGGCCTCGACCGGCCCAGCGCCGGCACCGTGCACCTGGACGGCGAGGACCTCGGCGCGCTCGACGAGGACGAGCGGGCGCGGCTCCGGGGCGAGAAGGTCGGCTTCGTCTTCCAGTCCTTCCAGCTCATCCCGACCCTGACGGCGCGCGAGAACGTGCAGGTCCCGCTCGAGCTGCGCGGCGAGGAGGCCGCCGCGCGCGCCGGCGAGCTGCTCGAGCGCGTGGGCCTCGGCGACCGCGGCCACCACTATCCGGCCCAGCTCTCCGGCGGCGAGCAGCAGCGGGTGGCGCTCGCCCGCGCCTTCAGCACGCGCCCCAAGGTGCTCTTCGCCGACGAGCCGACCGGGAACCTCGACGCCGGCACCGGTGCCACGATCATCGACCTCATGACCGAGCTCAACCGCGATCTCGGCACCACGCTGGTGCTGGTGACCCACGACCTCGAGCTCGCCGGACGCGCGCGGCGGACGATCCGCCTGGCCGACGGGGCCGTCGTCGCCGACAGCGCGGCGTGAGGCCCGCCTGACCGGCGTCGCCTTCGTGCTCCGCATGGCGGGGCGGGAGATCCGTGCGGCGCCCAGGCGGCTGCTCCTGCTCACGGCTTCGATCGCGATCGGCGTCGCCGCGCTGGTGGCCATCGACTCCTTCACCGACAACCTGCGCGACTCGGTCCGGAGCCAGGCCCGGGCGCTGCTCGGCGCCGACCTCGCGCTGTCGTCGCGCCGCCCGCTGCCGCCCGCCGCGGAGCGGATCCTCGACACGCTGGCCGCCGGAGGCGGGACGGTCGCCCGGGTGACGAGCTTCTCCGGGATGGCCTACGTCCCGCGCACGAGCGGCACGCGGCTGGTGCAGGTGGCGGCGGTCGAGGGCGGCTACCCGTTCTACGGCGAGATCCGCACCGAGCCCGCCGCCGCGTGGGGCGAGCTGCTCCAGGGTCACCGCGTGGTGGTGGACCCGTCGCTGCTGACCGCGCTCGACGCCCGGGTGGGCGACACGCTCGCGCTGGGCGAGGCCCGCTTCGTGATCAGCGGCTGGATCGTGAGCGCCCCAGGCAACGTCGGCGTCCGCACCGCCTTCGGCCCGCGCATCTACATCCCGGCCCGCGATCTCCCCGAGACCCGTCTGCTCGGCTTCGGCGCCCGCGCCGAGTACGAGGCATTCGTGCGCCTGCCCGCCGGCGTCTCGCCGCAGGCGCTCGCCGATGGCTACCGCCCGGCGCTCATTCCCGAGCGGGTCCGCGTTCGCACGGTGGCCGAGGACCAGACCAACCTCAACAGCGCCCTCGGACGGCTGACGGGATATCTCGGCCTGGTGGGGCTGATCGCGCTGCTGCTCGGTGGGATCGGCGTGGCGAGCGCCGTGGTCGTCTTCATCCGCCAGCGGCTCGAGACGATCGCCGTGCTCCGCTGCCTCGGCGCGAGCGCGAGCCTGGTGCTCGCGATCTACGCCGCGGAGGCTGCGGCCATGGGGCTGGCCGGCAGCGTGCTCGGCGCGGCGGTCGGGGTGCTGGCCCAGCGGCTGCTGCCGGGCCTGCTGGCCGGGCTGCTGCCGGTCGACGTGCAGCTCGAGGTGTCGCTTTCGGCCGTCGCGCTCGGGCTCGGGATGGGCCTCTGGGTCGCGCTCATCTTCGCCCTGATCCCGCTCCTCGCCGTGCGGCGGGTGCCCCCGCTGGCCGCGCTCCGCCGCGACGTCGAGCCCGAAGGCCGCCGCTGGTTCGACGCGCGGCGCCTGGCCGCCGCGACGGCGCTCGCGATCAGCGTCGTCGTCCTGGCCAAGCTCCAGGTAGGGAGCTGGCGCAAGGGCGCGGCCTTCTCCGCGGGCGTAGCGATCGCGCTGCTGGCCTTGTGGGGCGCGTCGTGGCTGCTCATCCGCGCCGCTCGGCGCTGGCTCCCGGCCGGCTGGCCCTACGTCTGGCGCCAGGGGCTGGCCAACCTGCACCGCCCGGCCAACCAGACCGCCACCGTCGTGCTCGCGATCGGCTTCGGCGCCTTCCTGCTCGGAACGCTGTTCCTCGTGCAGTACAATCTGCTCCGCACGCTCCGCATCACCGGAGGCCCCGCGCGGCCCAACCTCGTCATGTTCGACGTCCAGCCCGATCAGCTGACCCTCGTGAACCAGGAGCTCGCCGCCGGCGGCTACCGGGCGGTCGGGCCGGTGCCGATCGTGCCCATGCGGATCCTGTCGATCAAGGGACGTCCGGTGCTGGTGGCCCCGGCCGACACGGTGGACCCGCCCGGCGAGGGCGAGCCCGGGAGACGGAACAACTGGGCGGTCCGCCGCGAGTACCGGTCGACCTACCGCGATACGCTGGTCGCCTCGGAGCGGCTGCTCGCAGGCCGCTGGTGGACCCGCGCGGCCGGGCCCGCGCAGATCTCGGTGGAGCGGGAGCTGGCCGCCGAGCTCGGGGTCGGCGTGGGCGACGAGATCGTCTGGGACGTCCAGGGCGTGCCGCTGGCCACCCGGGTGGCCAGCCTGCGCGAGGTCGACTGGGCCCGGTTCGAGCCCAATTTCTTCGTGGTGTTCGCCCCGGGCGCGCTCGAGGCCGCGCCGCAGACGTACGTGACGCTCACGCGGGTCGAAGGGGCGGCGGCGCGCGGGGTGCTTCAGCGCAGGATCGCCGAGCGACTCCCCAACGTCACCAGCGTGGACCTCTCGACGGTGCAGGAGACGCTGGAGCGGCTGATCGATCGCGTCGTGCTCGCCATCCGGTTCATGGCCCTCTTCACGCTCGGCACCGGCACGCTGGTGCTGGTGGGCGCGCTCGCCACCAGCCGCTTCCAGCGGATCCGGGAAGGCGCGCTGCTCCGCACCCTCGGCGCGACGCGGTCGCAGCTCTTCCGGATCGTGCTGTCGGAGTACCTCTCCCTCGGGCTGCTCGCCGCGGCGGTGGCGCTCGTGCTCGCCGGCGTCGCGGGGTGGGCGCTGGCGCGGTTCGTCTTCGAAGGGAGCTTCACGCTGCCGGTGGGACCATTCGCGGGGCTGGGCGCGGCGGTGGTGCTGCTGACGGTGGCGGTAGGGCTGGCCAACAGCCGCGAGGTGCTGCGGCGCCCGCCACTCGAGGTGCTGCGGGCCGAGTGAGCGGGCTATATTCTCCCGCATGCTCGCGATCGACCTCACCGGCAAGCGCGCCCTCGTGGCCGGCGTCTCCGACGACGGCGGCTTCGGTTTTGCCATCGCCAAGACGCTGGCGGAGGCCGGGGCCTCGATCTGTGTGGGGAGCTGGCCGCCCGCGCTGGGCATCTTCACCAAGCTGCTCGAGCGCGGGAAGATGGCCGAGTCGATGACGCTGAGCGATGGCCGGAAGCTCGAGTTCGAGCGGATCTACCCGCTGGACGCCGCCTTCGACACGCTGGCCGAAGCTCCCCCCGAGATCCGCGAGAACAAGCGCTACAAGGAGCAGGGCGACTTCAGCGTGCAGGGCATGACCGCGCGGATCCGGGAGGACTTCGGCGAGCGGGGGCTCGACATCGTGGTCCACAGCCTGGCCAACGCGCCCGAGGTCCGGTCGCCGCTGGTGGACACGAGCCGCGCGGGCTACCTCGCCGCGGTCGGCGTGAGCGCCTACAGCAACGTCAGCCTGGTGCGGCATTTGTCGCCGCTGATGCGGCCGGGCGGCGCGTTCCTCTCCCTGACCTACATAGCGGGCGAGCGGGTGATCCCAGGTTACGGCGGGGGGATGTCGTCGGCCAAGGCCGCGCTGGAGGCGGACACCCGGACGCTTGCGTTCGAGGCGGGACGGCGCTGGGGCGTCCGGATCAACGCCATCTCGGCTGGGCCCTGGGCCTCGCGCGCCGCGTCGGCGATCGGGTTCATCGACACGATGATCAAGTACGCCGCCGCCAACTCCCCGCTGCCGCGCCCCATCGACGCCGCCGACGTGGGCCACACCGCGGCGTTTCTCTGCAGCCCGCTCGCCTCGGCCATCACCGGCAGCGTCGTCTACGTCGACAACGGGTTCCACACGATGGGCATGGCCGTCCCGGACGCGGGGACCTGACGCCCCTCCGGCCACGGGCGGATCGCGTCACTCCCCCACGCTCACCTGCTGCACGAGCGCCGCGAGGGCGCTCAGCTCGAACGGCTTTTCCAGCACGGGCCGCGACGTCCGCTGGATGAACTCGCGAATCGACGGCGAGGCCACGTCGCCGGTGGCGATGATGAGCCGGTCGAACAGGTCCGGCCGATGCTCGGCGAGCCAGTCGTGCACTTCGACGCCGGTGCATCCCGGCATCCGCAGGTCGGTGATCACCACCTCGTACGCCGGCGCCGCCGGATCCGCGAGCAGCTCGAGCGCTTCGCTGCCGTCCTCCGCCTGCCTGACGTCCCATCCTCCGCGCTCGAAGTAGCGGGTCAGGGCCATCCGCACCGAGCGCTCGTCGTCGATGACGAGCGCGACCGGCCGGGGGCCTGCGCAGTTGGGATGAGCCGGCGGGCGACGCCCGCTCGCCTCCGGCGCGGAGGTACCGGCCTCCGAGGAGCCGGCCACGGAGTCGCCAGCGTTGACCGGGCCGGTTCCGGAATCGCCGGCGTCGTCGGCCGTGCCTTGGCCGCCGGCCGGACCCATCCCTGGCGGCGGTGCGGTCCGCTCGCTGCACGGTATCCGCACCGTAAACCTTGCGCCCCGTCCCGCGCCGCCAGCGACCGCGTCGATCGTGCCACCCTGCCGTTCCACGATGCCCAGCGACACCGACAGACCGAGTCCGGTTCCCTCGCCTTCCGCGCGGGTCGTGAAGAACGGCTCGAAGATGCGCGGCAGCACCTCGGGGGTGATGCCCCGCCCGCTGTCCTCCACCACGATTGTCCATCCGTGCTCGTCTCCCGACGCCTGGGCCCGAACATGCCCGCCGCCGCCGGCCGCCTGGGCGCCGTTCACGATCAGGTTCGTCAGCACCTGCTCGAGCGCGTGCCGATCGACCCAGAGACGCGGCGCTCCGGCGACCGTCTCCACCTCGAGCCGGACGCCCATCGACTTGAGGAGGGGCTCCGTCCCGCGCCGCGCGCTGCCGACCAGCTCCGCCAGCTCGGTGCCCTCGGGCTGCCGCTCGCGGCCGCGGGCGAAGGAGAGCAGGTCGAGCACGATCGACCGGCAGCGCCGCGCCTGGTTGGCGATCAGCTGCAGCGCCTCGCGATCCGCGCCCGACAGGCCGGCGCCGTGCTGCAGCTCCTCGGCGAGGTGGAGGACCGCGGTGAGGGGACTGTTGAGCTCGTGGGCCACGCCGGAGACCAGCCGGCCCACGGCAGAGAGCCGCTCGTGCTGGACGATCTCCGTCTGCGCGCGCTGGAGGCGGTCGTAGGCGCTCCGGATATCGGCCTCGTCGGTCCGGACCCGAGCGGCCATCCGATCGAACGCCACGGCGAGCGCCGCCACCTCGTCGCCGCGCGCCAGCGCCACCGGAGCCACGTCCAGGTCGCCGGCCGCGATCTGGGTCGCCGCCGCGCGCAGCCGGCCGATCGGATCGGCGATGCTGCGCGCCAACATCGCGGCCAGTGCCAGCGCGACGGCCAGCGCTCCGCCCGCCACGATCGCGGCGGGCTTGGCGGCGTCGACGAGCTCCCCGCCGTAGTCGGTGAAGGGCGACACCGCCATGAGCACCGCGCCGTCGCCGTCGGGCAGCGCGGCCGGCCGGTACTGGTACGCGACGACCTTGTGCTCGTCGTCCCGGCTCGCGAACCAGCCGCGGCTCCCCTGCTGGATCGGCTGGAAGTCGCGGTGGCCGTCGCCGTAGAGCACCCGCCCGGCCCCGGTGCCGGCCACGACGAAATTGTTCGAGCGCCGCACGATGAAGCCTTCGGTGTGGGGGCCGAACTGAGCCAGCGGGCCGCCCAGCTCGAGCTGGCCCGAGACTTCGTCGAGCGCATCGAGCATCGCCTCGGCCCGGGTCTGCTCCCGGAGGCGCTGCCACTGGGTGAGGCCGTAGAGAAACACGGGCACGGCCACCCCGATTGCCACGGCGAGCGTGATGGAGAGGATCTTCCCATAGAGCGGCTGGACGGGCACCTGGCCGGCCGAGGCGTCCGGCGTGTGCGGGAGGCCCAGGTGCTCGACGGCCCGCTCGGCCATGAGGTAGGCGGCGACCGCGAACAGGCCGCCGAGCACGGGGCCCTGGAGCGTGATCTTGGCGAACTCGAGGTCGGGCAGGTGGGTGAAGTAGTCGACCTGGATGGCGCCGAGCAGATAGCCCACGCTGCTCGTGCCGATGACGAGGAGCGCCACGCGCAACGGGAAGCGGGCCAGGTCGCGGGCGACGGTGGGATCGCCCGCCTCGAGCCGCCGCTGGAGCCGGCGGAAAGCGAGGAACGGCAGCAGGACCGCGCCCGTCCAGCCCACGGCCGGCACTTCCCACGCATAGCAGATCAGGATCCAGCGCAGCTGGCTGGCGTTGACGAGCCACCAGAGCCGGCTGAACGGAATGCCGATGACCCACCAGCAGAGCATCGACGCGAGCCACAGCTGCACGGCCAGGCTCGCGCCCGGCGCGAGCCGCGCACGCCGCGAGGGCGCCGGCGAAGCAAGGTCCGCTGGAGGGCTGGGACCACGTGAAGTCACGGAGACTGAACGCTTCCGCAGGGGGGGCCAGCGCATATAATACACGACTGGTCATCCCCGCAGGTAGCGTCGCAGCCACTCCCGAAGAGCCCGCCGATGCCCGACGAGTTGCTGTCCGAAGCCGACGGGGCCGTCCATCGGCTCACGCTCAATCGCCCTGCCCGGCGGAACGCCCTGACGCCGAGCGTGGCGCGCGCGATCGCCGACGAGCTCGACCGGGTCGAGGACTCTGGCCAGGCCGAGCTCGTCGTCCTACGTGGGGCCGGCGGCCATTTCTGCGCCGGGCTCGACCTGCACTGGCTGCGCGGCCTGGGCGAGGTACCACCCGTGGCCGAGCTGCAGCGTGGCCTGGGCGACTTCCAGGCGGCGGTGCTCGCCATCGTGCGCTGTCCGGTTCCGGTCCTGGCGGTCGTCGAGGGCACCGCCGCGGGCTTCGGGCTCGACCTGGCGCTCGCTTGCGACCTGCGTCTCGCCGGCGCGGACGCCACCTTCACCTCCGCCTTCGCCCGCATGGGGCTCGTGCCCGACGGGGGCTCGACCTTCACCCTGCCCCGTCTGGTGGGGATCGGGCCGGCACTCCGGCTGCTGCTCGCGGGAGAGACGATCGACGCCGCCCGGGCGCAGGCGATCGGCCTGGTGGACGAGGTGGTCCCGAGCGACGCGGTGGACGCCGAGGCCGCCAGCCTGGCCCGGCGACTCACGGCCGGGGCCACCTCGAGCGTCCGTGCGATCAAGCGGCTGGTCCGCGCACAGGAGGTCGGCGCGCTCGAGCAGGTGCTGAGCACCGAGGGCGCAGCGCAACTCCAGGCGCTCCAGGGTCCGGAGTTCCGCCAGCGGCTGGAGGCGTTCGCGGCCCGGCTCGCGGCCCGGGCCGAGGGCGCGTGAGCGGACCCGACGGCGCCGTCTTCCGCCCCGACCTCCTCGAGGGCCGCGTGGCCCTGGTGACGGGCGGCGGCACCGGCATCGGACTCGGCATCGCCTCATGCCTGGCGGCGGCGGGGGCCACGGTGGCCATCGCCAGCCGGAAGCCCGAGCACCTGGAGACCGCCGCCACCGAGCTCCGGGGGCGCGGCGCCAGCGTGACGACGGTCGAGACCAACGTCCGCGAGCCGGAGGCCGTCGCCCGGATGGTGGAGCGCGTCACCGAGGCGCACGGCCGGCTCGACATCCTCGTCAACAATGCGGCCGGCAACTTCTACGCTCCCTCGGCCACGCTCTCGGCCAACGCCTGGCGCGCCGTCGTGGAGACCGATCTCTACGGCAGCTTCTACTGCGCGCAGGCCGTCTACCCGGTGATGAAGGCGCAGGGCGGCGGTCGCATCATCTCGATCTCGATGACGCTGCACTATCGTGGCTGGCCGCTCATGGCCCACGCCACGGCCGCCAAGGCCGGGGTCGACGCGCTCACCCGCACCCTGGCGCTCGAGTGGGCGCCCGATCGCATCACGGTGAACGCCGTGGCGCCGGGCCCCATCCCGACCGAAGGCGTCAAGAAGGCGTTCACTCCGCCCGACGCCCGTGCACCCGATGTGTTCCGGATGGACGAATACGCGTCCCGCGCCATTCCGCTCGGCCGGTGGGGCACGCCGGCGGATGTCGGACAGATGGTGACCTTCCTCGCCGGTCCGGCCGGCGAGTGGATCACGGGCGCGATCATCGTCGTGGACGGCGGGACCTGGCTAGCCGGCGGGAGGCCCTGAGACATGTTCCTCGGACACTACGGCCTAGCGCTCGCCCTGAAGCAGAAGGAGCCCAAGGTCTCGCTCGGCACGCTCTTCGTGGCGGCCCAACTGGTCGACCTGCTCTGGGGCGCGTTCCTGCTGCTGGGCTGGGAGCACGTGCGGATCCTCCCCGACGACAATCCGCTGCTCGTTCTGCAGTTCTACGACTACCCCATCAGCCACAGCCTGCTCGGGGCCTTCGCCTGGGGTGCCGTCGCGGCCGCGCTGTACTTCTCCTGGCCCACGCGCGACACCACCCGGCACTGGCAGGCGGCGGCGCTGGTCGGCGCGGCGGTGGCGTCGCACTGGTTGCTGGATCTCGTGGTGCACCTGCCCGACCTGCCGCTCGCGGGGAACGACACGCCGAAGTTCGGCCTCGGGCTCTGGCGGCACGTCGGCGCCAGCGTCGGGCTGGAGCTGCTCGTGCTCGGGCTCGGCCTGGTGCTGTACGCCAGGGGCCGCTCGCGCCGGCACCCGCTGCGGCCGCTCCGCCTCGCGGTCGTGCTGGTGCCGCTCGTCGGCGTGTACCTCGCGTCGTTCTGGGGGCCGCCGCCGCCGAGCGTGCCGGCCATCGGGGTGAGCGTGGTCATCCTGCTGCTGGTCGCCGGCGCGCTCGCGGCCTGGGCCGACCGGGCCGCGACGCCGGCCGAGCACGCGGCCGCGCATCCTCCGAAGTAGCGCCGTGGACCGGCTCTTCTTCACGCTGGGCGCCGGCTCCGCCTTCCTGGCGGTGGCCGCCGGCGCCTTCGGCGCGCACGCGCTCCGAGTCCGGCTGGGGCCCGACCTGCTCGCGGTGTTCGAGACGGCGGCGCGGTACCAGATGTATCACGCCTTCGGCCTCATCGCCGTCTCCTGGGCGGCCGCACGATGGCCGGGCGCCTTGCCGCAGTGGGCGGGTTGGCTGTTCCTGACAGGCACGGTGCTCTTCTCGGGCAGCCTCTACGTGCTCGCGCTTTCCGGCATCCGCTGGCTCGGCGCGATCACGCCGCTCGGCGGGGTCGCGTTCCTGGCGGGGTGGGTCTGCCTGGCGCTCGCCGCACGGAACGGGTGAGCAGCGGTCATCCCGGCCGGAGCGCCGCTCACGATGACGGCTCCGACACCATGACACCGACCCCGACGCACGGCCCCGACGCCTACCGGTCCCTCCTCACCCGCCTCGACGCGTGGTTCGCCGCAGGCCGCCGGGCCGCCAGCGGAGTTGTGCCCTGCCGCGAAGGCTGCACCGCCTGCTGCCACGGTCCGTTCGACATCTCCGTCGCCGACGCCGAGCTGATCGGCGATGCACTCGACCGGATGTCCGCGCCGGCTCGGGCGCGAGTCATGGAGCGCGCCCGGGCGCTCCTCGACCGCATGCGCTCGCTCGAGCCCGGCTGGCTCCCGCCGTATGCCGTCGACGCGCTGGGCGAGGACCGCTTCGACCGCCTGACCGACGCGCTCGCCACCGAGCCGTGCCCCCTCCTCGACGAGAGCGGCCGGTGCGGCATCTACGCCGACCGGCCGCTGGTCTGCCGGATGATCGGCCTGGGCATGCGCACGCCGGCGGGGCGCACGATCGCGAATGCGTGCCCGATCCAGGGCCGGTTTCCCGGGTACGGGGCACTGCCCCCGGTGATGTTCGAGCTGGAGTCGTTCGAGGAGGTGGAGCTGGCGTGCCTGCGGGACGCGGCGGCGCGGCGGTTCGGTGATCCCGGACGCTGGGCCTTCGAGAGCACGATCGCCGCCGCGATCGTGGAGCACGCCGCGGGACCGGCTAGCGGTTCTCCCGGGCCCACACGAAGAACAGCACCCCGATCGCCAGGAACATCCACAGGTTCCCCGGAACCCACATGAGCAGGCCGCCGAGCTGCTGGTCGTCGAGCGGAGTGAGGCCCCAGGTCCGCGGTGCCACGGCATACCAGGGATACAGCACCGAGTCGCTGAGCGTGATGAGCGCGGCGACGATCTGCATCGGGATCCCGACCAGGAACAGGTAGAGCATCCCCAGCCCGTAGCCCATGCGCGGCAGCTCCGGTACGGGGCTCATCACCGGCCACCACATCAGCGTCGCCGTCACCATGAACATCAGGTGGGTGGCGATGTGGACGCTCGTGGCTCCGCATCATCAGGTCGTAGTACGGCGCCAGGTGCCACACCGCGATGGTGAGCGTAAAGACACCGGCTGCCACCACCGGGTGGGTGAGGACCCGCGCCACCTGCCGCACGGCCGGCGCGCGCAGCAGCGGCTGCAGCAGCCACCCCGGTGTCCCCAGCAGCAGCAGCGGCGGGAACAGCAGGGTGAGCAGCAGGTGCTGCACCATGTGCACGGAGAAGAGATAGTAGTCGCTCAGGTCGTGCATCGGCCCGTTGAGCGCGCCGAGCAGCACGAGGAGCGCCCCCACGAAGCAGGCGA
The DNA here is from genome assembly GCA_963840215.1 of uncultured Gemmatimonadales bacterium. Lineage (GTDB taxonomy): Bacteria > Gemmatimonadota > Gemmatimonadetes > Gemmatimonadales > GWC2-71-9 > CAVVWJ01. The sequence goes on along the minus strand of CAWIYG010000004.1, from coordinate 25,417 downwards.
CCTTCCAGCCCGGCGCCGGTGGCAGGCCGCGCCGCCGGCGCCAGCGGACCGATCCCGTAAAAATACAAGGCACCGAGAATCCCGGTGCCCAGGAGAACGCTGGGGTGCAGCGACCAGCTCCACTCGTACGGGACCATCGGCCGCGGACGCTCGTCGAGCAGCGCCGCGAACGGCAGGAACGTCACCCCGAGCGAGCGAACGCGAAGTGGTAGGCCTCGAGCACGATCAGCGCGAGGATGATCACCGTCGCGATGATCAGCGGGAAGACGAACACCCCGGTGAACAGCCGGTGGTCCTGCTTCAGGTGCATGTAGAACATCGCCACCAGGGCGAACTTGGCCGCCGAGAGCAGCAGCAGCAGGGGCACGAAGAACGGCTGGAGCGTGGCGCCGCGCGGCTCCGGCATGGTCGCCGTACGTGATCTCGTAGAGTCCGACCTCGAGCGCCGTGAGGACGAAGAGCACGATGCCGACCTTGACGTACAGCCCCGCCGACGGGTGGGCGTGCTCGTGCGCGTCGGCGGTCGGAGGAGCGTGAGCATCCATGCGTTCGGCCCTCACTTGATCAGGTAGACGACGGGGAAGATCACGATCCAGACCACGTCCACGAAGTGCCAGTAGAGCGCGGCGATCTCCAGGTTGAGCGACTTTGGCCGGCGGGATCTTGCCGCGGACCGCCTCGATCCAGAGCGTGATCAGCCAGATCACTCCCGAGCGTCACGTGGGTGCCGTGGAAGCCGGTCAGGGTGAAGAAGCTCGCGCCGAACAGTTGGTCTTGAGCGTGAGGCCCTTGTGCACGAAGTGGGTGAACTCGTACACCTGCATGCCCACGAAGAAGAGCCCGCACATGATGGTCAGGCCGAGCCAGCAGCAGCAGCCCCTTCCGGTTCCCCCGCTGCGCGCCGGCCAGCGCCAGCACCACGAACAGCGAGCTGAACAGCAGCAGCGCCGTGCCCAGGGTGACGAGCGGGATCTCGATGATCGGCTCGAAGTGCTGGCCGGCCGGCGAGATCCATGCGCTCGTGCGGGAACGGACCGGGCCCGGTAGCCAGGTCTCCTTGTGGACCAGATAGTTCGAGATCAGCGTGGCGAAGAACAGGCACTCGGACCCGATGAAGGTCCAGATCGCCAGCTTCCGGTTGTCGAGCCCGGTGGAGGTCTCGAGGTGCGCCAGCGCGTGCGCGTGGTCGGACAAGATCGCTCTCCTCAGCCCGCGGGCTCGAAGGCCCAGTTATACACTCCGATGAACAGGATCGCCGCGCCGGCAATGATGCCCCACGGTCCGAGCTTGGTGATGGCCATGACGCCGACCATCACGCCGGCCACGCCGATGGCGGCCACCAGCGGCCAGTAGGACGGATTGGGCATGTGGATGCCCTGCCCGCTCACCCGGGGCGGCTCGGGCAGCGGCCCGCCGCGCTCGCGCTTGGGCTCCCACAGCGGGTCGCGCCCGTGCACCACCGGGATCTCCGCGAAGTTCCACTCCTGCGGGGGCGACGGGATGGCCCACTCGAGGGTGGCGCCGTTCCACGGATCGGCCGGCGCGTTGCGCGGCCTGCGCCAGGTCTTGAAGATGTTGATCAGAAAGACCAGGAACGAGAAGCCCAGGATGAACGACGCCGACCGTCTCCAGCTGATTCAGGATCTCGAAGCCGAGGCCCTCGGGGTAGGTGTAGACCCGGCGCGGCATGCCGTTCAGCCCGAGGATGTGCATCGGGAAGAACGTCACGTTGAAGCCGATGAACATCAGCCAGAAGTGCACCTTGCCGAGCCGCTCGTCCAGCATCCGGCCGAACATCTTGGGGAACCAGTAGTAGCGCCCGCCCGTCAGGGCGAAGATGCTGCCGCCGAACAGCACGTAGTGGAAGTGGGCCACGATGAAGTAGGTGTCGTTCTGCTGCAGGTCGACCGGCGGCGACGAGTGCATGACGCCCGAGAGGCCGCCGATGATGAACATCGCGATGAAGCCGAGCGCGAAGTAGCATCGGCGTCTGGTACTGGATCGAGCCGCCCCAGATGGTGCCGAGCCAGTTGAAGATCTTCACCCCGGTGGGCACCGCGATCAGCATCGTGGTGAGCGCGAAGAACGTGTCCGCGATCGGGCCCATGCCGGTCGCGAACATGTGGTGGCCCCACACGCCGAAGCCGAGGAACGCGATGAACACGCCCGAGAACACCATGGCGGCGTAGCCGAACAGCGGCTTCCGGGAGAACACCGGCAGGATCTCGGACACGATGCCGAACGCCGGCAGGATCAGGATGTAGACCTCGGGATGGCCGAAGATCCAGAACAGGTGCTGCCAGAGCAGCGGATCGCCGCCGCCGGACGGCACGAAGAAGTGGGTGCCGAAGAACCGGTCGAACATGAGCAGGATCAGCGCCACCGTGATCACCGGGAAGGCCAGCAGCAGCAGCACCTGGGTGATGAAGCTCATCCAGGTGAACATCGGCATGCGCATGAGCTTCATGCCCGGGCGCGCGCATGTTGAGGATCGTCACGAAGAAGTTCACCGCCGCCGCCAGGGAGGCGATGCCCAGGATCTGCAGGCCGAGCATCCAGAAGTCGACGTTCAGCCCCGGCGAGTACTGCCGCGAGGTCAGGTTGGCGTAGCCGAACCAGCCCTGGTCGGGCGCCGCGCCGAACAGGAAGCTCGAGTTGAGGAAGAGCCCGCCCAGCAGGAACACCCAGTAGCTGAAGGCGTTCAGCCGGGGAAACGCCACGTCCCGCGCGCCGATCTGCAGCGGGATCATGAAGTTGAAGAACATGGCACTGAGCGGCATGATCGCGAGGAAGATCATGGTCGTGCCGTGCATCGTGAACAGCTGGTTGTACGTGTCCGGCGACAGGAAGGTGTTGTCCGGGCGACCCCAGCTGGATGCGGAGCAGCAGCGCCTCGATGCCGCCGATCAGGAAGAAGAAGAACGCCGTCGACGCCGTAGAGGATCCCGATGCGCTTGTGGTCGACCGTGGTGAGCCAGCTCCACAGACCCGGTCGGCTCGCCGTGGCCCGCGGCGGCGTGCGCCCGTTGCTGGTCGTATGCGGTGGTTGCCATACGAGCCTTGTTATTGGTGAGCGCGGAGGTAGGCGACGAGCGCCTTGGCCTCGTCGGCCTTGACGCCGAGGTTCGGCATCAGGACGCCCTGCTTCATCGCCTGCGGGTCCCGGATCCAGCGGGCGAGGTTCTCGTCGGTGTTCTTGAAGCTGCCGGCCCCGATGTAGGAGCGGGCGCCGATGTTGGCCAGGTTGGGGCCGATCATGCCCTTGGGCGCGTTCACCGCGTTCAGGGAATGGCAGCCGATGCACCCCTTGGCCGTGAACAGCTTCTCGCCGGCGGCGTAGGCCGGGTCCTTCGGCGCCGCCGGGGCGGCCGCGGCGCTCGAGTCCTTGGCACCGGCGGCAGGTGGCTTGGCCTGAGCCGGCGCGGCCGATACCTCGGCCCCGGCGCTTGCCGTGCGGACGGAGTCGGTCGTCGCCGGGGCCGCGGCGGCCGGCTTGGCGCCAAGGGTCTGCATGTGGGCCACCCAGCCCTGGAACTCCTCAGGCGTCTGTGCCCTGCACCCGGAACGCCATGCGCCCGTGCTGGATGCCGCAGAACTCCGCGCACTGCCCCGGGTATTCCCCGGCTTCCTCGGCCTTGAACCACAGCCGGGTCTGCGGTTCGGGAACACGTCCCGCTTGCCGGCAAACCGCGGCGGCCAGAAGCTGTGGACGACGTCGGCCGTGCTCATCCGGAACGACACCGTCTGCCCCACCGGGATGTGCACCTCGTTGGCCGTGGTGATGCCGAGGTCCGGGTACCGGAACTCCCACCACCACTGGTGGCCAACGACCTCGACCGTCAGGGCGTCGGAGGCCGGGATGGCGGCGGTCTGGAAGATGCCGCGCACGGTCGGCACGGCGATGGCGGCCAGGATCAGCGCCGGAATCACCGTCCAGACGATCTCGATCGTCGTGTTGCCGTGCACCTGCGGCGGCTCGGCGTCCGTGGGCTTCCCGCGGAAGCGGAACACGGCGTACAGCAGCGCTCCCTCCACCAGCACGAAGACGGCGAACGCCCAGTAGAAGGTGGTCGTCTGAATGTCGTCGCCGATGCGGGCGAAGTCGGAGATCGGCCGGAGCGCCGTTTGCGGGTAGTGATCGGGACTGCACGCGGCCGCGAGCACGGCGAGCACGGGAAGCCACCGGCGCAGGTGCCGAAGGGCATCGGTCCGAAGGTGCATTACACAGCCATCCTGTTGGCGAAGTACGACGCACACACCGCGTGAGGGATTGAGCCGCCGCAGTTTACGGGTTTGCCAGCGGAAGGTCAAGGAACTCGTTGCCCTTCGCGTTCTTAATGGTCGGCCAGGGAGCGGGCGCGCGACTCGATCGCTCGGCGTCTGCCGGAAATCCGCCCGGCGACGTGGCGACAGCGGGCCGCGGCCGGCCGGTCTTGGCCAGATACGGAGGCGATCGCGTGACGATGTGCCGTCGAGATGGTGAAGGTATCGGCGAACGTGCGCCGGAGGCCGCGTCCGCAGGCATATGGCGGGCATATACTAGAGAAGTTCTAGCGCAGTTGTAAATACTACTACGCGCTTCACACGGCGTGCCTACCGTATCTCCCTGTCGAACGGCACCGCCCCCTCCACCGGATAGCTGAAATGCCACCATTCCTGGGCGTAGTTGGCGAACCCTTCTGATGCCATTGCCCGGACCAGAACTTCGCGGTATCGCCGCACGCGCCCCTCCGCGTTCGCCGTGTGCGCGGCCTCCGTGAAGGTGTCGAACGGCGTCCCCATCGGGACCTCGGTGCCCGTCACCAGGTCCACGAGCGTCAGGTCGACCGCCACCCCGAGATTGTGCCGGCTACGGCGCGCGATGTACCCGCTGTCGAGCAGCGCGCGGCGGCCGGTGCGCTCGGCCCAGTCCACCATCGCCAGCGTCGCCCGCACCGGCCGGTAGCCATCGAAGACGCGAAGGCCGAGGTCTCCCGTGCGGAGGCGTGCCTGCACCCGGGCCAGCGCGGCCGCTACCTCCCGACGGAGGAGCGCGCGCGGCGCGCCGTAACCCGGCAGGGGGGCGCCTGTGAAGTTGTTGGCGCCGGCGTACCGCGCGTCCACCTGGATGGTCGAGTCCACCGCGCGCACGTCGACGAGCACGGAGTCGGCCTGGGCGTCGGATCCCAGCGGCAGAGGTGGGGCCTCGATCAGACCGGACGCCGCGGGTCCGGCGTGGGCTTCGCCGGAACCGGATGGCGACGTGGCGGCGGGCGCGCGCGACCCGGCGCACCCGGCTAGCACGGTGGCGAACACGAGACGGGCGGCGGCGGCCGCGGAGGCGGATTGGGACATCGCGGGAAGATACACCTTTGGTTCCAACTGTAACACGCACCGGATCAACGCATTACCGCGCATCGCATTCCCCGGCCGCCGCCCCGGTGGTATCTTGGGGAAGTCCGTTCCCTGCCTCGCCCTGAGCCGACCCGCTCAGGGCCGAATTTTCTCTTGCGTCTGGTCGTCCCATGATCCGTGAGATGCGGGAAAAGCTGAGCCGCGAGATCGACCAGCTCAGCCATGAGTTGAACGTGCTGCTGCCCCAGTCCATCGCCCAGGCCGTCGAGCTCGGCGATCTCCGGGAGAACTCCGAGTACAAGGCGGCGCTCGAGCGGCAGCAGTTCGTCCAGGCCCGCCTGGGCCAGCTCCATCAGCGGCTGAACCAGCTGAGCCAGCTGGCCAACACCGAGGCGCCGACCGACCGAGTCGGCCTCGGCTCGCGCGTCACCGTGCTGGATCTCGACTCCAACGACACCGACACCTACATGGTGGTGCTGGCCGAGATGATGGATTTCGACGCGGGCCACATCTCGCTCGCCTCTCCGCTCGGCCGGGCGCTGTCCAACGGCCGGGTCGGCGACGAGATCAGCCTGCGGCTGCCCACCTCCAGCCGGCGGCTCAGGATCCTCGAGCTCGTCACCGTGCATCAGGCCGAAGGGACCGGCATCTCCGGAGAGCGTCTGAGATGGAGTTTCCCAGAAAGCAGCTGCTCGTCGTCGGCGACCGGGTGCTGATCACGACCGAGGACGGTGACGACCGCACCCGGGTGGGCCTCTACCTGCCCGCGACCGCGCATCGACGCGCAGCAGGTGCAGACGGGCCTCATCGTCGCCACGGGCCCGGGCACGCCGGTCGCCGACCTCGGCTCGCTCGACGAAGAGCCCTGGAAGATCGACGCCCGCGAGAGCAAGCCCCGCGGCATGCAGGCCCGCGTCGGCGATCACGCCATCTTCTTCCGCAAGGCCGCCGTCGAGATCTCCTTCGAGGAGACCAAGTACCTGGTCGTGCCGCAGGCCGCGATCCTCGTGCTGATCCGCGACGACCTCCCGATCTGACCTCTGTGCTACCTCCTGCTCGCCGCGAGCCCGCTCACCCTCAGTGAGGTGCGGTCGATGCTGCCGCCGGGCCTCGTCGCCCACGCGGCCGAGCGCGCCACCCACCAGCGCCTGATCCAGCTGCATCCCGGCGCCCGGACGGTCGCCGAGCTCCTCGTGGGCGCCTGCTCGTGCGACCTCGTCCGTCCGCGCCACCCCAACTCCCGCGAGGACGAGCGTCAGCACCGCGACCGCTCGCGCCGCGCGGGCGGGCCACGCGCTTCGCTCATCGCAGGGCTCGAGCGCCACCGCGGCGGCGCCCGCGTGCCGCCGCCGCCCGGTGGATGGTCCCACGCGCTGGCGGCCTTCGTCGCCGAGCACGGCCGGAACGCGGGCGACACGCTCTATCTGCTGCAGTTCGCCCTCCCGGCGGGATCCGACACCGCCGTCGCCCCGATACGCCGCCTTCGCGCGGCGGATGTCGTCGCCCGTCCGGACGACTGGCTGGTCGAGCACGCGCCGGTGCTGGTCGGCCGATAGCGGCCGATCGCCGAGGACCAAACCTCAGGCCGCGCATCACCTTGGCAGGGTACGCTGGAGCAGGTTGCGGCCTGCCCTGTCGGCGATATCTTGGGACTGCGAACATTCGACAAATCCAGAGCTTGCCTGATGTCGCGCCACGCCCAACCGTGGTGCCGGTCTGTCCCCGGCTCTGACCGCGCCTGACCTTCTCTCCCGGAGCCCAGCCCGTGACCCCCGAGCGTCCCAGCCGCATCCCCGAGATCCTCCGGAAGCACGAGTCGGCCCTGCTGACCGACTGGCTGCGCGACCAGCAGGCGAGCACGAGCCGGCGACGCGAGCTGATCTCGGACCGCGAGCTGGAGGCCCAGTCCCGCGAGTTCCTCGCGCTGTTCCGCGCCGCCGCGGAGCAGGGCAGCCTCGACGAGGACGTGGGACAGTCCGCGACCTGGACCCCGGTGCGGGACCTGTTGAGCGGCATGTCGCGCAGCCGGAGCCTGCAGGGCTTCCGCCCCTCGGAAACGGCATCGTTCGTCTTCTCGCTGAAGCCCCCGCTGTTCGCCAGGCTGCGCGACGAGCTGGGCAAGGACGCGGCGGGACTTTTCGAGGAAATCCGGCGCGCAGGACGACGCCCTCGACCGGCTGGGCCTGTACACCACCGAGGTGTACCAGAAGAGCCGCGAGGAGGTCATCGCGCGCCAGCAGCAGGAGATGCTCGAGCTCTCGACGCCGGTGGTGAAGCTGTGGGACGGCATCCTGGCCCTGCCGCTGATCGGCACGCTGGACAGCGCCCGCACCCAGGTGGTGATGGAGACCCTGCTGCAGCGGATCGTCGAGACCGGGGCCGAGATCGCCATCATCGACATCACCGGCGTGCCGACCGTCGACACGCTGGTGGCGCAGCACCTGCTCAAGACCGTCGCCGCGGCGCGGCTGATGGGCGCCGACTGCATCATCAGCGGCATCCGGCCCGCAGATCGCCCAGACCATCGTGCACCTCGGCGTCGACCTGGGCGACGTGGTGACCAAGGCGACGCTGGCCGACGCGTTCGCGATCGCGCTGCAGCGGCGCGGGCCTGACCGTGGCGCGCGCCGGCGCGCCGCGGTCGTAGCGAGGGCCGCGTGGAGCGCATCCCGATCCTCAAGATGGGCGAGCTCCTCCTGGTCACCATCCAGGTGGACATGCACGACCAGCTCGCGCTGACCCTGCAGGACGACCTGACCGACCGCATCTCGCGCACGGGCGCCCGGGGCGTGCTGATCGACATCTCGCTCGCTCGAGGTGGTGGATTCGTTCATCGGCCGCATGCTGGCGAACATCGCGGCGATGGCGCGCGTGCTCGACGCGGAGACGGTGGTGGTCGGCATGCAGCCGCGGTGGCCATCACCCTGGTCGAGCTGGGCCTCTCGCTGCCGGGCGTGCGCACGGCGCTCAACGTGGAGCGGGGCATGGACCTGCTTCGCGGAGCGCTCCAAGCCCGCACCGGCGGAGGGGGCGATGACCGTCGAGCGGACTGAACTGCTCGAGGTCCGCCATTCGAACGACATCGTGCGGGTGCGGCAGCGGACGCGGGAGTGGGCGGTCGAAGTGGGGTTCAGCCTGGTCGACCAGACCAAGATGGTCACCGCGGCCAGCGAGCTGGCGCGGAACACCCTGGAGCACGGCGGCGGCGGCACGGCCCGGCTCGAGCTCATGACGGACGGCGGACGCCGGGGACTCCGGCTCACCTTCGAGGACAAGGGCCCGGCATCCCGGACATCCAGCAGGCCCTGCGCGACGGCTACACCACCGGCAGCGGCCTCGGCCTCGGCCTCGGCGGCAGCCGGCGACTGGTCAACGAATTCGCCATCGACTCGCACCCCGGCGAGGGCACCCGCGTCACCATCACGCGCTGGAGATGAGGCGGATGGAGACCCAGAGCCTCGCACTGGTGGTGCATGACGCCAACGAAGTGGGCGCCGCTCGCCGCGCCGTCGTGACCCTGGCCGAACGGCTGGGCTGCACCGACACCGTGGGCGGCAAGGTCGCCCTGGTCGTGACCGAGCTGGCCACCAACCTCGTCCGTCACGGCGGCGGCGGCGAGCTGCTGGTCCGGGCGGTGGGCGAGCGCGGCCTCGAGATCGTAGCCATCGATCGCGGGCCCGGCATGGGAAGCGTGGAACAGGCCTTCCGTGATGGCTACTCGACCGGGGGCACCAACGGGACCGGGCTCGGCGCGGTGCGACGGATCGCCGATGGCTGCGATATCTTTTCGGCGCCCGGCGCCGGCACCGCAGTGCTCGCCCGGATCGGCCTGGGCGACCGGCCTGCACCCGCCAGGGTCGCGGTGTCGGGCGTCTCGGTGGCGATGGCGGGTGAGCTGGTCTGCGGTGACGCCTGGGCCTGGTCGGCCGACGCGGACCGCTGGTCGGTGCTCGTGGTCGATGGGCTGGGCCACGGACCCACCGCGGCGATCGCCGCCGCGGAGGCCGTCCGGATCTTCGGCGAGCATCCGGCGGCCGATCCGGTGGATTTCGTCCGCCTCGCCCACGCGGCGCTGCGGCCCACCCGCGGTGCTGCGATCGGGCTGGCTCAGGTGTCGCCGGCGCGGGGTGAGGTGACATACATCGGCGTCGGAAACATCGGCGGCGTGGTCCTCAGCGGCGGCACGAGCCGCAGCCTCGTCACCAATGCGGGGATCGTGGGACACGAGTGCCGCAAGCCGCAGTCCTTTTCCTATCCGTGGTCGGAAGGGTCGGTGCTGGTGCTGTACTCCGATGGCCTGCAGACCCGCTGGACGCTGGAGCGGTATCCCGCGCTGGCGTCGCGGGACCCGGCGCTGGTGGCGGCCGTGCTCTACCGCGACTTCTCGCGGGGGCGGGACGACGTGACCGTGGTCGCGGCTCGCGGAGCGGCGGCATGATCCCTCCCATCCTCATCACCGAGATCCGCTCCGAGCGCGACGTGGTCCTGGCGCGGCAGCGCGCCCGCCAGATCGCCGGCCTGCTCGGCATCGACGCGCAGGACCAGACGCGCATCGCCACCGCCGTGTCCGAGATCGGCCGCAACGCCTTTCAGTACGCCGGCGGCGGCACGGTGGTGTTCGAGCTGGGCGCCACCCCGCCGCGACTGCAGATCACCGTGCGGGACCATGGTCCCGGCATCGCGCACATCGCCGAGGTGCTCGACGGCCGCTACCACTCGTCCACCGGCCTCGGGCTCGGGATCCTTGGGGCGCGCCGGCTGAGCGATCGCTTCGCCGTCCGCACCGCGCCCGGTGAGGGCACGGTGGTCGTGCTCGAGAAGCTGATCCTGGGCTCGCCGGGCGTCACCCCCGACGACGTGTCGCGCCTCAGTCGGGAGCTCACCCTGCCGGCCCCCGACGACCCGCTCGCCGAGGTCCGCGCCCAGAACCAGGAACTGCTGCGGGCGCTGGGCGAGCTGGGCGAGCGTCAGGGCGAGATCGAGCGGCTGAACCAGGAGCTGGCGGAGACCAACCGCGGCGTACTGGCGCTGTACGCCGAGCTCGACGAGAAGGCGGCCGACCTGGCCCGCGCCTCGGAGCTCAAGTCGCGCTTCCTGTCCAACATCAGCCACGAGCTCCGCACGCCGCTCAACGCCATCCTCAACATCTCGCGGCTGCTGCTCGAGCGGATGGACGGACCGCTCAACGACGAGCAGGAGCGCCAGGTGCGCTTCGTGCGCACCGCGGCCGCGACGCTCTCGGAGATGGTGAACGACCTGCTCGACCTGGCGCGCATCGAGGCGGGCCGAACCGTGGTCCGCCCGAGCACCTTCACGGCGGTGGATCTGTTCGCCGCGCTGCGCGGCATGTTCCGGGTGCTGACGCCGGAGCGGGTCACGCTGGTGTTCGACGAGCCGGTCGGTCTTCCGGTGCTCGACACCGACGAGGGCAAGCTCTCGCAGATCCTGCGCAACTTCATCTCCAACGCCCTCAAGTTCACCGAGCGGGGCGAGGTGCGCGTGAGCGCGGCGGCCGCGGACGGCGATCGGATCGCCTTCGCCGTCGCCGACACCGGCATCGGCATCGCGCCGGAGGACCAGGAGCGGATCTTCGAGGAGTTCTCGCAGCTCGAGAGCGCCCTGCAGCGGAAGGCCACCGGCGCCGGTCTCGGGCTGCCGCTCTCGCGCAAGCTGGCGGAGCTGCTCGGCGGGAGCGTCGCCCTCACCAGCTTCCCCGGTGTGGGCTCCACGTTCAGCGTGACCATCCCGGTCACGTACGCGCCGCCGTCGCGGGTGTCGCAGGCCGGCCTCCGCGCGATCGAGGTCGAGCATGTCTGAGCCCGTGACCACCATCCTGGTGGTGGACGACAACGACGCGGAGCGCTACTACGTCTGCCGCGTGCTCGGCAAGGCGGGCTTTCGCGTGGTGGAGGCGGCCACGGGGATGGATGCGCTCCGCCTCGCCGCCGACGTGCCCGATCTCGTCACCCTCGACGTGCGGCTGCCGGACCTCAATGGCTTCGAGGTGTGCCGGCGGATCAAGGCCGACCTGGCCACCCGCGACGTGCCCGTGCTTCATATCTCCGCCAGCTTCACCACGCCCGATGCCAAGGCCGAGGGACTCGACAGCGGCGCCGACGGCTACCTCACCCACCCGGTCGATCCCAACGAGCTCCTCGCCACCGTCCGGGCCCTGCTCCGGACGCGCCGGGCCGAGGCGCGAGTGCGGGCGTCCGCCCGCGAATGGACCGCGACGTTCGATCTCATCCGCGACCCGGTCTGTCTCACGGGCGCCGCGGGGGAGATCGTCCGGTGCAACGAAGCCTTCGCCCGGCTCCTGGCGCGGCCGTATACCGAGCTCATCGGCGCGCCGCTGGGCGAGCTGATACCGCAGCTAGGCGGATCCGGCAACGGAGCGCTCGGCGACGGGCGGACTATCCAGGTCGGCAACCGCCACTTTCGCGTGAGCGCCGCGGCGGGCGGAGATACCGAGGCGGTGCCCGCGGCCAGGGCCTGGGTGCTCGGTGACGTCACCGAGCGAGCCCAGCAGCAGGAAGCCCTGCGACGGAGCGAAGAGCAGCTCCAGGCCAGGCTCGCCGAGATCGAGGCCGTCTACCGTTCCGCCCCGGTGGGGCTGTGCGTCCTCGACGCGGACCTCCGGTACGTTCGCATCAACGCGCTGCTTGCGGAGATCAACGGGCTGCCGGTGGAGGCGCACCTGGGCCGGACGGTGCGGGAGATCGTCCCCCAGCTCGCCGATTTCATCGAACCCAGGCTCCGCGAGGTCATCCGCACGGGGCAGCCGGTGCTGGACCTGGAGGTTCGCGGCGAAACGCCGGCGCGACCGGGCGTCGAGCGGATCTGGGTGGTGACGTATTATCCGCTGACCGCGGCCGACGGCCGCGTGAACGGCATCAACATCGCCGTCGAGGAGGTCACCGAGCAGCGGAGACTCCAGGCCCAGCTCGTCGAGGCACAGCGGCTCGAGGCCATCGGCCGCCTGGCCGGCGGCGTGGCCCACGAAGCCAACAACCAGATGACCGTGGTGCTGGGCTGCGCCAACTTCATCCTCCGGCACAACGAGACCTCCTCGGCCGTGCGGGCGGACATCGAGCAGATCCGCCAGGCCGCCGAGCGGACGGCCCGGATCACGTCGCAGCTCCTCGCGTTCGGGCGTCGGCAGCACCTGCGCCCGGAGATCGTGGATCCCGAGGTCGCGGTCCGGGACCTCCAGCCGATCCTGACCCGGACCCTGGGCGACCGGTCGAATCTCGTGGTCGAGGGGTCGTCCGAGGGGTGGCGGGTGCAGGCGGACGTCGGGCAGCTGGAGCAGGTCCTGCTCAACCTGACCCTCAACGCCCGCGATGCGATGCCGGGGGGCGGAACCCTCACCATCCGGCTGGAGCCCGTCACGGTGGCCGCGCCGCTGGCCGCCTCGGGCGCGGGCGAGCTCGTCCCGCCCGGCGAGTATCTCGGGCTGTTCGTGTCGGACACGGGCGTCGGCATGGACCGTGAGACGCTCCAGCGCGCCTTCGAGCCGTTCTTCACGACGAAAGGCCCGGGCAAGGGCAGCGGCCTCGGCCTCTCGATGGTTTACGGCGTGGTGCGCCAGAGCGGCGGGTACGTCCGGGCGCTGAGCATGCCCGGCCAGGGAACCCGGATCGAGATCTATCTGCCGGGGATGGCGGCGGGCGCGGTGGCGCATGCCGAGTCGGCCGGGGCGGGTCCGTCCACCGTCACCGGACGCGTGCTGCTGGTGGAGGACGATCCCAATGTCCGCTCGGTCGTGATGCGCGAGCTCATGAGCCTGGGGTACGAGGTGACCGAATCACCTGATGGCGAGAGCGCGCTCGAGCGCGCCCGGCGGGCCACCCCGCCGTTCGACGTGGTCATCACGGACCTCGCCATGCCCCGCATGGATGGCCTGGAGCTCGCCCGAAACCTCGGCGAGAGCCACCCCGCCCTGCCGGTGCTGTTCATTTCCGGGCACCCGGACGATCAGGCCATGCGGCACATCATCGCCTCGGGCCGGCCGTTTCTGCAGAAGCCCTTCACGGGCGAGGAGCTGATCAGCAGGCTGGACGAGCTGCTACGGCGAGTCCCGTGAGGAGTCCCGCCGCTCATGGCGGGATCGCTCGTGCGGCGCCTCGAACTCGTGCGGCTCGGGCGGCCGCACGAGCAGGTCGAACGCCAGAAACAGGGTCTTGGAAAAGGGGAAGAAGACGAAGGGGACCACCAGCATCAGGATGATGGTGGTCACCTGGAAGATGCCCCACGGCGGATCCGGCCACGTCGCCAGCAGGAACCCCACCATCCACACGCTGAAGACCGTCTCGACCGCCATGAGATTGAAGAAGTAGGCGCCGAGCCAGTAGCCCCGTTCGCCGCGCTCGAGGCCCAGGCCGCAGACCGGGCACACCGGCAGCAGGCGCGACCAGCGGGTGAAGATCGGTCCGCCCCCGCAGTGCGGGCAGCGCAGGCGCATCGCGCGGACGAAGTGGGACAGCACCCGCGTCACGCCCCCGCGAACTATTTCTTGACCAGCTCGACGCGCCGGTTGCCCTGCCGGCCTTCGGGCGTGTCGTTCGATCCGGCCGGCTTGGTCTGGCCGAGACCGCTGGCCTCCAGCCGCGCGCCGTCCACCTGATAGGTGTCGACCAGCGCCTGCCGGACCGCCGCCGCCCGCTTCTCGCTCAGCGCCTGGTTGGCCGCGGCGCCGCCGACGTTGTCGGTGTGTCCCTCGATCGCCAGCTTGAGCTCGGGGTGCTCCTTCATCATCGCGCCGATCTCCTTGAGCGTCGGCGAGGACTCGGGGCGGATGCGGTCGCTCCCGGTGTCGAAGTAGATCCCTTGCGTGGCCACCCGGCCGGTCTCGGCCAGCGCGTCGTACAGCTTCTTCCCGCCGGCCGCGATCCGGAAGTTGCCGAACATCGTCGGCTGCTTCGCTTCTCCGTCGGTGTAGAAGAGAATCTGCTTCGACCGGCCGACGTCCGCGTTCGGCACATTGATGATGCGGGTGTCGTCCAGGTAGGCCTTCAGGTACTTCCCGTCGGCCAGGACCCGGGCGCGGTGCAGGTCGCCACGCTCGGCGTCGGGCAGGCGGCCGTTGGCCGTGACCTGGGCCTGCCCGTTGGACACCGCCGCCGTGCCGTCGCCGCCGAACTGCACCCGCTTGTTCTCGTCGCCGAACGAGATCCAGACCTCGCCGCCGGTCGGGATGGTGTAGTCGAACTCCATGGTGAACCGCTCCGGCAGGACCTCGGGCAGGTTGACGAAGAACTTGGAGTCCCCGCTCGCGCGCAGGTAGCGCGTGCCCTGCCACTCCACGATCTCGAGGGCGCCGGACTTGAACTCCATGCGCTTCGGGAAATCACCGACCTCGTCGCCCGTGAAGTCGTCGACGTAGAGCGGGCGGTCGCCGGGCTTGAAGTCGTAGTTGGCCCAGGCGCCTTCGCCGGGCTTGAGCGCCTCCGCCTTGCCGCCGGCCGCGGCGGGGGTGGATGCCGGGGTCGCCTCGGTGGCCGCCGGCGCGGCTACGGCCGGGGCGGCGGCAGCGCCGGCGGCCGAATCCGGACCGCCGCCGCTGGCGGCGGCGTCGATCGCCTTGTTCTGCTCGCCGACGGCCGCCTGGACGGCCTTGTCCTCGGCGTTCTGCTTGAGCGCGTTCTTCAGCTTCTTTCCGAACTGGGCTTCGGCCGGTGAGACGGCACCGGCGAGCATGAGCAGGAGCGCGGCAAGGCCGGCGAGCGGCAGGCCCCGGAGTCGGATCGGCATGGAGTCCTCGTACGACGCCGCCGGAGGGCGCGGAGCGTCGTGACTGTGAAGGGGTGAGAGAGAGTGGTCAACTTGCCGCGCGGCCATTGATGCCGCAAGCGCGGTTATGGATTAAACGCTCCGATCGCCGGAATCTGCTCACAGTCGCTCGAGGACCCAGTCGGCGAGGTCAGCGAGCACCCGCTCGCTGTCGAGGTCCGCGAGCAGCGCGTGATACGCGCCTGGATACTCGATGAGCCGGCGGTCCGGATGTCCCACCCGCGCGACAAACCGCCGGCTCCCGTCCGGCGGGACCATCCGGTCCGCCGCGCCATGCTGCACGAGGAGCGGCACGGCGAATCGGCCGGCCTCCGCCTGCAGCCGGGCGATCGTGCGCGTGACCTCGGTCGAGAGCCGCGCGGTGCCGCGGCGATGAAAGAGCGGATCGGCCAGCACGCGCTCGACGACCGCCGGGTCGCGAGAGAGGCCGCTCAGATCCATGCCCGTCTCCAGCGAAAAGCGGGGCCAGACCCGCGACAGCACGCGCCCGAGCGCCAGGAGCGGCGCCGGCACGCCGAGCGCGCCCAGCGGGGGCGAGAGCGCGATGACGCCGCGGAGACCGGCGGGATGGTCGAGCGCGTAGTCGAGGACGGCCAGCCCCCCGAGGCTCATGCCGAGCAGGTAGAGTGGACGCCCGGGCGCCGCCGCCAGCGTGCGCTCGACCAGGCGGCCGAGGTCCTCCCGCAGATCGCTCCAGGCGTCGATGTGCCCGCGCTGTCCGGGTGAGCGGCCGTTCCCCCGCAGATCCGGCGTGAGCACGGCAATGCCCCGGCCCGAGAGGGTCTCGCCGATCATCGGATAGAGCCCGGAGTGATCGCCCAGCCCGTGCAGCGCGATCAACTCTGCCCGCGGCGCCGGCGGCGGCCAGCTGCGGCAGTAGAGCCGCATCCCGCCGGCTCCCTCGTACCACGACTCGATCGGCTCCATTCCTCCTCGCTCCCCCGTCGCTATCCACCATCGCGCGTCGAATTAGCCGACCCCGGCGCCTACGGCCGGACGCATCCGCGCAGCGCGCACCGTCACCTCGACAGGCCCTAGGAAGTTCGGCACGCCGAAGAGCTCGGCATTCTGGATCCGATCGAGCAGGTCCCGCTTCGAGCAACCTACCTGCTTGACCAGGAGAGAAGGATTCGGTGGAGCACATGCACTCGGACCGCGGGAGGCAGCGTCTCGGACATTGGGAAACCGGATTGCGGCGGCATTCGCGTCCTCGGCTGACGTCGCGCTGATTGCGGCGGAATGGAATGTACCAGCCCTCCGGACGGGAAAAGGGACGTAGCGACCTTTGGTCGACCCGATCCCCACGCAAAGATCCCAACCCTCTTGAAGCTCCTGTCTCTTATCCTCGTCGCTCTTGACAGGGGGCCTCGCTGGCGGCATTTATGAATCGGTATACCGAACAAATACCGAAGCCAGGAGGCTCCATGTCCCCGCTGCTGCCCCACCCCACGCCCGCCGGCGCCATCGGGTTCCCACCGACGGCCGTCCGCGTCTGCCCCGAGTGCGCCGGGCCGCTCATCCGGGCCTCGGGCTGCGTCACCTGCCGCCACTGCGGCTGGGGGCGCTGCGGGTGACGGCACGGCAGCTCGATCTGCTGCCGTCCGTCCCCGAGCCGGAGCGCCGGTGGGAGGTGCTCGACGAGCGCGCCCGCGGCACCCGGTTCCTGGCGCTCTCGGTGCGGTCGGTACTCAACACGTCGGCGGCGACGGGCATGGGCTTCTGGTCGATCAATCCCTACGTCGGCTGCGAGTTCGGCTGCACCTACTGCTACGCGCGGGACACCCACCGCTACGCGCTGGAGCGGAGTGGGGTCGCCATGGAGCCGATGCCGGCCTGGGAGGCGTTCGAGCGGCGCATCCTGGTGAAGACCGGCGTGGCCGAGGTGCTGGCGCGCACGCTCGATCCGGCCCGGCTCGGCGGCCACTCGCTCGTCATCGGCACGGCCACCGATCCGTACCAGCCGGCCGAGCGGCGGTTCCGGCTCACCCGCCGGATCCTCGAGGTGCTGCTCCAGTTTCGCGGGCTCGCCCTGGGCATCATCACCAAGTCGCCGCTCGTCACCCGGGACCTCGACCTGCTCTGCCGCCTGGGCGAGCGCCACGAGGTGACCGTCAACATCTCGCTCGCCACGCTGGAGCGGCGGCTCGCGCGCCGGCTCGAGCTCCGCTCGCCGGTGCCCGCGGCCCGGATCCGGGCCCTCGCCCGGCTCACCGCCGCGGGCGTGTACGCGGGACTGCTGGTGGCGCCCATCGTTCCCGGCATCACGGACGGGCGCGCGGATCTGGACCGGCTCCTGGGCGCGGCGAAGGAAGCCGGGGCCCGCTACGTGGTCGGGTCGGCGCTCCGGCTCGGCCCCGCGGCGCGGTCCCGCTTCCTTCCCGTGCTCGCCCGGGAGTTCCCCGCGCTCGCCGAGCGGTACGCGCGGCACTATGCGCGGAGCGAGGGCGCGAGCCCTGCGTACCAGCGCGCGCTGGCGGCCCGGCTGCACGAGCTCCAGCGCCACCACGGGTTCCCGATCGACGAGGGGCGGAAGCGGCGCCACCAGCTGGAGGGACGGGATCCGCGCACGCTCGCCGCGGAGATCCAGCCGGTCCTCCTGTAATTCCCGACCACCGGCCCGGCCATGCGCTCCGTCCTCTTCGTCGACCCGCCTGCCTTCTGCACCACCGTGGAAGGGCTGATCGCGCCGGCGCTCCGGACCCGGCCGGTCGCGGTGGCGCCACCCGGCGCCGACCGCGCCACCATCCTCGCCCTCTCGGCCGAGGCGCGGCTGGCCGGCATCGAGCGCGGGATGCTCGTGCGGCAGGCGCTCAAGCGCTGCCCGGACCTGGTGCTGCTGGCCCCCAACCCCCGGCTCTACGCCCGCGCCTCGCGCGCGCTCCACGAGGTGCTCCGGATCTACGCGCCGGTCATCGAGCCGCACGGCTACGGCCACGCCTTTCTCGACCTCACCGGCACCGGCCGGCTGTTTGGGCCGCCAGTGGACGTGGCCGCGCGGGTGCAGCGCGAGGTGCGCGAGCGGCTCCGGCTCCCCCTCTCGGTCGGCATCGCCGCCAACAAGCTCGTGAGCCAGGCCGCCACCACCGTCGTCAAGCCCGAGCCGCTGCTCGAGGTCCTCGGCGGCGACGAGGCGGGCTTCCTCGCGCCCCATCCGCTCGACGTCCTCCCCGACCTCCATCCCCGGATGCGCCGCCGGCTCGACGACTACCAGCTCGATCTCATCGGCGAGGTCGCGGCCATCACCGAGAGCGCGCTCTGCGCCGTCTTCGGCGGCGCCGGCCGCACGCTGCGGGCGCAGGCGCGCGGCATCGATCCGCGCCCGGTGCTCTCCCCCGAGCGGCAGGCCGAGTTCCACGTGGCGCACGCGCTGGCCACCGACACCAACGACCTCGGCGTGCTGTACCCCCTGCTCCGCCTCTTGGGCGAGCGGCTCGGCCGCCGGCTCCGCCGGCGCGGGCTCGTGGCCCAGCGCCTCCACGTCGCGCTCACCTACGCCGATCATACCGATGCCGCGCGCGCCGTGACGCTCAAGGCCGCCGCACTCGACGTCGAGCTGTGGGAGGCCGCCCGCCGCGCCTTTGCGCTCGCCAACGCCCGGCGGATCGCCGTCCGGAGCGTGTCGCTCACGCTCGACCGGCTGGTGGAGGCGGAGACGCAGATGGATCTCTGGGACGGCGGACCGGCGGAGGAGCGGGATGCCGAGGACGCGGAGCAGCGCCACGCCGGCGGCGCCGCGGCGCCCGTCCTGCCCTACCGTCACGCGGTGCCGCCCCTGCAGTCGGCGGTCGATCGCATCCGCACCCGCTACGGCACCGGGGCCATCGGCCGCGCGGTCACCGCGCTACCGGGGAGAGCCCGTCGCACCCGCGCCGTGGGCGATCCCGTGCCGGGCTAGCGCGCCCGGCGCGCGAGTGCTTCGATACACGGACGGGCGATGGCGCCGCGGGCACCGCCGCGGCGGCGTGGAACGCCCTTCCTCGAGAGACCCCGATGAGAAAAGTCGTCCTGAAGATGTCCATGTCGCTGGATGGATTCGTGGGGACGCCGAGCGGCCAGGTGGCGTGGATCTTCCGGAGTTTCGACGACGAGCTGATCGCCTGGATGGTCGAGCTCTTGTGGCGAGCC
Organism: uncultured Gemmatimonadales bacterium; assembly: GCA_963840215.1. Lineage (GTDB taxonomy): Bacteria > Gemmatimonadota > Gemmatimonadetes > Gemmatimonadales > GWC2-71-9 > CAVVWJ01. The sequence goes on along the minus strand of CAWIYG010000004.1, from coordinate 6,166 downwards.
GGCACCCACATCATGGGCCGTGTCACCTACCAGGACATGGCGGCGCACTGGCCGACCTCCACCGAGCCCTACGCGCCGCCGATGAACGAGATTCCCAAGGTCGTCTTCTCGCGGACGCCGTTCCGCGCCGGCTGGGCCACCACCACCGTCGCGACAGGCGACCTGACCGAAGAGATCGCCCGCCTCAAGCAGCAGCCGGGGAAGGACATCCTGGCGCACGGCGGGGCCGGGTTCGCCCGGGCGCTCTCGGAGCGCCGGCTGATCGACGAGTACCAGCTGGTCGTGCATCCCGTCGTGCTGGGCCATGGGCTGCCCATCTTCGGCGACATGATGGATCTGCGCCTCCGGGAGACCAGGAGATTCCCGGGAGGCGCCGTCGCGCTGACCTACGTGGCCGGCTCACCGGCCAACGGCCAGCCCCTCACGCCGTCGGATTGGACGCGGCTTCGCGGTCCCAGGTGACCACCACCTTGCCGAACGTCTCGTTCCCCTCGAGCACCCGATGGGCTTCGGCCAGCTCGGTCATCGGGTAGGTCCGCTCGAGCACCGGCCGGAGCGGCGCCGAGTGCTCGATGCGGTGGTCGAAGAGCGGCAGCATCCGCTCGGTGAATTCCCGCACCAGCGGCGTCCGCTCCTCCAAGCCCCGAATCCGCATCAGCGTGCCGATCACCTCGAGCCGCTTCCGGAGGATCGGCCCCAGGTCGGCCGGGGTCCGGCTCCCCGCCAGGAATCCGAGGATCACCAGCCGACCACGCGGGGCCAGCACGTGCAGGTTATCGGCGAACGCGGGCCCGCCGAGCACGTCGAGGATCACGTTCACCGGATCGCCCACCGCGTCGCGAAAGCCCGCCCGGCTGGTGTCGATCCCGACGTCGAGGCCGTACACGGTTGCGCGCGCCAGCTTGTCGGCGCTCCGCGAAGTGCCCAGCACCGTGGCGCCGAGGTGCTTGGCGACCTGCGCCGCCGCGGTGCCGAGGCCGCTGCCCACCGCGTGGATCAGCACCCGCTCGCCGGCCGCCAGCCGTCCGCGCGTCACCAGCGCGTCGTACGCCGTGAGGAACACCTCGGGAATCGCGGCCGCCTCGGCGTAGGAGAGCCCGGCCGGAATCGGCAGCGCCTCGTCCTGGTGCACCGTCACCAGCTCCGCCTGCGCGCCGCCTCCGACCAGGCCCATGACCCGGTCGCCCACCTTCCACTTCGAGCTGCCGCGGACCGCCTCGACCTCGCCCGCGTACTCCATCCCGGGAATGTCCGCCGGCCACCCCGGCGGCGCGGCGTACTGCCCGCGGCGCTGGCTGAGGTCCGCCCGGTTGAGTCCGGCCGCGTGCACGCGGACGCGGATGTGCTCGGGCCGGACTTCGGGCTTGGGGACCTCGCCGATCCGGATGACCTCGGGGCCGCCGGGGCCGGTGTAGATGACTGCGCGCATGAGATCGCTGGCCTTTCACCACGAAGGGACGAAGGACGCCGTCCAATGGAGCTCATGACCTGGACGAACAATAACGATCACTCCGTCGCGACCTTCGACCCTCCGCTCCCCAGGGGACCCTGCCCCGTGCCGTCGTGCTCGATTGCCCGTTCCACCGTCAGCTCGATCAGCCGCTCCGCGCCCTCGTAGGCGGCGACCGTCGGTCCATCCCATTCGATTCGCGCCCGCCCGCTGAGCTGCAGCATGCCGCCGTGCTCGAAATCCACGACGAGCAGCCCGGCGCGCGGATCGGCGGAGAGGTTGCCGAGCGTGTTGAACATCATGTTGCCCGAATAGTCGGGGATCACGAGCCGGTCGGGGCCGATCACGTGCACGAACCCGGGCGCGCCGCCCCGATGCGACACGTCCGCCCCGGCGACCGCGTGGCGGCTCGCCAGGAACAGCGTGTCCGTCCCGGTGAGCCGGCGCTGCTGAGCCGGGGTGAGGCTCGTGCCGTATCGCGCGGTGGCGGACGCTCCCGAACCAGGCATCGGGACCTCCCTACGTCGAATGTACTTCGGGCAGTTCGCGTACACTTCGCGGGTCGTGATCTCCAGCCCCGCCGCGCCGTCGGGCCGCGCGCGGCCATTCACGCGCATGCGCCGCCGGGTGGCCGGGTCGATCAGCAGCAGGCCGACGTCCACCTCGGCCGCGAGCGCCTCCGCCAGCGGGTCGTCGTCATCGAGCTGGCCGGCGATGTGCAGGCGATCGTCCGCCGGCACCGTCAGGAACCCGGGCTCGCCCCGGAGCAGGCTCGCCCACACGCGACCCTCGGCATCACCGGCACCCACGACGACGAACGGGCGCTCGAGCGCGAATTGCCGCGCGAGCGGCGGGATCGTGGCGTGGATGCCGCGCCCGATCCGCTCGGCGTTGAGCGCGACACCGGCCCGCCGCTGCACCTCGAGCTCACCCTCGTGAAACGGGCCCATCAGAAGAACCCGCACGACGGCGCGCCGGCCACGGGCGCCGCCAGGCCCGCCGCCCCGGTCGGACTGTAGACCTCGAGCCGGATCCCGTCGGGATCGGTGAAGAAGAGCGCCGCCGAGTCGGCCCCTTCCCGGTGCGGGACGACCCCGTCGTAGCGCGGCGCCACGCCGCGCGCGCGCAGCCTGGCCTCGACCGCCCGCACCGCGTCGAGCGTCGGGAGCTGGAGCGCCAGGTGATGGAGCCCGGCATGCCGCGGCTCGAACGCGTCTCGGCTCTGCTGCCAGAGCGTCAGGAACAGCCGGCCGGCGGCGCCGAGGAACGCGAAGCGGTGTCCGTCGTGGTCGGAGGCCTGGATGAGCTCGAGGTCGAGGACCTCCTGGTAGAACGCGAGCGACCGGTCGAGGTCGGTGACGGAGAGGCCGACGTGGCCGGGGGCGACGGCGGGCGCGGAAGCGGGCATGACGATCTCCTGGGATGGGATGCTGTCACTATCTAAAATGCCATTTGATAGTGATAGACGGTGAAGTCTCATTTGTCAAGCGAGCTTTTGCCGCTTATACTCCCGGCATGAGCCTGCCCGAGCCCTTCCCCTTCGTCTTCGTGGGCAACCACCGCGCCCTCGACTTCGTGAACACGGAGGTCGCCGTTGAGGGCGCCCCCCGCGACCTGCTGGACGGCCTGAGCGACCTGACCGACTGGCTGGTCGCGGCCGGTGCGCTCGACGGCGCCTCGGCGCGCTCCGCCCTGACCCGGTGGAACGGCCGGCGCAGGGGAGCGGCGGCCGTCGAGGCGGCGCGCGAGCTCCGAGCCGCGCTCCGCCGGCTGACCGACGCGTGGGCCGCGGGGAAGCCGGCGCCCCGCGCGACGGTGGCACGGGTGAACGAGCTGCTCGCGCGGGGGAACGGCACCGCGAAGCTGGTACCGGCCGCAGCGGGACCAGGCTTCGCGGTCGAGCGCGGGCTCCGTCTCGAGGAGCCGGACGACCTGCTGGTACCCATCGCCGAAGCGGCGGCCGACCTCCTGTGCCACGCGGATCCCGCCCGCGTCCGGCGCTGCGCCCATCCCGCGTGTGTGCTGTTCTTTCTCGACGGCACCAAGAACGGCACCCGGCGCTGGTGCGACATGCGGACCTGCGGCAACCGCACGAACGCCGCCGCCTACTACCGCCGCCGCCGCGCCGAGCCGCCGGCGACCTGACGCTGCCGTCCACACACCCCATGGCCACCACTTACTGCGACGTCGCCCCCGGCCACGAGTGGCACGGGCCCTATCACGACCAGGAGTACGGTTTCCCGCTCGCGAGCGACGCCGACCTCTTCGAGCGGCTGGTCCTGGAGATCAACCAGGCCGGCCTGTCGTGGCTCACGATCCTCAAGAAGCGCGACGCGTTCCGCCGGGCCTACAGCGGCTTCGATCCCGAGGTCGTGGCCGCCTACCGCGCCCGCGACCGCCGGCGGCTCCTGGCGGACGCGGGAATCATCCGCAACCGCCTCAAGGTGGAGGCGGCCATCGCGAACGCGGCGACGATCCTGAAGCTCAGGAAGTCGCACGGCTCGTTCGCCGGTTGGCTGGACGCCCACCACCCGCGCTCCAAGGCGGAGTGGGTGAAGCTGTTCAAGCGGACGTTCCGGTTCACCGGCGGGGAGATCGTGGGAGAGTTCCTGATGAGCACGGGATACCTGCCGGGTGCGCATGCGGAGAGTTGTCCGGTCTACCGGCGCGTGGCGACACGGCGGCCGGCCTGGATGCGGGCAGGCCCAGGATGGCCGGGGGCGGGCTTCCACTCTTCCCCTTGAACGAGAGAGTCACGTGCGGATCGCGGTCTTCGGAAGCGGCGGGGTCGGCGGCTATTTCGGCGGGCGTCTGGCGGAGGCGGGCGAGGACGTCCGCTTCGTTGCGCGCGGGTCGCACCTGGCCGCGATCCGCGAGCACGGGCTCCGGGTCACGAGCGTCGCCGGCGACTTCACGGTGCAGCCGGTCCGCGCGGATGACGATCCGGCGAGCCTGGGCGAGGTCGACGTCGTGCTGGTCGCCGTCAAGGCGTGGCAGGTCGCGGAGGCCGCCGAGTCGATGCGGCCGATGCTGGGCAGGGAGACGTTCGTGGTGCCGCTCCAGAACGGCATCGAGGCGCCCGATACGCTGGCCGCGGCCCTCGGCCCCGCCCGCGTGCTGGGCGGACTCTGCCGCATCATCGCCTACCTGGTCGAGCCGGGGCGCGTCCGGCACGTTGGAGTGGCGCCGTCGGTCGCCTTCGGGGAGCTCGACGCGCCAGCCAGCGCTCGGGCCGAGGCGCTCCGCGCCGCGTTCGCGCGAGCGAGAGGCGTCACCGCTGAGGTCGTGCCCGACGTCCGGGCGGCCATGTGGGACAAGTTCCTCTTCATCGCGGCGACGAGCGGCGTGGGCGCCCTGACGCGGGCGCCGGTCGGCGTGCTCCGGAGCCAGCCGGAGACGCGTGCGATGCTCGCGCAGGCACTGGAGGAAATCCATGCCGTAGCGCTGGCCCATGGCATCGCGCTCCGGCCGGACGCGGTGGGACGAACGCTGGCGTTCGTGGACTCGCTGCCGGCGGACGGCACGATGTCCATGCAGCGGGACATCATGGAGGGGCGGCCCTCGGAGCTCGAGGCGCAGGTTGGCGCAGTGGTGCGGCTCGGGGATGCCCGAGGCGTGCCGGTGCCACTCCATCGAATGATCCACGCCTCACTGGTGCCGCTCGAGCGGCGGGCGCGTGGAGAGCTGCGGTTCGCCTAGGGGACTGGCGCATGCCCAACCAATGAGGTCACCGATGCGTCTTGCCGCACTGCCGCTCGTTCTCGCCGTCGCGGTCGCCGCACCGGAGACGGTGCCCGCGGCCGCCCAGCGCCTCGACAGCGCCCCCGCCATCCCCCGCCTGGCCGTCCGCGCGGGCCGTCTCATCGACGGTCGCGGCGGCCCGCCGCTACAAAATCCGGTGATCCTCATCGACGGCGCTCGCATCACGGCGGTCGGCGCCAACCTGCCCATTCCCGCCGGCACCAGGATCATCGACCTGGGCGGCGCCACCGTGCTCCCCGGCCTCATCGACTGTCATACGCACATCACCAGCGGGGATCCGGGCGACTACTACGAGGGGCTCTTCCGTCGCAGTCCGATCGACTACGCCGTGGCCGCGCCGACGTTCGCCCGTCGCACGCTCGAGGCCGGCTTCACCACCGTCCGGGACGTCGGGGCCGCGGAGTTCATCGACGTCGCCCTTCGGCGCGCGATCGATTCGGGGTTGGTCGTCGGTCCCAGGATGCAGGTCGCGACGCTCACGGTCGGAGCGACGGGCGGCCACGGGGATGTGATCGGCTTTTCGCCGTACCTCGAGTTCACCCAATTCTCCGGGCTGGCGGATGGAGTGGACGAGATCCGTAAGCTCGTCCGGCTCGAGGTCAAGCACGGCGCGGACCTGATCAAGGTTCTGGCCGGCGCCGGCGTGCTCACGGAGGAGCAGTCCGCGGGGGCACCCCAATTCTCGCAGGAGGAGATGAACGCCGTCGTGCAGGAGGCGGCGATGTGGGAGCGAAAGGTCGCGGCCCACGCGCACGGCGCAGAGGCGATCAAGCGCGCGGTGCGGGCCGGCGTCGCCTCAATCGAGCATGGCAGCCTGATCGACGAGGAAGGCATTCGGCTCGATGAAGGAGCACGGGACCTACCTCGTCGCCGACATCTACAACGACGACTACATCCTCGCGGAGTACAAGCGCCTGGGGTATCCCGAGCTGATCCTCGACAAGGAGCGCCAGA
>CAWIYG010000003.1:0-416748 GCA_963840215.1 uncultured Gemmatimonadales bacterium | reverse complement strand
GGCTTGAACCGGAACGTCTTGCCCAGCTCGTGGTCCTCCCGCGCCGCCTCCCGGCCCACCGGCGCCAGGTGGGCGATGTGAACCGCCAGGATGGTCCGGCGCAACTCCGCCTTGGAGCGGACGCGGTACTGAGATCGTCAATCAACCTTCCCGTACGATTGGAGCCACCCGCACCATCACTCAACCCCGGGGGCGGATGTTCTGGTTGTGGTGGAAGACGTTGTCGGGGTCGTACGTGGTCTTCACGTCCACCAGCCGGTCGTAGACGGAGTCGCCGTACGCCTCGCGGACCCGGTCGGGGTCTTCGTCGCCGCCGAGGAAGTTGACGTAGACGCCTTCGCGGAAGCGGCCGAGGGCGGCGAAGAACCTCCTCGTCCAAGCGGTGTCCCGGTCGCCGAAGTCCTCGCCGGGCCGCCACACGGCATCGAGGGTGATCGCGTGCGACGCCTGCCGGTTCCCGAACGCCGTCCCGCCCTCGCGCCACTCGGCTCACCGCCCCCTTCAGATGGAACATCGCCGCGTACGACCGTGGCGACGAGCAGGAGAACGCGTGCTCGGCGAGCACGTCGATGAGGTCGTCGCGCAGCTCGGGGAGGTGGGTGGACTTCCAGTAGTAGTTCCAGCCGTGGACGACGGTCGAGTCGAGCGCGCTCTGGAATCCCACGTACGGCGTGGGCCCGACCAGGTCGAGGAGGGGAGTCCGGCATGCGCGGAGCGGGCGGAGCCCCTGCTCACCGTCCTCGATCGGCCCGGCGTAGCAGGTACCCACCATCACCACCGGGCGCCAGTGCAGATCCTCGGGGATGACCGGCAGCGGCGGCGCGGTGCCGAACCTCACGACCGTGCCGAGCTCGTCGGGCGCGTCGCGGATGAAGTCGCGGTAGAACCGGAGGACCTCCCCGGCGTCGCTCGCGTCCCAGAGGATGGGCCCGGCCAGGACGGTGGGCCCGACGGGGTGGAGGCGGAACTCGAACGAGGTGACCACGCCGAAGTTGCCGCCGCCGCCTCGCAGCGCCCAGAACAGGTCGGGGTGCTCGTCCTCGGACGCGCGCAGCAGCTCGCCGTCGGCCGTCACGACGTCGGCGGCGAGGAGGTTGTCGACCGTGAGGCCGTGCTTGCGCATCAGCCAGCCGACGCCGCCGCCGAGGGTGAGCCCGGCGACGCCGGTGTGGCTCACGATTCCGCCGGTGGTGGCCAGACCGTGCGCCTGCGTCTCGTGGTCGACGTCGCCCCACAGGGCACCACCCTGCACCCAGGCCCTGCGGCCGGCGGGATCGACCCGCACGGCCCGCATCGCCGAAAGGTCGATGACGATCCCGTCGTCGCAGACGGCGGTGCCCGCCACGTTGTGGCCTCCGCCCCGTATGGCGATCTCCAGATCGTGGTCGCGGGCGAAGCGCACGGCCGCGACCACGTCGGCGGTCCCGATGCATCGGGCGATCAGGCGCGGGCGCCGGTCGATGGCGCCGTTCCAGACTGCACGGGCGATGTCGTAGTCGGCGTGGTCGGCACTGATCAGCCGGCCTCGGAACCCGTCGATCTCCACGACGGCCGGCCGCTTGCTCCCGCGGCCGACTTTCGCGGTCGTCGATGTCGTCATGAGGTCCTCCGGTCTCTCTGGAGCGCCCATCGGACCACCGGCGGACCGCGGCCGTAAAGTCACAAATCTGGACTTCACAACCGAAGGCGGGTGTCGCAACACTGGCGTCGTGAGGACGTACGGCCAGTACTGCCCCATCGCCCGCGGCGCCGAGATCTTCGCCGAGCGCTGGACACCGCTGATCATCCGCAACCTGTACCTTGGCTGCGGAAGCTTCAGCGAGATCCTGGAGGGCGCGCCCGGACTCTCCCGCACCCTGCTCTCACAGCGGCTCAAGCAGCTCGAACGGCTCGGTGTCGTCGAGTCGGCGCCCAAGCCCGACGGGCGCGGGCACCACTACGAGCTCACGTCTCGCGGGCCACGACCTCTTCACGGTCTGCCAGTCGCTCGGCGAGTGGGGTGCGCGGTGGCTCGAGATCGCTCCCCGAGAACCTCGACCCCTTTGTGGCCCTGTGGTCGATGTGCAACGCGCTCCGCCGAGACCGGCTCCCGGATCGACGCGTCGTCATCCGCTTCGACTTCACCGGCCGCCCGCGCCGTGAGCGCTACTGGCTGCTCATCGAGCTCGGAGACACCGAGATCTGCAAGACGTACCCCGGCCTCGACGAGGACCTCTACATCACGGCGGAAGCCGAAGCCTTCGTCAAATGGCACGCCGGCCAGCTCACCTGGGCCGAAGCCACCCGCGAGGGCCGCATCCAAGCTCGACGGCCCCCCGTCGCTGGTCAGAGCCTTCCCGACCTGGAACGCCCGCAGCATGTTCGCCCACATCAGGCCGGTCTCCCGCGCCGGCGATCCCACCTCTTGACTCCTGGCCGGCGATGGGGTCAGCCAACCTCGCATTAGACGGACTCCGGAAGTTCGCCCTCATCTGCGGGACCGTCTTCGGTCCGCAGGATGGGGCGGGCTCCTCGGTGAACCCGAAGCTCGAAGATGTCAGGGCGGGCGTAATGCCCTGCGACGTCGAGCTGCCATCGAGGGCCGACCAGTTGATGGCGCTCGATGTCTGCATAGAGGATCCCCTCCTGCGCCTCCAGCGGACCAGCCACGATCTTGCCGTCAGGATCCACGATCAGGCTGAGCCCCGGGTTGATCCAACCCTCGACGTCGGCAAGGTAGACTCCCTTGAACTCGAACGTGCCGGGAATGTCGTCCTTGTGGAACGCCTGGCACGCACCGACGACGAAACACCGCCCTTCCTTGGCGACGTGTCGCATCGTCGAAGTCCAAGGCTCGCCGCGGTCCCAGGTAGGGGCGGCGTGGATCTGCTCACCCCAGGCCGCCAGCGCATACCGGGCGAGTGGCATGTAGTTCTCCCAACAGAGTAGCCCGCTGAGGCGACCGAATGGGAGGTCAAAGACTTCAAGATCCCCCTCGGCTCCTTGGCCCCACACCAGTCGCTCGCCCGCCGTGGGGATGAACTTCCGGTGCTTGCCCAGCAACCGGCCGTCTGCGCCGATATAGAGGAGGGTGTTGTACAAGGTGGAGTCGCTGCTCTCGGCGTTTCTCTCGTTGACTCCGATCGCCACCGTAATGTGGCAATCGGCGGCTGCCTGAGCGAGGCGAGCAATCGCAGGCCCGGGAATGCACACAGAATTGCGGTGCAGCTCTGCGTACAAGGTCCTGAGCGCATGGGTATGACCCGGCGGGACGAACCATACCCAGAGCGGATAGCCAGGGATGAACGCCTCTGGGAACACGGCCAGCGTCGCGCCGCCCGTCGCAGCTTCCTCCATCAACCGACATGCTTTGGTGATGGTTGCATCCAGATCCATGAATACTGCGGATGCCTGTACTGCGGCGATTCTGAACGAGTCAAGTTTCAAGGTTTGCCAACTCCCTTTCCGGGCTCTCCGCTGCGCGCCTGTCGGCTTCAGCGCGTGGTCGGGCCGTCCTCCCTGGATGCGGCCGTAGTGATCAGGCGGTGGCCAGCGCTCGCTTCAGTAGCGATATCTGGCCTACATGATAGAGGTGGTGCTGTGTCACACCGATGAACTGAGTGTAGCCGTGTACGGGACCTCCGGGACGAGCGGCTCGTCGAGCCGCTCCGCCGGAAATGCGCACACGCCTTCCCGGAGCTGCTGATTCGACCGGCGCAGCGCTTCCACAGCCTGCTGCCAGTTGTCGGCCGTCGCCGGCGGACAGGAAGGCCAATCCTCTTCCGGCGTGAGCTGGCGCCCATTTCCCGCCAGGCGGCGCAGAACGAGCGCGTAATCGCTGCCGATGTGCAGGACGAGCTCCCAAATGCTGTGTGCATCCGGGATTGGATGGCTGCTGGCTTGCTTGGCCGACACGCCTGTAAGGGCTTCGCGGACGGAAGGGCCGTGCCAGGCCTCACCCTCGAGCACCAGCCGCAGCTGCTCCTCCAGCCATCATCTCGCAGGCCATCATACTCACTCCCCTTTCTCTCGGCCTCACCGTCTGGCCGGGCTCCTAGGAAACATGTATTCCACCCACCCTGAGCCCTGGGTTCGAGCCACCTTCAGAAACTCATCGCCCAGGCTCCCTTGTGAGTCACCTCCGACGAATACGCAGCCTAGCGGGAAAGGGCTGTCCAATCTCTCGGGCGACGCATATGTCCTTTCTCCTATCCGCCTTGTCTCTACCGACGGCGCATGGCACGGTCGAGGAAGACGCCCCGTAGAGAAGCATTGTCGGCTCGTTCTTGACCAATCGGCCAAAGGCAGCGGCTCTGACATTGAGCCACGCGACGCCGTACTGCAGGCCGATCAGCAACGCCGAGGCGAGCAGTCCGTCAACAAGTGCAACGTCCCTCGAGAGAATCACGGTCGCGAGGGTTGAACCGAGGGCAACGGTCACGACCAGGTCGAATGGGATCAGCTTGGACAGGGTCCGCTTCCCTAAAAGCCGTAGAAAGAGACCAGCGCCGCATACGCGATAACTCCGGTGGCCGCAGTGCGGCCGACACTGTCCCAGCTCTCGAACCAAGTCACTAAGAGACTCCACCAAGAGGATCCCCAAAGGTAAACGATAGCTGGCGTCTGCCTGACGACTTGCGCATGAGCTGCGGGCCCTCGTGCCCGCCACACAAATCAACGCTTCCCTTGACTGGCCAGGTGGAGCGTGGCTCGGGTTGACGACTTCGGCTGCTCAGTTGATAAGAGCCTACTTCTGCCTCCGCATTCGCGCATCGATGCGGAAGGTGAGGTGGGTCACGCCCTCGGCGTCGATCAACTGCGTCCGCTCAAGCGTGAGTCCGTCCGGGTCCCCGGCGCCGAACAAACTGGTCCCGCCGCCGAGCAGGAGGTGCGCCAGGTGGAGCCGTAGCTAGTCCAGGAGGTGGGCTTGCATGCACTGCTGGATGGTCGTCGCGCCGCCGAGTACGACCACATCACGGTCCCCCGCTGTCGCACGGGCCTGCGCGACGGCGGCGTCGAGCCCGTCCGTCACGAACGTGTAGGTCGTGCTGCCGAAAAGGTCCTCGAGGACCTCGGCCCGGACACCTTCGCGAAACTGCCACTCGTGGAGCCGCTCGCCGCCGTCGCCCATCGGCTTGTCCATCCGGATGTTTAACCCGTTACTGAACCCGTCGAGCGACAGCGACTGGTCCGCGAACACTTTGCTCATTGCGACCTCCTTTACCTCTTACGTCGAACGCGGAGCACCGCAATCGACACTCGACTACGGAGCCTGGCGCCTCTGCGGCCTGGGTGACGCCTGAGCCTCAGTCCTCTATGTAGCACTCGAGGGTGGTCACCACCCGTACGAGCTCAGTTGCCGCCGGAGCAGGCGAAGCCTGCAATGATGACTCTTTGCTCAATGACAGACATCCTCCACATGAGAGTTCAGCGCGTATTGGGCGGTCCGACACCCGTCCCCCGAGGGCCCACGACACCCGGCAGGGAGACCCGGAATGAGCCGCTACGCCTTGCCGGGAGTGGGCACGTCGTCGGAGGTCGCCGACTCGGCCGAGGCGATCTCCCGTGCCCGGCTCGCGTCCTCGGCATCGGCATCGAGACCGGCCTGGCTTGCGCCGCGCTCGGGCTCGAGGGCCAGCTCGGTCAGCAGCGCGAAGTGGTCCGACCCGAACGGCCGCAGCCGCTCGACGTGATGGAGGGTGAAGTGCCGGCTGTGAAAGATGTGGTCCAGCGGCCAGCGCAGGTACCAGTGACCGGCGTGAAAGGTGTTGAACATGCCCCGTCCGACTCTCGGGTCGAGTAGCCCGCTGATCTTGCGGAACAACCGGGTGGTGGCGGACCATGCTACGTCATTCAGGTCGCCGGTCACCACGATGGGTCCGTCGTCTTCGGCGACACTCCGGGCGACGATGATCAGCTCCGCGTCACGCTCCGAGGATTCAACGTTCTCGGTCGGGCTCGGCGGAGCCGGGTGGAGGAAGTGGATCCGAACGTCCTCTCCGGACCGCAGGGTCACGAGCGCGTGCATCGAGGGCACGTCGGGTTCAACGAGGAACTCGGTGGCACAGTCGGAGAGCCGCAACCTCGAATACACGTGCATGCCATAGAAATTGTCGAGCGGACAGCGCATCGTGTGCGGATAATCGCGCTCTATGGGCGCCAGCTGGTCCTGCCACCAGGCGTCGGATTCCAGCGTGACCAGGATGTCGGGTCGGTCGGACTCCACGAGCGCGATGAGGCCCGCGGCATTGCGATTGGTGCTCAGCACGTTCGCGGTGATGATCCGGAGGTGGCGCTGGGGATCGTCGTGCCCGCTGGCCTTCACTTCCACGGGGAACAGCGGCGAGTAAGGCACGATCCACCACGCCTGATAGGCCAGGCAGACGAGTTGGACCCCCAGCAGCCCCCAGACCACCGGCGTGATCGGGGCCAACAGTAGCGTCAGCAGGAATGTCACCAGCAGCAGCACGCTGAGCTGAAGACGCGGAAACTCCGCTGCCCGCACCCACCACGCCGGATTGCGCGAGAGCGGCAGGACCGTCAGCGCCGCCAGCAGCGAGGTGATGACGAGCAGGATGAGCGGCACCGGCGACACGGAGACCGCCGGGTCAGTCGAGCAGCCCGGGCAGAGCCCGCGCCGCCGGTTCTGACCGGGCCGGGCCGGCCTGGCCGGTGTCGCCGAGCCGATCATGCGATGCGACCATCAGGAGCCTCATGCAGAATCCTTCCGTACCGATGCATAGGGAGCCGGCCAGCAGTCCTGCCGTACACGCATGATAGTCGGTCGCACCCTTCATCCTGCGCTGACGCATGTTGCTGGCAGAATGGCGGAGAATGCCACTCGCGAGTGGTTATGTCACCGGGTAGCAGGAATTAGTGTCAGACTATGATGCCGAAGGCCCAGATCGGTGAAGTCTTCGTCGGCGGCGGAGACACGGGGGCGCGTATGCGCGCCCTGAACTGGTCCCACATTCCCCTCGGGCCGATCGAGACCTGGCCCCAGACCCTCCGCACTACCGTCGGCATCGTGCTGGGCACCCGTCACCCCATGCCCCTGCTCTGGGGACCCGATCTGGTCCAGTTCTACAATGACGCCTTCGGGTTGAGCCTCGCAGCAGTCATCGGGAGTGCAGTCGGCCAGCACCATTGCACCTCGCCTGGCCGCTGCTGCCTTCACGCCCTGGCAAATCAGCTGCAGGCCCTCACGCCGGCGCGCGCGCGGATACCCGAGATGGTCACTGGTCCGGCGACAGGGTCGCGAACCGGGCCGCTGCCCGGACCGCCTCGAGGTCGTGCGGGACCTCCATGGCGCCTTCCGCCCGCACCAGGGCGAGCCGCGCGGTCCGGTGCGCGCTCTCGCGCATCGGCCCGCCGCCGATGGCGGCGAGGGTTTCCAGCCCCTTCTGCAGGCGCACCGCGACTTCCACCGTGCCTGCTCCGTCCCGCGCAATGCCGGTGAACGCGTCTTCGAACATGTCTGCCAGCGACAAACCGGGCACCGTGATGCGATCGAAGCGCACGGCTTGACCGGCTTCGGAATCGCCGGGCTTCTCCCACCGGATGAACAGGCGCACCAGGGCGCCGATGACGGCGATCGCCGTGCCCGGGTCGTTGACCGCGGGAGACAGGGCGCGGCTGGCGATCTCCGAGAGCACCACCAACCCGAACCTCGGGTCCTGATCGAACGCCCTCGCCTCGCCGATCACGAACGCCCCGGCGACCGCTTCGAGATCGTCCGGGCCCGGCTCGGCGGCACCATCGGCGCTCAGGTAGGCCACCGGACGATTCGGTGTGCAGAAGGCGCCCGGCAGTGCGGCGACCGCCACGTGGAAGCCCGCCTGCTCGGCCCGGGCCTGCAGGGCGGCGACGTCGAGCCGCTGGAGATAGCCGATGGCCTCGCCATGCACCACCTGGCCGCCACTCACCGGGGACTGGGCGGCTCTGCCGCCGAGGTAGGGTGCCGCCCGCCGCTGGTCGAAGGCCGTCGCCGTCGCCGCCTCTACCTTGGTGATGGTATTCCCCAACCGCCCCAGCCGGGCGATGGTGTCCACCCAGCGGAGAAAGGTGACGATCACGATGGCGAATACCAGCACGGTGAGCGCGAAGAGGGTGAACCGGCCGGCCTTGCCGTAGAATCCGTTCATCAGCGCGACCAGCGCGACCACGCTGAAGATGAACACACCGATGAATGTCGACAGCGCGTTCTGGGAGGTATCGTCGGCGACGATCAGCGCGAACGAGCGGGGGGTGGCCGAGCTGCTGGCCGAGGCGTATGCGGCCACCATCGACGCCACCGCGAAGGTAGCGATGACCAGCATGCTCGCGGCAATGATCCTGAGCAAGGCCTCGATCGACTCGGGAGTGATCTCCGGCACCAGCCGGCCGAGCCCCGTCCCGTCCGCCAGGTGCGCGAGGAAGACGCCGCCGATCGACACCAGGCAGACCGCGAGCGGCTTCACCCAGAGCCGCTCGCGGAGACGATTGAGGATGAACTGCCAGCGGTCCGTCATCGAGCGGCGCTCCGCGAACCGGCCAAGGGAGAACTCCCGGGAGAGTGGGTGGAAGGGGGCTGCTCGACAGGGCAAGTATGAGGAGCGGTCCCACCGCCGAGACGCCTGACGACTTGCGCATCAGCTGCGGGCTATCGTGGCAGCGCCCGCACAAACCTACGATTCCTCCAGCGGCTCCACCGGAGGGCGCCGCCCGAGCGGCGCCCCGCGCCCTTCCGGCCCGTCGACTGCATGCGCGGGTTAGGCGGCAGCCGGGTCCAGTCTAAATATAGGGGTAACAGTTAAGTCGCAGGACATAGGTGACACTAGCGCCAGGTTTCGGGCTCCTCAAGGAGGGTCCGATGCCGTGGCAGGAGGTCGTCACCGTGGAGCTCCGCCAGCAATTCGTTCACGACGCCCTGCGTCGAGTCGTGCCCGTCACCGAGCTCTGTGCCACCTACGGCATCCTCCCCGCGTCCCCGCGCTGGAGTATCCCGGCCATTACGAGGTCCGCCGCGTCAGCCGCAATGGTGGGATCCGCTGGCACAAGCAGTGGGTCAATGTGAGCCAGACCCTGGGCGAGGAGTACGTCGGACTCGTCGAGGTCGACGACGGTGAATGGGACGTCTACTTCGGCCCGCTGCGATTGGGCCGCTGCCATGAGCGGACCCTCCTCATCGAGAATGCGCTCGGCCGGCAGTACCGCCGGCGGTACTAACCACTGTCACCTATGTCTTCGGACTTAACTGTCACCCATGTCCTGGACTATTCACAGGCGCGCGCCAAAGCCGACCGCCGAGCAGGGCCCCAACCACCCCAACCAGCGCCAGCGTGGCGGGATACCACTTCGGCCACTGGGAAGCGGGCTGGGAGAATCCCCATAGGGCGAGCCCGGCGAGCAAGACGGCGAGCAGGGGCACGGCCCGGCGGCGCATCGGGCCGGCCACCCACGCGGTCACTCTGCCGCCCAGCACCGCGGCGACGGCCGCCAGGCCCAGATTGAGCACATAATAATCGCCGCTCGGCGGCCCGCCCGGCGCGCCGAGCGGCAGGCCGACGACGACGAGCAGGGCGACGATCGCCCCGAGGTAAAAGAGCCCCGCCGCGACTCCCGCGCCCGCGGCGATGGCGAGCAAGCTCCGCATGGGGTGTTCCTCAAACGCAAGATCCGCTCGTGGCGTGACCGCCTAACGAACTGCAAATCAGCTGCAAGCCCTATATAGCTCGTGCCCACACAAATTGACGTTTCCACAGCCGCACCACAGGAGGCCGACGCCCGCGCGGAACCTGGCGCCTCTGCGGCTTGTCAGCTGCATTTGCTGGTTAGACGGCGCGGCTGTCGACGCTTGCTTATCGATGGCTCCGCAACTTCGGAAACCTTACAACATAGAAGTAGCATAAGATAAGAAGGCTGCTTCCAGCCGTCTTTCCAAGCGTCCACCATGAAAGCCGATGATCGAACACGAGGTCAACCACAACCATCGCGAAGAACGCGATGCCCACTACAAGCCCAATGACGCGGCCGTGGTAGAAGCGCGGAGGTGGATTGCTAGTTGGTTCACTCATACGGCCCTAGATACGTATCTCCAAGCGTTCAGCGATGCTCGGGCGTCCGTCTAATGAGTATTAGACTGCAGTCCTTCCCCTCCCCCCACCACATTCCACGCACCCCATCTCGCCGTTACGCTCGCCAGACATTCCCAACCCCCATGCCCCCTCGGCGTTGCACCCGCCCTCGAGGGCTATGCTTTTTCGGCGCTGCGGCCAGCGCCGAGTTCCCTAGGTGACGCCTGGATTTCGGATTGCAGCACGATGAGTTCCCATCCCTTGAAATTGGGGGATCCCGCGTCGGTTGGTAAGGTCAAGAATTTCCCGTTTTCGACGCTCTTGCGACACGGCGTGCCGCACCGCAGTGGGCACTCGGCGCCCTGGCCCCACGCCGCCGGCCTTCACAGCCGGTCCGCCGGGCTCCGCACCCCCAGCCCTCCCCGGTTGAGAGCATGCGTGTAGATCATCGTCGTCGCCACGTCGCAATGCCCGAGCAGCTCCTGCACGGCGCGGATATCGTAGCCATCCTGAAGCAGGTGGGTGGCGAAGGAGTGGCGCAGGCTGTGGCAGGTGATCCGCTTGGTGAGGCCCGCCTCGGCAGCGGCCAGCTTGACCGCGCGCTGGACCACCGACTCGCGCAGGTGGTTCCGGCGAAGCTGACCCTCGCTCCGGGGACCTCGTAGCGGCGGCGGGCAGGAAAGACGAATTGCCAGGCCCACTGCCGCGCGGCGCCTGGTGATTTCCGCTCAAACGCTCCCGGCAGCGCCACGCTGCCACCTCCTGAGTGCATGCCAAGCACCCGATCTCCCACCCTCCATCATTAGATTGCCACTATGAGTGAGACCGCCCCTATGACCGCTCCCCACCGCCCCGAGGTCTGGCTCCGCGGCCCGCTGCCCGGCATCGACGCGGTCCTGATGCCCGCCGCCCACACCCTGGTGCAGGTTCGCGAGGACGTGGCCGAGGCGGCCGCCGGCGCCAGCGACGCCGACCTCTGGGCCCGCCCCGGCGGCGCGGCCTCCGCCGGCTTCCACCTTCGCCACCTCGCCGGCAGCCTCGAGCGGCTCCTCACCTACGCCCGCGGCGAGCGACTCTCCCCCGCGCAGCTCGCCGTGCTCGGCCACGAGAGCGACCCGGGCGCCGGCGCCGATCAGCTCGTCGCGGAGGCGCAGGCGGCCATCGACCGGGCCCTGATTCAGCTCCAGCACACCCCGCCCGGCAGCTACGGCGAGGTGCGCCCCGTCGGACGCGCCATGGTCCCCACCACCGTGCTCGGCCTGATCGTGCACGCGGCCGAGCACAGCTCGCGCCACGCGGGGCAGTTCATCACCACCCTCATGATCGCCCGCGGGCTCCGCGCCGTTCCCACGCCCTGATCGCCCATGTCTTCCGACGCCCTGGCGCACTATCTGCAAGACCACCTCGCCGGCTCCGTCGCTGCGCTGCAGCTGATGGAGACGCTGGCCGACCACGAGCGCGGCCGCCCGCTCGAAGCGGAGCTGCGCGCGCTCCACGCCGAGGTGAGCGAGGAGCAGGCGACGCTGCGCGAGATCCTCGGCCGGCTCGGCGGCGAGGAGAGCCGGCTCAAGCAGGTGGCCGCGTGGCTCACGGAGAAGATGCACGTCGCCCGGCTGGCCCTGGCGGAGCGGTCGCACCCGGCGCTCGCGCGGCTGGATGGCCTGGAGTCGCTGGCGCTCGGCCTCCAGGGGAAGCTCGCGCTCTACCGCGCGCTCGGGGACGTCGCGCCCGCCGTGCCCGCGCTCGACGGCTACCCGTTCGGGGCGCTCGAGGCGCGGACCGTGGCGCAGCACGCGATGGTCGAGCGCGAGCGCATGGCGGCCGCGCGCGAAGCGCTCGGCGCGGGGGGCGCATGATCGTCCGACTGTGGCACGGCTACACCCGCCCGAACAACGCGGATGCCTACGAGCGGCTGCTGCGGGAGGAGATCTTCCGCGGCATCGCCTCGCGGGCCATTCCGGGCCATCGCGGCATCGAACTCCTGCGCCGGACCGACGGCGACATCGTGGAGTTCGTCACCCTCATGCGGTTCGACTCCCTCGCCGCCGTCCGCGACTTCGCCGGCGAGGACTACGAGGTGGCGGTGGTGCCCCCGGCGGCCCAGGCGCTGCTGCTGCGTTACGATGCCCGATCGAAACACTACGAGCTGCGCGAGACGAGCGCGGAGCCCCGGGCATGAACGAGCGCGGCATGATGGCACCGATGCTGGCGCTGGCCGTAGCTGGCGCGCTGTTTCTCGCCGCTCCCTCGGCCGGAAGCGCGCAAGCCCCGGGCGACAGCGCCGGCGCCGCGGGGACGACAGCCGATAGCGCGCGGCGTGCAGCAGGCGACACCGGCAGCACCCGCCCCCCCGGCGCTCCGCTGCCGTCCGGCACTCCGGCCGATTCCGGCGCCGCTGCCGGCGACAGCGTACCGCCGGCAGCGGGACCGGGTGCGGCGACCCCCGGCTCGCCGGCACCAGCCAACGTGCCCCTTCCGATCAATGTGGGCATCCGTGCGCCCACTGACACGACTCTCGCGCGCGCCTGCGTCGCCACGCCCGGCGGCAGGGAGGCGCCCGGTCTCCTCGCCGCCGTCTTCCGCGCGGGGACGAGCGATAAGGACAAGGCCGCCGCGGCCAAGGCCGTCGGCGGATCGCTCGCGGGGAGAAATGCGATGGGGGAGGAGTACGTGCGGCTGGAGGTCGGGTCGGGGCCGCTCGCGGCGGTGGCGGATCGGCTCATCCGCCAGGATCCGGTGATGCGGGTGTCGCCCGCGCCGTGCCCGCCGACGTCGCTCACACGGTCGGCGCCGCCAAGCAATCCGGCCGACTCGGCGCGGCCGCCGGCGGGACAGGGCGCCGCGCCAACGTCGCCCTGAGCTGCGTCAGTCTACGACCAATCAACCCACAGCGAACACGAACGCTCAGCCGTGATCCGCCACGCCCTCGGTGCTGCCGGACGTGCGCGACATCTTCCGACGCTCGAGCGCCTCCTGGATCTTGGCCAGCAGCTCGTCGCGCGTGAACGGCTTCGCCAGGAAGTGGACCTGCAGGTCGCTCAGCCCGTGCTCCGCGAGGACCTCGGCCGGATGGGCCGACATGTAGAGCAGCTTGAGCGAGGGCCAGTGGGCGAGGATCTCGCGGCCCAGCGCCACGCCGTCCACGACCGGCATGACCACGTCCAGCATGATGAGGTGGATGTAGCGATGCGCCATGTCGAGCACGCTCATCGCCTCGTCGGCGCTCGCGGCCTCGAAGACGCGGTACCCCTGCTCGCTGAGGACGCGGTAGGCAACGCGGCGGGTGATGCGCTCGTCGTCGACCACGAGAATCGTGGTCCCGGGTGCCGGGAACGGAACGGCCACAGCGGCTCCTTGAGCTGAGTCGACAGGTTCGGCCGTTTGACGTGCAAAGGCCACGGACCATCAAGGTAGGTCTGAGAACGGCACCGGCGTGTGACGCGGATCACCCGGGTCCTTGAGCCCCTCGCCAACGCGGGCCGGGCGGACTTGGCCGCCCGGCCCGCGTCATGGGGCAGGGAATCGCCCTCAGGGCTTCCAGGCTGGTGCGTTATCGGCTGCGGCGTTCCGGGTGAGGTTGGTCTGGCCGGACCCGTCCGCGCTCATGACGTAGACCTCTGCGCTGCCGTCGCGGCCGCTCACGAATGCGATCTGGCTCCCGTCCGGTGACCAGCGGGGGAGGAAATCACTGGCCGGGTTGTTGGTGAGGTTCGTCTGGCCAGTCCCGTCCGGGTTCATGCTATACACGTCAACGGCACCCTCGTCGTTGGACAATTGGTCGAAGGCAATCTTGCTGCCATTTGGAGACCAGACGGGTCTGTCGACGCCTCTCGTTGTGACGAGCCTGGTCTGGTTCGATCCATCGGCGTCCATCACGTAGACCTGGGGTATGTTCTCCTCTCGGTTGCTCACGAAGGTAATCTTGCTGCCGTCCGGCGACCAGACGGGCGAGAAATCTCCGTACCCCGTGTTGACCGTGAGCCTGGTCGGGTTCGAGCCGTTCGCGTTCATGACGTAGATTTCGCCGCCGGGCCCGTCCCGGTCGGTCACGAAGGCGATCTTGCTGCCGTCCGGCGACCAGACCGGATTGAGGTGGGTTGCGGTGTTGTCGGTAGTAAGCGCGGTCTGGTTCGCGCCGTTCGCGTCCATGACGTAGAGCTGCACGTTGTTGCCGTCCCGACTGGTGTGGAACGCGATCCTGGTACCGTCGGGCGACCAGACCGGCACCTCATCGGTAGCCGCGTTCCTGGTGAGATTGGTCTGGCCTGACCCGTCCGGGTTCATGACGTAGATCTCGATATTGTTGTCCCTGCCGCTTATGAACGCGATCTTGCTGCCGTCGGGAGACCAGACGGGCGTGTCATCATTCTTGTTGCTGAGCCTCGTCTGGGTCCCGCTGGCGCTCACGGTCCAGATCTCCTGACCGCCGCGGGGGAGACCGGATCGCGTGAATGCAATCACCGGCTGATAACGTGGCGAGCGGCGGCCGAAGGACGCCGAGTCGTCGGGCGCGACCACCTGGTCCGCACACGCTGCGACGAGGACGAGCAGTGAACCACAGACACCAGCGGCTACCGCGGCAATCGGGCGCATGGCGACCTCCCAGGGAGTGAAAGTGCTCCGACCCCTCGCCACCACCGGACGGGGTGAGGCGCAACAACGCGCCGGGTGGGGTGTACCTGGGAATCGCAATCTGCCGGGAAAACCCGACACTCCCCTCGTTCCAGCCTGACTCGACAACTTCCCGGTCGTCAAACTCGAGCGGCTGGGCTCACATGTGCGCGCTCGTGAGCGCCGTCACCACGAGGACGTTTGCCTGGGTGGCGGCCGCGCTCGCGGTCGCCCCGCGACGATGTGAGCGCCTCGCTCGACTCGCTCGACCGGCAGGTCCAGGGACTTCAGCCGAACGCGAAGCCGATGGGAGGCGCCGGACCGAACTGAGTCCTGGCAAACTGCAGTGCCCGGGGTGGGATTCGAACCCACACGGGGTTGCCCCCAGGAGATTTTAAGTCTCGAGCGTCTACCAGTTTCGCCACCCGGGCGGGACGGCATCGGAATCTATCCCGCCGCGGCGGGGAGCGCCTGGGAGGCCGGCGCGCCCGGCGGGTGGCAAAGCTCGCCGCAACCGGCGAAGTTGCGGGTCTCGCGGACGACATCGTGTGCACGCGGACGACTTCTCTCGGGAGGGCCTGTGGGGCAATGCGCGCGGCGCCTGGCGGTGCTCGCCGGTCTGCTCGCGCCGTCGGGCGCGTATGCCCAGCTCGCGCCGGTCGGCGTGCCGGCCGGCGTCATGCGGGTGGACCTCGACGGCTCGGTGGAGACCTGGGACCAGCGCTGGCTCGACGGCGAGCGGGCGCCGCTCGGCACGGAGCTCTCCAGCGCCGCGACGGGCAGCGACCTCCTCCCGTCGCTGGTCGACGCCGACACCCGGCTCGCCCGCATCACCGGCCTTCCGAGCTACCGCCTCAACCTGGGTGCGCTCACCGCCGACGCGCTGGCCGAGGAGAGCCGCGGGTCGCTGGGCCTGGCCATCGGGCTCACACGGGCGATCACGATCTTCGGCAACGTCCCGCTGGTGCGGACCCGGACGCAGACCAGTTACGCGCTCGCAGCCACCGCCACATCCGACGCCGGTCTCACTCCCGGCACCGACGCGCAGGCCGCGTTCTTCACCCAGTTCGACAACTCGCTCAACGGCCTGAGCCAGCGGATCGCCGCCGGCGACTTCGACGGCGACGCCGCGCTCAAGGCCCGCGCCCAGGCCACGCTGCTGGACGGCACGGCGCTGCGCGACGACCTGTTCGCGCTGCTGGCCGATCCGCTCACCGCCTCGCCGTTCGTGCCCACCGCCACGAGCACCGCGGGCACGGCGGTCGCCAGCCGCGTGAGCACGCTCCAGACGTCGCTCGCCTCGGACTTCGGCGTCGCCGGCTTCAGCGAGCTGCCGACGCTCCCCACAGCCCAGGCGACGACCGCGGAGGTGCTCTCGGCCCTGACCGACCCGTCGGGCCCCACTGCTCTTCGGCTCGACGAGAGCAAGCTCACCTT
Organism: uncultured Gemmatimonadales bacterium; assembly: GCA_963840215.1. Taxonomy (GTDB): domain Bacteria; phylum Gemmatimonadota; class Gemmatimonadetes; order Gemmatimonadales; family GWC2-71-9; genus CAVVWJ01. The sequence continues at coordinate 400,666 of CAWIYG010000003.1, read as the reverse complement.
CCGCGGCGACGCCGAGGCCGGCGTGGCGCTCACGCTGGTGGACCGGTGGGATCGCGGGCGCGGGCGCGGCGGCTTCCGCGCGGCCGTCGAGGGGCTGGTCCGGTTCCCCACAGGCCAGCTCGCCCCCGTGGACCGAGTGATGGCACTCGGCACCGGCGATGCCCAGACCGACGTCGAGCTCCGCCTCACGGCCGACCTCGGCGGCGGCCGCTGGGGACTGCGCGGCGAGGGGATGTACAACCGGCAGCTCGCCGCCGACTACATCCGGCGCGTCGCCCCGCCGACGCAGCCGCTCGCGGGCCTCGACTTCCTGAGCGCGGTCCGGCGCGATCCGGGCGACGTGGTGCGGATCGCCGTACGGCCGTTCTTCCGGCTCGCGCCGACGTTCGCGATCCAGGGGACGGTGATGCATTGGTCCCGGGGCGAGGACGCGGTCTCGTACCTCACGCCGGAAGACGAGATTCCCGGGGTGGACGCGTCGGTGCTCGCGCAGGACACCAAGGCGAGTGCCACGGTGCTCGGCATCGGGCTCACGTACAGCAACCCGGGACTGTTTCGAGAGGGCGGGCGGGGCATGCCGATCGATGCGAGCTGGGGATACGAGCGGATCGTGCGGACCACGGGAGGGATCGTGCAGGACCGCCATACGTTCCGGGCGCGGTTCCGGGCCTACTTCGGGCTGTTCTAGGCGGCGCTTCCCTCCCCTACCGGCGGGCCTTGCCTTCCCTTCTCAATAGCGCCTGCGCGTGCCGCCGCGCTGCGTCCCCCTCGGCGTCGCCCAGCATCCGGGCCAACTCTCCCACCCGGTCCTCGCCGTGAATCGGCTGCACGTCGCTCGTCGCGATGCCGGCGCGCGCTTCCTTGCTGACGACGAGATGCTGGTCGGCGCGGGCCGCAATCTGCGGCAGGTGCGTGATCACCAGCACCTGGTGCCGCTCCGCCACCTCGGCGAGCGCCGCACCCACCTGCGCGCCGATCTCGCCGCCGATGCCCTGGTCCACCTCGTCGAATACCAGCGTCGCGATCGCGTCGTGCCGCGCCAGCACCACCTTGAGCGCCAGCATCAGGCGCGAGAGCTCGCCGCCCGACGCCACCCGCGCGAGCGGCTTGGCCTCGAGCCCGACATTGAGCTGGACGTCGAAGTGCACGCTCTCCTGCCCGTGCGACGCCGGCTCCGGCAGCCGCGCCAGCGACACCAGCAACTTGCCCCCCGGAAGCCCGAGCTGCGGCAGCAGGCGGTTGACGCCGCGGGCGAGCCGGTCGGCGGCGTCGGCGCGCTTGGCCGACAGGACGTCCGCCGCCGCGCCCAGCGCCGTTTCGGCCGCGGCACGCCGGGTGCCGAGTGCCCGAAGGTCCACGTCGGCGGTATCGAGCAGATCCAGCTCGGCGGCGCTCCCGTCCCGCGTGGCGAGCACGGCCTCGAGAGTCGCGCCGTACTTTCCGGTGAGCTTGAACAGGAGATCGCGTCGCTGCTCGACCTCGGCCAGGCGCTCGGGATCCTCCTCGAGCTCGCCGGCGTAGGTGGCGGCCTGCCGGGCGAGCTCCGAGAGGTTGGTGTAGGCCGCGTCGAGCATCTCGCGCCACCCGGCGACGGCGGGATCCACCTTCTCGAGCCCCGCGAGCGCACGGTCGGCGGCGCCCAGCGCACCGAGCGCGTTGCCCTCGTCGCCCTCGAGCGCGTCCACGATCCGCTGGGCCTGCTCGCCGAGCGCGCCGGCCTGGCCGAGGCGGCGGGCCTCGACCTGGAGGGCCTCGTCCTCGCCGGGCCGGAGCCTGGCCTGCTCGATCTCGCCGACGACATGCCGCAGGTAGTCCGCCCGGCGGCGCACCTCGTCGCGCCGGCTCGCGAGCGACGCCTCCTCTCCGCGAAGCGCGACGAGCGCCGCGTGTGCCTCTGCCACGCCCATCCGCTCCGCTTCCGCGTGGGCGAAGGCGTCGAGGATGTCGCGCTGCGCGTCGGCGTGGAGGAGCGACTGGGTCTCGTGCTGGCCGTGGAGGTCGACGAGGAGGGCGCCGAGCTGGCCGAGCACCGCGGCCGTGGTTGGGCTGCCGTTCACCCAGGCGCGCGAGCGGCCCTCGGCCGAGACCTCGCGTCGGACGACCACGCGCGCATCCTCGACGTCGAGGCCGAGCGCCTCGACCTGCCGCCGCGTGCGGGCGTCGAGGCCCTCGAACGCCCCTTCGACGATCGCCTTGCCTGCGCCGGGACGGACGTCCCCGCTCGCGGCGCGCTCGCCGAGGAGGAGGGCGAGCGCGTCGACGAGCATGGACTTGCCGGCGCCGGTCTCGCCGGTAAGGACGTTGAGACCCGGGCCGAGGTCGAGGGTGACATCGGCGATGGTGGCGAGATCGCGAACGCGGAGCTCGGAGAGCATCGGGCGGTCAGGCGGTCGGGCGGTCAGGCGGTCGGGCGGTCGGCCTCATCTCACTGCCTCCCGATCCGACAGGTCCCCCCAATGAAGCTTCTGCCGCATGCGGCTGAAGAACCCGTCGCCGCCGAGCCGGATCAGGCAGACCCGGTGGTCCGCCCGCCGCACGTCCACGCTCTCGCCTGGGGCCAGCGTGCTGCCGGTCTGACCGTCGAACGAGACCAGCAGGTCGTCGGCCCAGCCGGCCATCGGCTCGATCACGACGCGGTAGGTGGCCGGCACGACCAGCGGGCGCACCGCCAGGGTGTGGGCCGCGATGGGTGTCACGATGATGGCCTCGACTCCTGGGACCACGATCGGCCCGCCGGCGCTCAGGCTGTAGGCGGTGGACCCGGTCGGCGTGGCCACGATGATGCCGTCGGCGCTGTAGGGCCCGACGTTCTCGCCTTGGATGAAGACGTTGACGCGCACCACGCGGGCAACGCCGCCCTTGTGCACGGCGACGTCGTTCACCGCGAGCTGGCTGACCCGGTGATTGCCCTCGAAGTCCTTGATGGCGGCCTGGAGCGCCTGGCGCCGCTCGATCACGTAGCGGCCGGCCACCAGCGCGTCGAGCGCGGAGTCGAGCGTGTCGCGGGTGGCCGTGGTCAGGAAGCCGACGCGGCCGAGATTGACGCCGAGGATCGGGATCTCGCGTCCGGCGCAGAGCCGCGCGCCCCGGAGCAGCGTGCCGTCGCCGCCGAAGGTGACGAGCGCATCGAGCTCCGCCCCTTCGAGCGAGGTGATGTCGCGCGGCCAGAAGGTGGCCAGGCGGTCCTCGGAGTAGAGCGTGATCCGCTTGTACGGCGCCTGGCGGGCGACGTGCTCGAGCACGGCCCTCAGATCGCGATAGCGGGGATTGCCGACGACGCCGACCTTCATCGCGCTTCGAGGCTCTCCTCGTGCTGCAGCGCGGTGATCCGGCGCGCGATGCCGGCCGCCGTGAGGCCGCACGCCTCGAGCTGCTCGAGGCGGGGCGCCTGCTCGATCAGCCGGTCGGGGATGCCGAGGGCGACGACCCGCACCTCGGGATGGGTCGTCTGCAGCGTCTCCGCGAGGTAGGCGCCGAACCCGTTCACGATCGTGCCCTCCTCGACCGAGACCAGGATCCGGTGCTGCGGCAGCAACAGCTCCAGCATCGCGTGGTCCAACGGCTTGAGGAAGCGCGCGTTGACGACCGCGCAGTCGATGCCGTCGGCCGCCAGCAGCTCGGACGCCTGCAGCGCCGCCGGCACCATCGTGCCGACCGCCAGGATGGCGACGTCCTTGCCGGGACGGAGCCGCTCCCAGGTGCCGTACGGCACGGCCGGGATCTCGGCGACGGGCCGCGGGTCGGCGGGCGCCTTGTCGCGCGGGTAGCGGGTGCAGAACGGGCCGCCGGTGTGCGCGAGCGCGGTGCGAAGGAGGCCGATGAGCTCGTCGCCGTCCTTCGGCGCCGTCACCGTCATGCCCGGCACGGCCAGCATATAGGCGATGTCGTACAGCCCCATGTGGGTCTGGCCGTCCTCGCCCACCAGGCCCGCGCGGTCCATGCAGAACGTCACCGGCAGGTGCTGCACGGCGATGTCGTGGATGATGTTGTCGTACGCGCGCTGGAGGAACGTGCTGTAGATCGCGACGACCGGCCGGATGCCTTGGGTCGCGAGCCCGCCCGCGAAGGTGACCGCGTGCCCCTCGGCGATCCCGACGTCGAAGAACCGCGAGGGGTGCTTCTTCTGGAAGATGTTGGTCCCGGTGCCGCTCGGCATCGCCGCCGTGATCGCCACCAGCTCGGGGTGCTCGCTGCCGAGGGCCGTGAGGCCGTCGCCGAAGACCTGGGTCCAGGTGGGCGGACCGCTGGCCTTCTTCCGCGCCTCGCCCGTGACGGGGTCGTAGGCCGCGAGGCCGTGCCACTTCTCCTGGTTGCTCTCGGCGAAGGCGAAGCCCTTCCCCTTCTGCGTCATCACGTGGATGACGCGGGGGCCGTGCAGGCCGCGCACGAACTTGAGCGTGTCGCAGAGCTTGGGCAGGTCGTGGCCGTCGATCGGGCCGAAGTAGCGGAAGCCCAGCTCCTCGAACAGCATGCCGGGCGAGAACAGGTTCTTGACGCTCTCCTCGACGTTCTTGGCGAAGTCCACCACGCCCTCGCCGAACACGCCGCCGAGGGCGAAGGTCATGCCCTTGATCTTCTCGCGCAGCCGGTTGGTCCTGGGGTCGGCCACGATGCGGCCGAGCGTGGTGCTGATGGCCCCGACGTTGGGCGAGATCGACATCCCATTGTCGTTCACGATCAGGATGATGTCGCGCTCGCTGTGGCCGGCGTTGTTCATCCCCTCGTACGAGAGGCCGCAGGTGAGCGCGCCGTCGCCCACGACGGCCACGACCTTGTGGTCCAGGCCCTTGAGATCGCGCGCGGTGGCCATGCCGAGCGCCGCGGACATCGCGGTGCCGGCGTGCCCCGCGCCGAACTGATCGTGCTCGCTCTCGGTGCGCTTGAGGAAGCCGGAGATCCCGTCCTTCTGCCGGAGGCTCGGGAACGGTTCGTTCCGGCCGGTGAGCAGCTTCCAGGCGTAGGCCTGGTGGCCCACGTCCCAGACCACCTTGTCCGCGGGCGAGTCGAACTCGTACAGCAGGGCGATGCTCAGCTCGACGACGCCGAGGCTCGCGCCGATGTGGCCGCCGGTCATCGAGACGCACTCGATGAGGCGGTCACGGATCTCCTGGGCCAGCTGCGGGAGCTGATCCCGGCGGAGACGCTTCAGGTCGGCGGGAGACTGGATGGTCGAGAGGAGAGCCATGGCACCGCTCGGTGGTGGTGGATACCCGGCGCCGGGGCCCATTCCCCGAGTCACCCTGAGCGTGGCGAAGGGGGCATGAGCGGAATAATGCCCCCTTCGCTACGCTCAGGGTGACTCGGGACGTGGAACCCCGGTTCCCTGCATCAGATGACGCTACGAGCTCCTGCTCACAATATACCCCGCCAAGGCGCCGAGTGCCCCCGACGGCACGCCCGCCTCGTCGAGGTGCTCGACCGCCCGCCGGGCCAGCCCTTCCGCCTCCCGCCGGGCCGGATCGACGCCCAGGAGCCCGACATAGGTCGACTTGGCCAGCGCGGCATCGCGGCCGGCGGTCTTGCCCAGCTCCTCGCTGGTGCCGGTGCAGTCGAGCACGTCGTCGGCGATCTGGAAGGCGAGCCCGATGTCCTCGCCGAAGGCGGTCAGCGCGGCCACCCGCGCCGGGGTCGCCTCGGCCGCGATCCCGCCCAAGGTGCAGGAGGCCCGGATGAGCGCGCCGGTCTTGCCCCGGTGAACCGCGATCAGCTGCGGCAACGTGAGCGTCCGCCGCTCGGCCTCGAGGTCGAGCCACTGCCCGCCCACCATGCCCTCGATCCCGCCGGCCTCGAACAGCTCCGAGGCCATCCGCCCCAGGACGGACGCCTGGAGGGCGAGCTCGTCCGCCGCCGCCGCGAGCACGCGCGCGGCCACCGGCACGAGCAGAAAGCCGACCCGGGTGGCGGTCGGCACGTCGAAGCGCCGGTGGGTGGTGGGCCGGCCACGCCGGAGATCGTCGTCGTCCATGCACGGCAGATCGTCGTGGACCAGCGAGTAGGTGTGCACCGTCTCGACCGCGGCGGCGACGCCGGCGATGCCGGGTGCCTGCCCGCCGACCGAGCGGAAGGCGGCGGTCACGAGCGCGGCGCGGACCCGCTTGCCGGGCGTGCGGAGGGCGTAGGCCAGCGCCTCGCCGTGGCGGCCGCCGATCTCCGCCTGCAGCCGCTCGGCCCAGTCGCCGAGGAGGGCGTCGGTGCGCTCGCGCGCCTCGGTGAGGAGCTCGGCGGCGGTGGCGGGCTGGGGCTCAGCGCGGTCGGATCGAATTCCGCTACGCATCCAGATCCCGCACCCGCAGCTCGCCATCCGCCCCCTCGAGCACCGTCTGCACTTTGACGTCCGCCGCCGCCAGGCGCTCGCGCGCCGCCCGGAGCCGGGCGACGCCTTCCTCGAACAGCGCGAGCGCCGCGTCGAGCTCGACATCGTCCGCCTCCAGCCGGCGCACGATCTCCTCGAGCCGGGCCAGGTCCTCCGCGATGGTCGACATCAGGGCACCACCCGGGCGTCTACCCGTCCGTCGGCGACTCTGAGCGCGAACGCGTCGCCGGGTTGGAACTCCGCGCGCCGCTTGAGCACCCGCCCGTCGGGCGCGGTCGGCACGGCGTAGCCGCGCTCGAGCACCCGGAGCGGGCTCAGCGCCTCGAGCTGGGCGGCCAGGCGGGACACCTGGTGCCGGCGCTGCTCGACCCCCGCGGCCATCGCCGCCTGCAGCCGGTCGCCTGCGCGCTCGACCCGCTCGAGCCCGAGCCGCGTGCGGCCGGCGAGGCCGCCCGCCAGTCGCGAGGCGAGATCGTCGAGCGTCCGGTGGACCGTCCGCTGATCGGTGAGCGCGAGCTCGGCCGCGGCCGACGGGGTGGCGGCGCGCAGGTCGGCGACCAGGTCGGTGAGGGAGACATCGGTCTCGTGGCCCACCGCGGAGATGGTCGGCACCCGGACCGCGGCGAGCGCGCGGCAGACCGCCTCGGTGTTGAACGCGGCCAGGTCCTCGCGGTCGCCGCCGCCGCGGCCGACGATGCAGACCTCGACGCCGGGCAGCCGGTTGACGAGCCGGAGGGCCCCCACCAGCGCCTGGACTGCACCCTCGCCCTGGACCCGGGCATCCACCGCCAGCACCCGCACGCCGGGCCAGCGCCGCCGGGCGACGGTGATGATATCGCGGAGCGCGGCGCCGGCCGGTGCTGGTGACCACGGCGAGCGTGGCGACGTACGCTGGAAGCGCCCGTTTCCGGGCGGGATCGAAGAGGCCGTCCTTGTGGAGCAGCGCCTTCACCCGCTCGAGCTCGCGCTGCGCCTGGCCGATTGCGGCGGTGGGCAGCATCCGCAGGACGCTGAGCTGGAACTCGCCCTTGGCCTCGTAGATCCCCGGCCGCACGAGCGCGAACACCTCGGTGCCGTCGGCCGGCGGCTTGGCTCCGCGGACGACGTCCCGCTTCCAGAGGCAGCAGCGCACCTGGCTGCTGGCGTCCCGCAGGCTGAAGTACCAGTGCCCGCTGGGCCACGCCTTGCAGCCGACGACCTCGCCCCGGATCCAGAGCGGCCGGTCGAAGGAGCCTTCGACGATCCGCTTGGTCGCGAGCGTGAGTTGGGTGACCGACCAGACGTCGTCGGTGGGGGTAATCGGGCTGGAGAACAAGGAAAGGGCCATGGAACCGGTTGCGTTAAGGCTCACCTTGGGCGGAGATCGCGGCGCGAGTGCGGACGTGCTTCACCACGGAGGCACAGAGGGATCGGAGCGCATGCAGTCAACAACCTATGTGTTGTCGTTCTCCGTGGCAGTTCTCTGTGCCTCTGTGCCTCTGTGGTTGCCGTCTCTATTCCCGCGCCTGCTGGAACGCCTGCAATGTATTCTGCAGCAGCATCGCGATCGTCATCGGGCCCACGCCGCCCGGAACCGGCGTGATGGCACGACGCCACCTCGGCCACCGGGGCGTAGGCCACGTCGCCCACGAGGCGGTAGCCCTTCGGCTGGGTGGCGTCGTCGACCCGGTTGATGCCGACGTCGATGACGACGCGCCCGGGCCGCACCATGTCCGCCGGTCACGAACTCGGGCTTGCCGATCGCCGCGACGAGAATGTCGGCCGCACGGCAGATGGCCGGCAGGTCGCGGGTGCGCGGAGTGACAGATGGTCACCGTCGCGTCGCCGCCCTGCCCCTGCTGGATCAGCAGGCTCGCCATCGGCTTGCCCACGATGTTCGACCGGCCCACGATGACCGCGTGGGCGCCGCTGGTCTCGATCCCCGAGCGGACCAGCATCTGCTGCACCCCGTACGGCGTCGCGGGACGGAAGCGCGGTCGGGTCGCCGATGCACCAGCTTGCCGACGTTGACCGGGATGGAAGCCGTCGACGTCCTTGGCCGGATCGATCCGCGCGGAGCACCTGCTCGCTGTCGATGTGCTTCGGCAGCGGCAGCTGGACCAGGATCCCGTGGATCCGCGGGATCGGCGTTGAGCCGGTCCACGATCGCGAGCAGCTCGGCCTCGGCGTGGTCTGCCGGGCAGGCGCATCGTCTCCGAGTGCATGCCGGCCTCTTCGCACGCCTTGCCCTTGGACCGCACGTACACCGCGCTCGCCGGGTCCTCGCCCACCATCACCACCGCGAGGCCGGGCTTCCGGCCGCTGCGCCGCGCCAGCTTCGCCACCTCGGCGGCCACCTCCGCGCGAATCGCTTCCGCCAGCGCCACGCCGTCGAGTACCCGTGCGGTCATCGTGCGTAGTCCACCGCTCGGGTCTCCCGGATGACCACCACCTTGATCTGCCCCGGATACTGCAGCTCGTGCTCGATCTTCCGGGCGATGCTCTCCGAGAGCAGCGGCCGCGGCACCGTCGTCGATCCGCTCCGGCGTCACCACCACCCGCACCTCCCGACCCGCCTGGATGACGTTGCACTTCTCCACGCCCGGGAAGCGCGTTGGCGATCTCCTCCAGCCGGGTGAGCCGCTTGACGTAGGTCTCGAACGCCTCGCGCCGCGCGCCCGGCCGCGAGCCGCTGATCGCGTCGGCCGCCTGCACCAGCACCGACTCGGCCGCTCTCGTGGGGCACGTCGTCGTGGTGGGCCTGGATGCAGTTGATGACGCGGCCGCGCTCTCGCCGTAGCGGCGCGCCACCTCGACGCCGAGCTCGACGTGGGTGCCCTCGTTCTCGTGGGTCAGCACCTTGCCGACGTCGTGCAGCAGGCCGCCCCGCTTGGCCAGCGCGACGTCGAGGTGCAGCTCCGCCGCCATCATCCCGGCCAGCCACGCCACTTCCTTCGAATGGTCGTAGATGTTCTGGCCGTAGGAGGTGCGGTAGCGCATCCGGCCGATGAGCTTGATCAGCTCCGGGTGGAGGCCGTGGATGCCCGGTGTCGTAGGCCGCCTGCTCGCCCAGCTCGACCAGCTGCGCCTCGAGCTCCTTCTGCGCCTTGGCGACGACCTCCTCGATTCGGCCCGGATGGATCCGGCCGTCGTGGATCAGCGCTTCCAGCGAGCGGCGGGCCACCTCGCGCCGGATCGGGTCGAAGCAGGACACGATCACCGTGTCCGGCGTGTCGTCGATGATGACGTCGACGCCGGTCGCGGTCTCGAAGGCGCGGATGTTCCGGCCCTCGCGGCCGATGATCCGCCCCTTCATCTCGTCGCTGGGCAGCGCCACCGCGGACGACCGTGCTCTCCGCCGTGTGCTCGGCGGCCAGCCGCTGGATCGCCATGGAGATGATCCGCCGCGCGTCGCGGTCGGCGCCCCGCGCTGCCTGCTCCTTGATGTCGCGCGCGAGCGCCGCGGCCTGCGCCCGGGCCTCGTCCTCGACGCGCTGGAGAATCTCCCGCCGGGCGTCCTCCGCGCTCAGGCCCGCGATCCGCTCGAGCTTGAGGCGCTGCTCCTGCGCCAGTCCGATCGGCCTCGCCTTCGCGCGCGCGGAGCGCCTGCTCCCGCCGCGCGACGGCCTCCTCGCGCTTGACGCAGCGCGCGCTCGCGGCCCTCGAGCTCCTCGAGCTTCCGCTCCTGGGCGCCGGGCGCGCTCCTCGGCCCGGCGGTCCAGCCGCTCGCACTCCTCGCGCCGGCGCTGGATCTCCCGGTCGAGGTCCTCCCGCAGCTTGACCGCCTCCATCCTGGCCGCCACCAGCAGCTCCGACTTCGCCGGCCTCGCGTCGCGCAGCCGCGTCCGCCCGGAGCCGCTCCGCCTCGGCCGGGCCGTCGCGAGAATACCCGTCGCCGACACCCGCTGGGTCCGGGTGTAGATCAGGATGAAGACCAGCGCAACGACGAGTCCGGCCGCCACCCCCGCCAGGACGGGCAGGAGCAGGGTCTGGGGCATCGGGATTCTCCGTTAGGACGCGGCCGCGCGGCTGCCCCGCTTGGCGGGCGGCAGCAGGCGGGCGCAGTCGTCGGCCATTGCGGTGAGGCGGGCGGCGATCTCGCGATCGCCGCGGCGCGCCTGGAACAGCTCGTCGGTGATCGCGAGGGCGGCGAGGATCGCTGCCTTGTGGGTCTCCACCATGGGGAGCGAGTCGCGCACCCGCTTGAGGGCGGCATCGAGATAGGCGGCGACCTCGCGGGTGTACTCGGGCGGCAGCTCGGAACGGACGGTGAAGTCCTCGCCGCCGATCGTCACCCGCACGGCGTTCTTGGCGGCGCTCACGCGGCGGTCCCTCCTCCATGCTGCTCCAGGAACGAGAGCCGCGCGGCGAGCACGCGGAGCCGCTCCTTGGCCGAATCGATCCGCTGGCGCAGCGCCTGGTTCTCGGTCTCCAGCTCGATCATGCGCTGCCGCGCCTCCTTGAGCTCGGGCCCGGCGACCACGCCGCCGCTGGCCCGGGCCTCGCCCAGCTCGGCCTCGGCGCGGAGCGTGCGCCGGCGCCAGGCGGCCAGCTCCTCGGTACGTGCTGGAGGATCCGCTCCAGCTCGGCAGTGCCGGCAGATCCGGACGCTCGTAGGTGTATGCCACGGTCACTCTCCGCGCGCACGGTTCCGCGTCCCGCCGCTGGATGCCCAGCTCCGGCGCGAGCGCGGCCAGGAGCCGCGTCTCCACTTCGTCCACGTCGGTGTCCCGAGCGTGCGGTCCGGCGCCCGGAAGGTGAGCCGGAACGCCACGCTGCGGGTGCCCCGGCGCAGCTCCGGTCCCCGGTAGTCGCTCTCGATGCCACCCGCTCGAGCAGCGGGCCGCCGGCCCGGCGGAGCAGCGTCTCCACCTCGCCGGCGCGCACGCCCTCCGGCAGGAGCAGCGCGAGCACCCGCTCGGACGGCGGTGTCGTGGGCAACGGCGCGAACGGGGGCCGGACGGCGGGGCGCCGCGTCGACGAGCAGCTCGAAGCCGAAGAGCGGCGCCGCCCAGGGCGGCGCGTCGGCCGGCGAGCGGGCCGCCCTCGCCAACCACCCGGCCCGCGCGGTCCCGGACCACCCAGGCCTGTCCTTCAACCTGCACTTCGGCCCCCGGAATCGCCAGAGCGACGGCGGCCTCGAGCCGGCCCTTGAGATCCCAGATGTCGAACTTGCCCTGGCCCGTCCCGGTCCAGTGCTCGGGCTCGCGCCGGCCAGTGAGGACCGCGGCCACCCGCCGCTCCTCGCCCGGCCGCTCGCCCGGGGCGCGGGCCACGAAGGCGGTGCCGATCTCGAAGAGGCGGATGTCGGCCACGCGGTTGGCCCAGTTGGCCTCGACCAGGCGGACCAGCCCGGGCAGGAGCCGGCGCCGGAGCCAGGCGTCGTCGGCCGCGAGCGGGTTGAGCAGCCGGACGCTGTCGGGCTCGTGCGCCGGACCCATCGGGAGGCTCACGACCTCGTAGAAGCCCTCGGCCACGAGTCCGCGCCGGACGGCCGTGGTGGCCGCCTCCTCCGGCGCGTCCGGCAGGGTGCCGACCCGATAGGGCCGGAGCTCCGATGGAAAGGCGTCGTAGCCGTGGAGCCGCGCGATCTCCTCGATCAGGTCGATCTCGCGCTGGAGGTCGCGGCCGCCAGCCCGGCACGTCGACCGCGATGCGGCCGTCGTCCGGCTTGCTCACGACCGTGGCGCCGATGGCGACGAGATGGGTCTCGAGCGCCTGCCACGGCAACTCGACGCCGAGCACCTGGGCCACCCGCGCGGGCCGGAGGAAGATCCGCGGCGGATGCGTGGGGACGGGCCAGAGGTCGAGGGGCGTCTCCACCAGCGTCCCGCCGGCCGTCGCCAGGACCAGCTCGATGCAGCGCCGCATCGCGGCCTCGCCGCCCCAGCGGTCGATCCGCCGCTCGAACCGGTAGCTCGCTTCGGTGCTGAGGTTGAGGTCGCGCCGGGTCCGGCGCGTCCGGCGAGGATCCCACCAGGCCGCCTCGAGCAGGAGGTCGCGGCTGTCGCTCCCGACCTCGGTGCCGGCGCCGCCCATGATGCCCGCGATGCCGATCACGCCCTCCGCGTCGGCGATGGCGACCGCCTCGCCGGTGAGCGGCCGCTCGACGTCGTCGAGCGTCACCACCCGCTCGCCGCTCCGCGCGCGGCGCACGGTGAGCGCGCCGCCCTTGAGCTTGGCCAAGTCGTACACGTGCATCGGCTGGTTGAGCTCGAACATCACGTAGTTGGTCGCGTCCACCACGTTGTTGATCGAGCGCACGCCGACCGCCTCGAGCCGGTGGCGGAGCCAGGCGGGCGACGGGCCGACTGCGGCGCCGCGAATCACGGCGGCGTGGAACCGGGGCACGATTCGACGTCCTCGATCGTGATCCGGATGCCGCCGACCGTGTCGCTCGCGCCGGACCGGCGGGCCGGCGGCACGTCGAGCGATTCGGCGCCGGGAATCTGCGGCAGGCGGAACGGTGTGCCGTATGAGGCGGCGAGCTCGCGCGCCACGCCCTTGTGGCAGAGCAGGTCGGGCCGGTTGGGGGTGACGTCGACCACGAGCCGCGTGTCGCGCGATCGGGAGCACGTCGAGGAGCGGCGTCCCCGGCGCGGCCTCGGTCTCGAGCTCGAGGATGCCGTCGTGCTCCTCGCCGAGGCCGAGCTCGCGGGCGGAGCAGAGCATGCCCTGGCTCACGACGCCGCGGATCGGCCGCGCCTCGATCCGGAAGCCCTTGGGGCCGGGCATCTGGGTGCCCAGGCGGGCGAAGGGGTAGCGCTTGCCGGCGGCCACGTTGGGCGCGCCGCAGACGACGGACAGCGGCTCACCGGTGCCGTCGTCCACCTTGGTGAGGCGGACCTTGGTGGCCTTGGGATCGGGATGCGGTCCGACCTCGAGCACCCGCCCGACGACGAACGGCGCGAGCTCGGCGTGGAGCGGCTCGGCGGCGTCGACCGGCGCGCCGAGCATCGCCAGGCGGTCGGTGACGTCAGCCGCGTCGAGGTCGCGGCGCAGGAAATCCCGGAGCCAGCGGAGGGAGATGTTCATGTCGTCCCCGGCCGTCCGACCCGTTCGAGGAACCGCATGTCCCCGCCCAGCAGCAGCCGGATATCAGGTACTCCGTAGCGCAGCAGCGCGATGCGGGCCGGCCCCATCCCGAAGGCCCAGCCGGTGTAGCGCTCGGGATCGAGGTCGCACGTTCTCCAGCACCGCCTCGGTGCACCATGCCGCAGCCGAGGATCTCCATCCAGCCGGTGCCCTTGCACGCGGGGCACCCGCCGCCGTGGCAGAGCTGGCACTCGACGTCCATCTCGGCCGAGGGCTCGGTGAAGGGGAAGAACGAGGGCCGGAACCGCGTCCGCGTCGCCGGCGTGAAGAACCGGTGGGCGAAGTGGGTGAGCGTCGCCTTGAGGTCCACGAACGAGATGCCCTCGTCCACGGCCAGCCCCTCGATCTGCGCGAAGGCCGGGAGATGCGAGGCGTCAATGACGTCGTTGCGGTAGACCATGCCCGGGATCACGACCCGCACCGGCGGCGGTGAGGCCAGCATCGTGCGGATCTGCACCGGCGAGGTGTGCGTGCGGAGCAGCAGCCGCCCGCCGGGCTCTCCCGCCGCCGGCTCGGCGTCGAGGTAGAGCGTGTCGTGCATGTCCATCGCCGGATGGTCGGGCGGGAAGTTGAGCGCGAGGAAGTTGTACCACTCGGTCTCGACCTCGGGCCCGGTGGCCACGGCGAAGCCGAGCTCGCGGAAGATGTCCACGATCTCGTCCACCACCTTCGTCACGGGGTGCTCGGCCCCGACCCAGCGAGTGCGGCCGGGCATCGTGAGGTCGACCCCCGCGGCCTCGCGCTGCCGCCGCTCGGCCTCGAGCGCCTCGGCCCGCGCGTCGAACGCGACCTCGAACACGACCTTGAGCCGGTTGAGCGCGGCGCCGTACGCCTTGCGCTCCTCGACCGGCCGCGCGGCGAGGGTCTTGAGGGCGGCCGTGAGCACGCCGCTCTTCCGACCCAGCACCGCCGTGCGCTCCGCGTCGAGGGCGTCGGTCCCGAGCGCGGGGACGGCCTCCAGCCGCGGGAGCAGCGCGTCGAGATCGGGATAGCCGGTGGGTTCGGGCATCAGGTAGCTGGCGTAGTCAGGTGGATCTCCGGGTACGGCGTCCGGCATGGCGGCCCCACGTGTCGATGGGGCCGCCCGCCGAGCGCGAACGGCCCCATCGGGCATGGACCGGGTGCCGGCGACGCTACTGGTTGTTCTTGGCCACCTCGGCCAGCCGGCCGAAGGCGTCCGCGTCCCGCACGGCGAGGTCGGCGAGCACCTTCCGGTTGATCTCGACGCCGCCCTTCTTGAGCCCCGCGACGAGCCGGCTGTAGCTCAGGCCGTGGATCCGGGCCGCCGCGTTGATGCGGGTGATCCAGAGCGCGCGGAACTCGCCCTTCTTCTTGCGCCGGTCGCGGTACGCGTACCGCATGGCGCGCTCGGCCGTCTCCTTGGCCGCCTTGTACAGCTTGCTCCGGCCGCCGCGCGCACCCTTCGCGGCCTCCATGATCTTCTTCTTCCGGGCGTGGTGGGCCACACCATTCTTGACGCGAGGCATGGGGGCTCCTTAGGCCTGGAGGAGTCGGCTGACGCGCGGGAAATCCGCCGAGCTCACGAGGTCGCCCTTCTTGAGCCGGTTCTTCCGCTTGCGCGTCTTCTTGGTCAGGATGTGGGAGTGGTTGGCATGCCAGCGCTTCAGCTTGCCACTTCCCGTCTTCTTGAAGCGCTTCATCGCGGCGCGCTTCGTCTTCTGCTTCGGCATGGTACTCCCGTGGTGGCGACGGAGAGCAGGTCTCTCCGTCTACTCCGTCGTCTCCGTCGTCCTACTTGGGGGCGAGGACCATCGTCATGTTGCGCCCTTCGAGCTTCGCGTCGGCCTCGATCTTCCCGACGTCGGCCAGGCTCGCGGCCACGCGGTCCAGCACGGCCTTGCCCAGCTCGAGGTGGGCGATCTGCCGCCCGCGGAACATCATCGTCACCTTCACCTTGTTCCCGTCTCCGAGGAATTCCCGCGCGTGGCGGGTCTTGAAGTCGAAGTCGTGGTCGTCGATGCCGGGACGGTACTTCACTTCCTTGAGCTGGATGATGTGCTGCTTCTTCTTGGCGGCCCGGGCCGCCTTGGCTTCCTCGAACTTGAACTTCCCGTAGTCCATGATCTTGACGACGGGCGGCCGCGCGGTCGGCGCCACCTCGACGAGGTCGAGCCCGCGTTCGAGCGCCGCGGCAAGCGCCTCTTCGATCGGCAGGACCCCCAGTTGCTCACCATCGCCCGTGATCACCCGCACCGGGCTGATGCGGATCATGCGGTTGACGCGGACTCGCTTGTCGCGGTCGTTCGTGGACAGTGGGCGTGCCTCCCTGGGGCGAAAAGAAAACGGGCACCCTCTCGAACGATCGGGTGCCCGCGATGCCACGATCCGCGGCGGCCACAGGGCCCGCCATCGGCGGCGATACCGGGACCCGGGTGCGCTGCGGCATCGAGGCCGGCAGGCTGAGGGTGGGGGAGTCTCCTCCCCGCTTCTACGAGGGGGGCAACCTAGCGGAGCGCGGGGTAGGTGTCAACGAGCGCGAACCCCTTCCCCTCCGGCACCAGGACCCCGCTCGCGACTCCGGGATCGTGCTCGAACACCAGCCGCCAGCCGCCGGCCGCCGCGTCCCGGAGCAAGGCCCGCTTGCTCTCGAGCGTCCGGAGCGGCTCGAGGTCGTAGCCCATGATCCACGGCAGCGGCAGGTGGGCCGTCGTGGGGATCAGGTCGGCGATGAAGGCGGCCGTCTCGCCCCGGTCCCCGATCAGGACCGACTGGTGCCAGGGCACGTGCCCCGGGGTGAGCCGGACCGAGATGCCGGGCAGCACCTCCCCGTCGCCCTCGAGCAGGCGCCAGCGGCCGGCCGCGGCGATCGGCTCGAAGTTGTGGGGGAGGTAGCTCGCCCGCGTCCGCTCGTTGGTGTGCCGCGCGAACTCCAGCTCGGCGCGCTGCACGACGTAGGTGGCGTTGGGGAAGGTCGGACGGACGTGCCGCCGGGGATCGTTCTCCAGCTCGGGGTCGAGCGTCGTGTTGCCACCGGCGTGATCGAAGTGCAGGTGGGTGTTGATCACCCAGCGGACGTCCGGCGGCAGGAATCCGGCGGCCGCGAGCGCGTCCTCGAGCTGGGTGGCGCCTTCCAGCCCGGGGTTCTCGACGCCGTAGATGTCGAGGAACTTCCGGTCCTCCTTGTTGCCGAGCGCCGTGTCGATCAGCACCAGCCCGTCGGGATGCTCCACCAGCAGGCAGCGCATGGCGAGCGGGATGCGGTGGCGCGCGTCGGGCGTGACCCGGGTGCTCCAGAGCGAACGCGGCACCACGCCGAACATGGCGCCGCCGTCGAGCCGCTGGAGGCCCCCTTCGAGCGTGTGGCAGCGCAGGCCGCCGACCTGGAACCCCTGCGCGAGCGACATCGGCCTACACCGCCTGTTCCGGCAGCGAATCGGCCCGCGGCTCGGTGGGCATCGCCAGGCGCTTGCGCCGGCCCCGGCCCGTCCGCCGGAGCGCGATCGCGCTCAGGTCCTGCAGCGTGTGCGCGCCCTCCTCGCGCGCCAGCCGGAGCAGCCGCGCGAGCAGGTCGGCGGTCACGAGCGCGTCGCCCGCGGCGCGGTGGCGCGCCGAGTTCTCGAAGCCGAAGTGCTGCGTCAGGCTGTCGAGGCCGCACGAGCGGACGCCCTTTACCAGCCGCCGGGCGAGGCGCACGGTGCAGAGCTGCGGCCCGTCGAGCGCCAGGTCCCGCGCGCGGCGAATCTCGGCGCTCACGAAGTTCCAGTCGAACCGGGCGTTGTGGGCGACGAACACCCGGCCGGCCAGCGCGGCGACGACCTGGTCGACCACCTCGCCGAACCTCGGGGCGTCCCGGACCATCGCGTTGGTGATGTTGGTGATGGCGCAGATGGCCGGGGGAATCGGCCGGCCCGGATTGATGAGCGAGTCGAGCACCACCTCGCGCCGGCCGCCGTGGACCACCACCACCGCGATCTCGGTAATCCGGTCGCCGCCGGCGGCCCGCATCCCCGTCGTCTCGACGTCCACCACCGCGAAGGCGCAGTCGTCGAGCAGCGGCGACCCCTGCGCGGCCGGCACCAGACCCCACCGGCCGTCGGTCAGCTGCCGCACCCGCGGGTCCGCCCCCAGCAGCGCCACGGCGATTCGATCGCACACGGCCTCCTGCGCGCCGGCCAGGCCGATCACGCGGTGGCAGAGCGTCGTGGCCGCGCGCGGCCCTTCCCTCAACAGCTCGAGCACCCGGTCGAGCAGCGTGCTCTCAGGGTGGGCCGAGAGCCCGATCACAGCGGGGCCCGCCGGAGCGGGAGCGACATGCAGCGCGGCCCGCCACCGCCACGTGCCAGCTCGGCGCCGTCGACGGTGATGACGGTGCGGTGCTTGGCGTCCGTCCAATCGTCGAAGGCCAGGAAGTTGACGGCCGGCACGATCCGGAACCCCGCGGCCTGCAGCTCGCACAGCGTCTGGTCGTTGCGACGGTAGCTCAGGATCGTCCCGGGCCGCATCGCCAGGAAATTGCACGCCGAGCTCCATTGCTCGCGCTCCTGGCTCGTGCGATGCTGGCCCCCGGCGAAGACCGCGTCCATCGGCAGGCCAACCTCCCGGAGGGCGTCGAAGAAGCCGTTCCTCTCGTGCACACCCGCCTCGCCCTTCCGGCGGTGCAGCACGGCGAGCCGCTCCGGCCCGATGAAATACGGCGGATAGACCACGCAGAGCTCGCGGTCGATCTGGGTGAAGATCATGTCCAGATGGATGGCCGTGGGCGCCTTGGGCATCACCACCACGATCACGTCGGTCACGGCGCCCTGCGCGAAGACGGTGTCGCACAGCTCGTCGAGGGCGGCGGGCGAGCTCCGCTCGCTGAACCCGACCACCAGCAGGTCGGGGCGCAGGTAGTGCACGTCGCCGCCTTCCAGGCTGTAGTTGCTCCGGCGCTCCTCCGATCCGTCGTACAGCAGGCCCTCGTTGGCCAGCTCCGGGTGGAAGGTGAACAGCGCCTTGATGAGCAGCTCCTCGGTCCAGCGGACGTCGTAGCGCATCGAGCCGACCACGACGCGCCGGCCGAGCACCATGCCGATGTCCCGGGGAAAGAACAGGTTGGGCAGCGGCGGGAAGGCGAAGCCCTCTTCGTTGAGGGCGCTGGCGATGGGGCCGGTCTCCTCGCGGGTGCCCTCGATCAGCATCTCGACGATCTGGGCCGGCGGCAACGTGCCGAGCCGCTGGGTCAGCTCGTCGGACGCAACCACGTCCATCGTCTTGGTGATCAGGAACTCGCGGGCCTCGGGCTGCGCCAGGATCTCGGCCAGCAGGTCGCGCACCTGGAACACGCTCGCGAACCGGCGCAGCACCGAGACGAACTGCCGGTGTTCGCGCTGAGCAATCTCCAGGTCGATGATGTCGTCGTAGAGGTAGTCCTCGCGGTTGCCCGGCGTCACGGCGAGCAGCTCCGGGCCGGGCGTATGCACCAGCACGGTCTCGAGCTGGCCGATTTCGGAGGTGACGTCGACGGGCATACGGGAAACTATCGGGGTCGGCGCGGATGGGGCTAGGGCCGTTTTAAGGCTTCCTCCACCCAGCTCCCCGCAGGACCCGCCCCGGCAGCGCTCCCGTCGCGCGGCCGTCGGCGATCACCGGGATTCCGTTGACCAGCACCCACTGCATCCCCTCCGACAGCTGATTCGGCTCGGCGAACGTCGCGCGGTCGCGCACCTTGGCCGGGTCGAACACGACCACGTCCGCCCACATCCCGACTTTCAGCACGCCGCGGTCACCGAGGCGCATCCGCTGCGCCGGGAGCGAGGTGAACTTCCGGATGGCGTCCTCCAGGGTCAGCCGCCGCTCCTCACGCACGTACTTCCGGAGGATCCGCGGGAAGGTGCCGTAGGCCCGCGGATGCGGGTGCTCCTGGCCGAGCAGTCCCTCGGGCGAGGTGCCCTGCGAGTCGTTGTTGATCGAGACCCACGGCTGCCGGAGGGCGAGCGCGACGTCCGACTCCGCCATGCCGAACACCGCCACGTAGGTGTAGGCCTGGTCCTCGGCGAGAATATCGAGCAGCGCGTCGATGGCGTCCGTGCGGCGGAGGGCCGCCACCTGCGCCAGCGTCTTCCCCTGGTACTGCCTGAGCGCGGGGTTATGGACCACGCCGATCAGGACCGACGACGGACCGGGGATCTCCTGCCACTCGTTGTCCCAGGTGCCCTTCGGGTCGAGCATGTCGCGCCGGATGCGGCGCCGGGCCGCGGGGTCCCGGAGCCGCTCGAGGAGCTTGGCGTCGCCGCCGTCGTGCGCCCAGGGCGGCACGAACGCCGACATCGAGTTGAACCAGGCCGGGTAGGCATAGGTGTCGGCCGCGATGTCCACGCCGGCGCGCCGGGCCGAGTCGATCTTGGCGACGACCTGCGGCATCCGGCCCCAGTTCCGCTTCCCGGCCACCTTGAGGTGCCAGATCTCCACCGGGATCCGCGCCTCGCGGCCGATCCGGATCGCCTCGTCGAGCGCGGCGTCGATCTCGGTGCCCTCGGAGCGCATGTGGGTCGCGTAGACGCCGCCGAAGGCCGACGCCTCGGTCGCGAGGGCGACGAGCTCCTCGGTGTGGGCATACGGCGCGGGCGGATACTGCAGCGAGGTCGAGACGCCGACCGCGCCCTCCCGCATCGCATCGCGGACGAGAGACTTCATCCGGTCAAGCTCCTCCGCGGTCGGCGTCCGGTCGCCGTCGCCCAGGACCATGCGGCGCACCTGGGTGGCGCCCACGTAGCTCGCGAAGTTGATGCCGATCCCCTGCTTCTCGAGCCGGGCGAAGTACTCGCCCAGCGTGCGCCAGTCGGGTGTCACTTGGAAGTGCTCGTAGTCCGCGCGGTCCGCGGCAACGATCGAGTCGTTGAGCGGCCCCGCCGAGCCGCCCTCGCCCGTGATCTCGGTGGTGATGCCCTGGAAGATCTTGGACGGGAGGCTCGGAGCCACGAGCAGGGTCAGCTCGGATTGGCCCAGCATGTCGATGAAGCCCGGGGCCACCACCAGGCCGGCCGCGTCCACCGTCTGCCGGGCGGCCGCGCTGTCCAGCCGGCCGATCGCCGCGATCCGGCCGCCGCGGATGCCGATGTCACCGGCGTACCAGGGCGAGCCGGTGCCGTCGATGATGCGGCCGTGGCGGATGACGACGTCGTAGAGGTCGTCCTGGGCGCGGAGTGCGGTGGGGGCGAAGAGGAGTGCGGAGATGACGGCGAGCAGCGGGAGACGCATGCTACCGATTTGCCAGCGCGTAGCTCAGCGTCTCCAGCTCCAGCGCCAGGTTGACCGTCTTCACCACCACATCGTCCGGCACCACCAGCTGGACCGGCGCGAAGTTGAGCACCGCCTTGACGCCGAGCGCCACCAGCCGGTCCGTCACCGGCTGCGCCGCCTCGGCGGGCGTCACCAGCACCGCCATGTCCAGCGGCCGGTGCGCGAAGTCCGCCTCCATGGTCTCGATGTCCTGGATGGTGAGCCCGTTCCACTGCCGGCCGATCTTGGCCGGATCGCTGTCGAAGATGGCGACGATGTCGAAGCCGCGCTGCTTGAAGCCGCGGTACTGCACCAGCGCGCTCCCGATCTTCCCCGCCCCGATCATCCCCACCTGGTAGCGCTGCTTGAGTCCGAGAATCTCCCGCAGCCGGTTGGCCAGCTCCGGCACCGGATAGCCCAGCCCGCGCTTGCCGAACGAGCCGAAGAACGAGAGGTCCTTCCGCACCTGCGCCGAGGTCGTGCTCCCGCGCGAGGCCAGCGCGCCCGAGCTCACCGTCTCGATCCCCTGCCCCTCGAATTCCTCGAGAAAGCGCAGGTAGAGCGACAGACGCCGAACCGTAGACTCCGCGACTTTACGCATGACCGGCATTGTTGTGAAACATTTCACAAAGCTACCGCGCCGTCCACCCTCCGTCAACGAGCGCGCGGTGCAGTGCCGCGAAAGTCGTGGGGTCCACCACCTCCGGCCGCGAGGCAGCCGGGATCCCCGTCCGCGCCAGCGCCTCGCCCACCCGCTCCGGCTCCCAGCCGGTCAGCTCGCGGAGTCCGCGCACCAGCTGCTTCCGCCGGAAGCCGAACAGCCCGACGACCATCCGGCGAAAACTCCACTGCTCCGCCGGGTCGACCAGCGGCGCCGCCAGCGGCGTCAGCCGGAGCACCGCCGAATCCACCTTCGGCCGCGGGTGGAACGCGCCCGCGGGCACGGTGAACAGGCGTTCCGCCGCCGCGACCGACTGCACGCCCACGCTGAGCGCGCCGTAGGCCGGTTCGCCGGCGGGGGCGACGACCCGGTCGGCCACCTCCTTCTGGACCAGGAAGACAATTCGCGCCGGGCGCGGCGGATCGAGCGCCTTGTCGATCAGCGGGGACGTGATGTTGTAGGGGATGTTGCCGGCGACCAGATACGCGGGCCCGGCGAGCGCCGCCCAGTCGAGCTCGAGCGCATCGCCCGCGACGATCGTGGCCGCGGGGAACCGCGCGCGGAGCGCCGGGACCAGCTCGCGATCCTTTTCGATCGCCACCAGCCGCCCCGCCCGCTCGGCGAGCGCGGCGGTGAGACCGCCGGGCCCGGGACCGATTTCGAGCACGGTGTCGCCGGGGCCGGCGCCGAGGGCGTCGGCGATGCGCGCGAGCAGCCGGGGATCGGTGAGAAAGTGTTGCCCCAGCCGGCGCTTGGCCCGGGGCACCGCTAGATCCGGAGGATCAGCAGCGTGCGGTCGTCGATCGGCAGCGAGCCGAACGCCTCCGCCTCCGCCAGCACCGCCTCCACGATCACCTCGGGCGACTCGGTCCGAAGCCGCAGCACCTCGGCCAGGAGGCGCTGCTCGCCGAACGGCTCGCCGGCGGCGTTCCGGGCGTCCACCAAGCCGTCCGTCCAGAGCACCAGCAGGTCGTGATCGATCGACCACGGGACCTGCCGCCGCTGGATGCTTCCGGCCGTGGCGAGACCGAGCGGTGGCGCCGTGGCCTCGAGCCGCTCGGGGTCGCCGAAGCGCGGGACGCGGAAGGCGTACGGATGGCCGGCATTGGCGTACGAGAGACGGCCGGTCAGTGGATCGAGCACGCCGTAGAACACGCTGAAGTACATCTCGGTCGTCGTGAGCTCGGTCGAGAGGCTGTCGAGCAGCGCGCTCAGCGCCTCGTCCGGGGTAATCGAAGCAGCGGCATGGATGCCGGCCGCCGACATCACGAGCGCCATCACCAGCGCCGCCGAGAAGCCGTGCGAGGCCACGTCGCCCAGCATGATGCCGACGCGACCGCGGCCGAGCCGCGAGAAGGTGTAGAAGTCGCCGCCGACCGAGTCGGCCGGCAGGCATCGCGCCGCCACCTCGGCGTCGCCCTGGAGCACGCTCGGCGCGGGGAGCAGCTTGAGCTGGAGGTCGTGCGCCAGCTCGAGCTCGTGGCGGAGCCGCTGCTGGGTGCGGTCCCGGGCCACCAGCCGGGAGTTCTCGACCGCGGCTCCGATCTGGTTGGCCACCGCGGTCACCAGCTTCCGGTCGCCCAGGGTGAAGCGGTCGCCGCCCAGGCGGTCCGTCAGGTTGATCACGCCGACGCAGCGGAGCGGCGAACCAGGCGCGCCATAGCAGATCGGCACGCTGAGAAAGGCCTGTCCGCGGTAGCCGCGCGGCTCGCCGCAGTCGGTCGCCACGACGTCCGGGTGCGACGGGTCGTACGCCACCACCCGCCGGTCGCGGTAGACCCGCGCCGCCACCGAGCATTCGTCGTCCACCCGCACCGGCGCCAGGCCGTCGAGCCCGAAGCCGCGCGCCGCGACCGTCCGGAGCACGCCGGCCGCCTCGTCGAAGACCATGATCGAGGCCCGCCGCGCGCCGACCACCGTGCTCACCTCGCGGGCGATCGTCTGGGTGGCCTCCTCCAACTGCACCGTCTGGCCCAGGATCTCGCTGATGGCGTAGAGCAGGTCGATCTCCTCGTAGCGGCTCGTGAGCTCCTCGCTCAGGAACGCCCGCTGGCGCTCGGCCTCGAGCAAGGCGCCGACCAGCGGCAGCAGCGCCGCGGCCGCGGCGGGCAGCGCGGCCTCGGCCAGGTCGGAGACCTCGAGCCAGAAGCCCTCGACCTCATTCACCGGCTCCAGCCAGACGGTGCCGGCGGGGGTTGGCGTGAGGCCCGTGGTGCGCGGCACGGCCGGCACGGTCCCGGGATCGGTCCCGGCCGCCAGACGGAGGATGCGCCCGTCGTAGCGCCACAGGCGCACCCGTCCGTGGACGAGTGACCCGAGGCCGTCGAGCACGAGATCGAGCCGTCCTACGGACGGCGCAGTGTCATGCAGATGGAGTTCCCTTGCTCGTTGAAGCGGACGTCGTCCACGAGCTTTCGGATGAGATAGAGGCCCCGCCCGTTGGCCTCGTCGAGCTGCTCGGGGCGGATCGGTTCGGGCACCGCGGCGGGGTCGAAGCCGGCGCCCTCGTCGGTCACGACGAGCTGAATCGCGTCCGGGCCGAGCTCGGCGCGCACGTGCACCCATTTGCCGCGGTCTTCGCGGTTGCCGCGCATGATGGCGTTGCTGAGCGCCTCGGAGAGCACCACCTGGAGGCGGAACCGGGTCTTGTGGGGGGCGTCGTGGCCGGCGAGGCAGTGCCGCGTCACCAGCTCGACCGCCTCCTCGATGCACGCCACCTCGCTCGGCAGCCGGAGCGTCACCAGCGTGCCGGCGCCGCCTCCCTCCGAGGCCGGCGAGCGGCGCACGCAGAGGCGGAGGGGCGATGGCATCGGACGGCGCGCTAGAAGCTGGCGAGGGCCTGCTGGGGCGTCTCGGCGATGGCGAAGAGGGTGTCGAGCTTGGTGAGCTCGAAGAGGGAGCGGAGATCCTCGTTGAGACCCGACAGGCGGAGCTCGCCACCGGCCTCGCGGATCTTCTTGGAGATCGAGACCAGGGCGCCGAGCCCCGACGAGTCGATGTAGCCGGTGCGCGAGAAGTCGATGAGCAGGCGCCGCTCGCCCTTCTCCAGCGCCGCCTGCACCAGCTCCTTGAGCTCCTGGCGGTTCCCGACGATCAGCTGGCCGTCCACCTGCACCACCGCCACGCCGCTCGTGTCCTTGGTCTGGCTGAAGCTCATCGCTGCTCTCCCGGGCTCAGTCGCACTGCAGGGCCGCCATCGCGGCCACCTCGACAATATCATCGGCCGTGGCCCCGCGCGACAAGTCGGCCATCGGCCGGGCGAGGCCCTGGAGCATGGGGCCGATGGCCGTGGCGCCGGCCAGCCGCTGCACCAGCTTGTAGGCGATGTTGCCGGCATCGAGATCGGGAAACACGAGCACGTTGGCGCGCCCCGCGAGCGCCGAGCCCGGCGCCTTCCGGTCCGCGACCTCGGCCACCAGCGCCGCGTCGGCCTGCACTTCGCCGTCCGAGCTGATGTTGGGCGCCAGCTCCCGGAACCGGGCCGCGGCCTCCCGCACCCGTGCCACCCGCGGCCCCTCGGCACTGCCGCGGGTACTGTAGGACAGGAACGCCACCCGGGGGGAGTCGCCCGCCAGGCGGGGCCGGTCGCGCGCCGCCGCGAGGGCGATCTGCGCGAGCTGCTCGGGCGTCGGCTCGGGAACGACGGCGCAATCCGTGAAGGTGAGTACCATGTCGCCCGGGAGCACCATGTAGAACGCCGAGCTCACGAGGGTGACGCCCGGCGCGGTGCCGATGGCCCAGAGCGCGGCGCGAATCGTGTCCCGCGTGGGGCATACCGCGCCCGCCACGGCCGCGTCCGCTTCTCCCAGGGCCACGAGCGCGGCGCCGAAGTTGACGGGCATCGCGGCCAGGTCGAGCGCGTGCACGCCGTCCACGATCCGGTCGGGCCGGCGGTCGCGCAGGAACTGGGCGATGCGGGCCAGGCGCGGATCGTCGGCCGTTCGGATGCCGTTGCCGCCGAGCACGATGGGTTCGGCGACCGACTCAGCGCGGATCCGCTCGGCGGCCTCGCGCACCCGGGCGTCGTCCCCCTCGCACAGCACGATGCGCTTGCGGCGCTCGGCCGCGCGCTCCCGCAGCGAGGAGCGGAAGCTCATCGGGCGTACCGCTGGGCCAGTGCCTTCGCGACGGCCGGCGAGACCAGCGCGCTCACGTCCCCGCCGAACCGGGCGACCTCGCGCACGAGGCTGGAGCTCAGGTACGTCAGGTCCACGGCCGGCACCAGGAAGACGGTCTCGAGCGAGGGGTGGAGCTGCCGGTTCATCAGCGCCATCTGGAACTCGTACTCGAAGTCGCTCACGGCGCGGAGCCCGCGGACCACGATCGAGGCGCCGACCTTCTTCGCGAACTCCGCCAGCAGGCCGTCGAACGACTCGAAGGCCGACCCGGGTGTCGTCGCCCACCGCGGCGCGCAGCATCGCCAACCGCTCGGCCACGGGGAACAGCGCCTGCTTGGACGGGTTCACCGCCACGGCGACCACGACCCGGTCGGCGAGGATCAGGCTCCGCCGGATCAGGTCCTCGTGGCCCTTCGTCGGCGGGTCGAACGAGCCCGGGTAGA
Source organism: uncultured Gemmatimonadales bacterium (assembly GCA_963840215.1). GTDB lineage: Bacteria > Gemmatimonadota > Gemmatimonadetes > Gemmatimonadales > GWC2-71-9 > CAVVWJ01. The sequence goes on along the minus strand of CAWIYG010000003.1, from coordinate 374,836 downwards.
TCGCGGTTCGGGTCATGGCGCGTGGCAGAAGGTGAGGGCGGTATCGCCGTACCGGCGGGTGCTGTCGCCGGCCAGCGGCTCGGCGGCGCTATGCTCGACCGAAAGAATGCGGGCGAACGGGGTCGAGCGGAAGAGCGCCACCAGCCGGGCCGCGTCGTCGCGGGCGTAGGGGGGATCGGCCAGGGCGAGGTCGAAGGCGCCGGCCGGGAGGCCCTGGGCGTAGCGGAGCGCGTCGCCGCGCTGGACCGTCACGCGGCCGGCCACGCCCAGCGCCGCCACGTTGGCCTGGAGCGCTCGGAGGGACGGCGGGTTGAGCTCGACGAACGTGGCCGACGCGGCACCCCGGGAGAGCGCCTCGAGGCCGAGCGCGCCGCTCCCCGCGAAGAGATCGAGCACGCGCGCACCGGGAATGGCGTCGGCGAGGATGCTCATCCAGGCCTCGCGGACGCGGTCGGCCGTTGGTCGCACGCGCGCATCTTTGGGCATGGCGAGCCGTCGGCCGCCGAATTCACCGGCGACGATGCGCACGGCCCCCTCCAGGCGGTGTCAGCGTGGCTTCACGCCGCCCCGTGCGGCGACAGCGCGCAGAGCCGCGCCTGTAGCGTCGTGTGCCCGTTCCACTCGTTGGGCTCCAGCCGGAACGCCGCGTCCACCAGGCCGTCGCCGAGCCACGGGACCCGGTCGGCCCACTGGAAGCCGATGGCCGGAAGCCGCGCGGTGCCGTCGTCCAGCGTCCCCTTGAGGTGCCCGTTGCCGACCCGCGAGCGACCGGTGAGCCGGACCCCGCGCACGCCGAACACCGGGCTGGCGTTCCCCGCCCCGCACGGCTCCAGGTAGCGGCTCATGCGCTCCAGCTCGGCCGTGGCATCGCGGAGCCCGAGCTCGAGATCCACCCGTTGCTCGGGGCCGAGGTCATCCGGGCCGAGCGCCTCGCGGGCGATGCCGGTGAAGCGCTCGCGGAACTCGTCCAGCCGGTCGCGCCGGATGGTGAGTCCCGCGGCCATCTGGTGCCCGCCGTAGCGCTCGAGCAGGTCGCCGCACGCGAGCAGCGCCGCGTGGAGGTCGAACCGCGAGATGCTCCGCCCCGATCCCTTGCCGATGTCGCCGTCGAAGGCGATGAGGAACGCCGGGCGACCGTAGCGCTCGACCACCCGCGACGCCACGATGCCCACCACGCCCGAGTGCCATCCTTCGCCCGTGAGCACGAACCCGGCGTCCCGCTCGGGATCTCCCGCCTCCTCGACCTGCGCCAGCGCCTCCTCGAGGATGCGCTGGTCGAGCGACTGGCGCTCGACGTTGAGGCCCTCGAGCCGGAGCGCGAGCGCGGCGGCCTCGGCCGCGTCGTCGGTGAGCAGCAGCCGAAGGCCGTCGGCCGCGTCACCCACGCGTCCGGCCGCGTTGAGCCGCGGACCCAGGATGTAGCCCATGTGTCCGGCGCGGAGCTCCCGTCCCTCGAGGCCGCTGGCCGCGATGAGCGACCGGAGCCCCGGCCACCGGCTGTCGGACATCAGCCGGAGCCCGTGGCGGACGAGGATGCGGTTCTCGCCGACGAGCGGCACGACATCGGCCACGGTGGCGAGCGCGACCAGGTCGAGCAGGTGATACGGCAGGTTGGGCGGCAGCCCGAGCGCGGGCACCAGGGCCTGCACCAGCTTGAAGGCGATGCCGGTGCCGCAGAGTGTGCGGGCGCCCGAGGTATCGTCCGCGCGCTGTGGATCGACCACCGCCAGGGCGGGCGGCAGCTCGGGCCCCGGCAGGTGGTGGTCGGTGACCACGACGCCGATGCCCGCGGCCCGCGCCGCGCGCACGGTGTCGACCGCGGTGATCCCGCAGTCGCAGGTGACCACGAGCGACGCGCCGGCCCGCTGCGCGGCGGCCAACCCCGCGGGCCCGAAGTCGTACCCGTCGCGCAACCGGTGCGGAACGAATCCCACGACATCCGCGCCGGCGGCGCGGAGCGCGCGGGTGAGCAGCGCGGTGGCGCACTGGCCGTCGACGTCGTAGTCCCCGTGGACGAGGATGGTCCCGCCGGCCCGCACCGTGGCGGCAATCGCTTCGACCGCCTCGGTCATGCCGGCGAGTGCGCACGGGTCGGACAGGGCGGTGACGGCCGGCCGCAGGAAGGTCCGCGCGTCGGCTTCCGCGCCCTGGCCGCGCTGCACCAGCAGCGCCGCGAGCGGCAGCGGGAGGCCGAGCGCGCGGGCGAGCCGGTCGACCGCGACGGGATCGGGTGTGGGCACCATGGCCCACCGGAGCACCGGCGCCGGGAAGACGCTCACCATCCCAGGCTAGCCTCCGCCTTCGGGCTCACGCGGACCCCGCCGTCTCCGCCGGGTACAGGATCGCGCCGCACCCCTCGCAGCCGTCGACGATGGCGCCGCTCCGGATCTGGCTCCGGCGGTTCATCGGGATGGAGGTGTGGCAGGCGCCGCAGGTGTCGCCGGCGAGCGGCACGACGACGTCCCGCGCCCGCGAGCGCCGCAGGCGGTCGTACCGGGTGCGGAGCGGCTTGTCGATCTGGTCGGCGCTCCGCTCCCGCTCTCGCACGGCTGCTTCGCGCTCGGCGACGAGGTCGAGCCGCCGCTCCTCGAGCCGCGCGCGCTCGGGGGCCTGCTCGAGATCCGCCGCGGCCACCTTGGTCTCCTCCTCGGACACCTTGCGTTCGAGCCCCGTGACGGCCTCGGCACTGCGGACCCACTCGGTCTCCTCCTTCGCCATCACCGATCGGGCGAGCTCGAGCTCCGCCATGAGCGTCGACGCCTCCTTGGGGTTGCGCACCGTCTCGAGCCGCTGCACCCGACGGTCCTGCAGGATCCGGTAGCTGTCCACCTTGGCCTCGAGCTCGTCCCGACGCCGCACCCCATCGGCGGCGGCTCGCCGGGCGCCATCCAGGCTGTCCCGCGCGCGCTGGACCGCCTGGTCCAGGACGGAGACCTCCGCCTGCAGGGCCCGGAGCCGCCGGTCGACCTCGTCGATCGCGGCGTCCTTGGATTGGAGATCGAGGAGCTTCACCAGATCAGCGTGCATCGACGTCGCCTTTGCGTATGGAGCGTTTCAACAGTTCCTCGGGGAACCGGGTGGCGATCTCCCCGTTCAGCCGAGCGCGCTCGCGCACGAGCGTATCGAAATCGTCGGAGGTCATGGCCCGCTCGCTCTCCTTGATCGCGCGATTGAGCGCCGCGAGCTGCCGGCGCAGCGGACGGACTTCCAGGGTCCGACAGGCGTCCACGTAGGTCTGGTCCGGATCGGGCACGCCGTACTTCGCCTCGATGCTGTCGAGCCAGGCCCACGCGCGCCGTCCGCCGGGCGACAGCTGTTCCAAGAATATCGGGGACCCGGCGTTTTCGGGACTGCGCCGGAGCGTCTCGTACACCTCGCGAAGCTCGGTGGTCTCGAACCACTCCGGCGGCACCTCGCTCGCCGCCCGCGCAAGCCACGCCGGGTCGCGCATCAGCACGCGGAGGAGCTCGCGCTCGGCCGCGTCCACCCGGCGGACCCGCCCGGCGCGCCGGACAGGCCGGCCGGCGGCATCGCGGCCGTCGGGCGAGGGGATCTCGTCACCCGCGTGCGCCCCGGGCCCGGCGCTCGACGCGCGCGCCCGGCCTTCCGGTACCCGGGCGTAGGCCGGGTCGGGCCGCGCGGTCACCTGCTGGAGCAGCACCTCACGCGTTACGCCGGTGCGCTCGGAGACCTCCTTGACGTAGAGGTCCCGCATGATCGGGTCGGACGCCGCGCGGAGCGTGGGCAGGAGTCGGTCCAGCGCGTCGCGCTGATGGTCCACGCCCTCGAACCAGCCCTTCTGCTCGAGCAGCTGGACCTTCCGCTCCAGCAGGTCGATGGCATCGCCCAGAATCGGCTCGAGCGCCACCGCCCCGCCCCGCCGCACCAGCGTGTCGGGATCCTCGCCGGTGGGCATGGTGGCCACCCGCACGCGGACGCCGTGGCGGAGCAGCTCGTCGCCGGCACGGAAGGTCGCGCGAAGCCCGGCCTGGTCGCTGTCGTAGAGGAGGATCGCGGAGGGAGCGAAGCGCCGGAGCAGCGTCGCCTGGTCTGCCGTGAGCGCCGTGCCGAGCGGCGCGACCACGTGTTCGATGCCCGCGAGCACCAGCCGAAGCACGTCGAAGTAGCCTTCGACCAGGATGACGGTCTCTTCCTTCCGGATGGGCCCTTTGGCCTGGTGCAGGTTGTAGAGCTGGCGGCCCTTGTGAAAGATCTGGTTCTCGGGGGAGTTGAGGTACTTGGGCTCGCCCGGCCCCAGCAGCCGGCCACCGAACCCGGCGACCCGCCCGCGGAGGTCGTGGATCGGAAACAGCAGGCGCGAGCGAAACCGGGGAACGACGCTGCCGTCGTCCCGCGCGGCGGCGACACCGGCCTCGAGCAGCACCTTGGTCTCGAGGCCCAGCGCCGCCATCTCCGCCAGGAACGCCTTGCCGGGCGGCGCGTAGCCCAGCCCGTAGAGCGCGGCGGTATCGAGCGAGATCTCCCGGCCCTCGAGATACTCGCGCGCGCCCTTGGCCTCCGGCGATTCCAGGAGCTGGCGCGTGAACCAGTCCTGCGCCACGGCCGCCGCGCCGAACAGCGGCTCGAGCGGGTCCGGGCCCGCGCGGGCGGCGCGTTCGGGAATCACGATCCCGACCCGCCGCGCCACCTCGCGCACCGCCGTGGGGTAGTCCATGCCGAGCCGCTTCATCAGCCACGAGAAGACGTCGCCGCTCTCGTGGCAGACGAAGCAGTAGTAGCGCCCCTTCTTCGGGATGACGGAGAAATTCCGGTGGGTGCCGCCGTGGAAGGGACAGGGGCCGCGGTAGTCGGATCCGGTGCGCTTGAGCTCGACCGCCTCCCCGATGATCCCGACCAGGTCCGCGCTGTCGCGCACCTGCTCGACGATCTCGTCGGGGATCATGCTCACGCGGAGAACTCCACGATCGTGACGCCGGTGCCGCCCTGATTGCGCGGGGCGAAGCCGAAGCGCGCGATGCGCCGGTCGCCCGAGACCACCCGCCGCACGCGCTCCCGTACCACCCCGGTACCCATGCCATGAATGATGCGCAGGTAGGGCTGCTCCGCCAACACGGCGGCATCGACCGCCGCCACCGTGGCCATCTCGGCCTCGTCGCCGGTCATTCCGCGGAGGTCGATCTCGAGCGCTGAGTCGCCGGCGGGGGGCGGGGGCGGCGGCGGGCTCGCGGCCGGCGCGGCTTTCTCGGCGGTACGGGTGGCCTGGTCCGCGTCCACCACCATCTTCATCGCACCGATGGCGACGACCAGCTGCCCGTCGGCCCGGATTTCGAGCACCTGCCCCGCGCCGCCGCCGGCGAGCCGCACCCGATCGCCGACTCCCACCGCCCCAGCCTGGTCGGCCCGCTCCTCCTTCTCCGTCCGCTCCACCCGCTCGAGCTCCTCGCCTTGCTCGCGGATCCCCTCCTCGACCAGCCGCCGGGCGTCGCGGGCGGCGTCGTCGGAGGCCGCGCGGGCGGCGCCGAGCGCATCCTCGACGCGCTGCCGCGCCTCGAGCAGGTAGGCGCGCGCCTGCTGGCGCCCCGCGCGCTCCGCGTCCTTCTCGCGGCGCCGGAGCTCCGTCTCGCGCGCGGCCTGCGCCTCCTGCTGCGCGGCGAGCCGCGCGCCGAGGATGTCGATCTCGACCTCCCGGTCGGCGAGCGCGGCCCGGGCCGCGGCCAGCTCGCGCTGGCGCTCCTCGACCGCGGCCAGCAGCGCGTCGAGGCTCCGCTCCGCGTCGGGCACGCGCGCCTCCGCGTCGGCCACGATCGCCGGAGCGACGCCGAGCCGGCGGGCGATGGCGAGGCCGTAGGACCGCCCCGGTACGCCCTTCAGGAACCGGTAGGTCGGGGTGAGGGTGGCCGCGTCGAACTGGAGCGAGGCGTTCACCACACCCGGCGTATGGCTGGCCACGTCCTTGAGCGAGCCCAGATGCGTCGTCGCAAGCGTGAGCGTGCCGCGGGTGGTGAGGCTCACGAGCGTGGCGGCGGCGAGTGCCGCGCCTTCGGCCGGATCGGTCCCGCTGCCGACTTCGTCCAGCAGGACCAGCGTGGCCTCGTCCGCGCCGTCGAGGATCCGGCGCAGCATCCGCACGTGCGCGCTGAAGGTCGAGAGGCTCGCGGCGATGCTCTGCCGGTCACCGATGTCGGCATAGAAACGGCGGAACACGGGGAGGCGGCTCCCGGGGCCCACCGGCGGGACGATCCCGCTCTGCGCCAGCGCCGAAGCGAGGCCGACCGCCTTGAGGAGCACGGTCTTGCCGCCCGTGTTGGGGCCGCTGATGAGCAGGGTGCGCTCTCCGGCCGGGAGCGTGAGGTCGAACGGGACCACCGGCTCCGCACCGGCGAGCAGCAGGGGATGGCGGCCGTGGACCAACACGAGGTCGGCTGGCGCCGGCGCCACTTCGGGCATCTCGCCCTCGACCGCCACGGCGTAGCGCGCGCGGGCGACGAGGTCGTCCACTGCGACGCACATCTCGACCAGATCCCGGAGCACGGGCAGCTCGGGGCGGAGCAGATCGGTGAGCTCGCGGAGCACCCGGAGCGCCTCGCGCTCCTCCTCGACCTCGGCCTCGCGGAGCGCGTTGCCAAGCTCGATCGCCTCGGCCGGCTCGATGAAGAGCGTGCCCGCGCTGCCGCTCTCGTCGTGAATGATGCCGCCCGGCCGGCTGCGCGAATCGCGGCGGACGGGAATCACGTAGCGGCCGCCGCGTACCGTGACGCTGGCGTCGACCGGCGCGGTGGTCGCGTCGAGCCCGCGCAGCAGCGACTCGAGCTTCCGGATGAGGCGCTGGCGGGCGGCGTGCACGTCGCGGCGGGCGGCCGCGAGGCGCGGACTCGCGGTATCGAGCAGGGAGCCGTCGGCATCCACCGACTGCTCGAGGCGCCGCTCGAGCGCCTTGTCGGGCAGCGGGCGCGCGAGCGCGCCGGCGAGCGGTGCCGTGTCGGCGACGCGGCGGAGATCGGCCTGCATCAGCCGGCCCGCCACCAGCACGCGCTGCACCGCCGACAGGTCCACCCCCTCGAGCACGCTCCCCTCGATCCGAAGCCGGGCGAGCGCGCGGGTCACGTCGGGAATCGGCTCGGCCAGGAGCGCGTCGCCGCGGCGGAACAGCCCGGCCACCTCGCCCACCCGCGCGAGCTCGCCCGTGATCCAGGCGAGATCGTCGGTGGGGCGGCGGGCACGGAGCCGCGCCGCGCCGAGCGGCCCGACGGCGCGCGCGGCGATGAGCTCGACCACCTGGTCGAACTCGATCGTCTCGAGGGCGTCCCCGCACTGCTCGGGTGGCAAAGGGGACGGGGTGCCGCCCTGTGCGTGGGCCGGCACCCCGTGGGGAGAAACGAGTGGGGACGACGTCATCAGCCCGCCTGCAGCTCCTCGCGCACGATCTGGTTGATGACCTTGCCGTCGGCCCGGCCCTTGAATCGCGGCATGATCTGCCCCATCACCTTGCCGATGTCCTTTGCCCCGGCGGCGATCGCCGCCCGCACCGCGCCGCGGATCTCTTCCGGATCGATGTCCGGCGGCAGAAATTCCTTCAGCACCTCGATCTGCGATCGCTCGTTCTCGGCCAGGTCGGTGCGCTGGGCTGCCGTGTACTGCTCGACCGACTCCCGGCGGGTCTTGATCCCCTTCCGCAGCACGTCGACCACATCCTCGTCGGTGGGCGGGCGCCGAAGCTCGATCTCCCGGTTCTTCAGGTTGGCGAGGATGGTCCCCAGGACGAGGGTCCGATCCTTGTCCTGGGCCCGGCGGGCGGCATTCATCGCCGCCCGCAAGGCCTCCCCAATGCTAGACTCGAGGGACACGGGGGCCACGACGAGTCTTGCGGACGGCGGCATTCATTTTCCGCTTTCGCTTTTCGCTTGGCTTCTCGAAGTGCCGGTGTTTCCGGAGGTCGGAAAGGATCCCGGCCTTCTCACACTTCTTCTTGAACCGCTTGAGTGCCCGCTCGAAGCTCTCGTCATCGTGGATGATGACTTCTGGCATTCGCTGTCTCACCCCTCTCGAGCCCTGTTAAGGGCAGAAGTCGGAATAGGTTGGGGAATTTAGAGAAGGGGGTGGGAGGGGGCAAGCGAGACCAATGGTGCTGCGCCTTGCCGCTCACGTTGCGTTCTGCACCGTGTCGGAAAAAGGTCCCTAGTTGTCGCATTGCCGGTCTGTCCGCCGCGCAAATCGGCCTGCATCTTTGTCGGTATTCCGAATCCACTCGCAGGGCTCTCCAAGGGGTCACTCATGGCTCGTTGGGCTTGCTGTGCTCGACTGCTGGCGCTGGCGGCAGTGGCGTGTTCCCTCGCGTCGTGCGGCGACTCGACGGAGCCGCGACGCATCCCCGCCGCCATCGTCATCCTGCCGAACGCCCCGACGGTTCCCCAGAAGGCCAGCAAACAGCTCACGGCCACGGTCGTGGACGCGGCCGGGCGCGAGATCGCCGGCGAGACGCTGACCTACGAGTCGAGCGATCCCACCGTCCTCACCGTCTCGCCGACCGGACTGCTGGTCTCGCCCGGGCCGATCGGCACCGCGACGATCACCGTGCGCGACGGGGAGCTGAGCGGGACGGTGGACGCGGTGGTGACGCTCCTGCCCAGCACGATCACCGTCACGCCCAACCCGATCGCGCTGCAGACCGGCTTCTCGCTGCAGCTGTCGGTCGTCGTGACCGACGCCAACGGCGACCCGATCTTCAATCCGCCGCTGGTCTTCACGTCGAGCAATCCCGGTGTGGTCTCGGTGACGGAGTACGGATCCCTCACGTCGGCCGGAGGCAACGGCACGGCGACCATCACGGTCACGAGCGGGACGCTCTCCACCACCGTGCCGGTTACGGTGATGCAGGTCCCGACCACGATCCAGGTGAGCCCGTCGTTCATGGTGCTGGCCTCGGGCCAGTCCCAGGCGCTCACCGCCACCGTCAAGGACGCCGCCGGTGGCTCGGTCGTGGGTGCGCCGGTCAGCTTCCTCTCGAGTAATCCGTCGGTGGCAGTGGTGTCGTCGATCGGAGTCGTCACCTCGGCCGGGCCCGACGGAGGTGCGACCATCACCGTCACGAGTGGCACGCTCACCGCAACCGTCGGGATCTTCGTGGGTGAGGCCCCGCCGGGCACGGTCCTGGCCACGGTTCCGCTCGCGGGCTCGCCCTGGGGAGCCGCCGTGACCGCGACCGGCGACTTCTTCGTGACGACCGCCGCCGGCACGATCGCCCGGGGGGCGTTCCCGACCTACGCCTTTCCGACCACGTTCCCGGTGAATGGTCAGGCCCTCTCCATCGCCGTGAACGCCGCCGGAACGAAGGCGTACGTCGCCCAGGGAGCGGACGGCGGCGGGTCGACCGGGATCGCGATCATCGACCTGGCGACGAACACGGTCACCGACGTCATCCCGATTCCCATCGTCACCAGCTTCTGCGTCGCGCTGTCGAAGGACGAGCAGAGCCTCTTCGTGGGAACCGACGACCGGCTGAAGGTCATCGACGTCCCGTCCAAGACGATCGTCAACGCCGACCTGGCGGTCGGTGCGGTCAATGCCATCTCGCGGGCGCCAGGCAGCGACCTGCTCTATGCCGCGATCAACAGCTCGGTCGTCGAGATCAACGGGGCGACCCGCGCGATCGTCCGGACCCTGCCGGTCCCCGCCGGGTCGCTGCAGGAGACCGCGGCCTCGCTCGACGGCACCGAGCTGTACGTCCTTCAGGAGGGCGCCAACCTGATCGTGTGGGATCTGACGACCAACCAGCTCAAGCAGAGCGTCTCGGGCGCGGGCGGGTTCGGGATCGGGCTGTCGCCCGACGGCAAGTTCCTCTATGTGGCGACGTCCTTCGGCGGGGACGTCAAGGTCATCGACCGGGCCTCGCGGGTCGTGCTGCGCACCATCGCCACCGGCGGCATCCCTCGCCGCGTGGCGTTCGATCCGACGACCGGCATCGCGATGGTGACGAACGAGAACGGCTGGGTCGATTTCGTGAAGTAGCCCGGCGGCTACCGCGGTCTCACCCCGGCGGCCAGGTCATCCGCCGGCCACCGAGCACATGAAAGTGCAGGTGATCGACGCTCTGCCCGGCATCCGGTCCGGTGTTGGTCACGATCCGATATCCGCCCGCGTCGAGCCCCAGCTCGGCCGCCACTTCCGCCGCGAAGCGGAGCACCCTGCCCAGCATTGCCTCCCCCTCCCTGCCGTCCGCATCCCGCACCGCCCGCACGTGCTGCGTGGGGATGACGAGCACGTGCACCGGCGCCTTGGGATCGATGTCGTAGAACGCCACCGCATCCGCCGTGCGCTTGGCGATGCGGGCGGGGATCTCGCCCGCCACCAGCTTGCAGAACAGGCAATCAGCCATGGGTCCCCCGAAGTCGGGCGGTCGTTACCGCGGATGCCGCTGCCAGGGCGGCCGTCTCGAACCGCAGTGTGTGGGCCGACAGCGCCAGCGGACGGTAGCCCGCGCTGACGAGCAGGGCCAGTTCTCCAGCCTCCAGGCCGCCTTCCGGGCCCACTACGACGCTGACGGCCGAGCCGTCGAGCGAGGCCGGCGGCGGCTCGCCCGCAGCATCGGCGAGCCAGCGGAGACCCGCCGCCGCCCGGGCGGCGAAGGCCTCGAGCGTCTCCGGCGGCTCGACGTCCGGCGCCCACGCCGCGCCGCACTGCTTGGTGGCCTCGAGGGCCTGCCGCCGCAGCTTCTCCAGATGGCTCTCGCGAAGCCGGGTCGCCACGTTGGCCGTCCGGGCGGTCACCAGCGGCACGATCCGGGTGACGCCCAGCTCGACGGCCTTCTCCACCAGCCAGCCGAACCGCTCCCGATCCCCCGCGCCTACGGCGAGCGTGAGCGCCGCCGGCCGTGCGCGCCGCTCGGCCTCCTCGATCTCCACCTCCCACGCCTTGCCCACGAGCGCGATCCGGCCGAGCCCGACCAGCCCGGCGCCGTCCCTCAGGGCAACGCGCTCGCCGTCCTGCGCCCGCCGCACGCGCAGGTGATGCTCCTCGGCATCGTCGAGGCACTCCCGGCGGCCCGCCGTCGCGCCGGGCGCGACGACGCCCGGCGGCAGGAGCACCGTAATCACGGCCGCGCGGCCGCCACGGCCCACCATCCGGTGTCCGTCACCTCGTCCCGGACCTCCAGCCCCGCCGTCGCCAGGGCCGGCCGGAACAGCGGAGCCTCCGGCTCTTCCATGCCCGAGAAGATGGCGAGGCCGCCGGGCCGCAGCGCGCCGACGATGCCCGGCAGGAGGGCGGTGTTCACCAGGCGAAGAATGTTGGAGAGCAGGAGGTCCGCGGGCCCGAGCAGCGGCGCCAGGTCGCCCGCATCGCCCTCGAGGAAGTCGACGGCGGCCGCGACGCCGTTCCGCTCGGCGTTGCGCCGCGCGACCGGAATGGCCTCGGCGTCGTTCTCGATGCCGATCGCGCTGGCGGCGCCGAGCCTGGCGGCGGCGATCGCGAGGATGCCGCTGCCGCTGCCGAGATCGAGCACGCGGTCGCCGGGGCGGAGGTGCCGCTCGAGCAGGGTGAGGGCGGCGCGAGTGGAGCCGTGTTCGCCGCTGCCGAACGCGCTCTCGGGATCCAGGACGACCGTGGGCCCGTTCCCCACCGGGAGCTCGATCCAGGACGGCGCCACCGTGAGGCGACCGAAGTGCCGCGGGCCGAGCCCGGCGCGCCAGCGGGTGGTCCAGTCGACCGGCTCGAGCGGCCGGCGCGAGGTCTCGAGCGGCGCGGCGCCCTCCGCCACGAGTGCCGCCACGAGCGCGTCCGCGGCGCTCTCGCCTTCGGCGAAGGTGACCAGCGTGCCGTCCTCCCGCTCCTCCACCGCCTGCCCCGTCCGCGCCACCAGCCACGCCCCGACCCATGCGCGGCGCGACGGCTCCGGCCGCACGTCGATCGCCCACCAGCTCATGCGCCGAGCGCTTCCTTGAGCTTCGACCAGAAGCCGGGCGAGCGCTTCGGCGGCTCGCCCTCGAGCTTGCCCAGCTCCCGGAACAGCCGCTCCTGCTCCGCGCTCAACCGCTCCGGCGTCCAGACATGCACCCGCACGATGAGGTCGCCCTTGGTGCTCTGGCCCAGGATCGGCAGGCCGCGCCCGCGGAGCCGAACGATCGTCTCCGGCTGGGTGCCGGCCGCGATCTTGATCGGCTCCTCCCCGTACGGCGTCGGCACCGTGACCTCGAGGCCCAGCGCGACCTGGGAGAACGAGAGCGGCAGGTCGAACACCAGGTCGTCGCCCTGGCGCTCGAACCGGTCGTCGTCCTTGATGTCGAGCATGACCAGCAGGTCGCCCGGCGGACCATTCCGCGGGCCGGACGCGCCCTGGCCGCGGAGCGTCAGGTAGTTGTTGCCGGAGACGCCGGCCGGGATCTCCACGGTCACCGTCTTTTCGGCCCGCACCCTGCCTTCGCCGCGGCAGACCTCGCAGGGCTCGAGCACCACCACGCCCTCGCCGGCGCAGGTGGGACAGGCCGTCACGCTGACGAACTGCCCGAACATGCTTCGGGCCTGGCGCCGGACCTCGCCACTCCCGCCGCAGGTGGTGCAGGTGGCGGGCTTGGTGCCCGGCTTGGCGCCGCTGCCCTCGCACACCGTACAGCGGTCGGGCGCCTTGAAGCGCACGGTCTTCTTGATGCCCGTCGCGACATCGGCCAGCGAGAGCTTGACCGTGACCCGCACGTCCTGGCCGCGCCGCGCGTCGGGCCCCCGCCCCCGGCCGCCGCCGAACAGCGACTCGAGGCCACCCATCCCCCCGAAGTCGCGCATGAAGATGTTGAGCGCTTCGGAAAGATCGACCTGGTGGAAGCCGAAGCCGCCGCCGGCACCGCCGAGGCCGGCCTTGCCGTAGCGGTCGTAGGCGGCGCGCTTCTGCGGATCCCGGAGGACCTCGTACGCCTCGGTGATCTCCTTGAACTTGGCCTCCGCCTCGGGCGCCGGATTCCGGTCCGGGTGGAACTCCATGGCCAGCTTCCGGTAGGCCTTCTTGATGTCGGCCTCGGTCGCGTCGCGCGCGACGCCGAGCAGCACGTAGAACTCGCTCACTCCAGCAGATCCTCCACCAGTCGGCTCGTGTGCTCCACCAGCCCGATGATCTTGTCGTAGGGCATGCGCGTGGGTCCCATGACGCCGATGACGCCCTTGAGGTCGCCGGCTTCGTAGGAGGCGGTCACCAGCGTGAAGTCGCTCAGCCGGGCATCGGGGTTCTCGGCGCCGATGGTGATCGACACCCCGTTCTGCCGCCGCGACGCGAGCGCCCGCTTGAGCAGGTCGCGTCCCTCGGTCAGGCGCAGCAGCTCGCGCATCCGGACGTTGGACGCGAACTCCGGCTGGTCCGCCAGCATCTGGGCGCTCCCGAGGACCACCGCGCCCTGCTCGTCCTTGAGGTCGAAGATCTCCTCGGCCTCGGCGATGAAGATGTTGAGCAGCTCGTGGCCGCCCGGCGCGCCACCCGCGTCCCGCAGCCGGTCGGCCAGGGTGGCGCGGATCTGCTGGAGCGTGTGCCCGGCCAGCCGCTCGTTCAGGATCCGGGACACGTCCAGGACCGCCTCCGCGCCGACCCGGGCCGGGACCTCGACGAAGATCGTCCGGACCACCCCGCTCCGCAGGTTGAACACCAGCAGCAGACGCTCCGCGCTCACCGGCACCAGCTCGAGGCGCTCGAGCACCATCTCGTCCAGCGCCGGTGCCACGGCCACGCCCAGCTCCTGGGTCAGGACGCCCAGCACCTGCGCCGCGCGCCGCAGGACCTCCTCCACCGCGCTCCGGCCGCCGAGCCCCGTCTGCAGCGTGTGCCGCGCCTCCTTGCTCGGCGGCGCGAGCCGCATGATCTCGTTCACGTACACCCGGTACGCCCGGTCGGTCGGGATCCGGCCGGCCGAGGTGTGGGGATGGAACAGGTACCCCTTGTCCTCCAGCTCGCTCATCGTGTTGCGGATCGTGGCCGGGGACACGCCGAGCCCGAACCGACGGGCGATCGTCTGGCTCCCCGCAGGCTCGGCGGTCTCGATGTAGGTCTGAACGACGGCCTCGAGGACCCGGAGCTCGCGCTCGCTCAACTGCTCGGGCGTGGGCATTAGTCCTGAAATCTATTCGGGTTGACCCCGATCCGCCCCGGTTCTAGGGTGGATCCGGGCCGCACCACGGCCCACCTACGGCCCGACGACACTCCTGGAGGACATATGGCCAGCCGTACCACGCGCCACCAGCACACGATGGAGCAGTGCATCGAGAACTGTACGAACTGTCACCGCATCTGCCTCGAGACCGCGGCGCGGCACTTCGCGGGCGAGTCCTCGCCCCGGTTGGAGGAGCCCCTGGTCCGGCTGCTCCTGGACTGCGCCGAGATCTGCCGCACGAGCGCCGACTTCATGATCCGGGGCTCGATCATGCACCAGCATACCTGCCGCGCCTGCTGGGAGATCTGCAGCCGCTGCGCGGATGAGTGCGAGCGGATGGGAGAGGATCCCTACCTGGCGGCCTGCGCCGAGATCTGCCGGCGCTGTGCCGAGACCTGCCGGGAAATGGCGGAGGCTACGGCGTAGCCGCGGCCAGCGCGTCGAGCCGGAGCCACCCCTCGGCGGTCAGGCGTATCCGCCCGGGGGTGGGGACGGCCCAGCCGGCCTCGGTCCACGCGGTGACCGTCTCGGGCGGGAGCCGGTCGGCCGGCAGGCCATCCACGGTTCGAAGCCCGAGGTAGACCTCCTCCAGCTCCACCGCCTCCGGCGTCAGCTCCTCCACCCCATCCACCGCGCTCCGGCCCTCGGCGATCGCCCGCTCGTAGGCGCTCCACTCCCGCAGGTTCCACTGCCGCCGCCGGCCGGCTCCGCTGTGCGCGGACGGACCCAGGCCGATGAACGGTGCGCGGCGCCAGTACGCGCCATTGTGCCGGGCCCGCCGGCCGGGGCGGGCCGCGTTCGAGACCTCGTAGTGCTCGTAGCCCTCGCGGGCGAGCGCCCGGTCGGCGGCGAGAAACTCCGCCGCGTAGCGCTCCTCGTCCACCGGCGTCACTTCGCCGCGCTCGGTCCAGCGTCCGAGCGGCGTGTGCGCCTCCACGGTGAGGCCGTAGAGCGAGAGGTGCTCGGGCTCGAGCGCGAACGCCAGCGCGAGATCGCGCTCCCAGTCGCGCCCGAGCGCGGCGGGAAGGCCGAAGATGAGATCCAGCGAGATGTCCTCGAAGCCGGCGTCCCGAAGCGCCTCGACGGCCGGCCCGACCTGGCCGGCGGTATGGGTCCGGTGCATCCAGGCGAGGACCGCGGGATCGAGCGACTGGACGCCCAGCGAGATCCGGTTCACGCCGGCCGCCCGCCACGCGGCGGCGCGGGCGGGGGTCACATCGTCGGGATTGGCCTCGAGCGTGATCTCGGCCCCGGCGGCGACCGTCCGCCGCCGGGCAATGCCCTCGAGCAGCGCGCCGATGCCGGCGGGGTCGATGTGGGACGGCGTGCCGCCGCCGAAGTACACGGTCTGCACGTCGTGCAGGGCCTCGCCGGTCCCGCCGACGCTGTCCCAGATGTCGCTGGCCTGCCAGCCGTCCCACTCGCGCAGCACCGCCGCGACGTATCGCTCCGTGGGCACCTCGCGCCGCACGGCGATGGCGAAGTCGCAATAGCTGCACCGGCGGGCGCAGAAGGGGACGTGGAGGTAGAGGTGCACCGCCGAAATATACCGGGCGCGGCTTCGGCTCAGAGCCGCCGGAATCTCCTCCCGGCCAGCTGCTCCACCACTCCCTGCAGCTCGAGCCCGCACAGCAGGGCCAGCAGCGTGCCCACCGGCCGCCCTGCCCGCTCGACCAGGCGCTCCAGGTGCACCGATTCCGTTCCCAGCAGCTCCGCCACCCCGCGCTCCTCCGACGTCAGCGTCTCGGGCAGCCTGCGGAGCCCGTCGGCCGTGGTCTCGGCCGGCTCCGGCACGAACGCCGCCTCGGGGTAGTGCGCGAACAGATCGGCCGGCTCGAGGTAGGGCGTGGCGCCGTCCCGGACCAGGCGGTTGCAGCCCGTGGAGACCACGCTGGTGATGGGTCCCGGAACCGCCATGACCTCGCGACCCTGGTCGAGCGCCGTCCCTGCGGTGATGAGGGCGCCCGAACCCGCGGCGGCTTCCACCACCATCGTGACGCGCGCCAACCCGCTGATGAGCCGGTTGCGGCGCGGAAAGCTCCCGGCGTGCGGCCGCTCGCCCGGCGGGAATTCGGTGAGCAGCAGCCCGCGCTCGGCGACCCGCTCGTACAGCCGCCGGTTGGCCGCGGGGTAGATGACACCGAGCCCGTTGCCGAGCACGCCGAGTGTGGTGCCGCCGGCATCCAGAGCCGCGGCATGGGCCACGGCGTCGAGTCCGCGCGCCATGCCGCTCACGACGACGAGCCCGGCGCGAGCCGCGTGCGCCGCCACGGTGCGGGCCACCGCCTCGCCGTAGGCGGTGTGGTCGCGGCTCCCGACGACGGCGAGCGCCGGACGCTCGAGCAGCGACACGTCGCCGAGGGTGAACAGCACCGGCGGTGGATCAGGAATGCAGCGCAGCAGCGCCGGGAACTCGGCGTCCTCCGGCACGAGCGTGCGCCCGCCCAGGCGCTCAACTGCCTCGGCGAGACGGCGGCCAGTGGCGAGCGGCGTCTGCTTTATGGCGGTCGCGCACGCGGTGGTCATCTCCGGTACGGCGCATAAAAACGCGAACGGCGCCGAATGGGCGCCGAGCGGGGTCTGGAAGGCAGCGAGCAGCGTCTGGAGGCGGGCGGGTCCGAGGCCGGGGACCTGGGTCAGCGCCAGATAGGCGTCTCGTTCGTCGCTCATCTATTCATCGTCCATGAACTCCCAGTAGCCCGGCGCGTCGGCCAGCTCGGCTTCGGGTCCCAGGCGTCCCGCCGACTGCTTGGCGCCCTCGACGAACTTCCAGAGAAATTCCTTGAGATCCTCGAGTCCCGTACCCGCGGCGCTCGAGACGGCCAGCACGCCCGCCGCGTCGGGCGCGTGGACTGCCGGCAGCGGATCACCTGGCGGCAGGAGATCCCGCTTGGTCAGCAGCAGCAGGTGCGGCGTCTCCGCCAGCGTCTCGCTGTAGCGGCGCACCTCGTCCCTGAGTCCGAGGTACGTGGCCTGCGGATCGGCGCTGTCGAGCGGGACCAGGAACGCCAGCACCCGGGTGCGCTCGACGTGCCGCAGGAACTTGAGGCCCAGCCCCTTGCCGGCGTGCGCGCCCTCGATGATGCCTGGGATGTCGGCGAGCACGAAGGTGCGGTGGCCGGAGAGCTGGGCGACGCCGAGGTTGGGCTCGAGGGTGGTGAACGGGTAGTCGGCGATCTTGGGCCGCGCCGCCGACAGCACCGAGAGCAGGGTGCTCTTGCCCGCGTTGGGTTCGCCGACCAGGCCCACATCGGCGATGAGCTTGAGGACCAGCTCGATCTGCCGTTCCTGCCCTTCCTCGCCCGGCTCCCACTCGCGGGGTGCCTGATGCGTGGGTGTGGCGAACCGGGCATTGCCCCGGCCGCCCCGGCCGCCCCGCGCAACGAGCAGCGTGTCTCCCTCGTGCAGCACTTCGCCGAGGAGCTCGCCCGTGTCCGCGTCCCGGATGACGGTGCCGGGCGGTACGGGCATGAAGAGATCGTCGGTCGAGGCGCCGGTCTTGGTCTTGCCCTTGCCGTGCTCCGCCCGCTCGGCCTTCCACACGGTGCGGTACCGGTAGTCGAGCAGCGTGGCCAGGTTCGCGTCGGCGCGGACATACACGTTGCCGCCGTGGCCGCCATCGCCGCCGTCGGGACCGCCCTTCGGTTTGTACTTGAACCGGGCGAAGGAACTGGCCCCCGACCCTCCCGTTCCCGCCGCTACATGGACTACCGCGCGATCAATGAACATCAGTTCCCCGGTGACCACCCTTCGCGCACCGTGCGCCAGAGCTCCTTGATCTTCTTCCACTGATCGAACGAGAGGAGCGGATTGACGATCGAGAGCACCCCCTCGATCTGGCCGAACGACGCCCCCGCGTTGAGCGAGCCGCGCAGGTGCGAGTGCAGCTGCTTGGGCGCCTCGAGCACTGCCGTCTGGGCCACGGTGCAGAGCTCGCGCCGCATGAGGTCCAACCCCGGCCGGCCGAGCGTGCGTCCGTACCCCTCGGTGATCATCCACGCGTCGATGGCGGGGTGCAGCACGCGGACGCTCTCGCGGAGCTTCCGGTAGTTCTCGCCGTACACCGTGCCGCAGACCTCCTCACCCCGCCGGGTCCATTCGGACACCTGGGCGTAGTCCTGGCCGTCGTCGTCCTTGGGCGCGGGGACACCGCTGAACTTGCGCCACACGCCGAAGGCGATCAACGCGCGGGGGTACCCCACCATGAGCACCGACTGGAGCAGCAGCTCCTCGACCCACTGCGCGGGCACCTGCGACGAGCGGAGGGGACCCACACGCTCGCGCAGCTCCGGTTCATAGCCCTGCGCAATGGCAGCCGCGAACCGCACCAGGTCGCGCGTCTGCGGGTCGAGGTTGTCCTGTTTCGCCATCGATCCTACCTCGGTTGGAGCAAGGACCCGAACCGGATCGCCGCCGGGCTCAGTCATGAAAACGCATGGAGCTGGACATGGGCAGAAGATAGCGCAAGAGCCATCCCGAGCGTAGCGAAGGATGCCGCTCTTACCTCCCTCCCCGCCCACCGGATACCTTACGGGCCGATGCCACCATCCCTTCGCGCCTTCGGCGCCGCCGTCGTCCTCGCCGGCGTGCTCGCCCCGCCGTCCGTTCGCGCGCAGGCGTCGCCCTACCTTCCCCTCGACGATCCCCGGCTTCCGCTGCTCGAGCACCTCATCGCGCGCGGCGACATCGACGACCCGTCGCCCATGGTGCGGCCGTTCCGCCGCGCCGACGCGCTGCGTGTCCTCGCCGCGGCCGACACCGTCGAGCGAGCGGCCGGCGGCCCATCCACCATCGTCCACGCGCTGCGCGCCGCCCTGGAGGAGCTGCCGGGAGAACAGACCTGGCGCGTCGCCGCACGCGCGGGCGCCCAGGCGTACAGCCACATCCGCCGCGACGTCCTCCATCCGCTCGGCCCCGACGGCATCCGGCCCTACGCGGATCTGACGGGCGAGGCAGTGATCGGTCCGTTCGCCCTGGTCACCCGTCCCGCGGCCGAGCCGCGCCTGGTGGACGACCCGGAGTGGCCGGGCCGCAAGGATCTCGATCTCGCCTGGCGTTTCCCCGAGGCCTATGCGAGTGCGCAGTTCAAGTATGGCCGCGTCTTCTACGGACAAATGGACCGGAACTGGGGGCCGGTCGGCCTGCCGGGCATCGGCGTCAGCAACTACGGCTATCCCCAAGTCGAGGCGGGCTTCCTGATCGGGACCCGCTCGCTCGAGGTCGAGGCGCTGGCCCGCTCGCTCACCGACGGCCGCGACACGCTCGGCAATCTGGTCCACCGGTACTTCTTCGCGCACCGGGCGAGCGCGCGTCTCAGCGACCGGTTTCGGCTGGGACTGTGGGAGACGGTGGTGCTCTCGGGCATCGACCGCGACTTCGACGGCCGGTACCGGAACCCGCTCAGCCTCCTGCTGCTCGCCAACCAGTACGGCCTCGGCGCCGACGGCAACGTGATGTTCGGTTTCGAGGCCCACTGGCGTGTGCGTGGCCGGACCACGCTCGAGGCCCAGCTCGGCATCGACGACCTGCAGTACGAGAACACGTCGGGCGCGGACCGCTTTCCCAACCGGTGGGCGCTCACGCTCGCCGCCTACGGCCCGCTCGGCCGCACGCTGGGCTGGCGGCTGTTCTACACTCAGGCCTCCAGCCTGGCCTTCCGCACGAACGATCCGTTCGAGAACTTCACCGACGCCGGCGTCGGGCTGGGCCGCAACTTCGACGACATGGACCAGCTCACGCTCACCGCCAGCCTGCCGCGCGGCACGCGGTGGTTGCTCACGCCCGAGCTGACCCTGCTGCGGCAGGGCGAGGGCGAGATCGGCGATCCGTTCCCGTCAAGCGCGGCGGCGGCGGGCGAGCTTCCGCAGCTTTTCATCGGCGTCGTCGAGCGCACCTGGCGCGCCGCGCTCGACCTCCGGGGCCGCGAGGGCCCGCTCGATCTGCACCTGAACGCGGGGCTGCACCATGTCGTCAACGCGGGCCATGAGGAGGGTCGCACCGTGAACCGCTTCGAGGGACGGCTTCAGGCCACGCTCGGCCTCAGCCGCCGGGGAGTCCTGCGATGAGAGCACCGCTGGCGCCGCTCACCCGCGACCGCGTCCTGCAGCTGATCCAGAAGATGAAGGAGAGCCGTGTCGTGGTGGTCGGCGACATCATGCTCGACCGCTACCTCGTGGGCGAGACCGAGCGTCTGAGCCCCGAGGCGCCGGTGCCGGTGGTGACCGTGCGCGAGCGCCACGCGGCACTCGGCGGCGCGGCCAACGTGGCCGCCAACGTGGCTGCGCTGGGGGCGCGCTGCCTGCTGGTCGGCACGGTGGGCGACGATACCGACGGCGCCACCATCCGGCAGGAGCTGGCCGTGGCGCGCCTGGAGGACCGGCACGTCGTCACGGTCGCCGGGCGGCCCACCACCTCGAAGACGCGCATCATCGCGCGGTCCCAGCAGATCGTCCGGATCGACGACGAAATCGAGACCCTGCTCGACGGCCAGGATCTCGAGCGGCTCCTGCGGGTGGCGCGCGAGGCCCTGGCCGACGCGGACGCGCTGCTGCTGGAGGACTACAACAAGGGCGCGCTGGCGCCCGGCCTCATTGCCGCCGTCATGGAGGTCGCGCGCCGCCGCGGCATCCCCATCGTGGTGGACCCCAAGTTCCGCCAGTTCTTCGAGTACGCCGGCGCGACCGTGTTCAAGCCCAACCGGCGCGAGCTGGAATCGGCGCTCGGCGCCGCGGTAGACCTGCAGAACGGCAACGCGCTGCCGCAGGTCCTGGCCCGGCTCAAGGTCGACAACCTGCTGGTGACGCTCGGTTCCGAGGGGATGGTGCTGGTGATGAAGGACGGGAGCACGACGCATATCCCGAGCATTGCGCGCGACATCTACGACGTCTCGGGCGCGGGGGACACGGTGACGGCGTGGATGGGGACGGCGCTCGCTGCGGGCGCCTCGGTGCGCGAGTCCGCGCAGCTCGCCAACTATGCGGCGGGTGTCGAGGTCGGCAAGGCGGGCGTGGCGACGGTGTCGCCGGAGGAAGTGCTCGCGGTGTACGAGGAGCGGTACGATCAGATCGGGCGGCTCAGGCGCGGCGGCCTGATCTAGGCGCTGTCTCCCACGCCGGTCCCGAACCCGAGCCACACCCGCCAGCACTCCCGCACGGCCTCGACGTGCAGGCGCAGCAGCCGCGCGCCCTCGACGTGCTCGGGGGCGAGCTCGACCACGCCGGCATCCTCCATGCGCGTCCGCAGCAGGTCCACGCACTCGCTCTTGGCCACCTCCGCCAGCCGCTCCTTGCCCCACGAGTTCCGCGCGCCCACGCCGCTCTGGGCCAGGAAGCCCAGGAGGTCGCGCCGCGTCCAGGTGCCCAGCCATCCGTCGAGGTCGGTGGCCGGCACGACCAGACCGGTGCCCATGATCAGCCGCGCCGACTCGGCCACGTCGAGGCCCCGCTTGCGGGTTTCGTAACGGCTCAGGCTGGCGAGGGTCTTGGGAACGTGCGGGTGGGCGCTCAGGTGACGGACGGCGTCGACGGCGTGGGCCCGGGCGCCGAGCGGGAGCGTGCGGAGCGCATCGAACAGGCGGTGCAGCTCCGGCGACTCGGGCGGCTCGAGCGGGGGCAGGTCGTGGACCGAGAGCATCGGCCATGCCGACCAGTAGCTCATCTCCTTCGCCATCTCGCGGACGAACCGGTTCCGGTCATCCACCAGGTTCGCGACGTCGCAGATGGCGAGGGCGTGCGGCGCCATGACCGACGCGATGAAGTCGGCGGCCTCACCGGTCATGATGAAGCCGGAGAACGCCTCGTGGACCGCCAGCAGCACCAGGGCGACGCGGAGGTCCGTAATGGCCGCCTCGTCGCCACCGGAGAGATATCGCTCGAACGGTACCGTGACCATGCTCTCGGCGAGGCGGGCGTAGTTCGCCCGCAGCTGCTCCGGGGTCTCGCCGATGCCCGGATTGGCCTCCCGAATCCGGTACAGGTATTCGGCCACGCCCTCGACGTCCCGCCGCCGCACCCGCTCGGCCAGCCAGGGCGAGAAGTCCGCGCACGGCACGCAGCTCGCCGGCGCGTGCGTCCGGGAGAGGCATGGGTACTCGGGGTAGCCCTGGCCGGCGGCGAAGCCGACCAGATCGGAGGCCGTCGATGGGGACAGCATAAGTGTCATGGTCGTCCCGGCGCGGTGATCAAGGGGCATAGGGGACCCACAAAGTTTCGCCAAAATCGCCCACAGGCAAGTGGCCGGCATGGCATGGGCTGAATTGGGGACCGACAGGGGGGCGGGTCCGGAGAATGGGCGATGAGGGGCTCGAACCCCCGACCTCGCGCATGTGAGGCGCGCGCTCTAACCAGCTGAGCTAATCGCCCGGACGTTCGGGAGCGGGATTTTACACTCCCCTTCCCGGGCAGGCAAGCCAGCCCCACGCATGCGGCCTCAGGTCCCGCCGGTCGCGGTGGGAACAGACTCGACCGTGACCTGTGTGCTGCCCACGCCAATGCCGTCGGCGGTCGCGGAGATGGTCTTGATCTCGGCCGTGAGCGAGCTGAAGCTGAAGACCGCCGCGCCGTCGCTCCCGGTCTCGACCGATCCTGGCGCAACCGTGTTGTCGCTGCCCGAGGGCTGCAGCGCCACTGTGCGCCCGCTCAGCGGATTGCCACCGGCGTCGCGCACCGTGACCGTGATCGTGCTGGACGTGCCGGCCTGTACCGTGCCCGGGGCCGCGACGACGCTCGACTGGCTCGCGTCGGGCGGAGCGGCCACCACCGTAATCGTGTTCGATGTCACGCCGGTGAAGCCGGTGGCCGAGAAGCCGAGCGTCCGGTCGCCTGGATCGCCGGTGATGGTCAGGTCGGTGAACGTGGCCAGCCCCTGAGCGTCCGTCGTCGCCGTGGTCGATCCGCCGAGGGTGCCTCCGCCCGATTGGATCACGACCGAGACCGCCACCCCGGCCGTCGGCAGGTTCCCGCCGTCGCCGGTCTTGAGCTGCACGACCGGCTGCGGGCTGAGCGGCACGCCGGCCGTGGCCTGCGAGGCCGGTTGCGTCGCCAGCGTGAGGACCGGTGTGGGCGGCGCCTCCACCGCGTGCGGCTCGGTATCGTTGCTGCTGCCGAAGCCGTTGGTGCCGGTGAATGTGGCGGTCAGCGTGCGGCTCCCCGTCGTGTTGAGTCGGATCGTGCAGCTCCCCTGCCCGCCGGACACCGCGCCCGTGCAGGTATCACTCCCGTCCCTCACCTCCACGGCGCCGGTTGGCGTGCCCGCCACCGAAGTCACGCTGAACTGCACCGTCACGTCCGTGCCGGTGCGCGACGGGTCGGGCGTGTCGGCCGTGATGGTGGTGATCGTCGGCGCGGCGGCCAGCGAGATCTGCGCGCTCGTCACGGCGGCGAAGCCGGTGGCCGAGAACCGGAGCGTGCGCGTGCCCGGCAGGCCGGTGATCACGAGGTCGTTGAACGTGGCCCGACCGTTGGCGTCCGTGAGCCGGGTACCAGTGCCGCCGAGGGCGCCGCCGCCGGTCGCGATGGTGACCCGCACCTCCACGCCGCTCTGCGCCGCCTCGTTGCCGGCGGCGTCCAGCAGCTGGATCACCGGCTGCTGCGTCAGCGTCACGCCGCTCACCGCGTTCGCGGATGGCTGGGTGAGCACCAACAGGCGGGCCGGCGCCCCGGCGGTGGCGGTCGCGCTGAACTCGACGACACCGATGCCCGACACCACCGCGCTGACGGTGTTGGGACCCGGCGTAGCTCCCATGGTCCAGGCCGCGACCGCCTGGCCGGCAGCATCGGTCGTGGAGGTCGAGGGCGTTACGCTGCCTCCGCCCGCGCCGATGACCCACGAGACCGCAACGCCCGGCACCGCGTTGCCGGCGCCGTCCTTGACCTGGACCACGAGGGGCCCGGTCAACTCGGTGCTCACCGGACCGGTCTGGTCGTCCCCGGACACAATGGACACTCCCGATGCCGCACCGGCCGTGGCCGTGTGCACGAATGTGACCGGCGAACCCGCCAGCTCGTTCACGCTCGCGAGCGTGCGCTGTGTCCCGGTGGCACTCCCGAGCGTCCGGGTCACCGACGTCTGCCCGTCCGCACCGGTGGTGGTGGTCTCGCTGCTCACGCTGCCGCCGCCGTCCGCAGCCCAGGCGACGGTCACTCCCGCGATCGGATTGCCGAAGGCGTCGGCGACCTGGACCAGCAGCGGGCTCGCCAGCGTAGTGCCAATCTGCCCGGTTTGATCCTGCCCACTCACGGCGCTAATGCCGTTGGCGTTCTCGGACACAGCGTTGACGGTGAAGTTGGCCGTCGCCGCCACCTGGCCCTGTCCTCCGAGTGCCCGCACTTCGCCGGCCTGGCCACCCGGACGAGTCCCCAGGACGACCTGGGCCGTCGCGGTGCCGTCGGCATCGGTCGTCGTCGTATCCGGTGTCAGCGAGGCGTCCGGCGCGGGGTCCATGAGCACGAAGACAATGGTGGCCCCCTGCACCGGCCGCCCCGCGGCGTCGGTCACCTCGGCCACCAGCGGCTGCGGCAGCGCCTCGCCGACCCGTCCGTTCTGGCCGTCGCCCTGGAGCAGCGTGACGGCGGCGGGATCCCCCGCCCTGGGCAGAAGCAGGTCATCGCCGCCGCCGCAGGCAGACAACAGGGCGGCGGCCACCACGAGGGCACGCCGCGGGGCGATACGGTGCTTCGGTTCGGCTATGGCTCGCTCGATGCGCACGATGGCTCGCAGGTCAGTTGTCGGATCCGCCCTTCGCGCAACCGATCCAGGCTCCGCGGTGGCAGGCGGCGGCCTCGGGACGGAAGTGATGCGGCGAAGGCGGTAAGCGCGATGTCCCCCGGTGCGGACGGCCCGCCCGGGCGCAGACTGTCTCAATAGTGGGAAAAAGGGGGGAATCTGCGGTGATCCCTGCCACACGTGAGGTAGAGCACACGGTCACCCGCGCGATGCCCCGGCCCCGGCTGCCCGGCCGGTGGCCCAAGCCCAGAGAAAGTTGTAGCCCCCGATCGGGCCGAAGGCGTCCAGCACCTCGCCGCAGATGAAGAGGCCGGGATGGCGCCGGCTCTCCATCGTCCGGGGGTCGATCTCGGCCAGGCTCACGCCGCCGCCGGTCACCTCGGCCTTCCGGTAGCCTTCATCGCCGCTCCACGGCAGGTCTCGCTGCACCAGGGCCTCGATCAGCCGCCGGCGCTCCTCCTTCCGGAGCTGGGCCAGCAGCCGGGTGCCCGGAACGCCAGCCACGTCGGCCAGTGCGTCGGCCAGCCGGGCGGGAAGCTCCCGGCGGAGCGTGCCGGCGACGGTCCGCGTGCCTTCCGGTCGAAGCGCCGTCTCCCACGCGTCCGCGTCCAGCGGCGTCCACCGGACCCGGAGGCGGGCGGCTCCGTCTCCTTCGGCGCGCGAGCGCACCACCACGTGGGACACGTCGAGCACCGACGGTCCGCTGTAGCCCTGATGCGTGAAGAGAAAGCCGCCGCTTGCGGTCGCGCTGCGCGATCCATCGCGGGCGCTGATGGTGACGGGCAGGCTCACGCCCGCCAGCTGGCCGAACGGCGCCGGCCCGGCGGTGACCGGCGTGAGGGCCGCGTACGTCGGATGCACCGTGTGTCCGAGCGCGGCCAGGACCGCGAGCCCGTGCCCGTCGCTTCCGGTCGCCGGCACCGAGAGCCCGCCGGTGGCGACGACGACGGCATCGACGTCGAGTGGGGCGGCCCTTTCAGACTCGACGCGCCAGCCGGCACCGGCGGGCGCGAAGCCGGTGACCCGAGTCCCGGCCTGCAGCCGGGCGCCGTTCGTCGCGGCCAGCGCGAGCAGCCCGTCGCGCACGTCCCGCGCGCGGTTCGACACCGGAAACAGTTTGGCCGATTCGGGCTCCTCCACCAGCGGGAGGCCGAGGTCGCGCTCGAAGAAGGCGATCTGCTCGGCGAGCGGCCACGACCGCAGGATGTTCCGCAGCGTGTGGGGTGATGAGTCGGTGACGAACCGGGTCTCGTCGAGGCGGGAGGGAAGGATGTTGCAGCGGCCGCCGCCGCTGATGAGAATCTTTCGGCCGCCGTCGCGTGTGCGCTCGAGCAGCACGGTGTCGGCGCCGGCGGCGGCGGCGAAGATCGCCGCCATCGATCCGGCGGCGCCGGCCCCGATGACGGCGATACGGCGGCGTGGCATCGGCGCAATGTACTATTCACCCACACCCATACCGAGGGCTCGCATGCTTCCCGTCCGCACCGCCGGCCTGCTGGCCGCCCTGCTGCTCGCTCCCGCCCGCGTGGCCCTTGACGAGCCGCCGCCCCGAGGCTTCACCGCCGCCTCGGCCGGGACCCAGCGCGAGTGGGAGGCGAAGTTCCAGGCGATCCCCAATCCCGATTCGCTCCGCGCCTACATGCGGGTCCTGTCCGCGCGGCCCCACCATCTCGGCTCGCCGGGGGACAGCACCAATGCCGCGTGGATCCTCGAGCGCTTCCGCGGCTGGGGGCTCGACGCGCGGATCGAGACGTTCCACGTCCTGTTCCCCACGCCGCTCGAGCGGCGGGTCGAGCTGCTCGCGCCCGGACGGTTCGTGGCGAAGCTGCGCGAGCCGGCGCTGGCCGAGGACCCCACGTCGGACCAGCAGTCGGAGCAGCTGCCCACCTACAACGCCTATTCACCGGATGGGGACGTGACCGCGCCGCTGGTCTACGTCAACTACGGCGTTCCCGACGACTACGTGCGCCTCGAGCGCCTCGGCATCTCGGTCAAAGGCGCGATCGTCATCGCGCGCTACGGCCAGTCGTGGCGCGGCATCAAGCCCAAGGTGGCGGCGGAGCACGGCGCGGTCGGCTGCCTGATCTACTCCGACCCGCGCGACGACGGCTACCAGGCGGGCGATCCGTATCCGGGTGGCGCGTTCCGGCCCAGGGACGGCGTGCAGCGCGGCAGCGTGCTAGACATGCCGCTCTTCGCCGGCGACCCGCTCACGCCCGGCGTCGCCGCGACCAAGGACGCCAAGCGGTTGGATCGGTCGGAGGCGCCCACCCTTCCCACCATCCCCGTACTCCCGCTCTCGTATGCCGACGCGCAGCCCCTGCTGGCGGCGATCGGGGGACGGACGGCGCCCCCGGGCTGGGTCGGCGGCCTGCCGATCACGTATCACATCGGCCCCGGTCCGGCCAAGGTGCGGCTCAAGCTGCGGTTCGACTGGCGGCTCGTGCCCGCGTACGACGTGATCGCGCGGATCCCCGGCAGCGAGCGGCCCGACGAGTGGGTCGTGCGCGGCAACCACCACGACGCGTGGGTCAACGGCGCCGAGGATCCGGTTTCGGGCATGGTGACCGTGCTCGAGGAAGCCCGCGCGTACGGCGCGCTGCTCGAGCAGGGCTGGCGTCCGCGCCGCACCATCGTGCTCGCCGCGTGGGACGGCGAGGAGCCCATGCTGCTCGGCTCGACCGAGTGGGCGGAGGCGCATACGGACGAGCTGGCGAAGGCGGTGGCGTACGTCAATACCGACGGCAACGGGCGCGGCCGGCTCGGCGCCGACGGCTCGCCCGCGCTCGCGAGGATGCTGTCCGAGGTGGCGCGCGAGGTAAAGGATCCCGAGACCGGCATGTCGGTGTGGAAGCGGTCGCACCTGGGCGAGATCGCCGCCGCTCGCGGAGACAAGCGGCGCGAGGCCCGCGACCGGACCGACCTCCTCGTGGATCCGATGGGCTCCGGCTCAGACTATACCGCCTTCTACCATCACCTCGGCGTCCCGTCGCTCAACCTCGGCTTCGGCGGCGCGGACGACGGCGGGATCTACCATTCGATTTACGACAGCTTCCGCTGGTACACCACCTTCAGCGATACCTCGTTCACCTACGGTCGCGCGCTGGCGCAGACCGTGGGCCTCACAACCATGCGCCTCGCGTCCGCCGACGTGCTGCCCTACGAGTTCAGCCGGCTGTCCGAGCGGGTGTCCGCGAACCTGAAGGAAGTACAGGACCTGATGACCGCCGTGCGGGACTCGATCGAGGAACAGAACCGGCAGGTGGAGGAAAGCCTCTTTGTGGCGATGAACGACCTGCGTCGCCCCACCGTCGCGCCCTCGCGCGAGCCGGTGCCGCCGTTCCTCGACTTCGCGCCGCTGCAGAACGGGGCGAGCCGGCTCAAGGACGCGAGCGCGCGGTTCGAGCGGGCGTATGCGTCGGCCATGCGGAGCGGCACCGCCCCGCTCGATACGGCCCGGCTCGCACGGCTCAACCTGCTGCTCGGCCAGGCCGAGCGGGCGCTGGCGCCGCCTGAGGGGCTGCCGCGCCGGCCCTGGTACCGGCAGCTCCTCGCGGCGCCGGGCTGGTACACGGGGTACAGCCCGAAAACGATACCGGGGGTGCGCGAGGCGATCGAGGGCAAGCGGTGGACCGAGGCCGAGGCGGGAGCGGCGACGCTGGGACAGGCGCTCGAGCGGCAGGCCGAGCTGCTCGAGCAGGCGGCGGGCGTGCTGGCGCCCTAGGCCTGCCGCGCGAACCCGTGGGAGCTCCGCAGCCCGACAGATCGCCTCCATGATGTGCCGGGCCGGTTTTTGGGGCGTTGTTGTCGGTGGTCCCTGCCAAAGAGGGATATACCGCGAGTTTCGATGTGGCGTTGGATCTCACATGAAGGGAGATCGGGATGACCGCGAACCTCTCAGTCGCCAGCACCAGGCAGGGCACCCGCCGCTTCTACGTGGGGGTGGCCATTGCCATCCTCATCACCGTGTTCCTCGGGTTCTCGCGAAGCTACTTCCTCAAGGCCTACTACGGTACGCCGGAACTGAGCTTGTACGTGCACATCCATGGGTTGGTGTTCACATCCTGGGTGCTGCTCTTCCTGGCCCAGACGACCCTGGTCGCCACTGATCGCACCGATCTGCATCGCAAGCTCGGGGTGGGCGGCGCCGTGCTGGCCGCGTTGCTGCTGATCATGGGAACCGCCACAGCCATTCTGCGGGTCAAGGGCGGCGGCTCGTCCCCGATTCCCGGAGTGCCGCCGCTCTCGTTCCTGGCTGTGCCACTCTTCGATATGGTAGTGTTCGCGATGCTGATCGGCGCGGGCCTGGTGCTTCGGAACCGGCCGGACACGCACAAGCGGCTGATGACGCTCGGGACCATCGCGCTCACGAGCGCGCCGATCGCGCGGCTTCCCTTCGTGCGTCCCCTAGGGCCCCCGGCATTCTTCGGACTCACCGACCTGTTCATCGTGGCGATGCTGGTCTACGATCTCGCGACCAGAAGGAAGGTTCATCCCGCCACGATCTGGGGCGGCCTGGTGATTGTGGCCTCGCAGCCACTGCGCCTCATGATCTCGGGCACCCCCTCGTGGCTGGCCTTCGCCGCTTGGCTTACGAGCTAGCAGAACTCAGAACCTCGGTGGTACGCTCACCGGAATGATCTGGGGGTGGCGACAGCAGGTAAGTTCAATGGGCCCTCCTGGATTCGAACCAGGGACCGACGGATTATGAGTCATCCGGGCTCAACCGCACTCGTTCCAAGTCGTGGGCACTCGGGCGAACTTGCTCACAGGCCCACTACGGCTCGGCACCACTTGGCAACGGTCCTAACCAATCCATCCACACTTCACCCCAATGCCTAGACTTGGCCAAACCGTCGGCTATCTGAGGTCCACTCGCTTCTAATCCCGATAGGCAGGTAATGGGCAGCGGCTAGCGGATTAGAGTCTTGTTTCAGAATGACATTGTTCGTGAGGTCCAGGATGAAATCTGCCGCCTTCGCGGGAGAGAGGCTGATGTTACTGGGGTGGGCATAAGAGTTCCGAATTCCGAGCTTCACGTCTAGGATTTTCTGCACGTCGTGGCTGATAATGTTGGCCGCGCGCGCAAGATCGATGAACCTATTCTCGGGAATTTCAGCAAAATCGTCTTAGCTACAACGCTGCTTACTCTTATCCGCCTGTCTTTGACCTTATCGAGCTGGACGTTGAAAGCGCCTAGATGCTGTTGGAAAATAAAGTCCTGCAAGTGGTCAAGAGTCAGGATCCACACCATCACTGCGGCAGGACTTCGATAAGCCTGAGCCTCGTAACACTTAATGGCTTCATCAAGGAAATCCCGCTCCTGGTGTACCCACCCTCCCGACCAGACCTCGAAGGCAGCGCTGCCGTCCTGTGGAGCGGCTCCACAACAGGCCTATTGCAAAACCGGAGGCCTCTGTCTCTTCAGCGCTCACAAAAGTCGGTCAACTGGTCTGTGGTTAAAAGCGGATTCTCTGCGTGCATTGCCACAACTGGTCCTTATACGCCTGATGACCTTCAGAAGGACGCCCGCGAACGCCAAGATATAGTCATCGATCCGACGAGAACTGCGCCCAGTCGAATGATCCCGTCCCGACGTCCCACGAAGCATGAGTCGCTGACGATGTACTCCTTGATTTTCCGAGCTTGACTTCTGTCCTTCAGGAGGCAGCTACTCCGCTGTTGGACAATCGGTTATCGAAGTGTTGAGATGGTCCTGTGCAGCCGTTGCGATGCTGGCAACGTCGTCTATGGCCTGGAGGATTCGGCGCGCAAGTCTACGGTCCAAGTGTGCACATTATTGTCTCCCGTCCCGCCTAACACAGTAGCATCGCCTGCCTCACGGCCAATACGGAGGATGCATCCCGAGAACGCGCACCACTGCGTCGTGTAATCTTCCCTCGATGGTGACGTGAAAGGCGTAATCGAACGCGTCCCAGTGGCCGTTTTCACGCTTACCCGGCGACCGGTCCGCATACTTCACCGTAACAACCCGACCGGCACGACTCACGTAAACTTGATTCACCAAAGACGACACTCCGGAGTAGGGCCGTGCGGCGTCACATTGACCAGCAGCCATCCAAAATCTGGCGCTTGAACTCGAGCACTACATCCAGTTCCTCTTCTTCTGTGTCATAGGCTGCAAATGTGACCACCGTTCCTGATTGCGTGACGGTCAGCAGATGCTCCGTACCCCCGAACGTGTACAAGAGGTTGAGCGTCTTCAGTCGACCATGTCGCTCAGCTCGCCCGAACTCATGGCTTCGGTCCACACGAGTTCCGAATACGCCAGTGGATGACAGGTTCGAGACCCGCATGTTGTCGAACCAAGCACCGGTAATTACCTCCAGGCGCGGCCTGAGCAGGTTGAAGTCCACCACCCGCTCTATCGCCTGAAAGTCCTCGTGGGTGTTCAGACGCCTGATGAAATCCTTCGCTACCGCATCCCTTGGTCCGGACCAGCCCAAGCGGCCACTCTCCAGCTGCGTCTTGAACGACATACATCGCAAACACGTATGGAGTGACATACTCCAGGAACCGAACCCCAAGGGCCCGACCTGGATATTTCAGCTTTGTCAGGAAGTCGTGTTCACACCAGTAGCGGTCAACACGCGGGCGGAAATTGCGGTCCTGCAGCTGCGCCGTCGTGGTCGCGTCTTCTCTGCTCTCCTGGTGCTCCATGCGGAGGTGGTACTGATCCGACGTTCCGAAGCGCTCCACTGAGGGCATCCGGCGAATCGTCCAGGGATGGAATGCGGTCGGCATCAGCGCGACGGCGGTTGGAATGCGAGGCCAGCACGCACACCTTGCCGAAAACCTTCGATGCTGGTGGAAGTAACAACCATCGCCGTCTTGCTCACGCTCACGTGATCCGTGGCTTGCGACAGTGGGAGCTTGAACTCGAATTGGAACTCGTTGACCAAGTCAGGCCGCAAGTGTTGAAGGTACAGCCCAAAGAATGGGTTGGTACCGTCGAATCGAACGCGAAGTGAGTAGTTCGTTGACGACGGTGAAAACTCATTGCGGATCTGTTCGACGAGTGGAATGAGAGTGTCTTCCAGGACTCTTCGTGAACGCCGATAGCTGACCTGCTGCTCGAAAAGCGTTATGTCAAGGGATTTTGACTTAGATCCTTCAACTTCCCACTCACCAGAATGCTCGTCTCCATGGCCGAGGACTAGCTCGACAGTGAATAGCCTTCTGTACCTCATCAGGAACCGGAGACTCCCGGATTGGAGCACTTCCGTCTCGCCGGGGTGCTCCAACGCCAGACGATGCACAAAACGCTCTACATGGCCGGGGTCGAAATCCCCCCTCATCCTGATGTTCAAGTCCCACGTCGTTTCAGCATTTGTGACAACGTAGCGCAGGCGATTCCAGGATAGAAAAAGCCGTGGGGACTGTCGGATCACGGCTGGGATGAAGCCAGCTGCGATGATGAGAAGATCAACACCAGTACGCCACTCCAATCCCAGTACAAGGATCAGACCGCCGGAGAGGATTACGTAGATTAGCGCGAGCCGGAGCCAGAAGCCCATCGCAGCCGCCTTTGCGCACGGGTACAGCCGTAAATCTGGCGAACCCGAAGAAATCCCGCAACAGACACCAGCCGCGCTACTTGATGAGACGCTGACTCACGTCGTACTGAACCACCCCTGCGCCGATCTCCTTGCACACGTAGTGAGCGGCACCCAGATGGCCGTCGTACGCTACGACACGCGTGTAGCCCAATGGCCATGCAGCTGCGAGGCCGCGCGCTCCTACCCTTTCAGTGCCGGCGGTCAGAGCGTGGAGGTGCAATAGTCCTCCTGCTCCGCGCTCGATTGCATAGAACCACGCAACTTCCTGCTTGGCGCGTTGCTGGAGTCGGCGTACCCACCGCTGGAACTGCTTCTCGAAGGTGACCTCTGACGGTCCATGACCACCTGGCTGCCACCTTTGCAGTTGACTCTGGACGGTGGCTTCCGACTGCTTCCGCCGGAACGTCAGCGTCGCGAAGTGGGCCCACCGAAACGCCATCAGCCACTGGCCCCACGCGGCCTTCACCACCTCGGAACCACTCGTCTTGTCGGTCATCAGTCTGACTCCTATTTGGTTGGGTAGGCGCACCTGTGGTACTAGGTGCGGGATGGCACCTTCATCGAACCTGAATGCCGTCGCGGCTTGCGCGTCGTGTATCGTGGGGGCGCTGCCGCGAGGCTATGGCGTAGTGGAACAGTTCCTGTGATTACTCGTTCGGATTGTCCAACCCGAGGAAGTCGTAGACGTCACCAAGCCGGAAGCGCATTGTGCGGGCCCCGATCCGGATCTGCCGGATGGGCAGCATGAGCACGGTCCGAGCGCTGACACCCATCAGCTCGGCCACATCATCGGTGGAATACAGCTGCTCGGGCACAAGTTCATCATCTGGGCAGTCGTTCATGGATTTGCTTACCCCCTTGAGTAGGCTCTCGTGATTTGTCCGCTCCACATGTAGTAGGTCGTCGCAAGACGTCATCCTCCGCAGCGTGCAGCACCGTGGAAGCGTCACAATCACCCTCCAGCCGTCCGTAACCACTTGGGGCTGTGGCGTTTATGTGGCCATCCCCCCAAGTAGACACCCGCCTCGAAGTGTCGATCTCCTACAGAGAGCACCAACTGAAACCGTTTGGGCGGCAAGCAGGTCT
Organism: uncultured Gemmatimonadales bacterium; assembly: GCA_963840215.1. Taxonomy (GTDB): domain Bacteria; phylum Gemmatimonadota; class Gemmatimonadetes; order Gemmatimonadales; family GWC2-71-9; genus CAVVWJ01. The sequence goes on along the minus strand of CAWIYG010000003.1, from coordinate 341,367 downwards.
CTAGAGGTCTCGGCACTCCTCGGCCTGCAGCGCGAGCCCTTTGTCGATGACGCTTGCTGTAGTAGACGTCGCGACCACCGAGGTTTCGGTCAGCTGAGCCTGCCGTGGGCCCACGACCGGTACCAGCTCGGCCACCCACCAGCTCGGCCACCACCGACGCGGCTGCCCATCGGCACCAGCACCAGCACTTGCATTTCCCAGTGGGAGCCCCTTGCATCGACTCCGAAGCGACGGCGCGGCGCGTCACGCTACCGGAACGGGTCACGCGACGAGGGATCCGAATTTCTACGCGAGGCTATGCAGCTAGGTGGGAGCCAGGACGAGGGCCAACATTCAGAAGCGGGGCGGCGGGCCACCGCCGCAGGGACCACGGGAATCCCGACACCAAGCGGCCCGTCCCGCCCCAGGCGCGAGGTCGCCTCATGGACGCCAAGCAGGTGGCCGCTGAGTTGTTCTGTGGTCCCACCGCGCTCCCGGAGTGGTCCGCCGGAAGCTTCCCGGCAAGATCTCCACTCGGGCATTCCACCGTGCTCTGGTACGGAGTCGATGTTCTCGACTTCATCAACAACCACAAGGAGGATGGTGATGCCACACAGGCTAACGGTCGCGCTCGCTTCCGCGTCGACAGGATGTTCAAGGGTGTGGGACGCATTGCGGTATCATCCGGCACCAGAAACGAAAAGGAGTTCCGAAGCGTGACGACCTTCTGACACAGCTCTACGACACTGGCCGCCTGGAAGTGCTGGAGGCTATCAGGGACGGTCGATTCTCGATTGCGGAGGTCTTCGCCGCGCAGAGGTCGGAACGGCTCGGTTTTCTGGCCGCGGACGTCGTACTACACCGCAAGCTGTGGAGGCCGTCAGCGAGTGGCAGAAGACCAGCGCCAAGAGCCACCCGACCCGACTGCGCTATCTGACTTCGTTCAACGCTCTTCGCCGGACGACGGATTACCTCAAGGACGACGCGAGGGTGCTGGACCTGAAGAAGGTTGAATGGAAAAAGCTGCACGCGGGCTGGCAGAATAGTCCGGCTGACTGGAACCACCTGCGACGAGCTGTCAGCCGCTTCCTGACGATGATCTTGGACGACAAGTATCACCCATTCCGTCGAGCGGTGATGAAGGCATTCCCGAAGGCGTCCGAGCCTCAAGGCAGGGTGCCTGATATCACGCCTGAGTTGTTCTGGCAAATCGTGGCCGCTACTCCGCAGCAGCTTCAACCCTCCTACGTCACGTTGGTGGGGACAGGGATGCGCGTGGGTGAATACCTAGCCTGCCAACGCGAGAATCTGCGGCCCCACACCCGCACGCTGCTCGTGCCGGGCACGAAGACCGACGGCAGCATGGATGTCGCCAGGGTTGATCCTACTCTCTGGGCCTGGCTTGAGGCGGCAATTCCGGCCCCGGTGGGGTACAAGTCGCTTCGTGGGCACTGGAAGCGGGCCTGCGCCTCCCTGGGCCTCTTGGACCTACGCCTGCACGACCTACGGCACTGCACCGGCCAATGGCTCACAGATGCGGGTAGGCCGGAGGCCAGTGTCCAACAGACGCTCCGCCATAAAGACCCGGCCATGACCCGGCGGTACACCAAGCAGAAGTCGAAGGGCGAGGACGCAAGAACGATGGGCAGCGTGCTTTTCCCAGATGGTCCGCGGATGATCGTGGTGGGCGCGAAATAAGCCGTTCCTCAACTCATTCCCCACACAAATCCCCACGACACGAAAGCCTGACCGAGAATCTCGACCAGGCTTCGTGCACGCAAATGGCCGAACTCCAATGGCCTACGAAGTGGGCCCTCCAGGATTCGAACCTGGGACCGTCGGATTATGAGTCCGCTGCTCTAACCACCTGAGCTAAGGGCCCGGCGTGAGGCAGAACGTAATCCCGGCCGGATCACAACGGGAGATAAGGCAGCGTCGCGCCCGGCCTAACTCTGGTCCGCCACTCGCGTCCTGAGATCGCGCAGCTCCGGCGGGCGCTTTCCACCACCACGAAACTCGCAGTGGGTCGGCTCGCACACCCGCCCGCCCGGCGGGACGCCCCTCTGAGCCGCCGTGGCCATCAACTGCTCGGCCAGCAGCCACGCCGGGACCCATTCGCCCGCCACGACACCGGGGTATTGCGACGCATACTGCGGCTTGACCCGGGCCTGGCGTTCAGGGCCCGACGGCCTTCTTGGATTCGTCATCTCAATATCGCTTTCGCGAAATCGTCTCGCGGTATTCGTCTCGCGGTATTCGTCCGTAGGGCCCAAGCGGATGCTAGCCCCTGGCGGCCCGGATCCGCTGGTAGAGCTCGATGTGCCGCTCCGCCATGACCGTCTGGGTGAACCGCTCCTGTCACCCGGCGGCGCCCCGCCTCGCCCAGGGTCCGCCGCCGGCGCGGGATCGTGGCAGAGCGATCTCGAGCGCGTTGGCCAGCGCCGGCACGTCGCGGAGGGGTACCTCGAGACCGGTCACGCCCGGCACGTTCACCTCGCGGACCGCGCTCGGCAGCGCGGTCGTGATGACCGGCCGGCCCGCGGCCATCGCCTCGAGCACCACGAGCCCGAACATCTCCTCGACGGTGACCGACGGCAGCACCAGGAAGTCGGCGTCAGCCATGCGGCGTGGGAGGTCCTCGTCGGGATACTCGCCGTACCAGCGCACGCGGTCGGTGATCGCCAGCGCCTGGGCCAGCGTCCGGAGGCGCGGTCCCTCCGGCCCCGACCCGACGATATCCAGCCGGAGATCGGGCACCCGCTCGAGCGCGCGCAGCAGGATGTCGAGCCCCTTGTACGCTACCAGCCGGCCGATGAAGATCGCCCGCGGCGCGGCGCCCGGCGGCGGCGGCGGCACCGTCTCCCAGCGCGACTGGTCGATGCCGAAGGGAATGACCTCGACCTTGCTCTCCCAGCCCACCAGCTCGCTCGAGAGTGCGAGGTGCGCGCGGCTCGGGACCACCACCGCGGCGGCGCGCCGCAGCACGAGGCCGGTGACCGGCCGGTAGATCGAGCGCCGCGAGTCGGCGTGCTGGGTGACCACCACCGGCGTGGTGCCGGCGCGGAGCAGGCAGGCGAGGTCCGCGAGCGGGTGCGGATGGTGCACGTGGATGAGGTCGGCCCGCCGCCACGCCGCCGCGATGTAGCCGGGCGCGATCTCCTGGGACCCCAGCGCCGCGAACGAGAACGCCCGCGTGACGGCCGAGCGCTGCCGGCCCGCGCTCCCGGCCTTGCCCCGGCCCTCGACCGCCACGACCTCCACCTGGTGGCCGAGGTTCGCCGCACCCTCGGCGAGCCCCTGGACCACCCGTTCCATGCCGCCGGAGCGCGGCCAGTAGTACTTCGCGAGATGGAGAATGCGCATGGGAGGTCTCGCCAAGTTCACCATGACCCGCGACTCAAGTCAACCACGTCGTCCCCTTGGTCCTGGCCCCGTGCGGGGCGAGATTGGTGCTGTGCGCGCCCTCGTGATCTCACGCGTCTACGCGGACCCCTCCGCGCGTGGCAAGCTTCGCGCCCTCGCCGGGCTCGGTGCCACCGTCGCGGCCGCCGTGCCCGATCGCTGGGTGCCCGCGGGCCTCGTCGAGCAGCAGCAGACCAGCTGGGGCGACGACGGCGGCGTCCGCACGGTGCCGGTCCCCATCCGGGGCAGCGCCGTCCCCACCGCGAACCCGTACTGGCACGTCGGCACCGTGCGCGGGCTGCTCACCGACTTTCGCCCGGAGCTGGTGCAGATCGAGGAAGAGCCGTGGAGCAACGGCGCCGCCGGCATCGCCCGGGCCGCGCGGCGGCTCCGCATCCCGTACGTCATCCTCACCCGCGAGAGCCAGCCGGTCAGCCGGAGCACGCTCGCCCGGCTTCGGCGCAATCGCGCGCTCGCCGGCGCGGCCGGGGTGATTTCGGTCAACGAGCTCGCCGGGCGCCTGGCCCTCAAGGGCCACGCGTCGCTCCCCCATTGCACCATTCCCCAGCTCGGCACGCCGCTGCCCCTCGCCGTGGACCGGGAAGCGCACACCGGGCTCGCGATCGGCTTCGTCGGCCGGCTGATCCACGAGAAGGGCCTCGACCTCCTGTTCCGCGCCGCGGTCAAGATGGTCGGCCGGTGGACCATCACGGTCGTCGGCACGGGCCCCGCGCAGGAGGAGCTCGAGGGGCTCGCGGAGCGGCTCGGCATCGCGGGACGCATCACCTGGCTCGGGGCGCTCCCCCGGGCCGCCGTCGACGCGGTGTGGCCGCGGTTCGACGTCGTGGTCGTGCCGTCCCGCAATACGCCGCGCTGGGTCGAGGCGGTGCCCCGGGCAGCGGTGGATGCCATGGCCCACGGCATTGCGGTCGTCGGCAGCACAGGCGGCGCACTTCCCGAGACCATCGGCGACGCCGGCCTGGTCCTGCCCGAGGAGGACGTCGGCGCGCTGAGCGAGGCGCTGCAGCGGCTGCACGACGATCCGGCGGAGGTTCGGCGGCTCGGCCTCGCCGGCCGGCGGCGCGCGATGGACCTCTACACCGACGCCGCCGTAGCCGAGCGGACGCTCGGCTTCTGGCGCGACCTCCTTCGCGCAACCGCTTGACTTCGCCCTACTTACGAGCGATCTTCGCCCTCCATGCCCAACTCGGAATTGCGTAGGTTCTCGCCCACCCGGGTGTGGCTTGCCCTGGCCGCCGTCCTCGGCGCGCTCACCGCTCCGCTCGCGGCCCAGATTCCGAACGGCCAGCAGCTGCCATCGCCCGAGCAGGCGCAGGAGATGCTGCGGACGCAGCCCCAGCTCGTCGGCCAGCTCCGGGAGCGGCTCTCGCAGTCGGGCCTGACGCCGGATCAGATCCGCTCCCGGCTCCGGGCGGCCGGCTATCCCGAGAACATGCTCGACGACTACGTCCAAGGCGCCGATACGACCGTGCCGGCACAGCTGGGGCCGCAGACCCTCGACGCCGTGCGCGCGCTCGGCGTGTTGAGCACCGAGGAGGCAGACTCCCTCCGGCTGGTGGATTCGACCGGGGCGATGTCGGACTCGCTCCGCGCCGTGCTCGATTCGATCCAGCTGCTTCGGGCCGACTCGGTCCGTGCCGATTCCCTGGCCGACTCGGTCAAGGTCCTCCGCGGAGGCGGCCTCAAGCTGTTCGGCATCGAGACCTTCCGCCGGGCCACGACGCGCTTTCAGCCTGCACAGTCCGGGCCGGTGGACCAGAACTATCGTCTCGGGCCCGGAGACCTGCTGGTGCTGATCCTGACCGGCGACGTCGAGCGATCGCACACGCTCGAGGTCACGCGCGAAGGCTTCGTCGTCATTCCGCAGGTGGGCCAGGTCTACGTGGCCAACCTGACGCTCGGGGAGCTGCAGGAGCAGCTCTACGGCCGGCTCGGCCGGGTGTACTCCGGCGTCCGGCGCGGCGCCAACGCCACCACCCGGTTCCAATTGTCCATCGCGCGGCTTAGGAACATCCAGATCTATGTCGCGGGCGACGTGGTCCGGCCCGGCGCGTACCTGATGTCGAGCGCGGGCACCGTGCTGACGGCCCTGTACGCCGCGGGCGGCCCGACCACGAGCGGCAGCTTCCGGCATGTGCTGATTCGCCGCGGGCGCGAGCTGGTGGACAGCCTCGATCTCTACGACTACCTGCTCGGCGGCAGCAACCCCACCGACATCCGGCTCCAGTCGGGCGACGTGGTCTTCGTGCCGGTCCGCGGCGGCCACGCGTCGGTGACCGGCCAGGTGCTGCGGCCCGCCATCTACGAGCTGCGCCCCACGGAGACGCTGCGGGACGCGATCGGGTTCGCCGGCGGGTTCGATCCGAGCGCGGCGCAGGCCCGGGTGACCATCCATCGGATCCTCCCCGCCGACTCGCGCGGCCCCGATGGCCGGGCCCGCGTCGTCATCGCGGTGGGCGCCGACCAGTTCAGCGGCGGCGTGGCGCCGGCCGTGCCCATGGCGCCCGGCGACTCGGTCACCGTGCACCCGGTCGCCAGCCGCCAGCGCGGCTTCGTCACCGTCCGCGGCAACGTCTGGGTCGAAGGCCAGGTGGGCTTCACGCCCGGCCTGAAGCTGAGCGACGCCATCCGCCTTGCCGGCGGCCCCAGGCCCGACGTCTACCTGCCGCGCGTCCTCGTGACACGGATGCGCGAGGACTCGAGCTACGTGCAGCTCCGCGGTGCCTTCGCCGACTCCACGGGACGGGTCCAGGAGGACCTGGTGCTGCAGGATCAGGACCAGATCCAGGTCTTCTCCCGCACCACCCTCCGGCCGGTGAAGTACGTGGCGATCGTCGGCGGCGTCCGCCGCCCCGGGCATGTCCCCTACCGCGAGGGGATGACGATGCGCGACCTCATCCTCATGGCCGATGGGCTCACCCAGGACGCCCAGCTCGAGGCCGAGATCGCCCGGCTGCCCGAGCAGCGCCCGCCGGGGGCGCTGGCGGAGACGGTCCGCGTGCCGCTCGACTCGTCGGGTGCGGCAGGCCCCGGCGCCGACACGCCGCTTCAGCCCTACGACAACGTGCTCGTCCTGCGCCAGGGCGAATGGGCATTGCAGCGGACGGTCGTCCTGAGCGGGCAGGTCAAGTCGCCCGGCCGCTACTCGCTTCGGTCCAAGACCGAGCGCCTGGCCGACCTCATCGAGCGCGCCGGCGGGCTCACCGACGAGGCCTACTCGGGGGGCATTCAGTTCTATCGGTCGTACGTCGGGAACACCCCCATCGGGACCGACCGGCTTCAGTCCCTGGCACCGGTCGACGTGGCTCGCCGCGACAGCGCGCCACGCGGCATGCCCGAGCGGGTGGGCATCGACCTGCCCCGCGTGCTCAAGAATCCCAAGTTCCGCGACAACATCATCCTCGTGGGCGGGGACTCGATTCACATCCCGGAGTACAACCCCATCGTGCTGGTGCAGGGCGCCGTGAACTCGCCGGGGCCCGTGGCCTACGCGCCGGACAAGAGCCTCGACTGGTACGTGGACGCCGCCGGGGGCTATACCCAGGTGGGCGACAGCCGCCACCCGTACGTGACGCAGCCGAACGGAGAGCGGGAGGGAGTCAAGCGGAAGGCGGTGTTCGCGGACAAGGTGCCGAGGCCGAAGGCCGGCGCCGTGGTGTTCGTCCCGACCCGGACGGCGCAGGAGCCGTCGAGCAACCTCGGCGGCATCCTGAGCACGGCGGCTCAGCTGCTCGGCGCGCTCGTCACGATCATCGTGGTGGCGCGGAACTAGCCGCGCCCGTGCGCGCTAGTTCGGGAGGGCGCCGATCGCGGCCTCGGAGGTGGCGCTCTCGGGCACCTTGAAGTCGGGCACCAGCCGCACCAGCAGCTCGCGGATCTCGTCGTCCGACCGACCCAGGCGAGCGCCTTCCACCAGCACGTCGACCACCGTGCTCAGGCCGATCGGCAGGACGCCGTTCTTGGCCCGAAGCACCTTCGGGTGGTCGGTGGCGATGGCGCTCTCCCCGTCGAAGAACAGCTCCTCGTAGAGCTTCTCGCCCGGCCGGGTGCCGCTGAACCGGATCTCGATGTCGACCCCGACCTCGAGCCCCGACAGCCGGATCAGGTCGGTGGCCAGGTCGAGCACCTTGATCGGCTCGCCCATGTCGAGGACGAAGACTTCCCCGCCCCGCCCGAGCGCCCCCGCCTGCAGGACCAGCTGCACCGCCTCCGGAATGGTCATGAAGTAGCGGCGCATCTCGGGATGGGTCACGGTCACCGGCCCGCCCGTCTGGATCTGCCGGAGGAAGGTCGGGACCACGCTGCCGCGGCTCCCCAGCACGTTGCCGAACCGCACGGCCACGAACTTCCGCTCGTGCGCCTCCGCGATCTCCTGCACGATCTGCTCGGCCACCCGCTTGGTCGCGCCCATGATGTTGGTGGGCCGGACCGCCTTGTCGGTCGAGATCATGACCAGGTGCTCGACCCCGAACTCGGCCGACAGCTCCGCCACGTTCTTCGTCCCGAGGACGTTGTTGGTCACCGCCTCCGCGACGTTCCCCTCCATGAGCGGCACGTGCTTGTGCGCCGCGGCGTGGAACACCGAGTACGGCCGGTACTGCTCGAACACCTGCCGCAGCCGCTCGCGGTCCCGCACGTCGGCGATGATCGGCACGGCCGTCACGGTGGGAAACCGCTCGGTCAGCTCCGCCAGGATGTCGAAGATCGAGTTCTCGCCGTGGCCGAGCAGGATCACCTGGGCCGGCTCGAGCCGGGCCAGCTGCCGGCAGAGCTCGCTGCCGATGGACCCGCCCGCCCCGGTCACCAGCACGGTCTCGCCGGTGGCCAGCACGCGCACCAGGTCGAGATCGGTCTGGATCGGCTCACGGCGGAGCAGGTCCTGAATTTCCACCTGCCGGAGCGAGGCCACCGCGACCCGGCCCGAGATGATGTCGAAGATGCCCGGTACGGTCCGGGTCTTGACCCCAGTATCGAGCGCCGCGCGCACCACCTGGCGCACCACCGCGCCGGGCGCCCGGGGCATCGCGATGATGATCTCCTCCACCTCGTGGCGCAGGGTGAACTCCGGGATCCGCGCGAGCGAGCCCAGGATCGGGAGATCACACAGGCGATGGCCGTGCTTCGTCCGGTCGTCGTCGACGAAGCCGACGGGGTTGAGCCCGAGCTGCGGATGGCCCAGCAGCTCCTTCACGATCATCTCGCCCGCCGCGCCGGCGCCGACGATGAGCACGCGGCGAGCGTCCTCCAGCCGGCGGCGCTGCACCCGGCGATTGAGCAGTCGCACCAGCAGCCGCGGGAGCGTGACGAGGCCCGCCGTCAGGCAGGCGTCGATGAACAGGACCGAGAGCGGGACCCGGAGCGGCGTGATGCCGAGGGTCGGCAGGACCACGGCCCCGAGGATGGCGGTCGAGAGTGCCGAAATGGTGGTGGCGAGGAGGATTTGCTCGAGCTCGGCCACGCCGGCGTGGCGCCAGAGCCGGCGGTAGAGGCCGACCGCCTGGAGGATCGCGAGCTTGATGGGGACGCTGAAGACGACGAACAGGAGAGCGGTTCGGAGGTCCTGCGGCCCCCAATCGAACCCCTCGAAGCGAACGAAGTAGGACCACAGCGGGGCGGCGGACAGCGTGACCGCGTCCAAAAGAAACAGGTAGCGGTTTCGGACGTTCCTCAGCTTTACCATGGCGTAGCGGCGTCCATGCCGTGCTCCCGCCGGGATCCGGACCAGGAAGGTTCGACCATTCAAGTCGCACAGAGGCAACGTGTTACGCCAGCCTGCGACTCGACGAATTCGGCTTTCGAGCCTGCCACCTGCGGCAAACTGTCGTGGAATCTAACGGTGCCTGGCCATACCGCCTATCGCCGGCCGGCCCCCAGACGCTCGGCGGGATATACAAATGGTGTGCCGCGAAGAATTCCGTCGCAGATGAGGTCCAGGCCGGGACTCACTCCGGGGCGGAGATCGTCCACGGTACGAATGGCCAGCCGGAACTGCGGCTGGCCTCCCGTCGGCTCGAACTGATCGATCGGGATCATTCGGCGGAAGAAAAAGTGGTAGGCGTACTTCCGGGCCCGCTCCACCATGCGCCCGGGCATCCGGGCGCTGAACGGCAGCCGGCCCAGGATGCGGAAGTAGTCGTCGGCGGAGGCGGCGTCGGTGGTGAGCCCCTTGTTCCGGATCCAGGCTTCCCCGGCCACGATGACCGGGATGCCGAGGCTGGTCAGCTCGACCCCGGTCTTGGTCCCGAAGATGATCACCGCGTCGCACGCCTCGGCGGCGGCGTAGGTGCTCATGGGGCTGTCCGGCGGCACCACGAAGACGTTGGCCGGCAGCGTGGGGAAGGACCGGCGGAGCTCCTCCACGACGCGTTGGCGCGAGGGGATGTCGCCCGACAGCTCGGCAGGGTGGACCCGGATGAGGAGCTGGAGATCGGGCCGGCCGCCGAACCAGCGGACCGTCCGGACGATCCAGTCGAGCATGTCCGGAAACGCGTTGGCCGGGTAGTGGAGCTGCGCGTCCCAGGCGACGTTGGTGAGCAGCCCGATGATCGGCCGGTCGAGGTCGATGGCGCGGAGCTCGGGCGCGGCGCGGCGCAGGTCTTCGATCGGCCGGGTGTTGTGGAAGACGATCCAGTCCCGGCCACCCCGGCGCCGGCTGCCGAGGTATTCCACCACTTCCGCGTCCCGCTCGGGCGGCCACGGAAGGTTCTCCCACTCGCTCGCAGGCTCCGACAGCAGGGAGTGGTGGTAGGTCTCCCCGTGACTGAACAGGAAGGAGCGCTTCCGGTACGCCACGTTCCAGGCGACCACCCGCCGTCCCGACCGTCTCGCGACCTCGGCGACGATGCCGTGCGGAACGTAGATCGCGTGGTTGACGACGACGACGTCGATCGCCTCCTGGTCGAGCAGCCGCCGCACGGCCCGGGCGGTGAGGACCGCGGCCTCGACGAACCGCCGGAGGACCTGCTCCGCCCGCGGCTCGCCGTCCAGCGTGGACCGGGCGAAATAGCGGAGCGCCCCGGCCCGGGCGTGCTCGCCGACGGGAAGCCCCTCCAGCTCGAGCGATGCCAGGCGGTCGGCCGGCGTCAGCGCCGCCAGCTCGGCCGCGTCCACGCGCTCCTCCGCCGTGAGCAGCGCGCCGTAGCGGTGAATCGGGAGGCCCATCGGCCGGTACAGCGCGTCGGCGCGGGGGAAGCAGTGGGCGCACATGTACCGCTGCGGACCGGACCGGGTGAACGAGGCGGGACTCTGGAGCCCGATCTCGACCACCTGGCACGCGGGCAGGACGCCGTCGCACAGGAGGAAGCTGGCGCGCGCGCCGCGCACCGTGAGTGCTCCGGCGAGCAACGTGTCCATCAGCGGCGCCGAGGGATGGGCCCCGGTACTGGTGGCGAGAAGGACCCGCGGTCCCCCCTGCGACGCGGCGACCGCCTGCGGCCAGCGTTCGCCCGAGTCGGCGATGATGCGGCCCCAGTCCGGCTCGAACGCCTTCGCCTGGCGGCGGCGGACGGCATGGTACAGACGGTTGGCGGCGGGGGAACGGCGGGTGACGTGCTTGAGGAGTTCTGTCAGCGTCATCGAGGTCTCGGGGGCGGCCGGCGGGCCGTCAATCCGCGAAGCAGCGGCGATGACCCTGCCGCACACGGGCCAGCCAGTAGCGGGGCGGCTCGTAGTGGTTCTCCGCCGAGTAGGGCTCGAGGAAGTGGTGCCCTGCCAGTTCCTCGCCGACGAAGAACGCGTTGGTTCCCGCGAGGTTGCAGCCCACGAGCAGGTAGCCCAGGCGGCGGCCCAGGACCTCGCAGCTCTTGAGGCTGGCGCCGAAATAGTTGGTGCGGTTCCAGTGCTTGGCGGCGTCGTACCGCACGACCCACTCGTCCGTCGGGGGAATGGTCGAGTTATACTCGATCACCACCGCGCGCGGGCGGTAGTTCGCGAGCGCCTGCCAGACGTACCAGGTGTTCCGGTCGACATCGATGCTGAGCAGGTCGAACGCGGGCGGGACGCCGAGCGCCTGCAGCGTCGGGCCCACGTTCTCCGCGGTCACCATCGATTCCTGGATGGCCAGCTCGCCGCGGGCCAGCGGATCCCGGAAATGCCCCCGCGCCTCGGCGAGGGCCCGGGCACTGCCGTCGATCCAGGTCCCATGCCAGCCTTGGGCCAGCAGGTAGGCCGTATTGTTCTCGAGGCCGTTCCCCACGCCGATCTCGACGAACCGCCGATCGGTGGTGCCGATCCGACGGAAGATCTCCCCGAGGATCCCGTCCTCCCCGCTTTGCGAGAACACCTGGGCCTCGTACCGGTTGAGCCGCCGCGGGTCCTGGTACTTGGGCGTATCGAGCAGGCCCCGCACGGCGGTGTCTGCGGCGACGGCGAGCAACTGACGCTGGGTCTCCGCGGCCGCCGCGGCGGAGCTCCGCGCTGCCACCACCTCCCGGATGATCGGGAGCTTGCGGAGAAACCCTTTGGCCGTCACGTGCCCGCGCCCGACGGCCGCGCCGTGCGGAGCCGCGCCGCGAGCCCGCGAAGCAGCGAATGATCCAGCCGGAGCAGCACGGCGCAGTACGCCGTGAGCGGGAGGAATCCGATCGTGGCCACCTTGGCCCATGTGGGTTCGCCGAGCGCCCGGTCCACCGCCAGGGCGGTCGCCAGCATGACGACGGCGGCCAGGACCGGCTTGCCGGAAGTGCGCCACAGGTCCCGCGCGCCGAAGCGAATCAGCGACGCCGTGATGCGCATGATCACGAGCGCGCCCAGCGCGTAGGCGAGGGTGATCCCCCAGACCGCTCCCACCACACCGCCCTCGCGCACGCCCACCCAGAGCAGCGCCGCAACCGCGGCGGTGATCCCGACCGACCACCACAGCAGCCAGTGCGGGCGGTCGAGCGACTTGAGCAGCTGGCCCACCGGCGAGACGTAGGCCTGCAGCACGGCCAGCAGGCCCATGACCTGGATCAGGGGAATGGCCGCCGTCCAGCGCTCGCCCCAGATCGTCGGGACCAGCGCCGGCGCCGCGACGGCCGCCAGGACGGCGACGGGCAGGGTGACCGCGGCGAGCCCGCGCATGGCGTCGCCGTAGGCCCGGCGAAGCGCCGGCGGATCCTGCTGCAGGCGCGACAGGTACGGGAACAGGTACGTGCCCACCGCCCCGACGACGCTGGCGACCGGCTGCACGACGAGCCGGTAGGCGAACACGTACAGGCCCACCGCGACCGGGCCCAGCAGGTGGCCGAGCAGCAGCCGATCGAGGTTTTGGACGAACGCCTTGAAGACGTTGAACACGAACAACTGGCTGCTGTACGGCCACATCTCGCGCAACAGGGCGCCCGAGTACTCGCGCACGCGCGGCCGCCAGGCCGACAGTGGCCAGATCAGGATCGCCGCCGCGAAGCTGGTGATCAAGGACTGCGCCACCAGGCTCCAGACGCCCCATCCGGCCAGCGCCAGCCCGATTCCGGCGCCGCCGCCGAGCACCGAGGCGGCGACGTCCCGGATGGCGAGCTGGCGGAACCGGAGCTCGCGCTGGGCCACGGCGGTCTGCGCCGCCGTGAGCGAGCCCAGCAGAAAGTTGAGCGAGAGCGCGATCGCCACCGGCTGCAGCGCCGGCTCGTGGAAGAACCAGGCGGCCGGCCACGACAGTCCCGCGCCGACCAGCGTGAGGGCCACTCCTACGCCGACGTTCAGCAGGAACACGGTGCTGAAGTGAGCAGAGCCAATCTCACGGCGCTGCACCAGCGCGGCCCCGAGCCCCAGGTCGCTGAACGACTGGATGATCGAGAGCCACGCCATCGCCATCCCCACCAGACCGAAGTCCCGCGGGGCCAGGAGCACGCCGAGGATGGCGAAGACGAGCAGCGACGTGAGCTGCCGGCCGCCGACCTGCAGGATCGCCCAGATCATGCGGCGGCCCCGGCCGTCTCGGCCAGCACGGCTTCCATCCGCGCCAGGGTGATCCGGGTGTCCCATTCGGCTTCGATCCGCGCCCGGCCGCGGGCACCCAGAAGCCGACGACACTCGGCGTCCCCGGCGAGGCGGAGCACCGCGCCGGTGAGCGCGTCCGGATCCTCGGGTGGCACGAGCGCGCCGTCCTCGCCGTCGCGGACCAGCTCCGGAATGCCGCCGACGGCGCTGGCCACCACGGGCCGCCCGCTCGAGAGCGCCTCGGCGGCAGCCAGGCTGCTGCACGCACGATCGCCCGCGGTGGGCGCCACGAGCATGTCGCACGCCGCGACCACCGCCGGCAGCTCGGCGTAGTCGAGGTTCGCCATGACTCGGACCCGGCCGCCCGAGCGGGCGGCGAGTGCATTCGCGTCGGCCGTCAGATCGCCGGCCGCGCCCGCGATGATCAGCCGGATCGCCGCGCTGCCGGCCAGCATCGCCGGCGCCGCGGCCAGCACGGTGTGCAGGCCCATGTCGCGGAGGTGGCGTCCCAGGTAGAGCACCACGACGTCCGTCGCCCCCGCGCCGATCCCCTGCCGGACCCCGGTGCCGTCCACGCCCGGGTGGAATCGCGTCGTGTCCACACCGTACGGAATCACCTCCACCTCGGGCGACAGTCCGAAGCGCTGGAAGGTGGAGGCGCAGTGGCGGCTTCCCGAGACCAGTCGGTCGGCGGTGGCGCAGATGAACGGGAGCAGCGCGGGGTTTGCGTGAAAGAAGTCGGCCTTGCTCACCAGCTCGCCGAAGCTGTTGATGACGACCGGGATTCCGCTCTGTCGGCCGAGCACGGCCGCGATGAGGCCGCCCCGCGCCAGGTTGAAGCCGCAGATCACGTCGATCCCGTGGCGGCCGATCAGCTCGCGGCCGACGCTGGCGAGCACCTGGTACCACGCCCGCACGACCGCATCCTCCGCCGACCGGAGACGGATCGTCATCGGCGTTCCCCGGAGCGGGAGCGCGTGCCGCGCCACCAGCGGCAGCTTGGATCGGAGCGGCAGCTTGTGCACGGTGACGCCGCCACGCCGCTCGACGCCCGAGCGGCCGGCCGACAGCACGTGCACGTCCCACCCGAGGGTCGCGAGAAACGGCGCCAGGTTCTCGATGTAGCGGGGCACGCCGCCATAAGGCGGCGGGTAGTTGCCGATGAGCAGGCAGCCGCGGCTCATCGCGCCCGCGCGGAGGGCGCCTGGCGGGCCACGACCAGCAGGTTCTGCGTCACGATCGGACGCACCGGGCCCACTTCCGCCACGATGGCCGCCACGATGGCGGCCTCGACGACCCGCCAGGCCACCGAACGGAGCCACGACTTGATGCCGTAGACGACCGGCCGCACGGGATGACACTCGACGCTCTCGAACCCCGCGGCGCGGAGGACCTGCGCGATGCTCGACTGGGTGAACGCGGTCTCGTGGGTGAAGTCGCCGTAGATGATGCGGCCCGCGAGGGGCGACTCGCCGTTCGGCACCTGGAGCAGCAGCGCGCCGCCCGGCCGGAGCGCCTCGCAGCAGAGCGTGAGCGCCTCGAGGGTGTCGTCCTTGGTCAGGTGCTCGAACAGATCGCGCGCGATGAGCAGGTCGTACTGGCCGGTCGCGGTCTGAAGGAACTCGAGCACGTCGCCGTGCCGCAGGTTCTGGACGCCGAGCTCGGCTCCGCGCTCGATCTGGTCGTGGCTCACGTCCATGCCGCCGGCGTTCACGTAGCCGATCTGCTGCAGCCACCACACGAGGCTGCCGTAGCCGCAGCCGAGGTCGGCGATGGCCGCGCCGCGGTCGGCCGGCAGGAACGGCCGGAGCGTCCGTTCCCAGCGCCCGGTCTTGGCCCGCAGGGTCTCGAGGGACGCGCCGCCCTTCCGGGGCGTGAGGTGGTCCGCCAGGTAGGACGCATAGAGCCGCGCCTTGTAGTCTCCGCTCACGCCGAGACCTTCTCGTCGAGCTCGGCGAACCACTCCGCCACCCGGCGCACGCCTTCCCGGAGGGACGTGGCCGGCACGAATCCGAGCGCCTTGAGCCGGCCGATCTCGCCGATCCAGTGAAGCGCGTCGCCCGGCCGCACGTCGCCGGTGTACGTGACCCGCGGCTCGAGGCCGAGCACCTCGATGACGTGGCCGGCGAGGTCGCGAATCGTCACTCCCTGCCCCGACGCCACGTTGTACACCTCGCCCTCGAGCGGCGCCGCGCGCATCACGGTCACCGCGGCGGCGACGACGTCCTCGACGAACACGAAGTCGCGCATCTCGGTTCCCGCGCCGATGACCTCGAGGTGTTGCGGGTCGTTGGCCAGCTTGGCGATGAGGTCGAAGACCACCTGCTTCCGCTGACCCGGCCCGAATACCGAGAACAGCCTGAGCGACGCGGTCCGGAGCCCGTGGAGCCGGGCGTACAGCGACACGTACTGCTCGGCGGCGTACTTGCTCACGCCGTACGGCGACACCGGCACGACCGGGGTGCTCTCCGGAATCGGCAGCACCGGTGGTGAGCCGTACACCGCGGCCGACGATGTGAAGATCACCGGCGTGGCCGGGCTGCCGCGCCGGACGGCCTCGAGCACGTCGAGCGTGACCTCGGCGTTGCTGCTGAGGTCGCCGGCGGGATCCTCGATCGAGGGCGGCACGTAGGCGGCGCCGGCGAGATGGTACACCTGGTCGTAGCGCCCCTCGGCGACGAGCGCACGGAGCCGCGGATCGGGAAGCCGCAGGCGGTACCACGTGACGCCCGCGGGAACCGGCCTCGCGCTCGGTGCGCTGAGATCGTCCACCACCGTCACGTCCGCTCCGTCGGCGATCAGCCGGCGGACCAGGTGGGTGCCCGATGAAGCCGGCCCCGCCCGTCACCAGCACCCGGCTCGTCGGCCGGGGCGAGCGGGCGCCGCTCACTGCGGGGCCTCGAGGGTGTAGCCCTCTTCGCCGCGCGAGGCGGCGGCGCCCGCGGCCACGGCGTCCGTGCCCTCGAGCAACCGCTCGGCCAGCACGGTGCCTTCGAGCCCGTGGTGGCGGAGAACCTCGCCGGGCGCGCCGCACGCGGGGTAGCCCTCCACGGCCAGCGCGAGAAACTCACGACCCTCCGACAGTCCGTGCTCCACCATCACCCGCGCGACTCGGTCGGCCAGGCCGCCCACCGGCGCGTGGTCGTCCACCACCACGACGCGCCGGTACGGCGCCACCAGCCGGGACAGCCAGTCCGCGTCCACGACGTTCAGCCACGGATGGTTGATCACAGTGAGCCCGATGCCGCGGTGCCGCCAGCGCCTCGGCGGCAACGAGCGCCTCGTGCAGCAGGACCGGACCGTAGGCGAGCAAGACGGCGTCGCCGCCTTCGCGAGCACGCGCGCCGCGGCCGGGCGTGAGCGCATAGCCGGCCGGGAGCGTGATGCGCCGGGGCGACGGGCCGATCGCGAGGCGCAGATCGCCGACGCCGTCTGCCGCTCGACCGCGTAGTCGAGCGCCTGCCGCGTCTCCGCGGCATTGCACGGCTGCACGATCGACACGTTCGGCAGCGCGCCGAACAGCGAGATGTCGCGCACGCTCTGGTGCGACTTGCCCGGCCCGGCCGGGATCAGGCCAGCGAAGTGGCAGACGTAGATCGACCTTCGTGCGCTCGGTGGCGTTGTTGTAGATCTGCTCGTTGGCGCGCGTCGCGAGGAAGCACGCGAAGGAGTGCACCACCGGCAGCAGCCCGGCGGCGCGAGCCCGCCGGCCATGCGACACCATGTCCTGCTCGGCGATGCCGCACTCGATGAAGCGCTCGGGATAGCTGCTCTGCGAAGGCGCGAGCCCGGCAGTCGACCGACGAGATCGGCGTCGAGCACGACGAGGTCCGGGTCGGCGCGCGCCGCGAGCTCGCACGAGCGCCTCGCGCGTAGGCGTCGGTCAGAGCTGCTGCGGCGCGGCCCGCGCGCTCGAGCCGTCGGCGCGGCGCTGTCGAGCGTCCTCGACGGCGAGGGCGCCGAGCGCCGAGCGCCGCGAGCCGCGCGTCGATGCCGCGCGAGCGAGCTCCGCGCGCGCCCGCGCGAAGGCTCTCGTCGTCCGGCGCACCGGCGTGCCAGCGGTAGAGCCTCGTCGCGTCGCCAGGCCGCGGGTGCTCCATGAAGGAGACGCCCTTGCCCTTGACCGTGTCCGCGATGATCACCTTCGGCCGTCGCGCGCCTGCGCCGAGCGCGCGAACGTCGCGCTCGAGCGCGGCGAGTCGTGGCCGTCGCAGCGCGCGACGCGCCAGCCGAACGCGCGGAACTTCGCCTCGAGGTCGCCGAGCGTGCTGATCGTCCGTCGACCGACGTGTCCGACTGGATCTTGTTGTGGTCGACGATCGACGGTGATCTCGCCGAGCCCGCGTTGGCGGCGGCTGGCAGCGACTCCCAGTTCTGCCCTTCCTGCAGCTCGCCGTCGCCGGTCAGCACGAAGACGCGGCCGCCGTCGCCCTGCGCAGCCGCTTGGCCAGCGCCATCCCCTTCGCCTTGGAGATGCCCATGCCGAGCGAGCCGGTGTTGGCCTCGATGTCCGGGCCGCCGACGTCCGGATGGCCGGGAGGCCGCCGAGGCGGCGAAGCTGTGAGCAGCTGCTCGGCGGCAGCACGCCGAGCGCCGATCAGCACCGCGTAGAGCCCGGGCACGTCGTGGCCCTTGGAGGAGAAGAAGATGTCGCGGTCGGGCTCGCCGATGCCGGCTGCGAGCGTGTCAGCTCGCGGCAGTACAGCCAGACGACGATGTCCATCGCGCTGAAGCTGGAGCCGATGATGGCCGGAGCCGGCGCGCGCGATCATGAGAGCGTGTTGAGCGCGGCACATGTCGGCGAACAGCGCCAGCCGCTGCGGCGTCGGGTGGCCGTCGCCGCGCACGCGGCGAACTCGGCCGGCGGGATGTAGGCGGATCGACCGGTCATCGACGATCGCCAGTCGGCTCGCCAACGTGCGGCGCGCCGATCGGCGGCAGCGACCTCGGGAGCTGCTCGCCGGCGCAGCAGCTGCTCGGCCAGCACCCAGTCACGCGGGGCGTTGATGTCGAAGCCCTCGTAGCCCTCGGTGAGGAACGGCACGATCATCGTCGCCGGCGATGGTGCCGCTGCTCGCGACGACGCGCGTCCAGGCGATCTCCAGGCTCGCGTTCTGCACGTAGACCTCGCGGCAGCGCCTGATACTGGCGTGCTGTGCCACGGCTGCTCCGGCGGGACTGAGCGGCAGCAGCGGCAGCATGCCGCCGCCGCGCACGACCCACATCTTGCCCGGGATGCTGCGTGCACTTCTCGACCGCGCGCAGCGAGTCGACGCCGTCGCGCCGGTGAAACGCGCCCAGGCGCGCGGATCGTCTCGGCCGCCGGAACGGGCTGGTCGGCCGCAGGATGCTGAAGCAGTCGTACGCGCCGGCCCGCCGCGCCTGCAGCCGCCGCAGCATGTGCTCGCACCCACTCGATGTCCGGCGACGTGTCGCCGGCGCATCTCGGCCGGCCGCAGGAACGGCACCTCGGCGCCGTAGTGCCGGGCGATCTCGGCGTACTGCTCGCGAGTCGGTCGAGACGATCACGCTCGAACACGCCGCTCTCGCGAGCGCGCCGCGATGGTGTAGGCGAGCAGCGGGTGCCCGGCCAGAGCGGCGGACGTTCTTGTCCGGCACCCGCTTGGAACCCGCGCGGGCGGGAATCGAAGGCGACGGCGGTGAGCGCGGCGGCAGGTCACGGTGCCTACAGCCTGGACGGGTCGATCTGCACGTAGATCGTTCTTCAGTTCTGCGAGTAGACGTCGAGCGCCTCGGTGCCCGGCTCGCGCGCACCCGTTGCCCGACGCCTTCACGCCGCCGAACGGCATGTGCGGCTCGCTGCCGTAGGTGCCGCCGTTGACCACCGCCACCCCGGCCTGGACCCGCTGCGCGAACTCATCGCGCGGTGCACGCTGGCGGTGTGGATGCAGGCCGTGAGCCCGTACGGCGAATCGTTCGCCAGCGCGAGCGCCTCCTCGAAGTCCGGGACGCGATACAGGCATGGCGACCGGGCCGAACAGCTCGGTGCTGCGAGATGCTCGCTCCGGGCCGACGTCCTCGAGCAGCGTCGGCGCCATGTAGTAGCCGTCGCGCGTGCGCCGGATCCGTGAGTCGCGCGCCCGCCGGTCAGCGACGCGTGCGCCCTCGGCCTTCGCGCCGCTCGACCGCCGCGAGCATGCTGTCGAGCTGGCGCTCGTTGATGACCGGCCCGAAGTCGTCGCTCGTCGGCCGGCCCGACCCGCAGCGCTTCCGCCCGCCGCGACGAGCGCGTCGCGGAACCGGTCGTAGACCGCGTCGAACACGATGATCCGGCTGCCCGCGGCGCAGCGCTGGCCCGCGTTGCTGAAGGCCGAGAGGATCGCCCACTTGCAGCGCCGCGTCGAGATCCGCGTCGTCGCACACGACGAACGGGTTCTTGCCGCCGAGCTCGAGCGAGACCCGCGCCAGCCGCGCACCCGCGACCTGCGCGATCCAGCGGCCCACCGCCGTCGAGCCCGTGAAGCTGACGCACCGCCACGTCCGGATGCGCCACCAGCGGCGCGCCCGCTTCGGCGCCGAGGCCCTGGACGACGTTGAGCACGCCCGCCGGCAGGCCCGCCTCGTGCGCGATCGCCGCGAACAGCCACGCGGTGAGCGGCGTGTCCTCCGCCGCCTTGAGCACCGCGGCGTTGCCGCAGACCAGCGCCGGAAACACCTTCCAGGCGACGTTGGCGATCGGCGTGTTGGCCGCGATGATCAGCCCGGCCACGCCGAGCGGCTGCCGCACGATCGATGGCGTAGCGTTCCGGCGTGCCGCTGGTCGTCGTCCGGCCGTACAGCCGCTGCCCCTCGCCCGCGATGAACCGGCCGAGCGCGATGGCACCGTCGGTCTCGCCCCGAGGCCGAGCTCGGCGACTTGCCGGTCTCGAGCGCCACGATCTCGGCCAGCTCCTCGCGCCGGCGGGCCATGGCGTCGGTCACGGCGTACAGGATCTCCCCTCGCCGCACCGGCGTCTCCCGCGACCAGCGCGCGAACGCCAGCGCCGCGGCTTCCACGGCGCAGCGTACATCCGCTTCGCGGGAGCGGGCGACCCGGCAGATCTCCCGGCCGTCGTGCGGGTTGAGCTTGGCGAAAGCTCTCGCCCGCGTTGGCCGGGCGCTCCGCCCCGCCGATCCAGTTGGGCACGACCGACGGGAGGGCTACCATGCGGTCCAACCGCCGTCCATCACCAGGTTGGCGCCGGTCATGTAGCCCGAGGCGTCCGAGCAGAGGAACACGACCGCGCCGTTGTACTCGTCGGGCCGCGCCATCCGCCCGACCGGTATCCGCGCGCAGTAGCCCTCGAGAAATCGCGGATCCTGATGGTTGTAGACGCCCGCGAGCGTGAGCGTGTTGACCCGCACCCCGCGCGCGGCCCAGTAGGTCGCCAGGTAGCGCGTCAGGTTGAGCAGCGCGGACTTGGACGCGGAATACGCCACCGGCTTGAAGAACGGCGTCCCGGCCTGCGGCCCGATACTCGTAGATCCGCTGGTCGGGCGAGACCAGACCGTAGATCGACGAGACGTTGACGATCGATCCCCGCCCGGCCTCGGCCATCGCCGCGCCGAACACCTGGCAGCACAGCATCAGGCCGGTGACGTTGACGTCCATCACCCGGTCCCACGACTCGAGCGGGTAGTCCTCGAACGGTCCGTTCTCGGCCGCCGGGGCATCGGGCGGCGAGTCGAGCGCGGCGCCATTGATCAGCGCGTACGGCACGTCGAGCTCCGACCGGATCGTCGCCAGCGCCGCCGCCAGCGACTCGCGCCGCCGCACGTCGGCGTGAACCACGCGGATGCCCGGCGGCGGGACGGGCACGGCGTCGCCGGGCGGCAGGTCGAGCGCCACTGCATGAGCGCCGCGCGCCGCCACGGCCGCGCAGAATTGCCGGCCGAGCAGCCCCAGGCCACCCGTCACCACGACCACGCGGCCGGTCAGGTCGAACGCATCGGTGGACACGGGATCAGGCGGAGCGGCCGGCGGCCTGGGGTGCGGGCGCCGGTGAATGGAGGGACACCAGGAGGTCGCAGATCTCGCGGACGGCGCCGCGGCCGCCGGGGCGCTGGGTGCGGACCCGGGCCGCCTCGAGCACCGAGGGGTGGGCATCGCCCACCACCATCGGCACGCCAACCGCCTGCAGGCAGCCGAGGTCGTTGATGTCGTTGCCCAGGTAGGCCACCCGGGCGAGCGTGAGGCCACGCTCGCGCACGACCGACAGGAGCCGCGCCCGCTTGTCGTCGCAGCCCTGGATGCACTCCACCTGGAGCTTCCGGCTGCGCGCGCTCACGACCGGATTCACCTCGGTCGAGAGGATCAGCACCTGAACCCCCACCCGCTGGAGCGCCTGAAGGCCCAGGCCGTCTCCGCGCCAGCAGCGGACGGTCTCGGTGCCGTCCTCCGAGACGTAGACCGTGTTGTCGGTGAACACGCCGTCGAAGTCGAACACCATGAGCTGGACCGCCGCCAGGTCGGCCGCCACGTCGGGCGGGACCGGCTGCCACCCACCCCCGACGGTCATGCGACCGACGCGAGCAGGTGTTCGAAGCGGATCACGTCGTCGGCGCGGAGCGCCTGGGAGAGCCGCCGGCCGAGCAGCCGGTCGAGCTCATAGGGAGGAAGGCCGCCGCCGGGCGACTTGACCGCCACGTCGGCCGCGGTGAGGAGATGCCCGGCCGGGAGATCGCGCGCCGCGACCAGGGTCTTGCCCATCTTGACCATGGCGCTCTCCTCGCCCGGGAGGAGGCGCTTGACGCCGTCGCCCAGCGCGAGCCGCGCGCGCCGCAGGTCGCGGATCATCTTCCGCATGCCGACCGGCTCGAGCGACAAGGCGTGGTCGGTGCCGCGCCAGGTGTGGTTGAGCGTGAAGTGCTTTTCGATGATGCGCGCGCCGAGCACGTACGCGGCCACCGCCATGGCGATGCCGTTGTAGTGGTCGGAGAGGCCGATGCAGGCAGAGGGAAACGCGTCGCGGAGCGTGCCGATGACCCGCAGGTTCATCTGCTCGGGCTCGGTGGGGTACGTCGCCGTGCACTGCAGGATGCCAAGCTGCGGGTTGATCTCGCCGATGGTGTCGACGGCCCGGTGGACGTCCTCGAGGGTCGCCCCGCCGGTGCTGATGATCACCGGCTTGCCCGTCCGCGCCACGTGACGGAGCAGCGGCAGGTTCAGGAGGTCGCCGGAGGCCAGCTTGTAGGCCGGCATGTCGAGGTCGGCGAGGAAGTCGGCGCTCGGGATGTCGAACGCGGTGGCGAAGAACGTGATGCCCAGCTCGGCCGCGTAGCGGCGCAGCTCGACGTACTCGGCCCGGCCGAACTCCAGCGCCTCGCGGTGCGCGCCGTAGGTGGCGCCGAAGCTGTTCTCGTTCTCGTACGGCTTCTCGTACATCGCCCGCGTGTAGAGCGAGCGGTTGTCCCGCTTCTGCAGCTTGACCGCGTCCGCCCCGCACTCCTTGGCCGCGTGAAACAACTCCCGGCACTTCTCCAGACTGCCCTGATGATTGTGCCCGATCTCTGCGATCAGGTAGCAGTCGGTGTCATCGGAGATCGTGCGGCGGTCGATGGTCAGGGACCGGGACATAGTCTCCGCTCGAGGAGGGAAAATCGCTCAATCGCCCCGCGCCCGAGCGCGGGCAAAGCTCCGAAAGACCGAGGAGCGCAACGAGGCGAATTCGGCATAGTCGGCGGGGTGCCTTTGGCGCTGCACCTCAAGGTACTCACGGGTGAAAATGATCACAAGCGCGATCGCCGCGCCCAGCAGCAGCCCCAGAAACAGGTCCAGGACCAGGTTGGACGTGACCGGCAGCGCGGAGCCTTCGGGCCGCGTGATCACCGTCGTGACCGGGGTGTTCCGCACCTCCTCGATGCGGGCATTCTCGTACGACTGGGCCAGCGAGCTGTAGACCTGCTGGCGCAGGTCGACCCGCCGCTGGAGCCGGTTGGCCTCGAACACGAGCTGGGGCGACTGCTGGTAGCTCCGGTTGCGCTCGAAGAACCGCTCCAGCTCCGCCTCGATGCCCTCCAGCTCCTTCCGCGCCTCGGCCAACCGGCCCTCGACGAAGTGGCGTTCGGCCGCGGCACGCGTCTGCCGCCGGGTAAGGTTGTAGCTGTCGACGAGCTCGAGCATGCGCCGGTTGACCTGTGTGGCGAGCTCCGGCCAAGGCATCCGGACGGCGAGCGTGACGATCCCCGTCTTGAGCCCGACGCTCACGTCCACCCGGTCTCGCAGAGCCTGCAGCGTGCGGCGAAGCCGGATCTCGGGCGTGTCGCCCTTGGCCCGGAGCAGCGCATCCAGGGTGCCCTTCATCGTCTCCCCGGCGGGTGTCTTGAACGTGTATTCGGTCCTCGCCACCTCGGTCAGCAGCTCGCGCGAGCGGAGCAGCTCGGCGTAGAAGTCCGGCGACTCCGGGTTGGCCGTGCCCGACCCGAGCGTGAAGCCGAACTGCGCCGCGAGGCCCGCGAGCTGCGGGCCGCGGGAATCGGTCGACTGCGGCATGAACTGCGCGCTGGCGACGTAGCTGTGCCGGGGCAGCAGCCAGAGCCCGAAAGCCACCGCGACCGCGAGGAGCGGCACCCCGACCGCCACCCGCCACTGCCGGAGGATGGCGTTGATCACCATGAGCGGCTGCCGGTCCGGCGCGCCAGCGTTGGTCATTGCGGTCTACCTCCTACGACGGCGCCGAGCGTCCGAAGGATGAGGGACAAGTCGAACAGCAAGGAGGAACGGCGCACGTACTCGCGCGCCAGCCGGATCTTGTCCGGCAGGATCACCCGCACGTACTCGCCCGCCGGATCGGCCGCCGCCGCCAAGAGCGCAGACTCATTCCGGTACTTGAGGCTCGCGAGATCGGTCATTCCCGGCCGGACCGTGAGAATGTCCGCGTACTCCTCCCGAAACCGCTCCACGTACTCCGGCACCTCGGGTCGGGGGCCCACGAGGCTCATGTCGCCCGCCAGGACGTTGAAGAGCTGCGGCAGCTCGTCGAGCTTGAGTCGCCGGAGCCCGCGCCCTGCCCGCGTCACCCGCGGATCCACGCCGATCGACAGGCGCCCGCCCCGCTGCTCGGCATCGGTCACCATCGTGCGGAACTTGACGATCCGGAACGGCCGGAAGGCGCGTCCGACGCGCGTCTGCCGAAAGAACACCGGCCCGGGCGAATCGAGCGCCACCAGCGCGCCGATCGCGAGCAGCAGCGGGCTCAGGATCAGCAGCCCCGACCCGGCAAGGATCAGGTCGAGCCCGCGTTTCGCCGCTGCCTGGACGCCGCTCACGGGGTCCGCAGCACGGCCAGATGATGCGTCCGGAGCCACGGCACCGACGCCAGCACCCGCGCCAGTCCCGGTGCCCGCGGCGCGAGGAGCCGGGTGGCGGGCGGAGCAAGGGTCACGCGGCGAATCGTCAGCCGGCATCCTGGAAACAGCATGGCCAGCTCCGTTCGGTCCACGCGGCGCACATCGGGGTTCCGAGGATTGTTCACCCGGAGATCGTACCAGAGAACCGACCCGCCGGGTCGGAGCACCCGCAGCATCTCCGCCGCGACCGCCCGCCGCACGTCCGCGTCCAGGATCGAGCTGAAGACGGTGGCCTGGAGGACCAGGTCGAAGGTGGCGTCGCCGTACGGCAGCGCGGTCCCGCCACCGCGCGAGAGCGTCACCCCGGGCGCGCACACCCTGCGTGCCTGCGCGACCCGCTCGGGCAGCAGGTCGACCCCGTGCAGGCGGTCTGGGCTCGCGCCCCACCGCACCAGGTCGAGCAGCCACTGGCCGCCCCCGCAGCCTACGTCCAGCACGCTGCGGGCGGCTAGCGGAAGCAGGCCCTCAGCGCCGAGCAGGTCCAGGGTGGCCGCTTCGCGCTCCTGCATCATGAACAGGTGCGCCGGATTGGAGAACGCGTACCGGTCGCCCGGGGCGCGGCGGGCATACGCCTCGCGCACCCGCGCCTCTTCGGCGCGGGCTTGGGCCACGGCGGCGGTCCTCTCGGGACCCGTCACCGCGTCAGCGCCACGTCGGCCACCGGTTCTCGCGTGCCCGATCGGAGCGCCCGGGGCAGGCCTCGCAAGTATCCCCACCCGTAACCGAAGTGGAGCACCGGAAAGACCACCGGCAGCAGCAGGGCGGCGCTCCGGCGGGTACGGGCCCACGTGCGGGCCGCGCCGGCCACCATGCCGAGGACGTAGGCGCCGACCACGGCACCGAGCGCCACCCGCCCGGCGTCTGGAGCGAGCCACAGGAGGACCAGCGAGGCCGCGAGCGCGAGGAGCAGACCTGCCGGAACCAGCTGCCGCACCGTCGGCACCTTCCCCAGCTTCCGTACGACCAGCGGCTTGTAGTAGCCGTACTGGTAGTACATCCGCGCCAGCTGGGCGAGCGAGCGGCGCGCGAAGTAATCCACTATCAAGTCGGGCAGCAGGAGGATCCGGCCGCCCGCGCGGATGATCCGCCCGTTGAACTCGTCGTCCTGGTTGCGCGTCAGCTCCGGGTCGAAGCCGCCGATCCGTTCGAACAGCGACCGCCGAAAGCACCCGAACGGAACGGTGTCCACCCAGGTCGGGGCCGCGGCGCCGGTCCTGAACAGTGCGTTCCCGACGCCGAACGGATGCGCCATGCCCAGGGCGATCGCCTCGGCCACCAGGCCCGGCCCGTCCGGCAGCGTCCGCAGCACGCCGCCCACGTTGTCGGCGCCGGTCGCTGCCTGCGCCTCGACCAGGCGCCGGATGTAGCCGCGAGGGTAGCGCACGTGCGCGTCCATCCGCATGACGATGTCGCCCCTGGTCTCCGCGATGCCGACGTTGAGCGCCGCGGGCGTGACCCGCGCCGGATTGTCGAGCAGCCGGATCGCGCCGTGCACGGCGGCGAGCTCGCGGACGCGCTCGCGGGTGCCGTCATCGCTCATGCCGTCCACGACCACGATCTCCCGCCGTTCGGCGGGATAGTCGTTCTCGAGGATCGAGGCGAGGCACGGGCCGATGTGATCCCGCTCGTTCCGGCAAGGGATCACCACCGAGACCGTGGGCAGCGCGGCGTCAGGCATCGACCGGCGCCGCGGTGACCGGGGCGGCCGACCCGCCGTTGGCCATCGCGTCCAGCGTGCGGCGCAGCATCACATAGCCGGCGGTGAGACCGATGGCCGCGAGGGCGAGCATCGCGCCGGCCAGGCTGCTCAGAAACCCGTTGTGAATCAGGTTGGTGGCCCCCTCGACCAGCGTGAAGTGGAGGTAGCCCACCACGACGATGATGGGGACGTTGGGTCCGGAGACCATCCGACGGAGCAGTCCCAGGGCGAAGGCGCCGAAGAAGAGATAGGCCACCACGCTCCGCAGCCCGAAGTCGGCCCACGCGTACCCGACCAGCGTCGGCGCGTACACCGTATCGAGCCGGCTCGAGTAGTTCTCCCGGATCAGGTACCCGATGTCCCGGAAGGGATGCACCGGCTTTTCCGGATAAACCACGTGCGGCACCCAGGCGGTCAGCGTGTAGGCCAGGACCCGGCCGTGCATGAACAGTTCCGGGTCGTGCCGTTGGCGGTCCACCATGGTCGCGTAGCCGGCGAACACGCCCGCACTCCCGAAGCGCGTGCCGAAGGTCGACAACGCCTCGGCCGCAAGCTCGGGCCAGTCGGTCTTGACCCCTGACGAGGTCCCCGGGAAGAAGCGGAGCTGCGTCTTGATCCCGCTGCTCACCACCAGGAGCACCAGGAACGCGGCGATCAGGCGGGGCCGCATCCACCGGCGGTACGTGGTGGGATTGAACGCGACCGCGACGACGAAGAACATCAGCGCCGCGCCGACGATGCCGGCCCGGGAGGAGGTCAGGAAGAAGGCCATCGCGGCGGTGAACAGGCCGAGCGCGAGCTGCCGGCTTGGACGGTGCTCGTAGGCCGCCGCGAGGACCGCGCAGCCGAACATCGCCAGCTCGGTGCCCCAGTCCCAGAAGGTGCCGAGCTGCCGCTGCGCCACGTTGTAGGCGTAGATGTTGGTGAAGTAGTCGCCGATGCTGGTGATACCCTCGGATCCGAGCGCCACCACTTTCATTCCGAGGCCCAGCACCAGCAGGAAGCCGCCGGCGTAGCGGAGCTGTCGGATCTCATCGGCCGACAGGACCCGGCGTACCTTCGGCGGATTGGGCGACGCGATCAGCAGGCCGAGGCCGAAGCACGCGATGCCGAGCAGGTGGATGAGGCCGGGCCAGATCCGGAGCGCTACCATCGCCTGGACCTCGGGCGAGCCGTCGGTGAGCCCGAGCGCGATGGCGAGCCCGGCATAGTCCGTGACCACCACCACGGCGAGGAGGGCCATGCCCAGGCCCTCGTACGACGTGAGGCCGCGCCAGCGCGCGATCGCGACCAGCAGCGCCACGTTCCACGCGGCGATGAGGCTGTACGTGAGCACCGCTCAGAGCTCCTGGTACACGGCGTCGATCTCCTCGAAGACGCGTGGCAGGTCGTACTTGACCGCCGCCTCGGCGGCATTGAAGCGGCCCAGCCGCTCGCGGAGCGCGGGGTCGCCCGCCAGCCGCTCCAGCGCCGCGACGATGGCGTCCACATCCCGCGGCGTCACCAGCACGCCGTTGGCCTCGCGCACCACCTCGGGAATCGAGCCGACGGTCGTCGAGAGGATCGGCAGCCCCGCGGCCATCGCCTCGAGGATCGCAATCGGCTGCCCCTCGGCGTGGCTCGGCAGCGCGAACACGTCGCTCCCCTGGAGCAGCGCGACCCGCTCCGCATCGGGCACGGCCCCGAGGAAGGCGACGTTCGACAGCCGGCGCTCGGCCGCCAGGGTCCGGAACCGCTCCACCTCGCCTCCACCTACAAAGATGAAGCGGATCTCCGAGCGCCGCACCTGGAGCCGCTCGGCCGCGTCGAGCAGGTCGAAGGTGCCCTTCCGCTCGCCCAGGATGCCGAGCGCCAGCACCTGGACGCTGAGGCCGTCCGAGTGGGCCCAGCCGTCCGGCGGCGCGAGCTCGGCCGTCCGGACCCCGTTGAAGATCGCGTGCACGGGGCGACGCGTCATGCCGCGCAGGACCTCGGCGAGCCCCGGCGACTGTACGATGTGCACATCGGCCAGGTCGAGCGCGCGCCGCATCAGCGCCCGCCTTCGCGGGCCCGAGTCCCGGTAGAGATCGTCGAACTGGCCGAGGAGGTGGAAGATCGTCCGCGCCCCCCGCCGCCGGGCGATCGCGATGTGGATCCCGTTCCGGAAGAACCCGTAGCCGGCGGTGGAGAGCACGTGCACGATTTCCACCCGCTCGCGACGGCAGATCCGGTCGAGCTCGAGAAACTTCCGGCCGACGAAGGCGAGCACCCGCGCGCTCGCGGCCACCCCGTCGCGGCCGACGAAGTTCCAGCGGAACGTCTCGGTGGTGACCTTGGGCCGGAGGGAGGACGGGACGTTGTCGGCCAGCAGGGTGAGCCGGTGCCGGCGCGTGAGGTCGGAGGCGAGCAGGTCCTGCGCGTAGCGGGTCATGCCGCCCATCGGCGGCGGCGCCGGCCCGACCAGCACGATGCGGCGCTGCGTCAGGCGCGGAACCGTTCGCCGATGTCCGCCACCGCCGCCACCACGGAGTCGACGTCGTCGTCGGTCATCCGGCTGTAGATCGGCAGGGAGACCAACCGCGGGTACGCCGCCTCGGCCACCGGAAATTGCGCCGGGACGTAGCCGTAGCGCCCGGCGTAGAACGGCTGCCGGTGGAGCGGAATGAAGTGCACGCTGGCGCCGATCTGCCGCTCCTTGAGCTCCTGGACGAACCGGGCGCGATCGATCGTCAGGCGCTCGAGCCGGAGGCGGATCGGATAGAGGTGCCAGGCGTGGTCCACACCGGGCCGGGTGACCGGCCGCTCGACGACGCCGACCGCGGCGAAGGCGGCGTGGTAGCGGGCCGCGAGGCGCGCCCGGGCGTCGCGCATCTCGTGCAGCCGGCGGAGCTGCACCCGGCCGAGCGCCGCGGCCATGTCGGTCAGGTTGTACTTGAAGCCCGCGTCCGACACCTCGTAGAACCAGCTGCCCGCGGCGGTATACCGCTTCCAGGCGTCGCGCGTGATGCCGTGGAGGGCCATGACCCGCGCCCGTGCGGCGATGGCGTCGTCGTCCGTGGTCAGCATCCCACCCTCGCCCGTGGTGAGCGTCTTGGTGGCGTAGAAGCTGAACGCGGTGGGGCAGCCCATCGCGCCGACCGGCCGGCCGCCGATCGCCGCGGGCAGCGAATGGGCTGCGTCGTCGACCACGAAGAGCCCGAACTCGCCGGCCAGGGCCTGGAGTGCGCGCATGTCGCAGGCGTGGCCGGCGTAGTGGACGGGCACGAGGGCGCGGAGCCGGCCGCCGCTCACCTGATGCACCCAGTGTTCGCCCCGGCGGACGTACTCGCGCTCGATCAGCGCGCGGGCCGCCACGGGATCCAGGTTGAGCGTATCGGGCTCGACGTCCACGAACCGGGTGCGCGCGCCCAGGTACTCGACCACCTCGGCCGTCGCGGTGAACGTGATCGTGCTGGTCAGCACCTCGTCTCCCGGGCCGATCCCGCCCGCCTCGAGCGCCAGGTGAAGCGCCGCCGTGCACGAATTGACGGCCACGGCATGACGCACGCCCAGGTAGTCGGCGAACTCGCGCTCGAACGCCTGCACCTCCGGCCCGGTCGTGATCCAGCCCGAGCGCAGCACCCGCACCACCGCCGCGATCTCCTCCTCGCCGAGATCGGGAAGCGCGAACGGGAGGAAGCTCGTGCGTGGCTCCCGGGACGTGGCGCGGAGGGGAGACACCGTGGCCATCGGCTCAGACCTCCAGCGGGAGCGCGACCCGGCGGCCGTCGCGCGCGCTGATGTACGTGGCGATGAGGATCTCCAGCGAGTGGAGCCCTTCGCGGCCATCGGTGGCGGGCGGCTCCTCGCCCCGCAGCGCCTTGATGACGTTGTCGTAGTAGAGCGGATGCCCGAAGCCGTACACCGACGTGGTGTCGTAGCTCGCCTGCTCGACCGTCGCGTCGTCGGGATCGGTGTCGGCGAACGTCCAGTGCTCGATCTTGTTCACCGCCACCCCGCCGATCCGCACGGTCCCCTTCTCGCCGATGATCGTGATCGAGCCTTCCAGGTTCTTGGGGTAGGTCAGCATCGTGACGTTCATGCTGCCGAGCGCACCGGCCCGCCAGCGCACGCTGACGACGCCCGTGTCCTCCACCTGGATGTTGCGGGCCAGGGTGGCGGTGTAGGCCTGGACGCTCTCGACCGGGCCGATGAGCCAGTCGAGCAGGTCGACGTAGTGGCTCGCCTGGTTCATGAAGGCGCCGCCATCGAACTCCCAGGTCCCGCGCCAGGGTGCGCTGTCGTAGTAGGACTGGGGCCGGGACCAGAAGACGTTGATGTTGACCATGTAGATCCGGCCGAAGCGCTTCTTGTCCACCGCCCGCTTGACCAGCTGGAGGGTGGCGTTCCGGCGGTTCTGCTTGACGACGAAGAGGTGGACACCAGCCTGGTCGCAGGCCTGAACCATCCGCTTCCCATCCCGCCAGTGGGTGGCCATCGGCTTCTCGGTCATCACGTGCCGGCCGGCCGCCGCCACCTGGATGGCCTGGTCGGCATGGAGCCCGCTGGGCGTGCTCAGGATGACGACGTCGGCGTCGCAGCCGGCCAGCAGGGCGTCCAGGGTCTGGAATCCGGGCGCTCCGGTCCGCTCGACCGCCCGCTCGAGCGCCGCCGGATCGATGTCGCAGACGCCGACCAGCTCGGCCCGCTCCTTGTGGCGGTCGAGCGCCTCGAAATGGTTGGCGGAGATCCTCCCGCAACCCACGAGGGCGAACCGGATCCTGCGATCGCGGACGAACGGCTTGGTGATGAACATGGACGCCCGGGTGAGGGGACGAGTTTGGGACGCGGAAGTATAAGCAGGCGCCGTCCCTGCAAGGAATTGCGCCATTCGGTCCGGGGCCCCAGACTAGGGGGTCTGGCGCAATTCGGTCCCATTGCCCATATTGTGAATAGTTTCACAAACCCTTCGCCCGCCGCCTGGCGCGGCTGAGACGTGCGGCGCCTCCCCTCCGCGGTGGCGCCGCGATCCATTCGAAGGAGAGAGCTCCCATGGCGACTGCCACCACCCCGGTGTCCTCCAAGATCACCTATCCCGCCGAGGAGGTGGGCCGGCTGTTCGCGCCGCCCGAGCCCGAGGTCCCGGCCAACAAGCTGCGCCGGATCCTCCACGAGGCCCGCGACGCCAAGTCGTTCGTGCATACCGCCGGCGCCTACGACGCCTTCACGTCGGCCATCATGACGAGCCTCGGCTTCAAGACCCTGTACGGCAGCGGCTGGCAGCTCGCCGCCACCAAGAGCATGTACCCCGACATCGGCATCTATCAGTCGCACCAGATGGTCGAGCTGGTGCTGGAGATGCGGAAGGGCATCGAGGGCGCTCGCAACACCCGGTGGTACGACAGCGAAGGCAAGGATCTGCTCTCCGCTCCGCCGGCCTTCGTGGACATGGAGGCGGGCTTCGGCGGTCCGACCCAGACCTTCACCCTAGCCACCGAGCTGATCCGGGTCGGCGCCGGGGGCGTCCACCTGGAGAACCAGGACCCGTCGAACCGCACCTGCGGTCACATCGTGAACGTCGGCAAACAGAAGCGGAACAAGGTCCTGGTGCCGCGCGCCGCGTGGCTGGCCAAGCTCAAGGCCATCAAGGCCGCCGGCGAGGCGACGGGGGTCGACATCGTGATCATCGCCCGGACCGACTCCATCGACGGTGCCCTGCCCGACCAGGAACCGGGTGGCGTGAAGATGGCCATCGACGACGCGCTGGAAGCCGCCGAGCTCGGCGTGGATGTGATCTGGCCGGAGTTCAACAACACCGAGCTCGACCAGCCGCAGGAGTTCGCCGAGGGCGTGCGCAAGTATTACCCCAAGCAGATGCTGGGCTTCAACCTCTCGCCCTCGCTCTACTTCGGGAAGGCGAAGAAGGCCGGCACGCTGATCACCAACCAGCAGCTGGGCGACCTGGGCTTCACGCTCCAGTTCTCGACGCTCTTCAATTTCCGGACGGCCGGGATGGCGCTCGAGAAGGGCCTCCGCAAGTTCCTCCACAGCGGCATCGAAGCACTGGCCGACCTGCAGATCGAGGAGGACGGCCAGGAGCTGTCGCCGACGACCAAGATGCACCAGAAGTTCGCCGGCATGAACCGGTGGTTGATCCTGGAGCAGGTGCTGAGCGGGAAGTGACACGGAAAAGGGGACAGCCAAAGGCTGTCCCCTTTCCTGTCACCAAACGAGATCCCAACTCTCCCGCCGCCGCCCTCACGCGCCAAACGCCCGCCGGAGCCCCGCTTCCCCCGGCTCCTCCACCACCACGCCCTCGCTCCGAAGCCGCTCCACCTGCCATCGATCCAGCCGTACCGTCAGCTCGACCTCGTCCTCCCCGTCCTCCCGCCCCAGCACCTCGCCCTCCCGATAGAGCGACGCCACCCGAGCGCCGTCCGTCACCGGCAGGCGCACGCGGACCGTCGGCCGGCCCTCCCGCTCGAGCTCCCGGAGGCGGGCCTTGAGCCCAGCGACTCCGTCCGTCCGCATCGTGGAGGTGGTGACGGCGTCGGGGTAGAGCTCCCGCACCCGCGCCGCGAAGGAGAGCGAATCGGCGACCGCATCCATCTTGTTGAACACGACCAGGATCGGCCGGTCGGCCAGGTCCAGCTCGGCGAGCACCCGCTCGACCACCCGCATCTGCCCTTCCCAGTCCGGATGGCTGGCGTCCACCACGTGCAGTAGGAGGTCCGCCGCACGCGCTTCCTCGAGCGTGGCCCGGAAGCTCGCCACCAGGTGGTGCGGGAGCTTGCGGATGAACCCGACCGTGTCGGTCATCCGGGCGCGCTGGCCCTCGCCGAGCTCCACTTCGCGGGTGAGCGTGTCCAGCGTCGCGAACAGACGGTCCTCGACGAAGATCTCGTGCTGGCCCGACAGCGAGCGCAGGATGCTCGACTTGCCCGCGTTGGTGTAGCCCACGAGCGAGACGCTCAGCATCGGGTCGCGCCCGGCGCGGAGGTTCTCGCGGTGGCGCTGGACGCCCTGCAGCTTGGCCTTGAGTCCCTGGATCCGCTGGCGGATGATGCGGCGGTCGGTCTCGAGCTGGGTTTCGCCCGGGCCGCGGAGGCCGATGCCGCCGCGGATGCGCGAGAGGTGGGTCCACATGCGGGTGAGGCGCGGCAGCAGATACTCGAGCTGCGCCAGCTCGACCTGGAGCTTGGATTCGTGGCTCCGCGCGCGGGTCGAAAAGATGTCGAGGATGACCTCGGACCGGTCCATCACCCGCACCTTGAGCTCCCGCTCCAGATTCGCGCCCTGCACCGGGCTCAGCTCCTCATCGAAGATCACCAGCGTCGCGCCGGCCTCGGTCACCGCCGCCGCCACTTCCTCGACCTTCCCTTCCCCGATCAGCGTGGCCGGGTTGGGCGACGTGATCTGCTGCGAGATGCGCCCCACCACTTCCGCGCCGGCGGTGTCCACCAGACGCGTCAGCTCCTCGAGATGCTCGGTCACGTGCCGCGCGTCCTTCGAACCCTTGCGCGGAGCCGCCACGAGGACGGCCTTTTCGATCGGATCGCGAACCTGGATCAGTGGCTTGATGAGAGCTCCTCGGCCGGCGTCACCGGCCGGCAGGCGTGGGGACGACGAAGCGTCCGACGCGGCTGAGAGGCGCGCGCCCCTCGCGGGTAAAAGGGATCCGGCGGTCACCGAACGGGGTTTCCACCGTCAGCTGCCCCGCGATCTTGTACGGCAGCTCGCCGGATCCCAGGGCGCTCCGGGCCGCGGCGGCCAGCCCGTTCCAGCTGAATTGCACCGGCAAGGTCACCGCCGTGGTGTCGCCCTTCTGGACCTGGAAGGAACTGGTGTATTCGACGTCACCGACGTGCGAGCCCTCGACGTCGAAGCCCACCTGCAGCCGGGTGCCACGCAGATCGAAGCTGTTGGGGTTGTGGACACTCACGACGAGATCCATGGTTCCGCCCGTCAGGCCCACACCCTGCACCACGACCCGCTGCAGCTTGAGGTCGGGGTCCTTGAAAAAGGCCGGCAGTCCGGCGCAGCCCCCCAACAGCACGGCGCTCACGATCCAGCGGGCGTGGCGTGGAAGCACGACGGTCCTTTCGTCCTGCGAGGAATATAACTGCTGGTACCGGCCGACTCCCGGCCGAAACCGCGCCGCCACCGACAATGCACGGCGGCCTCGCCGCCGGCGGTGGCAGAGGTCACAGGCCACTCAGGATCGCTCCTGACCCTCATCGCCCACCGCCGCCTCGCCGGACCCCTCCCCTCCTGCCTCCGCCTTCTTCCGCGCCCACCACTCCAACCGCTCGGCCACTTTCTTCTCGTACCCGAACGGCCCCGGCTGATACAGCGTGGTGCCGCGCAGCTCGTCCGGCAGATACTCCTGCGGCAGGTAGCCCTCCGGCGAGTCGTGCGCGTAGCGATACCCCTTGCCGTAGCCGAGCTCCTTCATGAGCCCGGTCGGCGCGTTGCGGATATGGAGCGGCACGGGGGCCGCCGGCGTATCGCGGGCCGCGGCCAGGGCGGCGCCCAATGCCACCTTCGCGCTGTTCGACTTCGGTGCCGTCGCCAGGTAGATCGTCATCTCGGCGAGGGGGAGGTACCCCTCGGGCGGACCGAGCATGTGAAACGCATCCCGCGCTGCGACCGCGATGATGAGCGCGTTCGGGTCCGCCAGCCCGATGTCCTCGGCCGCCATGGCGATGGCGCGCCGGAACAGGGTCATCGGGTCCTCGCCGCCGTCGAGCATCCGTGCCATCCAGTAGAGGGCGCCCTGCGGGTCGCTGCCCCGGAGCGATTTGTGGTAGGCGGAGAGCAGGTTGAAGTGCTCTTCGCCGGCCTTGTCGTACCGGGCGAAGCGCTTCTGCATCGCCTCGCGGGCCACCTCCGCCGTGATGCGGCCGCCCTCGCCCACGTGCGCCGCCGCGGCCTCGAGCACGGTGAGCGCGCGCCGCGCGTCGCCGTCGGCCTCGACAGCGATGGAGCGGAGCGCATCCTCGTCGACGACCAGCCGCAAAGCCCCCAGTCCGCGCTCCTCATCCGCGAGTGCGCGGCGGACCAGGCCCTCGATGTCGTCCGCCGACAGTGGCTGCAGCACGAAGACGCGGGTGCGCGAGAGCAGCGCGCCATTGATCTCGAAGCTCGGGTTCTCGGTGGTGGCGCCGATGAGCGTGAGGGTCCCGTCCTCGGACGGCGGCAGCAGGCTGTCCTGCTGTGACTTGTTGAGCCGGTGGATCTCGTCGATGAAGAGGATGGTCTGCGCGCCGCCGGCCTCCAGCCGCCCTCGGGCGGCCGCGACGATCTCCCGGATCCGCGGCACGCCCTCGGTCACCGCGCTGAACGGCACGAAGACTCGCTGCGAGGTGCGGGCCACCAGATGCGCCAGGGTCGTCTTGCCGCTGCCCGGCGGCCCCCAGAAGATCATCGACCCGGGGACGCCGCGCTCGATCGCCTCGCGCAACGGTTTCCCCGGCGCCAGCAGGTGCGCCTGCCCCGCGAACTCGTCGAGGGTGTCGGGCCGCATGCGGGCGGCGAGCGGCCGCGCTTCGCGCGCGGTCGCCGCGAACAGCGACTCCTCCGACCCGTCCGGCGGCCGCTTGCGCACCATCAGGGCGCCCACGCCGCCAGCAGGCGCTCCGCCACGAAGAACGCCAGGGCCCCGCCGAAGAACGACACGGCCGTGAGCCCGCCGCGCTTGGCCTGGAACTCGGGTACCAGGTTGGAGGCGGCGACGTAGAGGGTCACCCCGGCCGAGATTGCCAGCCCGTGGCGGGCGAGCGGCGCCACCTGCTCGGTGAGCAGGACGCCCAGGACCGTGGCGGCCCCGAGCACCACCGCGCCGCCGACCGCGCGCCCGCGGCTCTGGCCGCCGGCCACCATCACGCTGGCGATCGTCACCCCTTCGGGCAGCTTGTGGAGCAGGACCGCGAGGAAGAGCAGCACGCCCAGCTGACCCGAGACCAGAAAGCCGCTCGCGATCGCCACGCCGTCGAAGAAGGTGTGGAGCGTAAGGCCCAGCAGCGCCGAGATGCCCGCGGATGGGCTCACGCGGTGGGTCTCCACCCCGAAGTGGAAGTGCGGGGTGACGACGTGCTGGGCCAGGTGCACGGCGAGATAGCCGAACAGCACGTAGATCGCCGCATCGGCCGAGTCGCGCAGCACCTCGGGCAGGACGCCGAGGACAGCGACCGCCAGCATGAAGCCGGCCCCGAACGCCAGGCACGCGTCGATGAACCGGAGGCTCCGCTGCTCGTGCCGCACCACGGCCAGCGCGCCCACGACATTTCCCAGCGCGGCCGCGACGGCGAAGCCGATCGGATTCACAGGAGCTCCCGGGCCAGCGCCAGCAGGGTCGCGCGGTCGTTGCGGCTCGGGTCGTCGAGCACCCGGTCGAGCAGGACGGCCAGCAGCTCGCCGATCCGAGGCCCCTCGGCGCCCAGCGCCTGGAGATCCGCGCCGGAGACCGCCAGGTCGCCGCGGGTGAGCGGCTCGCGGCGCGCGCGAATGTCGCCCGCCGCGGCGGCCCACGGCGCGTCGGCCCCCGTGCGATGCGCCTCGAGCGCGAGCAGGTCGTCCGCGGCGCGGCCCACGGCAGCGAGCCAGCGGCGGACGGCGCGGTCATCGGGACCCGCCGGCGCGGCGGGACCGCGCGCCACGGCGGCCGCGCGATCGATCTCTGCCTTCGATGCCTTGAGCCGACGGAGCACCGGCGTCGCGTCGCCCAGCAGGAGCATGGTGAGGAGCACCGGATCGCGCCGGTCAGCGGGGAGGTCGCTCGCGCGCGCCAGCCGCTCCGGGGGCACCGACGCCAGCTCGGGAATCCACCGCTCCGCGGCCCCGACCCGGAGCCAGAGATCCACCAGCTCCGCGGGCGAGCGCGCCGTGCGGAGCCCCTTGAACCATTCGTCACGCACCCGCTCCGCCGAGAGCTGGCCGAGGCCCGGGGCGGCGGCCACTGCCGCGTCCCAGGTGGCCGGCTCCATCGTGAAGCCGAGCCGCGCGGCGAAGCGCAGACCGCGCAGGATGCGGAGATAGTCCTCGCGGAAGCGCTCGGAGGGCTCGCCCACGGCCCGGATGAGACGGCGGGCGAGATCCTCTCTCCCGCCGAACGGGTCGCGCCACTCGCCGCGCAGCGGATGGTAGGCGATCGCGTTGATGGTGAAGTCCCGGCGGGCCAGATCCTCCTCGAGCGACACCCCGTAGGCCACGACCGCATGGCGCCCGTCGGTGGCGACGTCGCGGCGGAAGGTGGTCACCTCGTGCAGGACCCGGTGCCCGTCGAGCACGCCTACCGTGCCGTACTTCTCCCCGACCGGTGCCGTCCGCCGGAAGAGCGCCGTCACCTGGGCGGGCGTGGCCGACGTGGCGAAGTCGTAGTCCGAGTGGGGATGGCCGAGGAGCGCGTCGCGCAGGGCACCGCCCACGCACCAGGCCTCGTGGCCGGCCGCCTCGAGCGTGCGCGCGATCTCCAGCACCTCGTCCGGAATCGCCGGGGCGACGGGCGTGCTCATCCCCGCCCGTAGGCGACGCCGGCGGACAGCGCCAGCGCCAGCTCCAGCCGTGCCTGCGAGGGGGAGCGCGGGCCGGCCGCAATCGCGCCCATGGCCACGGTGCGGGCACCGCCACCCTCGAAGGCGTAGATGGGCGTCACCTCGCCGAGATGGCACCGGGTCGCCAGCACGACTGGCTTCCCCTCGTCCAGCCAGCGACGCACCGCCGGCACGGCGCCGGGAGGCATGTTGCCGCTGCCGAACGCCACGACCACGACGCCGTCGTGCTCCGGTCGCGCCAGGTCGAGCATCGTGCCGTCGTCGCCCACGACGACCGGGATGAGCGCCACCCGTGCACGCAGCCCATCCGGGTGGACCGGCGCGGGACGCGGGCCGGGCGGCGGGTCGTACGCCACCCGGCCGTCCACCACACGCCCGAGGGCCCTCGCATGGGGCGCGGAAAAGGCCGCCACATCGGTGGCGTGCGTCTTCACCGCGGTCTCGCCGGCGAGGATCTCGCCGTGGAAGACGACCATCGCGCCGCGGCCCGCGCTCGCCGCCGTCACCGCGACCCGCGCCGCGTCGCGCAGGTTCCGGGGGCCGTCCCACTCCGCGTCGCTCGATGTCAGCATGGCGCCGGTGATGACGACCGGCACGGTCGGAGGCAGCGTGCGCGCGAGGAGGTAGGCGGTCTCTTCGATCGTGTCCGTCCCGTGCGTCACGACGATCCCCGTGACCTCGCCGCTCCGGGCGATCTCACCGACTCGCTCGCGGAGCGCCCAGAGCTTGTCCGGTCCGAGATGGCATGCCGGCAGCTTGGCCCAGTTCTCGATCCGGTACGGCGTGATCGCCTCGAGCCCCGGCACGAG
Organism: uncultured Gemmatimonadales bacterium; assembly: GCA_963840215.1. Lineage (GTDB taxonomy): Bacteria > Gemmatimonadota > Gemmatimonadetes > Gemmatimonadales > GWC2-71-9 > CAVVWJ01. The sequence continues at coordinate 302,683 of CAWIYG010000003.1, read as the reverse complement.
CGCCACCAGCGCCTCGCCGCTGTGGGCCGGCACGTTGCCGCCGGCCGCCGGATCCCGGTGCATGGAGATGGTGCCGCCGGTGAACAGGAGATGGATCATCGCGGGCCGCTCGGGGGGAGCGTGGCGGGGGGCACCGGAGTCAGCCGCACAGCACGCTGCCGCCGTTCACATTGACGACCTCGCCGGTCATGTGGCGCGCGAGGTCGCTGCACAGGAAGAGAATCGGTCCCGCGATGTCCTCCGGCGGCGGCACCCGCCGCAGCGGGATGGTCGCCTCGACGCGAGCCCGGCCGCCGTCCGCGAACGCAGGCGTGCACATCTCGGTGTCTACCCAGCCTGGCGCCACGCAGTTCACCAGGATGTCGGGGGCGTACTCGATGGCGAGGGACTTGGTGAGCGCGATGACCGCGCCCTTGGTGGCGGCGTAGTCGCTGTGGAACGCTTCGCCGCGCTGCCCCGCCGTGCTGGACACGATCACCACGCGCCCGCCCGGACCCATCAGGCCGAGCGCGGCCTTCGTGCTGAGGAACACGGCATCGAGGTTGGCCGCCACCGTGGCCCGCCAGCGGTCGGCGGGGAGCCGGCCGAGCGGCACCTCGTCCGGCGGCCAGATCCCCGCATTGGCCACGAAGCAGTCGAGCCGGCCGAAGGTGCTCCCCACGACCTCGGTCATCCGGTCGACTACGCCGGGGTCGGCCAGGTCGCCGCCGACGGTGAACGCCCGCCGGCCGAGAGACCGGATCTCGGCCGCCACCGCGTCGGCCTCCGCGGCGCGCGCGTGGTACGTCAGGCCGACGTCGGCGCCCGCCCGGGCGAGCAGCAGCGCGGTCGCGCGTCCGATCCCGCGGCTGCCGCCGGTGACGAGCGCCGTCCGCCCCGCCAGCGAGATCATCGTGCACCCGCCCGGAGACCGCTCATTCCGCGGCGAGCAACGCCGACTCGACCATCTCGACCACGAGGTGCTCGAGCGCGAGGTGGAGCACCTGGATCTGCGCGGTATCGTCGGCCGGCACCACGAGCGATTCGTCCACCTCGCCGGCGAGGAGGCCACCGCCCCGGCCCAGAAAGGCCACGGTCCGAGCGCCACGGGTCCGGGCGGCACGGGCGGCCGCGATCAGATTGGGGCTTCGGCCGCTGGTGCTGTGCAGCACCAGCAGGTCCCCGGGGCGGCAGAGTGCCTCGACCTGGCGGGCAAAGATCTGCTCGAATCCGAGGTCGTTCCCGGCGGCCGTGAGCAGGGAGGTGTCGGTCGTGAGCGCCACGGCGGCCAGCGCGCGCCGGCTCGTGGCGTATCGCACCACGTACTCGGTGGCCACGTGCTGGGCATCGGCCGCGCTGCCGCCGTTGCCGCAGAAGAACAGCGTGCCTCCCCCCGCAGCACCGCCGCGTACCGCTCGGCGATCCGCGCCACCTGGGGCGCGAGGGCCTTGCACGCGCCGGCCAGCGCGGCCAACCGGTCGAGGCCCGCCTCGACGTGGGCGCTACTCATGTCTCACCGCCGAGCAGGTGGCGCAGGCGCTGCATCCACGTGCGTCGGATGACGAGCGGCGGCACGTCGGCCAGCGGCTCATCGCGCAGGATCGCGGCCGGGTTCTGCACCGTCAGCAGCTCGGCGTGCTCCTCGCCGTCCTGCGCCCGGAGGAAGTCGGCGCCGCCGGCCACGGTGCGCTCATCGCCGTGGTTGTCCCCCGCCAGTATGTCGGCCAGCCCGGCCGCCACCAGTTGGCGCGCGCGCTGGCCCCGGGCCTGGGGCGAGTGCAGCGTCGTCGCATCCACCTGCATCCGGGCGCCGAGGCCGCGCCAGAAGGCCACGTTCTCGACCGAGCAACAGCTGTAGCGCTCGGGATGCGCCAACACCGACGTGAGCCCCGCCTCCTGGACGCGGCTCAAGGCGTTCATCACCGCGTCGGCCGAGACCAGCCGCGGAAACTCGACCAGGAGGTATCGGGTCCCTCCCAACGTGATCCGGCGCATGCGGTCCCCACCCAGCGGGAGCGGACGATCGAGCATCACTTCGGCGCCGCGATGCAGCCGGGGCAAGTCGGGGGCGTCCGAAAGGAGGGCGGCGAAGGCGGTGTCGTGCCGCTCCGGCGGCGCGGTCGCGGCCTCCTGTGCGCGGACGTGCGGCGTGAGACACACGTCGGTGATCCCGCGCTCCGCCATTCGCCGCAGCACGCCCACGGACTGCTCCACCGTTCGCGAGCCGTCGTCCACGCCGGGCAGGAGATGGGAATGGAGGTCGATCACGAGTCCGGCCGGACGGCCTGAAGGATGGACGCGGCAAAGGCGCCCAGGTCCCCGGGCGCCTCCTGGGCCTGGGCCAGCAGCGCCAGGGTGATGAGTGCATCGGCGGCCAGGAGATCGAGTGCCACCGAGCGGTCGCCTGGGTGGGACACCACCTGCTCCAGCGCTTCCCGCCCCGCCAGCGCCAGCGTCGCCGGCGCGGCCTGGTTGCCGGGCCGCGCCAGCGCGTGCTCGCGCACCCGGTCGCGGAGCGCCGGGGGCGCCGCCGCCGTGTGCCGCTCGAGCCACGCCGTCAGTGCGCTCAACCGCCGTGCTTCCCGTTCAACCACTCCGCCACCAGGGCCGGCGTGGCCGCCCGGGCCGCGGAGAGCTTGGCCGGATCGCCGGCGCCGGCGGAGGCGAAGTGCGGCCTTCCACCGCCCTTCCCCCCGCTGAGCGCCGCGATCCGATTGACGAGATCCCCCGCCTTGCGCCCGGACACCACCAGATCGTCCGTCAGCGTCACGTGGATCGCACCGCGCCCGGCGCTGCTGAAGAGCACGAGCACCGCATTCCGCTTGCCTTCGCGGAAGCGGTCGGCGATCTGCCCCACCTCGTCCCGGTCGTCCGTGGCGATCTCGGCGATCGTCACCTGCACGCCGTTGACGTCGAGCGTGTCGCCCGCGATGGCGCCGCCGCCGCCCGACCGGAGGGCCTCGGCCAGGCGGACCTCGAGCCGCTGACGCTCCTCGAGCAGCTGCTCCACGCGCCGGACCACGTGGTCGGGTTGCGCCTTGAGGGCATCGGCCACCTGCGCCAGACGGAGCTCCAGCTCGCGCACGGCCCGGAGCGCGCCGGTGCCCGTGAGCGCCTCGATCCGGCGCACACCCGCGGCCACGCCGCTCTGCCCGGAGACGCGGAAGGTGCCCACCTGGCCTGTCGTGCGGACGTGCGTCCCGCCGCACAGCTCGATCGAGGGCCCCATCTGCACCACCCGCACCCGGTCGCCGTACTTCTCGCTGAAGAACGCCATGGCGCCGAGCGCGAGCGCGTCGGGGTAGGCCATTTCGCGGGTGACGACCGGCTCGTTGGCCAGCACCAGCCCGTTGACCTCCTGCTCGATGGCGTGCAGGGTCTCCGCGTCGATCGGACCATGATGGGAAAAGTCGAACCGCAGCCGGTCGGGCTGCACCAGCGATCCCTGCTGCCGCACGTGCGTGCCGAGGTGCTTCCGGAGCGCGTAATGCACCAGGTGCGTGGCGCTGTGGTTCCGCTCGATGTCGTGGCGCCGGGGTGCGTCCACGGCGGCGCGGACGGTGTCCGGCTCGAACGTGTCGCCGAAGGTGCCGCTCACCACCGTGCCCTTCGGGTCCTTCCGCACCGTGTCGACCGGCAGCGACCAGCCGGCGGAAGCAACGCCCCCGACGTCGCTCACCTGCCCGCCCGACTCGGCGTAGAACGGATTCTCGCGCAGGACGAGATCCACGCGCGGGCCCTCCTGGCGGAACGCGAGGATGTCGGTGTCGGACTCCGTGGTCTGGTACCCGACGAACTTCTGCTTGCCGCGCTTGACGCTGCGCCACTTGCCGGTCTGGGCGGTGTGGACCGACGGCGCCTCGACGGCCGTCTTGCCGCTGGTCCGCGCGGCGCGCGAGCGCTCCTGCTGCTCCTTGTAGGCGCGGTCGAAGCCTGCCGTGTCGACCGCGACCCCCCGTTCCTCGGCGATGATGGCCGTGAGGTCGATCGGAAAGCCGAAGGTATCGTAGAGCTTGAACGCCTCCTCGCCGGGGATCACGCGCGACCCCGACGCGAAGATCTCCTCCAGCCGCCGGAGACCGCCCTCGATGGTCTCGAGGAACCGGTGCTCCTCGTTCTCGGTGACCTCGCGGATGTATCCGGCCTTGGCAGCGAGCTCGGGATAGACGTCGCCCATCTGTGCCACGACCACTTCGGTCAGCGGGGCCAGTGTCGGTGTGCGCCGGCCGAGGAGCCAGGCGTGGCGGACGGCACGGCGGAGGATGCGCCGGAGCACGTAGCCGCGGCCCTCGTTGCCGGGGTAGACGCCGTCGGCCAGGAGGAAGCTGACCGCGCGGGCATGGTCCGCCAGCACCCGGTACGATGCGCGCTCGGCGGCATCGCGGTCGTACGGGCGCCCCACCAGCTCGCCTACCCGGTCGATCAGCGGCTGGAACGCGTCGGTGTGGAAGTTGTCGTCCTCGCCCTGCAGCACCGCGGCAATGCGCTCGAGCCCCGCGCCCGTGTCCACCGAGGGCTTCGGCAACGGCGTCAAGGTGCCGTCGGCCGAGCGGTCGAACTGCATGAACACCAGGTTCCAGATCTCGAGGAACCGCCCCGCCTCGGCGAGCTCTTCGAACTCGGCCTGAGGGATCTCGGCGGGCACGGTGCCCGGCCGCCACTCGAGATCCACGTAGATCTCGGTGCAGGGGCCGCAGGGGCCGGTGTCGCCCATCTGCCAGAAGTTGTCCTTGTCTCCCAGCCCGTAGATCCGGTGGTCGGGCAGCCCCGACAGCTCGCGCCAAAAGCCGCGCGCCTCGCTGTCGGTGTGGTGCACCGTCACGCGCAGCCGGTCCGCCGGGATGCCGAGATACTGGGGGCTGGTCACGAACTCCCACGCGAACGCGATGGCGTCCCGCTTGAAGTAGTCGCCGAACGAGAAGTTCCCCAGCATCTCGAAGAAGGTGTGGTGCCGCTTGGTGTGGCCCACCTGCTCGAGGTCGTTGTGCTTGCCGCCCGCCCGGACGCATTTCTGGCAGGTCGTCGCACGGACGTAGTCGCGGCGCTCCTGACCCAGGAAGGTGCGCTTGAACTGCACCATGCCGGCATTGGTGAACAGGAGCGTCGGGTCATCGGCGGGGACCAATGACGAAGAAGGCACCTCTCGGTGCCCCTGGGCGACGAAATAGTCGAGAAACAGCCGTCGAATCTGGGAGGACTGCATGGGGGGAAAATATAGGGACGCCCGCACTTAGGGGCCATGGGCGGCACTCCGCCGCCGGTGGCCCGCGCCGGCGCCCGGCCGAGGTCAGTGGACCACTCGGGCCACCAGTTCGGAGATGTCCCGTCCCGCAAAGCCGCGGCGTGCCAGATACGCCAAAACTCGCCGGCGCTTGACCGGCCGCGGGAGATCGCCCAGCTGGGCCGCCCGCTTCGCCGCCAGCGCCGACGGCATCCGTGTCCGGTCGCTTCCCTCGGGCCACTCGGCGGCGAGCGCGCTGTCGATGTTGCCCCGCTCCACGCCCATCGCCATGAGGTCGCGCGTGATGCGGGCGGGGCCGCGGCCCCGCGCCGCCCGCGTCTGCACGTAGTTCCGGGCGAACGCCGCGTCGTCGAGCAGGCCGAGCCCGGCGGCACGCTCGAGCGCGGCGTCCACGGCCGGTCGCGGATGGCCCTTCCGGATCAGCCGTCGCGCCAGATCGACCCGCGCGAAGGATCGGCGCTCTAGTGCACGGAGGAGCGTCCGGAACGCGCCCTCAGCGTCGGCCGCCGCGGTGAGCCGCTCGTGCAGCTCGGCATCCACGGGTCGGCCGACCGCCAGCCCGGCCGTCTGTGCCAGTGTCTCGGGCACCGCGCCGAACCGGACCCCGTCCACCTCGACCCGAAGCGTGCCGGGGCGGCGGGGATCCGGCTCGAGCGCGGTGAGGAGCGGCAGGCTCACTCGTCGTCGTCCGCGGCGGCGCCGGCGCCCACGGGGGCGTGCATGCCGAGGAGCTCCTTCACCTTCTCCTCGACCTCGGCCATCAGCGCCGGGTTGTCCTTGAGGAACATCTTGGCGTTCTCGCGGCCCTGGCCGATCCGCTGGTCGCCGTAGCTGTACCAGGCGCCCGACTTGTCGATGATGCCGGCCTCGGCGGCGATGTCGACCAGCAGCGAGGTGTGGCTGATGCCCTCGGCGTACATGATGTCGAACTCGGCCTGCTTGAACGGCGGCGCGACCTTGTTCTTGACCACCTTCACGCGCACGTGCGAGCCGACGACGTCCTCCTTGCTCCTTCACCGGCCCGATGCGGCGGATGTCGAGCCGGACCGAGGCGTAGAACTTGAGCGCCTTGCCGCCGGTGGTCGTCTCGGGATTGCCGAACATCACGCCGATCTTCTCGCGCAGCTGGTTGATGAAGATCACGGACGTCTTGGAGCGGGCGATGGCGCCGGTGAGCTTCCGGAGCGCCTGGCTCATGAGCCGCGCCTGGAGGCCGACGTGCGCTGTCGCCCATGTCGCCCTCGATCTCGGCCTTGGGCACGAGCGCCGCGACCGAGTCGATGACGACGATGTCCACCGCGCCGGAGCGCACGAGGATCTCGCAGATCTCGAGCGCCTGCTCGCCGGTGTCGGGCTGCGAGACGAGGAGGTTCTCGATGTCGACGCCCAGCTTCTTGGCGTACTCGATGTCGAGCGCGTGCTCGGCGTCGATGAAGGCGGCGACGCCGCCGGCCTTCTGGGCGTTGGCGACGACGTGCAGGCAGAGCGTGGTCTTGCCGCTCGACTCGGGGCCGTAGATCTCGGTGATCCGGCCGCGCGGAATGCCGCCGATGCCGATGGCGGCGTCGAGGTTGATCGCGCCGGTGGGAATGGCCGTCGACCTTGACCCGGGCCGCTCGCTGCCCATCCGCATGATGGAGCCCTTGCCGCAGCTCTTCTCGATCTGGGAGATGGCGAGCCCGAGGGCCTTCCGGCGGTCGGCTTCGAGCCGGGTTTCTTCTGCGGCCATTTGAATCCTCTGATGTATTGGTGTGGCTGATTTTGCTACACTCAGGTAGCTGGGAACCAACATAACACCGAACACTGACCGAATCAATACTCCATCGGTGACTGATTTCGAGTCATTTCTGACTACCGCTCCACCCGCCAGGCATCGGCCGTGTGCTCCACCCCATACCGCCCGCTCCGCTCCACCCGGACCGCGATCACGTCGAAACGGTAGACCTCCCCGGCCCGGCCATGCCGAAGCCGCCAGCATTCCGCCGCCCGGGCGAGCGTGCGCCGCTTCCTCGGACCCACACTCTCGATCGGCGCCCCGAACCCGCCGCTGCTCCGCGTCTTCACCTCGACGAACGCGACCAGCGGCCCGCGGCGCGCCACGAGATCGAGGTCGTGCCGGCCCCAGCGGAACCGATGTGCCTCGATGAGCCAGCCACAGCTCGTGAGATACGCCATCGCGACCCGCTCGCCCCACAGGCCGCGACGCTGTCGCGGATCGGCCCATAGCGCGGTCGGTACGAAGGCACGCTTCGTCGGCATGGCGCAACGTAGGGCTTGGCGCGAGGAGCACCGACACCATTCCGGCGGGAGCGGGTGCTCGAAATCGCCGGGACGGAGCACGAAATCAGCCTCGAAACGCGACAGGGGCGCGCCGGCGGCGCGCCCCTGTCCCTGCCCTGCGTTCGCTTCGCCCTCGCGCTAGTTGCAGTACTCGTCGATCTGATCGATCCCGATCCGGACGTCCCGCGGCTTGCTCCCGTTGGCCGGCCCTAGGATCCCGGCTTCCTCGAGCTGGTCCATGATCCGCGCGGCCCGTCCGTAGCCGATGCCCAGCTTCCGCTGCAGCAGCGAGGTGGACCCGCCCTGGTTCTGCACGCAGGCAATCGCCGCGTCCTTGAACTGCGCATCGCGTTCACCCGCCTCGGCCCCGCCCTCGCCGCTGCCCTCGCCGCCCTCGCCGTCCGGCACCTCGTCGAGGATGTTGCTCTCCGCCCCCTCGACCATGCCGCGCTGCTCGCGCTCCACCTTCCACTGGCGGTAGCGCTCCATGATCTTCTCGCTCTCCTCGGTCGCGATGTAGGCGCCCTGGAGCCGCATCGGTTCGCTCTTCCCCGGCTCGAGGAACAGCATGTCGCCCTTGCCGAGCAGGGCCTCCGAGCCGTTTCCGTCGAGGATCGTCCGGCTGTCCACCTTCGACGCCACCCGGAAGGCGATCCGGCTCGGGAAGTTGGCCTTGATGAGGCCGGTGATGACGTTCACCGACGGGCGCTGCGTGGCCAGGATGAGATGGAGGCCCACGGCGCGAGCCTTCTGGGCCAGGCGGGCGAGCGGCGTCTCGACCTCCGCCTGTACCGTCATCATCAGGTCCGCGAGCTCGTCCACCACCACCACGATGAGCGGCAGCTTGCCCTCCGTGTACGCCTCGAGCTCGGGCGGCGGCGGCGGGGTGTCGGGCGCCTCGGCGGCGATGTCGGTCAGCGTGGCGCGCCGCACCGCTGGATTCTTGAGCGACTTGCCGTCGAGCACCTTGCGGTTGAAGTCGCTCAGGTTGCGGGCGCCGTTGGCCTCGAGCAGGGCGTAGCGCCGCTCCATCTCGCCGACGGCCCACTTGAGGACCCGGGCCGCCTCCTTGTTGTTGGTGACCACCGGGTGCCGGAGATGGGGCAGGTCCTTGTACATGGACAGCTCGACCATCTTCGGGTCGATCATCAGGAGGCGGAGGTCCTCCTTGTGCTGGTAGTGGTAGATGAGCGAGGTGATGATCGCGTTGATGCCGACCGACTTGCCGGTGCCGGTGGCACCCGCGATGAGCAGGTGCGGCATCTTCGCCAGGTCCGCGATGACCGCCCGTCCCTCGAGATCGAGCCCCAGCGCCACCGGCAGCAGCCGGTCCTCCGCCGACCACTGCTCGTCCTCCAGCAGCTCGCGCAGCACCACGACGCGCGCCTTCGGATTGGGCACCTCGACGCCCACCATGTCCCGGCCGGGAATGCGGGCCACGCGGATCGACCGTGCGCTCATCTTGAGCGCGAGGTCGTCGGCCAGGTTGACCAGCCGGTTCATCTTGACGCCCGGCCGGAGGCGGACGCCGTACTGGGTCACCACCGGGCCGGTGGTGCGGCCGGCTACGTCGCCTTCGACCTTGAACTCGGCCAGCGTCTCCTCGAGTCGCTCCTGGAGCGCGTTGAGCTCGCCCTCGCTGACGTCGATGCCCTTGGTGCGCGGCGCCTCGAGCAGGTCCACGTCCCACACGGGGCCGAGGTCCCGCTCGCCGGGCGCCCGCCGGGGCTCGGGCTTCCGGGGCGGGCGCGTCTTCCCGGCCTTGGCGTCAGCCTTGGCCTCGGCCTTGTCCGTCTTGGCCGTCCTGGCATCGTCCCGGGGCTTGGCCGCCTCCTCTGGCGGCGGCTCGGGCGACTCCTTGGCGGCCTTCCGCCGGCTCTCCGCGCGGTCGCCTTTCGCCGCGTCGGCCTTGAGCGCGTCACCCTTGAGCGGGAGCGCCTCCTCCGGCTGCCGCTCGAGCCGATGGAGCGGGTGCCAGGCGAACGTCGCCAGCGTGAGCGCGCAGAGCGCCAGGAAGCCCGCCAGCACCGCGCCGGCCACGCCGATGCCCTTGGGGATCTGGACCGCGAAGAAGCCCGGCACGACGCCCACCATCCGGCCCAGGAAGCGGTCGGTGTCGAGGTCGGCCACGGTGACGTGGAACAGCACGCCGGCGAGGTAGGGGAGCAGCACGCTGAGCCCGACGATGAGAAACGCCGAGCGCTTCATGTCCAGCGTGCCCAGTCGCTCGAAGCCGGCCAGGGCGAGCCCGATGCCGAGGAGCGGGATACCCAGCGCGCCGGCACCCAGCACGCGCCAGAGCGCCTGGCCCAGCGAGTGCCCGATTGGCCCGGTGACGGGGAACGGCAGGAGCGTCAGGCCGACGAACAGGCCGGCGACGAGGGCGGTGATCGCGCCCAGCCGCTGGCGCGAGTCCGAGCTCATACCGGCACGGCTGCGAGCGTCACCCGACGGTCGTGAAAATGCGCCAGCACGGGGTACGCGTCGAGTCGGGCGGCGTCGAGCACGTCGTCCCGGAAGCCCAGGCGGATGAGCTCCCGGCCCGCGCGGCTGTAGCGGAGCGGGCGCTCCCAGCGGTCGCCGTAGCGGCGGACCAGGTCGAGGCTCGCGATGGCCGCGTCGTTCAGGCCGCGCCGGGCTTTGCGGTCGCCGAGCGCCTCGGCGACGAGCCGGCCGGCGCAATAGGCGTCGTCCAGCGAAAACGCGCCGTCCCGCCCCGCGCAGACCACCAGCGCGCGGCCGTCTTTCTCGATCACTTCGCGCGCCTTCTCGGCGGCGACCGTGAGGTTGGCGGCTCCGGTGGCGTAGACCGCCGCCGCCCCCTGCGCCGCGAGCAGCGCCTTGGTGCCGTTGGTCGTCGTGACGATCAGGGTCTTGCCGCGGACGGCGCTCTCGGTCATCTCGAGCGGGCTGTTGCCCAGGTGGAAGCCGGGGATGCGGACGCACTCCTTCTCACCCGCCAGCAGCACGTCGGCGCTGCCGATGGTCTGGGCCAGCCGGAGCGCCTCCTCGGTCGAGGCCACGGGAATGATGGCCTTGGCGCCGTGATGCAGCGCCGCGCACATCGAGGTAGTCGCCCGGAGGATGTCGATCACGAAGACCGTGCGGCCCTGGACGTCCGCGGGCAGCAGGCCGCCGGGCGCGAAGACGACGTGCAGCCTCATGCTTCGGGGCGGAGGAGCTGCGACTCCCGCTCGAGGAACCGCGTGTCGATGTTGCTCGCGACGAAGTCCGGGTGCCGGATGACGCGCGCGAGAAACGGGATCGTCGTCGTGACGCCCTCGAGGATGAAGCTGTCGAGCGCCTGGCCCATCCGGGTCAGCGCCTCCTCGCGGTCGTTGCCGTGCACGATCACCTTGGCCAGCAGCGAGTCGTAGTACGGCGGCACCGTGTAGCCGGCGTAGACGTGGGTGTCGACCCGCACGCCGGGGCCGCCCGGCGGATGATAGGCCGTGATGAGCCCGGGGCACGGCTGGAAGTTCCGATACGGGATCCTCCGCGTTGATCCGGCACTCGATCGCGTGCCCGCGCAGCCGGCGCCCGTCGCCCATGAAGCTGATCGGCTCGCCGGCGGCCACCCGGATCTGCTCCTTCACCAGGTCGAAGCCCGTCACCATCTCGGTGACGGGATGCTCCACCTGGATCCGGGTGTTCATCTCCATGAAGTAGAACGAGCCGTCGGTATCGAGCAGGAACTCGATCGTGCCGGCCCCGGCGTAGCCGATGTTCGATGCCAGGGCCACCGCCGCCTGGCCCATCCGGTCCCGCAGCTCGGCCGTCAGCGCCGGGCTCGGGCTCTCCTCGATCAGCTTCTGGTGGCGCCGCTGCACCGAGCAGTCGCGCTCGCCGAGGTGGACGACCTTGCCGAAGTTGTCGCCCATCACCTGAATCTCGACGTGCCGCGGATGCTGGATGTACTTCTCGACGTAGACCGCCCCGTTGCTGAACGCCGCCAGCGCCTCGTTCTGCGCCAGGCCGAAGAGCTGCGAGAACTGTTCCGCCTCGGCCACGATCCGCATCCCCTTGCCGCCCCCGCCCGCCGTGGCCTTGATGATCACCGGGAAGCCGATCGACTCGGCGAACGCCAGCGCCTCGTCCGGATCCTCGATCGTCCCCGGCGACCCCGGGACCGTCGGCACTCCGGCCTCGGCCGCGAGCCGGCGGGCGGTGGCCTTGTCGCCCATCTGCCGGATCTGGTCGCCGGTCGGGCCGATGAACGTGATGTTCGACGCCTTGCAGATGTCGGCGAATTCGGCGTTCTCGGCCAGAAAGCCGTAGCCGGGATGGATCGCGTCGGCGCCGGTGATCTCGGCCGCGGCGATGATATTGGGGATCTTGAGATACGACTGGCGGCTGGACGGCGGGCCGATGCACACGTCGTCGTCCGCGAAGCGGACGTGGAGCGACTCGCGGTCCGCCTCGGAGTAGACGGCCACCGTCTCGATCCCCAAGCTCGCGGCATGCGCGGATCACCCGCAGGGCGATCTCCCCGCGGTTGGCGATCAGGACCTTCTTAAACACACCCGGCTCCGGGCCTCAGGGCGTCAGGTCCATGGCGCGCGGGGTGGACGGGTCTCCCGTGATCTCGGTGAACGTGCGGTCCGACGCCGAGTCGACGCCCGAGACCCGCAGCGCGAACTCGCTCGGGTTGGTCGAGTAGAACAGCGCGCTCTCGTACGAGATCAGGCCGTCCTTGAACCACTTCATCAGCGACTGGTCGAACGACTGCATGCCGTAGGAGACCGTGCCCTCGGCGATGAGGTCGGGGATGTTGAGCGCCTGCTCGATGTCCCGGATGTTGTCCGCGACCGCCGCCGTGTTGACCAGCACCTCGGCCGCCGGCACCCGGCCCCGGCCGTCGGCCCGGGGCACCAGCCGGAGCGACACCACGGCCTGGAGCGCGGTGGCGAGCAGCATCCGGATCTCCTGGTGCTGGTACGGCGGATAGAACGAGATGATCCGGTTGAGGGTCTGGGTGGCGTCGGTGGTGTGCAGCGTGCTGAAGACGAGGTGGCCGGTGTCGGCCGCCTTGAGCGCGGTGTCGAGCGTCTCCATGTCGCGGATCTCGCCGACCAGGATGACGTCGGGGTCCTGCCGCAGCACGTGGCGCAGCGCCGAGGCGAAGGAGAGCGTGTCGCTCCCCACCTCGCGCTGGGAGATGTTCGCCATCACGTCCCGGTGCAGGAACTCGATCGGGTCCTCGATGGTGATGACATTGACCCGCCGGTTCTGGTTCACGTGGTTGATCATCGAGGCCAGGGCGGTGGACTTGCCCGACCCGGTGATGCCGGTGACCAGGATCAGCCCGCGGGGCTTGAGCGCGATCTCCTCGAGCACCTCGGGGAGGTGCAGCTCGGCGATCGTCTTCACCTCGTACGGAATCGCCCGGAAGGCGAACGCGAGCGTGCCGCGCTGCTGGTAGATGTTGGTGCGGAAGCGGCCCACCCCGGGCACGCCGATCGCGAAATCCGCCTCCTTCTTCTCGGCGAACTCCTTGACCTGGCGCGGGGTCATGACCTGCTCGGCCAGCATCTTCACGTCTTCGGGCTTGACCGGCGGCATCTCGAGCGGCTGCGAGCTCGCCGTTGAGCCGGATCGTGGGCGGGCGGCCGACCTTGAGCAGGAGGTCGGAGGCGTTCCGCTGCACCATCTGGGCGATGGTCTGCTTGAAGTTGAACGTCGAGACGGGCGAGCCCGCGGCGGTAGCCGGGCTCGGAGATGGCGACTCAGCCATGGGGATCCACCCGGAAGAGGACCTGGCCGAACTCCACGGGCTGCGCGTCATCCACCATGATCTCGCGCACGACGCCGGCGATCTCGGCCTCGATCTCGTTCATGATCTTCATCGCCTCGATGATGCACACGGTCTGCCCCGACGTGACGCGCGTGCCCACCTTGACGTAGGCGTCGGCGCCGGGCTCGGGCGACTTGTAGAACGTGCCCACCATCGGGGACTTGATGTCCTTGAGCGTGGACGGCCGCGGCGGCTCGCCCTCGGCCGCGGCGGCCGGGCCACCGCCCGCCGATGCCGGCGCGGGCGCGTGATACGCGGGCGGCGCGGTCATGAAGGTGGGGCCGCCGCTCCCGGTGCGCGTGATCACCACCTTGGTGCCGAACAGCCCCTTCACCTCGATCGACCCGATCTCGGGCGAGTCGCGCAGCAGCTGCGCCAACCCCTGGACGTCCTCCAGCTCGATCGACTTGATCCCCGGGACGTTCTGCAGCAGCTCGGCGAGCTGCTTCATCTCCTGGGGCGTCATACGCGGGTGAGGTACTTGTCTTCGCGGCGGTCGACCCGGATCACTTGCCCCTCCTCGATAAAGAGCGGGACCTGCACCGTGGCGCCGGTCTCCAGCGTGGCCGGTTTGGTGGCGCCGGTGGCGGTGTCGCCGCGGACGCCCGGATCGGTCCGGGTCACGGCGAGCTCGACGAAGGTCGGCAGCTCCACGAGGATCACCGTGTCGTTGTGGACCAGGCCCTCGCACTCCATGCCTTCCTTGAGATACTTGAGCTGATCGGCGCCGATGAGCTCCTCCGTCAGCATGATGTCGTCGAAGGTCTGCTGGTCCATGAAATGGTAGAAGTGGCCGTCGACGTACGAGTACTGGATGGGTCGCCGCTGCAGCCGGGCGTCGACGACCCGCTCGCCCGCGTTGAAGGTGCGATCGAGCACCGCCCCGGTCCGGATGTTCTTGAGCTTGGTCCGGACGAACGCCCCGCCCTTCCCCGGCTTGACGTGCTGAAAATACACCATCTGGTAGAGGTGGCCGTCGATCTCGAGCACGAGACCGTTCCTGAAATCTGCCGTAGTCGCCACCGAGACTCCACGCGGCCCTTCGAGACACCCTGAGCGCAGCGAAGGGGGCATGCGTCAGGTCATCGCGCCGTCGCTAGACGAGCTCCACCAGCTCGGTCCGCCCGTCCGACAGCAGCTCGGCTCCGTCGGGCCCCAGGTGCACGTCGTCCTCCAGTCGGACGCCGCCCCAGCCCGGAAGATAGATCCCCGGCTCGACCGTCACCACCGCGTGGAGCGGGAGCGGCGCGTCGGCGGTCGGGGCGAGCCGCGGCGCCTCGTGCACCTCGAGCCCGAGCCCATGGCCTAGGGAGTGCCCGAACGCCTCGCCGAACCCCCGCGCCGCGATGACGTCCCGGGCGAGCGCGTCGCCCTCGCGCCCCGTCAACCCGGCGCGGAGCTGCTCGAGCGCCCGGCGCTGGGCGACGCGGACGAGCTCGTAGATGGTCCGCTGGCGCTCGTCCGCGCGCGCCCCAACCACCACGGTGCGGGTGAGATCGGCGCAGTATCCGTCCACCTGCGCGCCGAAGTCAAGCAGCAGCCACTCGCCGGCCTGGACCGCGCGCTGGCTCGTTCGGGCATGCGGCAGGGCCGCCCGGGGCCCGCTGGCGACGATCGTCGGAAACGGATGCCATTCGCTCCCCCGCCGGCGGAGCGCCGCCTCGAGCGCGGCCGCGATCTCGAGCTCGCGCTGCCCGGCGCGCACGCCCGGCAGCGTCTCGGCCAGCGCCGCCTGGGCCAGGTCGGCCGCGCCGCGGACGGCGGCCACCTCCTCGGGCGATTTGACGGCCCGGAGCCGCTCCACCAGCTCGCCGGTCGGCACCAGCCGGCTTCGGGTCAGGCCCCCCACCCGCTCCGCATCCCCCACGGAGAGCGCCTGGCCCTCGATCCCGAGGCGCTCCGGCGGGTCCGCCGCCAGGAGCCGTCCCAGCCGGTCCCACACGCTCCGCTGATCGACCTCCACGGTCGCCGACGTCCCGGCTTCGCTCGGCGCCTGCACGGCGTAGCGGAAGTCGGTGATCAAGAGGGTCGCGTCGGGACGCACCAGCAACAGCGCCGCCGATCCGCTGAAGCCCGTCAGGTACCTGATGTTGGGGAGGTGCGTAACGAGCAGTGCGTCCAGCCCCTCCGCCTCCAGCGCCTCCCGCAGAGCCGACTGGCGCTCGCTCCGGCGGTCAGGCGGCACGCAGACGGCCCACCAGCGCCTGCAGGGCCAGCAGGTAGCTCTGCGCGCCAAACCCGGTCACCATCCCGAGTGCCAGGTCCGCGATCATGGAGTGCCGCCGCGCCGGCTCGCGCGCGAAGATGTTCGAGAGGTGCAGCTCGACGAAGGGGATCTGCACGGCCAGGAGCGCGTCACGCAGCGCCAGGCTCGAGTGCGTGAGGGCGGCGGCGTTGATCAGCGCGCCGTCGGCGCGCCCCTTGAGGGCCTGCACCGCGTCCACCAGCGCGCCTTCGTGGTTGGTCTGGATCCAGTCGATCTCGACGCCGTGGCCGCGCGCCGCCTCCCGGACCATCGCCTCGATCTCGTTCAGCGTCGTGCGGCCGTACACCTCCGGCTCCCGCTGCCCCAGGAGGTTCAGGTTGGGGCCGTTCAGGACACTGATCCGCATTCAGCGCTTCAGGTTCTGAAGCCAGGCATGGAACTGGTCGAGATCGTCGCTCTTGGAGTCGGGAGCCCGCGGTGCCCGCGGCGTGGTCGAGGCGCCGGGGGCGCCGAAGAATTCGTCGAACGAGACGCCACCCTGCCCACCGCCGCCCGCCGCGGGAACTGCCGGCGGCGTGGGAGTGGACTCCTCGCCGAAGACGGAGCTGAGCGACAGGCTGTCGTGCGCGGGCCGGGTGGGCGCGCCGTCGGGGGGCACGGTCCCCGCCGCCGCCCGCGGGGGCTCTGCGTGGCTGATAACGGCCCCGGCCGCGAGCCGCGCGCCGAACACGCCGCGGAGAAATGCCTGCACCGACTGACCCTGCGTCTGCAGTACGGAGTAGGCCGGTCGGGGCGCCTCGGCGACCGGGGCCGGCGTGGGCTCGGGCGCCGCGGGGCGCGCAGCGGCCGCGCGCTCCAGCTCGGCGATCCTCTCCGCGAGCCGCGGCTCGGCGGCGTTCCGGCTCTCGAGGTGGCGGTAGACCGTCAGGGCCTCCGCCGGATGGCCCTGCTGCGCCAACAGCTCGGCCATCGACTCGGTGACGAGGAGGTCGGCCTCCACCAGTCGCGGCGGCTCGGCCATGGGAGACGCCCACGGCGCCGGCGGCTCGGGCACCGGCTCGGCCCGGGCAACCGCCGGCTCCGGAGCGGACGCAGGCTCAGGAGGCGTCTCGGCCTCGATCGGCGGAATGTCCGCATCGAGCGGCGAGCGGCCCGTGCCGGACGGCGTCGGCGCTGCCGTATCGCTCGGGCCGAAGTCGCGGGTGAGCAGCTCCTCCGAGGCGTTGGCGACCTGGAACTCGTCCCCGCCACTGCTCTGCAGGACGATGTCCTCCGCGGTCTCCACCCGAAACTCTTCGGAGATCTCCATCGCATCCAGGCCGTCGCGCTGCGAGTCGCTCAGCCCCACAATCCCGGCCAGCGGCTCCACCGGCTCCTCGAGTGACACCTGCTCTTCGAGCTGGATGCCCTCGGGCGGCGGTCCGGACTCGACCGACAAATCCAGCTCCTCCAGCGCCAGCGGCACCGCCCCCTCGGCGTGCGTACTGTCCGACTCGGACACCCAGCCCAGCATCGCGTCGCGACGCTCCGGCAGCGGCGGCGCGCTCGTCGGGGGTGCGTCGGCGCGATCCGTCGAGAGGTTCCCGTCCCCGGGGGCCTCGAGGCCGACTGGCGGCTCGGTCCCGGTCTCCGCCGCGACCGCGGCCAGACCCTCCGGCTCCTCCATCGCCGACCCGGCGTCGGGCGAGGCCGACGACCCGGCGTCGGGCGAGGCCGACGACCCGGCTTCAGCTTGCCGGCGCGCCGTTTCCACCCGCCCCAGCTGGTCCCGGGCCTCGTCGTTGCTCCGGTCGATCGTGAGCAACGTCCGCAGCCAGCGCTCCGCTTCGTCGAACCGCACCAGGCGCTCGGTGATGTCCGCCAGCGCCTTGAGCGCGATGACGTTTTCGCCGTCGAGCCCGAGCACGTGCATGAACGCCGTCTCGGCGGCAGGCAGGTCGCCGAGGTCCAGGTGGCAGCGGCCGAGCACGATACTGGCCGGGATGTAGTCGGGATGGAGGGTGAGGCCGGGCCGGAGCAGGTCGAGGGCCCGGGCCACGTCGCCGTTCTTGCGGTGCACTTCCGCGAGTGGCGCGAACGTCAGACCCTGCGGGTTTTCGGCGTACCGGCGCTCCAGCTTTTCGATCTCGCTAAGTGCCATCCGGGGTCCGGGATCCGAGGTCCGAGGTCCGTGGGGAAAGGGGCGAGCGACGGTCGTTGTGGTGAGTTCCGTGAGAGTAGCGAGCCACCCCCGGCCTGTCAACTGCTAAACATTGCGCAGCCTTGAGGTTCGGTGTTGATCGGCTTAAGCTTAGGACTCTTTTGTTCCCCCCACAGGTCGGGAGTTTCGGTTCGACTATGCAAGCTTTCCGCAACGCGGCCAAACCGCTGATGGTGGTGGTGGCCCTCACGTTCTTCGCCTGGCTGGTGGTCGACCTCAGCGGCATCACCGGCAACACCGGTCTGCTGACCAAGACTACGGTCGGCAAGATCAACGGCCAGAGCATTGATGCCCGCACCTACCAGACGGTGGTGCAGCAGAACATCGACGCCCGCCAGCGGCAGGCGCCGGGGGCCCTCGGGCTCGAGGACTACGAGCAGATCCGGAACGAGGTCTGGGAGCAGTTCGTCCAGAACAACGTGCTCGAGTCGGAGTATCGCCGGCGCGGCATCACGGTCAGCCAGGACGAGATCGTGGAAGCGATGCGGAACTCCCCGCCCCCCGAGTTCCAGAAGATCCCGGAATTCCAGACCGACAGCCAGTTCGACATGGGCAAGTATCAGCGCTGGCTCACGTCGAGCGTGGCCCAGCAGTATCTGCCCTCGCTCGAGTCGCAGTATCGCGAGCAGCTGCAGCGCGCGAAGCTGCTCCGGCTCGTCACCGCCGACATCTACCTCTCCGACGCCGCCCTCTGGGAGCAGTTCCGCGACGAGCACGAGAAGGTAAAGATCGGGCTGACCGCGGTCATCGCGCGCAACATCATTCCGGACTCCGCGGTCGCGCTCAGCGACGCCGAGATCACCGCCTACTACAAGGCCCACCTCGACGACTTCGAGCGCCCGGCGACGTCGTTCATGAGCTTCGTCGCCCTGCCCCGGCTCACCACCGCTGCCGATAGCGCGGCCGCGCGGCTCCGCGCCGACTCGGTCCGCGCCGAGATCGTCGCGGGCGCGCCGTTCGCCGAGGTGGCGCAGCGCGAGTCGGCGGACAGCGCGAGCGCGATGCAGGGCGGCGACCTCGGCGAGTGGACCCGCGGCAGCATGGACGCCGCGTTCGACTCGGCCGCGTTCAAGCTGCCGCTCAAGACGCTGTCGCCGCCGGTGCTGTCGCAGTTCGGCTACCACCTGATCGAGATCACCAGCCGCAAGGGTGAGAAGGCCAAGGGCCGTCACATCCTGATTCCGATCGAGATCGCCGGCGCGCACCGCGACCTGCTCGACGCCCAGGCCGACAGTCTCGAGAAGCTCGGCGCCGAGAAGGCCGATCCCGCGGCGCTCGATACCGTGGCCCGCGCGCTCAAGCTGCCGATCGGTCGGACGCCGCCGGTACAGGAGGGCACCAAGGTGCAGATCGGCAATCTGGTGGTGCCCGATGCGGGTGTGTGGGCCTCGACCGCCAAACCGGGCGCCACCAGCGGGGTGATCGAGACCTCGCTCGCGTTCTACGTCTTCCGGCTAGACAGCGCGCAGGCGGCGGGCGTCCCACCGCTGGGGCAAATTCGGCAGGTGGTTGCTGCCCAGGCACGGACAGAGAAGAAGCTCGAGGAGGGCCGGAAGGTGGCGAAGGCCTACCTGACGCGCATCGAGGCGGGCGGCCAGCTCGGCGCGGTGGCGGACTCGATGAAGCTCCCGTTCAAGGAGTTCGGCCTTTTCTCGCGGGTCAATCCGCCCGTGACGGACCCGGTCGTCGTCGGGACGGCGTTCGGCCTCGATGTGGGACAGCGGAGCGGCATGCTGGACACCAAGGACGGCATCTACTTTATGCAGGTCCTGGAGCGCACCAAGGCCGACTCGGCCACGTTCGTGAAGGAGCTCGGCACGTACCGGGCCCAGATGGTGCAGCTGGCGCAGCAGGACCGGGTGCGGAGCTACCTGGAGGCGTTGCGTCAGAATGCCAAGATCGTCGATGACCGCAAGAAGGTCCTGCAGCAGCAGACGGGACCGGTACCGCAGGGCGCGTAGCGAGGAGGGCGGCTACTGCGACAGCCGCTTCGGCTCGCCCTGCGGGGCGCTGGACTGGGCCGGCGGCGTCGTGGCATCCGTCTGGCGCGGAGGCAGGTTCCGTGAGGCATCGTCCCCCATGATCGCCTCCTGGGTGTCCGTCAGGCTCCGCTTGAACTCGCGGATTCCCTTCCCGATCGAGGCCCCCACCTCCGGCAGCCGCTTGGCGCCGAAGAGCAGCAAGACCACGACCATGATCAGCATGATTTCGGTGAATCCGAGGTTTCCCATGGGGACCCCCTACTAGAAGATCGAGCGGGCGATCAGGTACGCGACGACCACTCCGATCAGGGCCAGCAACGAGACGTGCAGCCCGATCGGGCCCAGGGTGAAGTTTAGCACCAGGAGATCGGCGGAGACAGGCCCGAAGTTGGCGGTCCAGGTACTGGTGAAGAACGTCCGGGCAGCGCTGTCGGGGAGCGTCTGCCGGAGCAGAGACGTCAGCGCCCCGCCGGCGATGAAGCCGGCCACGAGGATGCCGAGGTAGAACCCCGGCCGATGTGGGCTGGCCATCAGCGCCTGCGATCCACGACGTAGGTGATGCTGGCCCGGAGCGCGTCCCGCGCCGGGGAGGCCGGCAGGTTGTCGAGCTCCCCGTCGGCCTGCTGCGCCAGCCGGAGGGCCCGCTCCCGGGCGTAGTCGAGCCCGCCGGCCTCCGCCACGGCCGCGATCACCTCGGCGATCTGCGCGTCGTCCGGCTCGGCCTGATCCATCAGCGCTTCCACCCGCCGCCGGCCGGCCGCGTCCATCCGGGTGAGGGCGGCGATCAGCGGCAAGCGTCACCTTGTGCTCGCGCAGGTCCGAGCCGGTCGGCTTGCCGGTCACGCTCGGATCACCGACGTAGTCGAGCAGGTCGTCCACGATCTGGAACGCCATGCCGAGCGCCTCACCGTAGCGCCGGAGCGCGGTCGCGTTCTCGGCCGGCGCGCGCAGCGCGCCGACTTCGCAGGCGCCGCTCAGGAGCGAGGCCGTCTTCGCCTGGATCAGCAAGTCGTAGGCCTCCTCGGAAAATTCCAGCGGCTCGTGCGCCAGGAGCTGGCGCATCTCCCCGACCGTCATCTCGTTGGTGACGCGGCTCAGCACCCGCAGCGGCTCCATGTCGTCGAGCCGGACGAGCTCGATCACCGCGCGCGAGTACAGGTAGTCGCCCATGATGACCGACACCTGGTGACTGAACAGCGAGTTGATCGTCGGCATGCCGCGCCGGAGCACTGAATGGTCCACCGAATCGTCGTGGACCAGCGTGGCCAGGTGGATCAGCTCCACGGTGGCGGCGAGCGTGATCGTGCGCGGATCGCGCCCGCCGGTCGCCTCGTCGGCCAGCAGCAGCAGCGTGGGCCGGAACATCTTGCCCTGCATCTGGAACAGGTGCGAGTTGACCTTGGCGATGAGCCCGAAGTCGGCCTCGACGATCCGGCGAAGCTCGTGCGGCACCCGCTCCAGGCGGGCGCGGACCGGGCGCTGCAGGTCGCCCAGCGTGACGGGCGCGAGTTGTGAGCTCATTTCCGCCGTCCCGCGGTGAGTCGGTGGATGCGTTCGCCGAGGTCCATGAACCGGATGTCCACGGCCATCGCGCGCTCATAGCTGGCGATCGCCTCGGTGTCCTTCCCCTGGGCTTCGAGCGCGCGGCCCAGCCAGTAGAGCAGGCCGATCTTGGCGTCGTCCCCCTCGTCGCCAGCGTCGATCGCGCGGCGGAGCACCGTCTCGGCGACGGCGAACTGGCCTTTCTCGAAGAAGGCCATCCCCAGGGCTTCCGACGTGCGGAGGCGCCCGTCGGGCGCCCGGAGCGCCTTCTGGAACTCCGCGATGGCCTCGTCCAGGAGGCCCATCTCCTTGAACGCGACGCCCAGATCGTAGTGCGACTGGTAGTCGTCCGACTCAAGATTCTCCTCGATGCCGCGCTTGAACTGCTCCAGGATCTCGTGGAACTCGCGCTGCTCGTCCTCGTCCTTCGGCTCCCGCCGGTCGATCCGCATGCGGGTGTCGCGCGGCGCGGCCTCCTCGAAGATCATCGAGCCCAGATCGACGAAGTTCGCATCCGGGGAGGGGGCCCGCGCCGGGGGCGAAGACGCCGGGGGCGGAGCGGGAGGCGCACGCGGCCCCGGCCGGCGTGGCCGGCCGGACGGGCGGCGCCGGTGGAGCCGGTGCACGCGCGCCCGACAACTCGGCGATCGCGGCGGATGCCCGGGCGTTGGCGGGATCGTGCTCGTGGACCCGCCCGTACACCGCCAGCGCCTTGTCGATCGCGCCGGCCCGACCGAGCGCGTCGCCGAGCGCGAGGTATGCGTCCAGGAGCGGCGCGCGCTCGCCCGTCCGGAAGGCCAGCTCCACGCGCTTCTGGTGGTGATGGATCGCGTCTGGCTCCAGGGCCACGAGCCGATCCGCGACCCCCGAGGCACCGGTCCAGTCCTCCGACGTCTCGTACGCCTCCAGCGAGAGCCGGAGCTCCTCGGCGGCGCGGGGCAGGTCGCCGTCGAGTAGCAGGTGGTCGGCCAGCTCGCGGTGCAGGTCGGCGTTCTCCGGGTCGTCGGCGATCCGGTCTTCCAGCTCCACCACCTCGGCGGTGGGCGGCGGCGCCGGATCGCCGATGAGCGGCAGCCCAGCCGTCGGGGCCGGCGCCTCGGCCACCTCCGCTTCGAGGAACTCGAGATCGAGATCGTCGTCCGTCGAGTCGCCGGGAGGCGCCTCGCTCGACGCCAGCTCGAGGTCCAGGTCGTCGCCGACGTCGATCAGGCCCTCGGGTGGCGCCGACTCGACCTCGACCAGGTCGGGACGGTCCATCGCCTCGAGCGGGACGCCGTCGAACTGAATGTTCTCGGGAGCGGCTTCGAGCTCGAGGCCCGGCACCGATCCCACCGAGGTCAGGTCCACGTCGGCGTCGGCCGACTGCTCCAGCCCCGCGATCGGCTCGGTGTGCTCGGCGGCCGCCTCCAGCTCGATCGTGGCCAGCGGATCGATGATCAGCTCCCCGGCCGTCAGCGCGGCATCGTACGTCGTCGGCTGGGTCGGCTCGAGCCCCTCGGCCGGGGTCGACTCGACCACGAGCGGCAGGTCGGCCGCCCGCGTCATCTCGACGGCCGGAGGCCCGGCCACCGGCGCCGCGGTGGCGGCCGGTGCCGTCGGGACGTCGAAGCCGGTGTCGAGGAAGATGAGGTCGCCCCGGCCGCGCGGAACCGGGGCCGGCCGGTCCGCGGCCTTGGTCGCGCCATGGGCGCCGACTTCCCCGCCGGGCTCCTGCCCGGCCTGCCCGCGCGTCTCCAGATCGCCCGCGATTTTGGCCAGCTGCTCGAGCGCCTCCTCCTCGCGGGAGGCCGCGCGCAGCAGCTCGACCAGCATCATCCGGATCTCCTGGCTGCCGGAGAACTGGTCGGCGAACTCCTTCACCGACTGAAACGCCTGGTCGAGCTGTCCCAGGGCGTTCATCCGCTCGAGGAACTCGATCAGGTTCCGCTTGGCCTCGATGACGACGTTCTTGCGCGCATGGAGCTGCGCCAGCTTGAGGTAGGTCTGCGTGCGCCCCGGGTTGACCCGGAGGATCTTGCCGCAGAGCGCGATCGCATTGTTGAAGAAGCCCTGGTCCGCATACAGATCGACCGCGCGCTCGTAGGAGCGGACGGCCGAGGCGGTATCGTTGATCTTGAGGTAGAGGTCGCCGACGCGGTTGTACAGCGAGAGGTCGGGACTGGTCTCCGCCCCGGACTCGATCTGCTGGATGGCTTTCAGGTACACTTCGATCGCCTTCCGCCAGTCCTCCTTCTGCTCGAACTTCCGCGCCGAGTCTTTCAGCTTTTCCAGATTCATGCGGCTCGGGCTGAAAGGGGGAATTGGGGATAAGGCTTGGAGCGATCGAAACATACCGGGCTGCCAAACCCCCGGCAAGCAGTCGGCACGGAGGCCTAAACGTGGGCCGGATCGAGCTCCCCGAGCGCGACGGCGAGGGCCAGGCGCTCCAGGTCCGGCGCCGGCGGCCGATCGGCCTCCAGCCGTAGTACGGCGGGGACCAGGCCGCGGAGTCGGCCGTAGATCTCGCCAACGCCTCGGCCCGGGGTGAGCGGCTGGAGGAATTCCAATCCCTGCGCGGCGCAGAGCAGCTCCGCCGCCACCACCCGCTGGGCGTTGGCCAGAATCCGCTGTGCCTTCCACGCGGCGGCCATGCCCATCGGCACGAAATCCTCCTGGTTGGCATCCGTCGGGATCGAGCCGATGCTCGCCGGCATGGCGATCGAGCGCGATTCGGCCACCAGGGACGCGGCCGTGATCTGAACCATCATGAACCCGCTGGAAAGCCCCGGGTCCCCGGTCAGGAAGGCCGGCAGGCCTTGCGACAGGTCAGGGTTGACCAATCGCTCGACCCGCCGTTCCGCGATGGCCTGGAGGGTCGTGAGGGTCATCGCCAGCAGGTCGAGGGCCTGGGCCACTGGCTGGCCGTGGAAATTGCCGCCCGAGATGACGTCGCCGTTCTCGAAGACGAGCGGGTTGTCGGTCGACGCGTTGAGCTCGACGGCCACCGTCTCTTCGGCGAAGCGGATGGCGTCGGCCACCGCGCCGAACACCTGGGGCGCGCAGCGGAGGCTGTAGGCGTCCTGGACCCGGGGGTCGTCCTCCCGGTGGGATTCGCGGATCTCGCTGTCGCTCCAGGAGCCGACGCATCAGGTCGGCGGCTTCGATCTGCCCGCGATGCGGGCGCGCGGCGTGAATGCGGGGATCCAGCGGCGCCGGCGTGCCGCGCAGGGCCTCGAGGCTCATCGCCGCCGCGCCGACCGCTGTCCGCCAGAGCACCCCGGCGTCGTGCACGAGCAGGGCCAGGAGGGCCGTCTGCGCCTGGGTACCGTTGATGAACGCCAGTCCTTCCTTGGGCGCGAATCGGAACGGCGCGAGGCCGGCCCGGCCGAGGGCGGGTCCGGTGGGCGCGGCGCCGCCGGCATCGAGCACTTCGCCTTCGCCCATCAGCGTGAGGGCGACGTGGCTCAGCGGCGCCAGATCGCCGCTCGCCCCGACGCTTCCCTGCTCCGGCACCCGCGGGACGATGCCGGCGTTGAGGAGCGCGACGAGCGCATCGACCAGGTCCGGCCGGACGCCGCTCGTCGGGCGGAGCAGCACGTTGGCCCGAAGCAGCATGAGTCCCCGCACCACGGGAACGGGCAGCGGCGTTCCGACGCCTGCCGCGTGGCTCCGGATCAGATTGGTCTGAAGCTGATCGAGCTTGTCGGGCGCCACCCGGACGTTGGCGAGCTTCCCGAAGCCCGTGTTGATCCCGTAGATGGTCTGCCCCGACGCGATCGCGGCCTCCACCAGCCGCCGGCTTCCCCGCAGCGCGTCCCGGGCGGCGGGGGCCACCGTCACCTCCGCGTCTTTCTCTCGGGCGACGCGCACCACCTCCGCGACCGTCAGCGACCGGCCGTCGAGCACGCACGTTGTCTGGGTCATGGCCCGAAGTAACTCGGCTGGGGGGAGGGATGGCAAGAGGACGCCCACTCGCCCGCGGCCCACCAACGAAACGCGGACCGGGAGCCCTCCCGGTCCGCGTCCGCCGTCTCTCGGAATGCTTACTTGTGCCGGACGAGCAGCTCGGGATTGCCCGGATCGGTCTGATAGGCCCAGTCGAGAATCAGGAAGTCCTGCCCGACGTGCGAGACCCGCACCGCGCCGTAGCGCTTGAACCCGTCGCCGCCATCCATCTCGAAGACATACCCGTACCCCGGCAGTGCCAGGATACCGGACGTGAGGTAGGTGCGATCCTCCGCGAAGTCGATCGAGGTGAGATCCTGGACCGGATTGTTCGCGTCGTAGTACTCGACGCCCGTTCCCGCCCGCACGGGCGTGAGGAACAGGTCGCCCGCGCCGTCGCGGTCCACGACGAAATCGATGTTGCCGGCCCCGCCCGAGCGCGCCAGGCCCAGCTCCCCGTCCTGGACGTTGTTGTCGCCGTTGAGGTCGTCCCAGAACCGGAAGCCGCTCCCCGCCGACTGGAACTGGAAGGCGAACAGTACCACGTTCCGCGTATCAGGACGGGGCGTGTCCGAGCGCAGCGGCGAGCGATCGCTCTCGAAGCCGTCCACGCTCACCGCCGTCACCGTGAAGCAGCGCGGGCGTCCGTTGGTGAGCGCACCGACGATGAACTCCGGGGCCACCGTGGTCCCCTCGAGCTGCCAGCTCGTGCCGCAGAGGTCCTGGTCGAGGTCGTAGGTCGTGCTGTAGATGCGGTAGTTCAGGAAGTTGTCGGGATCCGACTCGTACGCATTGTCGGTCCAGGTCAGTGCCACGGCGCCGTCGAGGGTAGTGCTGCTGAGGGTTGCCGGCACCGGAGGAGGAACGCCCGGACCGGTCCGATCGTCGTCGGAGCACGCCGCGGCCAACACGAGCAGTACCGGGAGCGACCAGCCACGCATACGGATCTCCGATGGAGGTTTCCGAACCGAGAAGCAGATCGCGTGCCATGACCCAAGCCCCCCAACCCGGCCACCCGGAGCGACTTACCCGCCCGCCAGAGGACGGGTGTACTGCCCCGGGGACAGGCGGGCCGCGAGACGCTACCGCTCGATGGTGGTCTGGTCGTAGTCGAACTTCAGCTCCGGCAGGTCGGTCAGGTAGATCGTGAAGAAGAACGCGAAGTTGCCGTTCGGATTGCGGATGAAGTTGAACCCCGCCCGCCACTCGTGGAGCTCCCGCTCCAGCCGCACGACCTGCGACTCGAACTCCCCGTCGGTGATGTTGTACTGCGACGACCAGGAGAGTGACCAGAACGGCGTCGGCGAGAAGCTGGTGCTGAACCCCAGGCTCTGCCGGTCGGGCGTGAGTATGGCGGTCGGGTCGGTGGACGGGCGCTGGCGCGTCAGCTGGTAGTTGAAGTTGGCGGTGAAGCTCCGGCCGGGCCGGCGGAGCGGCGCCTGGGTGCTGCTGAAGAACGAGCCGGGACGCGCCCGCCGGCCCGACTCTGCGACGTAGGTGGTGGGTACCTCGTCGCGCCGACGACTGTCGGCCTCCGAAGACTTGCCGCCCAGGCCGAAGATCGAACCGATGGAGCGGAAGGTATTGCCCGAGACCGCGAAGCTCGCGCTCACGCTCTGCAGAAACGGGTCGAACTTGGCGGTATCGATCCCCACCGCGCCGCGCCAGAGGTCGTGTGTGAGGTTGAGGCTGAGCCCGGGCAAGAGATCGCTCAGGACCGAGTTGGTGACCGACTGCGTGGCCCAGCCGGTGCGCCCGGGCTTCTTGGCCTGCTCGAAGTCGTAGGTGATCCCGCTGGTGTTGAGGCTGAGCAGCCGGAGCTTCTGGGCATCCGCGCCGGTGGTCGTGGTCGTATCGCCGGTCCGCGACCGGTACTTCCCTTCGAACGCCTGCGACAGGCTGACCGTGATCTGCTGCTGCGCATCGCTTCTGAGCGCGATCTCCTGGCCCCGTTGGGCAATGGCACGGGCGAACTCCTCCGGCACATTCGCAGCCGGCTGGTAGTTCCAGGAGATCACCGGCGAAAAGCTGTGGCGGATCCGGCTGAGCGGGCCTACGCCGGGGAAGAAGGCGAACAGCGTCGGGGACGCCGTGGCGCCGAACCGGAAGCGCTTCCCCTGGCGGACGAAGCTGCCGCCGGTGTTCCGGTTCCGGATGGCGAACGGCCCGCTGGTCGAATTGCCCACGCCGACCGACGGCTGAAGCTTCCAGGAGCCGCGGAAGAGCACCGGCAGGTTGATGCCGGTGTCCCAGTCGATCGAGCTCTGGAAGTCGCTCAGAAACGTCGAACGTACGCGCACGCTGTCCGTCGGATCGGCCGTGGACGGATCGTCGGCGAAGAACGTGGTCGAATCGGCACCCCGGTCCTGACGATCCTCCACCTGGACCGAGTTCTGCCAGTTGAATCCGCCGAAACGGATCGGCGTGTCGAAGCTCAGGGCGGTGACCCGCGACGTCACATCCAGCGCCACCGTATCGAGCAGGCCGCCGGGTATCAGCCGCACGAGCGAGTCCGGGTCCTTGGTCGTGTTGTTGGTGAAGCTGAGCCCGGGCGACCACGTGATGTCGGAGCCGATCGCGATGGGCACCGGCGAGAGGGTGACGGCCGGCAGGAGTTGCTGGACGCTCCTATCGGTGAGGCTCTGGCGCCGGTTGCCGCCGAGCGTCAGCGTGGCCCAGCTGAGCCGCTTGGAGTAGTTGAGCGAGCTCGTGATCTGCTGGGTGTTCTGCAGCGGATCGATGGCGTTGCCCCGGATGACCGCCGTGTTGCTCGCGTAGTTGACGTTGAAGTTGAGGCTGGTCGTGAGGTTGAACTCCTGGCGGTGGTCCCACCGGAACGTGAGCCCCGATCCGCCGCCGACCTGCCGCTGCTCGTTGAAGCCAACCGTGCCGCTCACGAAGCGGTTGAGCCAGCGATACTGGCCGGTCACGCCGTACTGCACGTAGCGGTTGGCGAACCAGTCGAGCCGGGCGGTGAAGTCGAGGTAGTCGTTCGGCGCCCAGTAGTAGCCGATGTTGGTCACCTGTCGGTTGTAGCCGCGGGTGGGCCGCACCAGGTCGTTGAGCCCGAACTGGGGCACCAGGATGCCCGAGCGGCGGCCCGGGCGGACGTCCTGGAAGATGAACGGCAGCCACAGAATCGGGACGTCGCGGACGTACAGCACCACTGGCCGGGCGACGAGCACGTTCTTGGAGACCCACTTCACTTCCCGGGCGCTGAAGTGGTAGTGCGGCGTGGGGAGGTCACAGCTGGTGATCTCGCTCGAGCCCGCGTAGATCCGGCTCGAGCTCGAGTCCTGGGCCACGTTGCCCCGGAGGAACCAGACCGTGGAGCCCTCGGTGAAATTCGTGAGGGCGTCATCCACGATCCCGCGGCGCCGGCAGGTGTCGTAGCGGATGCCCTCCCCCACCAGCACCTGGCCCCGGTCGAACAGGTGCGGATTGCCCGCTGGCGTCCAGCATGCAGCTGTCGCGCTGGTAGCGGATCGTATCGGCCTCGAGCTGGGCACCCTGGCGCTCGGTCAGCGCCTGGCCCTCGAGCAGGACCCGCTCCCCATCGATGAACACGGTGGCCGAGTCGGCGCGGTAGCGCGTGGTCTGGTACCCCGGCCTCGCCTTCAGGGCCTGGAGCACGGAGTCGTCGGGCGCGAAGCTTCGGGTGGGCGCGGTCGGGATGCCGAGCCGGCCGGCGGTGGCGCTGTCGAGCGCCTGGCCGGGCTTCTTGCGCGTCGTGTCCTGGAGCGAGTCGGCCCGGAGCGGCGGCCTGCCCTGCCGGGTCGGGAACCTGCGCCTCGGCCCGGCCCGCCGCCCAAGCCGAGCGCGAGCAGGACCATGGCCGCAATCGCGGCCGCCTTCGCCGCCGGCGCTGGATCACGCACGGCGCCCGCGTACCCCACTTCGTAGAGCAGCAGCAGCGGGAGCGTCATCATCACCATCGAGACGAGATCGGTGCCCGGCGACAGGATGGCGCCGGCGGCGAAGGCGCCCACCACCGCGAACCGGCGGAACCGCGCCAGCTCGGCCGCGCCGATCACTCCGAGCCAGGCGAGGATGATGATGACCAGCGGCAGCTCGAACGAGAGCCCGAGCGCCAGCACCACCTGCAGGACGAAACCGAAATAGTTGTCGTAGGTGATGAACGGCTGGATCGCTTCGGTCTGAAAGCTGAAGAGCACCTGCAGCGCCTGCGGCACGACGATAGACGTAGGCCAGCGCGGCCGCCGGTCAGGAAACAGCGAGCAGGCCGACGAACAGCGCGGGCACCAGCGCCCGCTTCTCCCGCGCGTATAGCGCCGGCGCCAGGAACGCCCAGAGCTGCCACAGGATGATGGGCGAGGCCAGCACCAGCCCGACGATGAAGCCGAGCTTGAAGACGATCATGACCGGCTCGGTGGGGCTGGTGACGATCAGCTTCCCACCGGCGCCGGTGAGATACGGCGCGATCGGCTGCTTCAGGAGATTGACGAGCTGAAACTGCTGGACCAGCCACAGGCCGAGTGCCGAACCCCACCACCATCGCGCCGAGCGAGCGGAGAATGCGCCATCGCAGCTCCTCGAGGTGATCGAGGAAGGGCATCTCCCCGGGCGAGCCGGTCATGCGGCGGCGGCGCCCGGGCTTAGCGCCCGAGCGCCTTCAGTCGATCACGGGCCAGCGCGGCCTCGTCCGACTGCGGGATACTTCTGCACCACCCGCTGGTAGGCGTCCTTCGCCTTGGCGTTGTCCTTCCGGCGCTCGGCCAGCAGGCCCAGGTTGTACAGGGCCGACGCGGCGCGAGTGCGAGGTGGGATACTTGTCCACCACCTGCGTGTAGTACGCCGCCGCCGAATCCGGATTCTCGGCCGCGAAGCTCTGGCCGATGAAATACAGCGCGTCAGGCGCGCGCGGGCTGGTGGGGTAGTTCCGCAGCATCTCGCGGAGCCCGAGGCGCGCGGTGCCCGTGCTTCCGCGCCGGAGCTGGGCCAGCGACGCCTCGTACATCTGATCGGCGGACGCCGAAGGCTCCGCCGAGGGCTGGGCGGTGTCGCCCGGGGCGGAGCGGGCCGGACGGCCGGTGGTCTCGATCTGCGCGCCCCGCGCCTCGAGCTGGGTGCGGAGCTCGCTCAGCCGCTGCTGGCTCTGGCCGGTGAGCTCCTGCAGCTGCACCAGCTGCTGCTGGATGTTGTACAGGTCCGATGCCGAGATCGCCCTTCAGCTGGCCGACGGCCCGACGGCTGGCGCCCAGCGAGTCCATGATCCGCCGCTGCATCTGGATCACCTCGCCCAGCTGCGCGGCCCGGGTGGAATCCCGCCGCGCGGTCTCGGCCCGGAGCAGCGCGACCTCGGCCTGCACCTGCTGGACGTCGCCCTTGGAGACGCAGCCGCCAGCCGCCGACGCGACCCCGAGGGTCACGGCGAGGCCGGCGGACCGCGCGTCCGTGCAAGGACGGCTCACTGCGGCGCGACGAGGTTGTCGCCGCCGGCCGTGACCTGGAACTCGTCGCGGCGGTTCTGGGCGTAGGCGGCCTCGTCGTGGCCGGCATTGAGCGCACGCTCCTCGCCGTAGGAGACGACCTCCATCCGCGCGGCATCGATGCCCTTGTTCTCGCAGGTAGCGCTTGGCCGCGGCCGCACGGCGGTTGCCGAGCGCGAGGTTGTACTCGTCCGACCCGCGCTCGTCGGCGTGACCGCTGATCGTGCAGCCGGACGTTCGGGTTGGCGCCGAGGATGGCGGCCTTCCGGTCGAGGTGGCCTGGTCGGCGGCCCGAACGGAGGCCTGGTCGTACTCGAAGTTGATCATCGCCGCCAGGTCGGCGGCGACGGCCCGGGCGCGCTCCGAGGCTTCACGCGCCATCCGTTCCCGCTCCAGGCGATCCCGCTCGGCGGCATCGTCAGCCGGCGCGGGGGCGGGCGTCGGGGCGGGTGCCGGAGTCGGTTCCGGGACGCGGGCTCCTCGGGCGCGGGCTTCCCGCCGCAAGCGGCAGCGAGCCGCGGCGGTGGCCAGGACCAACAGCAGGGAAGATGCGCGCATCATGACTCCACGTTCGGGGTTAGGGAGCGACCGCGGTCCGACTCAGGCGGCGGGACCACGCAGGGAGCCGCGCCGCGCCAGGCGTCTTCAGCTGGCGTACGCGGCCGGTTTCGATGTCGATGACATAGAGCTGGCGGATGCCGCTCCGGTCCGACACGAAGGCGATGTGCCGGCCGTCGGGACCCCACGTCGGGTCCTCGTTCCGGCCGGACGACGTGAGCTGACGGACCCGCCGCCCCGCCACATCGACGAGGAAGAGCTGCGGACTGCCGGTGACCTCGCGATGGAACACGACATTGGCGCCGTCGGGCGACCACTCCGGCGCATTGGAGCTGCCGGTAGCGCCGTAATCGAACGGCGCGAGCAGCTCCTGATCGGTCCCGTCGGCGGCCATGACGTACATCTGCGGCGGTCCGGCACGCGTCGAGACGAATGCGATGCGTCTGCCATCGGGTGAAAACGTTGGTGATAAGTTGTCCGCGTAGCGTCCTACGGTCAAGCGTTGCGCGCAGCAGCGATCGGCCACGTTGGCGAGATAGATGTCCGTACCGGTCTCGTCGGAGTGCGCATAGGCCACGAGCCGGCCGTCGGGTGCGAACGCCGGCGTGATGTTGAGGCCCGCCGCCGTGCCCGGCACCTGCAGCGCGGCGCCGCTGCCGAGACTCTGCACCGCCACGCCTCCCCGTCCGGCCCCGAGCTGCGTATAGGCGAAGCGGCTGGCCATCCGGTGACCACGACGGCGACAGCGCGGTCTGCCCCGCCGGAGTGAGCGGCGTCAGACCCTCGTTGTCGCTGTCCACGCGGTAGATGCGGCCGCCGGAGACCAGCAGCAGGCGGCTCGCGGCGATCCCCGGAGTGCCGGTGGCCCAGCGGGCCACCTCGTCGGCCATCCGATGAACCTCGAGCCGGATACTCCGGGTCAGTCGGAGGCGGCAGCGTGAAGCTCTGCTGATTCCGGACCGACCCGGCGTTCAGGTCGTGCAGCCGCGCCGTGACACCACCGGAGGCCTCGAGCGAGCTCGACCCCGAACTCGGCCCCAAGGGCCTTGTAGATCCCATAATTGACGCCGCCGCCGTCCGAGCCGCCCGGACTCGAGGACGTCGCCGCACGTCGGTCAGGCATGATCTGGAAGCGGTCGCTGTAGTCGAGATCGCGGCGGACGATGGCGCGAACGGAATCGAGCCCGGCGCCGGGCAGCACGACCAGCCCCGGAGAACGCCCGGCTGGTATTCGAGGATCGACCCGCACCTTGTCGATCGCCTTGCTGGTGTCCTGAGCGGCCGCGCGGAGAGACCGCGAGGACGGAGATCGCCGAGACGGCGAACGCTATCGATCGAACAAACAGTCGTGTCATCGAGAGGTCGGCTTGAAGTAGAAGCTCACGGGCAGGACGTCGGCCTCCCACCCGTCAGGCAGCGGCCCGAACGCTTGGGCATTGCCCGCGGCTTCGATCGCGCCCTGGGCTCCCAGGTCGAAAGTGAAGCTGCCGGAGCGAGAGACGAAGCGAATGTCGCGCACGGTCCCATCCCGGAGAATGAGGAAGCTGATTTCCGCGGAGCTGTTCTGCCGCCCCTCGCGGTCCCAGTTGCGGTAGACCTGGGTGACGATGTTCCGCAGGTACTCCGGGAACGGGAATTCGAGGCCCGGGGTCTTGATGGTCGCGGCATCCGTGCCGGTGCTGGGCGTCTCCCCGACGGCGGGCGCGACCGGAGCCGCGGTCTTGGGCGGCGGCTCGCGCTTAGTCTCGGTCGGAGGCGTCTTGGGCGTCGGCGGCGCGGGCGCCTTGGTCGGCTTGGGCTTGGGTGGCGGCTTGACCGGCGCGGGCTTCTCCTCGGGCGGTGGCGTGGGGACGGCTTCCCGCGCCAGGCGCTGCTTCGGCGCGGGTGCGGGCGCCGCCACGAGCTCCACCGCATACGCGGGCGGCCCCGCCTTGGCCGATTTCACCTGGGTGAAGGCGAAGGCGGCCGCCCCCGCATGC
The DNA here is from genome assembly GCA_963840215.1 of uncultured Gemmatimonadales bacterium. GTDB lineage: Bacteria > Gemmatimonadota > Gemmatimonadetes > Gemmatimonadales > GWC2-71-9 > CAVVWJ01. The sequence continues at coordinate 269,547 of CAWIYG010000003.1, read as the reverse complement.
ACCAGGATGGTCCCGATGAGGCCCACCGTGGTGCCCGGCGGGCGCCCACGGTCGGCGCGGATGATCACGGCGCCTCTTCCTCGGCGGCCACGAGTCCCACGTTCTGGATGCCCGCTCCGCGAATGATGGCCAGCACCCGAACGACCTGTCCGTAGGGCACCCGGGTGTCCGCCTGGAGATACACACCCTGGGGCTTGCGGGTGGCCACGAGCGACCGGAACGTCACGCGAAAGTCGTTGAGGGAGACCGGGGTCTGATCGACGAAGATGCGCCCGTCGCGATTGACGGTGACCACCATCCCCTCCTTGGGAGAGAGCGGCCGCGCCTCGGCGCGGGGCAGCTCGACATCGACGCCGCCCTGCATCATCGGTGCCGTGATCATGAAGATGATCAGCAGCACCAGCATCACGTCGACCAGGGAGGTGACGTTCACGTCGGCCTTGAGGGGCATCTCGCCCCGGTCCCCGCCCAGCCCACCCATCCCGCCCGCCACTTAGAGCAACCCTTCCCGGGCCATCGTCCCGATCAGCTCGTAGGCGAATCCCTCGAGCTCACCCACGAAGAGCCGGACCCGGTTGACGTACAGGTTGTATGCGATCACCGCCGGAATCGCCGCGGCGAGGCCCGCGAAGGTGGCGACGAGCGCCTCGGCGACGCCAGGGGCGACCGCGGCCAGGTTGCCCGACCCCTTGGTCGCGATCCCGGTGAACGCATTGATGATGCCGAGGGTGGTGCCGAGGAGGCCGAGCAATGGGCTCACCGACCCGATCGTGGCGAGCCAGGGGATGTAGTGGCCCAGCAGGTCCCGCTCCGCCGCCACTTCCTTGCCCAGCACCATCTTGAGGGCCTCGAGCTGGGTCGGCGTGAGCGAGCTGCGGTCGGCGCCGCGCTCCTCGCGCAGGGCGCCGGGCCGCAGCTCGGAGTAGAAGGTGATCGCCTCGCGGAAGAGCCGGTTGTAGGGCGACGGCGGCTGCTTCATGACCGCGTGGTACGCCTCCTGCAGCCGAGTGGTGCGCTCCATCTCGGCGAAGAACCGGTCGGCCTGCTCGATTGAGCTTCCGGAACTGCCACCACTTGAGGATGATGATGAACCAGGAGACCAGCGAGAAGACGGCGGTGATGACCAGGACGATCTTGGTTTCAAGGCTGGCGGTGAGCACCAGCTCGATCGCGGAGCTCGGGACCGCGCCACCCGTCTGCAGGATCACCGGGAGCCCTCCTTCTGAAACCACTCGACCAGCAGCCCGAGCCCATCCTCGAACTTCCATTCGGGCGCCCACCTGAGCACCGCCTTGGCCTTGCGGATGTCGAGCGCGCTCCGGAACAGCTCACCCGGGCGGGGCGGCGCGAACTCGAGCTCCGGCTTCTGCCCCATGACCTGGCCCACCGACTCGGCCAGCTCGAGCACGTTGCGCTGGACCGAGGTCGCGATGTTGAAGGCCGGCGCGTCGAACTCCCCCGTGGCGGGCAGCTTCACGGTGGTGGCGAGCACGTTGGCCCGGGCGACGTCTCGCACGAACACGTAGTCGCGTGTCTGCTTGCCGTCGCCGAAGACCGTGAGCTTCTCGCCGGCCAGCAGCCGCGACACGAAGATCGAGACCACGCCGGCCTCGGACTTCGGATCCTGGCGCGGCCCGAAGACGTTGGCGTACCGCATGGCCACGCCCTCGAACCCGCGGAGCGCGCCAAGGGCCCGCAGGTAGTACTCGCCGGAGAGCTTGCTGACGCCGTAGGGGCACACCGGCAGCTTGGGCGCGGTCTCGGGCGTCGGAATCACCGCCGGGTCGCCGTAGACCACGCCGCCGCTGCTGGCGAAGACCACCCGCTTGACCCCGCCCTCGCCGGCGCCCTCCAGCAGGTTGATGAAGCCGACGATGTTGATGCCGGCGTCGAAGGCCGGCTGGTCGACCGAGACGCGGACGTCGATCTGCGCCGCATGATGGTTGAGGACGTCGAACTTGCCCGTGGCGAGCAGCTGGCGCGCCTCGGGGGAGCGGATGTCCGCGCGGACGAAGCGGGCGGCCTTCGGGACGTTTCCCTCGTTGCCACGGGAGAGATCGTCGAGCACGACGACGTCCCAGCCATCCTTCAGGTACGCTTCCGCGATGTGGGAGCCGATGAAGCCGGCGCCACCTGTGACCAGGACCCGCCCGCTCATGCGTCGCGTCTCGCCATGATCTCTCCGGCTGGGAATGACTGAGGGAATGGAACAGTCGCCCCGCAATATAGATACGTGAGCCGAGGAAGGAACCGGGCGACGGGGGCAGAAATGCGACGCGGCGCCGGGGAGCCCCCCGGCGCCGCGCCACCGCCTCACTTCCCGGAGGTCAGGACGGGAGCTTGGCGACCTGCCGCGCATCGGTGCCCGGGGGAATGTCGGGCGTGAGGATGTTGATCAGGCGAGCAGTGGAGGTGTGGTCGCGCGTGTGCACGACCTGCAGCGTGGCCATTACCTCATTAATGAGCTGGCGTCCGTCCGACAGCCGCTCGGCCCGACGCCGGATCTCGAACAGGTCGCCGGCCGCGACGCCATCGGCGCGGCCCTTGTTCAGGAAGACGACCATCTGCGGCGCCTTCAGATCCTGGCGGCCGACGCCGCCGAGGAAGGTGGCCCGCACGCCCTCGGTGACCGGGACGGCCCTGGCCTCGCCCGACGGCGTGAACTTCTCGATCGGCAGCACCCGCTGTCCGTTCCGGATGGGCCCGTAGGTGGCGACCACGGTGGCCACGTAGCGGCCCTGCACCGTGTCGACGACCCGGACGAGACCGGTCGGCACGACCACCTGGCCGTAGGACTCGAGCTCGGCGCCAAGACGGGCCACCAGCAGCGTATCGCCCACCTGGTACGTGGCGCCGCGGGGCGCCTCGAGCGCGATGATCGAGAACGGCAGCGCATTGGCGTTGGCGCTGGTCGCGCGGATCTGCTGCGGCGTCACCGGGCCGAGCACCAGGCCGAAGGGCAGCTTCTGCTTCTCGGTCAGGAAGCCGGACGAGTAGAACTCGCTCCGTCGGAGGGCACGGTACGGCTGGTCGTTGTAGGCCTTGAGGCTCTCCTGCATCAGGCGCGAGCGCTTGGGACCGAACAGTCCCGGCTCTTCGTCGCCCGGCTCATTGGCGGAGACGGTGGTGAGCTGCGCGAGCGTCTGCTGGGGCGCGCCGTCAGCGTCGCCGGCGGCGGCCAACACCGACGCGGTGTCCGCCCGGGTGGAGTCGGCAGTCGCTTCGGCCACCGGAGCGGAGGCGGGCTCGGGCGTGTCCGTGGTCGGGACGGCCGGGACGCTGTCGGCGCCGGCGAGCCGGAGCACTTCGCCGGGATAGATCCAGTGCGGATCCTCGACCACGCTCGTGTTCATGCGGTAGATGTCGGGCCAGAGGAACGGATCGCCGCGATAGTGCTTGGCGAGATCCCAGAGCGTATCGCCCTCTCGGACCGTGTGGCTCTCGGGCGCGGCGGCCTGAGCGAACATCAGCCCGGGGGTCAGAGTCAGGGCCAGCAGGCCTGCCCACTTGAAACGGTACGAACGCGGCATCAGGGTCTCCCAGCGACGTCGGTGTCGGATATGGAGATGGCACGGGTGAACCGGGAACGGTCCACGGGCCGGAGGCGCAAATTCAACGCCAGTGGAGGCGGGGCCAGAAGGCGGCTGGTAAGCTATTGAGGCCTAGTGATTTGCACTTCCGGACACCGGCCGGGCGACCCGGGCACCCTCTGGCGATTGGCGGGGGGTCGGGAGTTATCCGGGCCGGAATCGAGCAGCCGGCGAGACCCCCGAGATCTCGCCGGCATCCGCAGGCCCCCCGCTCCCGCCGCCGACGCTCAGAACGGCAGGTCGTCGTCCTCGGCGTCCAGCGCCTCGGGGAAGTCCTCGAAGGATTCCTTGCCCTTGGGCGCGGCCGCGCCAGTTGCCGCCGCCGCCGCCACCTTGTTCGGCGCCGAGTAGGAGGACTCGGAGCTGTCGCCGCGGCCGGAGAGCATGATCAGCTCGCGGGCGGTGATCTCGGTGGTGTATCGGGTCTGGCCTTCGCGGTCCTGCCACGACCGGTACTCGATGCTGCCCTCGATGTACACCTTGTCGCCCTTCTTGCAGTACTTCTCGGCGATGTCGGCGAGCGTCGAGCCCTTGTTGTTCCACAGCACCACACGGTGCCACTCGGTCTTCTCCTGCTTCTCGCCGCTCTGGTTCTTCCACTGGCGGCTCGTTGCGACGGAGAGCGTCGCCACGCGGGAGCCATTCGAGGTGCTGCGGACCTCCGGGTCCGCCCCGAGGTTCCCGATCAGAATGACTTTGTTCAGACTCCGGCTCACGTGCACCTCCTGGGTTCTAGCGTGGGGCCACCCGTGTGGACCCGAGGAAAATGTAGACCGCGCAAGTTCTTCCGTCAACCAAAGTTACGCCCCTCGCAACAGAATCGCGCACCGATCACGCGCGCTGCTCGAGCTCGAGTCGCAGCACCAGCGCGTCCTCGCGCGGGTTGCGGTAGTAGGCTGCCCGCTGCCCGACCGCTCGAAAGCCGTAGGCGATGTACAGCGCCCGGGCGGAATGATTGGACTCGCGCACCTCGAGGAAGACCTCCTCCACCTTGCGCCGCTGCAGCGCCGAAAGGCCGGCGTCGAGGAGGGCCCCGCCGATGCCGCGGCGGCGGAACTCCGGTGCCACGGCCAGGTTCAGGACCTCCCCCGTCCCCGCCACCTCGCGCCCGATGAAGTAACCCGCCAGGCCGCGTCCCGCCTCCGCGACGAGGCCGAAGGTCCAGGCGGAGGTCAACGCCTCGCGAAAGCTGGCCTCGCTCCACGGGTCGCTGAAGGCCCGCCGCTCGATGGCCACGAGCCCCTGGGCGTCAGCCGCGGCTGCCGATCGTATCCGGTAGGGGGCGTCCATGCGCGGTCTCCCAGCGTGCCTGCGCCTCGGCGGGCCGGCCGTACACCGGCTGCCACCCCTCGACCGGATCGACGCGCACGGCGCCGCCCGTCCGCCCCACGAGATCGAGCAGCGTCCGCGCGTGCGGCGCGCCGGCAGGCAGGCCGATCAGCGAGCTTCCCGGCCAGCGCTCCCGCAGCTGCACCGCCGTCTCGGGAATCTCGCCCACGATGACGTCCGGCGACATGGGGCCCGCCGTCAGCTCCTCGGGACGGCGGACCGACGGCGCGAGCAGGGTCCGGATCCCGGCCCCGTCGAACCGGTACGCCGCCGCATAGAGCTCGCCCCGAAGCGCGTCGGCCAGCGCCAGCACCGTCGCTCCCGGACGCCCGACGCCGGCGGCCCGCACCAGCAGCGACGGCGCGATCCAGAGCGGCAGGCCCCGCGCCTGCACCAGCGCCTTGGCTACGGCCGCGCCGACCCGGAGTCCGGTGAAGCTGCCGGGCCCGTCGCTCAGCACGAGACCCCGCACGTCGGACAGCCGCGCCCCCGCCTCGCGCAGGACCGCGTCGATCATCGGCAGCAGCTCGGCCGCCTGCCGCCGCGCGCCCGCAATCTCGCGCACGACGGCGGCCGCGGCCGAGGTGCCCAGGGCGACTGACGCGCGATCGGTGGCGGTCTCAAGCGCGAGCCGCATTCAGAGCGTCTCGAGGCCGCGGCGCGCCGGGTCGGCCAGGTGATGGAGCCGAAAGCGCCGGGCCGGCGGGGGCAGCCAAGCGCCGGCGTGCTCGGGCCACTCGACGAGGATCGCGTCGCCCTCCGACAGCAGGCCTTCCCAGTCGAGGTCGGCCGCCTCTTCGGGCGACCGCAGCCGGTAGCAGTCGAGGTGGAACACCGGCCCCCGATGCCCCTGGTACCGATGCACGAGCGCGTAGGTCGGGCTCGTGGCCCGGCCCGCGACGCCCAGGCCGCGGGCAATGGCCTGAATGAAGGTGGTCTTGCCCGCGCCCAGCTCGCCCTCGAACGCCAGCAGCGTACGCGGCGGGAGCGACCGGCCGAGGGTCTCCCCCTCGGCCCGCAACGCGGCCTCCGTCAGCTCGCGGATCACGCGTGGCGGCGAAGCCGGGGCGCCGGCCCCCTCCGCACGTCGGGGGCGGCGAGGGCCTTGAGGTCGTTCAACTGGTCACGCAGCATGGCGGCGAGCTCGAACTCGAGGTTGGCCGCGGCCTCGCGCATCTGGCGCTCGAGCGCCTGGATCGCCGCCGCCCGCCGGGCGGGATCGTGGAGGTCGACCCGGTCGATGAGCGCGCCTCGGGGCTCGGGCTTTTCGGTGCGGGCATCGGCCACGTGGGTGGAGAGCCGGACCTCCTCCATGGACTTGATGATCGAGCGCGGCGTGATGTCGTGCTCGATGTTGTGGCGCTGCTGGATCTCCCGCCGGCGGGTCATCTCGTCGAGCGCGCGCCGCATCGAGCCGGTGATCCGGTCGGCGTACATGATCGCGCGGCCGTTCACGTTGCGCGCCGCCCGGCCGATCGTCTGCACGAGCGACCGGTCGCTCCGGAGAAAACCCTCCTGGTCGGCGTCGAGGATGGCGACCAGCGAGACTTCGGGCAGGTCGAGGCCCTCCCGGAGCAGGTTGATGCCGACGAGCACATCGAAGTCGCCGAGCCTGAGACCGCGGAGAATCTCCATCCGCTCGATCGCGTCGATGTCCGAGTGCAGGTACCGCACGCGGACGCCGGCCTGCTGGAGATAATCGGTCAGGTCCTCGGACATCCGCTTGGTGAGCGTGGTGACGAGCACCCGTTCGTGCCGGGCCTCGCGGATGCGGATCTCGTTCAGCAGGTCGTCCACCTGGCCGCGCACGGGGCGGATATCAACCTCCGGATCGACCAGTCCCGTCGGGCGGATGATCTGTTCGACCACGGCGCCCTGCGACAGCCCAAGCTCGAAGTCGCCCGGGGTCGCCGAGACGTTGATCATCTGCGGAACGAGGCCCATGAATTCGTCGAACTGGAGCGGCCGGTTGTCGAGCGCCGATGGGAGCCGGAAGCCGTACTCGACGAGGGTGGTCTTGCGTGCCCGGTCGCCGTTGAACATGCCGCCGATCTGGGGCAGCGTGACGTGGGACTCGTCGACGACCACGAGGAACTCGGGCGGGAAGTAGTCGAACAGGCAGGCCGGCCGCTCGCCGGGCCGCCGGCCGCTCAAATGCCGCGAATAGTTTTCGATCCCGGCGCAGGTGCCCACTTCGAGCAGCATCTCGACGTCGAAGCCCGTGCGCGACTCGAGCCGCTGGGCCTCGAGCAGCTTGCCCGCGGCCTTGAGCTCGATCAGGCGCGCCGCGAGCTCGGTCCGGATGGCCGCGACGGCGCGCTCGATCTTGGACCGCTCGGTGACGAAGTGCTTGGCGGGATAGATGGCGCACTGCTCCAGCTGGCAGATGGTCTCGCCGGTGAGCGGATTGATCTTGCTGATCCGCTCCACCTCGTCGCCCCAGAGCTCGATGCGGATCGCCTGCTCGGCGTAGGCCGGAAAGATCTCGATCGAATCGCCCCGGACGCGGAAGGTGCCCTGCTCGAAGCTGAGGTCGTTGCGGGCGTACTGAATCCGGACCAGCTCCCCCAGGATGTCGTCGCGCCCGCGCTGCTCGCCCCGGCGGACGGTCACCATCAGCTTGCGGTACTCGATCGGGTCGCCGAGGCCGTAGATGGCGCTCACGGTGGCCACGATCACGACGTCGTCCCGCTCCATCAGGCTCGAGGTGGCACGGAGGCGGAGGCTCTCGATGTCCTGATTGATCGACGCGTCCTTCTCGATGTACACGTCGGTGGAGGGGACGTAGGCCTCGGGCTGGTAGTAGTCGTAGTACGAGACGAAATACTCGACCGCGTTCTTGGGCAGAAACTGCCGGAGCTCGCCGTACAACTGGGCCGCGAGGGTCTTGTTGTGCGACAGGACGAGCGTCGGTTTCCCGAACTTGGCGATGGTGTGCGCCAGCGTCATCGTCTTGCCGGACCCGGTCACGCCGAGCAGGGTCTGGAACTTGTCGCCGCGCTCGAGCCCGGCGTCCAGCTCGGCGATGGCGCGGGGCTGGTCACCGGCGGGTGTGAAGGGGGCGACGACCTCGAAGGGGGGGCTGCTCATGGGGGGAATATAGTGCTGTCGGGGTTTGTTCGGGAGTACGAAGGACCGCCAGATGCGTGGGCCGCAAAGGTCACCCTGAGCGCGGCGAAGGGGCCGTCATCGGAACCCTCTACGATACGCCCAGGGTGAACGCGCCTGGTTGGTGAAAGTGGTCGACTTCCCTACCCCGCCAGCACCCCGCAGAACTCCGTGAACACGCTGATGTAGTGATCGATATCCGCCTCGGTATGCTGCACCGAGAGCGTCCACTGCTCCTCGTCGCCCGGGGTCATGAAGATGCCGCGGTTGAGCAGCCAGGGGTACGAGGCGGCGAACAGCTCGGGTCTGGTGTCCAGGAAGTCGCGGTAATCCCTCATGGGCGTGGGCCGGTAGGAGACGCAGCCCTTGGCGCCGAGGTCCACGGTGTGGGCCGGCAGGCCGTAGCCGATCGATGGCGGCCTGGCATCCCGCGCGCAAGGCGGGTCCCGAGTCGCAGTGAATTGGCGGTAGGCGTCCGGCGTCAGCACCTCGGTGAGGGTGACCAGCCCGACGTGCGAGACGAGCGGGTTGCCGTTGTAGGTGCCCATCTGGGACACGCCGCGCTCGATCAGCCGCATCAGGTCCTCACGCCCGCCGAACGCGGCCGCCGGCAGCCCGCCGGAGATCGCCTTGGCGAGGCACACCAGGTCGGGCTGCACGCCGAACCGCTCGGCGGCGCCGCCGGCGGCGATCGTGAAGCCGGTCTTGATCTCGTCGAAGATGAGAACGACGCCGTACTTCGTGCACAGGTCGCGCGCGCGCTGGAGGTAGCCCGGCTGCGGCACCACGATGCCGATGTTCATCATGGCGGGCTCCATGATGAGGCAGGCGATCTCGTCGCCCGTGCTCCTGGAGCACTCGCTCGAGGTGGTCGGCGTCGTTGAACGGCACCACCTGGATGTACTTGGCGGCGTCCTTGACCATGCCCTTCGACACCGGCGCGCTCCCCGGCCGGTCGCGGCCCGCCCATGAGGTCGGCGTTGGGAACGATCGAGAACATCACGCTGTCGTGGTGGCCGTGGTACGAGCCCTCGATCTTGCAGACGACGTCCCGCCCGGTCGCCGCCCGCGCCACGCGGATGGCGTCCATGGTGGCCTCGGTGCCCGAATTGGTGAACCGGAGCATCTCCAGGTTGAAGCGCCGGCAGATCTCCTCGCCGAAGGCGACCGCCGACTCGGTCGTGACGGCGAAATGGGTTCCCCGGCCCGCGGCCTCGTGGATCGCCTCGACGATCCGCGGGTGCGCGTGCCCCACGACCATCGCCCCGAACCCGCAATGGAAATCGAGATACTCGGCGCCGTCCTGGTCCCAGATGTGGCTGCCCTTGCCGCGGGTCACGTAGATCGGGTAGGGCTGCATCTTCTGGAAGGAGGACACGACACCGAACGGCAGCGTCCTGGCCGCCCGCTCGTACAGCTGGGCCGACCTGGGAGTGCGCGCGAGCAATCGGGTCATCTCGGCCTGGCCGATTTCCTGGGCCCGGGCGAGCAGCCGATCGCTCGCCGACCGTTCGCCGGCGGCGAGGGTGGTGCTCATGGGATCATGTCCTGTGCAGGGGCGGGGTCGCGGATGCTATCGCCTCGGAAGGGTCGCACGATGGCCGACGGCCGCCTGGAGGTGCTTGAGGTTGAGCCGCCCGACGGCAGTTGTCAACTCCCCGAAGTGGGTACACATTCAGCCAGGATGCCTGCCGCCAACACCTCCCCCACAGCCAGTTCGCTGACGCCCGCGCTTGCCGGACGCGGCGGGCGCGACCCCGTCATCACGCTCGATCACGTCGTCAAGCGCTTCGGCGGCTACGTCGCGGTCGAGGGAGCCGACTTCGCCATCGAGCGCGGTGAGTTCTTCTCCCTGCTCGGCCCCTCGGGCTGCGGCAAGACCACGACGCTCCGGATGATCGCGGGGTTCGAGCTGCCCACCGACGGGACGGATCCTGCTCGACGGCAAGGATGTCTCGCGGGTTCCGCCCTACCGCCGCAACGTCAACACCGTCTTTCAGCACTACGCGCTGTTCCCCCACATGACCGTCGCCGACAACGTCGCCTTCGGGCCCCGAAGCCAGAAGGTGGATGCCCGGGAGACGGCATCGCGGGTGGAGAAGCTCCTGGCGGTCGTCCGGCTGACCCAGTTCGCCGACCGGAAGCCGGCCCAGCTTTCCGGCGGCCAGCAGCAGCGGGTGGCGCTGGCCCGGGCGCTGGCCAACTACCCGAGCGCGCTCCTGCTCGACGAGCCGCTCGGCGCCCTCGACCTCAAGCTCCGCCAGGCGATGCAGATCGAGCTCAAGCGCATCCAGCGGGAGGTCGGGCATCACGTTCATCTACGTGACCCACGACCAGGAAGAGGCGCTCACGATGTCCGACCGCATCGCGGTCATGAACGACGGCCGGGTGGAGCAGATCGGCTCGCCGCCAGGAGATCTACCACTCGCCCACCTCGGTCTTCGTCGCCAACTTCATCGGCGTCGCCAACCTGATTCCCGCGGTGGTCCGCGACCCGGGCGGCACGGAGGCCACCGTGCTCGTGGCCGGGCGCCACGTGGTCCCCGTCCCGCGCGGGAGCCAGGCGCTTCGCTCCGGGGCCGCCGCCACGGTCATGGTCCGACCCGAGCGGCTCCGGCTCTCGGAGGCGACGCCGGCGGACGGCTCGGGTGTCCCCGTCACGGTGGAGCATGCCGTCTTCCAGGGGCCGGTGGTCCGCTGCACCCTCCGGGCGGCTCGACGGCACCGAGATCGTGGCCCACGTGGGGCCCGAGCAGTCCCTGCCGACGCTGCAGCCGGGGGTCTGCCTCTGGGCGGGCTGGGACACGGATGCGGCGCGCCTGCTGCCGCCGGCCGCCGGCGCCATCGTCCCGGTGAGTATCGACGACATGCCGACCTCCGCACGACACGATCGAGCGGGCCGTGCCCCGCCACCGCTGAGCCAGGCGTTCCCCATCACCGTACTCCCGCAGGAGTCCGCCCATGAGCCGACGCAAGTCCGACCCGCGAGACGACGAGCTGCACGCATTGCTCCGCCAGGCGATCAACCGCCGTGGGTTCCATCCGGCGAACCGCGCTGGGTGCGGGCGGCCTCGTGCTGGGGGATAGCCTGCTGGCGCGTGTGGCGGCGGCAAGGAAGGTGCGCCCGCAGCCGGCGGCGACTCGGCCGCCGCCACCGCGGCACCGGCAAGACGCTGCGGATCTCCAACTGGCCGCTCTACATCGACAAGCAGACGGTGCCCGACTTCGAGAAGGCCACCGGGCATCAAGGCCGAGTACACCGAGGACATCAACGACAACGACGAGTTCTTCGCCAAGATCGACGAGCCGCTCAAGCGGAACCAGAGCATCGACCGGGAGATCATCGTCCTGACCGACTGGATGGCGGGCCGCCTGATCCAGCTCGGCTACGTCGCGCCGCTCGACGACGCCAAGTTCCCCAACCAGGCCAACCTGGTGGACAACGTGAAGGACGTGAGCTTCGATCCGGGCCGGAAGTACAGCGTGCCGTGGCTCTCTGGCATGACCGGTATCGGCTACAACCCGAAGAAGACCGGCCGCGAGCTGACCAGCATCAACGACATCTTCGATCCCGAAGTTCAAGGGCCAGGTCACGATGCTCACCGAGATGCGCGACACGCTCGGGCTGGTGATGCTGGGCGATGGGCAAGGATCCCGCGAAGGCCACCGTCGCCGACGTGCAAGGCCGCCGCGGCCAAGATCAAGAAGGCCCGCGAGAGCGGCCAGATCCGCAAGTTCACCGGCAACGACTACGCCGAGGACCTCGCCGCCGGCAACATCGCGGTCGCCATCGCCTGGTCGGGCGACATCCAGGGCCTCGCGCGCCGACAACCCGAACCTGCGGTGGATCGCGCCCAAGGAAGGCGCCATGCTGTACTCCGACAACATGATGATCCCCAAGACCGTCCGACCGCCAGGACCTGGCCATGGCGTGGATCAACTACGTCTACGACCCCAAGCACTCGGCGCAGATCGTGGCCGGCGCGCCGTACCTGTCGGCGGTCAAGGGCGCCGGCGCGGAGCTGGCCAAGATCGCGCCCGACCTGGCCAGCAGCCCGCTGGTGAATCCGCCCGACGATCTCCGCGCCCGGCTCCACGTGTTCCAGGCGCTGAGCGACGCGGAGGACACGGAGTTCAACCGCATCTTCCAGGACGCGATCGGAGCCTAGCGGCCACGTGGCGGGCACCGCTTCCGGCAAGTCGAGGCGCAGACCGCCTCGCGCCCTACCTCCTGGTGGCGCCGGGCATCCTCTGGCTGCTCGTCTTCTTCGTCGCCCGACGCTCACCCTGGCCCAGACGTCCATCTCGGGCCCGACGGAGCCGTGGTACGACGGCCTACGGCCGCGCGCTCGGCAACTACGGGACCCACTTTTTCCGCTCGCTGCGCTACGCCCTGGGCGCCACGCTGCTGGCCCTGGCGCTGGGCTATCCGCTGGCCTATGTCATCGCGTTCCGGGCGGGCCGGCTCAAGAACCTGCTGCTCGGCCTGGTGATGCTGCCGTTCTTCACCACGTTCCTGGTCCGCACGTTCGCCTGGAAGACCATTCTTAACGACAGCGGTCCCGCCGTGTGGCTGCTCCAGCAGCTCCACCTCCTGAGCGCGGGCGGGCGGCTGCTCGACACCACGATGGCCGTGGTCGGCGGCCTCACGTACAATTTTCTCCCGTTCATGATCCTGCCGATCTACGTGAGCCTCGAGAAGATCGACCGGCGGCTGGTGGAGGCGGCCGAGGATCTGTACTCCACCCCGCTGGGCGCGTTCCGGAAGGTGGTGCTGCCGCTCTCGCTGCCGGGCGTGTTCGCCGGGAGCCTGCTCACCTTCATTCCCGCCACCGGTGATTTCATCAACGCGCAGCTCCTGGGCAGCCCCAACCAGCAGATGATCGGCACCGTGATCCAGAACCAGTTCCTGGAGGTGCGCGACTATCCGCTGGCCGCGTCGCTGTCCTTCGTGCTCATGACGGTGATCACCCTCGGAGTGCTGGCCTACGCCCGCGTCCTCGGCACCGAGGAGCTGGCCTGATGCGGCGCCTCGGGCGGTGGCTGATCGGACGGGGTGCGCCTGGCTGGTGCTGCTGTACCTGTTCCTGCCGATCTTCGTGATCGTGCTCTACAGCTTCAACAAGCCGGCCGGCAAGTTCAACTTCGTCTGGAAGTCGTTCTCGTTCGAGGCCTGGCGCGATCCGTTCGCCTACCCGGCGCTGGTACGAGTCGATGAAGCTGAGCCTCCGGGTGGCCGCGCTGTCGACGCTGGTGGCGACGATCTTCGGGACCCTGATCGCGCTGGCGCTCAGCGCTACAAGTTCCGCGGCAGCTCCGCCATCAACCTGCTGCTGGTGCTGCCGCTCACCACGCCCGAGGTGGTGCTGGGCTCCTCCCTGCTCTCGCTGTTCCTCGACTTCAACGTCCGGACTGGATTCGACACCATTGTCATCGCCCACATCATGTTCTCGGTGAGCTACGTGGCGCTGACGGTCCGGGCGCGGATCCGCGGGTTCGACTGGACGCTGGAGGAGGCGGCGATGGACCTCGGCGCGCCGCCGTTCCGGGTGTTCTTCAAGGTGACGCTCCCGATCATCGCGCCGGGCATCGTGGCCGCCGCCATGCTCGCGTTCGCGCTCTCGCTGGACGACTTCATCATCACGCTGTTCAATGCCGGCAACCGCGTCACCTACCCGCTCTACGTGTACGGCGCCCGTCGGGCGGCGTTCCCGCCGCAGATCAACGTCCTGGCCACCGCGATCCTGCTCCTGAGCCTCCTGCTGCTCGGCGCCACGGTGCTCTGGCAGCAGCGGACCCTCCGCCAGCGGGGAATCAGCGTCACGCCCCTCGCCTGACATCACCACCATGCAGCCCATCGAACAGGCGTGTTTCTGGCTCGCCCGCCGCGCGCGCCGCGATCACCGTTCGCTCGAGGGAGAGCGCGCGGCGGACGTCGCGATCATCGGCGCGGGGCTGACCGGCCTCTGGACGGCGCTCTTCCTCAAGGGGCTCGACCCCGGCGTCGAGGTCGCGGTGATCGAGCAGGGGCTCGCCGCCTACGGCGCGAGCGGGCGCAACGCCGGAATGTTGTCGGAGACGGTCGATCACGGGCACGGCCTCGCGATCGAGCACTTCGGCGAGGCCGAGGCGCGGCGGCTGGCCGCGCTGGGCGAGGCCAACGTCGCGGAGATGACGGCGTTCCTCGCCGAGCGCGGCATCCCGTGCGACTACGAGCCCACCGGGCGGCTCATGGTGGCCCTGACGCCGGCCCACGTGGACGAGGCGGCGCGCACCGTGGCGACCGCGCGCCGACTCGGCCTGGACTCGTTCCGGCTGCTCGATCGCGCGGCGGTGCAGGCCGAAGTCCACTCGCCACTCTACCTGGGCGGTGTCGCCGTGTCGGGCGGCGGGATTCTCGATCCGGTCAAGCTGGTGGACGGACTTCGGGCGGAGGCGGAACGGCTGGGCGTGCGGGTGTACGAGGAGAGCCGGGTGACCGGACTGGCGGCGGCGGGCGCCGCCGCCCGCGTCCGGGCGGAGGGTGGGTCGGTCACGGCACGGCGCGTCGTGCTGGCGACCAGCGCCTACTCGCACCACCTGCTGCCCGCCCTCGCGCGGCGCTTCATCCCGCTCTACGACTACATTCTCGTGAGCGATCCGCTGACGTCGGCCCAGCATGACGCCATCGGCTGGCGTGGGCGCCAGGGAATCACCGACGGACGCACGTTCTTCAACTACTACCGGCTCACCGACGACAATCGGATCCTGTGGGGCACGAGCGAGGCGGCGTATTACGCCGGGAACCGGGTCGATCCGTCATGCGATCACTCGCCGTCCCACTATGCCGCGCTGCGCGCGAGCTTCCGGCGACACTTCCCGGCCCTCGACGGCCTCGAGTTTCCGTACGCCTGGGGCGGGCCCATCTGCTCGACGACCCGGATGACGCCGTTCTTCGGCCGGGCCCTCGGGGGACGCGTGAGCTACGGGCTCGGCTACACCGGGCACGGCCTCGGTACGACGCGCCTCGCGGGCCGGATCCTGGCCCACCTCGCGCTCGACCGGCCGAGCGAGCTCCTGGATTTGTCGCTGGTGCGGAAGCAGCCGTTCCCGTACCCGCCGGAGCCGCTCCGGTCCTGGTCGGTGGCGGCCGTGACCCGGGCGCTGCGGCGGGTGGACGAGGGACGCCCGCCGGGCCTGATGCTGCGGGCCCTTGAGCGGCTGGGGATCGGGTTCTCGAGCTGAGGTGAGACGGCCGGGCGACGCTCTGATCAGCGCCCGACCCGCGCCAGCGCCGTATCCAGGACCTCGAGCGTGAAGTCCACGTCCGCCGCCGTGACGCACATCGGCGGCTTGATGCGGAGGACGTTGCCGAACAGCCCACCCTTCCCCACCAGCACGCCCATCTCCCGCATCGCCTCCCAGATCGCCAGCGTCTCCTGCGTTGCCGGTTCCTTGGTGTCGCGATCCCGGACCAGCTCCGCGCCGAGCATGAGGCCCATGCCGCGGACGTCGCCGATCAGGCGGTGGCGCGCCTGGAGCTCCAGGAGGCCCGCCTTGAGCCGGCCGCCGACGACCCGGGAGTTTTCCTGCAGGCCGTCCTCGTCGATGATGTCGAGCACGGCGAGCCCCGCCGCCATCGAGACCGGGTTGCCCCCGAAGGTGTTGAAGTGGATGCGGGACGTGATGGCTTCGGCGATCTCGCGCCGCGTCGTCACGGCGGCGAGCGGCCAGCCGTTGCCGATCCCCTTTGCCATGGTGACGATGTCCGGGACCACCCCGGAGCTCTCGAAGCCCCAGTAGTGCTCGCCGGTGCGTCCAAAGCCGGTCTGCACCTCGTCGGCGACGCACAGGCCGCCGTGCTCCCGCGCGATCGCGTAGGCCTCCCGGAGATAGTTCGGCGCGCCATGGGTGGCGCCGCCCACACCCTGAATCGGCTCGGCGATGAACGCGGCGATTCGGCCGGGCGTCGAGTAGCGGATGAGGTCGCGGATGTCTTCGGCGCTTTTTCGCGCGATTTCCTCGGGCGTGCCCGTGAACGGGCTCCGGTAGGGATCCGGATTGATCGTGTGGTGGACGCCCAGGTTGGACTGCTGAGGGAACTTCCAGGTGTGGTGCGACGTCAGCGCCATGCTCGAGGGCGAGCCGCCGTGGTACCCGTTCCGCACCGCGATCACGTCGTTGTGCCCGGTGTACGCCCGGGCCATCAGGGCGGCCAAGTCATTGGCTTCGCTGCCGCTGTTGACGAAGTAGGTCACGTCGAGGCCGGGCGGCATCTTCTCCGCCAGCCGGCGGGCCATCAGGGGGAAGTTCGGATGCAAGTAGATGGTCGTGGTATGCTGGATGGCGTCGATCTGCGCCTTAACCCGCTCGACGAACTTCGGGTGCGAATGGCCGCACGAGACGGTGACGATCCCCGCGAACATGTCGAGGTAGCGCCGCCCGGTCTCGTCGTAGAGGTACTGCATGAACCCCTCGACGACCATCAACGGATCGCGGTAGTAGAGGAACGTGCTGGGATGGCAGTACTGCCGGCGCATCGCCAGCACTTCCTGTTTCGAGAGGCCGGCATAGGGGCGGGGCGTGTGGTCGCTCGGCGGCATCGCCGGCCGGGCGGGGGCGGTCATGGTCACGGCTGACTCCTCGGGGCGTTCGGTCGAGACGGGGCGTGTCCTCACTTCGACATCCAGTTGGTCCCCGCCTCGAGGTTCCACTTCGTCGTGATCTTCTTCGCCTTGGTCCAGAACTCGATGGAGCCGCGCCCCGTGATGTCTCCGACGCCGAACTTGGAATCGTTCCACCCGCCGAACGGGAACGGCTCCCGCGGGACCGGCACGCCGACGTTCACGCCGATCATGCCGGCGCTCGCCTGTTCCATCGTGCGGCGGGCGAGCCCGCCGCTCTCGGTGAAGATCGAGGCCGCGTTGCCGTACGGCGACGCGTTCTCGACCGCGATGGCCTCGTCGAGGTCTCGCGTCCGCACGATGGCGAGCACCGGGCCGAACACCTCCTCCTGCGCGATCCGCATCTCCGGCCGGACCTGGTCGATCACGGTTGGGCCGATCCAGAAGCCGCCCTCGCGGCCGGGGACAACGGCGTTCCGGCCGTCGACGAGCACCTTGGCCCCGGCCTGCTCCGCGTCCGCGATCGCGCGCTCGATCCGCTCCTTGGCCTGCGGCGTGATGACCGGGCCCACGTCGCGGCCCACGACCATCAACCGGGCCTGCGCGGCCAGGCGATCCACGATGTGGTCGGTCGCGGAGACCGCCACCATCACGGACGCGGCCATGCAGCGCTGGCCCGTGCAGCCACTCATCGCGGCGAGCACGCCCCCCGCGGCCATCTCGGGATCGGCATCCGGCATGACGATCACGTGGTTCTTCGCGCCGCCCAGCGCGAGCACGCGCTTGAGCGCCGCACTGCCCCGGCGATAGACCTCCTTCGCCACCGCGGTGGAACCGACGAAGCTGGCGGCCTCGATGCCGGGATGATCGAGAATGGCCTCGGCCGCCTCGCGCCCGCCATGCACCACGTTGAAGACGCCGTCCGGCAGTCCCGCCTCGCGGAGCAGCTCGGCGATCCGGCCGGCGCTGAGGGGGACCTGCTCGGACGGCTTCAGGATGAACGCGTTGCCCAGCGCGATGGCGTTGGGAAACGACCAGTGCGGCACCATCGAGGGGAAATTGAACGGATTGATCGAGGCCACCACCCCGAGTGGGTGCCGCTCCAGCCGGCACTCGACGCCGCGGCTCACCTCCATGACTTCCCCGATCGCGATCTGCGGCAGCGAGCAGGCGAACTCCGTGAGCTCGATCGCCTTGAGGACCTCCGCCTCGGCCTCGCTCCGGATCTTGCCGTGCTCTTCGCTGATGAGCGCGCCCAACTCGGCCAGGTGCTGCTCGAGCAGGGTCTTGTAGCGGTAGAACACCTGTACCCGCTCCTTGATCGGCGTCGCGGCCCAGGCCGGGAACGCACGCCTCGCCGCCGCCACGGCCTGATCCACCTCAGCGGGACCGCCGAGCGGCACCCGGCTGATCGCGGCGCCGGTGGACGGGCTGAGCACGTCCAGGAAGCGGGAGCCGCCGGCCACCGCCTGCCCGCCGATCCAGTGGCGGACGTCCGGGTACGCGCGGGCGCCCCCGCGATCCGGGGCGGGTGTGGCGGAGCGAGTCTCGAGGGAGGTCACGGATGTCACCCCGATCGGGAGGGGAGGATGGGCTTGGGGCGTCGAAGGGAGTCTGTTGGCCGGGGGACGGAATGTCAATGTGAGGGGGGATGAGAGCGGGGCGAGACAGCGGGGGTCGCCTCGACGGTCGAGGCGACCCCCGCCGCTGCTACTGCTGCTCCTGCTGCCTGCTTCTTCACCGCGAACGTCTTGGCGTCGACCGAGTCACCGTTCAGGAAGAGCGTGACCAGATAGGTGCCCGGCACCCATCCCTTTTCCTGTGCGAGATGGAACTCCTTGTTACCGTGGTCACCCGCCGCAATCGGCTGGGTGGTGGAGTCGAGCGTCTTTCCCGTCTGCGCCAGCCAGCGCGCGCTGAGCTGAGCCTCGGCGGGCGCGCCCTGGATCCCGACCGACACATAGACGGTTTCCGCCGGGGCGAACTGAAACGTCGGCTCGGCGATCCGATTCTCGGACCCGAGCCGCTTGCCGATCATCACGTTCGCCACGCGGAGGGCACCCGTCGTGGCAGCCTTGGCCGCCGAGTCGGCGGCGCGAGCCGCGGGATCGATCGCGGCGGACTCGGTGCCTTGATCGCGGCCGCCTCCGCAGGCCACGAGGGCAACCGTCGCGAGCGTGACCGGCAGCAGCTTCCGTGCGAACGCCATGGTGTCGCCTCCCCGTATGGGTGCCTAAAGTCCGTCGGTCAGTCCTACCATCAGCTCGAGCCGCACGCCTGGTGACGCACGAGTCCTTACAAGTGGGACATTTTCGATCCCACCGCCGTGACCGCAATCACGGGGAACGCCCGCCTCACCCGCGCTGGCCCCCCATGGCCAGCAGGCGCTTCCACTGGTCCTGGGGCACGGGTACGACGCTGAGGCGGGACATCCGGACCAGCCCCAGGTCGGCGAAGGCGGGATCGGCCTTGATGGCAGCGAGGGAGACGGGTTGAGCGAGCGGCGTGCCGGCCTCGATCTCGACGACCGCCAGCTTGGGGTCGTCGCCCTTGGGATCGGGATAGGGATCCGACGCCACCCGCGCGAGCCCGACCAGGGCCTTCTCATCGCCCGTGTGGTAGATGAGGGCCTGGTCGCCCTGGGCCATGCTGCGAATGTGCTTGAGCGCGAGCGCGTTGGTGACGCCGTCCCAGACCGCCCGGCGCTCGTGCACCAGGCGGGCGAAGGAGTAGCTGCCGGGTTCGGTCTTGAGAACCCAATAGTTCGACACTATTTGACCTCGAAGTCCTTGCTGCCCGCCGGCGCGCCGTCGACCGCGATCTCCACCTTGTACTTCCCGACCGGCCACGCGCTTGGCTTGGAGATGTGGAACTCGGTGGCCGCGGGGCCGCTGGGGGCGATGGCCTCGGACTGCTCCTTGACGACCTGCCCGTCCTGGAACGTCCATTTGGCGGCAAGCGTCTTGCTAGGCGCGGCGCCCTCGGTGGCGACGGACACGTAGATCGTGTCCCGCCGGCCGAACGTGGCCGTCGGCGCCGTGACCCGCTTGTCCGCGCCGATGCCCTTCCCGACCTCGATCCCCTGCACCGCGAACGCGGGCGGGGCTGCGGGCTCGGGCGCCGCGGCTTCCGCCGGCGGCGCGGGCGCTTCCTTCTTCTTGCAGGCGGGTACGCCGATGACGGCCAAGCCGAGCCCGGCGGCCCACACGAACCTGCGAGTCCGAATCATGATGTCGCTCCTTGGGCGGTCAGGCCTCGGGAATTTTGAAGGTCTGCCCGGGATAGATGAGATCGGGGTTCTCGATGACGTCCCTGTTGGCCTCGTAGATCCGCTTCCACTGGCCGGCGTTGCCATAGTACTTCTTGGCGAGCTTGGAGAGGGTGTCGCCCTTGACGACCGTATGCGTCCGGGCGGCGGGCGGGGCGGTCGAGGAGCTGCCGCCTTCCACGTCGCTGAAATCGGCCTTGGGCTCTTTGTTGTCGGGCATGGTACCTCCAGGTGAGTACTTCCGGCGCTATACGGGAAGTGGCGACTGGTTCCCCGGCGCGTCCCTCCGCTCGATGTCGGTCACGCCTTTCACCTTCCGCACGGCCTTGATGACCTTTCCCAGGTGCGGGAGGTTGTCCACCTCGACGAAGATCGTACCGAAGACGGACCCGTCCTTCGTGTGCAGATCCGCGCCGCGGATGTTCGTCCCCGTCTGGCTCACCGCCTCCATGATGTCGGCGTACAGCCCCCGACGGTCCTCGCCGGTGACCGCGAGCCGGACGGCGAACGCTTCGCCCGCGGTTTCCTGCCAGTCAATATCAACCCGCCGCTCCTCCGCTGCGAGCGTCAGCAGGTTCGGGCAGTCGGCGCGGTGGATCGAGATCCCCCGCCCCTGCGTCACGTAGCCGACGACCGAGTCGCCCGGAACCGGCTGACAGCACTGGGCGTAGCGCACCATCAACCCGTCCACGCCCTGGATCTTGATGCCGCGGCCGAGCCGGATCCGGTCGATGACCCGGCCGAACACCGTCGGCTTGGGCTCCTGGATCTCGTCGGTGGGGAGATCCGGATAGAGGGCCTTGATGACCTGGCCGATGTTGACGTCGCCCCGGCCCACGGCGATCTCCAGCCCGCGTCCGTCGGCGAGCGACAGCGTCTCGGCGGCCTTGGCGAGCCGGGCGTCGTCCAGGTTGACGAGCCGCCGGCGCCGGACCTCGCGCGCGAGGATCTCGCGGCCGAGGGCGAGGCTGACGGTCTCCTCCTCGTGGTTGACCCATTGCTTGATCTTGTGGCGGGCGCGCGCCGTCCGGACGTGGCTCAGCCAGTCCCGACTCGGCTTGGCCCCGCTGCCGGTGAGGATCTCGACCGTGTCGCCGCTCTTGAGCTCCCGGTGCAGCGGCGCGATGCGGCCGTTGATCTTGGCGCCCTGGCACTTGAGGCCGACCTCGGTGTGTACGTGGAACGCGAAGTCGATCGGGGTCGAGCCCTTGGGCAGCCGCTTCACGTCGCCCTGCGGCGTAAAGATGAAGATTTCGTCCTGGTACAGGTCGATCTTCAGGAACTCGAGAAATTCCTCGGGGCTGTGGGTGTCCTGCTGCAGCTCGAGCAGCTGGCGGAACCAGCCGAGGTGCTGGTCGAGCTCGTCCGGTGTGCCGTCGCGCTTGTAGAGCCAGTGCGCCGCGATGCCGAACTCGGCGGTGCGATGCATCTCCTGAGTCCGGATCTGGACCTCGAAGAGCTGGCCGCCCGGGCCGAAGATCGTGGTATGGAGCGACTGGTACGCGTTCGACTTGGGGCTCGCGATGTAGTCCTTGATCCGCTCCTGGATCGGGGTCCAGTTGTGGTGGATGATGCCGAGCACGTGGTAGCACTCCGGGACCGAGCGCACGATGACCCGGATGGCCATCAGGTCGTAGATCTCCTCGAAGCCCTTGTTCCGCTTCTTCATCTTCTGGAAGATCGACCAGAGGTGCTTCGGCCGGCCGGTCACTTCGTACCAGTCGATGCCGGCGCGCTTGAGCTCGTACTCGAGCGGCGTGCGGAGCTTGAGGATGGTCTGCTCGCGCTGGGCGCGCTTCGAGGCCACCTGGTTGACCAGCTCGCGATACTCGTCCGACTCGAGAAACTTGAACGCCAGGTCCTCGAGCTCGGCCTTCATGCCGGCCATGCCGAACCGGTGCGCCAGCGGCGCGTAGATCTCGCGGGTCTCGAGCGCGATGCGGCTCCGGCGCTCGGGCGAGAGGTGCTCGAGCGTGCGCATGTTGTGCAGCCGGTCGCCCAGCTTGATGATGATGACGCGCGCGTCCTTGGCGATCGACAGCAGCAGCTTGCGGTAGTTCTCGACCTGCTCCTCAGCGGAGGATCGGAAGGTCAGGCTCGAGATCTTGGTGAGCCCGTCGACGATGCCGGCGATCTCGCCGCCGAACTCCTTGGCGATGTCCTCCGTGCGGACGTCCGAGTCCTCGACGACGTCGTGCAGCAGCGCGGCCGCGATGGTGGTGCTGTCCAGCAGCTGCTCGGCCAGGATCAGCGCCACCGCGATGCTGTGGGAGACGAAATCCTCGCCCGACATCCGCTTCTGGCCACGGTGCGCGGACGCGCTGAAGCGGAGCGCCCGCTCGATCAGGTCGAGATCGAGGCGATCGGCGTGACGCTCGAGCACCGCCCGGAGGTCGGGCGCCAGGTCAGGCAAGGTTCCGGTCACAGCAGGCCGGCAGTGGCAAAGCTCACGAAGCGGTCTCCGGCAATGATGACGTGGTCGTAGAGCGGCAGATCCAGCAGGCGTCCCGCGGCCGACAGCTGCTGCGTGACCGCCCGGTCCTCCGCCGAGGGGGTGGGATCCCCGCTCGGATGATTATGGACGACGATGATCCCCGCCGCGGCCTCCGCGATCGCGGCGCGGAACACCTCTCGGGGATGCACCAGGGAGCTGTTGAGCAGGCCCCGGGTGACCAGCACCTCCCGCAGGACCTGGCTCTGGCTGTCGAGCGCCAGCAGGTGAAATTCCTCGACCTGCAGGTCCCGCAGCCTCCCGGAGAACAGGCGGACGACGTCGTCGGGTTCCCGGATCCGGACGACCGGCGGCCGCTCCTCGCGGCTCAGGCGGGCACCCAGCTCGAAGGCGGCGAGCAGCCGGGCCGCCTTGGTGGGCCCGACGCCGTGCGCCCGCAGCAGCTCGGCGCCGGGCCGGCGCGCCAGGCGCCGAAGCGACCCTTCCCCCATGTCCAGGAGCCCGCCGGCCACCTCCAGCACGCCCGAGCCCCCGCCTCCCGTCCCTAACAGGATGGCGAGAAGTTCGGCGGTCGTCAACGCGGTGGCGCCCAGAGACCAGAGGCGTTCCCGGGGGCGGTCGGCGTGTGGCACGGCTGGGAGGGAGAGCGGCATCGGTGACAAGGTAGGTCAGCCGGTCCCACGGTGAGTGGCATTACGCTGCTGCAGGCAATGAACTTACGCGCTCCGGACGGGCCTGACCCGGCGAACCTATGCCCCGGATTGGAAGGCTGACGGTCGCAGAGCCGCGGCGAACTCGTCGGCAGTCGCGAAGCGCTCCTCCGGCCGTTTCGCGAGCGCGCGGATAATGGCTCGTTCCACCCCAGGCGAGACCCCGGGACAGACCGTCCTCAGTGGGGGGACCACTCCTTCGAGGTGGCGAGCGAGCACGGTGGCGCGACTCGCCCCGGTGAAGGGCGGCTCGCCCGCCAGCATCTCGTACAGCACGCACCCCAGACTGTAGACGTCGCTGCGCCCGTCGAGATGGATGCCGCCACGGGCCTGCTCCGGGCTGGTGTACGCCGGCACGCCGAGCATGATGCCACTCGCGGACAGCCGCTCGCCGCCCGCACGCTCCAGCACGCCCGCGATGCCGAAGTCCGAGACCAACGCGTGCCCCGACTCGAGCAGGATGTTCTCGGGCCGGACATCGCGGTGTACCACACCCTGCCCGTGCGCGTAGGCGAGTGCCTCCGCGACATCGCCGGCGATGCTGACCGCGTCGGCGATCGGCAATTGCCCCTCGCGCCGCATCCGCTGCCGCAGCGTCTCGCCTCGGACGTACGGCATCGCGTAGAACAGGCCGGCCGCCCCGGCACCGGCCGGCAGAACTCCGGAGTCGTAGAGCTGGAGAATATGTGGATGGTACAGGCGTGCCAGGATCGCTATCTCGCGGCGGAATCGGCGCGCGTCGGTGGCCGACGCAACCTCGGGGCGAAGCAGCTTGAGCGCGACCAGGCGATCGTACCGCCGGTCGCGGGCCAGGTAGACGATCGCGACGGCGCCCCGGCCGAGCTCGCGCTCGATGAGATACCGGACGGCGGCGCCACTTGTGTCCGGGTCGCCCTCCCCGGCCTCGGCCCGACGCTCGCCGCGCAGGCGCTCGACCAGTGCTTCCAGATCGCGAACGGGAACACCCGGCAGCTCTTCCCGCGCGCGGACCGCGTACTCGCGGGCCGCCCGCGTGGCTCCGGTCCAGTCCCCGGAAGCCGCCAGCGCGCGCACCAGGTCGGTGGCCGCCCGCTCAGCGAGAGGATCGACCGAGGCCAGCCGGCGCTTGAAGTCGATCTCGGCCGTGTGCCGGCCCTCCGCCTCCGCCTGCCCGGCAAGCGCCTGGAGCGCGCGCTCGTGCTCCGCGGCCAGTCGCACCCGCTCGCGATCGACCCATCGCTCGAACTCGGGCGCACCGCTCAGGAAGAATCCATCCAGGAACGGACCGAGGTAGAGCGCCGTGGCGCCCGCAAAATCGCCGGCGGCGAGCCGGCCGGCGAATTCGACGACGTCCACCCGCACGAGCGCGGGTTCGAGCCGTAGCGGGTCGATCCCACGGATCGCTCCTTCGGGGAGTTGGCGCCGCAACGAATACAGGAGCTGCTCCAGCGCGTGCCGCGCGTTCTCGGCCGTGCTCTCGGGCCAGAGACATGCGATCACCTTGTCGCGGGGCAGGCCCCGGTCGCCCGCGCCGGCCAGGAGAGCGAGCAGGGCCAGGCGGCGCCGCTGGGGGACCACATGATGGCCAGCCGGGTCGGTGAGAGTCAGGCCGCCGAACGTCTCGAGCTTGAGCATGAGGAAAGGATGAGCGGGGTGTGAGAGGGAAATGACCGCCCGCCACTAGTGTAGGCCGCACAGTTGGGCTGGGGCAAGCGTCCGGCGGCGCACGTGGGGCCGCCCCACCGCGTCCCCGCGGACCTGGAGTCACCATGCGTGCCATTCTGCATTACACGACCGCGATCGTCGCAGCCAGCCTGGTTGCCGCCTGCCAGTCGGACGCTACGGCACCGCTCCCGCCGCCCGACCCGCCGCTCACGCTCAGCGTCGCCCCGACCCTGGCGACAATCCACGGCGGCAAGATCGTGCGGCTCTCGGCGACGGTACGCCACACCGACGGATCCTCGTCAGCCCCGCCCGATGTGCGCTGGATCAGCGCGGATGAGACCATCGCCACGGTCGAGAATGGTCTGGTGAATGGACTCAAGGCGGGCCGGGTACAGATCGTCGCGACTTGGCACGACAGCCGTGGCTCGTCGGTGATCGTCGTCCTGAATCCGACCGCGACCAAGCCGCCGCCGCCGTGCATCGAGCCGTCGAAGGCTGGCACCGGCATCACGGAGGACGCATCGTGCCTCTGAGGACGCCGCGTGAAGCGTGGCGGCTAGACGCGGACGCAGCGGACCGCAGACTGGCGCCTGGGGAGACATCGCAGGGTCTCCCCGGGTGCTATTTCTTGATCACGAACACCTTGGTATCGACCGAGTCGTCGTTCAGGAACACGATCATCTTGTAGGTTCCGGGTTTCAGCCCCGCGGGCCGTGACAGGTGGAACGCGGTGTTCTCGCCCGCAGCCGGTACCGGTTCGGTGGACTGCTCCAAGACCTCTCCGCCCGGCGACCGCCACGCCGCCGTCAGGGTCCCCCCGCCACTGCCCACCGTCGCCACCGAAACATGCACCGTCTCCTGAGGGGCGAACTGAAAGGTCGGCTCCGTGATGTGGGCCGTGGGTCCGACCCCCTTGCCGATCATCACGTTCGACACCCGGAGCTTGGTCGGGGCCGCGGAAGCCGCGACGCCCGAATCTGCAGCTCCAGACTCGGCTCCGGCCTGTCGCTGATCCTTTGAGGGGCCACACGCGCCGACGATCACCGCCATCAACACCAGCGCGGGGCCGACATGGACGATGTGAGTCATAGACACCTCCCTCGAGTACCGGACCGTTACCTCGTTTCGAATACCCTGGCACCATGGCACTACGCTGCATCGGTGAGCCAGGCGACCACCGGCGCGAGATCGGTGTCGCCGTCACCCCTACGCCATCCCTCCTGGGTGGGCGAGGTCCAGCCGCAGGCGCTCGACAAACGCCACCAACGTGCCCGCGTCCTCGGTGCCGGGTGGGACGCGGGCGTCGAACGCTGTGGCGTGGCCGATCGCGCCCGACCAGTCGCCCGCGAGGACGAGTGCCCGAGCCAGTCCGAGCGCCGAGCGCTCATCCAGCGGGTCGATTGCCGTCAGCCGCACCCAGGAGTTGATCGCCAGGTCGCGTTGCCCCCGTTCCCCAGCCAGTCGGGCCAGCCGGTACAGGACGCGCGTGTGTTCACTGGAGAGCATGGTTCGCTGCCCCTCGGACCAGCGCTCGAACGCCGGGAGCTCCGCGAGGTGAAAGCCGTCGAGGAATGGCCCTCGGTAGAGCGCAAGCGCTTCCTCGAATGCTCTGGCGACGACGGCCGCCCGAAAGGCGGGGACATCGCTGGTAATAGCGGCTGAATTCGTCCGCAGCGGATCGCCGTCATGGAAGGGGTCCTGCGGAACGAACTGCCGGATGGTGTCCAACAGCAGGTCGATCGAGAGGCCAGCGCCGCCGCTCTCACTTCCGACGCTCAGGTAGGCTTCGAGCTCGCCGCGCCTGAGGCCACGGTCGCCCGAGACGGCCACCAGCACCAGCAGTGCGAGGCCGCGCGCCTCCACTTCGAGGCCCTGACCGGCGGCGTCAACGAGCGAAAGGCCGCCGAACATCTGGAGCTGCAGCACGGGCGAACCTCCTCTCCGGGGCATCCATGCTCAGCCCGGATCCGAGCGCCCTACCGACCCACCCCGTGACACTTCTTGTATTTCTTCCCCGACCCGCACGGACACGGATCGTTCCGCCCGACCTCCGGCACCGCCGCCGTGGCCCGCGCGAGCGGTCCGTGCGAGCTGGTGAGCGCCGGCGCGGGTCCACCCGGCGCCACCGGTGGCGGCGGGGCCACTCTCGGAGGCGGTCCGTTGAACAGGTCGTCCGCCCCGCTCGTCGGCGCCGACTGGTGCGCGATAGCGCTCGGCGGCGGCGGCGGGGCCCGCGGCGGCTCCGGCCGCTCAGCGCTCACCTGGATCTTGAGGAACCGCTCGGTGAAGGTCGACTGGATGTCGCGCATGAGGTCCTCGAACATCTCGAAGGCCTCGCGCTTGTACTCCACCAGCGGATCCTTCTGCCCCCAGGCCCGGTACTGGATGGCGTTCCGCAGCTGGTCGAGGTCGTAGAGGTGGTCCTTCCACCGCTCGTCGAGCACGTTGAGCATCACCGACGACAGCACCTGGCTGTCCACGTCCGGGATCCCGATCGCCCGCCCGAACTCCACCAGATACTCGATCTTCCGCCGGAAGCTGTCCTCGCCCTCGGCCTTGACCACCTCGATCATCTTGTCGATGTCGGGGGTGGCCTCGGCTTCGATGAGCGCGTCGACCGTCACGAGGTACTGCAGCGTGAGCGCCTCCCGCAGGCCGCCCCGGTCCCACTCCTCCGGATGCTCGGCCGCGGCCAGGAACTGGGTGACGCCGCGCTCGAGCGCCAGCTCGATCATCCGCCGCGCCTCGGCCTTGAGCTCCTCGCCCCGCTCGAGCGCGAACAGCCGCAGCGAGTAGATCACCTCGCGCTGCTGGTTCATCACGTCGTCGTACTCGAGCAGCCGCTTCCGGCTCTGGAAGTTCTGCAGCTCGACCCGCTTCTGGGCCTGCTCGATGGCGCGCGTGACCAGACCGCCGGTGATGACCTCGCCCTCCTCCGCCCCGCTCTTGTCCATCCAGCGCGCGATCCGGTCCGACCCGAACAGCCGCATCAGGTCGTCCTCGAGCGACAGGAAGAAGATGCTTTGCCCCGGGTCGCCCTGGCGGCCGGAGCGGCCCCGCAGCTGCCGGTCGATGCGCCGCGACTCGTGCCGCTCGGTGCCGATGATCTGGAGCCCCGCCTCGGGCAGCTCGAGGTCGAGCGTCTTGTCGAGCTTGATGTCGGTGCCGCGGCCGGCCATGTTGGTGGCGATCACGATGGCCGCCCGCTGCCCCGCCCCGGCCACGATCTCCGCCTCGCGCTGGTGGTACTTCGCGTTCAGCACCTCGTGCTTGAGCCCCCGGCGCTTGAGCTGTCGCGACAGGGTCTCCGAGATGTCCACGCTCACCGTGCCGATCAGGACCGGCCAGCCGATCGCGTGCAGCCGCTCGACCTCGGCGATGATCGCGTCGTGCTTTTCCTTCCGGGTCTTGTAGATCCGGTCGGCCTGGTCCTGCCGCCGCACCGGGCGGTGGGTCGGGATGACGCTGACATCGAGTCCGTAGATCGGAGTAGAACTCCGTCTCCTCGGTCTCGGCGGTGCCGGTCATGCCGGCCAGCTTGTCGTACATCCGGAAGTAGTTCTGGATCGTGATCGTGGCGAAGGTCTGGGTCTCGCCCTTGACCTGGACCTGCTCCTTGGCCTCGACCGCCTGGTGCAGCCCGTCGGCCCAGCGCCGGCCCGCCATGATGCGGCCGGTGAACTCGTCGACGATCATCACCTGGCCTTCCTGGACGAGGTAGTCCACTTCCTTCTCGTACAGGACGTGCGCCTGCAGCAGCTTGTGGATGATGTGGAGCTTCTCGCTCTTGAGCGCGTATTCGCCCTCGACCGCCCGCCGCTGCTCGATCCGGTCGTGCGGCGAGAGGTCGGGGTCCTTGTCGATCCGGTGGATCGCCTCGGAGATGTCGGGCACCAGGAACAGCTCGGGGTCGTTCGGCGACATGGCCTCGGCGCCCCGGTCGGTCAGGTGGACCGAGTGGCCCTTCTCGTCCAGCACGAAGTAGAGCGTGTCCTCCAGGTCCCGCATCCGCTGCTGCTTCATCGGCAGCTTGCGGTCCGCGATCGCGTCGAGCTCCATCCGCTGAACCAGCTGCTTGATCCCGGTCTCGTTGTACATCTTGAGCAGCCGCTTGTTCTTCGGCATGCCGAGCTGGGCCTGGTACAGCTTGAGCGCCGCCTCCTGCCTGGTCTTGTCGTCCTCGAGGAGCCGCTCGGCTTCGGCGAGCAGGGTATTGACCACCCCGGTCTGCTTCCGCACCAGCTCGGCCACCTGGCGGTTGAACGAGGCGTACTTGTCGTCCGCCTCGTTCCCCACCGGGCCCGAGATGATGAGCGGCGTCCGCGCCTCGTCGATGAGGATCGAGTCCACCTCGTCGATGATCGCGTAGGCGTGCTCGCGCTGGACCCGCTGCTCCAGCGAGAACACCATGTTGTCGCGCAGGTAGTCGAAGCCGAACTCGTTGTTGGTGCCGTAGGTGATGTCGGCCAGGTAGGCCGCGCGGCGCTCGGGCGAGGAGGGCTCGGTGTCGTCCAGGCAGGCAACGGAGAGGCCGAGGTACTTGAAGACGTGGCCCATCCACTGGGAGTCGCGGCGGGCCAGGTAGTTGTTGACCGTGACCAGGTGCGCCCCGCGCCCGGTGAGCGCGTTGAGATAGAGCGGCAGCGTGGCGACGAGGGTCTTGCCCTCGCCGGTGGCCATCTCGGCGATCCGCCCCTGATGGAGCACGACCCCGCCGATGAGCTGGACGTCGTAGGGCACCATGTCCCAGATGAGCTCGTGCCCGATCACCTGCACGGGGGTGCCCATCAGCCGGCGGCAGGCCTCCCGCACGGTGGCGAAGGCCTCGGGGAGGAGCTCGTCGAGGGCGGCGGCCACGTCCTTCTTGTAGACCGCCTCGAGCTCCTGGAAGCGCCGCTCCAGCTTTTCGCGCTCGTCGGGGTCCGCGCAGCCGTGCTTGGCCTCGCGCACCTGGTCGAGCTCCGCCTTGACCGCGCCGGTGCGCTCCGCCAGCCGCGCCCGGAAGCGGACGGTCTGGGCCTTGAGCTCGTCGTCGCTCAGGTCCTTGAGCTTCGCTTCCTCGGCGTGGATGGCGTCGACGGTCGGCTGGATCCGCTGGCGCTCGCGGTCGAACCGCGTCCCGAAGACCGCGGTCATCAGATTCTTGATCATTCTGCGTCCAAATATAAGCGGTGCCGGGCGATGTACTCGGCGACGGCGTCGGGAACCCAGTACCGGATCGACCGTCCCTCCCGGACGCGCCGGCGGATCGCCGTGGCCGAGATCTCGACGGCGGGAACATCGATCGTCGCCGCGACAAGGGGGCTGGGGGGCACCGGCGTCCCGGACCGGGCGAACACCACGATCCGGGCGAGTCCAGGCAGCTCCGCCGCCTCGGTGCCAGGCCTCCAGCTCGGCCGCGGCATCGGCCCCGAGCAGCAGGGTCCAGGCGACGGCGGGCTCCTTCGCCCTGAGGGCGATGAGCGTCTCGACGGTGTAGGATGGCCCCTCCCGGCTGAGTTCCGCCCGCTCCACCGCGAACCCCGCCGTCGCCCCGACCGCCAGATCCAGCATGGCGGCCCGGGCCGCGGCCGAGGCGGCGTGGCGGCCGACCTTGAAGGGCTGCTCGCGGGCGGGGACGAACCGAAGCTGGTCGAGGCCAAGCGACTCGATGGCGACCTGGGCCACGATCAGATGGCCGTGATGGACGGGATCGAACGAGCCGCCGAGGAGGCCGATGGAGCGCATGGCGGGCGGGGCGACCGGGCGATCTTCGCGAGACCCCGTCATCCCGGAGCGATCACGACGCCCCTGGGGCGGGCGGGCACGCCTTGCCCACGCCCGGCGCCTTGGGGTGGAACCGGTGGATGTATCCGCAGGTCTCCTGCACGTCCTCCTTGTACCCGAGGGTGCGGTAGGCCTGGACCAGATGGATCAGCGCGTCGGGTGCCACCGCGCTCCGGGGATAGGTGGCCACCAGGTCCTTGAGATACAGGATCGCCGAGTCGAAGGCCTTGAGCCGCATGTAGTACAGCGCCGCCTTGTACTCCTTGACGGCAAAGCGCTCCTGCAGATCGTCGATCCGCTCCTGCGCGCGCTTGGCCGCCGCCGTGCCCGGGTATCGGTTCAGGAGCTCCTGATAGGTGGCGAGCGCGGTCTGGCCGTACGACGGATCGAGCTCGGGCCGGCGCCACAGGTCGGCGTAGACATCGCCCACCCGCAGCAGGGCCTCGGGGGCCAGCGGGTCGTTCGGCGTGTCGTCCGAGACCTTGCGGAACTCGCGGGCCGCCTGAAGGTGGCTGCCGAGGGCGAACTGGGCCTCCCCCGCGAACATGTGCGCCTGCGTCACGCGCGGGTCGCCCGGCGGAAACTCGAGCAGCACGCGCTCGAGGTGCTTGAGCGCGTCCGCCCACTTGCCGCGGCGGACCGCCTGCTGGGCCCTGGCCCACAGCGTGTCGATCTCGCCGCTCGAGGCGCCCTCCGACACCGCCGAGACGGGGGTCGGGGTGGCGGTCGGCGGCGGGGACGACCCGCCGCACGCGGCCATGCCGAGCACCGCCAGCCAGCAACATCTCCGGATCATCGCGCTCCAGTACGGGCGGAATCGCCCGTCAGTGGGGTCAGCCCCAGCGCGGCGAGCCGCACCGCCGCCGCCTCGCCCATCGAATCAACCGTGCCGCCTGAGGCCACCGCCTGGAACGCCAGCGCGGCGGCCAGGGTGTCGCCCTGCACCAGGCGGGTGCCCGCATACCGCAGCAGCGCGCGCCGGCCGGTGGCGGTGGTCGAGTCCACCCGCGCCGACTCGGCAAACCAGAGCGCCGCGTCCTCGAGCTTCCCGGCCGAATCGGCGCGAGCACCCAGCGCGTAGGCGCAGTCGGCGGCGCCACGGCGCGCGGGAGCCCGCATGCTGCTGTCCTGACTCCGGCGAAGCACCGCGCGATACTGGAGCAATGCCTGGCCGCAGCCCACCGTCGACTCCAGCGCGCGGCCGTACAGCGCGAGCAGCGAGTCCACCGTCTCCGGGGCCGACGCCGCGGCGAGCGCGCCGGGCAGCAGGGCCACGAGCTCGACGGTGTCCGGATCGGGCTGGAGCGCCAGCGTGAGGGCATAGCGCCCGGTGGCGCGCTCGGGCGCCATCGCCTGGAGCCCGGTGACGACTTCACGCAGCACGTCGCCGTTGCCGGCGCGCTCGGCCGCACGCGCCACCGCCTCGAGGCCTTCGGCGGCCTCGTCCGCCCGAGTCGGGTCGTCGCCCGCCAGCCGCAGATAGGCGTCGGCGGCCTCGCGAAGCTCATTGGCGTGGAGCGCGGCGGCACCGACCTTGGCCCAGAGCGGAGCGCCCGGCCGGCCGCCGGCCAGCGTGCGGTACTCGCCGAGCGCGTCCGCATAGCGACCTTCGGCGTAGGCGTCGGTCGCCCTCGCGCTCGCGATCGGCCCGGCCGCAGCCTGCCATGAGACCCGTGACCAGCAGCGACGCCACGCCGGCGTGCCAGGCCCCGCCGAGAATCACGCGCCGCTGCGTCCCAGCATCGCGAGGTAGGCCTCGACCCTGGCGTTCTCGGGCCGGCGCGCGAGGCAGGAGCTCCAGACATCCCGCGCGCCCACGCCGTCGCCCGACAGGTAATGCGCGAGGCCGAGCGCGGCCTCCGCGTCGACGAAGTTGGGCCGGGCGCGGAGCACCTGCTCCAGCGCCTCGCGGGCCTCCAGCGGCCGGCCGGCCTCGAGCATCACACGGGCCATCCGGTAGCGCAGGTCGTGAAAGCCGGGACCGAGCTCGAGGGCGCGCTCGTACTGTTCGATCGCCCGGGCGAGCGCCCCAGCCTCGGCGTAGGCGTCGCCCAGCTCGGCGTGCTGATTGGCGAGCCGCGCGGCCACCGGAGCCGACAATCCGGCCGTGGGCGGCGCCACGCTCTCCGCCGCACGGCGGAACGACTCCTCGGATTCGGTCGCCCGCCCCAGCTCGCTCAGCACCAGGCCCTGATGAATGAGGGCCTCCAGGTAGCGCGGATTGAGCTCGAGCGCCTTCCGGAACTGCGTCAGCGCCTCCTCCGAGCGGCCCAGGAGCGAGAGCGAGACGCCGATGAGGTGGTGCACGTCGGCGAAGGCCCGGCCCGAGGCGACGATCTCCTCGAGCAGGTAGATCGCGCCGTAGTAGTCCTGCACCGTGAAGCGGTCGCGGGCGCGGGCCAGCAGCCGCTCAGTCTGACCGGCCATGGGCCTCCCGAAACCAGACGACGAATCGCCGGATTCCGTCCGGAAACGGGGTCCGCGGCGCATAGCCGAGCACGGCGCCGGACTTGGTCAGGTCCGCCGCGGTCCGCTGCACGTCGCCGGGTTGCATCGGTCCCCACTGGAGCCTGGGCTCGATGCCGAGGGCCCGGGCGATCTCCGCCACCATGTCCCCGGTAGGCACGGAGCGGTTGCCGCCGAGATTGAACGCCTCCATGCCGATCGGCGCGGTCGTGGTCCAGTCGATCGCGGCCAGGACTCCGGCGCTGATGTCGTCGCAGTAGGTGTAGTCGCGCGCCTGGGTGCCGTCGCCGAACAGGGTGATGACTTCGCCGTCGACCATGCGGCGGGCGAAGGCATGGATCGCGAGGTCGGGCCGCTGCCGCGGACCGTAGACGGTGAAGAAGCGCAGCGCGGCGGAGCGGAACCCGTAGACCGGCGCCACCGCGCGGAGCAGCAGCTCCCCCGCCCGCTTGGTCGCCGCGTACGGCGACATCGGCTCGACCGCCACGGCGTCCTCCCGAAACGGCGCCGGCGTGCTGTCGCCGTATACGGAGGAAGACGAGCCGAACGCGATCCGCGACACCCCGGCCCGGCGCGCCGCCTCGAGCACCGCCGCGGTGCCGGTGACGTTGGCCTCGGCATAGCCCACCGGATCCGCCAGCGATGGGCGCACGCCGGCCCGCGCGGCCAGATGGGCGATCACCGTGTCGGGGGTGAGATGCCGCTGCAGCGCCGCCACGTCCAGCATGTCCTGCTCGTGGAAGGTGAAGCCGGGCAGTCGGCCGAGCTCCCGCAGGTTGCGCTCCTTCATCGCGCGGGGATAGAACGGGTCGAAATTGTCGATCCCCACCACCTCGTCGCCGCGACGGGCGAGGGCCTCGACCAGATGCGAGCCGATGAACCCTGCCGCCCCCGTGACGAGAACGCGGGTCACCGCGGACTCCGTCCGATCCCGTGGTACTCGAAGCCGAGCGCGGTCATGCGGTCGGGGTCGTACAGGTTGCGCCCGTCGATGAGCAGCGGGCGGCGAAGCAGCTTGTGGACCCGCTCGAAGTCCGGATTCCGGTAGACCAGCCACTCGGTCATGACCAGCAACGCGTCGGCGCCGTGCGCGGCGCTGTAGGGATCGGCGGCATACATGACGCGGTCGCCGAAGATCGCGCGCGCCGAGTCCGTGGCCTTGGGATCGTGCGTCTGGACCCGGGCGCCAGCCTCGAGCAGGCCCTCGATGAGCGGGATGGTCGGGCTCTCGCGCATGTCGTCGGTCTCGGCCTTGAACGCCAGGCCCCAGATGCCCACGATCCTTCCCTTGAGGTCCTTGCCCAAATACTTGATCGTCTTCTGCAGCACCACGCGCTTTTGCGCCTCGTTCACTTCCTCGACCGCCTTGAGCACGTCCAGCGAGAGCCCGAGCGCGTCGGCCGTGTGAATGATCGCCTTCACGTCCTTGGGGAAGCACGAGCCACCATAGCCCGGGCCCGGGTATAGGAAGGCGCGCCCGATCCGCTGGTCCGAGCCGATGCCGAGGCGGACGTTGTGCACGTCGGCACCGACCAGCTCGCAGAAGCGGGCCATCTGGTTCATGAACGAGATGCGGGTGGCGAGCATCGCGTTGGCGGCATACTTCGTCACTTCGGCCGACGCGATGTCCATGAACAAAATCCGGTTCCCGCCCTGGCGGGTGAACGGCGAGTAGAGCTCGCCCATCACCGCCTTGGCCTCCTCGTCGTCGACGCCGATGACGACGCGGTCGGGCTTCATGAAGTCCTCGATCGCGGCCCCTTCCTTGAGAAACTCGGGGTTCGAGCAGACGGCGAACGCCTGCCCGGTCTCCGAGCGGACGGCGGCCCGCACCTTCTCCGCGGTTCCCACCGGGACCGTGGACTTGGTGACCACGACCTTGTGGCCGTTCATGTTCCGGCCGATCTCCTTGGCCACAGCGAGCACGTGCTGGAGGTCCGCCGATCCGTCCTCGCCCGGCGGGGTGCCGACGGCGATGAAGACCACGCGCGCGGCGTGCACCGCCGACGCGAGGTCGGTGGTGAAGGTGAGGCGGCCCTCCTCCTGGTTCCGCGTCACCATCGGCTCGAGGCCGGGCTCGTAGATCGGGATCTCGTTCCGCTGGAGCCGCGCGATCTTGTCGGCGTCCTTGTCGACGCAGACGACGTCGTTCCCGGTCTCCGCCAGGCACGCGCCGGCCACCAGGCCGACGTAACCGCTTCCGATCACCGCCACGTGCATCTCAATCCTCTTTCGGCAGGGCGTTGCGGGTATCGACCACCAGCTTCGCATGACGCTTGATCATGTGGTAGTCCACCGCCGTGTGATCCGTAACGATCATGACGCAATCCGCTGCAGCGACCGTCTTGGAGTCGAGCGGCACCGAGCGAAACTCATGCCCGTCCTCGGCGAACGCAGGCACGTGAGGATCGGCGTAGCTGACCCGTGCGCCCTGGCCCTCGAGCAGGCGAATGATGTCCAGCGCGGGGCTCTCGCGGATGTCGTCGATGTCGCGCTTGTAGGCCACGCCCAACACCAGGACGGCGGCCCCGCGAACCGCCTTGCCCTGGCCGTTCAGGACCTCGGCCACCTTGCGGACCCAGAACAGCGGCATCTCGGTGTTCAGCTCGCCCGCCAGGTCGATGAACCGGGTCTTGTAGTTGAGCCCGCGCATCTTCCAGGCGAGATAGTGGGGATCGATCGGAATGCAGTGCCCGCCGAGCCCTGGCCCGGGCAGGAACTTCATGAAGCCGAACGGCTTGGTGGCCGCCGCCTCGATGACCTCCCAGACGTCCACGCCGAGCTTGTCGCAGACGATGGCCATCTCGTTGACCAGGCCGATGTTCACGCTGCGGAAGGTGTTCTCGAGCAGCTTCACCAGCTCGGCCGCTTCGGTGGTGGACACCGGGACGAGCGTGTCGATGGCCGGCTGGTAGAGCGCCACGGCCACCCGGGCACAGTCCGCGGTGATGCCGCCGACCACCTTGGGGGTGTTCCGGGTACCGTAGTGGGCGTTGCCGGGATCGACCCGCTCGGGACTGAAGGCGAGGAAGAAATCCTGCCCCACCTTGAGGCCCGTGCTCTCGAGGGCGGGCAGCAGGATCTCGCGGGTGGTCCCGGGATAGGTGGTGCTCTCGAGAATGATGGCCTGGCCCCGACGCAGCGTCCGCTTGACGGCCTCGGTCGCCGCCACGATGAAGCTGACGTCCGGGTCCTTGAACTTGGAGAGGGGCGTGGGGACGCAGATCGACACCGCGTCCGGCTCGGCGAGGCGGAGCATGTCGGTCGTGGCGCTGAAGCGACCGGCCTGCACGGCCGCCTGGAGCTGCGCGTCGCTCACGTCCTTGACGTGGGAATGGCCGGCGTTGAGGCCGTCGACCACCTTCTGCTGGATGTCGAAGCCGAGCACGCGAAAGCCGGCGGCCGCCAGCTCGACGGCCAGCGGCAGCCCTACGTAGCCGAGCCCGACGATGCCGAACAGGACGTCCCGCCGCTCGGCCCGGCCGATCAGCTCCTGGGCGATGGTCATGTGTAGAACCCGAGCACGGCGTCGATGACCGCCTGCTGCTGGGCCTCCGTCAGCTCCGGAAAGACCGGCAGCGAGATGACCTGCGCCGACGCGGCCTCGGACACCGGGAAGTCTCCCTCCGCGTAGCCGAGGTGCTCGAAGCACGGCTGCAGGTGGAGCGACAGCGGGTAGTAGA
The DNA here is from genome assembly GCA_963840215.1 of uncultured Gemmatimonadales bacterium. Classification (GTDB taxonomy): domain Bacteria; phylum Gemmatimonadota; class Gemmatimonadetes; order Gemmatimonadales; family GWC2-71-9; genus CAVVWJ01. The sequence goes on along the minus strand of CAWIYG010000003.1, from coordinate 232,928 downwards.
CCGAGTTGCCGATCCCCTTGGCCTTGAGGTGCGCCTGGAGCTCGTCCCGGCGCGGCGCGCGAAGCGTGTATTGGTTGAAGATGTGCTCGTTGGCCGGATCGGTCCGGGGCGGGCACACGTCGGGATGCCCGGTGAAGGCCTCCGTGTAGCGCGCCGCGTGGCGCGCGCGGGCCGCACTCCACTCCGCCAGATGCGGGAGCTTGGCCAGCAGCACCGCGGCGTGCAGCGTATCGAGCCGGCTGTTGAATCCGACTTCGTCGTGGAAGTACTGTTTGGACCCGCCGTGGAGCCGGAGCCGCCGCAGGCGGTCGGCCAGCGCGTCGTCCTGGGTGACCATCATGCCGCCGTCCCCGAAGGCGCCGAGGTTCTTGCTCGGGAAGAACGACAGCGTGCCGACCGTGCCCAGCTCTCCGGCCACCCGCCAGGCCCCGTCCACCTTCCTTCGAGCGCCGATGGACTGCGCCGCGTCCTCGATCAGCGCCAGGCCGTGGCGCGCGGCGATCGGGCTCAGGGCCTCCATCGCCGCCATCTGGCCGAACAGGTGCACCGCCACGATCCCCCGGGTCCGGGGCGTGATCGCCGCCTCGATCGCGGCCGGGTCGAGTGTTGAAGGTGGCCGGATCGATGTCGACGAAGACCGCGGTCCCCCCGGCGTTGTGGATGGCTCCCGCGGTCGCGAAGAAGGTGAACGGGGTGGTGATCACCTCGTCGCCGGGCCGGAGGTCCAGCGCCTTGAGCGGGAGCAGCAGCGCGTCGGTGCCGCTCGCGCAGGCGATGGCGTGCCGGGTGTGGGAAAGCTGCGCGACGGCGGTCTCGAGCTGTCCGACCTCGGCGCCCATGATAAAGGCCTGGCGCTCGATCACCGCCATGATGGCCGGGAGCACCTCGTCCTTGATGCCGCGATACTGCGCGACCAGATCCAGCAGGGGAACGTTCACCGGTACAGTCCATGGAAAAAGCGCCCGCGTGCCGGCCGGAGCGGCCGAGCCACGGGCGCGGTCAAATACGGGAACCCACGGCAGCCGTGTAACTTAGACGTGCGAGGCAGGTGGGTCAATCTGGCGCAGGAGCCCACCCTCCTCGCGGTAACTCGCGCCACAGGTACCGCACGTACCCGCCCCGCCGGCGAGCTCGAGCCGGAGGCCGCACTGGCACATCCACCCGATCCGCCGGGCCGGCACGCCGACCATGAGCGCGTAGGCCGGGACGTCCCCCCTGACGACGGCGCCAGCCCCGATGAAGCAGTACGCCCCCAGCGTCGAGCCGCAGACCACGGTCGCGTTGGCACCGATGCTGGCGCCCCGACGGACCAGCGTGGCGCGGTACTCCGACTTTCGCGAGACGTGGCTCCGCGGGTTCATGACGTTGGTGAACACGCAGCTCGGCCCGCAGAACACGTCGTCCTCGAGGGTCACTCCCTCGTAAATCGACACATTGTTCTGCACCTTCACGTTGTTGCCCAGCCGGGTGCCGCCCATGACCACCACGTTCTGGCCCAGGTTGCAGCGTTCACCGATCACGGCGCCGGGGAGGACGTGGCAGAAGTGCCAGATCTTGGTGCCGCGGCCGATGACGGCGCCATCGTCGATGTAGCTGGATTCGTGGGCGAAGTAGTCGGGCATGGGGTTCCGGCTGTGGGTCGTTGTGATTGTCAGGCCGTCGGCCGCTCGAATGACGGGTGGGGCTCAATCGGGATTCAGATATTCACCCCACCGCCCGATCAGCTTCACCTCCGGCTCCAGTCCCACCCCGAACTTCGCCTCGACCTCCCGCTGCGCCCGCTCGATCAGCCCGCGAACGTCCGCGGCCGTGGCCCCGCCGGTGTTGACGAAGTAGTTGGCGTGCATCGGCGACACCTCGGCCCCGCCGACCCGGGCGCCCTTGAGGCCGGCTGCCTCGACCAGCTGGCCGGCCGTCTGGGGGCCGCCCTCGCGCTTCCAGCTCGGCCCCGACGGGTTCTTGAAGACGCTGCCGCAGCAGGGCTGGTTGAACGGCGTGCCCCGCTGCCGCCACTCGAACATCTCGGCGATCGCCTCGTCCAGGTGCGCCTGCCCCTCCGGCCGGAGCCGGACGACCGCCTCCAGCACGATCCGGCCGTCGAGCCCGCTGCGGCGGTAGGTGAACGGCACCTCGGCCCGCGCGAGCACCGCGTCCTGGCCCGTCCGGTCGACCACCGTCACGCGCTCCACCACCTCGGCCCAGTCGCCCCCGTGGCAGCCGGCATTCATGTAGATGCCGCCGCCGACGGAGCCCGGCACGCCGACAAAGATGTGAAGCCCGGCGAATCCCGCGGCCGCCGTCCGTCGAGCCGCCAGCGGAGCCGGCAGGCCGGCGCCGACGGTCCACTGGTCGCCCTCCGGCCGCAGCTCGTCCAGCCCCTTGCCGAGCCGGATGACCAGCGCGTCCAGCCCCTCGTCCGGCAGCAGGATGTTCGAGCCCAGACCGATCGCGAACCACGGAACGCCTGCCGCGGCGGCCGTCCGGAGCGCCACGGCGACGTCCTCGGCCACGGCGGGCAGGACCACGGTGGCGGGGCCCCCGATCCGATAGGTCGAGTACCGCGCCAGCGTTTCGTTCTCCCGCACCTCGCCGCGGAGCCCGGTCCGGAGCTGCCGGACGAACGCCGGATCCCGCGCGGTCAGCCGGTCCATTCGGGCGACATCTCGCGCGCCAGGGCGTGCCACTCCTGAAGCGGCCGCACCTCGCCCGCGCGGCTCTTGAGCGCGATGATCGCGTCGCTGGCGGCGGACGCGCCGGACAGCGTGGTCGTGTAGGGAACGCGGTGCTGGAGCGCCGCGCGCCGGATGGCGTAGTCGTCCTGCTGGCTGAGCTTGCCCAGCGGGGTATTGATCAGCAGCTGGATCTGCCCGGACACCAGCAGGTCGATGGCGTTGGGCCGGCCCTCGTGCACCTTCAGCACTCGCTCGGCCGGCACGCCCCGGGCCCGGAGATAGCGGGCCGTCCCCTCGGTGGCGAAGACGCGGAACCCGAGCCCGTGGAACCGCCGGACGATCGGCACCACGTTGGCCTTGTCGTGGTCATTGACGGTGACGAACACCGAGCCCGACAGCGGCAGCGCGCCGTCCGCGGAGATCTGCGCCTTGGCGAAGGCCATCCCGAACGAGTCGGCGATGCCCATGACCTCGCCCGTCGAGCGCATCTCGGGACCGAGGATGAGATCGACCCCCTGAAGCTTGCTGAACGGGAACACGGCTTCCTTGACCGCCACGTACGGCTGCAGCACGTCGTCGTGGAGGCCCAGCTCGTCGAGCGTGGCGCCGGTCATGATCGCGGCCGCCAGGCCCGCGAGCGCCACACCGGTGGTCTTGGACACGAAGGGGATGGTCCGCGAGCCGCGCGGGTTCACCTCAAGCACGTAGACGATGCCGCCCTTGATGGCGTACTGCACGTTGAGCAGGCCGACCACCTTGAGCCGCTCGGCAAAGGCCCGGGTGTGCCGGCGCATCTCCTCCACTTGCGCCTCGGTGATGAGGTAGGGCGGAAGCACGCAGGCCGAGTCGCCCGAGTGGATGCCGGCGTCCTCGATGTGCTGCATGACGCCGCCGATGACGCAGCGGGTGCCGTCGGCGATGGCGTCGACGTCGGCCTCGAACGCGTCCTCGAGGAAGCTGTCGATGAGCACCGGGTGCTCGGGGGACACGCGTGCGGCGCGCGCGAAGTAGCTCATGAGCGAGGCGTCGTCGTAGACGATCTCCATCGCGCGGCCGCCCAGCACGTACGACGGCCGCACCAGCACCGGGTAGCCGACGCGCGCGGCCACCGCGACCGCCTCGTCGATCGAGAAGGCCACGCCGGACGGGGGCTGGGCCACGCCCAGCTCCCGCGTGATGGCTTCGAACCGGCCGCGGTCCTCGGCCAGGTCGATCGCCTCGGGCGAGGTGCCGAGAATGGCGACGCCTTCGCGCTCGAGCCCGCGCGCGAGCCGGAGGGGTGTCTGCCCGCCCAGCTGGACGACGACGCCGATCGGCTGTTCGACGTGCACGATCTCGAGCACGTCCTCGAGCGTGAGCGGCTCGAAGTAGAGCGCGTCGGAGATGTCGAAGTCGGTAGAGACCGTCTCCGGGTTCGAGTTCACCATCACCGTACGGTAGCCGAGCTCGCGAAAGGCCATGGCGGCCCGAACGCAGCAGTAGTCGAACTCGACGCCCTGTCCGATGCGGTTGGGGCCGCTGCCCAGGATCACGATCGTCCGCTCGCCGCTCGCCCGGGCCTCGTTCTCCTCGTCGTAGCTGGAGTAGAGGTAGGGCGTGGACGAGGGGAACTCGCCGGCGCAGGTGTCGACGGTCTTGTAGGCCGGCCGGAGGCCGAGGCGGTGCCGTTCGGCCCGGATCTCGCTTTCCTGGACGCCCGAGAGATCGGCCAGCTGCCGGTCCGAAAAGCCGAGCCGCTTCATCTTCCTGAGCGCCGCCCTGCGCTCATCGTGCTCGGCCACCTCCGACGACGGACTGCCCGCCCGTCCGACCGCCGGACCGGCTGACCGAACGACCGCCCGAGCGCCCGCCTGCCACTCCGCCTCCGCCTCGACCAGCTCGGCCAGCTGATGCAGGAACCACGGATCGATGCGCGAGCGCTCGGCGATGGCCTCGACCGAGGCGCCGAGCAGCAGGGCGCGCTTGATCTGGAAGATGCGCTCCGGCGTGGGTGTCCGGAGCGCCGCCAGGGCGGTCGCCAGGGACTCGTCCTGCAGCCGGTCGTCGCCGGGCCTCGAGCCCAGCACCCAGCCGGGCCGATCGATCTCGAGGCCGCGGATCCCCTTCTGAAAGGCCTCCTTGAACGTGCGCCCGATGGCCATCGCCTCGCCCACCGACTTCATCTGCGTCGTGAGCGTCGGGTCGGCCGCGGGGAACTTCTCGAAGGCGAAGCGCGGAATCTTGACGACGACGTAGTCGAGCACCGGCTCGAACGAGGCGGGCGTGACCCGGGTGATGTCGTTGGGCAGCTCGTCGAGCCGGTACCCGACCGCCACCTTGGCCCCGATCCGGGCGATCGGAAAGCCCGTGGCCTTGGAGGCGAGCGCCGACGAGCGCGAGACGCGCGGGTTCATCTCGATCACGAGCTGCTCGCCCGTGGCGGGATCGACCGCGAACTGGATGTTGCAGCCGCCGGCCGCCACGCCGATCTCGCGGATGATCCGGATCGACGCGTCCCGCATCACCTGGTACTCGCGGTCGGTCAGCGTCATCGCGGGGGCGACGGTGATCGAATCGCCGGTGTGGACGCCCATGGGGTCGAGGTTCTCGATCGAGCAGACGATCACGACGTTGTCCGCGCCGTCGCGCATGACCTCGAGCTCGAACTCCTTCCACCCGATGACGCTCCGCTCCACCAGCACCGAGCCCACCGGCGAGAGCTCGAGCCCCCGGCGGATGAGCGTCTCGAACTCCTCGAGGTTGTAGGCGATGCCGCCCGCCGGTCCCGCCGAGGGTGAACGAGGGGCGGAGGATCGCGGGGTAGCCGGTGCTCTTCCACCGCCTCGAGCGCCTCGTCGAGCGTCCGGACCGTCCGGCCCGGGGGCGTCGCCAGGCCGATCCGCTTCATCGCCTGGGCGAACTCCTCGCGGTCCTCGGCCAGGCGGATGGCCCGCTCGTTGGCACCGATCAGCTCGACCCCGTACTTCTCGAGGGTCCCGTCGCGCTGGAGCGCCATCGCCACGTTGAGCGCCGTCTGGCCGCCCATCGTGGGCAGCAGGGCGTCCGGACGCTCGCGCTCGATCACCTTGGTCACCCATTCCGGGGTGACCGGCTCGATGTAGGTGGCGTCGGCCAGCTCGGGATCGGTCATGATCGTGGCCGGATTCGAGTTGACCAGGACGACCCGGTATCCCTCCTCCTTGAGGGCGCGCACCGCCTGCGTGCCCGAGTAGTCGAACTCGGCCCCCTGCCCGATGACGATCGGGCCGGAGCCGATGAGGAGAATGGTCTTGAGGTCAGTCCGCTTCGGCATCTACGAGTTCCTGGAGAGTCCGGTCGAAGGAGATCGTGGGCGCCCAGCCCGTAGCGCGCCGGAGTTTAGTCGAATCGCCCACCAGATGCGGGATGTCGACAGTGCGGACGAGAGACGGATCGGGCGCCGGCACGGCGGAAGTTCCGAGCAGCGCCGCGAGGCGGGCGAAGACCTCCGCCAGCGAGACGCCCTCGCCCCGGGCCACGTTGTACGCCTCACCGGCTGCACCCCGCTCGAGCAGAAGGCGATAGGCGCGCACCACGTCCCGGACGTCGAGCAGATCGCGCACCGGCGTCAGGTTGCCGGTCGGCACGCTCGAAGCACCCGAGGCGCGCGCGGCCCGGAGGCGCTCGGCAAAGGCCGGGACGACGTACCGGGGGCTCTGGCCGGGGCCCGTGTGCGGAAACGGTCGGGCCACCAGCACGCGAAGCCCCGTGCGGCGCCACGTCTCGAGCGCCGCCGCCTCGGCCCCCACCTTGCTGGCCGCGTACGGCGAGATCGGCCGGAGCGGATCGCTCTCGACCCGCGAGGCCGCGGGACCGGCACCGTACACCTCGCCGGTCGAGACCACCAACACCACCGGGTCGACTCGGCCTGCGTCACGGAGCGCCGCGGCGGCGACCGCGATCCGGGCCGTGCCGGCGGCGTTGATCTCCCAGGCCGCGCCCGGATCTTCGCGCGCCTGCCTCACCGAGGCGACGGCGGCCAGGTGCACGACGGCGTCGGGCTCCCAGCCGAGCGCGCCGCGGACCGACGCGTCCAGGGTGACCTCGAGCGGGACCACGACCGGTCGGGCGCCGGCGGGCGCGCCCTGTCCCCAGTCGACCGGCGGTCCCCCGGGTCGGCATCCCGCCGCCACCTCGTCGCCCGACTGCAGAAGGTGCCGCACCAGGTGCCGCCCGACGAACCCGTCGGCCCCGGTGACCAGCACCTTCACGGGCGGCCCGTCATCGCGGGGCGCGGGCCCCGGCCAGCGGGATGGCAGCCGTCAGGCGCTCGAGATCGGCGTCGACCATCATGGCCACCAGCTCGGCGAAGCCGACCTTCGGCGCCCAGCCGAGCTCGCGCCGCGCCTTCGAGGGATCGGCCAGCAGCAGGTCCACTTCGGCGGGCCGGTAGAATTTCGGATCGCTCACCACGTGCTTCCGATAGTCGAGCCCGACGTGGGAGAAGGCCTGGTCGACCAGCTCGCGCACGCTGTGGGTCTCGCCGCTCCCGATGACGTAGTCCTGCGGCTGGTCCGGCTGGAGCATCCGCCACATGGCGTCGACGTAGTCGCCGGCGAAGCCCCAGTCGCGCCGGGCCTCGAGGTTGCCCAGCCGGAGCTCCCGGGCCAGGCCGAGCTTGATGCGGGCGACGGCGTCGGTGACCTTGCGGGTCACGAACTCGATGCCCCGGCGCGGCGACTCGTGATTGAACAGGATGCCGCTCACCGCGTAGAGCCCGTAGGACTCGCGGTAGTTCACCGTGATCCAGTGGCCGTAGACCTTGGCCACGCCATAGGGCGAGCGCGGGTAGAACGAGGTAGCCTCGCTCTGGGGCGTCTCGGTCACCTTGCCGAACATCTCCGAGGAGCTCGCCTGGTAGAACCGGGCGGTCGGATGCACCAGCCGGATGGCCTCGAGGATGCGGGTGACGCCGAGGGCGGTGAACTCGCCGGTGAGCACCGGCTGGGTCCACGAGGTCGGCACGTAGGACTGCGCGGCGAGGTTGTAGACCTCGTCGGGGCGGCTGTCCTGGAGCACCACCGTGAGCGAGTGCTGGTCGAGCAGGTCGGCCGCCACGACCTCGATCCGGTCGAGCAGGTGCTCGATCCGCTCGTAGCTGTGGTGGCTGGTGCGGCGGACCACCCCCACCACTTCGTAGCCCTTGGCGAGCAGCAGCTCCGCGAGGTAGGAGCCGTCCTGGCCGGTCACGCCGGTGATGAGCGCCTTAGGCATGGGGCGGGATGGCCGGAGGTTGTGTCATCGGCATTCGTCCATTAGGTTTACGGGCTTCCGGCGAATCGGAATTCCCGGGCTCGAGCGTGCGTTTCACAGCACCGAAGGATGGAGCTTATGGCACGGGTGTGCACCGTGTGCGGCAAGGGGCCGACCACCGGCAACAACGTCAGCCACGCCAACAATCGGACCAAGCGCCGCTGGTACCCGAACCTGCAGACCGTGCGGGTGCTGGTCGAGGGCGCGCCCCGGCGGGTCCGGGTGTGCACGCAGTGCCTGAAGAGTAACCGGATCGCGAAGGCGCCCAAGGCGACGGTCGCCGCGGTCTGAGGCAGGCATCGCGCCGCCTCGACGGGGCCGGCGTGATCGGCGCGATCAGCCAAGAAAAAGGGGACCCCAGGGTCCCCTTTCGTTTTGCCGTGAGTCCGAGCGCCAGTCACTCGGCCAGGAGCTCGATGCGCGCGATGTCCGCCCCGTCGCCCTCGCGGTGGCCCAGCTTGAGGATGCGGGTGTAGCCGCCGGGCCGCGCGGCGAAGCGCGGGCCGATCTCGCTGAAGAGACGCGACAGCGTCTCCCGGTCCTTGATCCTCCGCTGCACCAGGCGGCGCGCGTGGAGATCGCCGCGGCGGGCCAGCGTGATGAGCTTCTCGGCGAACGGCCGGAGCTCCTTGGCCTTGGCCTCGGTGGTGACCACTCGGCCATGCTCGAACAGGCTGGTGGCCATGTTGTTCAGCATCGCCCGCCGGTGGCGTCGACGTGCGCGAGAGCTGGCGGCCCTTGGCGCGGTGGCGCATTACGCGGTCTCCCCCGCGCCGGCCGACGGGCTGGGCCATCGGGGGCACGCCCGGCCGGAGCATCGCGCAGCTCACCGTCGGTCTCCTCGAACGCCATCCCGAAGTTGAGCCCCTCGCGCTGCAGCAGCTCGGCGATCTCGCTCAGCGCCTTCTCGCCGACGTTCTTGACCTTGAGCAGGTCGTCCTCGCTGAACTCGACCAGGTCCTTGAGGGTCCGGATGTTCGAGTTCTTGAGCGAGTTGAGCGAGCGGACCGAGAGGCCGAAGTCGTCGATCGGCCGGGCGAGCCGCTGGCGGAGGTTGACGCCGTTGCCGGCGCCGGCCGCGGCGCCTGCGTCCCGCATGGTGGGCACCTTGCCGAAGTCCACGAAGTACTGGAAGTGGACCTGGGCCAGCGCGGCCGCGTAGGCGATGGCGTCTTCCGGCGTGATGGTGCCGTTGGTCTCGACCGTGACCGTGAGCCGGTCGTAGTCGGTGCGCTGGCCGACGCGGGTCTCGGCGACCGCGAAATTGGCGCGGCGGACCGGATTGTAGATCGCGTCGATGCGGACGAGGTCCACCGGCAGCGACCGGTCGGCCGGGTGCATCTCGGCCTCGACGTAGCCCCGGCCCTTGTTCACGTACAGCTCCATGGTGACCTCGCGGTCGTCCTGGAGGGTGAACAGCAGGTGGTCGGGGTTCTTCACGGTGACGGAGCCGTGCTCCTGGATGTCGCGGGCGTAGACCGGCCCGGCGCCCTCGCGGCGGATGTGCAGCACCGCTTCGTCGACGTCTTCGGCGAGCACCAGGGTGAGCGCCTTGAGCCGCTGCACGATCTGGTGCACGTCCTCGAGCACGCCCTGCACGGTCTGGTGCTCGTGCACCACGCCGTCCAGCCGGAAGCCCCACACCGCGCTGCCCCGGAGCGAGGAGAGCAGCAGCCGGCGCAGCGAGTTGCCGAGCGTGTAGCCGAAGCCCCGCTCCAGCGGCTGGAGGCGGAACTCGGCGGCATTCGGATTGTCGTCCCGCTTCGTCATCTCGACGAGGTGCGGGCGCACCAATCCGGTCAGATCAATGGTCATGGTCACTTCGAGTAGAGCTCGACGATGAGCTGTTCCTGGGCGTTGATCGGGATCGCCTCGCGCGTCGGGCGCTCGGTCATGCGGCCGGCCGCCTTGTCGGCGTCCACCGAGAGCCACGACACCGGCTGGCCGCGCGTCGCGGCCTTCCTGCGCCAGCTTGACGGCCACCAGCTCGCGGCTGCCCGGGGCGACGCGGACTTCCTCGCCCTGGGCGACCCGGTAGGCCGGGATGTCGACCCGGCGGCCGTTGACTTCGACGTGGCCGTGGCCGATGAGCTGGCGCGCCGCCTTGCGGCTCGACGCGAAGCCCATCCGGTAGACGATGTTGTCCAGCCGGCTCTCGAGCGCGACGAGCAGGTTGGTGCCCTTGACGCCCGGCTCGCGCGTGACGCCCTCGAACGTGTTGCGGAACTGGCGCTCGGTGAGGCCGTACATCCGCTTCACCTTCTGCTTCTCACGCATCTGCTTGGCGTACTCGGACGCCTTGCGGCGGCGGCCGCCGCTCTGGCCGTGCTGGCCGGGCGGATAGGCGCGGCGCTCGACCGGGCACTTCTCGGTGAGGCACTTGGTGCCCTTCAGGAACAGCTTGGTGCCCTCGCGGCGGCAGAGGCGGCAGCTGGGACCGACGTAGCGTGACATGGCTCAGACCCGCCGCTTCTTCGGCGGACGGCAGCCGTTGTGCGGAATCGGGGTGACGTCCCGGATGGAGACCACGCGGAGGCCGACCGACGCCAGCGCCTGGATGGCCGACTCGCGGCCGCTGCCCGGGCCCTGCACGCGCACGTGCACCCGGCGAAGGCCCAGGTTCATGGCCTCGCGCCCGCAGTTCTCCGCGGCCACGGTGGCGGCGAACGGGGTCGACTTCTTCGAGCCCTTGAACCCGGCCTTGCCGGCCGAGCCCCACGCGAGCGTGTTGCCCCGCAGGTCGGTGATCGTGATGAGCAGGTTGTTGAACGTGGCCGAGATGTGGGCGATGCCCTCGGACTCGACGACCTTCTTGGCCGCGCTTGGCGCTGGGCGACTTCGCTGGAGCTGGAGCGGGTGCGGTCATTTACTTCTTCGTCACTTTCTTCTTGCCGGCGATGGCACGCCGCGGACCCTTCTTGGTCCGGGCGTTGGTGTGGGTCCGCTGGCCGCGGACCGGCAGGCCCCGGCGGTGGCGGATGCCGCGATAGCTGCCGATGTCCATCAGGCGCTTGATGTTCATCGCGACTCTCGGTGCGGAGCGCACCCTCCACCTTGACCGAGCGCTCGATGATCTGGCGCAGCCGTGCGACCTCGGCGTCCGAGAGATCCCGCACCCGGGTGTCGGGGCTCACGCCCGTTTCGCCGAGGATGCGGCTGCTGGTCGGGCCGGCCGATGCCGATAGATGTAGGTGAGAGCGATCTCGACGCGCTTCTCGCGCGGAAGGTCCACGCCTGCGATACGCGCCATGATCAGCCTTGCCGCTGCTTGTGCTTGGGATTGCGCTTGCAGATGATGCGGACCACGCCCTGTCGCTTGACGACCTTGCAGTGCTCGCAGATCGGCTTGACGCTCGAACGTACCTTCACGCGTCTCTCCGGGGCCGGTTATGGACTAGCTGCCCAATATATCCCGGGGGGCGAAGTGATGCAAGCAGGGGAGTTTGCGGGTAGTGGGTCATGCTCATTTGTAACGGTCAAGCTCCGAATTCACCCCGCTGGCGGGGTGGGCACACCTCCAAGCCGTAGGAACAGAATACGCAGCAGTCTCCCGGCCCAGGCTTCACCACCCCACCGCAGGCTGGGCAGTCCCAAAAATACATGCAGGCATCGGAGGGCATGATGGCCTCGGACGCCTGACCGCAGACGGGACAGTGGATCGTGCTGGTGCCGGGCTCCAACATGCCCGCCAATCTAGCCCTGGGCAGGCCCACACGCCTGATTCACCCCACCACGCGGAGCTCCACGAGGCTCCATCCACCCCGCCCCAGGCGGTAGCCCAGCAACAGACTCTGGGTGCGGATCTCCTGGGTTCCGGCGATCCGGTACCGCCGCTCCAGCTCGACGTACCCCCGCCCCGGCTCGACCTCGCGGGCCGCCCGCACGGTCGTCTCGACCTCCTGCGCCGTGGCCAGGAAATCGGCCAACAGGGCGGCGGCCTGGTCCTGACCCAGCGCCACCGAGGGGTCGGTCCCGGGGAGCTGAACCAGGAGCCGCGGGCTCGCGGCCACCAGCCCGGCCGCATCGTGGGCGAACCACGCCCCACGCGCCTGCTCGGCCGCCGCTTCCAGGCCTGGCTGCTCCTGCCCGCGGGCCGCCGACAGGGGCAGCACCAGCACCAGCACGATCAGGAGCTTACGCACTGGGCCTCCTGAAGCAGTCCCCGGAACGCCGCCGCCGGATCAGCCGCCTGGAGAATGGGCCGTCCGACGACCAGATGCGTCGCTCCGGCCGCCACCGCCTCGGCCGCGGTCGCGACACGGGCCTGGTCGCCGCGCTCCTCGGCGCGGGTCCGGATCCCGGGCACCACGATCCACGCGTCGGGCCCGACCGCTTCCCGGACGCCGGCCACCTCGTGGGGCGAGCACACCACGCCGCGGAGCCCGGCCCGAAGGGCTTCCCCACTCTGCCGGCCCACCTCCGCCGCCAGGTCGACTCTGGATCGGCCGACGGCCCGCGCGTAGCCGGCAGGGTCGTGCGAGGTCAGCACCGTGACTCCCACCAGCGCCAGGCGCCCCTTGGCGGCAGCCGCCGCCGCCTCCATCATGGCCGCCCCGCCCAGCGTGTGAACGGTGGCCATGGCCACGCCCAGCGATACCGCCGACCCGACGGCCACCGCGACAGTGTTCGGAATGTCGTGCCACTTGAGGTCGAGAAAGACCCGCAGCCCGCGCTCCGTCAGCACCCGGATCAGATCGGGCCCTTCGCGGGTCATGAGGATCGATCCGACCTTCACCCACCGGGCCTCGGGCAGCCGGTCGAGGAGCCGGAGCGCCTCCGAGCCGGCGGGCAGGTCCAGCGCGACGATCACTTCAGCCATCTCCACGCTCCAGATCTCGGATGATCCGCTCCGGCAGCCGAGGATCGGCCAGCGCCGCGGTGCCGATCCCGACCAGGGACGCTCCCGCGCGGAGGTACTGCCGGACATCGTCCGCCGAGCGGACGCCTCCGACCCCGATCACGGGCATCCCACCGGTCCGCTCGACCACCCGCGCCACTGCCAGCACGCCCACCGGTAGCAGGATCGGGCCGCTGACACCGCCGTTCCCGTTTCCGAGGCGGGCGGTGGACCCCGACTCCGCAAACAGGAGGCCAGGCAGCGTATTGACGACGCTGATCGCGTCCGCGCCGGCATCCCGCGCCACCAGGGCCATGCCGGGGATGTCCGGCAGGACGGGCGAAAGCTTGGCCGACAGCGGCCGGCGCGTCCGCGCCCGGCAGGCGGCAACGATGCGCCGGACGCACTCGGGGTCCGCACCGAACTCGATGCCGCCGGCGCTGGTGTTGGGACAGGACAGGTTGAGCTCGAACGCCGCGATGCCGGGCAGATCCTCCAGCCCCCCGACGACCTCCGCGTACTCCTCGACAGTGAAGCCCACGACGTTGACGAGAACCTGTGCCCGGCCGGCGTGGCTCGCGAGCCAGGGGAGGAACCTGACGCGCACCTGCTCGAGGCCGGGGTTGGCGAGCCCCACCGAGTTGAGCATGCCGCCCCGGAACTCGGCGACCCGCGGCGGCGGGTTGCCCGCGCGCGGGGCCAGCGACACGGCCTTGGTGACGAGGCCGCCCAGTCGATCGAGGTCCATGACGCCGGCGAGCTCGCGTCCGAAGCCCGCCGTACCGGCGGCGAGGAGCAGTGGATTCTGGAAGGTGCGACCGAGGACGGTCCGCGAGAGAGCGCTCGGGACGACGCTCACGGCTCGAGGCGACGCCGTGCGTCGGGCGCCTCCGCGCCCGGCTTCTGCCCCTCGCTCGGCCGAACGCCGGGCTGTCCCGGCTGGACCCCGCGGCGTCCCGCCGGCTGCGCCCGCCCCGCATTGCGACCGACCTGGGCCACGGCATACGCCGCGAGGGAATCCTCGAGGAGCTGGTAGGCCGGCGCGTCTTCACCCCGCGCGATGGCGAGGTACGGGGAGTCGGCGTAGAGGCTCTCCAGCCGGAAGCGCGAAGCGTCGGCCTCGGTGGGATCGAGCCGGGCCGCCGCCAGCAGTGCCTTGGGCGCGTAGGGCGAGGCCGGCCAGTCGTCGGCCAGACGGCGAAAGAGCCCCGCGGCGAGGAGCGGCGCGCCGACGGTGTCGCGCGCGGCTTCGGCGCCGAGAAACAGGCGGAGGTCGCCCTGGGGCACGGTGGGCGAGGTGGAATCGGGCAGCTCGCGCAGTCGGGCGACGGTGGCCTCGAGTAGCCCGGCGTCGGCCGTCACGCCGCTGGGTCGGCCGGCCAGGGCCGCGAGCGACTCCGCGGGCGTCCCCAGGTCGTCGAGCGTCCGCGCCGCGGCGAGCTGGAGCCGCAGCATGCGGAGACGGGCGCGCTCCCCGCTCTCGCCGGCCCCAGGCAGCCGCGCGGTCTCCTCAAGGCGAGCCCGCGACCTCGCGCTGTCCACCTGGGCGAGCCGGAGCGCATCCTCGTACAGGCGGCGCGACCGCTGCTCCGGCGTGAGGCGCGCATCGGCCTGCAGCCGTCCGACCAGGGCGGAGGCGGTCCGCGGGTCCCGGCTCCCGAGGGTCACGACGACGCTGTCCCACACGAGGGTGGTGTCCTTCGCGGCGAGCAGCGAGTCGGCCAGGGCGAAGGCCTCCTCGCTGCGTCCGGCGCCCGCGAGCGCGAGCAGCAGGTCATTCCGGCCTCGCGAGTCCGGCGTCTCCCGCATGAGGGCGAGCGCCTCCTCGAACCGCCCGGCCATCCGGAGCGCGCGGGCCCGGTGGAACCGGGCCTCGTGCCGCCGGGCGGAATCTTTGCTTTCGACGATTCGCGCGAGCGCCACGTCCGCGCGGGCGGCATCGCCGAGCTCGAGCTGGCAGCGCCCGAGCGCCAGGGCAGCCTCCTCCGACAGGTCGTCCGTCCGGTCGATGAGGTCGAGGCCGGCGAGCGGGGCGACGGCGGCGGGGCACTGGCCCAGGCGCGCGAGCGCCAGGCCGCGGAGGACGCTGGCCTCGGCGGCGTACTTGCTCCGAGGGTGCCGCATCACCAGCGAATCCGCCCGGGTGATGACCTGCCCCCAGAGGTTGCCGGCCTCGAACACTCGCCCGTCGCGCTCGGCGTTCCGCGCGGACTTGGCCAGCCGGTTGGTATTGTACATCCCGTTGTAGTAGATGCAGCCGCCGAGGAGCAGGGCGCCAGCGAGGAGCGCGAGGGTCGCCGCGCGCGGCCGGCGGCTCACCGGATCGCCCCGGAGTCGGCGGCCGTGGCGGTCTTGCGCTCGTACTCAAGCAGATACTCGACGACGGCGTCGGCGATGGAGGCGGCCATGGATTTCTGGCTGCTGCGGGTGGTGAGAAAGCGTCCGTCCTGGGGGTTGGTGCTGTAGCCGAGCTCGACCAGAATGGCCGGCCGGCGGGCCGTGGTGAGCACCATGAATCCCGCCTGCTTGACGCCCCGGCTCTCGCCGGTGTGCACGCCCTCGAGGCCGCGCTGCACCAGCTCAGCCAGCCGGGCGGACTCGCGCAGATGCTCGTTGAGCTGGAGGTCCTTGACGATGAAGTCCAGGCCGCCGACGGTCTGCGAGGGATCCTGGCCGGTCTCGAAGCGCACGGCGTCGTTTTCCATCTGGGCGACCCGGGCGGCGTCCTCGGTCTTGGCCTCCGCCAGGAAGAAAGTCTCGAAGCCGCGGATGTCGGTGTAGCCCCTGCGCCGGGCGAGGGAGTTCACGTGCAGGCTCACGAACAGGTCGCAGGCCTCGGTGCAGTAGCCGCCGCGGTCGCCGAGGGCGATGAGGGTGTCGGTCGTGCGCGTCATCCGGACGCCGATGCCGCGCCGCTTGAGCTCGTCGCGGAGCAGGAGACCGATCTGCAGGGTGACCTGTTTCTCGTGCGTCCCTCGGGGGAAGTAGACGCCTGGGTTGCCCGGATCCACACCGCCGTGGCCGGGGTCCACCGTGACGATGTGTCCCGGGCGCAGGCCGTTCGCGAGCCGGGCGGGTTCGGTCGCCGCCCGTCCGGCCAGCGTCGTGGTCCGTCCGCGGAGCTCGACCAGCCGCGCGCCGCGCGCGTCCCAGCGGTACCGGTCGCCCAGGTAATAGGGGACGATCTCGGCGATGAACTGGAACGGCAGAAAGAGGCTGTCGCGCGCGAGCGAGGCGGGTCCGGCGAGCGGCAGCAGCTGGTTGGAGAACTGGAAGAGCGGCGCACCGATGAGAAAGCGGAACGGCTGGCGGGACACGACCACCTCGACCCATCCGGTGGAGTCCCGCCGGATCTGCCCTTCGAGCGCCGCGATGAGCGCCGCGGCCGGGACCACCGGAAATCCGGCGCCGTCGAGCCCAACGGGAATGCGGACATCGCCCCGGAGGCCCGCGACCGTGATCTCCCGGGGCAGGACGCCGCCGGCCAGCGCGGCAGCGAGCAGCAGACCGGCGATCACCGGCGGCCCCGTACCGAGACGGCGCGCGCCGTCTCGCGTTCGACGGCCCGCCGCTTGAGGTCGTCGCGCTTGTCGTGGAGCTTCTTGCCGCGGCCCAGGGCGATCACCACCTTGGCCCGGCCGTTCTTGAAGTAGAGCTCCAGCGGCACCAGCGTGAGGCCCTTCTGCTCGACCGCGCCGATGAGCTTCTCGATCTCCCGGCGGTGCAGGAGCAGCTTCCGGGTGCGCACGGGGTCGTGGTTGTAGCGGTTTCCCTGCTCGTAGGGCGTGATGTTCATGCCGTCGAGGAAGACCTCGCCGTTCCGGAGCCTGGCATAGGCCTCCTTGATGGACGCCTGTCCATTTCGGAGCGACTTGACCTCGGTACCGGTGAGCACGATGCCGCACTCCCACGTATCGAGGATGTGATAGTCGTGGGTCGCCTTAGGGTTACGGGCGACGCTCTTCTTGCGCTCGTCTGGCGGGGAAGTCTCGGGGCTCACGTGGGCATTCCTAAGCAAAGGATAGGCCACCACTTCCGGAGGGTCAACCCGAGGCGGACGCGGACCGGCAGCGCGGGTTGATTCTGCCTCGGCAGGGCGGTAGCTTTGCGCCCTCGCCGAAGTGGTGGAACTGGTAGACGCGCTGCGTTCAGGGCGCAGTGGGCGTAAGCCCGTGCGGGTTCGAGTCCCGCCTTCGGCACTGGGTCGGGCGGTCAGGCGGTCAGGCGGTCAGGCGGTCAGGCGGTCAGGCGGTCAGGCGGTCAGGCGGTCAGGCGTCACGGTAGGTCAGGCGCAGCGATGTCGTTAGATATAAGAACGGGCGGACAGTCTGGGTGACTGTCCGCCCGCCTGTTTTTTCCGACCGCCCGACCGCCTGCCCGCCCGACCGCCCGTTCAGTATCTCGCCATCCCCGGCTCCACCCGCTCCGCCCACGCGTCGATGCCCCCGGCCAGGCTCCGCACCTTCCCGAACCCCGCTCCGCGAAGGATCTCGAGCGCCTTGATCGACCGGGCGCCGTGGTGGCAGTGGGTAACGATCTCCGCGTGTCCGTCCAGCTCGCCCAGGCGGTCGGGGAGCTGGCTCAACGGAATGAGGCGTGCACCGTCGATGTGGACGATGTCCCACTCGTGCGGCTCGCGAACGTCGACCAGCACGAGGTCGTCGCCCTTCCGGCCGCGCTCGTCACGGAACTCCTCCACGCTGAGCTCGACGCCGGCGTAGTCGGGCTCGGCGCCGATGCCGCAGAAGGCCTGGTAATCGATCAGCTCATGGATCGTCGGCCGGTCGCCGCAGATCGGGCAGCTCGGGTCCTTGCGGAGCTTGAGCTCACGGAAGCGAAGCCTGAGCGCGTCGAACAGCACCAGCCGGCCGACGAGCGAGTCCCCCGCCCCGATGATCCACTTGATGGTCTCCAGGGCCTGGATGCTGCCGATGATCCCCGGCAGCACGCCCAGCACGCCGCCCTCGGCGCAGCTCGGGACCAGTCCCGGCGGCGGCGGCTCGGAATAGAGGCAGCGATAGCAGGGCCCTTCCTTGGCATAGAACAGCGAGGCCTGGCCCTCGAACCGGAAGATGCTGCCGTAGACGTTCGGCTTCCCCAGGAGGACGCAGGCGTCGTTCACGAGGTAGCGGGTCGGGAAATTGTCGGTGCCGTCGACGACGATGTCGTAGTCCCGGATGATCTCGAGCGCGTTCTCGGACGTCAGCCGCCCCTCGTGCCCGACCACGTTCACGTTGGGGTTGAGATCGGTCAGCCGCGCCTTGGCGGAGGCGAGCTTCGAGTGGCCGAGGGTGGAGGTGCCGTGGACGATCTGGCGCTGAAGGTTGGTCAGGTCGACCACGTCGAAATCGACGATGCCGATCGTCCCCACGCCGGCCGCGGCCAGATAGAGCGACAGTGGGGAGCCCAGCCCGCCCGCGCCGATGGTGAGCACCCGGGCCGCCTTGAGTTTTCGCTGGCCCTCGACGCCGACCTCGGGCAGCAGCAGGTGGCGCGAATAGCGCAGCACCTCCGCGTGCGACAGCTTGGGCAGCGCGGTCTCGGTGGCTGGGCTGCCGCCCGCGATGCTGGGAACGATCGTGAGCACATCGCCCTCGGCGACAGGGGTGGAGGTCGACGCGAGCTGGCGGATGTCCGTGTCGTTGAGATACAGGTTGACGAAGGTCCGGAGACGGCCGTCCTCCTGCACGAGATGGCGCTTGAGCCCCGTGTGCGCGGCGAGCAGCTCGTCGAGCACCTGGCCCACGGTGGCGCCGGCGACGGCGACGGCGTCATGCCCGCCGGTGAAGCCGCGCAGCGGAGTCGGAATGGAGACGGTTACGGACATCGTCACACCTCGCTGAGAACGTCGAGGGACTCGGGATGCATCTGGGGGCGCTCGTCGTCCAGCACCCAGCTGGCCAGGTCGGCGGCGCGCCCGCGGTCGATCCGCACGATCAGGTAACTGTACCACGGCCACGCGTGCTCGGTGTCGAAGGCCGACGGCCGCGGCCGGGTGATCCGGATGCGAGTGATAGTAGCCGACGATCACCTGCCCGGCCTGCCCGCACCTCGCGCTCGAGCCGCCGCAGATCGTCCGGGGCGATGAGGTAGCGGTGCGGATCGTCGGTGCGCCGGTTGACGGCCGGCCAGAGCCGCTGCACCTCCTTGACCGGTATCGGTGCGCCGTCCTCCGCTCGCCCGATCAGCGCCCCGCAGCACTCGGCCGGATACGCCGCCTCGCCGTGGCGCCGGATCTCGTCGGCCAGCGCGCCCGGCAGCCGGAGGCTCACGCGCCCTCCCACCGGTGCGGCTCGCTCAGGTAGCGCGCACCGGTGTCGCACCCGATCGGCCACCACGTACGCAGCCGGCTCGCGTCGCACGATCTCGATGGCGGCGGCCACCGCGGCGCCGGCCGACCAGCCCACCAGGTAGCCGGCGCTCCGTGCCAGCCAACGCGCGTGCCGGTCCGCCCTCTCGGTCGGGATCTCGGCCACGACGTCCGGCAGCCCGGGGTCGTAGAGGGCGGGCGGCTCGCTCGTGGTGGCCAGGTGCTTCAGACCCCTCGAGGCCATGATAGGGCGAGTCGGGCTGCACGCCGACCAGGATGATGGCCGGGTTCCGCTCCTTCAGGTACCCGCCGGTGCCCATCATGGTTCCCGTGGTGCCCATGGCCGCGACGAAATGGGTGATCCGGCCGCCGGTCTGGGACCAGATCTCCGGTCCCGTCGTCTCGCGGTGCGCCGCGGGATTGGCCGGGTTGCTGTACTGGTCGGCGTAGAAGTACCGGTCCGGCTCGGAGGCCGCCAGCTCGCGGGCCCTCCGGGCCGCGCCTTCGGTGGACTCCATCCGGTCGGTGACCACGACCTCCGCACCGTAGACCTCGAGCAGCGCGCGACGTTCCGGGCTGGCATTGCCCGGCAGGCAGATCGTCACGCCGATCCCGGCGGCCGCACCGAGCATGGCGTAGGCGATCCCGGTGTTGCCGCTCGAGGCATCGAGCAGACGCCGGCCGGGCACGAGCCCCCGCCGCAGCGCGTCCCGCAGGATGCTCCGCGCGGCCCGGTCCTTGACGCTGCCGCCAGGATTGAGCCATTCGGCCTTGAGCCAGAGCCGTCCGCGCCGTCGGGCAGCTCCACCGGGCAGCAGCGGTGTATTGCCCACCGCCTGCCAGAGGGCCGGCTCGCGCACCAGCTTTCGCGTCCCGCACTGCCGTCATTCCGCATCCCTCAAAAGAACCAAGCAAAAAACCCGACCGGGCCGGGTCGGGTTGCGCGCATCGAGACGACGCGGCTAACTCGCCGAGGAAATCCCGACCAGCTCCTGCACATGGGGCTCCTGCTTCATCAGGTCGGCGAGTGAAATGCTCGCCAGCAGCTCGTCGACGCGCTGCTGGAGGGCATGCCAGACCGGCCGGATGCTGCAGGTGGCGCCCGGGCTACATCGCTCGGCGTCCACCGGGTGGGTCTCGCAGTTGACTTCGAAGGTCTGGTGCTCGGAGGCGGTCATGACGTCGCGGACGGAGATCGCCGCCGGCTCCTTGGCGAGAAAGTACCCGCCCTTGGCACCACGGACGCTCTCGACCAGCCCGGCGCGGCGGAGGCGCAGCAGGATCTGCTCGACGTAGTCAGCGGGCAGCCGCTCGATGTCGGCCAGCTCGCGCGCGGCCACCGGGCCCGTACCCGTCCGGCCCCGCCGGGCGAGGTGGATCGAGATGATCAGGCTGTACTCGGTCCAGGTAGTCACCCGCATGAAGGCTGAATATGGGCATGTCCGGGGGTCGGGTTTCAATGGCTCGGCGGAGCGAAGCCAGGGTTCCGCCCTCACTTCTTCTCCGCCGCCGTCCACCGCGCCACCTCCTCGGCGCGTCAGCGACCCGTACGGCCGGATCCGCGCGTCCCGGAACGATCCCGCCGAACACGTCGCCCAGGTACTGCGACCAGGACAGCAACGTGCCGTAGCACACCGGTCGTCGCGCATCGGGCGCGTCGAGCTCCGCCGCCGCCGGTCCGAGCAGCTCGTCCATGACCCACACCGGCACCTTCGAGCCGGGCGATCGGAAAGATGAAGCCGAACAGGATCAGGTGCGCCAGCAGCACCCGCCAGTGCGGCCCGAACCGCTCGAGCAGCCGCTCGCCAGTCGAGCCGCTCGCCGTGCGCGAGGATGATGTGGGCCACGTCGGCGCCGTCGAACCGCTCACGCTCCATGACGAACGCCTTGGACCAGAGGCTCTCCTCCGCCGGCGCGATCGTCACCGGTGACGCCCAGCACCTCACTGCCCGGTGGCATGGGCGAACCACTCGTCGTCCACCGTCGGCGACGCCGTTCCCGGAGCTGAAGATGACGTCGATGAAGCCTTCGGGCGAGCGGATCTTGGCCAGCCAGTGGGAGAACACCAGCTCGGCCTCGTAGCCGGCGGCCGCGCACGCCTCGAGCAGGCGGTGCACGTCGCCGGACCGGACGAACAGGTCGAGGTCCTTGGTCGAGCTGTCGATCCCCGCTTGATGAATAAAGGCGAAGGGCCCCGCCGACCAGGAACGGCACGCCGGCCGCGGTTCAAGCACCTCCATCGCCTCCCGGTAGAAGACGCGGGAGGGAGTTTCGACCAGCGACTGCGTCGGCGCCAGAGCCATGCTGCGCCTCCCCGGGCAGGGATCTATGATCATACTGGGCCCGGGGGCCGGCCGGTTGTGGCGCGGGATCACCGCTTGGACGCCCTCTGGCGACCTTGATTGGGAGCAATGACCAAGACACCGGGAAAGGTACGCGTCGCCGCGGTCGGCGACCTCCACTTGGCGGCAACGGATTACGGCCCGCCGCTCCGCACTCTGTTCGGCCGAGGTGGCCGAGCAGGCCGACGTGCTGGCGCTGTGCGGCGACCTCACCGACCGCGGCGACCCCGACGAGGCCCGCGCGCTGGCGCGGGCGCTCGGCGCAGTCGACGATGCCGATCGTCGCGGTGCTCGGCAACCACGACTACGAGTCGGGCAAGGAGCGCCGAAGTCTCCAAGATCCTCTGTGACGCCGGCGTTCACGTGCTCGACGGCGAAGCGCATGAAGTGCTCGGGATCGGGTTCGCGGGGGTCAAGGGATTTGCGGGAGGGTTCGGGCGGAGGGCGCTGGGGCCGTGGGGCGAGACGTCGATCAAGCAGTTCGTGCAGGAGGCGCTGGACGAGGCGCTGAAACTCGAGACCGCGCTGGGTCGGCTGCGGACCGAGCGCCGCATGGCCGTGCTGCACTACTCGCCGATCGAGGCACCGTCGAGGGCGAGCCGCTGGAGATCTACCCCTACCTGGGCTCGCAGCCGTCTGGAGGAGCCGCTCACCCGCTATCCGGTGGATGTCGTCTTCCACGGTCATGCCCATCACGGCTCGGCGGAGGGCCGGACCATGCAGCGACGTGCCGGTCTACAACGTGTCGATGGTGCTGCTACAGCGGAGCTTCCCGACGGCCGCCGTTCCGGTTGCTGGACCTGGCGGTCGAGCGGCGCCCTGGCGCCGACGTGATCACCCGCCGCCGCGGGCATGCCCTTCCCCCCCGGGACGCCGAGCTCGGTCATCGCGCGGAGGTCGAGCACCTCCTCCAGCTCCGTCGCCCTTGAGCAGCCCTTCTTCATCACCAGCTCCTTGACCGTGAGCCCGGTGGCAAGCGCCTCCTTGGCCAGCTTGGCCGCCTCGGCATAGCCGATCTTGGGCGCGAGCGCGGTGACCAGCGCCGGGCTCCGCTCCAGCCAGTAGGCGCACTGCGCCTCGTCGGCCTCGATGCCGTCCACGCACCGCTCGGCGAAGACGCGCGTGGCGTTGCCGACGATGATCATGCCCGAAGACGATGTTGTGGGCGATGACCGGCATCATCACGTTGAGCTCGAGCTGGCCCGCCTCGGCGGCCATCGCGACGGTGGTGTCGAGGCCCAGCGCCTGGTAGCACACCTGGTTCACCATCTCGGCGATCGACGGATTCACCTTGCCCGGCATGATGCTCGAGCCGGGCTGCACCGCCGGCAGCAGGATCTCGGCGAGGCCGGTGCGCGGCCCCGAGGCCAGCAGCCGGATGTCGTTGGCGATCTTGTTGAGATCGAGCACGTACGCGCGGAACGCGCCGCTGAACGTGGCGATGTCGCCCATCGACTGCATCAGCTGGATGCGGTCCTCGCCCTCGCGCAGCTCGAGCCCGCTGACCTCGCGCAGGTACTTGACCATCAGCGCCGGATACTCCGGCTCGGCGTTGATCCCGGTGCCCACCGCGGTGCCGCCGATGCCCATCTCGCGCAGCCAGTCGCGCCGCCTCGCGCCAGCTTCTGCGCGGTGCCGCTCGACCGTGTGGCCGTAGGCGGTGAACTCCTGGCCGAGCCGGATCGGCGTCGCGTCCTGCAGGTGGGTGCGGCCCGACTTGATGATGTCGTCGAACTCCTCGCCCTTGCGCGAGCAGCGCCGCGGCCAAGCCGGTCGAGCGCCGTCGAGCAGCGCGGGCAGCGTCGGCCAGCGCGGCCAGCCGCATCGCCGTCGGGATCACGTCGTTGGTGCTCTGCGCCATGTTGACGTGATCGTTCGGATGCACCGGCGTGTACGCGCCCCGCGCGGCCGCCGAGGATCTCGTTGGCGCGGTTGGCGAGCACCTCGTTGCAGTTCATGTTGTGGCTGGTGCCCGCGCCGGCCTGGTAGACGTCGACGATGAACTGGTCGCGATGCTGCCCGCCGAGCACCTCGTCGGCGGCCTGCACGATGGCGTCGGCCAGGCGGGCCTCGAGCCGGCCGGTCTCCTTGTGGGTCAGCGCGGCGGCGCGCTTGATCCAGACCACGGCGTCGACGAACGCCGGCAGCGGGCGGAGCCCGGAGATCGGAAAGTTCTCGGCGGCGCGCAGGGTCTGGATGCCGTAGAGCGCGGAGGCGGGAACGGGCTTCTCGCCGAGGGGATCGCGTTCGAGTGCGGGTGGTGGTCATGGTCGCAGGCGGTCCATCGTTGGGAGCCGCGGAATGATATCGGCACCGCGAGGAGACCGACAACCGATGACTCAGTTCTTCAAGACGCTCGACGCGGCCGCCGGCTTCGGCGCCGAGAACGCCGGCGAAAGTGCGACCTGTTCGCGGGACGCCAGCTCTTCGTCGGGCTCAACTGCTTCGAGCCGGGACAGTCGCAGCCGGTGCACGTGCACGCCGGGCGCCGACAAGTTCTATCTCGTGGTGAGCGGGCAGGGCGCGGATGACCGTGGGCGACGAAACCCGGGAGGCCGGGCCGGGCACCGTGGTCTGGGCGCCGGCCGACGTGCCGCACGGCGTCGCCGAGGCGCTCGAGCGCACGGTGCTGCTAGTGGGGATCGCTCCACCGCCCCGCTAGCCGGCGCAGGGCGGGCCACCCGTAGATCCGGGCGGCGAGCGCCACGCCGAGCACCACGCCGATCCCGTTGGTGTAGAATCCGCCACGCCAGCAGCAGCCAGCCCTCGCCGGATCCCAGATCCCCCGCCGCTCCCCCGAGAAACCCAAGCTCCACGGCGCCTGCGCCGGACGGCGTCGGCAGCAGGAGCTGGCTGTACAGCAGCGCGAACGAGCCGAGGGTGAGCGGGCCCCAGCGCCGGCGGGCTGGGCAGCGTGAGCGCGAGCACCGGCAGAATCGCGACGCGGGTGGCGAGGTTGATGAAGCTCATCGGAATGCTCGCGACCAGCGGCCAGCGCGGCATCCGCCGCCAGTACACCAGCGCCCGCGGATCGGCCGCCGCAGCTGGTGCGCCGCGGGCGACGCCACCCGCCGGGCGGCCCGCCATGCGAACACGCTCGCCACCACCACGACCAGAACCCATGGCCAGGCGTTCGCTGCCGCCGTGCCAAGTCGGGGGCCGGCCACGAGCCCACCAGGCCGGCGCGTACCGCCAGACGAGCCAGCCTGCGGCCACGATGATCACCGGCCAGGCGGCGAGCACCTCCAGGCTGATGGCCACGAAGGCCGCGGTCGCCGGGACCCGGCTCCGGAGCATGCCCGCGAGCCGCGCCGGCTCGCCGCCGATCCTGAGCGGCGTCAGCGCGCACGCGGCGTCACCGAAGGCGTTGACGACGAACGAGTCGCGCAGCGTCATCCGGTGGCCGAGTCCCTGCACGATCCACTGAATGCGCCACGCGCGCGCCAGCAGATCCAGTCCGACGAGCCCGAGACAGAGCAGGTGCGCGGAAAGCGGCGTCACGCCCGCAGCGCCGAATAGGATATCGGCGCGTGCCGAGCGAGCCAGCGATCGAGCGTCGGGCCGAGGGCGGCTGCCGTCGCGGCGTGGTCGAGATCCTGCGGATGGAAGGCGAGGCGCGGAAAGTGCGCCCGGCGCTGCAGGGTCCACCGAACACGGGCCACGGCGACGGAGCCCCACGCGCGGGCCGGCGTGCGCGCGCTCCAGCGCACCACCGGCGAAGGCACCCGCCGGCGCGACGGGTAGAGGTGGATGGCGCGGTCGTCTTCGCTGAATCCGAGCCCCGCCCCGCCCGCGGCCTCGTGCCCCTCATGCCGGGCAAGCCAGGCGGGCGGCACGAAGCCGACCGGGTCCAGTCCGAGTGTCCGGAGGCGGTCCAGTCCGCGCGCGATCCGGTCGCGCGCCGCGGCGCCGTCGAGCGTGAGAAACTCGGCGTCGCGGGCCGTACGGCCCCAGGCCCGCGCGCCGTCCCCGAACCGCCGGGGCAGTCCGACCTCGTCGTGGCGCTCGCCGTGCAGCACGATGTCGGCGCCGTCCGCCGCCCGCCCGCGGAGCCAGTCGACGAACGAGGGGTAGCGCTCCAGCGGCCAGGCGCCGTGCCAGTCGGGCACGACGAGCAGCGCGGGGCGAACCCCGCGCCCGGCGCAGAGTGTCCAGAGCCGCGTGACGCCGTCCGTGAGCGCGGGCGTGACATCATGGATGGAGACGAGCAGACTCACTCGGCGAGAATGTCGCGATAGACGCCGAAGATCCGGTCCAGTACGGCGTCCCAGCCATGATCCGCCTCCGCGTACCGGCGGCCCATGGCTCCGAGCCCCGCCAGGTCGCTCTGGAGCAGACCGGCGGCCTGCCCGGCGAGCGCGCCGGCGTCGCCGGCGGCGAACACGGCCCCGGCCCCGGAGCCGGCTATCGTCTCGGCGACGCCGCCGCGGTCGGCGCCCAGCACCGGGGTGCCGCTGGCCAGGGCCTCGAGCGCCGACAGGCCGAACGTTTCGATCGACGATGGGGCGATCACGAGATCGGCCGCGGCGATGAGGTCCGCCAGGCGATCCCGGTCGCCCTGGTACGGAACCCAGTGGACCCGGTCGCTGCCGGCGCGTCGCTGCAGCCGCCGGCGCGCCGGCCCATCGCCGACGACGGCGAGCGCGGCGCCGGTCCGCTGGCGGACCTGGGGCCAGGCGTCGAGCAGGAGATCGACCTCCTTCTCCGCGGCGAGGCGGCCGACGTACATGGCCAGCGGCCCCTCGGGGAGGCCGTGCAGCCGCCGGGTCTCCGCCGCCACCGCGCGCCGCGCGGGGTGGAACCGCTCGAGGTCCACGCCGAGCCCCACCCGCACGACGCGCTCGACGCCGACCCGCTCGAGCTCGCGCGCGACGAAATCCGAGGGGGCGAGCGTCGCCCGCACCATCCGGCCGAGCCGGCGGACGTAGCCCCACGCGAACTCGGCGGCCGCCCGCCGAATCCCGCTCGCCTTCTCCGGCCAGGGCGCGATCACCCGCGGGAAGTCGCTGTGATAGAACCACACGGCGGGCACGTCGACCCGCCGCGTGGCCAGATGCACGAGCCACGGGGCGAACCAGGTGCTGCCGACCTCGATCAGGTCCGGCCGCTCGTGCGCGACGATCCGGCTGGTCGACCGGGTGGCCAGCATGAACCGGTAGGGCTTCTGGGTCGGGACCGACGGCCCGTGGAGGCGGTAGCAGCGGACGCCGCTCGCCTCGAGGATCTCGTCGCGCGCGCCGGGGACCACGATCGTCTGGCGCAGGGCCGGCCGCCGCTGGACGTAGCGCGCCTTCTGCAGCAGGTAGGTTCGGACGCCGCCGGTGGTCTCGCCGAAGAACTCGGTGATGTCAAGCACGCCGAGCCCCGCGCCGGGCCGGAGGCGCGGCGGGAGGTCGATGCGGGAGATGTCCAGCGACGCCCGGCTCCCCGCCGTGGCGATCACTTCGAGGTCCGACATTCCCCCGGCGGTGGTGTCAGTCAGAGCAGTCCCCGAGCGGGTAAACAGTTCCGCAGTTAGGGCACGGATTCTTGCAGCCCCATGCCCGGACGGGCACCTCGAAGCCACAGCGATTGCAGACGGGCGGGCGGGCGGTCAGGCGGTCGGCCGGTCGGGTACCACCGACCGCCTGACCGCCCGACCGCCCGACCGCCTGCCCGTCACCCAAGGGGAAACGCCCCCGTCAGGAACGGGTTGGTCAGCCGCTCGACACCGATGGTCGTGTGACGGCCGTGCCCGCTGTACACCACGGTCGAATCCGGCAGGGACAGGAACTGGGAGTGGATCGTGGCCATCAGCGTGGCCGTGTCGCCGCCGGGCAGATCGGTCCGGCCGACCGACCCGTTGAACAGCACGTCGCCGCCGAACACCATGTCATGTCCCACGAAGCTCACGCTGCCGGGCGAATGTCCCGGGGTGAACCGGACCTCGAAATCGAATCGGCCCACCCGCACCGGCGTTCCCGGCTCCAGCGCCACGTCCGGCGGGGGCGGCGCGTCCAGCTGCTTCCCCATCCAGCCGCCGAACTGCGGCAGCGCGTCGTAGATCGGACGATCGAGGGGATGGAGATGGATCGGGGCGCCGGTGGCGCTGCGCACCGCCCCCACGCCCATGATGTGATCCACGTGGGCGTGCGTGAGCCAGATGGCGCGCAGCGTCCAGGCCCGGGTGTCGAGCTCGGCGAGGAACATCGCCGGCTCCTCCCCGGGATCGATGATCACCGCCTCGCGGGTGCGTGCGTCCGCCACCAGATAGCAGTTCTCGGCGAGCTGCCCGTTCGGCAGCGTCACGACTTCCAGCTCAGACACCGACGTTCACCCCCGCCACGCCGGCCTGACGGTCCTTCAAATATTTCTCGACCGCGATGGCCGCCGTCGTGGCGTCACCGACGGCGGTGGTCACCTGGCGGGTGAGCTGCACACGCAGGTCGCCGGCGGCGAAGAGGCCGGGGATAGAGGTCATCATCCGGTCGTCGGTGATGATGTAGCCGCTGGCGTCGTGCGCGAAGTGCTGGGTGACCAGCCCGGAATTGGGCCGGAAGCCGATGAAGACGAAGCAGCCGGTGGCGCTGAGCGTCGACAGGTCGCCGGTGACGGTGTCCTCGAGCTCGAGCGACTGGAGACCCGCCGGCGTGCCGACGAGCTCGCGCACGCGCTTGTTCCAGATCACCTCGATCTTGGGGTTCGCGAACAGCCGCTCCTGCAGCATCCGCGACGCGCGGAACTCGTCCCGCCGGTGAATGACGTAGACCTTCTCGGCGTACCGGGTGAGGTAGTCCGCCTCCTCGACCGCGGCGTCCCCGCCACCGACGACCGCGATGGTCTCGCCCTTGAAGAAGGCGCCGTCGCACACCGCGCAGTAGGACACTCCGCGGCCGGCGTACTCCAGCTCGCCGGGCACCTCCAGCTTCGTGGGCGTGCCGCCGGCCGTGAGAATCACCGCCGGCGCCTGGTAGAGCGTCCCACCGGTGGTCGTGACCTCGAACACGCCATCCTCCCGGCGGGAGATCGCCTCGACGTTCTCCTGCCGGATGTCGGCCCCGAAGGCGGCGGCGTGGGAGGTCATTCGCTGGGCCAGCTCGCGGCCGAGGATGTGCTCGAAGCCCGGATAGTCGTCGATCCACTCGGTGTTGAGCAGCTCGCCGCCTGGCACGCCGCGCTCCAGCAGCACCGACTTGAGCATGCCGCGGCCGGCGTACATGGCGGCGCAGAGCCCCGCGGGCCCTCCGCCGACGATGATCAGTTCGAACTCCTCAACGTGCGGCATCCCGTTCCCCGTCGTCAGGTTGGCTGAAATATAGGTCGCCCATGGGTTACCGCACCTCAACCCCGGGACGGGCCGCCGGGTTCCCGAAGGAGGGGGCGCGCGGCCCCAGATGCAGCAGGCTCGCCGCGCCGTGGCAGGCGGAGACCGTGCCGACCAGGACATCCACCGCCGTCCCTTCCGCCCCGGCCCGCGCCACCAGCGCATCGCCCTCGAGGACCGTCGAGACGTCGAACATGCCCACGCCATACACCCGGTGGCGGCAGGTGAACAGCACCGGACCGGCAGTCGGGTGCGTCCGGCCGAGACGCAGCGCCAAGTCCGCCATCGCGTCACCCATCTCCCAGGTGCGCGGGGCCCGAATGATCGGGCAGGTGGCCGGCTCGATGCAGTGGACCGGGCAGAGCCAGTCGGCGAACGACACGTAGCGGGTGCCGTCCGGCGCCAGCACGTCGTACGGTGTCCCCGGGCCCACGGACACCGGACGCGTCCCGACCTCGCGTCCCGGCCAGCGGGTCCGGGCGCGGCGGAGGAGCCACTCGTACATCAGGTGCGGCATGAGGGGGGAGGGCACCACGGCGTCGGGCGCGTCGGGCGACGGGACGGCCGAGCCGAAGAAGCCGTCGAAGAACTCGCCCCACTCCCGCGCGACGAGCTCGGCACCTTCGGCCCCGGCGATCGCCTTGGCGGCCTGGCAGGTGGGGTCCCGATCGACCACGATGAGCCGCCGCCAGTGCACCGCGCCCCGCGCGCGGGCGCGCAGGAGCTGGCCGGCGTAGAAGGTCCCGTAGCAGCCGCCGCCGACGATGACGACCTGGCCGAGCGCCAGCGCCGGCGCGGGGCTAGCGGAGAAGTCGCCCGCCATCGACCGCCAGCACCTCGCCCGTCACGAAGTCGCCGCCCTCGAGCAGGTACAGGAGCGCGGCCGTCGCGTCTCCGACCGTACCGAGCCGGCGAAGCGGCGTGGTGCGGGCCAGCCGGTCCCTCTCGTCGGCGTCGTACTCCTCGGGGACGAGCACGGCCCCTGGAGCGATGGCGTTCACCGTCACGTCGGGCGCGAGCGCGAGCGCGAGGACCCGCGTGAGCATGACGACGCCGGCCTTGCTCAGCGAGTGCGCCGCGTACCCGGGCCACGGCTCGAGCCCGCTCAGGTCGGCCATGTTCACGACCTT
This sequence comes from uncultured Gemmatimonadales bacterium, assembly GCA_963840215.1. GTDB lineage: Bacteria > Gemmatimonadota > Gemmatimonadetes > Gemmatimonadales > GWC2-71-9 > CAVVWJ01. The sequence goes on along the minus strand of CAWIYG010000003.1, from coordinate 203,063 downwards.
GCCCTTGGCGGCCCGGAGCGCCGGCGCGGCTCCCTGGGTGACGAAGAAGACCGAGCGGAGATTGAGATCGAGCACGGTGTCGTACTCGGCGGGCGTGGTCTCCTCGAACGAGCGGTGCACCATGATCGCGGCCGAGTTCACGAGCACGTCGAGACCGCCGAGCTCGGCCGCGACGCGCCGCGGCAGCTCGGCGGCGGCGGCCGCGTCGCGGAGGTCGGCGGCGAAGCACGTGGCCCGTCCGCCGCCCGCGACGATCTCGTCGCGCAGCGCCGCCGCGCCCGATCCGGAGCTGTTGTAGTGGATGGCGACGGTCATGCCGCGGCCGGCGAGCGACCGGGCCAGCGCCTGACCGAGCCGCCGGCCGGCCCCCGTGACGAGCGCGACGCGGCCGTCGAGCCGCATCAGGTCGCGCCGCGCGGCGCGATCTGGACGATCTCGCCGGTCGGCGCGTCGGGACCGCTCACCGCGAGCGACAGGACGCTCCGGGTGAGCTCCTCCATTTCGACGTACGCGGCCCCCTGCCCCGCGGCCGCGACATTGTCGCCGGTGCGCGCCATGCCCGGCGCCACCGCGTTGACCCGGATCTTCCGGTCGGCCAGCTCCAGGGCCAGGCTTCGCGTGAAGCCCGCGACCGCGGCCTTGGCCGCCGAATAGACCGCCATCGGACTCTGCGGCTGGAAGTACGCGATCGACGCGAAGTTGATGATGCACCCCTGGGTCTTCGCCAGCGCCGGGATGGCAGCCTGGGACACCAGCACCGTGGTCTTCAGGTTGATCGAAAGCTCTCGGTCGAAATCCGTGACGGCGAGCTGCTCGATCGGCCCGTAGGTGGTGAGGCCGCCGGCCACGTTCACGACCACGTCCAGCCGGCCGAAGTGCCGGAGCGCGGTCTCCACCGCAATCGCCGCGATGTCGGGCTGCGTGAGGTCGCCCGCGCTGGGTCGGGCGTCGACGCCCTGCGCCGCGAACTCCCGCACGCGCTCGGTGACCCCGACGGCGTTCACGTCGCAGGCCACGAGGCTGGCACCGGCCTTGCCGAACGCGAGCGCCACCGCGTGGCCGATCTGTCCGGCTCGGCCCACGCCGGTCACCAGCACCACCTTGCCGCCGAAGTCGAACGTCGCGGGAGACATGCTCACCTCAGAGCCTCGAGAACGATGTCGGCGCCGGGAGCGCCCGCCTGGCTGTAGGCGACGCTCCCGTCCTGCTCGATCAAGACGACCGACCGCGCGATCGTGAGCCCGTCCGGCCGGAGGGCGCCGTACGCGCGCGCGATCGCCAGGCCCGGGTCCGACAGCAGGGGGAAGGTCAGCCGCAACCGCTCGGCGTACCCGGCATGGCTCGCGGCGGACGCCGGGTTGACCCCGAAGGGGCGTATGCGTCGGCTGGCGTAGAGGGGCAGGTCGTCGCGCACGGCGGACAGTTGGCGATTTCAGCCGGGCGTGTCGTTGCCCGGATAGAAGGCCAGCAGCAGCCGCGACTCCGCCAACAGGCCGCGCAGCGAGTACGTCACGCCGTCCGAGCCCTCGGCCGTGAAGTCCGGCGCGGGACTGCCGGAAAGGATGAGGCGGCTCACTGGGCCACGGGCGCCGGCGGCCCGGGCCGCAGCTCCTCCAGGCGCTCCAGCCATTCGAGCGGGACATCCTGGGATCCCAGCGCGCCGTGGGTCTCGCCGGGCTCGGGATCGCCATGCCAGTCGCTCCCGCCGGTCCGCACCAGCCCGAGCCGCGCCGCGATGTCGGTGAGCCGAGCGCGAAGCTCCGGAGAGTGGCTCGGGTGGCGGATCTCGACCGCATCGAGCCCCTCGCGCTTGAGCCGCTCGAGGAACGAACGCGTGCCCCGTTCCTTGATGTGCGCGACCGACACCATGCCTCGGACCGAGTGGACGAGGTCGGTGATCTCGCGGAAGGCCGGCAGCGTCTTGTCTACGAAGGCGGGCCGGCCGCGGCCGATGTAGCGGTCGAACGCATCGGACACATCGATGGCGCTGCCCTGGGTGACGATCGCCCGCGCCACGTGAGGCCGGCCCACGGCGGCGCCGTTCGACACCCGGAGGACGTCGTCGAACTCGAGCGCGACGCCAAGCCCCTGGAGCCGGGTCACCATCTCGCGTCCCCGGCGGACCCGGTCGGCGCGGCAGCGCTCCAGGAAGGACTCGAGCTCGGCCGAGTCGGAGGGCAGGAAGTAGCCCAGCACGTGCATCTCGCCCCAGGGTGCGGCGGAGCTGAACTCGCAGCCGACCACCACCCGGAGACCCAGGCGCTCGCCCGCCGCCACCGCGGCGGGCACGCCCGCCACCGTGTCGTGGTCGGTCAGCGCGATCGCGGCGAGTCCCGCCCTCCGGGCGCGCTCCACGACCCGCTCCGGCGACAGGCTGCCGTCGGAGGCGGTCGAGTGAACGTGCAGGTCCACGATGGCGGCCCCGGGAGGCATGCCGGTGGAGGTCAGCGGCGGTACCCCATCTCGGGCGCGGTCCAGGACGGCTGCGAATGCCGCAGCAGCTCCCGCAGCTCCGGATCGCTCAATTGGCTCAGCGACAGCTCACGGCTCTTGGCGCCGAGCGGGGTGTAGCGCGCGACGCGCTGCTCCCGGCCTTTCCCCATGCCCCGGCTGAAGATCAGGCCGAACTCGTCCTTGGTGTACTGGGTGAGCCGGCCGCTCACGGCGACCTCCCACGGCTCGCCGTCCACCTCGATGATACGTCTCGGCATCTACGGTTCGCTCCTCACTTCTTCCCACAGGTCCCAGGCCCCGGGCTCGTACTCGGCGAGCGCGCGCAGCCGCGCTTCCAGGCGGCGCTCGTCCTCGGGCGGGGTGGCGGTGGCGCGGTGGCTCTCGCTGGTCCGGCTCTCGCTGCACTCGAGGAACGCCTCGGGTTGACCGGGCCGGCGGAACACCCAGAGATGGCGGCCGCGCGCCTCGTGCAGCGCCGCCAGCTCCCGCACGGTTGCGAGGTACTCCGCTTCCCGTCCCGCGCGCACCGTCACCCGCGCGACGGTGAGCGTGCGCGCCACGTCAGACCGCGGCCTCGGGGAACTCCTGCAGCATCCGCTTCACGTCGGCCATGAAGCGGTCGGCGTCGGCGCCGTCCACGATCCGGTGGTCAAAGGCGAGCGAGAGCATGCCCCTGGTCCGGATCGCAAGGCTGTCGGTGCCGTCCACGGTCACGACGGCCGGCTGCTTCTCGATCGTGCCGACGCACAGGATCGCGGCCTGCGGCTGGTTGATGATCGGCGTGCCGATCACGGAGCCGAAGACGCCCGGGTTGGTGATCGTGAAGGTGCCGCGCTGCACGTCGTCGGGGCTCAGCTTCTTCGTGCGCGCGCGCTCGCCGAGGTCGTTGATGGCGCGGGCCACGCCCAGGAGCGAGAGCTCATCGGCATGCTTGATGACCGGCACGATCAAGCCCCAGTCCAGCGCGACGGCGATGCCCAGGTTGATGTCGCGGCGGAAGACGGTGCTCTCCCCACTCACGGCGGCATTCACACTCGGATGCAGCCGCAGCCCGTCGGCGACCGCCTTGGCGATGAACGCGAGGTAGGTCAGGTTCACGCCGCGGTCGGCATAGTCCTTCTTCCGGCGCGCGCGGAGCTGGGCGATGCGGGTGTAGTCCACCTCGAAGATCGTGTTGACGTGCGGCGACACGCGCCGCGACATCACCATGTGCTCGGCCGTAAGCTTCCGGATGCGCGACCACGGCTCGACCCGGTCGCCGGGCCAGGGCTCGACGGCGGGGGCGTGCGCCGGCGCCGGGGCCGGCGCGGGGCGACCGGCGGGCGCCGCGGCCGCGGGTGGCGCCGCGGCCGGCGCAGCCGGGGCCTCGGCAACCGGCCCCGACTCCAGATAGCTGAGGATGTCGTTCTTGGTGACGCGGCCGGCCAGGCCGCTGCCCGGGATCGCGCTCAGGTCGAGATTGTGCTCGGCGGCCATCTTCCGGACGAGCGGTGTCGACCGGCGCCGGAGACGCTCCTCGGCGGTCTCGCTCGCCCCGTTGCCGCCGGCATCGGACCCGCGCACCGGCGCGGGCGTGGGCCGGCTGGGGGCGGCGGCCGCTACAGGCGCCGGCGCGGCGGCGGGTGCGAACTTGGGGTCGGCGGGCTTCTCCGCCGGCGCAGGCGGCGACGCGGCGGCCGGCGCAGCCGGCGCGGGAGCGGCGGCCGGGGCGACTACAGCGCCCGCCTCGGTCTCGATCGTCGCCACCACGGTCTGCACGGCGACCGTCTGTCCCTCGGTCACCAGAATCTCCGCCAGGACGCCGGCCGCGGGCGCCGGAATCTCGGCGTCCACCTTGTCGGTCGAGATCTCGAAGATGGGCTCGTCGCGCTTGACCGCGTCGCCCACCTTCTTCATCCAGCGGGACAGCGTGCCTTCGGCGATGGACTCGCCCATCTGCGGCATGATCACGTCGATCTTGGCCATACTCTCTCGGTCTCCGGTCAGTACGCCGCGAGCCAGCGGGCGGCGCGCACGATATCCGCGGTCTGGGGGAGGACGAAGTCCTCGAGCTGCGGCGCGTACGGCAGCGGGACGTCGTGGGCGGCGACGCGCCGGACGGGCGCGTCCAGCCATTCGAAGGCGAGCTCGTTGATGCGGGACGTGATCTCGCCCGCGATCCCGCCGGTGACGGTGTCCTCGTGCACGATGAGCACGCGGTTGGTCTTCTTGACGGTCGCCACGATCGCCTCGTCGTCCATCGGGAGCAGCGAGCGCAGGTCCAGCACCTCGACCGACAGCCCGTCTTCCCGCTCGAGCTGCTCGGCCGCCTCGAGTGCCTTCCACACCGTCGCCGCGTAGGTGACGATGCTCAGGTCCCGGCCCTCACGCGCCAGCCGCGCCTTGCCGATGGGTACGATGTGATCGCCCTGGGGCAGCTCTTCCTTGATGCGGCGGTACAGATACTTGTGCTCGAAGAAGAGGACGCAGTCGTCGTCGCGGACGGCGCTCTTGATCAGGCCCTTGGCATCGCTCGCGGTGGCCGGGTAAACGATCTTGAGCCCCGGGGTATGCAGGAAGGCCGCCTCGGGGTTCTGCGAGTGGAACGGCCCGCCCCGGACGTACCCGCCGCTCGGTCCCCGGACCACCATGGGACACGGGAGCATGGCCCGGTAGCGCGCCGTGGCCACGTAATTGGTGAGGATGCTGTAGGCGCACGAGAGGAAGTCGATGAACTGCATCTCGCACACCGGCCGCAGCCCCATGTGTGCCGCGCCGGCCGCCGCGCCGACGAACCCGGTCTCGCTGATCGGCGTGTCGATCACCCGGTCCGCGCCGAAGCGGTCGAGCAGGCCATCGGTCACCTTGAACGCGCCGCCGTACGCCCCGATGTCCTCGCCGATGCAGAAGACGTTGGGATCGCGCTCCATCTCCTCGAACAGACCCTGGCGGATGGCCTCGAGGTAGGTCGCCTCAGCCATCGTGCGTTCCCCAGCTGGCCGGGCGCTCGTGGCGGTCCACGGCGCTCTGCACGCCTTCGCGGTACCAGAGCGCCGGGGCGGCAGGCGGGTCGGCGTAGATGCCCACCAGGCCGTCGCGCGCCTCGGGCGGCGGCGACTTCTCGGCGACGTCGGTCGCGTCCTCGATCTCCGCCTGCACCCGCGCGTCGAGCGCCTCGAGCTCGGAGGCGGCCACGCCCTCGGTACCGGTCAGTCGCTGCACGTAGCGGTCGAGCGGATCGTTCTCGCGGGCCCAGCGCTCGAGCTCGCCCTCGGGCACGTAGCTCTGGTTGTCGTGCTCGGCGTGGCCCTTCCGCCGATAGGTCATCAGCTCGACCAGCGTGACGCCCTCGCCCCGCCGGGCACGGGCCACGGCGTCGCGGGTCACCTGATAGCTGGCGATCACGTCGTTGCCGTCGGCCCGGACGCCGGGGATGCCGTACCCCGCGGCCTTGTCCGCCAGCCGCTCGGCGGCGCACTGCTTGGACGTGGGCGTCGAGTAGGCGTAGCGGTTGTTCTCCACGATCACGACCAGCGGGCAGCGCTGCACCGCGGCGAAGTTGATGCCCTCGTGGAACGCGCCGGTCGACGTGGCGCCGTCGCCTACGTAGACCAGGCCCACGCGCGGCTCCTTCCGCATCTTGAACGCGAGGGTGACGCCGGCCATGACCGGGACCATGTCGCCCAGGTGCGAGATCTGGCCGACGAAGTTCCGGTCCTCGACGTCGCCGAAATGGATGTTGAGCTCGCGGCCGCGGGTGGGGGAATCGCCCTTGGCCATGTACTGCCGCAACACCTCGAGCGGGGTGGCGCCTTTCACCAGCATGGAGCCCAGGTTCCGGATCAGCGGCGAGAGCACGTCCTCGCGGCGGAGCGCGTAGGCCGTGCCGACGGCGCAGGCTTCCTGTCCCAGCGAGCGGAACAGCCCGCCCACCACCTTGGTCTGCCGGTAGAGATTGACCAGCCGCTCTTCGAGCGACCGGGTCAAGCGCATCCAATAGTAGAGTTCGAGGAGTTGGTCCCGCGACAGTCCGGCCCGGGCGGCCGGATCGGAGGCGAGAGCGCTGCTGGCGGTCATGCGGGTCCCGGTTCGAGGAGGTGCGATCCGGGCTGGAAAATCCCTACCCGCGGGGGGAGAGTCAAGCGAGCGTCGGCAGGAATCGCGGCGCCTTCCGGTGCATAGTTATCTGCTCGAATGCATAGGCCAGGCGGAGCAGCGTCGGCTCGCTCCACGCCCGTCCGATGAACGAGAGATTGACGGGCAGTCCCCACGCCTGTCCCATCGGGACACTGATGCTGGGATACCGCGCCACCGCGGCGGGCGTGGAGCTGCTGCCGGTGAAGTGGTCGCCGTTGACCGGATCGGTGGGCCAGGCCGGATTGCCGGTCGGCGCCACGATCGCGTCCAGCCGGTGCTTGTCCATCACGGCGTCGATCCCCTGGCGCCGGGCCAGGCGGTCGCAGACCTCCAGCGCCTTCCGGTAGGCCGGAGTCGTGAGCGGTCCCTTGGCCTCCGCCCGCACGAAGCGCTCCTGGGCGAACCAGGGCATCTCGCGCGCCTTCTCCCGCACGTTGAAGGCGATGACGTCGGCCAGCGTGCGCACCGGCGCGGCGGGCCCGAGGGTCGCGAGGTAAGCGTTGAGATCGGCCTTGAGCTCGAACAGCAGCACATTGAGCTCGGCCTCGTCGTAGGTGCCGGCATTCGGGATGTCCGCCGGGTCGACCACGAGGGCGCCTTCGCGACGGAGCACGCCGAGGGCCGCTTCGGCGAGCCGGTCGGTGGCGTCGTTGTAGCCGAAGAACTTTTCCCGGGCCACGCCGATCCGCGCACCGCGGAGGCCGGCCGGATCGAGGAACTTGCCGTAGTCCGGCTCCAGATGGCCCGACGCCGACGCTGTGGCCGGGTCGCGCGGGTCGGTGCCCGCCATGGCGCCGAGCAGTGCCGCGGCATCGGCGACGGTGCGGCAGAGCGGGCCCGCGGTGTCCTGGGTGTGGGAGATCGGGATGATCCCCGCCCGGCTCACCAGCCCCACGGTGGGCTTGAGGCCCACGACGCCGCAGGCCGAGGCGGGGCAGACGATCGAGCCGTCGGTCTCGGTGCCCACGGCCACCGCGCCGAAGTTGGCCGACACGGCCGCGGCGGAGCCGGAGCTCGAGCCGCACGGGTTCCGGTCGAGCACGAACGGATTCCGGCACTGCCCGCCCCGGGCACTCCAGCCGCTGGACGACCGGTTGGATCGGATGTTGGCCCACTCGCTCATGTTCGCCTTGGCGAGCAGGATCGCGCCGGCGGCGCGGAGCCGCTCGGCAAGGTGGGCATCCCGGGACGGGATGGAGCCCTCGAGCGCGAGCGAGCCGGCCGTGGTGGTCATCCGGTCGGCGGTGTCGATGTTGTCCTTGAGCAGCACCGGAATGCCGTGCAGCGGTCCGCGCGGCCCCTTGGCCGCGCGCTCCCGGTCGAGCCCCTCGGCCAGCGCGATCGCCTCCGGGTTGGTCTCGATGATCGATTGGAGCGCGATCCCCGTCCGGTCCATGGCGGCGATCCGCTCGAGGTAGAGCTCGACGACCCGCTTCGCGGTGTAGCGGCCGGAGGCCATGCCGGCCTGGAGCTCGGCGATGGTGATCTCCTCGAGCTCGAACGGGGGCACGGTCGCCGCCCGGCGCGCGAGTGCGGCACCGGCCGGCGACCCGACCGCGACCCGGGGAACTCCGCCCGTCGGACTCAGGCCTCCCACGGCAGCCGTGCCGAGCACGACGGCGTGGCTCAAGAACGTGCGGCGGTCGAGCGGCTCGGGAGACGCTGGCTGGTCCGAAGGCTCGGGCATGGCTGGCTCCTGCGGTGATCTCGTCGGGGTTCCCCAAGATACCTCCCGGGGTCATCCTGAGCGAAACGAAGGGGGCATGCCGTGAGGCATGCCCCCTTCGCCAGCGCTGGAGCAGGCGGCCGTGGCTCACACCTTGAGCGGCACCGCCCGCCGGCCGGCGACCGCCGCCTCGGCGCCCTCGATGCGCATGCCGTAGAACGAGCGGTAGACGAAGAACAGCGCCACGGCCAGGAACAGCGCGGCCAGGATGTGCGTGAGCCCCGGCCCCTGCTCCTTGGTGAGCGAGACGGCCAGCTCGACCGCCAGCAGGCCGAACAGGGTCGTGAACTTGATGATCGGGTTGAGCGCCACCGAGCTCGTGTCCTTGAACGGATCGCCGACCGTGTCGCCGACCACCGTGGCGGCGTGCAGGTCGGTGCCCTTCGCCTTGAGCTCGGTCTCCACGATCTTCTTCGCGTTGTCCCAGGCGCCGCCGGCGTTGGCCATGAAGATGGCCTGGTACAGACCGAACAGCGCGATCGAGATCAGGTAGCCGATGAAGAAGTACGGCTCGACGAAGGCGAAGGCGAGCGTGGCGAAGAAGACGGTGAGGAAGATGTTGAACATGCCCTTCTGGGCGTACTGCGTGCAGATCTCCACCACCTTCTTGCTGTCGGCCACCGACGCCTTGGTGCTGCCCTCAAGCTTGATGTTGGCCTTGATGAACTCGACCGCGCGGTAGGCGCCGGTGGTCACGGCCTGGATCGAGGCCCCGGTAAACCAGTAGATCACCGACCCGCCGGCGATCAGCCCGAGCAGGAACGGCGGGTGCAGGATCGAGAGATTCGAGAGCAGCTCCGGCTGCAGCCCCTGCGTGAGGCCCATGATGATCGAGAAGATCATCGTGGTGGCGCCGACCACCGCGGTGCCGATCAGCACCGGCTTGGCCGTGGCCTTGAACGTGTTCCCCGCGCCGTCGTTCTCTTCCAGGTGCTCCTTGGCCAGCTCGAACTGCGGCGCGAAGCCGAAGTCGCGTTTGATCTCGGCCTCGATGCCGGGAATCTGCTCGATGGTCGAGAGCTCGTACACCGACTGGGCGTTGTCGGTCACCGGGCCGTAGGAGTCCACCGCGATGGTCACCGGACCCATGCCCAGGAAGCCGAACGCCACCAGGCCGAAGGCGAACACGGCCGGCGCGAGCATCAGGCTGGCCATGCCCGAGCGAGCTCACGCCGTAGGCGATGCCCATCAGGCAGCAGGATCGCCAGGCCGATCCAGAAGGCGCTGAAGTTGCCGGCGACGAGGCCCGACAGGATGTTGAGCGACGCGCCGCCCTCGCGCGAGCTGGTGACCACCTCGCGCACGTGCCGGCTATCCATCGAGGTGAAGACCTTGACCAGTTCGGGAATGATGGCGCCCGCCAGCGTGCCGCAGGTGATGACCGTCGACAGCTTCCACCACAGCGACGGGTCGCCGCCGAGGTCGGGGATCAGCAGGTACGAGACGACGTACGTCAGGACGACCGAGACGATTGACGTGAGCCAGACCAGCGAGGTGAGCGGCGCCTCGTAGTTCATCTGGTCGACCCGCTCGTACTTGCTCTTGGCCATGGCCTCGTTGATGAAGTACGATGCCGCCGACGCGATGATCATCATGACGCGCATCGCGAAGATCCACACCAGCAGCTGGACCTGGACCACCGGCTCGGTGACGGCGAGCAGGATGAACGTGATCAGCGCGACGCCGGTCACGCCGTAGGTCTCGAAGCCGTCGGCCGAGGGGCCGACCGAGTCGCCCGCGTTGTCGCCGGTGCAGTCCGCGATCACGCCGGGATTGCGGGCGTCGTCTTCCTTGATCTTGAAGACGATCTTCATCAGGTCGGCGCCGATGTCGGCGATCTTGGTGAAGATGCCGCCCGCCACGCGCAGCGCCGCGGCGCCCAGCGACTCGCCGATGGCGAAGCCGATGAAGCAGGGGCCGGCGTACTCACCCGGGATGAACAGCAGGATGCAGAGCATCAGCAGCAGCTCCACGCTGATGAGCAGCATGCCGATGCTCATGCCGGCCTTGAGCGGGATCTGATAGCAGGGATAGGGCTTGCCGCGCAGGCTCGCGAACGCCGTCCGGGAGTTGGCGAAGGTGTTCACCCGGATGCCGAACCAGGCCACCGCGTAGCTGCCGGCCATGCCGATGAGGCTGAACACCAGGATGACCAGCACCCGGCCGATCGGGAACCCGTGCACTTCCGCGCCGCTCACGGGGTCGATCGTCGTCGCCAGCTTCCCGAAGTAGACCGCCACCGCGACGCCGATGAAGACCCAGAGAATCAGCAGGAAGCGGCCCTGCGTCTGCAGGTACGTCTTGCAGGTCTCGTAGATCAGCTCCGACACCTCGAGCATCGACCGGTGCACCGCCATCTTCTCTGAGCTGCTGGTAGATCGCGAGACCGAACGCGAGACCCAGCGCGCAGATGAGGAGCCCGCCCATGAGCAGGGTGCGGCCGTCGATGCCGCCGAGGAAGGTGGCCTGCCCGAGGTCGGGCAGCACCAGCGCCGCCTCGCCGCCGGCATGCCGCGCGGGGGCGGACTCCTGCGCCAGCAAGGCCGTGAGCGGGAGGCTGCCGGCGACGAGCGCCATGAGCACCGAGAGCACGGTCGGGACAGCACGGCGGAGCGCCGAGCGCGAGAAGATCATCGGGAAACGCCTCCTGAGGATAGCGGTCGTGCGGGAGCGGAAGTCAGTACGCGCCGATCGGCCGGTGCGTCGGGTCTGCCAGCGTGTGCACCACGGTCAGGAAGCGCTTGGCCAGCTTGTCGGCCTCGCTCTCCCCCACCTGGTTCGTCTCCACCGTCACCAGCGTGTAGTGCCCACCCTCGGCCTGGGCGATGACCGACAGCTGCCCGACGGTGCCGGTGAACCGGCGCCGCCGGGGCTGCTCCTCGACGGGCGTGAGCCGGCCGCCGAAGAAGGTGGTGGCCCGCGCGAGCACGTCGTCGGGCGGCAGGTGGGTACGGTGGAAATACTTCATCAGGCGTCCTGGTAGTACTCGATGCCCAGATGGGTGATCTGCTCTTCGCCCATCATGTAGCGGAGGGTGTTCTTGAGCTTGGTCTGCTGGATGAACAGGTCGTGCTCGGGATACAGCCCCGGCGCGGTCTGCGGGCTCTTGAAGTAGAAGGAGAGCCACTCCTGGATGCCGCTCATGCCGGCCCGCTGGGCCAGATCGAAGAACAGCGCCAGGTCGAGCACCAGCGGGGCCGCCAGGATCGAGTCGCGGCAGAGAAAATCGACCTTGATCTGCATCGGGTAGCCCAGCCACCCGAAGATGTCGATGTTGTCCCAGCCTTCCTTGTTGTCGCCCCGGGGCGGATAGTAGTTGATCCGCACCTTGTGGTACATGTCGCCGTAGAGCTCGGGATACAGCTTCGGCTGGAGGATGTACTCCAGCACGCCGAGCTTGCTCTCCTCCTTGGTCTTGAAGCTCTCCGGGTCGTCCAGCACCTCGCCATCCCGGTTGCCCAGGATGTTGGTGGAGTACCAGCCGGCCACGCCCAGCATGCGGGCCTTGAACATCGGCGCCAGCACGGTCTTGATCATGGTCTGGCCGGTCTTGAAGTCCTTGCCGCCGATGGGGACGCCCTTCGACTTGGCGAGGGCTTCGATCGCGGGAAAGTCGCAGGTCAGGTTGGGGGCGCCGTTGGCGAACGGGACGCCCTCGAGGATGGACGCGTAGGCGTACAGCATCGAAGGCGCGATCGTCTGGTCGTTCGCGTCCATCGCCTTCTCGAACGCGTCGAGCGTCCAGTGGGCCGGCCCCGGGCTGATGAAGATCTCGGTCGACGCGCACCAGACCATGACGAGCCGGTCGCAGCCGTGCTTGGCCTTGAAGTCGCGGATGTCCTTCCGGAGCGCCTCGGCCAGATCGCGCTTGCTCTTGCCGGACTTGACGTTCGTGCCCTCGAGCCGCTTCACGTAGTTCTGGTCGAACACGGCGGGCATCGGCTTGATCGCCTTGAGGAAGTCGGCGATCGGCTCGAGGTGCTCGTGGCGGTCCAGCACGCCCGCGTGGCGGGCGGCGGCATAGGCATCGTCCGGCACCGGATCCCACGCGCCGAAGACGATGTCCTTCAGATCCACCAGGGGCACGAAGTCCCGGATGAGGGGCGCCCGGCCGTCGGTGCGCTTGCCGAGCCGGATCGTCCCCATCTGCGTCAGCGAGCCGATCGGCTTCGCCGCGCCCCGGCGGACGTTCTCGACGCCGGCGATGAACGTCGTCGCCACGGCGCCGAGCCCGACACAGAGCACTCCGAGCTTCCCCTGGGCCGGCGCGATGTGCCGGGCGGTCTGATCAGCCACTTGCTAACGTCCTTTCGCGAATGAATCGAGCGGCACGCCGGCCTCCCGCGCCCGCGACGGCTCCTTCACGTCGTCGGCGTGGCGGTAGACGTACACGAAGCGCTGCACCACGGTGATGACCGAGGCGAACGCGAGCAGGGCCACGATGCCCTCGAGCAGGAGCCCGTGCGGTCCCGCGCCCGCCAGCAGGGAGAACAGTCCCACCAGCAGGATCCGCTCGGCCCGCTGCGCGATGCCGACCTTGCAGTCGATGCCCAGCCCTTCGGCCCGGGCCCGCGCGTAGGAGACCAGCAGCGAGCTGAGGATCGCCACCATGCAGGCGATCACCGCCGGAATGCGGTACGCCACGTCCGGCGCGGTCAAGAAAAAGGCGCCGATCCCGATGAAGGTCGCGCCGTCGCCCACCCGGTCGAGTGTCGAGTCGTAAAATGCGCCGAACTTCGTGACCATGGCGCCGCCCCGAGCCACCTGCCCATCGAGGGTGTCGGTGACGCCGCTCAGGAGGAGCAGCAGGCCGCCCAGGCGAATGTGGCCGAGCCCGAACGCGAGCGCCGAGACCAGCACCAAGCCGGTACCGATCGTCGTGATGGTATTCGGCCGCACGCCGGACCGGATGAGCCGCGCCACCAGCGGGTCGACCGCGGCGTAGAACGGCTTCTCCAGTGCACCCAGGAGCTTCACGTCGATTCGACCCCCCCGGAGAGCGTGACACGGGCCGATCCCCGGACGGGCGGCCGGGCGAAAGGATAATCGGCAGAACTGGTTAGGGCAATTGGAAACGGTAGAACGCAGCGGGGTTCCGGGCGGGAGGACGGGGCGCTATTCGGGATACAGCAGAAACGGCCGCCGCCGCGCCTTGAAACGCTCCAGATCCGCGGCCCATCCCGTCACGATCACTTCCGGCGGCGTGCCCGCCTCGATCTGCTCGCGCAGGCCCGCGCCGCCCGCCAGCCGGTCGAAGTGCCTCGGGATCCAGCCGAGGCGGGCACCGTGCACCGCGCGGACCGCGGCCAGCAGGTGGACGGCCGTGGTCGTCGGGTCGTAGGTGTTGCGGTCGGTGATCGCGAGCCGGATGCCCGCGAGCAGGGTATCCGCGTACTTGCCGTCGCCCGGGAGGCCCGGGGTGAAGCTGACGCCGGCGAACCGGACCCCGGGGAGCGCGGCGGAGCGCACGCGGCGCAGCACTGCCGCGGTATCGAGCCACGGCGCTCCGACCTGCTCGAACGGCGCGTCCGAGCCGCGGCCCACGCTCAGGCTCGTCCCCTCGAACAGGCACAGGCCGGGATAGTGGTAGAGGCTCTCGAGCGACCGCAGGTTCGGGCTGGGCGGAACAAACGGCAGGCCCGCGTCGTCGAGCGGCACCGAGCGGCGCCAGCCCGATACGGGCACCACGGACAGGTCGGTCGTGAGCCCCAGGTCGGCGCGGGCCAGCCGCGCGAGCTCGCCGAGCGTCATACCATAGCGCATCGCCACGGCCAGCTGCCCGACCGGCGTCCGGAACGCGGTGTCGAGCACGTTCCCCTGCACCCGGCCGCCGATCGGATCGGGCCGGTCGAGCACGACGACGCGGATCTCCCGGCGCGCGGCCGCCCGCATCACCTCGATCGTGGTGAACAGATACGTGTAGTACCGGGTGCCGACGTCCTGCAGATCCACCAGCAGCACGTCGACGCCGTCGAGCATCGCGTCGGTGGGGGCGGTACTCCGGCCGTAAAGACTGTAGATTGGTAGGCCGGTGGCCGAATCGATCGACGAGGCAACCGTGGCACCGGGATCGGCCGCGCCGCGGAAGCCGTGCTCGGGGCTGAACAGCGCCACGAGCCGCACCCGGGCCGCCAGCAGACGCGTCACGTCGCTGATCCCTTGGGCATCCACGCCGGCCTGGTTGGTCACGAGACCGACCCGGCGGCCGCGCACCACCTGCAGGCTGTCGCTCAGCAGCACGTCGATGCCCGGGCGAACGCCCGCCGGCGCCGGCGCCTGGGCCGCGGGCCTTGCCCCGCAGCCGAGCGACCATCCGCAGAGTCCCAGCAGCACGAGAGTTCTGTGCACTCCACGTACCTCGCATTGATCGTGGTGATCCTGCTGGGCGCCTGCGGTCCGGCGCGTCCGGTCGCGACGCCCGCGCCGATGCCGACCGCCGGCACGGTGCGGCCCCGAGACCGACGTCGAGACCCTGCTGGCCGGCCTCGACGTGCGCGACCGGATCGCCCAGCTGGTGATGCCCTGGATCCCGGGGACCTACGCCGCCTACGACGACGACGGGTTCGAGCGCGCCGAGGCGTGGGTCGACTCGCTCCACGTGGGCGGGATCATCGTGTCCGTCGGGTCGCCGCTCGACGTCGCGGCGAAGCTCAACCGGCTGCAGCAGCGCTCGTCCCTGCCCTTGCTCGTCGGGTCGGACTTCGAAGGCGGCACCAGCCTCCGGCTCAACGGCGGGACGCTCCTTCCCCCCAATATGGGCGTGGCCGCGACCGGGAGCGACAGCGCCGCCTACGATCTCGGGCGCATCACGGCGCTCGAGGGCCGGGCGGTCGGCGTGCAGCTGGCCTTCGCGCCGGTCGCCGACGTCAACAACAATCCGGCCAACCCGATCATTAACACCCGCGTCGTTCGGCGAGGACCCCGCCGAGGTCGGCCGCCTGGTGGCGGCCGAGGTGCGGGGCCTCCAGGACCACGGCATGCTCGCCACGGCCAAGCACTTCCCCGGCCACGGCGACACCGGCACCGACTCGCACCTGGCGCTGCCCGTCATCGGCTCCACCTGGGCGCGGCTCGACTCGGTCGAGCTGGTGCCGTTCCGCGCGGCCATCGCGGCGGGCGTGGACGTCGTGATGTCGGCGCACATCGCGCTGCCCGGCATCGATTTCGGCCAGCTCCGGCCGGGCACCGTCGCGCCCAACATCCTCACCGGCATCCTGCGCGACTCGCTCGGCTTCAAGGGACTCATCGTCACCGACGCGCTGAACATGGCGGGGGTGGCCGACACGTACGGCGCGGAGGCGGCGTGCGCGCCTTCCTCGCCGGGCGCCGACCTGCTGCTCCAGCCCGCCGATCCGCGCGCGGCGATCGACGCCATGGCGCGCGCGGTCGACCGGGGCGAGATCACGTCGGAGCGGCTCGACACCTCGGTGCGCCGGGTGCTCGAGCTCAAGCGCCGCGTCGGTCTCTTCACCCGACGCACCGTGCCGCTCGACAGCATACCGGCCATCGTGGGCAACGCCCGGTTCCAGGCCGACGCCGCCGAGATGGCAGCGCGATCGATCGTGCTGGTCAAGGATTCGGCCGGGGTGGTGTATGGACTCCCCCGCGCCCGCGCCCCCTTGACGGTCGTGACCTACGGCGAAGAGGACAACCGCTCGGTCGGCATCGCGCTGGCACTCGAGCTCCGGGCCCAGGGCTTTCCGGTGACCCTGGCGCGGCTCTGGCCCGCGAGCGGCGCCGCGAGCTACGACTCCGTCGCCGCCGCGCTGCGGCGGCATCCCACGGCGGTGTTCGCCACAGCCGACCGGCCGGTCGCCGGGCGCGGCGCCATCGGCCTGCCGGCCGCACTCACGGGACTCATCGCCCGCACCGCGCGCGAGCGGCCCACGGTGCTCGTCTCCCTCGGCAATCCGTACGTGATCGGCGGCCTGCCCGAGGTCGGCTCCTATCTCATCGCCTGGCGCTCCAACGCGGTGACCGAGCGCGCAGTGGCCCGGGCGCTGGCCGGCGCGGCGACGATCGGCGGCCGGCTGCCGATCGCGCTACCGCCGTATTACGCGCGCGGCTGGGGGCTGCGGCGGCAGGTGCGGTAGGCCACGGCATGTAGCGCACTGTCATCCTGGTCGACACGGCACTTCCTCTCACCCGCTTCCCGGAAACCGCCGATGCATCTCGTCTTCTCCGACTGGCTGATCATCGCGCTCTACTTCGTGGTCTCGGGCGCCATCGGGCTGGCCTATACCCGGAAGGCGAGCCAGTCGCTCGCCGACTACTTCGTCTCCGGGCGATCGCTGCCCTGGTGGCTCGCCGGCACCTCGATGGTCGCCACGACCTTCGCGGCCGACACGCCGCTGGTCGTCGCGGGACTGGTCGCCAAGTATGGCGTGGCGGGGAACTGGCTCTGGTGGAACGGCGCCTTCTCGGGCGTGCTCACCGTGTTCTTCTTCTCGCGGCTCTGGCGGCGCGCCGGCGTGCTCACCGACGTCGAGTTCGCCGAGCTGCGCTACGGCGGCCGGCCGGCGGCGGTCCTCCGCGGATTCCGCGCGATCTACCTCGCGATCCCGATCAACCTGATCATCATGGGATGGGTCACCCGGGCGATGGTGACGATCCTGCAGATCACGCCTCAACGTCGACCCCGTGGAAAGCCGCCATCTTCCTCTTCGGGGTGACCGCGCTCTACAGCGTGTTCGCCGGCCTCTGGGGCGTGATCGTCACCGACCTGTTCCAGTTCGTCTTCGCGATGGGCGGCTCGATCCTGCTGGCCGTGCTGGCGGTGCAGTCCGTGGGCGGGCTCGATGCGCTGACCGCCAAGGCCGTCGGCCCACTTCGGCTCGACCGAGGCGGCCTTCGGCGTGATCCCGCCGCTGGACGCACCCTGGCTGCCGCTTACGCACCCTGCTCGTCTGGCTCGGCGTGCAGTGGTGGGCGGCCTGGTATCCGGGGCAGGAGCCGGGTGGCGGCGGGTACGTGGTGCAGCGGATCCTGTCGGCCAAGGACGAGCGCCACGGCCTGCTGGCGACGCTGTGGTTCACCATCGCCCACTACGCGCTCCGGCCGTGGCCCTGGATCCTGGTCGGGCTTCGTCGGCGTCCTGCGCTACCCCGACCTGGCCAACCCCGAGGAAGGCTATGTCCGGGTGATGGTGGACATCCTTCCCTCCCCATTCAAGGGCGTCCTGCTGGCCGCGTTCGCCGCGGCCTACATGAGCACGATCAGCACCCACCTCAACTGGGGCGCGTCCTACCTCGTCAACGACGTATACCTCCGGTTTCTCAAGCCGGACGCGACGTCCGCGCGCGCAGGTCATCGCATCGCGGCTCGCAACCGTCGTCCTGATGGTCTCGTCCCTCGTCGTGATGGGCATGCTCAGCAGCGTCGAGCAGGGCTGGAAGATCCTGATCGGGCTCGGGGCCGGGACCGGCGCGGTCTTCATCCTCCGCTGGTACTGGTGGCGGGTGAACGCCTGGTCGGAGATCAGCGCGATGGTGGCATCGTTCGTCACCTCGATCACCCTCACCCGGTTCGGCCACTCGATGAGCGACACCGGGACGCCCGACTACGCCTTCACGATGCTGACCACCGTGGCCGTGTCCACGGTCGTCTGGCTCGCGGTCACGTTCGCTGACCGCACCGCGAGTCCGACGAGACCCTGGACCGGTTCTACCGCCAGGTCCGCCCGGGCGGTCCGGGGTGGCGCCAGGTGGCCCATCGCCTCGGGTTCGGGGACGACCGGATCCCGGGCGGGGCCCTGTCCTGGGTCAACTGGGTGGCGGGTCTGGCGGCAGTCTACTGCGCGGTCTTCGCCGTGGGCGCCCTGGTGACCGGCTTCCCCCTCCGAGGGCTGTTGTATGGGGCCGCCGCGATCGGGGCTTTCTTGTTGATCCAGCGTAACTTGCGTGCTGATCCAACAGCTGGCGGCCCACGTTGACAGGGCGGCGGATCCCCGGTTAGGTTTGAACCCAGGAAAGTGAGGTCCCTTCGCCGTCCGTACGGGAGGAGCACTGCATGAGCAGCATCGACCAGCACGCCCCAGCTACCGGGTTCAACATGACTCTGACCGAGCGGGCGGCTGAAGAGGTGCGGAAGTTCATCGCCCAGGAGCAGGTCTCGCCCGAAACGGCGGGGCTGCGCGTAAGCGTCCTGCCCGGCGGCTGCTCCGGCTTCAAGTACAGCCTCAACATCGAGGAACGGGCCCTGGACGACGACCTGGTCCACGAGATCAACAGCGTCCGGGTGTTCGTGGACGGCTTCAGCGCGCAGTACCTGGCCGGCGTCACCGTCGACTACGTCAGCTCGATGCAGGGCTCGGGGTTCACGTTCACCAACCCCAACGCGAGCGGCGGCTGCGGCTGCGGCAGCAGCTTCACCGCCTGAGTCCCGTTCTGACCTGATCCCCCCGGGGCCCACCGCCGTCTGGCGCGTGGGCCCCGTTGTCGTCCGCCCCCCGCGAGGACTGTCGCCTGCATACACTCGACCTCGCCGTCGTCGGGCTCTACTTCGCCTTCACGCTCGGTGTCGGCCTCTGGGTGTCGCGCCACCAGCGGAGCGCGGCCGACTACTTCCTCGGCGCCCGCAACCTGCCGGCCTGGGCCATCCTGCTGTCCATCGTCGCCACCGAGACCAGCGCGCTCACGGTCATCTCCATCCCCGGCATCGGGGCCCGCGGCGATCTCACCTTCCTCCAGCTCACCCTCGGCTACCTCATCGGCCGGATCGGCGTGGCCCGCTGGCTCCTGCCGGGGTACTTCCGTGGGGACCAGGAGACCGCCTACGCCCGTCTGGAGTCGCGCTTCGGCGTCGGCACGCGCCGCCTCACTTCGCTCATCTTCCTCGTGTCCCGCTTCCTGGGCGACGCGGTCCGGGTCTTCGCCAGCGCCATTCCGCTCGCGCTGATCACCGGCTGGAGCGTCCCGACCGCCATCGTGGTCATGGGCCTCGTCACCATGGTCTACACCTGGTTCGGCGGGTTCAAGGCGGTGGTGTGGACCGACGTGCTGCAGCTGACCGTGTATCTCGCCGGCGGCGTCGGTGCGCTGCTGATCGCCTGGCGGCTGGCCGGCGGCGCGGACGTGGCGCTCGCCGCTGCGAATGGCGCGGGCAAGCTCCGGGTGTTCGACTTCGAGCCCAGCCTCACCCACACCTACACGTTCCTGAGCGGCCTGGTGGGCGGCGCGCTCCTCTCGGGCGCCTCGCACGGAGCGGACCACCTGATCGTCCAGCGTCTGCTCGCCACCCGCTCGCTCAAGGATGCGCGCGTGGCGCTGATCGGCTCGGGCGTGATGGTAATGCTGCAGTTCACGCTGTTCCTGCTGGTCGGGTCGGCCATCTGGGCGGCCGGACTGGCGCCGGCGGGCACGCCAAGCGACGAGCTGTTTCCCGCGTTCGTGGTGAACCACCTGCCGGTCGGGCTCGCGGGGCTCGTGATCGCGGGCATCCTGGCCGCGGCGATGGGAACCCACAGCTCCGCGATCAACTCGCTCGCCAGCTCGGCCACGCACGATCTCTACGCCTCGTGGACCGGCCGCCGCGATCCCCAGCATCTCCTCAAGGTCGGCCGGCTGATCTCGGCGGTGTGGGCGCTCGGGCTGATCGGCGGGGCGCTCTTCTTCCACGCCACGGCCGGCGGCGGCCAGACGCCGGTGGTCGTGCTGGCGCTCTCGATCGCATCGGTGACCTACGGGCCGCTGCTCGGCACCTATTTCCTCGCCGGGCGCTGGCCGCGGGCACGCGGCCGGGACGTGGTCGGCGCGGTCGCCGTCACGGTCGCCGTGATGCTGGTCGTGGTGTTCGCCAAGCGGATCTCGGCTACGGCGGGGCTCGAGTGGCTGGAGCCGGTCGGCCGCCTGGCGTGGCCGTGGTACGTGCCGCTGGGGACGCTGCTGGCCGTCGGCACCGGCATGCTGCTCAGCTATCTTCCGGACCGCACGACCCAGTCCTCTTCACGGTGAGCGAACGGTGACGCGCTATCTGATTGGAGCCGACGTCGGGGGAACCAAGACCGCCGTCGGCGTGAGCGACGGCGAGACGGTGCTCGCGCGGGCCGAAGGCGCCGGCGCGGCCGTGCGGCCGGGACGGGCGCTGGCGTCGGCGACCGTCATCGCCGACGTGGTGCGGAAGGCGCTGGCCGGCGCCGACCGGCTGAAGGGCGATGTGCTGTACGTCGGCGCCGCCGGCGCAGGGCGCGAGCCCGAGCGGGACGAGCTGCAGAAGGCGCTCCGCACCGAGAACCTCGCCACGACGGTGGTGGTGTCGACAGACATCGAGATCGCCCTGGCGGCGGCATTCGACGAGGGGCCGGGCATCGTGGTGAGCGCGGGCACGGGCAGTGTGGCGGTGGGACGTGACCGCTCCAACGGGCGGAAGCGGATCGGCGGCTACGGCTGGCAGATGGGGGACGAAGGCAGCGGGTACGCCATCGGACGCGCGGCGCTGGGCGCCGTGAGCCGTGCCGCCGACGGCCGGAGTCCCCGCACCGCCCTGAGCGAGCGGGTCCTCGCCGCCACCCGAAGCGACGGGTTCGACGCGCTCGTCCGCTGGGCGGCCGGCGCATCGCCCGCCGAAGTCGCGGCGCTCGCGCCGCACGTGCTCGACGTGGCCGCCCACGGCGACATCCTCGCGCAGGGCATCGCGGACTACGCCGCCCGCGAGCTCACGCAGCTGGTCCTCTGCCTCCTGCCCATGCTGGACGTCGAGCCGCCGGTCGGCGTCGCGGTCACGGGCGGCCTGCTGTCGAGGGACGGCCCGCTGCGCCGAAGCGTGATGAGCCGGTTCAAGGAAGAACCGGGGCTCGTGCCGGTGGACGCTCCGGTGGACGCGGTGCTGGGCGCACTGCGGATGGCGGCGCGGGAGGGCGCCGGCCCCGCCAGGGCCTAGCGCCCGGCGTCGTCCTGCCGGGCCGCGAGCCGGCTGTGGCGGCTGCCGTAGAAGACGTAGACGGCCAGGCCCAGCAGCAGCCAGATGCCGAACCGGATCCAGGTCAGCTTCGGCAGCTGCAGCATCAGGTACAGGCAGGTCACGATCGAGATGATCGGCGTGAACGGCACCCAGGGCGCGCGGAACGGGCGCACCCGGTCGGGCTCGAGCCGCCGGAGCACGATGACTCCCGCCGACACCAGCACGAACGCGAACAGCGTGCCGATGTTCGTGAGGTCCACGACCTCGGCGATGTTGGCGAAGGCCGCGAACGTCGCCACGAACAGCCCCGTGATGAGCGTCCCGATGTACGGCGTCTTGAATCGCGGATGCACCCGGGCGAGGAACGGCGGCAGCAGGCCGTCCCGCGCCATCGACATGAAGATCCGCGGCTGGCCGAGCTGAAACACCAGCAGCACGCTGCTCATCGCGATGACCGCCCCCAGCGACACGATGAAGCGCGAGATCATCAGCAGCCGCGGCGAGCCGTCCGCCAGCGCGAGGGCCGTCACCATGGGCTCGGCCGTCCCGAGCTTCTGCCACGGCGCCATCCCGGTCATCACCAGCGCCAGCACGATGTAGAGCACCGTGCACACGAGGAGGCTCATGATGATGCCGAACGGCATGTCGCGGGCCGGGTCCTTCGCTTCCTCGGCGGCCGTGCTGGTGGCGTCGAAGCCGATATAGCTGAAGAAGATGATCGCCGCGCCGGCGCTGATCCCCGCGAACCCGTTGGGCGCGAACCCGCCGGTGGCCGGGTTGTTCCAGTTCTCCGGTCGGACCAGCGTGGCGCCCACGGCGCAGAAGAACAGGATGATGCCGATCTTGAGGATCACCATCGCGTTGTTCGAGTTGGCGCTCTCCCGGATGCCGAGCACCAGTACCACCGTGATGGCCGCGACGATCAGGAACGCGGGAAGGTTGGCGATGACCGGGAAGCCGAACAGGTGGGGGGCGGTGGTGAGGGCGGAGGCCAGGTACGTGTTGGTCGCGTCGGTCGCTCCGCCCGCCAGCGCCTCCGCCGCGAGGTGCGCCGATCGATAGTCGGTCGAGAGCCAGGCCGGCATCGAGAGACCGAAGTGGGTCAGCAGCTCCCGGAAGTACCCCGACCAGCCGATCGCCACGCCGATGTTGCCCACCGCGTACTCGATGATCAGGTCCCAGCCGATGATCCACGCCACCAGCTCGCCGAGCGACGCGTAGGCATAGGTGTACGCCGAGCCCGAGATCGGCACCATCGCCGCGAACTCGGCGTAGCACAGCGCGGCGAATCCGCAGGTGAGAGCCGTGAGAAGGAACGAGAGCACGATGGCCGGGCCGGCGCCGGGCCGGAGCGGGTCGCCGACGATCGCCGTGCCCGTCGTAGCGAAGATCCCGGCCCCGATCGTGGCGCCGACGCCCAGCGCGGTCAGGTGCCACTTGCCGAGCGAGCGCTTGAGGCCGCCGCGCTCGCGGATGTCGTTCTCGCAGTCCTGGATTGATTTCCGCAGGAAGAGCCGGCTCATGACGCCCTCGGTACGGGGAGAATGCTGACCGCCGGCGTCATCCGGTCAGGATGTCGGCCGATCCGTTTCAGATGACCAGTTCGTGACCAGCTAGGAATTGCGCTTGCCCGGCAGGGTGAACGTCACCGTCGTGGTTCCCGCCACCTTGGTCCCGTCCGGCGCCCGGGCCGGGCTGAAGCGGAACGCCCGGATCACCTCGTCGAACTTGCGGGCGTAGTCCCGATCCCCGATGGCGGGATCGACCTCGTAGCGCTCGACGCCCCCATCCACCCGCACCCAGAACGTGACGGCGAGCGAGGCCCCGCGGAGCTCCTTCGGCGGCGTGTCGAACGGAAAGGCGAGATCGCGCAGCTCGGGCGGCCGGACGGTCCCACCCTGGCCACCACCACCGGCGCCGGGGCCCGTGCCCGGTCCCTGCCCCGGCCCGATGCCTTGACCTGCCCCGCCCCCAGTGCCGCCGCCCGCGCCAGGTCCCGCGCCCGGGCCCGTTCCCGCGGCCGCGGTCGCGGTCGGCGGCTGGGTATCCCTCGGTGCGGGAGTCGGCTCAGGCAGCTGGGGCAGGGCGACCGGCGGCACCGACGGCGGCACGACCGGCTCCGGCTCGACCCGGGGACGGGGCACCGGCGGCGTCACGGTCGTCTGCCGCGGCATCGTCGGCTCCCGGGCCGGCGGCAGGGTAATATAGGCCACCCGGGAGCCTCCGCCACCGCCGCCGCCGCCGGCCCCAAGCGCGGGATCGCCCGGCGCCAGCGTGCGCGACCAGAGCCGGTCGCCGGTCCGCACCAACAGCGCGATGAGCAGCGTGTGGAGCAGCACCGACACCAGCAGGGCGCCGTAGCGGCGGCGCGAGGCCGGCAGGGCGAGCCGGGGAGGCGATGGAGCGCGCGTAGAGTCCCTCGGGATTCGAGCGGGAGCGTCGGCAGCGAAAGATAACGGGCGGCGGCGGGCCATTGCCCCAGAGACGCGCGGCCGCCGCCCGAACGCACGCGCGGGGACCGGAAACCCGGTCCCCGCGCGTGTTGATGGGGCGTGGACGCCTACTTCGCGTTCGCTTCCTGCGGCGTGAAGCCGATGATCTGGACCCCGGCGCCCCGGGCGACGTCCATGGCCTCGACCACGTCCTGATAGAGCCGGTTGGCCCCCGCCTTGATGAACAGGAGCTTGGCCGGCCGCTGATCGTAGATCGCGTGAATCTGCGTATCGAGCTGATCCTTCGGGACCGGCTGCCCGTTGATGGTATAGCTGCCGTCATCGGCCAACTCGAGCACGATCTGGCTGGGCGGCGTCTTGGTGGTGACGGGCTCGTCGGGCGGCGGCACCTGCACGTCCAGCGCCATCCGGGAGAGCGGCTGCGTGATCATGAAGATGATCAGCAGCACCAGGAGCACGTCGATCATCGGCGTCACGTTGATGTCGGACTGGACGCCTCCGCTGGAACTTCCGGCGCTCATCGACATCTACTTCTTCTCCTTCTTGTCGCCCTCGAACAGACCGGTGTTCGTGGGCTCCGTGATGGCGGCCATGACGCGCACGCCGCTGCGGCGGGCGGTTTCCACGGCTTCCTGAATCTTCGAGTACTTCAGCTGGTTGTCCGCCTTGAAGTACAGGATCTTGTCCTCGGTCCGGGCGGCGAAGATGCCCCGGAGCTGGTCCTCGAGGGTGCCGTCGGGCAGGCCGCGGCCGTTCAGGAAGTAGCGGCCCGCCTGGTCGATGCCCAGCACCACCTCGTTGTCGCCCTCGGGCCGCGGGTCCAGGTTCTTGCCCTTCGGCAGGGTGGCCTTGAACCCGGCGGCGATCAGCGGCGTCACGATCATGAAGATGATCAGCAGCACCAGCATGACGTCGATCATCGGCGTCACGTTGATGTCGGCCTTGACGGCGCCGACTCCGGAGCTACCCGTGGATATGGCCACTGCCGGTCACCGCCTTCTGGGCCTGGAATTCCTTGGTGAAGATCGAACGCCCGAACTCGCTCCCCACGCTCTTGATCAGGTAGTCGATCAGCTCCTTCGAGGTGTAGGTCATCTCGACCGTGAGGTTCTCGATCTTGGTCGTGAAGTAGTTGTACGCCCACACCGCCGGAATCGCCACGATCAGGCCGAACGCCGTCGTGATCAGCGCCTCGGCGATACCGGCCGAGATGCCCGCCAGGCCGCCGGAGGCGCCCTGTGCCGCCATGCCCACGAACGCGTTCACGATGCCCATCGTGGTACCGAGCAGGCCGACGAACGGCGCCGTCGAGCCGACCGTGGCCAGCACGCCCAGGCCGCGCTTGAACTCGGCGAGGACGATGAGCATCTGGCGCTCCACCGCGCGCTCGGCCGAATTGATGTCGGCGGCGGTGATGGTGGCGCGGTCACGGAGCAGCGGCTTCACCTCGGCCAGGGCCTCGCCCAGCACGCGGGAGACGTGACTCTTCTTGTTCTTCTCGGCCAGCGCGATGGCCTGGTCGAGATTCTCCTCCTGAATGGCGCGGGAGAACTGGGGCGCGAACTTCCGCGTCTCCGACTCGCTGCGCTTCAGCTGGACGAGCTTGGTGATCACGATGGTGAGCGAGTAGATGGACATGATCGCCATGACGACGACGACGCCCTTGGCGAACCAGCCCATCTGGGCCCACAGGTGAAGCAGATCGAGACTCATGTTGCCGTGCCTCCTGGGCAGGAAAAAGTCTTACTGGCCGACCTTGAACGAAATGCGCTGCTGGACCAGCTGACGAACGGCCTGGCCCTTGAACTTGGCCGGCTTGAATACGCCCTTCGCAATCGCCTCCTTGGCGGGCTCGACGAACGCCGGATGCGTGGTCTTGAGCACCTTGAAGGAGTTCGGCTCCGCGTGGCCCGTCGTGTCCACGACGTACTGCAGATCGACGGCGCCGGCGATGCCCGCGCTCTGGAGCACCGGCGGGTAGCGCGGCGTCGGGATGGAGATCGGCTGAACCGGATCGTCCAGCTGGGCCTCCAGGAACACCTCGCCCGTCACCGGACCGGTGCCGCCGACGACGCCGGTGGCGATGCCGCCCTCCACGCCCTTGCCCGTGAAGTCCTTCGGATCGAAGGGCTTCTCGTTCAGGTCGATGGGCGGGATGTCCTTCGGGATGTCCGTCGGCGCCACCACCGTCTGAAATCCCTTCGGGGGCGGGTTGGCGGACACGATGACATCGGGCGGTGGCTGATCAGGTGGCGGTGGCGGCGGCGGCGGGGGCTTCAGAAACACCATGGTGGTGTCGATCGGGCGGTTGGCGATGGATTCCGCCACGCCCTGGGTGGCGCGGACCGCCCCGAAAATCAGGCCGCCGTGAACGAGCACGGACAGCACCGTCTGTCCGATCGTCCGCGTTCCCTTTTGCTTCGACTCGATCAGGTTCTCGAACACGCAACTACCTCCATGAGGGGAGGATCATCGTGCTCGACAAGCTACTGCCCATGGGATGGCTGGCTAGTAGCCCGAACATGACAATTCGATGACAACGGAATGAGGGCTTCGGTCACAGGGCGGCGACAAACGGAAACACGTTGGCAATGGAAACGCCCCGGTGTCATTCCGCCCCGCGGCGTGACGCACGTCACACTGCCTCGGGCGCGGTTGCCGTCGCGGGCGGCGCAGGAGTAATGAGCGCCGGCGGCGGGCCGCCTCGCGGCAGCCGCACGGTGAACACGGTACCGCGGCCTGGCCGGCTCTGCACCGTGATCGAGCCGCCGTGCGCCTCCGCGATCCACTTGGTGATCGCGAGCCCGAGTCCCGTGCCAGGCCGGTCGCCGGTCCGGGAGCGTGCGGGGTCGGCGCGCCAGAAGCGCTCGAAGATGTGGGGCAGGTCTCCGGGTGCGATGCCGATCCCGGTGTCGCGCACGGTGAAAGTGACCGCGCCATCCTGATCGGCCAGGGTCAGGTCCACGGTGCCCCCCTGCGGCGTGTACTTGATCGCGTTGGTCACCAGGTTGAGCAGCAGCTCCCGGATCCGGTGCCGGTCCACCGGCAACCGCACCGGCAGGTCGGGCATTGTGCTCGTCACCGTGATGCCCACGCCCTCGCCCAGCATGCCGGCGGTCTCGGCGACGTCGCCCAGCAGGTCGCGCAGATCCGACTCCTCCACGGCGAGCGGGGCGCGGCCCTCGTCCGCCCGCGCCAGCGTCAGCAGGCTCTCCACCAGCTCCGTCATCTCGTTGATCTGCGCCAGCGTGTCATCGAGCGACTGGAGGATCTCCGCCGGTATGCCGGGGTGCACCAGCGCCCGCTCCACGCCGGCCCGGAGCACCATGAGCGGTGTCTTGAGCTCATGGCTCGCGTCGGCCGTGAAGCGATGGAGGCTGGCGAAGCTCTGCTCCAGCCGCGCCAGCATGCCGTTCACCGTCTGCGCGAGGCGCGCCATCTCGTCGCCCGAGAGCGGCACGGCGAGCCGGCGGTGGAGGCTGGTCCCGTCGGAGATATCCTCCACCTCGTCCATGATACCCTGGACCGGACGAAGCGACGTCCCGGCCAGCCAGTAGCCGAGGAGCGCCGCCGCGGCCAGGATCACCGGCGCGATCAGCAGCATCGAGCGCACCAGCTCGGACGGCCCGAAGGCCACCTGGTCGGTCGACGTGGCCACCAGCAGCCCGCCCACCTCGGGACCCGCGCCCTCGACCCGGACCGCGAGGTAGCGAACGCTGCTCGGCAGGCCGTCGAGGCGCATGGTGCCCGCGCGCTTGGGCAGCCGCAGCGTGTCGAGCGGCGCGGTAAGGCGCTGCAGCGCGTCGGCCGTGAGCGTGCGCCCGGCCTCCGACAGGGCGAGCACGTTCCCGATGGTGTCCGTGACGACGAGGTAGTCGCGCACCGCTTCGAGGTACGCGCTGATCCCGGGGTCGAGGGCCGGGCGCTCGCCCGCCGTGGTCACGATGCGCCCCAGCACGTTGTAGCTCTCGCTGAGCCAGCGGTTGGCGAGGTCGGCCTCGAGCCCGAGGCGCTGGTCCAGCTCGCGCAGGCTCGACTGGCGGCGCTCGAGGTAGAGGAGGGTGCCGAACGCCAGGATGGTCACGCCGAGCGCCACCGTGTACCACAGGGTGAGTCGCCGGCGGATCGTGGTCACGTCAGGCCTTCACGACGTACCCGACGCCGCGCACGGTGTGCACCAGCTTCTCCGCGTGGCCGGAGTCGACCTTCTTCCGGAGCCGGTTGATCACGACGTCCACGATGTTGGTGCCCGGATCGAAGTGGTAGTCCCAGGCGTACTCGGTGATGAGCGTCCGGGACATCACCCGGCCCGCGTGCCGCATCAGGTACTCGAGGACCGTGTATTCCTTGGGCGTGAGGTCCATCCGCTCGCCCGCGCGCCGGACCTCGCGGGTGGCGGTGTCGAGCTCCAGGTCGCCGACCCGGAGCACGGGCTCGCGGATCTCCTTGGGCCGCCGGCCCAGCGCCTCGACCCGCGCCAGCAGCTCCTCGAAGGCGAACGGCTTGGTGACGTAGTCGTCGGCGCCCGAGCGGAGCGCCTGGACCTTGAAGTCGACCGCGTCCTGGGCGGTGAGCACCAGGATCGGAGTCGTGGTGCCCCGGTCTCGCAGGGTGCGCAGCACCTCCAGGCCGCTCATGCCCGGCAGGCGCAGGTCGAGCACCAGCAGATCGTACCGGCCGCCCGACGCCAGCCGGAGCCCCTCCATGCCGTCGTCCACCAGGTCGGCCTGGAAGTGATGTTCCTCCAGGCCGCGCTTGACGTACTGGCCGACCGTGCGGTCGTCCTCGATGACGAGAATCTTCATGCGTGCATCGGAAGGTAGACCCGGAAGGTGGCGCCGAGGCCGGGCACGCTGTCCACCTCGATCCGCCCGCGGTGGTCGGCGACGATCCCATAGCAGATCGAAAGGCCCAGACCCGTCCCCCGCCCCGGCGGCTTGGTGGTGTAGAACGGCTCGAAGATCTTGGTCTGGTCCGCGCGGGGGATGCCGACGCCGGTGTCCTCCACCTCCACCAGGACCTCGTCCGCGTGCGCCGGGCTCCGGCGGGTGCGGACGAGCAGCTGGCCGCCCTGCTCCATCGCGTCCAGCGCGTTGAGCATCAGTGCCATGAGCACCTGGATCAGCTGCTCGGCGCTCCCGAGCGTGTCGGGCAGGTCCGGCGCGAGCTCGCGCAGGACCTGGAGCCGCTTGAACCGCTGGTGGTGCTTGAGCAGGAACAGGGTCTCATCCACGATCGCGTTGAGCGACAGCAGGCGCTTCTCGGTCGGCTTCGGCCGGCTGAAATCGAGCAGGCCGTCGACGATGCGCGAGCAGCGCGCCACCTCGCGGTCGATGACCTCGAGGTACTCCGCCACCTGCGCGGCGTCGGCGGTGCCCGCGGGCATCCGGCCTTCGATGGCGGCGACACAGGCGCTGATGGTGGCGAGCGGATTGTTGATCTCGTGCATCACGCCCGCGGCCAGCTGGCCGATCGCCGCGAGCTTCTCGCTCTGGAGAATCTGTCCCTGGATCCGGTGCCACTCGGTCACGTCCTCGCCCATCGTGATGACGTGGGTGATCTCGTCGCCGTCGAGACGCATCGGAATCTTGCTGAGGCGGAAGAACCGCGGCTCGCCGCCCAGGGTGACCTCCTGCTCGGTCTGCTGGATCTCGCCGGTCTGGAACACCCGGTCGAACTCCGCGCGGAGCTGTGCTGCGGGCTGGCGGGTGAGCACGTCGAACACCGGCCGGCCGACGACGTCGTCCCGGCGCAACCCCTGGGTGCCCGTCTCCCGCTTCCGGTTCCAGCTCTGGATGCGGTAGTCGCGGTCCACCACGTAGAGGCCAAGCGGCAGGCTGTCGATGATCAGGCTGGTGAAGCGGCGGTGCTCCTCGATCTCGCGGGACTGCGCGGCCACCTCGCCGGCGAGATCGGACGAGAGCTCGACCGCGGCGAGGTAGGGCGACAGGAAATCGGCGACGATCGCCAGCACCTCGAGATCCGCGGGCCCCGACCGGACCCGGACTTCGAGCAGGCCCAGCCGCGCGCCCTCGTGCTCGAGCGGGAAGCGGTGGCCGTCGGACAGCCGCGGGATCGCGTCGAGCGAGCGCACCGGCGCGGGCGGATCCGGCGCCGGCGGGGCCTGCACGGCCCGGAAGGCCGTCGAGCCCGGCGCCCGAAGCCAGATGGTCGCCGCCTCGACCGGCAGGCCGCGCCGGAGAGTTTCGGCCACGGCCGCGAGCGTCGCCTCGGTGCCCAACCCCTCGTTCAGGAGCTTGGCCACCGAGCCGACGAGCCCGAGCTCAGCGCGACTCACGCGCGGCTCCACGGGGCGACGCGGTGGCGGCGGCGCTCAGGATCCGCCATTCGCCGCTGATCCGGCGCAGCACCAGGTGCTCGATCCATTCGCCGTCCATCACCGATCCCGCCACGGGCAGCAGGCGGCGCGTGGTGAGCCACACCGCCGCCAGGTCTCCGTCCTGGCGATAGTCCGAGCGCAGAATCCGCACGTCGAATCGCTCCATCCCGATCCCCTCGACGCGGCGCGCGATGACGTTGAGAGCCAGGTCGATCGGCACCGCCTGGCGGCCGCTGCCCGTGCCCGCCAGCATCGGTCCGGAGTAGGTGGCATCCGGCCAGAAGAGAGCGCGGGCGCCGCTCCAGTCGCGATCCGACAGGGTCTGGGCGTACCGGGCCACGAGCGACAGGACGGCCTCCTCGTCGCGGCGGCTGCCCGTCGGCGTGTGATCCTCGATCTGGCAGCCCAAGGCGACCAGCAGACCGAGGCAGAGCGCCGTCCGGCGGAGAGGTAGCAAGCGAGATCCTTGGTGGAGTGCTGAAAGCGTACACCCGGCGCGATGTGGTGTAAACGGGCCTGCGCCAGCCGCGTGACGGGCTACGCGCGCAGGAGAAAGCGGATCTCGTGGCGGGCGTGGGCCTCGAACCGCGCCCGGCCACCCGCCAGCGCGACGTCGTCCACTTCCGTCGCTTCGACGCCGACGCCGCGGAGGTCGACCGTCACCACGAGGCGGGGCCCGAAGAGGTGCGCGGTCCGCACCACGATCGCCCCCGGCCGACGCCGCAGCTCGAGATCGAGCAGGCTCCGACCGATCCGGAGGCGCCGGAGGGCGTAGCCGGTCCAACCCGCCGGCAGGATCGGCGCGAGCGAGAGCGCCGCGTCCGGGGCGTCGGGCTCGAGCCCCCAGAGCGAGGCGACCGCCTCGAGCAGCGCCGGCGCCGCGCCGCTCCCGGGGAGCGCGCCGGGCGCACGCCGGAGCGCCGCCGCCGCTGCCTCCACCACGGCGTGCGCCTCGACGGTGGTGGGGCCGCCCGCCGCGGCGCTCCGCGCGTGCAGCAGCCCGAGCGCGCGCCCCGCCGCCGCCCCGTCGACCAGCGGCTCCAGGGCATCGAGCGTGCGGCCGTGGATCACCAGGCCGTCGGCTGGATGCCGGGCCACGAAGTCGAGCGCGCGCGCCAGCGGATCGCGCAGCCGCCGCAGCACGTCGACCTCGCCGGTCCAGGCCAGCACCCGCTCGGCCAGGTCCAGGAACGCGAGCGTGCTCGCGACCTCCGGTGCCGAGGCCAGACCTCCGAGCGGATGATGGGCCGAAATGCCGCCGTCCGGATGCTGCGTCTGCGCCAGGAACTTGAGCAGCTCGCGCGCGGGGTCGCGGTTGCCGGCGATGAGCTGGGCCGCCGCCGCCGCGCAGGCCTGGGTGCCGAAGCACCAGGCGTCGTCGCTCGCGCCGCGTGGACAGGACGCGAGGACGGCCCGTCCGACGCCCGGGACCCCGACCAGCGCCTCGTCGCCGCGCTGGCGCGACCAGGCGAAGCCGCGAGCCAGCATCGCGTCGGGGGCGTCGAACGCCGTGCCGTACCGGTCGAGCTGGGCCGCCTTCCGGGCCCGCGCCTCGGCCACCCCGCGGATCCCATCCCGATCGAGAACGCGCACGGCGCGCTGCAGCTCCTCGGCGTCGATGCCGGCCACGGCCACGATTCGAAGCGGCGTGCTCCCGAGACAGCGCACCCTCACCCGTGGCGCGTCGGTCGCTGCTTCGGCGGTGAGCACACCGCCCTGCACCGCGAACCGCGCCCGCGGGCCCGCCGCGGCCGTGACCGCCAGGCTTCGCCCGTCGGCGGCGACGAGGCACGTGAGGTTGCCGTACGCGCCGGGCGGATACGGCCATGCGCGGCGCAGATCCACCTCCCACTCCACGGTCACCTCGACGCCGGCCGGGCCGCCGATCTCCCACGCCACCGCTGGTACGTCCGACGCCGCGATCCAGCGCTCCTGCAGCCGATGGTCTCCGATCGCGAGGCCGCCGGCCAGCTCGTCGGCCGCCACGTGCGCCGGCGCGCAGGTGATCGCGTCGCGCATCCCGGCCTCGTGCATGATGCGGAAGGGCGGCGCCCAGACCTCGCGGCGGCTGCCGCCCGGACGGGCGCGAACGAGCAGCCGCCGGCCCGCATGGGTCCATCCGGCGGCTGGGGCCAGCTCCAGCGAGGCCGCCGTAGAAGGCGGCCAGACGTCCGTGGGCGCCAGCAACAGCGCCTCGGCCGATTCT
Organism: uncultured Gemmatimonadales bacterium; assembly: GCA_963840215.1. GTDB lineage: Bacteria > Gemmatimonadota > Gemmatimonadetes > Gemmatimonadales > GWC2-71-9 > CAVVWJ01. Next base: position 170,871 of record CAWIYG010000003.1, on the reverse strand, counting down.
CGGCCGACCGCCTGCCGGCCGCCCGGTGGCCAGGTCGTGGCCGGCGGCGCGCGCTCGCGGTGCGGCACGGCGTCCCCCACAAGCGCGTTGGCCAGCACGACCTCGGCCTCGCGGCGCTCGGACGAGCCGTCGGCCGCCAGCAGCGACGGATGGAAGGCCAGGCACAGCATGCCTCCGGCACCGACGGCGTACTCCCACGCGAGCACGGTGTCGGCATCGATCTCGAGGCCGCGCCGCGCGACGGCCACCAGGCCGGCGCCCTCAGGCCGCCTGCCGGTGTAGCCGTACAGCACTGGGCCGGTGGCGGTGGCCGGCGCGAGGACCGCACCGTCACGGAGGCCGCTGAAGAGGGGATGGGCGCCGAAGCCGGCCAGACCTACCGTGCGTGGGGAGGGATCGGACGATGGGATTGGTGCCGGCGCGTCGTGCGCCGCCGTCCGGGCGACGGCGAGGAGCGCGCCTTCGTGCGTGGCCAGCATCCGCCCGCCGGCGTCGAGCCAGGCGTGGAGACGCGGATCGAATTCGCCGGCGTCGCGCACCCACAGGACGTCACACTGGTCGAGCGCGACGTCGACCAGGCGCTGATAGCGCCGCACGGCCTGGCTCGGCAGGGTGCCAAGCCACCGCGCGACCTCGTCCAGCTCCCGCTCCGCGGCCTCGCCTCCAGCCCTGGCGACCAGCGCCAGTCGTCGCATGGTCGCGCCGCCTTTCCCGGCCCCGTCGCCCTACGACAGCGTGCGAAGCTGCTGGAAGATCTCCACGTTCTCGCGCCGCGTGCCCGGCGTGGTCTCGAGGAACGTCCAGCGAACGACGCCGTTCCGGTCGATCAGCACGTAGGCCCGATTGGAAAAGAACTTGTCCTCGAGCAGGGTGCCGTAGCGCCGGCTCACCTCACGCTTGAAGTCGCTCAGCAGATCGACGACGATGCGCTCCTTCTGCTTGAACTCCTTGAGCGCGGGCACGGAATCGACGCTGATCGGGAGCACCACCGTGCTGGCGCGCTGGAACTGGGCGTAGTCCTTCGTGAACGCGCACAGCTCCGCGGTACAGGTCCTGGTGAAGGCCAGCGGGAAGAACGCCAGGAGCACGTTCTGCCCGCGCAGGCTCGAGAGCGTCACTTCGGCGTCGGCGGTGGACGGGAGGGTGAACTCCGGTGCGGACGAGCCCGCCGCGGGAAGCGAGGCCATGGAGCTCAGGCCCCCTTCGCCCGATCGTACCGGCGGGCGATGTCGCTCCAGTTGACCACATTCCACCAGGCTGAGACGTAGTCCGGACGGCGGTTCTGGTACTTGAGGTAGTAGGCGTGCTCCCAGACGTCGCAGCCGAGGACCGGCCGCTTGCCGCTCATGAGCGGGCTGTCCTGGTTGGGCGTGCTTTCGATGGTGAGGCCGCCGCTCCGGTCGGCCACCAGCCAGCCCCAGCCGCTGCCGAATCGGCCGACGCACGCCTTCTGGAACTGCTCCTTGAACTGGGCCAGGCCGCCGAACGCCTTGCCGATCGCGTCCGCCAGCGGCCCGGTGGGCTCTTTGGCGCCGCCGGGCGCCATCATCTCCCAGAACATCGTGTGGTTCACGTGGCCGCCGCCGTTGTTGCGCACCGGGGTGCGAATGGCCTCTGGCAGCGCGTCGAGATTGGCGATGAGCTCTTCGATCGTCTTCTTCTGCAGGTCCGCATGCGGCTCGAGCGCCGCATTCAGGTTCGTGACGTAGGCGGCGTGATGTTTGTCGTGGTGGACCCGCATCGTCTGCTCGTCGATGTGCGGCTCCAGGGCGGTGTAGTCGTATGGCAGCGGGGGTAGGGTGAACGCCATGACCGGCTCCTCGGCTGGGACTTCGCAATTCCGAATGACTTACTCGGCTCAAGCGGCCAAATATGACCGTGGCCGGCGGAGGGGTCAACGCGGCTTTCCTGCCGGCGCGGCCGACGCCAGATTTCGCGCGTGCCCATCGCCTCCGACTCGCTTCGTCCGCTCGAGCCCCTGTGGGTCGTGGGCCGCTTCGCGCCGCTCCACGCGGAGCTCGTCGCCCTGCTCCGTGGACTCGGTCCCGAAGACTGGCCGCGGCCGACGGCGTGCGCGCTCTGGTCGGTCCGCGACATCACCGCGCACCTGCTCGACGATGACCTCCGCCGCCTCTCGTTTCATCGCGACGGGCAGCCGCAGGCGTCGGCCGACGGGATCGACGGCTACGCCTCGCTCGTCGCGTTCATCAATCGCATGAATGCCGAATGGGTCGCCGTGGCACGGCGGATGAGCCCGCGCGTCCTGATCGAGCTGCTGGAGGTGACGGGGCCCATGGTGGTCGAGCTGTTCCGGTCGATCGACCCGAACGCGCCGGCGTACTGGTCGGTCGCGTGGGCCGGCGAGGAGACGTCCGCGCACTGGTTCGACGTCGGGCGCGACTACACGGAGCGCTGGCTGCACCAGCAGCAGATCCGCGACGCGGTCGGCGCGCCGCCCCTCACCGGGCGGGAGTGGCTGCAGCCGGTGCTCGACGCTCTTCGTCCGCGCCGTCCCGGTGGCCTATCGCGCGGTGGACCGGGACGACGGCACCACGGTGCTGCTGGCGATCGAGGGCCCGGCGGGCGGGGACTGGACGCTCCGGCGCGAGGCCGGCGCCTGGCGGCTGCTCGCCGGCCGGCACCCTGCGCCGGACGCCACGGTGCGCCTGTCCGACGACACGGCCTGGCGGCTGTTCTCGAAAGGGCTGAAGGGAAGCGCTGCGCGCAGCGCGGTGAGCATCGACGGCGATCAGGCCTTGGGCGAGGTTGCGCTCGGTGCGCTCGCCGTGATGGCCTGAGGCCACGGGCGGCCGCAGAGCGCGACCAGTCCCGCCACCGCGAGCGCGGTGTAGACCACCTCCCCCTGCAGGCCCGCACCCACCGCCAGGAGGGCGCCCCACCCGAACGCGACCAGCGGGATCGCCTGCGCGGCCGGCGCGAAGCGTCCCGCCCGGAGGGCGCTCACCCGCTCCACCAGCTCCACGGCGAGTCCCGCCGCCAGGAGAAACGCCGCGCCGACCAGCCCGAGCGTCCCCGGGGCGAGCAGGCCGACCCACGCCATCCCGACAGCCACCCGCGGCAACCGGCCGCTCAGCGCCGCGTGCCAGATCCCCGCCACGATCAGCGGCATCGCGAGCGGCCGCCAATGCTCGAGACCCAGAGGCACCGCCGGGATCGCGACCCGCGCCAGCAGAAACGCCCCGACCGGCGCGACCAGGGCGCCCGGCAGCTGCCGGTGGAGCGGCCACAGGCCGGCGACCGCCCACGCGGCGATCAGCAGCGGAATCGCCAGCAGCCGCTCCGCCGCCGGGCTGAACGGCACCTCCGCGAGCGTCCGCACGTCCAGGCCTTCGGGGCCCGCGATCGTGGCCATGAGCCACCAGGCCGGCAGGAGGAGGATCGTCGCGGCGGGAGCGAGTGGCAGGCGCGGGCCGGCCTCTGCCCGCTGGAGTAGCTGGCCGCTGCAGGCGGCCAGGATGACGCCGATGACGATGAGACCGACGTGGGGCCCGATGCCCGCGGCCAGCGCGCCGGCCAACAGTCCCGCGGCGGCGGCGAGCGGGTGCGGCGTGTGGCGATCGAGCGGTGGGGCGAACCGGAGGTACCACCCGGCGATCAGGAGCCCGACGCCCAGCCCGATCTCGACCAGCGACGCCAGCATCAGCGTCCCGGCCGGCGCCGCCGCCACGAGCCCGCTGCCTCCCCAGGCGAGCAGGATCCCGCCGAGGCCGAGAGCGATCGCACCGGCCACCGTCGGCGGCGAGCGCCGATCGAGCACGGCCACCAGCGCCGAGCCGACGGCCAGCACGGCCCCGAGCACCAGGAGCGCCGCGTCCGCCGCGAGAAACCCGGCCGGCAGTGCGGCCAGCGCCGCCGGCGTGGGCTCGGCGAGTGCCGGCACGGCGCCCGCCAGCCCGGCGAGGGCGAGTCCGGCCGCCGCCGCCGCGAGCCCCGCGGCGCGCCGTCCCCGAGCGGGTGGGAGGAGCGCCGCGCCTATCAGGATCAGCAGGAATCCGACATGGATCATAATTTGCATTGCCAGGCGTGAGGTGCACGAGGCGATGGGAGTCGGGAAGCGCCGGTCCCTCGGAAACCGACCCGCTGTCACGCGCAATGTATCGCGAAGCAGCGGCTTGAGATGAACGGGTGAAACGCAATCCGCGCAGGTTATCTGCAAGGCACCTAACGAAGGAATCCCAGCCCCGTGACCGTAGCGATCGAACCGACCGTGCATTCCTCGTCCGAGCCGCCCATCGACCCGGCCGCCGACCGCCGGCGCCAGATGCCCAAGCGTCGAGGCTGGCGTCCCGCCACCGAGATCGCCGTGGATCTGGGCACCGCGAATACGCTGGTGCTGGTGAAGGGCGAGGGCGTGGTGCTCAACGAGCCGTCGGTCGCGGCGGTCGATCAGGCCACCGGGAACATCCTGGGAATCGGGCTCGAGGCCAAGCGGATGCTCGGCCGGACGCCGGATGGGATCCTGGCCGTGCGGCCGATGAAGGACGGCGTGATCGCGAACTTCGATGTCGCGGAGAAGATGCTCCGCCACTTCCTCCGCCTGGTCATCGACCGCTCGATCTTCAAGGTCAAGCCCTCCGTCATCGTCTGCGTCCCGTCGGGCATCACCGAGGTCGAGCGGCGCGCCGTCCGCGATTCGGCGCGCTCGGCGGGCGTGAAGCGCCTCCTGATGGTCGCCGAGCCGATGGCGGCGGCGATCGGCGTCGGGCTCCCGGTCGACACCCCGGTCGGCAGCATGGTCATCGACATCGGTGGCGGCACGACCAACGTCGCGGTGATCGCGCTGGGTGGCATCGTGTGCGATGCCTCGATCCGCACTGGCGGGGACGAGCTCGACCAGGCGATCGTCCAGTTCATGCGCAAGAACTACAGCCTCCTGATCGGTGAGCCCACGGCCGAGCGGATGAAGATCCGGCTCGGCTCGGCGGTGCCGCTGGAGCCGGAAGAGGAAATGGACGTGAAGGGCCGGGACCTGGTCTCGGGGCTGCCCAAGACCGTCCGGGTCGACTCGTCCGGCGTGCGGGACGCGATCCAGGAGCCGGTCTCCCGGATCGTGAACGCGGTGCGCCGCGCCCTCGAAATGACGCCGCCGGAGCTGGCCAGCGACATCCTCGAGTTCGGCATCGTCCTCACCGGCGGCGGCTCGCTGATCCGCGGCCTCGATCAGCTCCTGATGGATGAGACCGGCTTGCCGGTCCGGGTCGACGACGATCCGCTCACCTCCGTGGTGCGGGGCACCGGCCGGATCCTCGACGACTACGCGCGCTACCAGAACGTCCTGACGACCTGAAGTTTTCCGGGGCTTGGCTCCGGACCTCCCGGTCCACACGCCGACGGTCACGCCCACGGGCGCGGCCGCCGGCGTGTGGTCGTTGTGGGCCGGGGCCCACAGAGCGGAGCCACGCCGCCGCCCCGCCACCGCGTGCAATCGTTGTCCTTCCTGCCAAGCAACCGCACACCCCGCCCCGCCAAACCCCATGGGAAGCTCCAGTTATCCTGGCTGTCGCGAGATCGTGCAGCCGCCCTGCCGCCCTGGCATGCGTCTTCCCTTATAAGGAAACACGCGGCCCCGGCTCCTCCTGGCCGCGCTTCCCGACCCCGGAGGTTTCGGTGCATTCGTCCCAGCTGTTCGCGCTCACGCTCGGCGCGCTGGCGCTCGCCGGCCCGGCCGTCACCCGGGAGCCGACGCCGGCGCCTGCACCCACCCTCCCCACCCCAGGACGGTGACCATGCAAGCCGCGGTCGAAGTGCTGCTGATCGAAGACGAGGAGTGCGATCGTCAGCTGGTGCAGGAGCTGGTGGCGCTCAAGGGCCGTGGCCGCGTCCACATCACCGAGGCCGGCGACCTCCACAGCGGCCTCGCACTGCTCGACGCCCGCGCGTTCGATCTCGTTATGCTCGATACCCGGCTGCGCGACGCCTCCGCCCTGGCGGCGCTCCGCGCCGTCGGCGAACACGCGCCCAACACCCCGATCCTGTCGCACGCCACGTTTCTCACGGTCGAGGCCCGGCATGCGGCCAGGCAGTGCGGAGCGTGGGACGTCGTCGTCCGCGGGGGACTCAACGCGATGTGGTCGGCGATGAGCAACCTGATGGCGGTCTCGGCCTCGGAGCTCCGCGCCAAGCCCGGGCTTCAGCCGACCTGATCGGTGTCGATCTGACCGGTCAACCGCCGGGAGAGTAGCGACCAGCTCATCCCCACGCCGAGCACCAGGCCCACGGCGAGCAGCACGATGTGCGCGATGGCCGCCGAGCCCGTCGGGGAGACGACCCGCTGCTCGATCAGCAGCCAGATCAGTCCGCCGCAGAGGGCCAGCGCCAGCGCGGCGCCGGTGAGCCCGATCGATCGCCGTGTCGCCTGCAGGACGACCACCCAGCCGATCAGCAGCAGCACCCCGACCAGGAACTTGAGCGCGGTCGAGCCGCCGGTGCCCTCGGCGCCTTCTTCGCCGGCATGATGATGCGCGAGTCCGCCCTGAGCCACCGCGCGGCCGCGGAATCGCTGCCGCTGCGCGACGCCTTCGCCGTGCTGTTCTTCGTGTCGGTCGGGATGCTGTTCGAGCCCGAGATCGTGCTCCGGGAGCCGCTCAAGCTGGCGACCGTGGTCGGCCTGGTACTGGCGTTCCGCTATCCCCTTAACCCGCTCCTCTTCGCCGCGATCGAGCCGATCCAGGCCTGGATCCGAGCGCGCTCCGGCGTCGCCCGGGCCCTCGAGCGGAGCGTGGACCCGCTCGCCGAGCTTCCGACGACGTTCGACGCCGCGGCGCTGACGGGGCACGTGGTGCTGGTCGGCTACGGCCCGGTCGGCCGCCGGATCGCGGACGCACTCGTGGAGCGCGGGATGCCACTGGTCGTCGCCGAGCAGAACCGGGAGCTGGTCGAGCAGCTGCGCGAGCGGAACATCCCGGCCGTCTCGGGCGACGCGACGGAGCCCGCGGTGCTGATCCAGGCGCACGTCGCGCGCGCGAGCCTGCTGGTCGTCGCCACACCGAACGCCTTCGGGGTGCGGAAGGTGGTGGAGATCGCCCGGACGCTCAATCCGCGGATCGAGACCCTCCTCCGCTCGCACAGCGACGAGGAGGCCGAGCTGTTCCGGCACGACCACCTCGGCACCGTGTTCATGGGGGAACACGAGCTCGCGCTCACGATGACCCGCGTCGTGCTCGAGCGCATGGAGGCGCGGTCCGTGGCGGCCGGCGGAGTCGGCGGGACTTGATACCCCGCACGCACGAACGTGTCAGCGGCCGCTGCCGCCCGCATCCTCGGTCACGCAGGCCTCGACGGCCGCGAGCACACCCTCCCAACCGGTCCGGCTTCCCTCCACCTTCGCCGGATCCAGCCGGCGGTGGGTGATCACGACCTCGGTGCCCGCCGGCCGCTCGAAGAACTCGATCGTCACCAGCGACGGCCCTTCCTCCTGCCCGCGGTCGCCCCGCCAATGGAACGTGTGCACCAGACGGCGCAGCGGCTCGACCTCCTGGAACACGCCGTCGAAGCTCCACTGCTCGCCGTTCGTCCGGTTGCGGATCACCTGCTTCCAGGCGCCGCCCGGCCGGCAGTCCAGCTCGACCGACAGGGTCTCGTGGTCCGGACCCCAGCTCCAGCGTTCGGCGAGCGCGGGGTCCGACCAGGCGCGGTACACCAGGGCGATCGGCGCGCCGAGGGTGCGGCGCACAACCAGGGGCGGGGCGTCAGTCGTTGTCGACATCGAGATGATCCTCCTTGCGGGCGAGTTCTTCCGCCAGAAGCCCCTCCAGGGCATCCAGGCGGGCGTTCCAAAGCCGGCGATGACGGGCCAGCCACACGAGCGACGCGTCGAGCGACGCGGGGCGCAGCCGGCAGTAGCGAAGCCGTCCCTCCCGGCGCCGGGTGATGATGCGCGCGGCGGCCAGCACGTTGAGGTGCTTGGTCACGGCGGGCTGGGAGATGGTGAAGTCGCTGGCGAGCTCCGTCACGGTGCGCTCGCGCCGGGCGAGTTGCTCGACGATCCGCCGGCGGGTGGGATCGGCGAGAGCGTGGAACACGCGGTCGAGCGCGATCGGCGATTTTATAACCATATGGTTATATGACAATCGACGTCCGATCTGTCAAGAGTGGGGATCGAAGGACAGGCCGCACTGGCGACGCTACGGCCGCGGCGGGCGGGCGGCCTCTCGGGCTCGGCAGATCGCGCAGAGGGGCAGCCCGCCGGTGCCGGCAACCCGCCACTCCGGAGGGATCTGCCGACCCCGTGGACAATCGGGATCGCTATGATGGACGGCGTCGGTCCTGCCGTGGTAGTTCTCTGGGCCAGCCCGCATGCCCGCACCTTTCGCCCGAAGGTTCAGGGTGCGGCAGGGCAACTCCTATGCCGAGGAGTCGGGCAGGTCGCTCAGGCGGGAGCGCTGTCCGGGCGCTCGCGGGGGGTCGCCGCCTCGAAAAATGAAGTGGGTGTCGCTGGGGATGCGATCGCCGGATGTCCACCGAGGCTCCCCCGAGCGTACCTGCTCGAGGACAGATCGGGCCAGGATGGCCGCGGGATACCACACACCCGGCCGGAGATGGGGAAACCACAACCGGTACTCCGCTCGAACTCGCCCCTCGCGCTCCATGTCCCACCTCCTCCGAGAGGCTAGGGCCACTCGCGGGACAAGTCCGTGCGTCACCTCACGGAGACTGGGTACGGCAGCGTACGCTCATCGATGTCACATGGGCAGTTCGAGCGCCCCACCGCCCGGAAGAGCGGCGGGGCAGCCATGGTCACCGCAACTCAGGGCCGCTTGCAGGTCGGCTTCGGCTTCGACTTCGCAAGCGTGGCGATTTCCTGGAACGCCAGCTTGTTGGCGGCGTTGGCCATGTACGCCGGCTGATATTCCCACATCATCATAAAGCAGCCGTACGGTGCGAGTGCCTTACCCCAGTTGCGCAGTTGGGTCGAGGTCATCGTACAGTTGGGAAAGTAGGTGCCGATCTCACCCTGGTCCGCCCCGGCACAGTCGTACACGCCATCGGTCCGGTCCTGCTTCCCACCGTTGAGGATGTTGAGGCTCAAGGCCGGCCTCACGCCATCCAGCTTGGCCTGGGCCAGCACGGCGTCCCGCCAGGCAACAATGTTCCCGCCGTTGATGAAGTGGTTGTACTGATAGAGCACATAATCGACCCTGGTGAAGCGCTCCGTTGCGCGCCACTTATATCCGGGGGGGCCAAGGTTCAATCCGACCGGCAACGTCGGGAAGATGGTCTTCACGTGCGCGGCCATCTGATCGAGGGTGGCCTTGGTGATGTTGGTGCCCCACCGCTTCGTCTCGGGCTCGTCGATCATCTGGTTCCCGATGACCGTGCCGTCGGTGACCGCGGCGGCCACCGCGGTCTTGATCGCCGCCTTGTTGTAGGTGTTCTGCACGGCCTTCCACTTCGCCATGTCGAACTGCCCGTTGGTCGTATATCTGGTCGACAGCCCGCCGGTCATCGCCAGCATCAGCCGCTGGCCCTTGCTGCGGGCGGCGTTGATCTGGAGGATGAGCGTGTCGGCGTTGATGTACTGCTGGCTCGCGGTGAAGGGGGCCGGACCATAGTTGAGCTTGTTCATGGTCCACAGGGCGACGGGCCCGAAGGGGATGCCGGTATATGTCACGGCGGCCAGGACCGTGGCGGACGAATCGAGCGCGACGGGCGTGCCCGCAGGCGTAGCAGCGCTGGGAGAATCGCTCAGGTCGCCAGGTGCTGCGCTGTCGCTGGCGCAGCCCGCGCCGAGCAGCGTGGCGAGCACGATCAAGGCCAGCGGTTGCAGTCGGGGTGGAGCGACTACGTGGGAGAACGCCCGAATCATGGTGGTACCCTTTCCAACGACGGATGGTGGCGACGCGCGATGAGAACGCGAGCGCACGGCGAGAGCGCAGCGGCGACTCGAAGGGGGAGGTGCCCCGGCAAGCCTGGATCGCGATCGGAGTGGAAGCGACGGCCCGGCGGTCCAGTCGCGTGGTGAAGCACGCTTCCGGTGAGGCCATCGCCCGACAATATGGTGGTGGGTACCCTCTCGCCGCCACTGGCCAATCCGGGCTGGTCAGGCCGCGGTCGAGATCGGGTGGGAAGATTCGGCCGTTTTCGTCACAGACGGCCGGACCTCCAGCGTTGAAGCGCTCGGAGGCCCGCCCAGATGCTAGCGGAAGTTGACGATCGCCGTGCCGCAGCCGACGCCCTGAACCCACAGGTTCTGGATCCCAGGAATGTCGGGAGCGATGTCTCCGTCAGCGACGATGATCTGCCCCGTAAAGGACTCGTCCTGGCCGTCCCCCGCCCTGTAGAAGTCGGCGAGCAGCACGGCCGTGCGCTCGCCCGTGGCGGCCTGTTTCGCCGCGTCGGCGCCCGTGCATCTGAAGCTGGTAGACGCCAGCAGTTGAACCGCGTCCCACCGCACGCCCTGGCCGGCCGCGCACCCCGCCAGCGGGCCCTGAGCCACCGTGGCGGTGCAGTCGAAGCCACCCCCGGAGGCGACGGACGTCTTCGTCGGCACCGAGTTGGACGCCGTGGCGGGGTTGAACGACCCGCCGCCCGTGAGCCGGACCTCCCCGGTCGGAGCCCCGCTGGCACTTCCGTTGAAGCCGAATCCGCTCCTTCCGTTTCGCTTGAAGGCCACCGGCGACGCCGCATCGGTCGAGGGGGTACCCTCGGCGGAGCCGGTGCCATCGGCCGGGCTCGTTCCATCGCTGCAGGCCAGCGCGAGCGCCAGCAGGGCGAGGAAGGACGGGGCAGTAGACCGTTTCATGCCATCCTCCTGAGTGAATCGTTCGAGTTGGATTGAATACCCCATGCCGCTCACCGACTCATGCCACCGACAACCGCCGCTTCAACGCGCCCCGGATGGCGGCGAGATGGTGGTAGCTGTGCCGCACGGCGTGGTCCTCGAGCATGAACTGGCACGTGAGGGGCGCATCGGCGTTGAGCGAGATCGACGCCGCCTGATCCAGCTCCCGGTCGCTGAGGCCCCGGATGGCCGCCGCCGCCGCCGCGCTGTTGCGCCGGAGCAGGTCCAGCGCCGCCTCTTTCGTGACCGCGTCGTGCTCCCTGGCGTGCCCGGCGTTCATCGCGTGGACGTCGTCCCAGGTCACGCCCGCCACCGGCGTGCCGCCGGCGAGCTGCTGGGCCAACTGGATCTCCAGGGGGTACATCGTGGCGACGTGATGGACCACGACGCCGATCTTGCGCCCATCCTTGGGAATTCGGGCCTGCCACTCCGCGTCCGTGAGGGCCGCCGCGAAAGTCGCGAGTGCACTGGCCCCTCGTTCGAGGCGTTCGGCAAGGGCCTCGGCACGCTGGCTCATGGTGTTCACCTCTGGCTGATGTGGCGCACGTCGATGGACGCGCGTGAGTACTGCATTGCAGCGAGAATATTGGCGCGCGGCGGTGGACCGACCATCCGTCGTACGACCGGACTTCGATCCCACGATTGTGGGGCTGGGGAGGGGCGGAGGTGAGGTGGGAGACCTGACGAACGGCAGGGTTGTGCGGGTGGAGCTATCGCGTCAGTGCGGTGACTTCACTCCACGATCACCCGTCCCGTCATGAACGGGTGGGGCTCACAGTGATATGAGAATTCTCCCGTGGTCGGGAAGGTCTGGGTAAACCCGTCGCCCGGGGAAAGCAGAGCCGACGCCCACTGACCGCCATCGGCCGTGCTGGTGTGCTGGTCCTCGTCGCAGTTGATCCAGGTGACTCGCTCGCCGGCGCGCACCCGCACGTCACCCGGCTCGAAAGTGAAGTCACGGATCACGACAACGGTGGAGCCGGGGACGCCCTCGCCGAGCGGGAGGCTGCATGCGCCCTCGGCGGGAGCGGTCGCCTCGTGCTTGGAGAAGCAACCGGGCAGGGCGCCGGCTGCCAGACCGAGCGTGACACTCCATGCGGCGAGCGCTCGCCACCGGGTACCCATCTGTCAGCGCACCACGATGAGACCCCTCATGAACGGATGAGGAGTGCAATGAAAGGCAAAGGTGCCGACTCGAGCGAAGGTGAGGCTCCGACGCTCCCCCGGTTCGATGGAGCCGGAGTCGAAGCTGCCGTCCTCGGCGGACACGGTGTGCGCCACCTGGCCGTCGTTGGCCCATACGACCGTGGTTCCCACCGCGACCTCCAGGCGGGTGGGTTGAAACAGGAAGTCCTGCACTGCGACGCGGAGGGTATCGTTACGGGTTGTGGCCGCGCCGGGACCTGGCTCCTGGACTGCCTGTGGACCCGGCGCCTCGGGCCGGGGCTCGGGAGTCCGACCTCCGAAGTAGCGGCTCAGGGTCAGCGGGATGGTGAACTCGAACCCGTAGCGGGTCTCGTCGGTTCCCCGGGAGGAGCTCTGCAGCGTCGCGTTATTGGCGTTCGTGGCGTGCAGCGACAGGGTGTGCGGGGTTCGTGGAATGGCCAGACTCAGCCCGGCACCCCAGGCGACCTTCTCCCCGGGAGCGCGCTCCGTCACAGCCGACACGTCTGCCGATAGCGCCAGGTGTCGAGTCACGCGGATCACTGCACCGGATGCCAACGCGACATCGGCCCCGCCATCCGGCCCTGGATCGGCCAGAATCCGCAACGCGGCCAGGACGCGAACCGGCCCCTGGCGCCGAGCGACCGCCGCCTCCCCGTCGAAGCCCTCGGCGGCGAGGTTGTAGCCCACCTGCGCAGCAGCGTCGACCGGTGCGCCGAGCAACTGCGCGAACGGCGCCACCCGGCCGAAGAGCTCCCATTCGTTGGGATATTGGGGCGACAGCTCAGAGTTCGTGGCGTAGTGCACGCCCAGCAGCGTGCGGCCAGGAAGGCCGGCGGCCATGAGAAACGTGGGCGTGCTGGTGACCTTCCGCGCGGGGGCCGAGCTGGTGGAGAAGCGGTGGAGGAAATTGAAGTGAAGCACCCCCGGGGCGCCGACCCATCCACCGGAGAGATTGGGCGACCGATCGAGCACGGTCTGGGCAGCGACCCCGCGCCCTGGGACAAGGGCGCACAGAGATGCCAGGAGGAGGCCGCCGCGACTCAGCATCAGTGGTAGATAGCAGCGCCCTGGAAGCCGGTCTTGGACGCCCGGAGTCGGCTTGGACGGTTATAGCGGCCTGGGCGGAGCGGACGCGCGCCGGAACTGGAAGGGCGAAAGGCCGGTGTGCCGACGGAACAGATTCGAGAAATGGCTCTGGTCGGCGAATCCGACGGCGAGGGCGATCTCGGCCAGCGACAGGTCGGTACTCGTAAGCTGGTGGGCGGCGCGCTCGATCCGCAGGCCGCGGACGTACTCTCCGACGGTGCAGCCGAGCGATCGGCGAAACGCGCGCGCGAGCGTGACCGGGTGCACGCCCACCGACTCTGCCAGACCGGTCAGGCTGGGTCGGGCGGCGAGCTCGGAGTGGATCCGGTCGCGCGCGTCCTCCAGCCAGCGAGGCCGTCGGGAGCCGGCGTGCCGCTCCCGAATGCGGGAGGCCGAGGCGACGAGCTCGAGCAACAGGCCTTCGATGGCGAGCGGGGCGATCGCGTCCATCCGCCGCATCTCCTCGTAGATTCGCCACGCGATCGCGGCGAGGAGTCCGCCCTGGGAGGTCACCCGCTCGTCCAGCACCGCGGCGTACGGCTGAATCGCCTCGACCTGCATCCCGTCCGCCTCGATCAGGAGCCCACGGACGTCGCCCCGGCTGAACTGGTTGCGATGGCGCTCGCCCGCGGGGGTGATCTTCAAGGTGGACCTGGTGCACGCGATCGACCCGCCCCGCCACATCTCGGTGAACGCACCCTTGAGCACGAAGCAGATCGTCGGCGTCTCGTGGTGGTGCCACGGCAGCTCGGCACCATGGGTGTGAACCCCCTCGGTGATGCTGAACCCACCTGCCTTCACCCGACACAGCGGCCTGGCTTCGGACACGAGCCCAATCCTGCGCATCTTGGCCCTTCCTCCCGGAGTCTCGAGCATTCCGTTAGGGTGACGACGGGCTCATCCCCCGCAACACCACCACTAGAGCTATCCAAGCCGGCTACCCCAATGCAAGACCGAGGCGCGCTCGGCCTGCTAGCGTGCGGGAGAAGCCGATTTCGGCGAGTTTTTCAACAGGAGGGCTCCAATGAACGCTTCCCGCGTCCTCAAGATCGCTGTTGGGGTCCTGCTCCCAGCGGTTTCGCCTGCAGTGACGACGGACCGTCCGATCAGGCGACGAGCTTCACGGCCACGTTGTCGGGCGGCGAAGAAGTTCCGGCGGTCGCGACCACCGCAACGGGCACGGCGACCCTCACGGTGAACGGCCAGCAGATTGAATACACGGTGAACGTGACCGACCTGCTCAATGCTGCGGTGGCCCACATTCACATCGCTCCAGACGGCGAGAACGGCCCCGTGCGGCTGAACCTGTGTGGCACAGGGGCGCCTCAGCCGGCGTGCACCAGCGGGACGGGGGTGCTGGCCACGGGCACCAATGGGACGACCGTCGGTACGCCCGCGATCACCTTCGACTCCCTGCTGTCAGCGATGCGCACGGGCGGCGCGTACGTGAACGTCCACACCAGCACCCCGACTGCACGCCCGGCGAGCCCGGGTGCAACGCCGGAGGGGAGATTCGCGGGCAGGTCGAAGCTGACTGACGGCGGGTACCTGGCCAGCATCGGATAGAATGCGCTCCCAAACGGTAATCGCCCCGCTGCTCCTTCGGAGCAGCGGGGCGATGCTGTGTGCAGTGGAGCGTACCGGGATCGAACCGGTGACCCCCTGCTTGCAAAGCAGGTGCTCTCCCAGCTGAGCTAACGCCCCGAACTATTGCGGTTGGTGGAATTTAATGACCTCGCGCACATGGCCGCTAGCGTCAGTGCGCAAGGTCGTGTGCAGCACTACGGACAGCTAGTTGCCTTGTCGAGTCCTGGCAGTAGCGCTGACTGGTCGCGTGCGCTTCCAGCCGCCCGCGCCTGCCCCGGTCGCGCGAGCCGCGTCCACGAACACGCGGACTCGCGCGCCAAGACGCGGACTCAGTTCGGTCCGGCGCCTCCCATCGGCTTCGCGTCCGGCTGGAGTCCCTGGATCTGCCGGTCGAGCGAGTCGAGCGATGCGCTCACGTCATCGCGCACCTCGTTCCAATTGGCCGCGGTCGCCTTGCTCAGGCGATCGATGTCCCGGCCGACGGCGCTGCGGGTCTCACGCGCCGCCGCGACGGCCTTGGTATATGCCTCCGACGCGTCGGCGTTGAGGCTCTTGCGTGCGTCGGCCAATTGCCGGTCGAGCCCCTCGAGGCGCGTCCGGGCCTCCTGGCGATACTCGTCGCGCCGCTCGTAGGTCCAGGTGCCGGTCACTCGGCGGGCCGCGTCCTCGGTCGCGTTGCCGACGTCGCGGGCAGCGTCGCCCAGCTTGTCGCCCGCGGTGTCCGCGGCTTCGCCCACGTCGTGGGCACCCTCGCGAACCGCGTCGCCGGCACGCTCCCCAGTGGCCTCCACCCGGTCGTCCGTAGTGTCGCGATCGCGGTCCTTGCACCCCGTCGTCAGGGCGACCGCGAGCGCGGCCGCCACCCACACATACGTCCTCATAGGAATGTCTCCCTCTCGCTCGGTGAGTCAGTATCTGTTGGATTACAGTCCGAGAGTAACTCAAACCTGAATCAGCCGTGGTGACGGTGCTCACGAGCGCGCACCATGTGAGCGCGCCCACGCGCCGTGCGCAGGTTGGCGTGCAGTCGAAGTTCATAGGCACCTTTCACTTCGACGGCCGCGTGGTGCCTTCGAGGAGGCTAGCTGTGTAGGTTAGGGCTCCCTGCGCTCCGCTCGGACTCCGGATCACCGCACGAAGGCGAGCACTAATGAAGCTCAACCGCCGTGTCATCCTGCTCGCAGTGACCGGTCTCTTTTTCGCGCTCATCGTGAGCGTGGCGTCCGGGCTTCTCGACCTGCTGGCCAAGGACGCTCGCGTCGCGCGCGGAGAGGCGATCGGGAGCCTGGCTGCGTACTGGCTGCTCACCACGCTGGCCATCATCGTCGTGGCCTTCGCGGCACAGCAGTGGCGCGAGCTGCTGCTCGTGCTGGCCGGGCTGCTCATCGCCGGCGGTATCGCGGAAGTGGCGCTCCGCGTGCTCGGCACCCCGTGGGGCATGCGGCGGTTCGCGGCGGTTCCCTCCACCGAGTATCACCACATCTATCCACCCAATCGCGACATGTTCCAGGGTGTCTACGATGGGCACCCTGTGGTCATTCGTACCAATGAGGATGGCTTGCGAACCGGCTATACCCGCGAGCAGTTCCGCCGCTACCACGACCGCGTCGTCATGCTGGGCGATTCCTTCGTCTTCGGGTACGGCGTCCGTCAGGAGCGCGGTCTGACCGCAGTGATGGAGCAACTGCTCCGAAACCGGCTTGGCACGACCGACGTCGCCGTGCTCAACGCGGCGATCCCCAGCTACTCGCCCTTGCTCGAGCGGTCCCTGCTCGCCGGCACACTCCAGCACTACCGGCCGACCCTCATCGTCCTGCTGGTCGACGTATCCGACATCGGGGACGATCTGCAGTACCTCTCCGAGGCACGCGTGCTCGACGGCCGGACCACCTTCGACCCGCGAGTGAAGCCGACCTCGGCATATCGCGGGGCCCTGCTCGAGCTGGTCCGTCGCGTCGCCCCGTCGCTTTCCCAGGGGAGCCTGCCGGTCCGCGCGCTCACGTACCCGTTCCGCGTGGCGCGGCGCGGGGGGCCCAGGAAGGACTACGACTACTACAAGTTCAGCGTGAGGGTCGGACAGACGCTGGAGACCAACCGGTTCTTCATCTACCGGCACCCGCTCGAGGAGACGCGGGTGCACTTCTCGCGCACCCTGCAGAACATCAACGCGGTCGCGGACGAGGCGGAGCGCCTGCATGCCCGCTTCCTGCTGGCCGTCAACCCGCGGTACCACCACTGGAACCCCGCGGAATCCCCGGACAACTGGGAGCGGGGCGACTATGCGCTGGACGAGCCGTATCAGAACGAGTACTTCCGGTTCTTCGAGGAGGTGCGTCCGCAGGTGAAGTATTCCGTGTTCAGCCTGCTTCCGGCGTTCCAGGGCACCCGCGAGTTCCCCCTCGTCTTCAGGGAGGACCCGCACTGGAACGAACGAGGCAATGCCTTCGCGGCGCGCGTGCTGGTGAACCACCTGCTCGAGACGGGGATGATCGGGCGGTAGGGGCGCGCTCGCTTGCTTATCGGGTGACCGGGTCCCAGATTGAAGGCGCCTGCCCCACCAGCATCATCCCACGTGCACACGCGACCGCCGAACGAGGTGGAGTGAGCCCGACCTACATACTCGGTATTTCGGCCTTCTATCACGACAGCGCGGCCTGCCTGCTGCGCGATGGCGAGATCGTGGCCGCGGCGCAGGAGGAGCGGTTTACCCGGAAGAAGGGCGATGCCGGGTTTCCGCAGCGCGCCGTGACCTATTGCCTCGGCGCGGGCGGGATCTCGACGGCCGATCTCGCGTACGTCGGCTTCTACGACAAGCCGCTGCTCAAGTTCGAGCGCATCCTCGAGACCTATCTCGACACCGCCCCGAGCGGGCTCCGCTCCTTCCTCCTCGCCGGACCGCTCTGGATCAAGGAGAAGCTCTTCACCGACCGGCAGCTGCGGGCGGATCTCGGCTACGAGGGCGACATCCTCTACGCCGAGCATCACGAGTCGCACGCCGCGAGCGCCTTCTTTCCCTCTCCATTCGTGGAGGCCGCCTTCCTGACCATGGACGGCGTGGGCGAGTGGGCCACCGCCTCGTTCGGTATCGGCCGCGCCAACGAAATCGAGATCCTCAAGGAGATCCACTGGCCCGACTCGCTGGGCCTGCTCTACTCCGCGTTCACCTACTACACGGGATTCAAGGTCAACTCGGGGGAGTACAAGGTGATGGGGCTGGCTCCCTACGGCGAGCCGAAGTACGTCGACCTGATCTACCGCGAGCTCATCGACCTCAAGGAGGACGGCTCCTTCACGCTCAACCAGAAGTACTTCAACTATCTGACCGGCCTGACGATGACGAACAGCGCGTTCGACCGGCTGTTCGGCGGACCGCCGCGTGAGCCGGAGACCAAGCTGACGCAGCGCGAGATGGACCTGGCCCGCTCGGTCCAGGTGGTGTGCGAGGAGATCATGCTGCGCATGGCTCGCACGGTCCACCGGGAGACCGGCCTCGACCGGCTGTGCCTCGCGGGAGGCGTGGCGCTCAACTGCGTGGGGAACGGCCGCCTGCTGCGCGAGGGACCGTTCAAGGAGCTGTGGATTCAGCCCGCCGCGGGCGACGCCGGCGGCGCCCTCGGCGTGGCCCAGCTCGCGTGGCACCGGCGGCTGGGCAAGCCCCGCACGGTGACGGCCGGGAGGGACAGCATGAAGGGCGCGTACCTCGGGCCGTCCTATGACGACGCCGAGATCGAGGCCTATCTCCGCTCGGTCGGCGCGCCCCACCGCAAGCTGGGTCGCCAGGAGCTGCTGCAGGCGACCGCGCGGATCCTGGCCGAAGAGAAGGTGGTCGGCTGGTTCAACGGGCGCATGGAATTCGGCCCGCGCGCCCTGGGTGCCCGGAGCATCCTGGGAGACCCGCGGAGCGTGAGCATGCAGTCCCAGATGAACATCAAGATCAAGTTCCGCGAGGGCTTCCGCCCGTTCGCGCCGAGCGTGCTCCGGGACCGGGTGAGCGAGTACTTCGAGATGGACGTCGACTCTCCGTACATGCTCCTCGTCGCCCCGGTGAAGCAGGAGCGTCAGATCGCGATGAGCGAGGCCGCCGACGCCCTGTGGGGCATCGACAAGCTGAACGTCGCTCGCTCCGACCTGCCGGCCATCACGCACATCGACTACTCGGCGCGGATCCAGACGGTGAGCCGGGACACGAACCCCGACTATTACGACCTCATTCACGAGTTCGCCTGCCTCACCGGCTGCGCGGTGCTCGTCAACACGTCGTTCAACGTGCGCGGCGAGCCGATCGTCTGCTCACCCGCGGACGCCTATCGCTGCTTCATGCGGACCCACCTCGACTACCTCGTGCTCGGCCCCTTCCTCCTCGAGAAGGTGGGTCAGCCCGAGTGGAAGGAGAGCGGGAATTGGAAACAGGAGTTCCAGCTCGACTGACCCCGGCCGAGGGCCGGAAGTTCGGCCTCCTGGTCGGCGCGGCGTTTCTGCTGGTGGGCGTGCTCCTCTGGCGGCGCACGCACGTGACCGCGGCATGGGTCACCATGGCGTTGGCCGTCGCCCTGATCGCAGGCGGGCTCGCGATGCCCGCGCGGCTGGGGCCGGTCTACCGGGCCTGGATGGCGCTGGCGAAGGTGATCTCCAAGGTGACCACGCCGGTGTTCATGAGCGTAATCTTCTTCCTGGTGCTGACGCCGGCCGGTTTCCTGGTCCGTCTGTTCGGCCACCGTCCACTCACCCGCGCCCCTGGCGGCCCGACCTACTGGCAGAGCCGCGCGCCGGGAAGCAGGCGGGGCGACATGGACCATCAATTCTGAGGCGGAGAAGCCTATGAGTCGGGCAGGCATCGGGGGGGAGCTCTGGAGCTATCTGAAGGCGCGGAAGAAGTGGTGGTTGCTCCCCATCATCCTCGTCCTGCTGCTGGTGGGGATGCTCCTGGTCTTTGCGCAGGGCTCGGTCCTCGCGCCGTTCATCTACACCATCTTCTAGCCCACGATGGACGACTTCCTGCAAGCCGCCCTCGACGAAGCCCGCCAGGGCCTGCGCGAGGGCGGCATCCCCATCGGCTCCGTTCTGGTCCGCGACAACCGCATCCTCGGCCGCGGGCACAACCGCCGCCAACAGGCGGGCAGCGTCGTGCTACACGCCGAGATGGATGCCCTCGAACGGGCGGGCCGGCAGCCGGCGGCGGTGTATCGGGGCTGTACGCTCTACTCCACCCTCTCGCCCTGCGCCATGTGCAGCGGCGCCATTCTGCTGTACGGGATTCCGCGCGTGGTGGTCGGCGAGAACCGGACCTTCGTCGGCGAGGAGGAGTTGCTTCGGACTCGAGGTGTCGTGGTCGAGGTGATCCAGGACCCCGCCTGCGAGCGGCTGCTGGCGGATTTCATCCGGGACCACCCGGACCTCTGGAACGAGGATATCGGCCGGTAAGCGCTACAGTCTGGACAATCCCACGTACGTCTCCGGCCGCCGGTCCCGGTAGAACTGCCACACGTTCCGCACTTCGCGGATCTGGTCGAGGTCCAGCTCCGCCGTGATCAGCTCGTCCCGGTCGCGCGCCGCCTCGGCCACGATCTGCCCGCGCGGGTTGCAGAAGTAGCTCTGCCCGTAGAACTCGCCGATGTCGCCACGGCTCTTCGTACCCGACCCGGTTGATCGCGCCGACGAAGAACGCGTTGGCCACCGCGTGCGCCGGCTGCTCCAGCTTCCACAGATACTCCGACAGCCCCGCCACCGTCGCCGAAGGGTTGAACACGATCTCCGCGCCGTTGAGGCCGAGCTCGCGCGCGCCCTCGGGGAAATGGCGGTCGTAGCAGATGTAGACGCCGACGTCGGCGTACCGCGTCTTGAACACCGGGTAGCCGAGGTTGCCCGGCCGGAAGTAGAACTTCTCCCAGAATCCCGGCGCGCAGTGCGGGATGTGGTTCTTCCGGTACTTGCCCGAGGTACGTGCCGTCGGCGTCGATCACCGCGGCGGTGTTGTAGTAGACCCCGGCCCCGTCCTCCTCGTAGAGCGGCACGACGATCACCATCGCGTGCCGCCGGGCGACCTCCTGCATGAGCCGGGTCGTCGGCCCGTCGGGAATCGCCTCGACCGCGTCGTACCACCGCGCGCTCTGCTCGGCGCAGAAGTACGGGCCGGTGAAGATCTCCTGCATGCAGAGGATCTGCACGCCCTCCCGCCCGGCCCGCTCGATCAGCTCCATGTGCTTGGCGATGTTGGCTTCGCGGATGGTCTCGAGCTTCTCGGCCGTGGAGCAGGCGTGCGTGGCCTGGATCAGTCCGCATTTCACGACTCGGGGCATGTCGTCGTTCCTTGCTCGGTGAAGGCATCACCACAGAGGCACAGGGGTCACAGAGCACGGAGGAATGCTGAAAGGTACAGCACACGACAGAGTCTGCTCCTGTGGACTCTGTGCCTCGTGTCAAACAGTCGGGACGGGACGGTCGCCGGGCGCCCGCGCATGAGCACGAGTACACGACGAAGCTCAGACGCAAACGTCACGAACCAGGCGTAGGAGTACAGCCGGTCGAAGAAGTTCGGGATCCGCCACGGCGCCTCCCGGCGTCGTCACCGCTCGGACGAAGCCCGGCACCACCGGCAGGATCGCGATGACGAACGCCGCGACCGCCCGCCAGTTGACGCCGTTGCGATAGGTGTACGCCCCCTGCTCCCGGAACAGGTCGTCCAGCGCCAGCTGCTGGCGGCGGACACCCAGTAGTCGGCGATCAGAATGCCGCCGAGCGCGCCCATCAGGCTCGAGTAGCCGAGCAGCCAGGTGAAGATGTAGGCCGCGGCGTCGGAGTAGAGCTTCCACGGCATCATCAGGATGCCGATCACCGCGGTGATGAGTCCGCCGGTCACGTAGCTGATCCGCCGCGGGCTCAGGTTCGAGAAATCGTTCGACGGCGACACGACGTTCGCCGCCATGTTGGTCGTGAGCTGCGCGGCGAGCACCACCAGCGCCGCGAAGATGATCACGCCGGTGCCGCCGATCCTGGCTGATCAGCACCACCGGATCCCAGATCGCCTCGCCGAAGATCACGATCGTCGCGCTCGTGACCGCCACGCCGATGAACGCGAACGCCGTCATCGTCGTCGGAAGGCCCAGCGCCTGGCCCAGCATCTGGGAGCGCTGGCTCCTGGCGTAGCGGGTGAAGTCGGGGATGTTGAGGCTCAGCGTCGCCCAGTAGCCGACGCTGGCGGTGAGCGCCGCCGGGAACAGCGCCCAGAACGAGCGCGCTCCCGTCCCGCAGCCGCTCGCGACTCGGTCAGCAGATGTCCGAGCCCGCCGCCGTTCCGGATCGCCCAGAGGAGCAGGATGGCGCCGCCGCGCGAGCAGCAGCGGCGCCGACCAGCTCTCCAGCACCTTGATCCCCTCCGTTCCCTTGAGGATGACCGCGACCTGGATCAGCCAGAAGACCGCGAACGCGATGGCGGTGCCGGCCGGGACCGCCGCCCAGCCGGGCCACGCCGCCTGGAACAGCGCGTCGAGCGCGAGCGCGCCGATCCAGGTCTGGATCCCGAACCAGCCGCACGCGACGATCGCGCGGAGCATCGCCGGCAGGTTGGCGCCGCGCACGCCGAAGCTCGCCCGGCAGAGCACCGGAAACGAGATGCCGTACTTGGTCCCGGCGTGCGCGTTCAGCACCATCGGAACCAGCACGATGGTGTTGCCGAGCAGGATCGTGACCATCGCCTGCCACCAGTGTCATCCCCTGCTGCATGAGACCGGAGGCGAGGGTGTAGGTGGTGATCACCACGCTCATCCCGATCCAGAGCGCGGCGATGTTGTAGGTGGACCAGGTGCGGCGCTCGGGCGGCGTCGGGGCGAGGTCCGGATTCCAGAGCGGGCTGCGGCTGAGGTCCTCCGCTCGACCGCCGGCTGCGCCGGCGATCGCCGGCGCGTCACGCGCGGCGGGCGAGCCGACGCGAGCGTCGAGCGGCGCCGGCGCGGGCGGCGGCGTCGGGACCGCGGCGAGGCCGAGCCCGCGGTGGTGCGCGGCAGCCACTGCCCGCGCCCCTCGCGGCCGACGACGGCGTACTCGTCGACGATCACCTCGCCGCGCGAGAGCGTCGTCCGCGCGAAGCCCGCCAGCTCCCAGCCCTCGAACGGGCGACCAGTCGGCGTTGGTCTCCATCGTCGACGGGTCGACACGGTGCGGGTCGCGGTCGGGATGGATGATCGCCAGGTCGGCGTCGGCGCCGACCATGATCGCGCCCTTCCGCGGGGTAGAGGCCCATGATCCGCGCCGGGTTGGTGCTGAGCTTCATGCACAGCTCCTCGAGCGTGAGCCGGCCGCCGAGCACGCCGTGGGTGTAGACCAGCGGGAGCAGCGTCTCGAGGCCCGGGCAGGCCCATCGGGATCTTGGTCCAGTCGCCGTTCCACATCGCCTTCTGCTCGCGGCGTGAAGGTGCAGGTGTCGGTCGAGACCACCGACACCTCGCCGCCGCGGAGCCCCTGCCACAGCCGCTCGACGTCCTTCGGCTTCTTGAGCTGCGGGACAGCAGGCGAAGAGGTGGCCGTCCTCGCCGCTCGAACACCGAGTCGTCCAGCACCAGGTACTGCGCGCAGGTCTCGGCGAGCACCGGCACGCCGCGCGCCTGCGCCGCGCGCACGATGTCCGGCGCCCTCGGCGGTGGACATGTGCACGATGTAGAGCTGGCCGCCGGTCGCCTCGCACCACTGCACGGCGCGCTGGATCGCCTCGGCCTCGACGAAGTTCGGGCGCGTCATCGGGTGGAGCCGCGCGCCGTAGCTGCTGCCATCAGCTCCGGCGTGTGGTGCCGCGCGATCAGCTCGTCGAGCACCCGCGCCGACTCGGCGTGCACGAGGAGCATGGTGCCGTACTCCCGCATCTGCTCCAGCGTGCCGAAGAGCGCGCGGTCGTCCGACTGCCAGCCCTCCGACTCGTAGATCATGAACTCCTTGAAGGTGGTGAAGCCGCGGTCCACCATCCCCTTGATCTGGACCTTGTGCTCGTTCCAGCGGGTGATGCAGATGTGGAAGGTGTAGTCGATCAGCGCCTTGCCTTCCGCCTTCTTCATCCAGTTGTCGGCGGCCTGGCCGAGCGACTCGCCGGCGTAGGGAATGGCGAAGTCGATGACCGTCGTGACGCCGCCGCGCGCGCCGGCGCGGGTGCCGGTGCGATAGTCGTCGGCCGAGACGGTGCCGCAGAAGGGCAGCTCGAGGTGGACGTGGACGTCGAGCACGCCGGGCAGCACGTGGTGGCCGGTCGCGTCGATGACCTCGGTGCCCGCGTCGGGCTCGAGCTCCGCGCCGAGCGCGGCGATCTTCTCGCCGGTGATGCCGACGTCGCCGATGAAGGTCCCGGCGGGGGTGACGACGTTGCCGCCCTTGACGATGCGGTCGAATTTCATGGGGATGCTCCTCCGTATGTCTACGTCTCCGCCCCGGCGTACCCTTCGGTGACCTCGTAGCCCGAGTGATATTCGGCCGCGTCGGGCCGGCGGATCTCGGACTGCGCCACGATCCGGTCCCGCCGGAGCCCCCGGAAGTCCTCGACGCCGGTCCACCCGTCGCGCCGCATGCCGCTCGAGGAACGCGTCGAGCCCGGCCAGCAGCCGCTTGATCACGTTGGGCCCCACCGCCTGGTCCAGCATCGCGGCGGTGCACACCTGCACCGTCCCGCAGCCCAGGAGGATGTAGGACAGCGCCTGCGCTGAAGTCGGAGATGCCCGCCGATGCCCGAGAAGCTCTGGTCGGGAAACGCCCGGGTCATCTGCGCCATCTTCGCCAGCGAGAGCGGCAGGATCGCCGGCCCGCCGAGGCCGCCGCTCGACACCAGGCCGTCCACGTTGATCTCGAACTCGAGCGTCTCGGGATCGATGAGCGGAATCGACGGGAAGGTGTTGGAGGAGACGATGGCGTCGGCGCCGCCCGCGGAAACACGCCGCCGCCTCGACCTCGATCTCCGCCGTGGCCGGCGTGAGCTTGCACCAGACCGGCACCGTCGCGACCTCCTTCACCGCCTCGGTCACCACCGAGCAGAGCCCCTCGTCCTTCCCGATGTTCGACCCCATGTCGCGGCGGTCCATGTGGGGACAGGAGAAGTTGAGCTCCAGCCCGTCTGCGCCGGCGTCCTGGCAGTCGCGGGCGAGGCGCTGCCAGTTCTGCAGCTCCTTGTCGTTGCCCGAGCCCGCCATGATCGAGGCGATCAGGACCCGGTCGGGAAAGGCCTCCTTGATCCGCCGGATGCGGGGGAGCCACCAGTCGAGCGTCTTGTCGGAGATGAGCTCCCAGTTCCAGGAGGAGTGCAGCGCCGCGCCCGGCCGCTTCTTCATGGAGACGTAGGCGTCCTCGGGCGAGGTGCGCATGAACTTGGCCTTGGCGCCCGACGACGTTGACGACCGGATGCAGCCCGATCGTCTTGGTCACCACGCCGCCCCATCCGGCGTCGAACGCGCGAAGGATGTTGCTCTCCGACTCCGTCGGCGGCGCGGAGGAGAGGAGGAAGGGATTCTCGAACGCGATTCCGGTGAAATTGACGGCTCGGCTGGCAGGCATGGCAGTTGACCTCCATTCACGACATACTCAGGCAGACCTACTCGGCGCGGGCGCGCTTCCGTCCCATGAGGCGATCCCGCTACTCGGAGGTGCCTGGAATGTGTGCACCCTTGGCGGGTCGCGCCAGCGAGCGACCGGTCCGGGTCAACGTCCGCCGCACTGCGATACATTTCGATGGTCCGCGCCGTCCGACCGCCGGCCCGGCCCCTCTACCTCCTCGAGGACCTTCCGCATGCCCGACGTCGCCCCCGTCCTGATCGACGGCGCCTGGGTCTCTGCCCGCGCCCGCGCCACGCGCGACATCCGCAATCCCGCGACCCTGGACCGGCTTGGCGTCGTCTCAGACGCCGGCCCTGACGACGTGGCCGCGGCCGTCGATGCCGCCGCCCGCGCGCAGCCCGCCTGGTGGCGCGTCCCCGGCGTCGAGAAGGCCGGGCTGCTGCGGACGGTGGCGGCGAAGATCCGGGCCGACGAGCGGGAGCTGTCGACCCTCATGGCGCGCGAGACCGGGAAGCCCCTCATCGAGGCCGTGGACTGCATCGAGTGGGTCGCCGCCTGCTTCGACTACTACGCCGAGGTGGGCCGGCGGAGCTACGGGACCTCGATTCCGCCGGTGGCGGCGCACCAGCTCAACTTCACCATCAAGGAGCCGTTCGGCGTCGTGGCGGCGATCGTGCCCTTCAACTTTCCTCTGCTGCTCCTGTCGTGGAAGGTGGCCCCCGCCCTGGCCGCGGGAAATACGCTCGTCTGCAAGCCGCCGCACCAGAATCCGCTCTCGAGCCTGCGCCTCGCCCGGAGCTTCGACGGGCTGCCCCCCGGTGTGGTCAACATGCTCACCGGCGGCCCGGAGACCGGCGAGGCCCTCGTCCGCCATCCGCGGGTGGATCTCATCGCCTTCACGGGCTCGGTGGCCGCCGGCCGGCGGATCGCGGCCCAGGCCGGCCAGGACCTGAAGAAGGTGAACCTCGAGCTCGGAAGCGTGGATCCCTTCATCGTGTTCGAGGACGCCGATCTCGACGTGGCCGTGCCCGGTGTAGCGTGGGCCCGGCTGCTCAACGCCGGGCAGGTGTGCACCTCGCCGAAGCGCGTGTACCTGGTGGAGCCGATCGCCGAGGAGTTCACCCGCCGCCTGAAAGCCTACGTCCGGACGCTCCGCCTCGGCGACCCGATGGATCCGTCGGTCGACATCGGCCCGCTCATCTCCGCCGACGCGCTCGACACGGTGGAGCGCCAGATCGCCCAGGCCGTGAAGGAGGGCGCCCGGCTCCTGCTCGGCGGTTGCCGCACCCAGCCCGGCGGCCTCCGGGGGCACTTCCTCGAACCCACGATCCTGGCCGGCGTGCGCCACGGGTCCCTGCCGACGACCGAGGAGATCTTCGGCCCGGTCCTCTCACTCACTGTCGCCCGCGACGCCGACGAGGCCATCGCCATGGCCAACGACAGCCGCTACGGGCTCGGCGCGTCGATCTACACCCGGGATCTCGAGACGGCCATGCGGGCGATGCAGGGCATCAAGGCGGGGACGTTCTGGATCAACGACCCGCTGACGGACAACGACGCGGGACCGTTTGGCGGCATGCGCTGGAGCGGGATCGGACGCGAGCTGGGCGAGGAGGGGCTCGACGCGTTTCGCGAGCCGAAGCATGTGCATCTGGATTACGTGATGGAGCGGAAGTCGTACTGGTATCCGTATCGCGAGCGGCCGATTGCCGGGCACCACCATCCTTCGGCACCCTGAGGATCAGGCCTCGGCTGAGGCGCCGCCCGCCCAGTCCCGCGGCACCAGCATTCCCATCAGCTCAGCTTCGAACGACCCCGGCTCGTACGCTGGAGCATACTCCCACGCTGCGAGCGGGGGGAGACTCATCAGCACGCTCTCGATCCGCGCGTTCGTCTGCAGCCCGAACAGCGTGCCCCGGTCGTGCACCAGATTGAACTCGACGTAGCGTCCGCGCCGGGCCAGCTGCAATCGCCGCTCGCGCTCGCCGTAGGGCAGGTGCCGCCGCCGCTCGACGATCGGGCCGTACGCCTCGGGCAGTACCCCTCCCAGCTCCTGCTGAAACGACACGAGCCGGTCGAGATCGATGCCGCTGTCCCCGTCGCGCAGGTTGTCGAAGAACACGCCGCCGATGCCGCGCCGCTCGTCGGCTCGGTGGGTGTTGACAAAGTAATGATCGCACCAGCTCTTGAAGCGGGGATAGAACGAGGCGTGGTGCCGGTCGCACACCGTCTTGAGCGCCCGGTGGAAGTGGACTGCGTCCTCGGGGAACGGATAGGTCGGCGTGAGGTCGGTGCCGCCGCCGAGCCAGACGTCGAGGACGTCGCCGCCGGGCGTCGTGAGGTCGAAGTAGCGCACGTTGAGGTGCACGGTCGGTACCATCGGGCTCCGCGGATGGATCACGACGCTGACGCCGGCCGCGAAGAAGTGCAGCTCCTCGGTGGCGGTCACCCGGGCGCCCAGCCGCTGTGCTGCCGCGCTCGGCAGGGTGCCCGACACCTCCGAGCGGTTGATGCCGGCCTTTTCAAAGGTGGCTCCCTCCGACAGCACGCGGGCGACGCCACCGCCCCCGCCGGGACGATTCCAGCGGTCCTCGCGGAACTGTCCGCCGCGGTCCAGCCGAGTGAAGAACGCGGTGGTGTCGTCGTGCAGGCGCTCCATCAGCGCCGCCACGCGAGTCCTGATGGCCGGCCCGCTCACCGGACCCGACTCACGGCGCACGCCACTCCTGCACCGCCTCGACGAAGGCCCGGGCGTGCGCCACCGGTACGTCGGGATTGATGCCGTGCCCCAGGTTGGCGATGTGCCCCTGCCCCCCGAACGCGGCCAGCATCTCGTGCGTGCGCTTCCGGATCGTGGCCGGCGGCGCGTACAGCCAGCAGGGGTCCAGGTTGCCCTGCAGCGCGACCCCCCGATCGCCCAGCCGTCGGCGAGCCGCCGCCGCGTCCGTCTGCCAGTCGACGCCGATCACGTCGGCGCCGGTGGCCGCGGCGATCTCCTCCAGGGCCCACCCCGCGCCCGGTGCGAACACGATCACGGGGACGCCGGCCGAGCGAGCGATCCGCACCGACTGCGCCAGATAGGGCAGTGCGAACTCCCGGAAGTCGCGTGGGCCGAGCGCGCTGGCCCACGAGTCGAACACTTGCACCGCCTGGGCGCCCGCGCGCACCTGCGCCACCAGGAACGCGCCGACGGCCCGCGCCAGCCGCGCGAGGAGCGCGTGCGCCCGTGCCGGGTCCTGCACCAGCAGCCGCTTGGCGTAGGTGAACGACTTGGACCCCTGCCCTTCGACCATGTAGCTCATGAGCGTCCAGGGGGCCCCGGCGAACCCGATGAGCGGCACCCGCCCCGCCAGCTCCTGCCGCGCCAGCCGGAGCGCGTCGAGCACGTAGCCGAGATCCTCGTCCGGCGACGGGTCGCGCAGGCGATCGAAGTCCGCCGGCGACCGGAGTGGCTGGTGGAACCGCGGCCCGATCCCCTCGTCCACCGACAGCTCCATGCCCATCGCCTGCGGGATGACGAGGATGTCGCTGAAGATGATCGCCGCATCGACGCCGAGCAGATCCACCGGCTGCAGCGTCACCTCGACGGCCAGCTCCGGCGTGCCCACCATCGTGAGGAAGTCGGCTCGCTCGCGCACCGCCCGGTACTCGGGCAGGTATCGCCCGGCCTGGCGCATCATCCAGACCGGCGGCCGCTCCACCGGCTCGCGGCGGCAGGCACGGAGGAAGAGATCGTTCATGGACTGAGCCTCACCGCAGGAGCATGATCGCGCGCACGGTGGACGCGAGCGCCTCCGCCGTCGGGCGCGGCGCCGTGCCGGCAGGCGGCCAGCCCGAGGCGCGAGCCGCCGCGGCGGTCGTCGGGCCCACGGCAAGGAGCGCCGGACGGGCGCCGGGCGGACACGCACGGGCGAGGAGGTCGGCGACGCTCGGGCTCGCTACAATCACGATCTGCGAGCGCTGGGCCGCTCGCCGCGCCTCGACCACGCCGGCCAGCACCGACCGGTAGCACACGGCTTCCTCGACCACCATCCCATCGTCGCGGAGTCGGGCCGGCAGCTCGTCCCGGCGGAGGTCCCCGCAGGGAAAGAGCACCGGGCCCCGGAGGCCCGCTGCAAGCAGCGCCGCCGCCAGCGCGCCGGCGGCGCCGCGCTCGCCGACCGCGCGCTCCTCGGGTCGTCGGACCGATCCGAGCGTATCGCCCAACGCCTGCGCGGTCCCGGCCCCGGCGGCCCAGACCTCGGTGCCGGCGCCCGTGACGCCCAGGGCGGCCACCCGCGCTGCGAACGCGCGCGCCGCCCGCGGGGAGGTGAAGGCCACCGCCGAGTAGCGACTCAGGTCCCTGACCGCCGCGTCGACCGGCGCCCAGTCGAGGGGCGGCGCGAACGTCATCAGCGGGACTTCCTCGACCCCGACCGGGATCGCCCGGAGCGCGTCGGCCAGCCCGGGGAACGTGCCCGCCGAGGCCGTGACGAGCACGGTGGCCGGCACTCAGGGCTCCGGGACCGCCGGCACTCCGGCAGCGCGTACCTCGGCGAGAATCGACGCCGCCCCGTCTTCCAGCAGCCGTTCGGCCAGCGCGACGCCGAGCGCATCGGCCTCCTCTTCGTCCGCGGCGGCGCCCGTCTCGATCCCCTCCACGCCCCGCTCGCCCCCGAGGGAGACGACCCGTCCATGCAGCCGGAGCCGCCCTTCCGCGTCGGCCTCCGCGTGGGCGGCGACCGGCACCTGGCATCCGCCTTCGAGCGTCCGGAGAAACGCGCGCTCGGCGGCGACGGCGAGCGCGGTCGCCGTGTGGTGGACCGCCAGGGCCGCGGCCGCCGCCGCGCTGGCGTCGCCCGCGCGGGCCGTGAGTGCGAGCGCGCCCTGGCCGGGAGCCGGCAGCATCAGCTCGGGCGGCAGGCGCTGCCCGATCCGATCGCCCAGTCCCAGCCGCACGAGTCCCGCCGTCGCTAGAAGGATGGCCGACCACTCGCTGGTTGCATCGAGCTTGGCGAGGCGGGTGTCCACGTTGCCGCGGATGTCGCGCACCTGGAAATCGGGCCGGACATGCAGCAGCTGCGCGCGCCGGCGGAGGCTGCTCGTCGCCAGCACCGCGCCCTGGGGCAGGTCGTCCCACCGGACCGGCCCGCGACCCACGAGCGCGTCACGCGGATCCTCCCGCTCACCCACGGCCACGAGCGCGATCCCTTCGGGCAGCCGGGTGGGGAGATCCTTGAGCGAGTGCACGGCGAGGTCGATCCGCCCCTCGAGCATCGCGTCGTCGATCTGGCGCGTGAAGAGCGCGCGGCTGCCGATCTGGGAGAGGGGCACCGACTGCACCAGGTCGCCCGTGGTGCGGATCTCGACCCGGACCGTCTCGCACCCGGCGGCATGGAGCCGCGCGCGCACGTGCTCGGTCTGCCAGAGCGCGAGCGCGCTGCCCCGGGTGCCGACGCGAAGCGGCGCGCTCACCGGTCGGCGGGTCCCGCCACGGCGGGTGGGGCGGCGAGTCGCGCCGCCGCCTCTTCCCCCGAGGCGATCGCCTCGCCGAGGGACACGCCCTCCCGGAAAGAACCGGCGAGCGCCAGCCCGGGATTCCGCCGCTCGGCCTCGTCCATGATGTCCTTGAACCGGCCGTAGGTGAGATCGTACTGGGGAATGGCCTTGGGCCAGAGGTGAAAGGCGCGGAAGGTCGGCTCGCCTTTGGCGCCGAGCAGAGCGCGCAGGTCGTCCATCACCCGGGCGGTGATCGTGGGCTGGTCCGCGTGGGCCAGGTCGGGATTCCGCACGCCGCCGACGAACGCCGTGAGCGTGACGTGACCCTCCGGCGCCCGGCCCGGAAAGAGGGTGGAGGAGAAGATGACGCCCAGGACATGCCGCCGCTCGACCTCCGGTGCCAGGAACCCGAACCCGTCGAGCGGATGGGTGACGTCCTCACGGTGGAAGCCGAGCACCAGCACCGCGACGGGCGGGTGGTCGATGCTGGCCAGCGTCCCGATACGGTCGCCCGCCGGAAAGTCCAGCTCGACCTCGCCGAGGCAGTGCGCCGGTCCCGCGTAGACTACCCCGTCGTACAGCTCCGCCGTCTGGTAGGCCGCGCCGACCGTCCATCCCTTGGGGCCCGACCGGATCTGCGTGACCGGCGCGCGCAGGCGGATCTCCGCGTGCAGCTCGCGGGCGAGCGCGTCGGTGAGCTCCTGGAGTCCGTGGCGGAACGAGACCATCCCGCCGGCCACCGCCGAGGCCGCCGCGTCGGCGTCGCGCTTGCGGGCGCGCATCATGCTACCGAACGCCTTGATGACCGAGCCGTGCGTTCGCTCGAGGGCGTAGAGCTTGGGCAGCGCGTGCCGCACCGAGAGTTGCTCCGGATCGCCGGCGTAGATGCCGCCCACGAAGGGGTTGGCGATGTAGTCGAGGATTTCCTGGTTGAACCGCCGGCGGACGAAGGTCGCGATGCTCTCCTCGACCGGTGAGTCGCCGGCGTCGACGAGCGGCTCGCCGAACACGGCGAGCTTGGCGCCGTTGGAGAGGAGGCGGGTGGTGAGGAAGTCCTGAGGGGACATCGGGAGCGGGAGAAGGCGGTTCTTCTTGACCACGTAGCGCCGCTTCGCCGCCGGCGACACGGCGACGAGGCTCTCCTCCAGTCCCAGCTCCGCCAGCAGGCCGCCGAGCGCCGGTGACGGCGCGGCCATCGAATTGGGTCCCAGCTCGGCGAGGTACCCCTCGGATCGCATCGTGCGGACGGCGCCGCCCACCCGCTCGCCCGCCTCGTACACCACGACCCGTGCGCCGCCCTGCTTCAACCGGTAGGCCGCGGTCAGCCCCGCGACCCCACCGCCGACGATCGCTACCGCGCCCATGCGGAGCCCAGCGCCGTCTCGAGCGCGGCGAGCTCCAGGTCACCGTGCACGGCGGAGGTGAACGAGGCCTCGAACGCGGACGGCGGCAGGTAGATACCTCCCTCGAGCATCGCGTGGAAGAAGGCGTTGTAGGCGGTCTTGTCGGTGCGCTTGGCCCCGGCGTAGTCGCGTACCGGAGCGTCGGTAAAGAAGGGGGTGAACATCGTGCCCACCCGCTGGACCGTGACGGGCACGCCGGCCGCGGCCGCGGCCGACACGATGGCGTCCGCCGCGCGAGCCGCCCAGCGCTCGGCCAGGTCCCAGGTTCCCGGCCGCCCCAGGACGTCCAGCGTCGCAAGCCCTGCGGCCATGGCGAGCGGGTTGCCCGAAAGCGTTCCGGCCTGGTACACGGGTCCCGACGGGGCAATCTGCTCCATGAGCGCGCGCGGGCCCCCGTAAGCGGCCGCGGGGAGCCCGCCCCCGATGACCTTGCCCAGAATGGTGAGATCGGGCTGAACCCCGTAGAGCACCTGCGCCCCCACCGGGTGCACCCGCCAGCCGGTCATAACCTCGTCGAACACCAGCAGCGCGCCCGCGCGGCGGGTGACCGATCTGAGCCCCTCCAGGAACCCCGGGTCCGGTGGCACCACCCCCATGTTGCCCGCCACCGGCTCGACCAGCACCGCCGCGATGTCCGGCCCCCGCACCCCGAACAGCGCTTCCACGGCGGCGAGATCGTTGAACGGCGCAACCAGGGTATCGGCGACCGTCCCCGCCGTCACGCCCGGCGAATCCGGCAACCCCAGCGTGGCGACGCCCGAGCCGGCCGCGGCCAGCAGCGGATCGGCGTGACCGTGGTAGCAGCCGTCGAACTTGACGATCGCCCGCCGGCCGGTCGCCGCGCGCGCGAGCCGCACCGCGCTCATCGCCGCCTCGGTGCCGCTGCTCACGAAGCGCACCATCTCCATCGACGGAAACGTCGCCACGACCCGCTCGGCCAACCGGACCTCGAGCTCGGTCGGGGCGCCGTAGGTCGTGCCCCGTCCGGCGGCCTCGACCACGGCCGCGTAGACCTCTGGATGCGCGTGGCCCAGGATAAGGGGACCCCATGAGAGCATCAGGTCGACGTAGCGGTTGCCGTCCGCGTCCTCGAGCCAGGCGCCCTCGCCGCGGGCGATGAAGCGCGGGACCCCTCCGACGCTCCGAAACGCGCGCACCGGGCTGTTGACCCCGCCGGGCAGCACCCGCTGCGCGGCCGCGAACAGCCGCTCGGAGGCGAGGGTCACCTGGGCCGATGCCCGCAGGTCCGTCATCCGCGCGCCTCCTCCGCGAGCCAGCGGGCGGCGTCCTGCGCGTGATACGTAATGATCGCGTCCGCCCCGGCCCGGCGCATGCCGGTGAGCGACTCGAGCACCACCCGGCGCTCGTCGATCCACCCGAGCCGCGCCGCCGCCTTCACCATGGAGTACTCCCCGCTCACGTTGTACGCCACGAGCGGGAGCGAGGTCCGCTCGCGCACCGCACGGACGACGTCGAGGTAGGCCAGCGCGGGCTTGACCATCAGCATGTCGGCACCCTCGGCCTCGTCCAGCGCCGCCTCGAGCAGGGCCTCCCGGACGTTGGCGAAGTCCATCTGGTACTCGCGCCGGTCGCCGAAGGTCGGAGCGCTCTCGGCCGCCTCGCGGAACGGAGCGTAGTAGGCGCTCGCGTACTTCACCGCGTAGCTCAGGATCCCGGTATCGCTGTGTCCGGCGCCGTCGAGCGCGCGGCGGATCGCCGCGACCATGCCGTCCATCATCCCGCTCGGGGCCACGATGTCGGCCCCGGCGGCCGCGTGGGTCACGGCGACGCGGCCGAGAATCTCGAGCGTGGCGTCGTTGTCGACGCTTGCGCCGCGGAGGACGCCGCAATGTCCGTGGCTGGTGTACTCGCAGCAGCAGACGTCGGTCACGAGCAAGAGATCCGGATAGCGGGCCCGCAGGTGCCGGAGCGCCCGCTGCACGATGCCGTCCTCCGCGAAGTTCTCGGTCCCCACCGGGTCCTTGGAGGCCGGCAGGCCGAACAGCAGCACGGCGGGGATGCCCAGGGCCCGAACTCGGTCCACCTCCCGGTCGAGAGACTCGTCCACCGAGAGGTGGCAGACCCCGGGCATCGAGGCGATCTCGCGCTCCACCCGGGTCCCATGGACGACGAACAGGGGCTGGATCAGGTCGGCCGCGTCGAGCTGGTGCTCGCGCACGAGGCGGCGGAGGGCGTCGGTACGTCGCCGGCGCCGAGGACGATGGATCTGGGAGGTGGGCACGGAGGTAAGACTAGGGAGCCAAAGGCATCGCCGCAACCACTTCAGGCGCCGTTTCGTAGGGATCGGCACGGCGTTTGCCGCATAGCGATCTGGTGGCCGGGGTCACGGCTTTCTACTCCTTCTGAATCACCGCGTTGGCGCCCCGTCCGTTCGCATCTTGATTCCATATCGGGCAGTTCGCGGCGCCCTGGTGGGCGCCGGTTGCTCGAGGTTAGCTGGAGCAAGCTGCCCATGAAACGTCTTGTCGTGCCCGCGTTCCCCGTGCTGGTCGGCCTGGCGGCCGCCGCCTGTGGCGCGCCCCCGGCCAAGCTGGTCCCACCTCCCCCCGTCAGCCCCTCGACCGCCATCGTCGGCGCCACATTGTGGGACGGTACCGGCCGCGCGCCGGTCACCAACGCCGTTACCGTGGTGCGTGGCGATCGAATCCTCTGCGCCGGCGCCGCCGGCGAGTGCGCCGTGCCTCGGGGTGCCAAAGTGATCGAGGCCAAGGGCCAATACCTCATCCCGGGCCTGATCGACAGCCACGTCCACCTGCTGTTCCTGACCAAGGGCAGCGCCGGCGAGGCGCTGGGCCTCGACCTGCGCGACCAGCTGGCCCAGGGCGTGACCACGGTGCGGGACATGGGCAACAACCCCGAGGCGCTGCTCTCGCGCGTGTCCGGTTTCGAGGCCGCACCCCGCGTCTATGCGATGCAGCTCGTCGCCGGGCGGCGCTTCTTCTTCAACGGGTTCCGCGCGGTGCAGACCGACCGCGGGGTGGTGTATCGCCAGGCGCCTGCTCTCACCATGCAGTGGCTGGGATGGACCCCTGTCCAGTACAACCGGGGCGAGGATCCCCAGGCGATCGTCGCGGCGGCGCGGAAGGCCGGGGCGATGGGCCTCAAGCTCTACGCCCAGCTCGACAGCGTGTCGGTCCGGCTCCTGACCGAGGCCGCCCACCGGGCCGGGATGCCGGTCTGGGGACACGCATGGGTCCAGCCCGCGAGCGTCGGCGACGAGAGCGCGGCGGGCATGGACGGCGTCGTGCACGCCGCCGGCCTGGCCGGTGAGCTCCTGAGCGGCGAAGAGCGCGACACCCTCGTGAACGACGGCGATCTGCAGGCGGTCACGGCCAAGCTGGCCACCGTGGCCTCCGCCCGCGATCCCCGCATTCTCGCGACCCTCGATTCCATGGCCGCACGCGGCACCATGTTCGAGCCGACGCTCGATGCGACCCGTCACAGCCTGGAGGCCTTCGATGCCCGGCGGCGGCACATCCCGTCGGTTCAGGAGGACTACGTGCGTGCCGCGGCACAGTTCGGCGTCGAGATCGCACGCGAGGCGGTACGGCGCGGCGTGCGGATCAGCGCCGGCAGCGATCACGTGGCCTACGGCCCCATCAACGAGCGGGCCTCGCTGTTCGGCGAGCTGCGGATGCTGGTGGACTCGATCGCACTGACGCCGACGGCCGCCCTGCTGGCTGCGACGCGCGACGCGGCCCGCGCCATCGGCGGCGAGGCGGGGCGCGGGGTCGGCACCATCGAGGCCGGCCGCTACGCGGACCTGGTCCTTCTCAGCAAGAACCCGCTGGAGGACATCGATCACTTGGATTCGGTGGAGCTGGTGATGCGGGGCGGGCGGATCTGGCGGCCGGGGCAGCTCCGGAGCGGTATCGCGATGCGGTAGGCTACGGCCGCGGGCCGGTGGCGACGGGCAGCCGCTCGTCCTCGGCCCACTCGGTCCACGAGCCGACGTAGATGCGTACCCTCGGGTAGCCGAGCAGGT
The DNA here is from genome assembly GCA_963840215.1 of uncultured Gemmatimonadales bacterium. GTDB lineage: Bacteria > Gemmatimonadota > Gemmatimonadetes > Gemmatimonadales > GWC2-71-9 > CAVVWJ01. The sequence goes on along the minus strand of CAWIYG010000003.1, from coordinate 134,822 downwards.
AGCGCAGCGTGAAGTGGACGTGGCTCGCCTCGGTGGCGCTGTTGCAGTAGGCGATGATGTCCTTGTCCGGCGTGATACCCTGCGCTTCGTAGGCCCGCCGCAGCTCGGCCGCCGGCTTCCAGACGTGGCCGAAACCTTCCTGCGTCAGATCGTCCTGCCAATAATGGCTGATGGCCCCCGGGATGTGGCCGCGCCGCATCTGCGCGCCTGCCGTGCCGGCGTACTGATCCGGCGGGCGCGCATCGACCAGGATTGCGCCCTCGCGGACCGCCCCCTCCACCTGCTCACGTGAGACCGCTTCCGGCTGAAACGCGCCGCCGGGGAACCGCGTCACGGGTATCCTCGGGTACGGTTGCACGACCGGACGCTGCTCGAGCTGCCACTTGAAGAACCCGCCGTCGAGCACGAACACCTTCGGATGGCCGAAGCCCGCCAGCAGCCACGCCAGGAAGGTGGCGTCGATGTTCCGCGATTCGCCCGCGCTGTAGATGACCACCGGGAGGGCGGGATCCACACCCAGCCGCGAGAACAGCTCCCCGTAGGCGCCGGCCGACAGCAGCCGGGTCGGAATGCCACCCTCGCTTGCCCTGAGGGTTTCCGTGTTCAGGTACTCGGCGCCCGGCAAGTGGCCTTTGAGATACGCGAAGACGTCGGTCCGAACGTCGATCACGACGACCGGCCCCGCGGCCTGCCAGCGGACGAGCTCCTCGGTCGTGACCAGCCCCGGCAGCGACCCGCCGTCCGCCGGCCGGGCGGCGCCGCCCGGCGGGGCGTGACCAGCACACGCGCCTGCCATGAGAACCAGGCCCGCCTGCCGCAGCATCGTCCTGAGCACTCGCATGCGCCGCGTCACGGGAGCGAATCCTCCAGGCCCATGTAGGCGCGCTCCTCCGCGACATAGACCCGCGCGGCATTCCGTCGCCGGCGGGAGTTGAGCGAGACCGGCCGGTTCTCGTCCGGCGGAGGCAGCGTCGCGAGGGCCCGCTGCATCGGGACGCCCTTTTCCACCGCCGCGCGCATGTCGGCCTCGAGACCGGAGATGTAGGCACGGGTGCGGGCCACGAGCGCTGCCGGGCTCCTGGGGATTGCCCCGTGCCCTGGCACGGCCACTCGCGGCCCGAGGCTGTCGATCCTGGCCAGGCTCCGGAGCAGCGCGGGCGCGCTCCCATCGACGACCATCGTCACGCCATCCTCGACCAGCACATCGCCGGCGAAGAGCACCCGCTCCTTCGGCAGCCACACGATGAGGTCCCCGGCGGAGTGCCCGGCGCCCGGGTGGGACACGACGATCGTGCGGCCGCCCATCCTGAGCGTGTCGACGGTCGTGACCGGCCGGTCGGGCACGTCGGCGAACTCGAAACCGTGCATCGCCTGGAGCCCCACGACCCGGACCCAGTCCGCCACCAGCGCGTCGGGTCCGCCTTCGCTCGCGAGCACGCGGGTGTCGGGATGCGCGATGACCTTGGCCCCTTCGCGTCGGAATACGATGGCGCCGAAGTGGTGGTCGGGATGATGGTGCGTGAGCACCAGCCACTTCACGGGCGCCCTCGTCACCGTGCGGATCGTTCGGAGGAGCGCCTCCCCCTGCCGGGGGCTCGCCAGGGCGTCGATCACCACCACGCCTTCGCCCGTGACGATGAAGCCCGCATTGGGCCGGCCCTCAGAGCCGCGGCCCGTGTCTCCCGGAACGAGATACACCCCGTCGGCGATCCGCCGCGCCACCAACGGCGGCGCCGAGTCGCGGGCCGGGACAGGGAACGCGACGGTCGAGATCGTGGCGAGCAGCGTGGGAAGCAGGATCACGGGAGGGGAGCGGGGGCGGCGGTCGCGCCTGCGGGGCCGCGGACGGCGATTGTCAGGCGGCGGCGAAGGCGACGTTGACCGACCGACGGTAAACACCGCCCTTCGAGTCGGTCCAAGCGATCGTGAGCGGGGCTTCCTTGTCCGCCTTGAGGGTAAAGCTCACGATCGGATCCTTGCTCACGCCCGACGTCCACTCGAACCGGGCGACCTGCTCGTCCCCGTAGGTCACCACGACGTCCCGGATGAAATACGCCGGGATCGGCTGCCCGTCGGCGTTGCGGAAGAACCCGGTGTCCATCGGGTGCACCACGATGGCGTTCACGATGATCAGGTCGCCGCGCGTGATCCGGTCGGGAATGCGGATCCGGGCCTCGCCGATAGTCATCAGCCGCACCCGTTCAGGCTGACGTTGACGTGCGCGTAAGCGGCGTAGACTTCACCGCTCGAGGTCTCCAGGATCGCCCGGACCCAGGTGGTTCGCTTCATCTTGATGCGGGACTGCAGGGCGACCGAGCCGATCGCCGGGGTGAGGTGGTACGCCGCCAGATGCGGGTCGGGATTGTGATCGACGATGAGGTGCACGGCCTTCACGTAGCGGTCCGCCGTCATCGGCAGATCACTCTCAATAATCACTGGGACGATCCGGCCATCCTCGGCCACGGCCGGCATGTCGAGCGTGATGTGGCCGGTCCGGATGGGGCGATCCCCGAACAGGTCCTTGAGGATCCTGGCGACCTTCTCGTTGGGCACCTCGGGGTCGCCGAGGCCCGCAGCCCGGACGGCGGCCAAACGGTTCACGGACTGGCCCCGCAGCAGGCCGCTGGCACCCAGCAGGCCGAGGCCCGCCAGGGCGCAGGTCCGCAGGAAAGAACGCCGGTCGGATGGGGCCATTTGCTGGTCCATATGTCACGAAACCTCGGCCCTTCCGGGGGCCAAGTCAAGCAGATTCGGGCGCTTCCCAAGGCGCGGTGCAGCCCTTGCTGGCTGGCACGATGTTTCCGGGGATTGCGCCGAATTCCCGCGCCCATGCAACTTGTGTCACCTTCGGTGGTTGACTAGTTTGAGCCATTCTGTCCCAAAGCGATGTGAGGCCCCCTCCTCACCTCCACTTCTGCTGAGGCGCCGTGGATACTCAAGAGCTTCAACAGGTCGCGCTCTTCGATAAGTGCCGCGAGTTCACGAAAGCGCGTGAGTTGCAGGCGATTGGCCTCTATCCGTACTTCAATCCGATTTCCGAATCGGAGGACACCGTCGTCGTCATCGACGGACAGAAGCGGATCATGCTGGGCTCCAACAACTACCTCGGGCTGACCCACCATCCCAAGGTGCTCGAGGCCGCCACCCGGGCGCTCAGCCGCTACGGCTCGGGCTGCACCGGCAGCCGGTTCCTCAACGGGACGTTGGACCTGCACGAACAGCTCGAGCGCGCGCTGGCCGAGTTCCTGGGCAAGGAGGCCTGCCTGGTCTTCTCGACCGGGTACTCCGCCAACCTGGGCCTCATTTCCGGGCTGGTCGGTCGGGGTGAGGTGGTCTACCTCGACAAGCTCGACCACGCCTCGATCGTCGATGGCGCCAAGATGTCCTACGGCGAGACCGAGCGCTTCAACCACGGCGACCTGGCCGACCTGGAGCGCCGCCTGGAGCGGAACGGCTCGGGCACAGGGCTCGATGATCGTGGTGGACGGCGTCTACTCGATGGAAGGCAACATCGCCGACGTGCCGGGCCTCGTGCGCGTCGCCCGGAAGTACGGCGCCGCGCTGGCGCTCGACGACGCGCACGCGCTCGGCGTCCTCGGCCCCAACGGCGACGGCACCGCGGCCCACTTCGGCATGACCGACGAGGTCGACATCATCGCGGGCACGTTCTCCAAGTCGCTGGCGTCGATCGGCGGATTCGTCGCGGCCACCGAGAACGTGATCCATTACCTCAAGCATCACTGCCGGCCGCTGATCTTCACCGCGTCGCTGCCGCCGGCCAACACGGCCGGCGTGCTGGCGGCGCTGCAGGTGCTGCAGGACGAGCCGGAGCGGCGCGACCGCCTCTGGGCCAACACCCGCCGGCTGCAAGCCGGCTTCCGGAGCCTCGGCTTCGACATCGGCCCCACCGAGACGCCGATCGTGCCGGTGCTGATCGGGCCGCTGGAGAAGACGTTCCTGATGTGGCGGCGCCTGTTCGACGCCGGCGTCTTCACCAACCCGGTTGCCCCGCCGGCGGTGCCGCCGTCCCAGTGCCGGCTCCGCACCAGCCTCATGGCGACGCACACCTTCGACCAGATCGACTTCGCGCTCGAGCAGTTCGCGCGGATCGGGCGGGAGCTGGGGGTCATCTGACCGAGCGGGTGCGCGTCCGCGCGGCGCGCGACCGACGAGATCTCAAACGCTTCATCGACCTGCCCTACCGACTCCACGCGCGGGACCCTCTCTGGGTCCCGCCGTTGCGTCGGGACGTGGAACTGCTGCTCTCCCGCCGGAAGAACCCCTTCTTCGAGCACGCCGAGGCCGAGTATCTTCCTCGCTGAGCGCAACGGCGAGGTGGTCGGCCGCATCGCCGCCATCAGCAACCGCCTCCACAACGAGACCCACGGCGACCGCGTCGGCTTCTTCGGCTTCTTCGAGTCCATCGACGACCAGGCCGTGGCCAACGCGCTCCTGCGGCGCGGCCAGCGACTGGTGCCGCGGCGAAGGGCCACGACGTCCTGCGCGGACCCGCCTCGTTCTCGGTGAACGACGAGTGCGGGCTCCTGGTCGACGGCTTCGACACGCCGCCCACCCTCATGATGCCGCACAACCCGCGCTACTACGTCACCCTGCTCGAGCAGGCGGGATTCGCCAAGGCCAAGGACCTGCTGGGTGTACGAAGGCGGGACCGAGGAGCACTATGTCCCCGTTCCCGAGCGGCTGGCCCGCGGCACCGAGCTCATCCGGCAGCGGCATGGGCATCACGATCCGCCCGCTCAACATGAAGGACTTCGAAGGCGAGGTCGAGCGCATCAAGGAGCTGTACAACGCGGCGTGGGAGAAGAACTGGGGCTTCGTGCCCATGACCGAGCACGAGATCGACCATCTCGCCGAGCAGTTCAAGCCGGTGGTCATCCCGGAGCTGGTGCCGATCGCGGAGAAGGACGGCAAGGTTATCGGGTTCGGCATCGCGCTGCCCGATCTCAACGTCGTGTTCCGGCGGAACCGGTCGGGACGCATGTTCCCGATGATCCTCAAGCTGCTGTGGGCGCTCAAGACCCGGAAGATCCGCCGGGCCCGCATCCTGCTCCTCGGCGTCCTCCCCGAGTATCGCGGCAAGGGCGTCGACGCGATGCTGTACCACTGGATCTGGACCAAGTCCGGCGAGCGCGGGATCTACTGGGGCGAGGCGGGCTGGATCCTGGAGGACAACCCGGCCATGAACGCCGGGCTCGAGAAGATGACCTTCAAGCGTCTACAAGACCTACCGGCTCTACGACCGGCCGATATGAAGGCGCTGGTCACCGGTGCCACGGGGTTCGTCGGGAGCCATCTCGCCGAGGCTCTCCGCCGCCGGGGCGACGAGGTGACCGCGCTGGCCAGGTCGGCGAGCAAGGCCGCGGCGCTCGAGCCCCTCGGAGTACGCGTCGTGCCCGGCGACCTGCACGATCGCGCGGCGCTGCAGCGCGCGGTCGAGGGCCAGGACGTGGTCTACCACGTGGCCGGGGTCGTCGCCGCACGCGGCGAGGCCGACTTCCTGGCGGCCAACCGCGATGGGACGCGGCACGTCGTCGAAGCCGCCGAGCGGGCGGGCGTGGGCCGGCTGGTGCTGGTTTCGTCGATGGCGGCGGCCGGTCCGACGGTCCGCGGACACCCGCTTCGCGGCGACGAGCCGCCCCGCCCCGTCACGGCCTACGGACGCAGCAAGCTCGCCGCCGAGGACGTGGTGACGGCAAGCCGGCTCCCCTGGACGATCGTCCGCCCGCCGATGGTCTACGGTCCGCGCGACCAGGAGGTGCTCAAGGTGTTCCGCCTGGCCCGCCTGGGGCTGGCTCCGGTGCTCGGCGACGGGACGCAGGAGCTGTCGGCCGTGCACGGCGCCGACCTCGCCGAGGCGCTCGTGGCCGCGGGAACGACCGGCGCAGCGGCCGGTCGGATCTACTACGCATGCCACCCGGAGGTATTCACCAGCGCGCGAGATGGCGCTCGCCGTGGGCCGGCGCGATGGGCAAGCGGCCCACGATCATCCGGGTCCCCGCCTTCATCGGCCGCGGCGTGCTCATGGTCACGGGGGCCGCGGCCCGGCTGGCGGGGCAGACCACCATCCTCACGGCGGACAAGGCCAACGAGTTCTTCCAGCCGGCCTGGACGGGCGATCCGGACGCCCTCACTCGGGACACCGGCTGGCGCGCCAGCCGGAATCTCGAGACCGGGCTGGCCGAGACCTACGCCTGGTACCGGACGGCGGGATGGCTGTAGCCGTTCGCCCGCGTAGCCCGCGTGCGCGTCCCGCCCCGGCCGTCCGGACTGCTGCCGGTGGACCTCCTGCTGCTCGGATACCTGGCGATCGTGACCGCCGTCGCCATCCAGCGGGCCGGCGACCGGACGGAATGCTGGTGGGTGGTCGCCGCGAATGCGCTGACCGCCGTCCTCATCGTGCTGCTGACTCGGCCCGGACTCGGGCCGGCTGGGCCGGGCGCTGCGCGAGATCTATCCTCTCCTGCTCCTGGTCGGCCTCTACGGCGAGCTCGACGTGCTCAACGCGGGCGGCGTGCGGGTCCATGACGGACTGGTGCAACGCTGGGAGCTCGGCATCTTCGGGACGCAGGTCAGCCGCGAGTGGTGGCAGGCCGCGCCGAGCGCGCTCTCGTCGACCCTCCTCCACGCGGCGTACTTCTCCTACTACCTCATCGTCTCGGTCCCCGCGTTCTACTTTCTGCTGCCGCGGCGAGGTGGCGGCGGCGCGGCGCTTCGTGCTCGCCGTGATGGCGACGTTCGTCGTCTGCTACCTCGCCTTCATCTTCTTCCCCGTCGCCGGGCCCGTACTACATGTTCCCCCGCCCGTCGGCTGGTTCACTCGACAACGCCGCGGCCCGGCTGGTGTACGCAGACCCTCGCGCAGGGCAGCTCCTACGGGGCCGCCTTTCCGAGCTCGCACGTCGCCGCTACCGTGGCCGCCGCGGTCGCGGCCGGAAGCGCTTCGCGCCGGCTGGGGCTCGTGCTGCTGGCGCCGACGGTCCTGCTCACCGTGGGCGTGGTGTACTGCCAGATGCACTACGGCGTGGACGCGCTGGCGGGGCTGCTGGTGGGCGTGCTGGTGGCACTCGCGGTCGGAGCGGTCACGCCGACCGAACCGTCGCTCTGAGCCCTGGCGTCGTCACCCTGAGCGCAGCGAAGGGGGCATGCCTCGAGGCATGCCCCCTTCGCTGCGCTCAGGGTGACCAGCGGGGAGCGACCCCTACTGCACCGTAATCTTGCCGCGCATGCCGAGCGCGAGGTGCGGCAGGCAATAGAACTTGTAGTCGCCTGTCGGCGCGCCGGTAAAGGCCACCTTGTAGACCGCGTCCTGCTCGGTGAGCAGCGGGCCCTCGAGCGGAGCCATCTGGTCGGGCATCGTCCGCCTTCAGCACGTCGCCCGCGCCGCCCGGGATGCTGTCGGCCCAGAACGACACGTTGTGCGGCCCGCCGCTCTTGTTGTGGAAGTTCACCACGTCGCCGGCCTTGATGGTGAGCTCCGCCGGCTCGTACTTGTAGCTGCTGCCATCGAGGACCATGTTCACGTCGTGACTGGCACCGCCGGCCGCCGGCGCAGCAGCGGGCGCAGCCGCCGGCGTCTCGGGGGTGGCCGTCGTCGATTGATCGTCAGCCTTCTTCTCGCCGCCGCAGGCCGCCAGAACGATGGCCAGCCCCGCCACCATGGAAGTCACACGCATCGCCGCTCTCGCCTCCGAAACAGGGTAGTCGCACTCCTTGTGAACCCTTTCACAAGAACCCAAGTATACCGCGATACCCCCCGAATGGAAGAGGGCGCCCGAGGCGCCCACACCATTGATTACCTTATGGCGATCATGGCATCCAACGTTCCGCCCTGCCGCAGTCTAGGCACCCAGTGCAAGAGCCTGCGCGTCACGCTCCGCATCGGCGAGCTGGAAGAGGGCCCGACCAGCCTCGACCACGAGTCGACCTGGCTCCTGGGTCACACCGAGCGCATCGACTTCCTCGAGCTGTGGGAGGGCGAGGGCGATCTCTATGTGGACGCCATGCTCAACGTGGCGTGCCGGTACCTGTATGAGGACGGCGGCCGGGCGACCTGCCGCGCACACGGGTTCGAGGGGCCGGCGCCCCGCGGCGCGCGCCGCGAGCCCCAGCCGCTGCAGCTGGGCGGCGACCGCTTCGTGGTCGTCGAGGATTGCCGCAACGCCGTCCTGGACCTCCCGTTGCCCCCACGTACGCTGCCGGTCCTCGGCAACGGCAATGGCGCCGCCTCGCTGAACGAGAATCCCTGCGCCTCGGCGCCCTGCCGCACCGCCGACAACACCCGGAAGGCGGCGTGCTGCCGGGACCTCCAGGTCGAGATCATGTGCACCCGGGCGCAGCGTCGCCTGGAGGCGCTTGTGCGCTCGCGCCGGTCCCCGTATCTCTGCAAGATCGAGCGGGCCGGCGACTACTCGCTCGAGGCCGAGATGATCTCCGCCTGCGGGTACCTCGGGACGGACGGGGTGGCCTGCAGCCTCCATGGCCGGCATCGGGCCGACGGACGGACGGCCAAGCCCGATCTCTGCATCGAGTGGCCACCCAAGAACCAGGGGCTCCACCCCGGGTGTGTGTTCGCCCCGAAACGGGGCGCGCCGCGCCACGTTCCTAGTCGCAAATGTGCAAGGAATGGGAGGTTGGCCGTCCTTCAGGGCGATCCGGCCTCCCCGATGTCCCGCGGATGCCGCATCCCCCCTGGGGGCCCAATGGAGGGTCGGTGACCGACGACCTCGAACAGCTCTACAAGACCACCTATACTGCCGTCGTGCGCTTCCTCTACCGGAAGGTATGGGACGCCGAGCGGGCGGAGGACCTGGCGCAGGAAGTCTTTGTCCGGGCCCTGTCTCACCGGCCGGAGAAGCCACGGGCCTGGGTTTTCGCCGTCGCGGCCAACCTGGCGCGGGACGAGGCCCGCGCCGCGATGCGCCGCAAGCGGCACCTCACGCTGCTCAAGGGCGATCCGATCGCGCAGCCGACCATGACGCCGGCGGCGGACGACACGGTCGAGCACGATGAGCAGATGGCCTCGGTCCAGGAGGCCCTGAACACGCTCACCCCGCGCGACCGGGAAATCCTCCTGCTCTGGGATGCCGGCCTGAGCTATCCGGAAATCGCCGCGCAGACGGGCCTGGCCGTCGGCGCGGTGGGAACGACCCTGGCCCGCGCGCGCCGCCGTCTGGTGGACGCGCACGACCGACAGAACATCAGAACGGGGACCGATGCGGCACATTCCTGAGGACGAGCTCCACGCCTACCTCGATCAGGGGCTGAGCCGGACGCAGTGCGTTGAGATCGAGAGCCATCTCGCCGACTGCCCGTCCTGCCAGGCCATGCGCGACGGCATCGCCGCGCTCCGGGATCGAACCACGGCGCTGCTCTCCCGTCTCGGCCCGCCGCGGCACCAGATCGCCCCGGCTTTCGACGTCCTGCGCCGGCGGGCGGCCGAGGCCGCGTCGCAGCGGCGCCGGCGCCTCAGCATTGCCGCCTGGGCGGCCAGCCTGGTCGCGGCGGTCGGCCTCGGGTGGAGCGCCAGCTCCTTCCTGCGCACGCCTGACGCGCCGCGTCCAGGCACGCCCGTCGCGTCGGCCGGCGTCCGTGCACCCGTCCAGACCGAGGTGCGCGCGGCACCGGTTGCTTCCGCCACCCAAGCGCCTTCACCCCGACCCGTCCGGCCGTCCGGCGTTCGGGCAGGCATCGACGCGCGCGCCTCCGGCGCCGCTCCTCGTGCCGAGCCGCGAACCGTTCGACCGGAAGCGCCCGAGCCGACCGCCGTGGCGGCGGCCCCGGCCGAGTCCGCCGACTCGGCCTCCCGGACCGCCGCCCTGGCGGTGCTCGACCCGAAGCCGGCGGTGGAGCTGACCCAGCTGGAGAAGCCGGAGGGCCGCGGCCTGGAGCTCAACGGCATGTGGCGCACGATGTCGTGGGACGGGGCCAAGGCGGAGGCCGGGGAGCGGGTGCCGCACATCGACGGGTTGCCCGTGGTCCAGATCCAGATCCAGAACGGCGAGCGGGACTCGCGGCCAGTGATGGTGGTGGCGCAGCAGCTCTCCTCCGGTCAGGTGATCCGCACCATTGAGGGACCGGCCACCGACGTCTCGCAGATGCTGTCCCGCCGGCAGATGGCCGACGTGGACTCGCTCTTCCTGCCCGGGGACTCCGGCGCGTTCGGCCCCGACGCCAACCACGCCATGGCCATGCAGCTCGGCGACCGGATGCTCGCCATCACCGGCGATCTGCCGTCCGACAGCCTGCGCGCCATGATCCGGCGGCTGAACGCGGAGATGCGCAGCAAGTAACAGCGCCGCCTTCGGCGCCGTCACCCCGCCCTACCCCCGCGGCCGCTCCCGCCGCTCCATCGACTCCGGCGATACGTAGTCCTTGGGGCTCTCCTCGTGCTCGAACTCCGCGGAGATCCGCGCGCTGGTGTGGCCCCGCTCGCGCTCGAGCGTGATCTCAGCCAGCCGGGGCGAGATCATCGGGAACGTGCGGGCGAAGAGTGCGTAGGTCAGCAGGTACAGCCCCAGGAAGAGCAGCGTCGGCCCCGCCTCCGGGGTGTCGAAGACCGGCCCCGGTAGCGCCGTCACCGAGGGCATCACGAGCAGGAACCGCTCCAGCCAGAGCGCCGCCAGGCTCACGACCGCAAAGAATCCGAGGATGGGACGGGTCTTCTTGGGCGCCACGCCGAGCAGGCCGAAGAACGGGACGAGGAACATCCCGATGAACACGGCCTTTCCCACCGGCAGCCAGGGCCCCCACAGCCGGGCGAACACGAAACCGGTCTCTTCCGGGAGATTCCCGTACCAGATCACCAGGAACTGGGCCCACATGAGGTAGGTCCAGAAGACGGTGAAGCCGAAGCAGAGCTTGCCGAGGTCGTGGCGCTGCTTGGGAGAGACCAGGTCGCTGACCCCAAGATGCGCGCTGCCGTACAGCATCATCAGCGCCAGCAGCATGTGGGCGCCCAGGAACGACCCCATGAAGTAGAAGCCGCCCAGCAGGTTCGAGAACCAGTGCGGCTGAAGCGCCATGATGCCGTCGAAGGCCACCAGCGTGAACACGGCCGCGTAGAGCACCACGTAGGCCGGCGCGAGCCGGCCGATCCGCTCCTGGATCGCGAACTCGCTCCCCGCGCTGCCGTCGTAGCCGCGGGTCCACCGGTCGTAGAGCGCCCGCCGGCCGGCCGGCGCCACGCCCCGGACCGCGAGCAGGTCGGGGACCAGGTCGGCGCGGATGAGCCGCCAGCCGACAATCGTGAGCAGGCCGAGCCCGATGGCCAGCCGGGCGAACATGAAGCCGTGCGAGAGCCAGAGGGCCTTGGCGTGCTCCATCTCGTGCGCGGCCGTCACCATCGGGCCGTAGATCGCCGGATAGCCCACGGTGAAGATGAGCAGCAGCGCCACCAGCGACACCGGGAGGAAGGCCGCCGAGGCGGAGGCGAACCGGATGATCATCCCCGACCACTTGGCGTTGGTGATCTTCTGCACCGCCACGAAGGCCACGCTGCCGCCCGCCAGGCCGGTGAAGTAGAGCCAGTTCACGTGGAAAAGGTGCCACGCGCGGTCGCCCTGCCCGGACGAGAGCGCCTGGATGAACAGGATCAGCCCGAGGATCGTGCACCCACCGCCGACGCCGAGGAAGAGCCCGTATTTGCCGCTGACCGCGCGCTGGACGAGGCGCTCGTGAAGCGTGGCACTCATCGGGGTCTCTCTCCGGTCGATCCGGTGGCGCTCGGCGCCGGCGGGATCCCCGCCGCCGCGCCCGCGGGCTCGGCCCCGAGCGGCGTCTGGCCCTGCAACTTCCGGACGTGGTTCACGATCGCCCAGCGGTCGCTGGGCTGGTAGACCTTGTCGCCGTATCGGGGCATCACGCCCCGCCCGTAGCGAATGATGCTGTAGAGGTACCCGTCCGAGTACCCGCGCGCCCGCCCCGTGAGGAGCGACGGGGCGCCCATCCGGGAGGACACCGGGCCCTTCGCGTCGCCCGCCGAGCCGTGGCAGACCGCGCAGTAGGTCTGGTACAGCGTGTCGCCTGCCGCGTCGATGTCGTGCGGGATCACCGACACGTCGGGGCCCGGCGGGGCCGCGCCCTGGCCGGCGGCGGCGCCCGGAGCGAACGGGTTCTGGAGCGCATCGGCCTTCGCCACCTTGCCCGTCGTCCACTCGGCCGACCAGTCCGCCTCGCCGCCGCTCACCGGGACGACGCCCGGTGGCGTGTAGCGGGGGACGGCGGCGCTCTCGTAGGGCCGCACGTACTTCGCGTGGATCATGTGGTCGAACCACGGGACCACGTACCAGAGCTGATCGGGAGACGGCACGCGGTTGTACCAGAAGTCGCAGCTGCTGGTGAACAGCGTGAGCGCCGCGAGCCCGCTCCAACGCCACCGCCCGCGCCGCGAAGGACCGGGCCGACCCACGCCCGCCTCAGGCCGCCTCACGTCGCACCTCCACCGCGCCGGCCGAGCGCAGGAGCTGCTCGACCGTTCCTGCCTGATCGGCGCCCGCCGGCACGAAGACGCCGATCTGGTCGTCGCTGTAGGCGGGATCGTAGGCGATGCCGCGCTTCCCCAGGAGCGCGCTGAGCAGCGCCACCGCCGTCACGGTGCTGAGCGCGCCGAGCAGGATGGTGAGCTCGAACGCGATCACGACGTACGGCGGGATCGAGGCGATGGTCTTGCCGCCCACGAGGAGCGGCCAGTCGAGCGACATCCAGATCGTCATCCCGAAGCCGGCGGCGCATCCGGTCAGCCCGCCGATCAGGGTGAAGAGCCGCACCGGGCTGACCGAGTGATCGAGGGCCTCCTCGACTTCGTGGTTGGGCGCGGCGGAGTAGACCACGAGGTTCCGGTGGCCCCGCGCCCGGAGGGCCCGAATCGCGTCGACCGCGGCGTCCACGTGAATGAACGACGCCAGCACGCCTGGAGCGCGCCGGCTGCGTTTGGCGAGCGCCATCAGTGGTGTCCTCCGGCCCGCTTCCGCGGCATCGGGATCATTTCCTTGATCTCCTGGATGGCCACGATCGGGAAGCTCTTCGCGAACAGCATGAACCACATCCCGAACCAGCCGAACGAGCCGGCCAGAATCCCCCAGTCGGCCCAGGTGGGGTTCATCTGGCCCCAGGCCCAGGGGAGGTAGTCGTTGCTGAGCGACGAGACGATGATGACGTAGCGCTCGAACCACATCCCGATGTTGATGAAGATCGAGATCACGAACAGCGCGGTCAGATTGGTGCGAACCTTCCGGAACCAGAGCAGCTGCGACACGAAGGCGTTGCAGATGATCATGGTCCAGCCGGCCCACCACATTGGCCCGAACGCCCGGCGGTAGAAGGTGGTCTGCTCGAACGTGCTCCCGCTGTACCACGCGATGAAGTACTCCATGGCGTAGGCGTAGACCAGGATCGAGCCGGTGAGCAGCGTCAGCTTGGCCAGGTTGTCGAAATGGTAGTCCGTGATCATGTGCTCGATCCGGAGCGCCCGCCGGAGCGGGATGATCAGCGTGAGCACCATGCCGATGCCGGAGAAGATCGCGCCGGCCACGAAGTACGGCGCGAAGATCGTCCCGTGCCAGCCCGGCACGATCGACGAGGCGAAGTCCCAGGACACCACCGAGTGGACCGAGAGCACCAGCGGCGTCGCCAGCGCGGCCAGGTACAGATAGGCACGCGAGTAGTGGCGCCACTGGTTGTCGGTGCCCTGCCAGCCCGCGGAGGCAAGCGTGTACACCGTCTTGCGCCAGCCGGTCACCTTGTCCCGCACGGCGGCGACGTCGGGGATGAGGCCGAAGACCAGAAAGGTCGAGCTGACGGTGAGGTAGGTCGAGATCGCGAAGACGTCCCAGATGAGCGGCGACTTGAAGTTGGGCCAGAGCCAGCGCTAGTTCGGGTACGGCAGGAGCCAGTAGAAGATCCACTGCCGCCCGATGTGGATGATCGGGAACAGGCCCGCCGTCATGACGGCGAATACCGTCATCGCCTCGGTGCTGCGGTAGACCGCCGTGCGCCAGGGGCTCGGAACAGGAACAGGATGGCCGAGATCAGCGTGCCGGCGTGGCCGATGCCGACCCAGAACACGAAGGTGGTGATGTAGACGCCCCAGAAGATCGGCGGGTTGTAGCCGGCGTGGCCCAGCCCGTCCTTGACCAGCACCAGGAACGTGGTCAGGCCGGCCAGGAACACGGCCACGGCCCCGCCGAGCAGCATCAGGTAGCCGGTGCTCGCCCGCTCGAGCGTCGCGACGACGTCGCGGGTCACCTCACCGTGCGTCTGGGTGAGCTCGAGCTCCGGCTTCAGCCCGGGGCCCGGTTGGACGACGACAGCCATCGGTTAGGCCTCCACCGAATGCAGGACCTTGGCGAGGTAGGTGATCGCCGGGCGGACGTTGATCTCCTCGAGCACGTGGTAGCCCCGGCGGTCCTGCTTGATCGCGGCCACGCGGCTCTCGGGATCGCCGATGTCGCCGAACACGATCGCGTCGGACGGGCAGGCCTGGGCGCAGGCGGTGGTGAACTCGCCGTCCCGGATCGGCGCGGTCCTCGAGCCGCGCCTGGTTCTGGGCCCCGCGGATGCGCTGGATGCAGAACGTGCACTTCTCCATGACGCCGCTTGGCGCGCACCGTCACGTCCGGATTGAGCTGCAGTTGGAGCGGCTCCGGCCAGGCGACGTCGTTGTACTCGAACCAGTTGAAGTAGCGCACCTTGTACGGGCAGTTGTTGGCGCAGTAGCGCGTGCCGACGCAGCGGTTGTAGACCTGGCCGTTGAGCCCGTCCGGCGTGTGGTACGTCGCGTAGACCGGGCAGACCGGCTCGCACGGCGCGTTGGCGCAGTGCTGGCAGAGCATCGGCACGAAGCGCGCGGAGGCCGGCTCGCCGGGCTCGTCGCCGCCTTCCCAGTAGCGCTCGATCCGGATCCAGGTCATCTCCCGGCCCTTGAGGATCTCCTGCTCGCCCACGGTCGGGATGTTGTTCTCGGCGTAGCAGGCGGTCACGCAGGCCTGGCAGCCGGTGCAGCGGGCCAGATCGATCGCCATGCCCCACTGCGGCAGGTCCCGCGTGTAGTCGCCGTGACGGGTCATCTGGATCTGCTTTTCGCTCCAGCCCTTGAGCGCCTCGAGCTCGCGCTCCGGGTTGACCTCGTGCTCGGCGTGCCCTTCCTCGAGATAGGCCTCCTTGAGGGTCAGACCCTTCTTCGCGGCGGCGAGCGGCATGGATTCGGCGATGCCGCGGCCCAGCTGGCGCGGCGTGCCCTCGACCGTGGCGAGCCGGCGGAAGCCGCCGGTCTTCTCGACCGTGACCCGGGCCGAGAGGTAGGCGACGAAATCGTCGGTCGGCGCCGCGAGCAGGTCGAGCGCGTTGACGCCGCGGCCCTGCGCGAAGGCGCCGTACTCGGTGTGGCCGAAGCCCAGCGGCATCGCGACCACGTCCGGATGGAGTCCGAGATAGATGTAGGCCGGCGCCTCGACGGCGCCGGCGGCGCTGGTCAGCCGTAGGATCTCGCCGTCCCGGATATCGAGCGCCTTCGCGGTCTCGGGGCTCACCTCGACCCACGAGTGCCACGTGATCTTGGTGACCGGGTCGGCGTTCTCGAGCAGCCATGGCTTGTTGGCGCCGCGGCCGTCATGCAGGTTGCCGTGCGGATAGGCGAGCAGGACGAAGTCGCCCTTGCCCTCGAACGCGGGCTTGGCGTACGCGACGTGGGTGGCCGACTCGGCGAGGGCCGCCGGCGCCGGGGCGCCGGGCTCGTCGAACACGCCGCCCCGCTGCAGCGCCGCATCGCCAGAAGTCGTCGGCGTCGCCCGCCTGCCGTTCGGCGGCCAGCGCCTGCCAGCGGGCGCGCAGATGCGCCTCCCACGTCGGCGCCGTGAACTTGGCCAGCGCGCCGCCGGCCTTCTTGGCCGCCTGCAGCAGGATGTCGCCGGCTGCGCGGGTGTTGAACACCGGCTCCATGACCGGCTGCATCAGGCTCCGCACGCCGGCACGCGGGGCGAGGTCGTCCCACCGCTCGAGCGCGTGGTGCTGGGGCAGCAGCAGGTCGCACTCCGCGGCAGTCTCGTCGAGGAAGAGACCCATGGCCACCTTGAACGGCACCTTCTTGAGCGCGTCCGCGAACCGGGCTGTCCTGGGCAGCGCGTAGACCGGGTTGGCGTCGTGGACCAGCAGCACCGCCACCTGGCCGCCGTCGATCGCCGCCCCCAGCCGGGCGAGCGCGACGTACCCGTCGCCGGCATCGAGGTCGGCGCCGAACCGCACCGTCTGGCCGATGTTGCCGGCGACGTAGTTGAGCATGTTGACCGCGGCGCAGAGCTGGACCGCGCCGGCGTGCTGCGCCCCGATCCCGCCCGCCACCGCCAGGCTCGGCTGGGCGGCGGCGAACTCCTTCGCGATGCGCTCGATCCGCTCGGCCGGGATGCCGGTCTCCTGGGCGGCCATCGCCGGAGTGAACTTGGCGAGCGCCGATGCGAGCGGAGCTGCCGTGCCCCGGACCCCGGCCACGACGTTCGCGATCGCGAGCGCCAGCGCGGTCTCGGTGCCGGGACGGGTCGCGAGCCACTCGTCGGCGTTCAGACCGGTCAGGTCCATGCGCGGCGCGGCGTAGACGAACTTGGCGACGTCGCCGGTAGCAAAGCCGTGGGCGTCGGCGAAGCCGCGCTGGTTCTCGGTGGGCGAGAGCCAGGTCTCGAGGAAGTCCGCGCCGAACGACAGGATGTATTTGGCGCTGCCGAAGTCGTAGGCCGGCAGCTGGTCCAGCCCGAACACCTGACGGTTGGCCGCGCGGACCGGCTCGGGATCGAGCGGCGACCAGCGGACCAGCCGCCCGCCTACCGCCCCGGTCCACTCGGCGAGCAGCTCGCTGAAGGTGCCCCGCCCCGCCCCGCTCACCACCGCCACCTTGCTGCCCGCCGCGGTCAGCTTGCCGGCCAGCCGGGCGATGGCCTCGTCCCAGCTGATCTCGCTGAAGCGGCCGTCCGATCCGCGCGCCATCGGCGCCTTGATGCGGCCGGGATTGTAGAGGCCCTGGAGCGAGGCCTGCCCGCGCGAACAGAGCTTGCCCTGGTTGACCGGGTGCTCGGGATTCCCTTCGAGCTTGACGGCGCGGCCCTCGCGCGTGCGCACGTGCACGCCGCAGCCGGCCGCGCACTCGGTGCAGGTGCTCGCGTACCAGGTGGCCACGCCAGGGATCTGATCCTCCGACTGCACCAGGTACGGCACCAGCTTCTCGACGCGGCTGGTGGAGCAGCCGGAGAGCGCGAGCGCGCCTCCGCCCGTCGCGCCGACCACCGTCAGGAACTTCCGGCGGTCCATCGTGGACTCGGGCTCTTCGTCGGGCGTCATGCGCTGGGCCATAGATCCTTCGCGGACATCAGTAGTGGCACACCGAGCAGTCGCGCGAGACCTTCCGCTCGACGTGGCAGGTGATGCAGAAGCCCATATTGTTGACGTTGTTCACCTTGAAGACCTGCGGCATGCGGCTCACGTCGCCGTGGCAGGTGGTGCAGGCGTTGGGACCGAGCGCCTTGATGTGCCGCTGGTGCGGGAAATGCGCGTGGCGCGCGAGGTAGTGCACCCGCACCCACTCGACCGGCTTCTTCTCGGTCCAGGCCTGCCGCACCTTCTTGATCTCGGCCTTCGCCGAGCTGTCGCCGCCGGACACCACCAGGTGGCACCCCATGCAGGTCTGCATCGAGGGGATGCCCGGCTCGGGCGAGACCGCCACCGAGTAGTGGCAGTACTGGCACTGCATCTTGAACTGGCCGGCGTGGATGTCGTGGCGGAAGAAGATCGGCTGGCGCGGCCCCTTGAGCGAGCCGGTGTCGCTGATGACGGGAGCGGTGATCGAGTCGGCGGCCGGCTTCGCCTGCTGTTGCGCCTGGCCGGGCGCACCACCGATCGCGAGCAGGGCTGCGAGTGCGGTGGCACCGACGCCGCCGATCACGAGAGCCATCGTACGCATTATCGATCCCACGCTGAGAGAGAGGCCCCGCCGCGCACTCGTGAAATCATTCACTTGACCGCGTGTTCACACGAACGCCCTCGGCCGAGGGCGCGCCGAAGTATAGTCCGCGCATCCAAGTACACAACCCGATCAAATATCCATTCCGACTGCTTTACTCGGAATCTTCGAGACCCGCCGGACGCCTTCCGCCGGGCCCGCAGTTGCGGCGACCGATGCGGCGCCGGACGCTCGCCCAGCCATTCCGCCTTGCGGGCGGCGAGCCGGAGAAACGTCTCCACCGCCCGACGATCGTCGAGCGGCAGCCAGCACCACCTGAGCGGGCCGGTACGCTGCCCCTCCGCGATGGCGCGCGCCACATCGGCGGGCACCCGGCCGGCGCGACGGAGACGGTCTTCCTCCGAGTCGCTCATGGTGAAGGTGACCGAGAGCGCGTTGCCGATGACGTGGACCCAGCAGAGCTTGCGGTTGCCGACCCCATACTCCCAGGCCCAGCGCCAGCTCGTCCCCATGAAGCGCACGACTTCGGCAACGCCCTCGAGCCCGGCCAGCCCCGCGCGCAGTGCCTTGAAGCGCGCGGCGGGCGCGGCCGGCAGGTCGTGCAGGGGCGCGGCCGGCAGCGGCTCGGCCGCCTCATCGGCATAGCGGTTGGCTGCCCAGTAGGCGCTCGACCGATTGCGGCTCATGCGCCCTCGTCTCCGGACGCGACGCCCTCGGCCGGCGGCGTGCCGGCGAAGGGCGCGCCGACCCGCTCGAGGTAGCGGACGACCTCGATGCCCATGGCCCGGACGAGCGACGATTCCCGGCCGTCGAGCTCCGCGCGGAAGACGATCTCCCGAAACGAGCGCATCACGTTCTCCGATCGGCGGGTCTTGAAGAAGTCGATGGCCCAGAGCGCCCGGTGCCAGTCGGCGAAGAGCGTCTCGAGCTGCTCCGAGGTGGCCGGCGCGGCCGCATTCCTGGGGGGCTTGAGCGGCAACGCCTCCCCGCCCCGGGCATTCCAGGTCTCGTAGGCCATGATCGCCACCGCCTGGGCCAGGTTGAGCGACGGGTGGCGCGGGTCGGTGGCGATGGTGACGACCGTGCGACAGAGATCCAGCTCGGCGTTGGTGAGCCCGCTGTCCTCGCGGCCCGCGACGATCGCGACGGGCCCCTGCGCCAGCTCCCGCACCAGCTCGGCCGCCGCCTCGCGGGGCCGGAGCGTCCGCCGCTTGGCCGCGCGCTCCCGGCCCGTCAGCACGTAAGCCGAGACGCAGTCGGCGAGCGCCGCCTGGAGCGAGGGCAGGATCTCGATCCGGGCCACGAAGT
This sequence comes from uncultured Gemmatimonadales bacterium, assembly GCA_963840215.1. Classification (GTDB taxonomy): domain Bacteria; phylum Gemmatimonadota; class Gemmatimonadetes; order Gemmatimonadales; family GWC2-71-9; genus CAVVWJ01. The sequence goes on along the minus strand of CAWIYG010000003.1, from coordinate 115,555 downwards.
CGGCCGTGTTGTGGGCGATCCCTTCGATCCGCTACGGATCGAACACCTCGGGGTCGACCAGCCGCATGCGCTCGATCCCGAAGTTCTTCGCGATGCGGACCGCGCTCGCGATGTTGACGATGTCCTGGGGGTTCACCAGTACGAGAATCGGCGACAGCTCGGGCGGCCGGCGCCCCGCGTCATCCCTCGCCGAGGAACGAGACGTCATGCCGCTTGGCCTTGAGCGCCGCGGCGAACCCGGCCTTCTCGACGGCCTTCATGTACGCTTCCTTGGGCTCCACCTGCTTGGCGTCCACCAGCTCCATCAGGGCGTCGTTGAGCGTCACCATGCCGGCCTTGCGGTTGGTCTGCATCATCGACGGGATCTGGAAGGTCTTGCCCTCGCGGATCAGGTTGGAGATCGCCGGAATCGTCAGCAGAATCTCGCGCGCGGCCACGCGCCCGCCGCCGATCTTCTTGCAGAGCGTCTGCGAGATCACCCCGCGCAGCGACTCCGACAGCATCACCCGGACCTGCGACTGCCGGTCGGGCGGAAACTGGTCGATGATGCGGTCGATGGTGGACGCGGCCGTCGTCGTGTGGAGCGTGCCGAACACCAGGTGGCCGGTCTCGGCGGTCTCGATCGCGATCGAGACGGTCTCGAGGTCGCGCATCTCGCCGACGAGGATGATGTCGGGGTCCTCGCGCAGCGCCGCGCGGAGCGCGTGCTTGAACGAGCGGGTGTGCACCGCCACCTGCCGCTGGGTCACGAGGCACTTCTTGCTCTGGTGCACGAACTCGATCGGATCCTCGATGGTGATGATGTGGTCGGTGCGGGTCCGGTTGACGAGGTCCACCATCGCCGCCAGCGTCGTGCTCTTCCCCGAGCCCGTGGGCCCGGTCACGACGACGAGGCCCTTGGTGAGATAGCAGAGGTTCTGCACCTCCCGGCTCAGGCCCATCTCGTCGGCGGTGCGGACGCTCGTCGGGATGACGCGGAAGACGGCCATCGGCCCGTGCCGGTCCCGCCCGGCGTTGCACCGGAACCGGGCCAGGTCGGCGATCTCGTAGGCCCAGTCGGTATCGCCGGTTTCGCGGAACTCCCCGACCTCGCGCGGCGACATGATGCTGAGGAGCATCAGCTCGAGCCGCTCGGCGGAGACTCCCGGGAGGTCCTCGCGGACCAGCTCGCCGTGGCGCCGGAGCATCGGCGGCTGGCCGGTGCGGAGGTGCAGGTCCGAGGCGCCGGCGTCGACCAGCCGGCGGAAAAGCTGATCCAACGCGGCGCGGGCCTCGGCCAGCTCGGCGGCGCTCCGGCCGGCCGGGACACCCGCCGGGATCGCCGCGGCGCCGGCCGGCGCCGCCGGGCCCGCCGTCCGCACCTCGACCACGGGCGCGCCGCCGTCGCGGGTCAGCGCGACCGTGACCTGCCCGCTCGGCGACTGATAGCCGAAGCTGAGCGACTCGGCAGCGCCGAGCCGCGACGCGGCGTCGGCGTCGGCCACCTCGCGGGTGAGGGCGAGGATCTGGACGTCGGTGAGCGGGTCGCGCGTGAGCGCCCGCGCCGAGCCGTTGGCGAGGAGCGTCACCGGCTGGCCGACGGCGAGCCGCAACGCGTCCCCGCGCTGCTCGTACAACACCTGGATCAGTCGATCGAGCCGGGCCACAGGCAGTCTCAGTCGAGGGGCCGCGCGATACGCACGCGCGACTTGTTGAAGTACCAGCTGACGTCGTCCGCGCACAGCTCGAAGAAGGCGTCGGGGCTGTTGAGAAAGTCGAGCGTCCGCCCGCGGGAGGGCGGCAGCTCCGCCACCACCTGTCCGCGGAACTCGGCGCCCGGCTGGGTCACCACCTCGAGCTCGATGCGCCGGGCGGCAGTGAGGCGATCGGGATCCGACATCCGCGACTGGCCCCGGCAGGTCACCACCACGACCTGGGCCTTGTTGACGAAGGTCACGCCCCCGTTCAGGGTGAGCGCGAAGAAGACGTCCCGCCGGTTGAGCATCTCCAGCGGCGTCTCGGGTCCGGGCGGATACGTCGGCCGCGCGTACAGGTGGAGGTCACCCGCGAGGGCGAGGCCTTCCGCCAGCAGCACCTCGGCGGGCACCTTGGTGGTGATTCCCCAGTCGCTCATGCGCTCTGTCCGGGCAGGTGGACGGAAACTGAGGACAGCGGCGCACCGCGGCAAGTGGGTGTCACCCGCGGATCTCCACGCCGGCCTGCCGCTCGGTGAGCCGGATGGGGTCGAGGTAGTCGGCCGCCTCGCCGAGCTCGGCCCGGGCGGCGGCGAGCAGCGCATGCGCCACTTCCAGCACCGGCCCGGACACGCCCGTCTGCGCGAGGAGGTCGGTCGCGATGCCGACGTCCTTGTCGAGCAACGCCAGGCGGAAGGTCCGCGGCCAGGCGCCGGTCAGCACCCGCTCCGGCACCAGCACTTCGCTCACGAACGAGCGTCCGCTCGACGCGTTCAGCACTTCCAGCGCCGTGCGCGGCGCGACCCCCGCCTTGACCAGCGCCGCCAGGGCCTCGCCGGCGGCGAGGATGTTCACCGCCAGGAGCGCGTTGTTCACCGCCTTGAGCGCGTCTCCCGCCCCGACCTTTCCCACGTGCTCGATGCGCTGCCCGAACGCCTCGAGCACCGGCAGCGCGCGCGCGAACGTCGCGTCGTCGGCGCCTACCATCACGGTGAGCGCGCCGGCCTCCGCCCCGTTGGTGCCGCCGCTCACGGGGGCATCGGCGAACGCTACGCCGCGCGCCGCCACCCGCTCGGCGATCCGACGCGACGTGGCCGGGTCGCCGGACGTGCAGTCGAGGAACAGGGCGCCCGACCGGAATCCCGCGAGCAGTCCGTCCGGCCCGTCGAGCAGGGAAGCGACGTCGCTCGAAGTGCCGAGGCAGGTGATGACGACATCGGCGGCCGCCGCCTCGCGCGGTGTCGCCACGGCCACGGCGCCGTGGCGGGCGGCGAACTCGGTCGCGCGTGCCGCGGTGCGGTTCCAGACCATGAGCGGGCCCCGCCGGGCCAGGTGGGCGGCCATCGGGGTGCCGATGGCGCCGAGACCGAGGAAACCGACCTGCATCGAGCGGAAGTCCTTTCGGGAGCGAACGCGGCGAGCTGCGACGGGCGAAAGCTAGCGAGCCCGGGGCGGGATGGCAGGGGCCCATGGCCAGCGGTGGGAAAAAGCAGCGCGGCGGCCTGGAGGCCGCCGTGCTGGCACTTCCTGCGTGACGATACGTTTGATCTATTGGCCCGCGGGCAGGGTGCTGTTGGTCACCGCGCGATAACTGTTGAGGCGGCCGTTGCCGAATCTAGTGTCGTAGCCGCTCGTGCCTTTGTCGTCCGCCGTGGACTCCAACCGGGCCCTGAGCGATACACCGCGGAGCGATGCATTCTTAGACGCTACAATGGCGGCCGTTCCCGTCACCTGGGGCGCGGCCATGGAGGTGCCCTGCATCCATTCGTAGGCGCCATTCAGATAGGCGCTGTAGATGCAGCCTTCCGAGGTCGTATTCGAGAAGCAGTTGCCGCCCGGGGCGGAGATGTCCAGTCCGGAACCCGAGTTCGAGTACGAGGCCAGCTCGTCTCGCCAGGTCGTGGCTGCCACGGAAATGGCGTTGACGTCGCAGGCAGGACAACCCACGGTGGTCGTCCCGTTGTTACCCGCGGTCGCAATCACCAACACATTCTTGGTGCCGGCGTAGGCGATGGCGTCCTTCTCCGCCTGGGACTCGCTGCTGCCGCCGAGGCTGAGATTCATCGCGACCATCGGACCGTTCCCCAGTCCAACGGCGGTATTGTAGTCCGCGGCGGCCCGGATCGCACTCACGATGGCCGCGGTCGGGCACCCCCGGCGGCCGCACACCTTCTGGACGTAGACCTTGACGTGCGGCGCCGCCCCCGCCACGCCGGCAACACCCACCGTGGATCCGGCCATGGTCCCGGTGGTATGGGTCCCGTGGCCCTCATCGTCGCGCGGATCGTTGTCGTTGTTGTACCAGTCCCGGCCCTGGATCAGGCGGCCGGTGAACTCGGGGTGCGTCGGATCCACGCCCGTGTCGATGCTGCCGATGACGACATTACCGCCGCCGGCCGCGTACCCCTCAATGTTGTCCTCGTCGGCGTCCGCGATGGACGCGTACGTCCCCGCGGGGAGCGGCTGCCCCTTGGACTTCCCGGTGGTGAACTTCATGTTGAGCCCACCGGGATTGAAGAACGCCCAGAGCTCCGGCTTGATGGCGGTCGGTTGCCGGAGATAATTGGGCTCCGCGTACTCCACCCGCGCATCCTTCCGCAAGGCCGCCGCCGCGGCATGCTCCGCGCCGACCGAGCCCTTCAACACCACGAACGCGTCCTTGTACCCGCGGCCGCTCACCGCGAGGCCATGGGCCTTGCCCAGCGTGGCCGCGTCGACGCCGGCCTTCATTTTCACAATGACCTCACCGGGCATCACCTGCTCCGGGCCGGCAGAAACGCGCAACCCCCGCAGGGACATCTCGGCGGGGGTCGAATTGGTGTCCGGTTGCACGGCGTCGTCCGAACAGGCGGCGACACCGCCCAGGACGGCGGCCAAGAGCAACGTACGCATGCGACGCATGACGTCTCCTCAGAATGAACGGCGGGTGTGAGGGTGGGTCGACTGGCGCGGAACGGGCTGGCCAGAGCGACGAACTGCAGAGTGAAACAAGCCATCGGCGTCCGGCACCGCAAGCCGTGCAGATGGTTGCAGGCCCGTCAGGCCCCGGCCGGCCCCGAAGCGGGGTAATTTTCGGCCATGGGCGCCCGGATCCTCCACGTCGACCTCGATGCGTTCTTCGTCGAAGTGTGCCGCCAGCGGCACCCCGAGCTGCGCAACGTGGAGCTCCTGGTCGTGGGGGGACGGCGGGACCAGCGCGGCGTCGTGCAATCGGCCTCCTACGGCGCCCGCCGCTTCGGCATCCACGCCGGCATGCCGATCGCCCAGGCCGTGCGGCTCTGTCCCCAGGCCACGTTCTTCCAGGGCGCCTTCCCCGCCTACCGGGACGCCTCTCGTGCCGTGCGGGCGGTGCTCGAGCGCTTCAGCCCGACCGTCGTGATGGCGTCGCTCGACGAGGCCTACCTCGACTTCGCCGGGACCGAGCGGCTCTTCCCCGTGTCCCTCCTGCCCATGGCCGAGCAGCTGCGGGACGAGGTCGCCCGCGACACCGGGCTCGACTGCAGCATCGGGATCGGCCCCAACCGGATGATCGCGAAGCTGGCCTCCGACGCCGCCAAGCCGCGCGGCCTGATGGAGGTGCGCGCCGGCTGGGAAGAGGGCTTCCTGGCCGGGCTGCCGCTCAAGGCGATGCCCGGCGTGGGACCCAAGACGGCGGCACGCTGGGTAGAGTTGGGGCTGGCGGAGGTGTGGCAGGTACAGCGGATGGAGGAGGCGGCGCTCGAGCGCCTGATCGGCCCCGAGGCGAGGGCCCTCAAGCGGCGGGTGCACGGCCACGGCGGCACTACGCTTCGGGGAGGCCGGCTGCCCCGCTCGGTCAGCCGGGAGACGACGCTCTCGCGCGATCTGCGCGACCCGGCCACGCTCGAGGCGACGCTCTCGCTGCTGACGGCGCGGGTGGCGGGCCAGCTCCGGGACGAGCACCTGGTGGCGCGCACCGTCACCCTCAAGCTGCGGCACGACGACTTCCACACCGTCACCCGGCGGCATACGCTCGAGGTCGCCACCGATCTCGACGGCGAGCTCTACGCCACGGTTCGCGATCTGTTCCGGGCGGCGTTCGCCGACGTGCGGGGCCGGGATCGCGGCGTCCGGCTCATCGGCATCTCCGCCACCAATCTGGGTCACGCGGCCGAAGCCGACCTGTTCGAGCCGCCCGCCCGGCGCCGGCTCCGGGACCTCTCGGTCGCGGTGGACCAGCTGCGCGAGAAGTTCGGCTTCGCCGCCGTGACGCCGGGCAGTGCGCTGAGCGTCAGGCGCCGCCTGCGCGAGGGAGAATAGCGGCTCGAGCCCCGGTCCACCCCTCAGCGCGCCCGCAGGTCCTTGTCCTCGAACCGCAGCCCCACCGTTCCGTCCGCGCTCGTCACCTGCGGCCCCAGGTCGCGAAACTCTGCCGCCGTCTCGGCCGGGGCACGCACCCGCACGGTGCTGTTCCGGTACAGGGGGTAGTAGCCGATGAAGACCCGCCGGGCGCCGGGCCGTACGGCGCAGCCGCAGTCGGTGGCCCCTTGGAGGCCCGCGTTCACCACCACCCGGAGGGTCTGCGAGGAGGCGTTGGTGATGAGCGGCGCGAAATAGGCGTTGTCGGCGGTGTGGCTCCTCGCCGCGACGGTCATGGTGCCCGACGGGCCACGCAGGACGGCCGTCCCGCGCACCTCCGCGCCCATCGGCTGGCCATCCGCCGAGAGCGGCCGGACCAGCTCCCACTGCGCCACCAGGGTCTCGCCGCGGCCGATGCCGATGCGGACCTCCGCCCCCGGCGCCACGATCTGCGGGGGCTTCTCCCCTACGACCAGCCGCACCGGCCCCGCCAGGGTGTTGGTGAACGCGAGCCGCGGCCGAAGCAGGCGCATGACGCCGGCTCCGGCCACGGCGACGAGCAGGGTCACGAGCAGGAGCGCCAGCCACGGAAACCGGAACTCCTGGGCGCGCGGATCGGGCGGAGGCGCAGCGGCAAGCGTCATCAGCGAACGGGGAGAAAGGACTTGAGGGGGTCGTGCCTCTGGGCGGGAGGTGTCCGCCGCGCGGCACGCGGTGCCGCCGGGGCGAGCGAAGCGGAGGTCACCCGAAATACGACGGCCCCGCTCACCGAGTCCACCGCCGCCCCCATGGCATCGAACCGGCCGGTGGCGCGCGCGGTGTCGTGCACCCGGACGCCGCTGCCGGGCAGCAGCAGGTAGTAGCCGAGCCGCAGCGAGTCGCCGGGCGCGATGGAGCACGCGCAGTCAGCCGAATCCCGGCCGCTCACCACCGTTCCGCGGATGGGCCGCGGCGTGGCGTTGACCAGCAGCGGCGAGAACCGCCGACGGCCGTCGGGCCCGGCGCCGACGATCTCCCGCACCTCGCCCCGCACCTCGTCGCGCACGATGCTGCCCTCGAGCTCGCCGCCGAGCATCCGTCCGTCCGAGCCCGAGGGACGCACCATCGCCCAGTGGGCCTCGAGTGGCTCGCGAGCCTGCAGCGGGAGGCGGAGACTGTCGCGCGGCGCGACGCTGAACCCGGTGTCCCCCAGCGTCACGGCGATCGGCTCGGTGAGGCGATTGTGCAGGACCAGGGCGGCTGCGACGGGCGCCGCTCCCGAGGGCGGCGCGCCGGGGCGCGCGCCATTCGGCCGGACCGACGCCCACAGGGCCCCCACCGCCGCCACCAGCCCAACGGCCACCAGCGTGCGGCGCCGGCCGGCCGGCCGTCGATTCTCGGGGCGCGGCATGGCGGAGGTGGGCGTTTCATCTTCGGAGCGCGCGGACGAGCCGCCCGCGCCGCCCGGCGTGTCCGCCCCCGGCAGCACGGACCCCGAGGCTCGGCCCTCCCGGATCGCGTCGAGCACCGCGCGCGCGCTGGGGTAGCGGTCATCGGGGTGCTTCGCGAGACAGCGGACGATGACCGCCGAGAGCCAGCCGGGCACCCGGTCCCGGGAGAGCGTGGCCACGGGCACCGGCTGGTGCAGGTGACGGGTCACGATCTCCTGCGAGTCGTCGCCCTCGAACGGCGGCGCGCCCGTCAGCATCTGGAAGAGCACCACGCCCATCCCGTAGACGTCGGCGCGGGCATCGACGTCGTGGCGGCCGAGCGCCTGCTCGGGGCTCATGTAGAGGGGCGTGCCGACGATGTAGCCGGTCTGGGTATGACCCGCGGCTCCGTCGTCGACGTATTTCACGATCCCGAAATCCACCAGCAGCGGCCGGCCGGTGCCGGCCTCGATGAGAATGTTGTCGGGCTTGACGTCCCGGTGCACGAGGCCCTGCTCGTGCGCGTGCTGCAGGGTCTTGAGGATCGGCTCCGCGATCGCGAGGGCGCGAGGCACCGAGAGCGCGCCGTCCGACCGCAGCATCTCCGCCAGCGTGCGGCCCTCGCAGAACGGCATTACGTGGAAAACAAGGCCTTCGGCCTCGCCGACGAAGTGAATCGGCAGTGTGTTCGGGTGGCTCAGCCGGGCGATCGCCCGGCCCTCCTGCTTGAACCGGGCCAGTGTCGCCGAGCTCCAGGGGATGTCGGCGCGGAGCACCTTGACCGCGAGCCGGCGCTGCAGGTCTTCGTCGCGGACCTCGTAGACCTCGGCGAACCCGCCGCGGCCGAGAAGCCGGAGGACGCGATACTGGCGGCCGAGCGCGCGGGCGAGGGTATGGCTCCGGTCCGGGAGCTGCGACCGGTCGGCGGGCCCGTGGTCGCTTCCGAGCAGCGCCAGGCTGCCCGGCCCGCAGCGCGGGCAGTGGGCGGTGCCCTCGGCGAGGGGGGCACGACAGGACGAGCAGACCAGCAGCGGCAGCGAGCCTCCAGGGCGACGGACAATGCAGACACTAAAGGCTAACGCGGGCGGCGGGAAGGCTCCGGCGGGTCACCGCCGGCCAAGTGGGGGGAAGGCCACCGACGGGCCGGGGGCCGGCGCGCGGCTAGGTGCTCGTGCGTCGTTCAACATTTTGTGCACATTATGCACATGTTATCATTCAATGCGGCACGTAGCGGCCTACCTGCCCAGCAATGTGCTGCACAATTTGCACTTTTGGCACAATTCACTTGACACCGAACGCCCCCCTTCGTATACTCGGCCCGAGGCCATCCGGCGCCCCCGGAGCGAGGCCGGCACGCCCCAACCACCCTCGATCGCGCGAGAGACCGCCATGGCCACCACCGCACGCGCCAAAGCCCCCGGCCGCGTCGCCCAGACCAGCGAAGTCGGCAAGCTCCTGGACCTCATCAAGCAGCGGAACGTGAAGGTCGTGGACGTCAAGTTCTGCGACCTGCCGGGGACCTGGCAGCACTTCTCGATTCCGGCGGCCACGCTCGACGAGGAGATGATCAAGGAGGGGCTCGGCTTCGACGGCTCGTCCATCCGCGGCTTTCAGGCGATCAACGAGAGCGACATGCTCCTGCTCCCCGACGTGTCCACCGCATTCGTGGACCCGGTGCTGGAGGTGCCGACCCTCTCGCTGACCTGCGACATCTACGACCCGCTGACCCTCGAGCCCTACTCCCGGGATCCGCGCTTCATCGCGTTCAAGGCGGAGGAATATCTCCGGACCACGGGGATCGCCACGACGTCGTACTGGGGACCGGAGGCCGAGTTCTTCATCTTCAACTCGGTGCGCTTCGACCAGAACGCCCACGAGGGCTACTACCACATCGACGCCGAAGAGGGCGTCTGGAACTCCGGGCGCAACGGCGGCTCGCCCAACCTGGGGCACCGCCCGCGCCACAAGGAAGGCTATTTCCCGGTTCCGCCCGCCGACCGGCTGCAGGACGTGCGCTCGAAGATCATGCTCGCGCTGATCGAGGCGGGGATCCCGGTCGAGGTGCAGCACCACGAGGTGGCCACCGCCGGCCAGGCCGAGATCGATTTCAAGTTCGGCACGCTGGTGCAGACCGCCGACCGGATGATGGCGTACAAGTACATCGTCAAGAACGTCTGCCATAACCTCGGCTACACGGCCACGTTCATGCCGAAGCCGCTGTTCGGCGACAACGGCTCGGGCATGCACGTGCACCAGTCGCTCTGGAAGGGCGAGCAGCCGCTGTTCTACGACGAGAGCGGGTACGCCCTGCTCTCGGAGATGGCGCGCCACTACATCGGCGGCCTCATCGCCCACGCGCCGGCGCTCCTGGCCCTCTGCGCGCCCACGACCAACAGCTATCGCCGCCTGGTCCCCGGTTTCGAGGCTCCCGTCAACCTGATGTATTCCGCCCGGAACCGGTCGGCCATCTGCCGCATCCCGTGCTACTCGAGCAGCCCCAAGGCGCGGCGCATTGAGTTCCGCGCGCCGGACCCCACGGCCAACCCCTACCTCGCATTCGCGGCGCTGCTGATGGCGGGCCTCGACGGGATCAAGCGGAAGCTCGAGCCGCCCGCGCCGATCGATGAGGACCTCTACGAGCTGCACGACGACCGGAAGAAGAGCATCCAGACGGTCCCGGGCTCGCTGGCGGAGGCGGTGGCCGCACTCGAGGCGGACCACGAGTTCCTGCTCGAGGGCGAGGTCTTCACCCCCGACGTGCTCGAGACCTGGATCACGCTCAAGCGGTCGAAGGACATCGCGCCGATCAGCCTGCGGCCGCACCCGTACGAGTTCTTTCTGTACTACGACGCGTGAGGACGGCGGCGCGCCGCTGAACGCCCGGCATTCGGCTGCGCGCCCGCCTTCCGGGCGCAACGAGGGACTTGCTTGCCCGGTTCGACCCGGCGAGCAGGCCCCTCGTTCCGCTGAGATGACGAGCGCCTCGGTATAGATTTCATCCCCATGCCCACCCCCCTTCGCAGCGATACCGTCACCGCCGGCGTGCAGCGCGCGCCCAACCGCGCGATGCTGCGCGCCGTGGGCTTCGACGACGGCGACTTCGGCAAGCCGATCATCGGGATCGCCAACGGCTACAGCACCATCACGCCCTGCAACGCGGGGCTCGACGTGCTCGCCCGGCGCGCGGAGGCCGCGGTGCGCGCGGCCGGCGCCATGCCCCAGCTCTTCGGCACCATCACGGTGAGCGACGGCATCTCGATGGGAACCGAGGGAATGAAGTACTCGCTCGTCTCCCGCGAGGTTATCGCCGACTCGATCGAGACCGCGTGCAGTGCGGAGAGCATGGACGGCGTCGTGGCCGTCGGGGGCTGCGACAAGAACATGCCGGGGGCGATGATCGCCATCGCCCGGATGAACATCCCCGCGATCTTCGTGTATGGCGGGACCATCAAGCCCGGCCACCTGCACGGCCGCGACCTGACGGTCGTCAGCGCCTTCGAGGCCGTCGGCCAGTTCAGCGCCGGCCGCATCGACGAGCGCGAGCTGCTCGAGGTCGAGCGCCACGCCTGCCCTGGCAAGGGGTCCTGCGGCGGCATGTTCACCGCCAACACCATGTCGTCCGTGTTCGAGGCCATGGGCATGAGCCTCCCGGGCTCCTCGACCATGGCGGCCGAGGACGGGGAGAAAGCCGACAGCGCGGCCCGGTCGGGCGAGGTGCTCGTGAGCGCCGTGCGACGGAATCTGCTCCCGCGGCAGATCCTCACGCGGCGGGCGTTCGAGAACGGGATCGCCGTGGCGATGGCGCTCGGCGGCAGCACCAACGCGGTCCTCCACCTGCTGGCCATCGCGCATTCGGCGGGCGTGGCGCTGGCGCTCGACGACTTCGAGGCCATCCGGGCCCGCGTTCCCGTGCTGTGCGACCTCAAGCCGTCCGGCCGCTACGTGGCCACCGACCTCCATGCCGCCGGCGGCGTGCCCCAGGTCATGAAGATGCTGCTCGGGCACGGGCTGCTCCACGGCGAGGAGCTGACGATCAGCGGCGAGACCATGGCCGACACGCTGGCGCACCTGCCGGCCGAGCCGCGCGCCGACCAGGATGTCATCCGGCCCTGGGGGCGGCCGCTTTACGCCCAGGGACACCTGGCCGTGCTCCGCGGCAATCTCGCCCCCGAGGGATCGGTCGCGAAAATCACGGGCGTGAAGCAGCCCCGGATCACTGGCCCCGCCCGGATCTTCGAGTCGGAAGAGTCCTGCCTCGACGCGATCCTGGCCGGCGCCATCCGGCCTGGCGACGTACTGGTGATCCGCTACGAGGGCCCCCGCGGCGGCCCGGGGATGCGGGAGATGCTGGCCCCGACGTCGGCCATCATCGGCGCCGGCCTCGGCGATTCGGTCGCCCTGATTACCGATGGACGCTTTTCCGGGGGAACGTACGGGTTGGTGGTAGGCCACGTGGCGCCGGAAGCCGCGGTCGGCGGCCCGATCGCGCTGCTCGAGGAAGGCGATCCGATCACCATCGACGCCCCCGAGCGGCTGCTCGCCGTCGGCGTGGACGAAGCCGAGCTGGCCCGGCGGCGCGACGCCTGGCGTCCGCCGCAGCCACGCTATACCGCCGGGGTGCTCCACAAGTACGCCCGCCAGGTGTCGAGTGCCAGCCTGGGCGCGGTGACCGATCTCTAGCCCGGCGCAGGTGGCCGCACCGCCCCCGCAGGCCGTGGGGGTCGACCGTCCGCGGTCGGCCGCGCGGGCCCACCTGGCTGCCCTCATCGCGCTCGTCTGCCTGACCCTGTTCGCCGTACTCACCGTGGCCGTGCTGCTCGGCTGGACCCACGCGCTCGACGTCCGGCTGATGCTCGCGCTCGGCCCGCATCGGCCGCCCTGGTGTACCCGGATCATGCGCGTCGCGAGCGTCCTCGGCTCGGGCCACGTCGAGATACCACTGGCGTTGCTGCTGAGCTTCCGGCTCGCGGCCATCCGGCGCCGGTCCGAGGCGGCCGGCTACGCCAGCGCGGCGCTGAGCGGCTGGGCGATGTACGGCCTGCTCAAGTTCCTCATCCGGCGGGCCCGGCCCCGCGTCATCCCGCGCCTCATGCGTGGGGGCGGCTGGTACGCCTTTCCGTCCGGTCACGCGACACTCGCCCCGCTGGTCTTCGGTCTCGGGGCACTCATCTGGGCCGCGCCGTGGCCCCGCACGACCCGGCTGACTCTCCTCGCGGCCGCGGCCCTGCTCTCGATCCTGATCGCGTTCTCCCGGGTCTACCTGGGGCTGCACTGGCCCTCCGACGTCGTCGGGGGGCTGCTGGTGGGCACGGGCTGGGCGGCGCTGTGGGTGTGGTGGTGGGAACGGGCGGGCCAACAGGCGGCCGGAGCGGGGAGGGCGACCTAGGCGACCCCCGCTCCCAGCACCAGGGCGGCGACCCGCTCCCCCATTTCCCGGGTGCTCACCGTCAGCTCGCCTGGCCGCGCGATGTCCGGCGTTCTCGCTCCGGCAGACAGGACGTCGGCAACCGCCTGGTCGATCCGGTCGGCGGCCTCCCGCTGGCCGAGCCCGTAGCGGAGCAGCATGGCGACGGAGGCAATCGCACCCAGTGGATTGGCGACGCCCCTGCCGGCGATGTCGGGCGCCGAGCCGTGGACCGGCTCGAACAGGCCCGGTCCGTCGCCGATGGAGGCCGACGGGAGGAGGCCCAGGGAGCCCGTGAGCACTGCTGCCTCGTCGCTCAGGATGTCGCCGAAGAGGTTCTCGGTCAGGAGCACGTCGAAGGCCGCGGGCTGGGCCACCAGGCGCATGGCGGCATAGTCCACGTACAGGTGCTCGAGCCGGACGTCCGGGTAGTCGGCGGCCAGCCGGGTCACCGTTTCGCGCCAGAGCTGGGAGACCTCGAGCACGTTGGCCTTGTCCACCGAGGTGACCAGCCGGCGCCGGCCGCGGGCTGCCTCGAACGCCACCCGTGCCACCCGTTCGATCTCCTCCACCGAATAGCGCATGGTGTTCACGGCGGAACCGCGCTCGAGGCCCCTCGGCTCCCCGTAGTACAGACCCCCCAGCAGCTCGCGCACGATCAGGAGGTCCACCCCGTCCAGCCGCTCCGGCCGGAGCGGGGAGGCGTGGCGCAGGGCCGGATGGACCGTGGCGGGCCGCAGGTTGGCGTAGGCGCCGAGCAGCTTCCGAAGCGCCAGGAGCCCGGCCTCGGGGCGCCGGCGTGCCTCGGCGGCCGCGAGCGCCGGGTGCCCGACCGCGCCGAGGAGGACGGCGTGGGCCTGCCCGACGGCGGCGCTGGTCCGAGGAGGGAGCGAATCGCCGGCCTCCGCCACGCCCGCCGCGCCGACCGCATACTCCGCGGTCTCAAGGCCAAAGCCGAACAGCTCGCCGGCCGCCTGAAGCACCCGCAGGGCCTCGGCGGTGACTTCGGGCCCGATGCCATCGCCCGGCAGGACGGCGATCGTGTAGCGGGTCATGCCGGCACCCCGGCGGCAACCCGGCGGCACTCGAAGGCCGCGATCGCCGCCTCGTCCCGCAGGGTTTTCCCGATCTCGTCCAACCCCTCCAGCAGCATCTCCCGCCGGTAGTCGTCGATCTCGAACGGGGCCTCGAACCCCGCGCCGTCGCTCACGTGGCGGCGCGCGAGGTCGATCGTCAGGTCGTAACCGCCGGTCGCTGCCTGAGCCTTCCGGAAGAGCTCCTGGATCTGGGCCTCTGGCAAAACCACGGGCACTAAGCCATTTTGACAGCAGTTGCCGAAGAAGATGTCGGCGAAGGACGGCGCGACGATGGCGCGGAAACCGTACTCGCCGAGCGCCCACGGCGCGTGTTCGCGCGAGCTGCCGCACCCGAAATTGCTTCCGGCGATGAGGATCGTGGCGCCCTCGGCCCCAGGCCGGTTGAGCTCGAAATCCGGGTTGGGTGCACCGTCCGCCAAGTAGCGCCAGTCAAAAAATAGCGATGGACCGAAGCCGGTCCGCTCGATCCGCTTCAGGAACTGCTTGGGAATGATCTGATCGGTGTCGACGTTCGCTCTGGGCAACGAAACAGTGCGTCCGGTGTGCTTTTTAAAGGGCTGCATACGATTTTGGATAAAAATTCTATGAATTTGGCTTAGTAGGTAATAAATTACTTGAGGTAAAGGCTGCAAGTGCTTTATTACCAGAGGACGACCACCACCAATTAAAGAACAACATCAGTATGCATGTTGGCCAAACCAGCGTGCATAATCCGCATTTTACCCCCGCATGTAGCTCCGAACGTCCACCAGACGCCCTTCGACCGCCGCCGCGACTGCCATGACCGGGCTGACGAGGTGCGTTCGGCCTCCCCTGCCCTGTCGCCCTTCGAAATTCCGGTTCGAGGTTGAGGCGCAGCGCTCCCCAGGACCGAGGATGTCGTCGTTCATCCCGAGGCACATGGAGCAGCCCGGATTCCGCCACTCGAAGCCGGCGTCGGTGAAGATGCGATCCAGTCCCTCGCGCTCGGCCTGTGCCTTGACCAGCTGTGAGCCCGGGACCACCATCGCGCGCACTCCGCCCGCCACTCTTCGACCTAGCGCCATTTTGGCAGCCTCGCGCAGATCTTCGATCCGGGCGTTGGTGCACGAACCGAGGAATACCCGATCGACTTTGAGACCTTCGAGCGGGGTCCCTGGCTGCAGTCCCATGTACTCGAGCGCGCGGGTAAACGACTCGCGGTCGGCGGCGGACGACTGGTCGGCCGGATCGGGCACGAGCTCGGTGATCTCGGCCGTCATCCCCGGGCTGGTTCCCCAGGTCACCTGGGGTCCGAGGGCTGCCGCGTCGACCTCCACGGTGGCGTCGTACGCGGCGCCGGCGTCGGAGCCCAACGAGGCCCAGGCCACGCTGAGCCGATCCCAGTCCTGGCCCGCAGGCGCCCGGGACCGGCCCCGCAGGTAGGCCAGGGTCGTGGCGTCCGGGGCCACCATGCCGGCCCGGGCGCCGGCCTCGATGGACATGTTGCAGACCGTCATCCTGCCCTCCATGGAGAGCGCCCGGATGGCCTCGCCGGTGTACTCCACGACGTGCCCGGTCGCCCCGGCGGTGCCGATCCGGCGGATGACGGCGAGAATCAGGTCCTTGGCGGTCACGCCGGCGGCCGGGAGACCGCTGAACCGGATCTCCATCGTCCGGGGCCGGGACTGGACGACGCACTGGGTGGCCAGCACGTGCTCCACCTCGCTGGTGCCGATGCCGAAGGCCAGAGCCCCGAACGCGCCGTGCGTGGAGGTGTGGGAGTCGCCGCAGACGATGACCATGCCGGGCTGGGTGAGCCCCAGCTCCGGCCCGATGACGTGCACGATGCCCTGCTCCGGGCTCTCGAGGTCGAACAGCTCCACCCCGAACTCCCGGGCATTCCGCACCAGCGCGGCCACCTGCCGGGCCGAAATCTGGTCCGCGATGGGAAGCCGCCGGTCGCCGGTGGAGACGTTGTGGTCGACGGTGGCCACCGTCAGGTCGGGCCTCCGGACCCGCCGCCCCGCCAGCCGGAGCCCCTCGAACGCCTGGGGGGAGGTGACCTCGTGGACGAGGTGCAGGTCGACGTACAGCAGGGCCGGACCCCCGGGCGGCGCCCCCGGCACGTCGACGACGTGGGCGTCCCAGACCTTCTCGAACAGGGTGCGTGGCACCGTCACGAGACGGTCGCCGCCTTGCGCGCGCCCGGGGCGCGGGGCTCCACAGCGGCCCGCTGGGCCGCCTTTCCTTCCTCGGACCACGGCATCATCGCGCGAAGCTCGGCGCCCACCCGCTCGATCGGGTGGTCGCGGTCGGCCTGCCGCATCCGGTCGAAATTGGGGCGCCCGGCCCGGTTCTCGGCCAGCCATTCCCGGGCGAACGAGCCGTTCTGGATCTGGTCCAGGATCCGCTTCATCTCGGCGCGGGTCTCCTCGGTGACGACGCGCGGGCCCCGGGTGTAGTCCCCGTATTCCGCCGTATCGCTGATCGAGTAGCGCATGAACTGCATCCCGCCACGGTACATCAGGTCGACGATCAGCTTGAGCTCGTGGAGGCATTCGAAGTAGGCCATCTCCGGCCGGTAGCCCGCCGCCGTGAGGGTCTCGAAGCCCGCTTTGACCAGGGCGGTGACGCCGCCGCAGAGCACCGCCTGCTCGCCGAAGAGGTCGGTCTCGGTCTCCTCGCGGAAGCTGGTCTCGATGACGCCCGCCCGGGTGCAGCCGATCCCCGAGGCGTACGCCAGGGCATTGGCGAGGGCCTGTCCGCTCGCGTCCTGGTGCACCGCCACCAGCCCAGGCACGCCGCGCCCTCCCTCGAACTCGCTCCGGACCAGGTGTCCGGGCGACTTGGGGGCGACCATCGAGACATCCACGCCCGCCGGCGGCGCGATCTCGCGGTAGTGGATGTTGAAGCCATGGGCGAACATCAGCGTCTTGCCCGCGGTGAGGCCCTGGGCCACGCCGCCCTCGTAGATCGCCCGGCCGTCCTGGTCGGGGGTCAGCATCATGATGACGTCGGCGGCCGCCGCGGCTTCGGCGACGGTGCGCACGTCGAGCCCCGCGGCCTTGGCCTTGTCCCAGGAGCCGCCGCCCTTCCGGAGGCCGACGACGACCTTGGCGCCGCTGTCCCGGAGGTTGAGGGCATGGGCGTGCCCCTGGCTGCCGTAGCCGATGATGGCGAAGGTCCGGCCGGCGAGGCGGCCGCGGTCGGCATCGGCGTCGTAGTGCACGCGCACGGGATCGGTCGTCATGACTCCGTCTCTCGTTAGATGTTGGCCGGCACCCGGGCGCCGGCATCGGTCAGTCCCAGCTCGAGTGCGACGGCGCCGCTGCGCGCCACCTCCAGCACGTCGAACCGCTCGAGCGCGCGGATGCAGGAGAGCACGAAGGCCTCCGATCCGGTGAGCTCGACGATGATCGCCTCGGGGCTGTCGTCCACGACCGAGGCATGGTAGAGCTGCACCACGTCGAGCAGCTCGCCGTAGCGCTCGCCCGAGGCACGCACTTTGACCAGCGCGAGCTCGCGCGTCACCCCGTCGCGCGCGGGAAAGGCGGCCGCGGCGCGGACGCCGACCAGCTTCTGCAGCTGCTGCACGGCCCGCTCGGCCGTCGCTTCGTCGGATTGGATCATGATCGTGAGTCTCGAGACGCCCGGCGTCACCGTCGGCCCTACGGCGAGGCTGCGCACGGGCAGGTTCCGCCGCCGGAGCAGCCCGACGGCACGGGTGAATGTGATGAGACGATCCTCCAGCAGCACCGTCACGGCGCGCGTCAGGGTCATACCGTGACCGCCTCCGACTCGATCGGCTCGCTGAGCGAGGCGCCCGGCGGAATCATCGGGAACACGTTCGCCTCCTGCTCGATCAGGAACTCGATCAGCGCCGGACCGTCGTGGTCGAGCGCGCCGCGCAGCGCGGCGTCCACCTGGTCGCCGTGCTCGACGCGCCAGCCCGGGATGCCGTAGGCGTCGGCGAGGCGCACGTAGTCGGGGCTCCAGATCGGCGTGGCCGAGTAGCGCCGGCCGTGGAAGAACTGCTGCCACTGCCGCACCATGCCCAGGTACCCGTTGTTGAAGATCGCCATCTTCACCGGGATCCGTTCCTGCACCATCGTGGCGATCTCCTGCATGTTCATCTGAAAGCCGCCGTCGCCCGAGATCGCCCACACCGGCTCCCCCGGCCGGGCCATCACCACGCCCATCGCGGCCGGCACCGCGAAGCCCATGGTGCCGAGCCCGCCGGAGGTGATGTGGGTGTTGGGCCGCTGATAGCGGAACAGCTTGGCGACCCACATCTGGTGCTGTCCCACGTCGGAGACGACGGTGCAGCGGCCCCGGCTCGCGTGCTCCAGCGCCCCGAGAATCCCCTCGGCCGAGAGCCCGCCCTTGAAGCTCTCGACCCGCGGGCGGACGAAGCTCTCGATCTCCGCGCGCCAGGCCTCGCAGTGGCGCGGATCGAGCGCCTCGAGCAGCTCGCGCAGGATCGCCCGCGCGTCGCCCACCAGGCCGACGGCCACCGGGACGTTCTTGCCGATCTCGGACGGCGTCGAGCTCGATGTGGATCACCTTGGCGCCGCGGGCGAAGGCCGCGAGGTTGCCGGTGACCCGGTCGTCGAACCGGAGCCCGACGCCGACGATGAGGTCGGCCTGCTGGATGGCGCGGTTGACGTGCACCTCGCCGTGCATCCCGGGCATGCCCAGGTGCAGCGGATGCGACCTCGGGAAACGCGCTGATGCCCGAGCAGGGTCGTGATCACCGGGATGCCGGTGCGCTCGGCCAGCGTACCGGAGCTCGTCGTAGGCATCGCTCAGGATGACGCCGTGGCCCGCCATGATCAGCGGCCGCTCGGCCCGGCTGATGAGCCGCGCGGCTTCGCACCAGCGCCGTCGGCGTCGGCGGCCGCCAGGCCGTCGCCGGCGTCCGGTGGCGCCTCGGCCGCCGCCGTCGGGGCCGCCGGCGTAGTCCAGCTTCTGGTTCTGCACGTCCTTCGGCACGTCGAGCAGCACCGGGCCCGGCCGGCCTTCCACGCGCCACCGCGAAGGCCTCGCGCACCGCCTCGGCCAGCTCCTCGACGTCCTCGACCAGCCGGCTGTGCTTGGTGATCGGCTGGGTGATGCCGATGATGTCGGTTTCCTGGAACGCGTCGCGCCCGATCATGGCGCGCGGGCACCTGGCCGGTGATCGCCACCACCGGCGTGCTGTCCATGTGCGCCGTGGCGAGACCGGTCACCAGGTTGGTGGCGCCGGGCCCCGACGTGGCGACGCACACGCCGGCGCGGCCGGTGGCGCGGGCGTAGCCGTCGGCCGCGTGCGCCGCCGCCTGCTCGTGGCGCACCAGCACGTGGCGCAGGCCGGGATACTCGGGCAGCGCGTGGTAGAACGGCATGATCGCGCCGCCGGGATAGCCGAAGAGCACGTCCACGCCCTCCTCCAGCAGGGCGCGGCAGAGGATCTGGGAGCCGGTAAGGCTCAGCTCCGTCCCATTACACGCCCCACAGGTAGACGGAGTTGAGCGAGCTCGCCTCCAGCCGGTCCGCGTGGCGCGCCTTGTTGAGCGCGTGCACCAGCGCCCGGGCGCTGGCCTCGACGATGTCGGTCGAGGCGCCGTGGCCCGAGAGCGACTTGCCGTCGACCTTGACCTGGAGGAACACCTGGCCCGACGCTGTCGCGCCCCGGGCGTGAGCGAGCGGAGCGCGAGGCTCAGGACCTCGAGCTGCCGCCCAGGATCTCGCTGATCGCGGTGAAGGCCGCCGCGATCGGCCCGTCGCCGGTCCCGCGCGCCGCGCGCTCGCCGGCCCACGGTCCGGTCATCCGCACCTCGGCGGTCGGGCGTCACGCTGCCGCAGACCACCCGCAGGTGGCGTGAGCTGGTACTCCTCGGGCGCGTCGTGGAAGCTCTCGTGCAGCAGGGCCAGCAGGTCCTCGTCGAGGATCTCGCGCTTGCGGTCGGCCAGCGCGGTGAACTCGCCGGTAGACCTCGGCCAGCTGCAGCTCGGTCAGCTCGTACCCCAGCTCGCGGAAGCGGCGCTCCAGCGCGTGCCGCCCCGAGTGCTTGCCCAGCACCAGGGTCGAGCGGGGAATGCCCACCATCTCGGGCCGGATGATCTCGTAGGTGAGGCCGTTCTGCAGCATCCCGTGCTGGTGGATCCCGGCCTCGTGGGCGAAGGCGTTGCGCCCGACGATCGCCTTGTTGGGCTGGGGGAACACTGCCGGTGAGGTAGGAGAGCAGCTGGCTGGTGCGGTAGATCTCCCGGGACTCGACGTTGCAGCGGAAGCCCAGCGCCGGCGCCGCGCACCTGGCTGGCCATCACGATCTCCTCCAGCGCCGCGTTGCCGGCCCGCTCGCCGATCCCGTTGACGGTGCACTCCACCTGCCGGGCGCCGGCGGCGATGGCGGCGAGCGAATTGGCCACCGCCAGGCCGAGGTCGTCGTGGCAGTGGGCGCTCAGCACCACGCCGTTCGGCCCCCGGCACCCGCGCCAGCACGTCGCGGAACATCGTCGCCGTACTCCGCCGGCATGGCGTAGCCCACGGTGTCGGGCAGGTTGACCGTGCGTGGCGCCCTCCTCGATCGCGGCCTGCACCACCCGGCAGAGGAAGTCGGGATCGGTCCGGCTGGCGTCCTCGGCGGAGAACTCGACGTCGTCGGTGTACTGGCGCGCCCGGCGGATCGCCGCGCGCGCCCGCGCCAGCACCTCCTCCCGCGTGGTCCGCAGCTTTTCCCGGATGTGCAGGTCGGAGGTCGAGATGAACACGTGGAGCCGGCCGCGCGCCGCCGGGACGCAGCGCCTCGCCGGCGAGCTCGATGTCCCGCTCGTGGCAGCGCGCCAGCGCGGCGATGACCGGGCCGGCGGATCTCGGCGGCGATCTCCCGCACGCTGCGGTAGTCGCCCTCCGAGGCCGCGGGGAAGCCGGCCTCCATGACGTCCACGCCGAGCGCGTCGAGCTGCCGGGCGAGTCGGAGCTTCTCCTCGGGCGAGAGGCTGTTGCCGGGAGCCTGCTCGCCGTCGCGCAGGGTGGTGTCGAAGATCAGGACGTCGGTGAGTGCCATAGCGCTTTCGGTCGCGGTGAAGGGTGAAAACGAAAAGCGCCGCGGACCTTCGGGTCCGCGGCGCCGGAGCATTCGGTGGAGACGCTGCTACTGTCTCACGTTGCTCGTATCGGCACGCCGCGGACCCCTTGCTCACCAATAAGGACGGTAAGCAGGAGGCTAAGGAGGACGACGACGAGCGCGAGGCTGGCAGCATGATCATGGGATCCCGAAGCAGGTGACGACGACGGCCGAGTGACACGGCACGGCCGGTTATCTAAGCAGGCTAACCCGCGCTGACCGGGGGGATGTCAAGGTGGGGCGAAGCGCCGTTGACGCATTCATCGCAGTGCATAATAATACGACTCATGAAACGCGCACGCCTTGCCCCGGTCGCCGTTCTCATTAATCTCGTCCGCTCCACGGGAGCGACCGGGTAGGCAGCGCGTTCTCGCGCACGATCTCCCGGCCCGCTCCCAGTGAGGAGCGGGCCTTTTGCTTGCCCCGCATCGGCCTCTCCGGCCGCCAGGGGCGCCAACCGCAGGAGGCACCATGGCCGCCACTGGGCAGCGGATCCACCCGGCCGGTTCCCGTCCGCCGATCCCCGACACGCCGCCGACCGCCGCCGTCCGACGGCGCTCGATCCCACCCGGGAGCACGACGCCTGCGGCGTCGGGCTTCGTGGCGCAGCGCCTCGGGCGCGCGCTCGCACGAGGTCGTGGCCATGGCGCTCGAGGCGGTCGCGCGGGTGGCCCACCGCGGCGCCGCCTCGACCGACAACTCGGGCGACGGCGCCGGCCTCCTGACCCAGATCCCCGCACCGGCTGTTCTACCGCGACGCCTACCGGCTGGGCCTGCACCTGCAGCCCGGCCTGCCGTTCGGCGTCGGCGCGTTCTTCCTGCCGCGCGAGCCGCAGGCGCTGGGCGCAGGCGGTGGCGATGATCGAAGCGGTGCTCGCGGAGGACGGCATGCCCTTCCTCGGCTGGCGCGACGTGCCCACCAATCCGGCGGCGCTCGGGCCCACCGCGCTGGCGTCGTGCCCCGTGATCCGCCAGGTGCTGGTGGGCCGGCCCGCGCTGGCGGCGGACGAGGACGCGTGGGAGCGCGCGCTCTACCTCGCGCGACGAGAGATGGAGCGACGGGCGGACGAGCGGGACATCTGCCCGGCTTCTACGTCTGCTCCCTCTCCTGCCGCACCATCGTCTACAAGGCACTGCTCACCGGAACCCAGCTCCCCGCGTTCTTCACCGACTTCCGCTATCCGGAGTACGAGAGCGCGATCGCGATCTTCCACCAGCGCTACTCGACCAACACGCTGCCGAGCTGGCCGCTGGCCCAGCCGTTCCGGCTGCTGGCCCACAACGGCGAGATCAACACGCTGTGGGGCAACCGGAACGCGATGACCATGCGGCAGCCGATGCTCGCGTCGCCGGTCTGGGGCAAGAAGATCGAGCGGCTGCGCGACGTGATCTGGCGCGAGGGCAGCGACTCCGCCAGCCTCGACAACGCCATGGAGCTGCTCGTGCGCTCGGGCCGCGACGTGGTGCATACCGTCGATGATGATGGTGCCCGCAGGCCTGGGAGAAGTACGCCGACCTCGACCCCGCGGTGAAGGCGTTCTACGAATACCACCAGTGCGTGCTCGAGCCGTGGGACGGCCCGGCGGCCCTCGCCTTCACCGACGGCGTGTCTGCCGGCGCGGCGGTGGACCGGAACGGCCTTCGCCCCTGCCGCTACAAGGTGCGGCGCGACGGGCTGGTGGTCGCGGGCTCCGAGGTGGGGCTGGTGGACCTCGATCCGCGCGAGGTCGTGGAGTGCGGCAAGGTGGGCCCCGGCGAGGTACTCGTGGTGGACACCAGGCGGGGCGAGGTCATCCGGAACATCGACGCCAAGCGTGAGGTGGCCGCCCGCCGGCCCTACGCGCGCTGGGTGGCCCGCTACATGGCCACCCTGGTACCCGACCCGGCACGCGTGCCGCCGGTCCACCGGGGCGAGGGTCTCACCCGGGCCCAGCGGAGCTTCGGCTACGGCTTCGAGGATCTCCGGCTCGTGCTCGAGCCCATGGGCGGCACCGGCGCCGACCCGGTGTGGAGCATGGGCGACGATACGCCCATTCCGCCGCTCGCGGCGGTGCCCCAGAGCCTGTACGCCTATTTCCGGCAGCGCTTCGCCCAGGTCACGAACCCGCCGATCGACTCGCTCCGCGAGGCGATGGTGATGTCGCTCCGGATGCACCTCGGCCGGCGGGGCTCTCCGCTGCTCGAGCGCCCAAGCTACGCCCGGATGCTTCGGCTGGAGCACCCGGTGCTCCTGCCCGAGGAGATGGCGGCGCTCCGGAACGTGGCCGGCTTCTCCACCGTGACCCTCGACGCGGTCTGGGACACGACCCGCGGCACGGACGGCCTTCGGCCGGCGCTCACGGCGCTCCGCCGGGCCGCCGAGCGCGCCGCCCGCCGCGGCGCCCACATCCTGGTGATCAGCGACCGCGCCGCGGACCAGACCCACGCGCCGATCCCCATGCTGCTTGCCGTCGGCGCCATCCGCCAGCATCTGGTGCACACGGGCCTCCGCGCGCGCGTGGGCCTCGTGGCCGAGGCGGGCGACGCGTTCGACATCCACCACTTCGCCACCCTCATCGGCTACGGGGCGGAGGCCGTCCATCCCTGGCTGGCGCTCGAGACGCTCGATGGGCTCTTCAGCGGCGAGCGGGAGCTGTCGCGGCGCGAGCGCGAGGCGGAGACGGCGCCCCGTCCGGCACCGCCCGAGGCGCGCGCCCATTTCCGCGCGGCCGCCGAGAAGGGGCTGCTCAAGATCCTCTCGAAGATGGGCATCTCCACGCTGAGCTCGTACTGCGGCGCCCAGATCTTCGAGGTGCTCGGCCTCGGCCACGAGGTGATCACGTCCTGTTTCTCGGGCACGGCGTCGCCCATCGGTGGCATCGGCTTCGAGGAAATCGCTGAGGACGTGCTCGCGCGGCATCACGCGGCGTATCCCGAGGCGGGCGAGGCGCCGGGGACCTCCCTGCCCGACCACGGACGCGTGCGCTTCCGGAAGGACGGCGAGGACCATGGCTGGGCCCCGCCGATCGTCGTGGCGCTCCAGCAGGCGGTCAAGGACAACGGCTCGGAGGCCTATGGCGGCTTCCTGATCAAGAACGACAACCGGCGCCCGGCCGGTCCGCGCGACCTGCTGGCGGTGCGCGAGGGGACGCCGGTGGCGCTCGAGGAGGTCGAGCCGGCGGAGGCGATCCGCACCCGCTTCATCTCCTCGGCCATGTCGTTGGGCGCGCTCTCGCCCGAGGCGCACGCGACCCTCTCCATCGCGATGAACCGCATGGGCGCCCGGTCCAATTCGGGCGAGGGCGGCGAGGACCCGCACAACTACCACGGCTTCGCCAACGGCGACCGCGCCGACAACCGCATCAAGCAGGTGGCGAGCGCCAGGTTCGGCGTGACCACCGAGTACCTCACCCGCGCCGAGGAGCTGGAGATCAAGATCGTCCAGGGCGCCAAGCCCGGCGAGGGCGGGCAGCTGCCGGCGCACAAGGTGACCGACCTCATCGCGCGGCTCCGGCACTCGGTCCCCGGGGTGTCGCTCATCTCGCCGCCGCCGCACCACGACATCTATTCGATCGAGGACCTGGCGCAGCTCATTCACGACCTCAAGACGGTCAACCCGCGGGCGCGCGTCGGCGTGAAGCTGGTCTCCGAGACCGGCGTCGGCACCGTGGCGGCGGGCGTGGCCAAGGCGTACGCCGATTACGTGCTCATCGCGGGCCACAACGGCGGCACCGGGGCGTCCCCACTCAGCTCGATCAAGCACGCGGGATCGCCCTGGGAGCTGGGACTCGCCGAGGCCCAGGCGACGCTGGTCCGGAACGGCCTCCGGCACCGCATCGAAGTGCGCACCGACGGCGGGCTCAAGACCGGGCGCGACGTGGTCATCGCGGCCCTGCTCGGCGCCGAGACCTACGGGTTCGGCACGGCGCCGCTGGTGGCGATGGGATGCGCCATGGCCAGGCAGTGCCACATCAATACCTGTCCCACCGGCATCGCCACCCAGCGCGAGGACCTGCGGGCCAAGTTCAAGGGCACGCCCGACCAGGTCATCACCTACTTCACGCTGCTGGCGGAGGAGGTGCGCCAGATCCTGGCCGGCATGGGCTTCCGCAGCCTCGACGAGGTCATCGGCCGGAACGACCTGCTGCAGCGCATCGAGCGGCCGGAGGTGCCGCGGGCGCAGATGCTCGATCTCTCGATGCTGCTGGCCGCGCCCACGGTGGAAGTGCCGACGCGGGGAGGCACACCGGTCCTGCGACGGACCGTGGACCGGAACGACCGTCCCGGCGTGATCTCACTCGACGCGGAGATCCTGACCGACCTCGAGCCGTACCTCGAGAGCGGCCTGCCGTTCTCGGGCAACTACCCGATCTACAACCACCACCTGGCCGTCGGCGCGCGGGTGGCGGGCGCCATCGCCGAGCGCCACGGCGATGCCGGCCTTCCCATCGGCTCGGTGCGGCTGCGCTTCACCGGCAGCGCCGGCCAGAGCTTCGGCGCGTTCACCTGCCGGGGCATGCACCTGGAGCTCGAGGGCGAGGCGAACGACTACGTCGGCAAGGGGCTGAGCGGCGGAGAGCTCATCATCCGGCCGTTCCGGCGGGCCGCCTACGCGGATGCCTCGCACCTGCACCTCATCATCGGCAACACGATCCTGTACGGCGCGACGGCCGGCAAGCTGTTCGCCGCCGGCCAGGCCGGCGACCGGTTCGCGGTGCGCAACTCAGGCGCGATCACCGTGATCGAGGGCGCGGGCAATCACTGCTGCGAGTACATGACGGGCGGGATCGTCGTCGTGCTGGGCCGGGCGGGCCGCAACTTCGGCGCGGGAATGTCGAACGGGGTGGCCTACGTGATCGACGAGGCGGGCACCTTCGAGAGCCGCGTGAACAAGGACATGGTCGAGCTCCCGGCCCTCGACGACGCCGATCTCGCCCTCCTGCAGCGGCTGATCCGGGAACACGAGGAGAAGACGGCCAGCCCCCGGGCACGCCGGATTCTCGTCCAGTGGGAGCAGTTCGTCCCGCTGTTCCGGAAGGTGGCCCCGAAGGACTCGGCGGGCCTGGTAGCCGCCGCGCGAGACGCCTACCTACGGACGGCCAGCGTGGAGCCGGAGCTGGTCCCGGCGCGCCGGAGCGCGTAGGCGCGTCCGGCGGGAACGAGCACCGGCGGTGATCGGAAGCGAGCCTGGCGGGGACGACTCACCGCCAGGCTCGCTTCACGTCGTCGGCCGGATGGCTCGTTGGTTTCCCCGCCGCACCATTTCCCGGCTCCGAGCCTAGATTGCCCCGAATGACCACCTTCGCCGAGCTGGGCCTGAGTCCGTCCCTGATCGCGTCGCTCACGGTGCTGGGATATGAGGAGCCCACGCCCATTCAGCGCGAGGCTATTCCGCCGCTCCTCGAGGGACGGGACCTGCTGGGGCAGGCGGCCACCGGGACCGGCAAGACGGCCGCGTTCGCCCTGCCGCTGCTCCAGCGCTCCGCCGGCCTGGCGGCGCAGCCATCCCGGCCGGCGATCCTCGTCCTGGTTCCGACGCGCGAGCTGGCGATGCAGGTGGCGGAGGCCTTTCACCGGTACGGGCGGCCGCTCGGCACCAGCGTCCTGCCCATCTACGGCGGAGCGCCGTTCGATCAGCAGATCCGCGGGCTGCGGCGCGGCGTCCACGTAGTCGTCGCCACGCCGGGCCGCGCGCTCGACCACATGCGCCGGGGGACCCTGGTGTTGTCCGACCTGCAGGCGATGGTGCTCGACGAAGCCGACGAGATGCTCGACATGGGCTTCGCCGAGGAGATCGACCTGATCCTCGACGCGACGCCGGCGGAGCGCCAGACGGCGTTGTTCTCCGCGACGATGCCGCCCCGCATCGCCAAGATCGCGGAGCGGCAGCTCCGGGATCCGGTGCGGGTATCGATCGGGCGAGAGAAGGGACGCGCCGGGGTGCTGCCCAAGGTGCGCCAGACAGCCTACCTGGTGCCCCGCGCCCAGAAGCTGATCGCGCTGGGCCGGGTCCTCGACCTGGAAACGCCGACCCTCGCGCTCCTGTTCTGCCGCACGCGGACAGAGGTGGACACCCTGACGGAAACACTCGCGGGTCGCGGCTACCGCGCAGAGGCGCTGCACGGGGGCATGAGCCAGGAGCAGCGCGACCGGGTCATGAAGCGGACCCGTGCCGGCGCGGTGGACCTGCTGGTGGCCACCGACGTCGCCGCGCGAGGGCTCGACATCGACCAGCTCTCGCACGTCGTCAACTACGACGTGCCGGCCTCGCCGGGCGCGTATGTCCACCGCATCGGGCGGACGGGTCGGGCCGGACGCGAGGGCGTGGCGATCACCTTCGCGGAGCCGCGCGAGCACCGGCTGCTCCGCAACATCGAGCTGGCCACGAAGCAGCGGATCGAGATCGCGGCGGTCCCCACCGTGGTCGACGTGCGGGCTCGGCGGCTCGACGTCACGCGAGCGGCCCTCGCCGAATTGATCTCCGCCGGCGATCTCGACGGCTATCGGGTCGTGGTGGAGGCGCTGTCGGACGAATTCGACCTGATGGACATCGCCATGGCGGCCGTCCGGCTGGCGCACACAGCAACCGGTGGGGAGGAGAGGGAGGAGGCCGACATCCCGCTCCTGCAGGCCCCGCCGGCCCCCAGGCCACCCCGGGCGAAGGGCGCTCGGGCCGGCACGGGCGTGGCGCGCCCCGGCGCGGGGATGGCGCGGATCTATGTGGGCGCCGGCCGGAAAGCGAACATGCGTCCGGCCGACCTGGTCGGCGCCATCACCAACGAGGCCGGGATCGAAGGGCGGCAGATCGGGGCGATCGAGATCGCGGACCGGTTCAGCCTGGTGGAGCTGCCCGAGGATCTGGTGGACCAAGTGATCGCCGCCCTCCGAGCTACAACGGTGAAAGGCAAGCGGTTGACGGTCCGGCGGGACCAGGCCGGCGGGCGCCGGGCAAGCCCTTGAGGCGCGCGCCCTCTTGCGGGCTTTCGATCGCTGCCATAACTTGCTGAACAGCAAGCAAGCCACCCACGGCTCGGAGCCCCGCACATGGCCCAGCGCCTGGAGAAGGAAAAGGAACGGAACGCCGACCGGTCGCGGGCGGCGATTCTCGACGCCGCCGAGCGCCTGTTCGCCGAGCGGGGCTACGACGCCGCCAGCCTGACCGAGGTCGGTGCGGCCGCCGGGGTCTCCCGGGGAACGCCGGGCTACTTCTTCGGCAGCAAGGCCGAGCTCTACCGGGCGGTGCTCGAGCGGGCCTTCAGCGAGGTCCGCGAGGCCGTGCGGGCCGGCCGGGCGCGCGCCCTGGCCAGCAGCCAGGCCCCCGAAGCCATCCTCGCCGGTGCCGTGTCCGACTACTTCGACTTCCTCGCTGCGCGCCCGAACTTCATCCGGCTCATCGAGCGCGAGGCCCTGAGCGGCGCCATGCAGCTCGAAGGCGCGGGACACCTGTCCGCCGGCCAGGAGGCGCTCGCGGCGATCAGTGCCGAGCTGGGCCTCGACGACGCCGAGTCGGGCGAGGCGGCGCAGCTGCTGCTCAGCATCATCTCGCTCTGCTGGTTCCCGCTCATTCACGCACGCACGGTGGCCCCCGCGGTCGGCGTCCAGCTCGAGACCCTCGACGACCTCGAGCGCAGGAAACGCCACGTCATGGACCTCGTGCGCCACGGGCTTCGCGGGCTCACCGCCCACGGCGCCGCCACCCTCACCGAGACCGAGAGCCATGACTGACGTCCTCACGCCTCCCGTCAAACCGCCGCGCACCGAGCTCGCGACCGAGCAGGAAGCGCGCGAGGTCGCCGAGGGCGCCCGCGAGCAGGAGTGGCAGGCACCCAGCTTCGTCCGGGAGCTGTTCGAGGGCTCGTTCCGACTCGAGCTCGTCTACCCCTTCCCCGCCATGGATCCCGCCGACGTGGAGCGCGCCCGGCCGTTCATGGAGCGGCTGGAGCGATTCCTCGTCGAGCGGGTCGACAGCGATCGGATCGACCGGGAGGGCAAGATTCCCGCCGACGTGATCCAGGGGCTCCGGGAGCTCGGCGCCTTCGGCATCAAGATTCCCCAGGAGTACGGCGGGCTCGGCCTGAGCCAGACCGGCTACACCCACGCGATCGGCATGGTCACCAGCGTCGACGGCAACCTGACCGCGCTGCTCTCGGCGGCGCAGTCGATCGGCGTGCCCCAACCGCTCAAGATCTTCGGCACCCCCGAGCAGAAGGAGCGCTACCTCCCGCGCCTCGCCAAGGGCGCCATCAGCGCCTTCGCGCTCACCGAGTCGAACGTCGGGAGTGATCCCGCGGCGATGGCCACCAGCGCGGTGCTGTCCGCGGACGGCACGCACTACGTCCTGAACGGCGAGAAGCTCTGGTGCACTAACGGCACGGTGGCCGAGCTGATGGTCGTGATGGCGCGGACCGGGCCCAAGAAGATCACGGCCTTCATCGTCGAGACCGACTGGCCCGGCGTCGAAGTCGTGCAGCGGCTCCACTTCATGGGGCTCAAGGCGATCGAGAACGGCATCATCCGCTTCACCAACGTGCGAGTGCCGGTCGAGAACGTCCTCTGGGGCGAGGGCAAGGGCCTCAAGCTCGCGCTCATCACCCTCAACACCGGCCGGCTCACGCTGCCCGCCTCGGCGGTCGCGGGCGCCAAACGGGCGCTCCAGATCGTCCGGCGCTGGGCCGCCGAGCGGGTGCAGTGGGGCCAGCCGATCGGGAAGCACGACGCCATCGCCCAGAAGATCGGGCGGATGACGGCGGAGATCTTCGCCATGGAGGCGGTGGCGGATCTCGCGTCGCTCATGGCCGACCGGGGCGGCACCGACATCCGGCTCGAGGCCGCGATGGCCAAGATGTGGAACACCGAGGTCGGCTGGCGGATCATCGACGACGCGCTGCAGATCAAGGGCGGCCGCGGCTACGAGACCACCGACAGCCTCCGGAGCCGGGGCGAGCGGCCCGATCCGATCGAGCGCATGATGCGCGACTTCCGGATCAACCTGATCTTCGAGGGATCGAGCGAGATCATGCGGCTGTTCATCGCCCGCGAGGCGGTGGACACCCACCTCAAGGTGGCGGGCGCGCTGATCGACCCGAAGACGACCGCCGGAGAGAAGCTGTCGGCGCTGGCGCGGTCCGGCCTGTTCTACGCCACGTGGTATCCGCGACTCTGGTTCGGGCTCCGCGGCCGGCTCGGCTACGGGGAGTTCGGCCCGCTCGCGACCCACGTGCGCTTCGTCGACCGGGCCAGCCGGAAGCTCGCCCGCACGCTGTTCCACTGCATGGTGCGGTTCGGGCCCAAGCTCGAGAAGCGCCAGGCCGTGCTCGGCCGGCTGGTGGAGATCGGCGCGGAGCTGCTGGCCATCACGGCGGCCTGCAGCCGCGCCCAGACGATGGTCGCCAAGGATCCGGCCAACCAGGGCCCGGTCGAGCTCGCCGAGCTCTTCAGCCGGCAGGCCCGGCGGCGGATCGAGGACCGCTTCGCCGCGGTGTTCGACAACGACGATCTCGCGGCCTACGCCGTGGCGCAGCAGGTGATCCGGAACGAGCACACCTGGCTCGAGCAGGGGATGGCCCGGCTGGCGGAGGAGCGGTAGGCCCGGCCATCTTTCTGGCGACCTCTCAACGAGAGCAGCGGATGGCGATCGCGGAAGGCAGGACGATTCCCTTCACGGGACCCGAGACGGTGGACGTGGCGGTGCTCGAGACCTTCGAGTATGCCGGCCCCGAGCAGGAGATCGTGACGGAGACGCGCGAGTTCAGCCCGGTCTGCCCGTACAGCGGGCTGCCGGACTTCGCGACGCTGCGGATCGTCTACGTTCCCGGCGACCGCTGCATCGAGCTCAAGAGCCTCAAGTACTACGTGACGAGCTATCGCAGCGTCGGGATCTTTCAGGAGCACGCCACGGCGAAGATCGCCGAGGACCTCTTCGGCGTGCTCCGGCCGCAACGGCTGACGGTGACCACGGTATACAACACGCGGGGCGGGTTCGACACCACCTGCAGCGTGACGCTTCCGGCGAGATCGTAGGGCTCGCCGGAGGCGGCGGAGAACCGTTGCCCTCGGGGCAGCGAAAGGGGCATGCGACGACGCATGCCCCTTTCGGCGTTCCGGCACCGCTCCCTGGGTTCAGTTCGTCGTCACCACCCCCGCCGACGGCTTGTTCGGCACCTCCTCCGGGGCCTGCTTCGGACCGCGCGGGAGCAGGTCCGGCAGGTTGGCCAGCCCGTAGGCGGTGACGGCCATGACGGCCGCGGCCTGCTTGAGATCGCCGGGGACGGCCTTGTCGTAGGTGTCGCTCTGCGAATGGTGCGTGTGGTTATAGCCTCGGGGGAGCTGATCGAAATTGAACCCGGGTACGCCGTAGGGCAGGAAGCTCAGGTGGTCCGTGCCGGACTTGCTCGCGTTCCGGACGCTGTCGGCGCCGAGAGCGGCCACCGGCGCGAGCAGGGCGTGCCAGAGGCCCTCCAGCTCGGGGCGCCCCTGCAGCGCCTGCCCGCGGATCGCGCCCGTGCCGTTGTCGAGTACCAGCACTGCCTGAATGCTGTCCGCCTCGGCGGCGTGCGCGGCCGCGTAGGCGCGCGAGCCCAGGAGTCCCTCCTCCTCCCCGCTGAACAGGATGAAGCGAATGGTGCGCTTCGGCGTGAGTCCCGACCGGGCGAGCACGCGCGCGGCCTCGAGCACCACCATCGAGCCCGTGCCGTTATCGGTCGTGCCGGTGCCCAGGTCCCAGCTGTCCAGGTGGGCGCCGAGAATCACCACCTGCCCCGGACGCTCGCTGCCGCGGATCTCCGCCACCGTGTTCCATTGCTGCACCGGCACCCGCCCGATCGTGTTCTCCACCCGCCCCTCCAGCCGCGGGGTCGCCCCGGCGATGATCTGCCGCTCCAGCATCGCGTAGTCCTCGTGGCTGATCACCAGGTTCGGCAGCGGCGACACCCGGTTGGGTGAGCCGCTCATCGTCATCAACGCGTGCTCCTTGGCGCCATCCACCAACGTGCCGAGGGCGCCGGCGGCCTTGAGGACGTACGGGAGGTCGATCCCGAACTGCCGCCGCGCCCGCACCGCCGGCGCCGAGGTGTCCGCCGTGGCGAGGCTCCGGAGGCGCAGCGTCTCGGCGAGGCGCGCGGAGTCTTCGGCGGTCATGATGGGACCGTCCGGGTTCCAGGTCGGATAGGCGGTCCGGGGAAGCACCCACGCGCCGCGCACCTTGCCCTTGTACGCGGCGAGACTGTCGGGCGTGGAGAGATCGACGACCACCACCGGGCCGCTCAGCGTCCTGCCGCCGGTGCCCACGGTCCAGGCCCAGCTGTGGGCGGTGACCTCACGGGTGAAGGGGGCCACCAGCCGGAGTGCCGCGGTCCCCCGCTGCCAGGTGACGCCAAAGGTGTACGGCTCCAGGGTCGCGGTGAGGCCGTAGGTCCGGAATCGCTCCGCGGTCCAGTCATTGGCCCGGCGCATTGCGACCGAACCGGAGAGCCGCGGCCCGATGACGTCGGTCAGCTGGCGGAGATTGGCCATGACTTCGGAGTGGTCCATCGCCTGGGCAATGAGGGCCCCGGCACCAGTGGTATCGACGGCGGTCTGCGCCGAAAGCGCGATGGGGCAGACGAACAGGAGAGCCAGGGCGAGCATGGGTCGGGACATGGGATCTGTGTTCCTCAGGGTCCGTGTGGTGAGGCCTCGTCCTCCCGGTCGACCCGAATGCTCGGGCCCGGAAGGCGACTGACGCTCAGGAAGACGCGAATGGATCCTCGGTGAGGATGACGTGGGTCACCCGCCTCGAGATTCAGGGACAGCAGCGGCCGCGGCCGGATCGGCCCGGACGAGCCGAGCCGCGAGGGACTCCAGGTGGCCACCGTCGACCCGCGCGGTCCAGGCATCGGGAATGGCCCCGACGCCGACGCGGGCACCGAGGAGCGCGCCGGCGAGTCCGGCCCGGCCGGCCGCCCGCGCGCCCGCCGCCGCGATCCCGCGGAGCCCGCGCTCCAGCACGGGCTCATGGTACGCCAGCCGGAGTGCCGCCTCGGCATCGTCCAGGGCCAGGCCGGGGGCAGACGCCTTCTCGGTCGGCGGGGCCGCGGCCGGCAGCGGCACCCGTCGCACCGCCGCCAGCAGGGCGTCGGGCACCTCGTTGGCTCGAAGCGCCTCGACGACGTCCGGCACGAAGTCGCGTTTGCCGAGAAGGAACCGGGCGAGCGCGACGTTCACGGCGACGGCGGACCACGCCACCAGCGGCTCGGGATGCGTGAGCGCGGCGATATGGTAGGTGGCGCTCACGAGCGTGCGCGGCGCGTCGTACGCGGCGAGGGCCACCGGGAGCGCGCGCACGAGCGGGTCGCTTCCCGACCCCGCGGCCCGAGACGGCGGCGCGTCGTGGCGGGCGAGATGAGCGAGCGCGGCTGCGGTCTCGGGGTCGATGTCGCTCGAGTCGGACCGATGGCGCGCGACCCAGCGGTGGGCGAGCGACTGCAGATCGCGGTGCCCGGCGGCCAGCTCCTCGACCAGAATCCACGTCAGGTCCAGGCTTCCGTCGGGGCCGCCGCCCCGCGCCAGCGACCAGCCGGACGCCAGTCCCACGAGTGCGCCAGCGGCGCGGAAGGCGAGGCTCGGCACGGGCTTGGACAGACGCACTCTCCAGTGAAATTCGAGTGGCGGAGCGGACGCGGATCAAGTTATACTCGGAAGCCCGTTACACGCCCACCCCTGAGTCGCGGTACCCACGGAGGAGCAGGCTCGTGGCCAAAGAGACGCTGACGATCACGGACAACCGCACCGGCCGCACCTTCGAGGTTCCGATCGAGGACGAGACGATCCGGGCCACCGACCTCCGCCAGATCAAGGTGAAGGACGACGACTTCGGCCTGATGACCTACGATCCCGCGTTCATGAACACGGCAGCCTGCCGGAGTGCCATCACCTTCATCGACGGCGACAAGGGGATCCTGCGCTATCGCGGCTACCCGATCGAGCAGCTCGCCGAGCGGGGGACGTTTCTCGAGGTCGCCTACCTCCTGAGCGAGGGCGATCTGCCGAACGCGGCGCAGCTCAAGCAGTGGACCGACACCATCCGGTTCCACACCTACGTCCACACCAACATCACCAAGTTCCTCGAGGGCTTCCGCTACGACGCCCACCCGATGGGCATGTTGCTGGGCGTGGTCGGCGCGCTCTCGACCTTCTATCCCGACGCGAAGGACATCCACGACCCGGCCAACCGCTACCTCCAGAAGGTGCGGCTGCTGGCCAAGGCGCCGACCATCGCCGCGTTCGCGTTCCGCCATTCGCGCGGCCTGCCCTTCGTCTTCCCGGACAACGATCTCGACTACATCGGCAACTTCGTCAACATGACGTTCAGTATTGGCGGGGTCCACAAGCCCAACAAGGTGCTGCAGCGCGCGCTCGAGATCCTGCTGATCCTGCACGCCGACCACGAGCAGAACTGCTCGACCAGTGCGGTCCGCGCCGTCGGTTCCTCGCACGTGGATCCGTTCTCGGCCATCAGCGCGGGCATCGCCGCCCTTTACGGGCCGCTTCACGGCGGCGCCAACGAGGCGGTGCTGCAGATGCTGGACGAGATCGCCGACAAGAAGAACATCCCCAAGTTCATCGAAGAGGTGAAGGCGGGCCGCGGCCGGCTGATGGGCTTCGGGCACCGGGTCTACAAGTCGTATGACCCGCGGGCCAAGCTCATCAAGAAGGTGGCCGACGAGGTCTTCGAGCAGACCGGGCTCAACCCGAAGCTGGAGATCGCGCTCGAGCTGGAGCGGATCGCGCTGGAGGACGAGTACTTCATCAAGCGGAAGCTGTATCCGAACGTGGACTTCTACTCCGGGCTCATCTACCAGGCGATGGGCTACCCGACCGAGTACTTCACCGTGCTGTTCGCGCTCGGGCGAATGCCGGGATGGCTGGCCCAGTGGGAGGAGATGCTGCTCGACAAGGACCAGAAGATCGCGCGCCCGCGCCAGATCTTCACCGGCCACGACGAGCGGCCGTTCGTCCCGATCGACAAGCGCTGAGGTATCATGAGCGACCAGATCGACACGCTGCTCTCCGAGAAGCGGCGCTTCGCCACCACCGCCGAGTTCGCGGTGCGCGCCGCCAGCACGGCCGCCCTCTACTCCGCGGGTCGCAACTGGGAGCAATTCTGGGAGGACCAGGCCCGCGCGCTCGACTGGATGTCGCTGTGGACCAAGGTGCTCGACTGGAAGCCGCCCCATGCCGAGTGGTTCGTCGGCGGCAAGCTCAACGCCACGGTGAACTGCGTGGACCGCCACCTCCGCGGCCAGCGGCGTAACAAGGCCGCCATCATCTGGGAGGGTGAGCCGGGCGACCGCCGGGTCATGACCTACTGGGATCTCGCTCGGGAGGTCGGCCGCTGTGCCAACGCGCTCAAGCGGCTCGGCGTCCGCAGGGGAGATCGGGTCGCGATCTACCTTCCCATGGTGCCCGAGGCGGCGGTCGCGATGCTCGCGTGCGCCCGGATCGGGGCGGTCCACTCGGTCGTCTTCGGGGGATTCTCCGCGGAAGCCCTGCGCGACCGGATCAACGACGCCGGGGCCGTCGTCCTGGTCACCGCCGACGGCGGCTATCGCCGGGGCCAGATCCAGCCGCTCAAGCGCATGGCCGATGACGCCATGGCCGAGACGCCCTCGATCCGGCACTGCATCGTCGTCCGGCGGCGATCCGCGGGGGAAGGCGACGAGACCTTGGCCCCGATGAGGGAAGGTCGCGATCAGTGGTGGCACCGGCTGCTGGAGGCGGAGCCTGCGCTCTGCCCCCCCGCGCAGATGGATGCCGAGGACCTGCTGTTCATCCTCTATACGTCCGGCACCACGGGGAAGCCGAAGGGCATCGTTCACACGACCGGCGGCTATCTCACGCACGTCACGTCCACGGCCAAGCACGTGTTCGACCTGCAGGACCGGGACGTGTTCTGGTGCACCGCCGACATCGGCTGGGTCACCGGGCATTCCTACGTCGTCTACGGGCCGCTGGCCAATGGCGCCACCGTGCTCATGTACGAGGGCGCCCCCGACTGGCCCGAGCGGGACCGCTTCTGGCGCATCGTCGAACGGTACGGCGTCACGATCCTCTACACGGCGCCGACCGCGATCCGGGCCTTCATGAAGTGGGGTACCGAGCACCCCGAGCGCCACGACCTGGGCACCCTCCGGCTGCTGGGCACCGTCGGAGAGCCCATCAATCCGGAAGCGTGGATGTGGTATCACAAGCATATCGGTCAGGAGCGCTGTCCCATCGTGGACACCTGGTGGCAGACCGAGACCGGCGGCATCATGATCACCCCGCTCCCGGCCGTCGTCACGACCAAGCCCGGCTCCGCCACGATTCCCTACCCCGGCATCGTGCCGGAGCTGGTGGACACCAAGGGCGAGAAGCTGGATGCCGGCGGCGGGTTTCTCACCATCGCCCAGCCCTGGCCCGGGATGCTCCGCACCATCTTCGGCGACGACGAGCGCTACCGTGAGACCTACTGGAGCCGCTTCCCCGGCCGCTATTTCACCGGAGACGGCGCGAAGCTCGACGAGGACGGCTACTGGTGGATCCTCGGGCGGGTGGACGACGTGCTCAACGTGGCGGGACACCGGATCGGGACGATGGAGGTCGAGAGCGCGCTGGTCGACCATCCGGCGGTGGCCGAGGCGGCCGTTGTTGGCCGGGTGCACGAGCTCAAGGGACATGCCGTGGCGGCCTTCGTCACGCTCAAGGACGGGCACCAGCCGTCCGCCCAACTCAAGGACGATCTGAAGGCGCACGTGACCAAGAAGATCGGGGCCATTGCGCGGCCCGATGAGATCTTCTTCTCGGCGGATCTCCCCAAGACCCG
The DNA here is from genome assembly GCA_963840215.1 of uncultured Gemmatimonadales bacterium. Taxonomy (GTDB): domain Bacteria; phylum Gemmatimonadota; class Gemmatimonadetes; order Gemmatimonadales; family GWC2-71-9; genus CAVVWJ01. The sequence goes on along the minus strand of CAWIYG010000003.1, from coordinate 78,765 downwards.
CAGTGGGAAGATCATGCGACGGCTGCTCAAGGACATCGCGGAGGGGCGGGCGCTGGGCGACACGACGACGCTGGCGGATCCGGCGGTGGTGAGCAGGCTCAAGGACCAGTACGAGGCGGAGGAGTCGTAGATCGAGATCTGCACGACTCGGCGCTTCGTCTACCCCACCGGCACATCCCCCTCGAGATAGGTATACCCCTCCAGCCCCGCCACGTAGTCCGCGATGAAGCTGTTCGCATCCTGCCGGGACAGATCCTTCGCGGCGTTGACCTTCCGGCGGAACGTGGCCAGCAGGTCGGACGCGTGGAACTGGACGTAGTTCAGCACCTCGGTCACGGTGTCGCCGTGCACCAGATCGGTGATCTCGTACCCCTGATCGTTCAGGCGCACGTGCACGGCGTTGGTGTCGCCGAACAGGTTGTGCAGGTCGCCCAGGATCTCCTGGTAGGCGCCGGTGAGGAAGATGCCGAGGATGTACGGCTCGCCCTCGAGCACCGGATGAAGCTCGAGTGACGGCTTGCCCTTGCGCCCGCCGGTGAAGCGGTCGATGACTCCGTCGGAGTCGCAGGTCACGTCCTGCAGCGTGCCGCGCCGCGTGGGCGGCTCGAGCAGGCGGTGGATCGGCATGATCGGAAAGAGCTGGTCGATGGCCCAGTTGTCGGGCAGCGACTGGAACACCGAGAAGTTGCAGAAATACCGGTCCACCAGCTCGGCGTCGATGTGCGCCGCGATCTCGGGGAACTGGGCCCGCTCGTCCCCCATCGCCCGTTGCAGCGCGTTGAGGGTCACCAGGTAGAGCAGGTCGGCGTTGGCCTTTTCCCGGAGGGAGAACACGCCGCTCGCGAAGTACTCCTGGGCCCGCTCCTTGGCGAAGACGACGTCGTGGAAGACCTCCTCCACCCGGTCGGCGCTGAGCCCGTCCAGGTTATCGGCCATCTCCACCAGCAGCGGGTGGGTGTCCTTCTCCGGCGGCGGCGCCACCGGCTCGATCTGGGACTCGACGTCGATGACGTTGATCAGCAGCAGCGAGTGGTGCGCGGTGATCGCCCGGCCCGACTCCGAGATGAGGTGCGGCATCGGCAGCTCTTCGGAGCGGCAGACGGCGCCGATGGTATACACGACGTCGTTGGCGTATTCCCGCATCGAGTAGTTCATGCTCGCCGGCCGGGTCGAGCGCGAGCCATCGTAGTCCACGCCCAGTCCCCCGCCCACGTCCACGTGCGTCAGGTCGAAGCCCATCCCCCGAAGCTCGGCGTAGTACCGGCCGATCTCCTCCAGTCCCGCCTTCACGTACCGGATGTCGGTGATCTGACTGCCCAGGTGGAAGTGCACCAGCTTGAGGATGTCCTTCCGCCCGAGCCGGTCGAGCTGATCGAGGAGCCGCATGAGCTCCACCGCCCCGAGCCCGAACTTGGAGCGTTCGCCGCCGCTCTTGGCCCAGCGGCCCGAGCCCTCGGTGGCGAGCTTGACCCGCACGCCGGCGGTGGGGGTGACGCCCATCTCGTCGGCCACCTTGAGCAGCACCTCGAGCTCGGTGAGCTGCTCGAGCACGATCATCACGGTGTGCCCGAGCTTCTGGCCCATCAGCGCCAGCCGCATGAACTCCTCGTCCTTGTAGCCGTTGCAGACGATGAGGTGGTTGGTGCTCTCGTTGAGGCCGAGGATGGCCTGCAGCTCGGGCTTGCTGCCGCATTCGAGGCCGACGCCGTGCGGCGCTCCGAACTCGACGATCTCCTGGACCACGTGGCGCTGCTGGTTGACCTTCACCGGATAGACGGTGGTGTAGGTCCCGCCGTAGCCGAACTCCTTGATGGCGCTCTGGAATTCCGAGGCCAGGGCGTGAATCCGACTGCGGAGAATGTCCGAGAAGCGCAGCAGCAGCGGGAGGCCGACGCCCTGGGCGTTCAGATCCATCGCGAGCTGGTAGAGATCGAGTCCGCGCTTGCGGTTGGCGTCGGGATGCACGGTGACGTGCCCCTCGGGACTGACCCGGAAATACCCCAGGCCCCAGCCGCTCATGTTGTAGAGCTTCTCGGCGTCCTTGGTGGTCCAGGCCGGGGGCGCGACGGTGGTGGCGATGGCGAGACTCCCGCGTAGAGGGCGAGGGGCAAATGTAATGCGGTCCCGGGTGGAATTCCTCCCCGAGAGCAAGGTCGCCCGAACCGCGGGGCCGCGGTGCCAAAGTGCCGCTCCGGACCAGTAGCGCGAGCGCCACACCCGGTGTCAAAACCCCGATCTGCAGGCCCTCGCACACCCCGTAAATGAAATACTTGCAAGCGCTTCCGGTGTCGGTAGCGGGCGACGTCCAGGCGTGCCACGGGCATGATCCTCGCACCTCGGGGAGGCCGTACCGCCCAGGCATCTGACGTTCAGAAAGTGCACTACCTCAGCGTAGAAGGGGGGGCACCATGGCCGCGCCCAGTCTGATCGCGACTCGCCGATTTCCGCAGCCGCTGCGACTCCGCCTGCAGGTGCTGTACGCCAAGGCATTCGAGTCGCTTGCCGATACCTACCGCCTGCAGGCCACCGAGTTCGTCCGCCGGCTTCGGGGCCGCATGAGCGTGGAGGACGCGCTGGACCGCTATTTCCGCGAGGTCGGCGTCCCGCACGCCATGGAACAGACCGTCCGCGCCCGGGCGCTGATCGCCCTGGCGCCGACGGCACGAGACGTCACGGAACCCGAAGCCCGCGCACTCGGCGGCTGGGCCCAGTTGCGTCCCGAGCAGGTGATCGACGCCCTGCGCCGGCGGTCGCACCACCTGGACGAGCTGAGTCTCGACTGCCGCATGGCCGCGTCGGTCTCCGACGAGGCGGTCGCGGGAACCCACGTCGCCATGGCGCTCGAAGTGGTGGCCCTGCTCGGCGATGAGATGAGCGCGGACGACGCCATCATGCACTACGTCCGCTACTTCAGTCTCCCATCCGTCGAGGCGCAGATCATCTTCCGCCGCACGCTCGCCGCGTGGGCGGAGCGCCATCCGGTGCGGGAGCTGCTGGATGACCCGGTGGCCGTCTGCGCCGCGGCCCCGGCCATGCCGTTCGCACAGCGCGTGCCCCTGACGCTCCGCATCGCGGGCTGACCCGCGGCGCGGGCCGCGCCCTCCGCCGGTATATCTTTCGGCACGCTCCGCCTGCCGCGGGGTGAGGGGAGGGGCGCGGTCATGCGGTGGTCGTATACGATTGGACGGATCGCCGGCACCGAGGTCAAGGTCCACGTGACCTTCCTCCTGCTGCTGGCGTGGATCGCGTACGCGGCGTTCGAGAGCGCGGGCGCGGCCGCAGCGGTCGGCGATACGCTGTTCTTCGTCTGCTTCTTCCTCTGCATTCTCCTCCACGAGTTCGGCCACATCCTGATGGCGCGGCGCTTCGGCGTCCGCACGCCCGACGTCATCCTGCTGCCCATCGGCGGGGTTGCGCGGCTGGAGCGCATCCCCGAGGAGCCGCGGCAGGAGTTCCTGATCGCGCTCGCGGGACCCGCGGTGACGCTGGCGATCGTGCTGGCCCTGGCGGCCGTGGTGGCGCTTTCGGGAGATGCCATCCTGCTGCGAGACCCCATGGCCCCCGACGTCCCGTTCGCCGGACGGCTGCTCGTCGCCAACCTGATGGTCCTCGCCTTCAACTTGATTCCCGCGTTTCCCCTGGACGGCGGCCGCGTGCTGCGCGCGCTCCTGGCGCGGAAGCTCGGGCTCGTTCGCGCCACGCGGATCGCCGGGGTGGTCGGACAGCTGTTCGCGGTGGCGCTGGGCCTCGTAGGCCTGGCTCTCAGCGCGCCCCTCTGGATGCTCGTCGCCTTCTTCATCTTCCTCGGCGCGGGCGCCGAGACCAGCGCGGTGACCACCCGGATCGCCGGCCGCGGGCTGCAGGTCTCCCAGATGATGGTGACCGAGTTCCACACCGTTCCGATCCACGCCACCCTGGCGCATGCGGTCGAGCTCCTGCTGGCGGGCGATCAGCGCGAGTTTCCCGTGGTCGACAATCTCGGCCGGACCGAGGGGATCCTGACGCGCGACAATCTCATCCGCGGGCTGAGCCGCGGGGGGCCGAGCTCGACGGTAGCCGAAGCCATGACGCCGTCCGCGCCGACCGTGCCGCCGACGCTCGGCTTTCAGGAGGCGCTCGAGCGTCTCCGGGCAAGCGGGCTGCCGGCGCTTCCGGTGGTCGATGCGGGAGGCGCGCTGGTCGGGCTGCTGACGCTGGACAACATCACGGACCTGCTGCTGGTGCGGCAGGCACAGGGGTGATCCGAAGGGAAAGGACCGCTCGAGAAGCGCGCCGCCGCTACCGGCGAACCGTGTTGTTCTTTCGGTCGATGTCCGGCAGCGCCGCCCGCGGATCCACCAGCACACCCGTCACCTGCCGGCCCCCGCGCACACGATACGCGAACCTGGGTCCGAGATTCCACATCTCGACCGGGAGGCGTACCCGCTCCGTGGTCCCGTCCGCATAGGTCAGGTCCATCTCGAGCGGCAGCGTCATCATGCCGCGGTTCGACAGGAACACCTTCTGGGTCCCGTCGGCCATGCCCACCGAATCCGCCGCCTGGTCCAGCCGCGCGGTCGTGTAGATCCAGTCCCGCCAGAAGAAATCCAGATCCATCCCCGAGGCATCGCGCATGAGGCGGAAGAAGTCCGCCGGCGTCGGATGCTTGTAGGCCCACGCGCGGAGATACTGGCGGAAGGCGTGGTCGAACCGCTCCTTGCCAAGCACCTCGTAGCGCAGGGTCTGCATCATGAGCGCCGGCTTCTGGTAGCCGGTCCAGAACAGGTCGTGGCCCTCCACGGGCCGGCTGATCAGAGGCTGCTCCCTGTCCGCGATGGCGTGGTCGGGATAGAGGTGCAGCGGGTGGACCTCGATGCTGTCGCCGTACGCGGTGCCCTTGAAGTACCGGGCCGCGTTGGCGAGGTCGATGAAGGTATTGAAGCCCTCGTCCATCCACGGGTAGAGCCGCTCGTTGGACCCGACGATCATCGGCATCCACTGGTGGCCGAGCTCGTGGGCCAGGACCCACTGGCGCTCCTCGCGGCTCGGCGCGCGCGGATCGAAGGTGATCATGGGATACTCCATCCCCTCGATCGGGCCTTCGATGCTGGTGATGTGCGGATAGGGGTAAGGGTACCACTGCTCGCTGTAGTACTCGACCGCGTCGCGCACCATGCGGTTCGCCTCCTCCCATTCCGGGGCGGAGGCGCGATAGAGGGTGTGCACCAGCGTGTTCTTGTAGGCGCTCGCATCCCAGCGGAACTCGGGGCTCGCGCCGAAGGCGAAGTCGCGTACGCTGTCGGCGCTGAAGCGCCAGGTCTTGGTCCCGGCGGCCGCCGGTCCCGCCTGGGCCGACCGCCCGGCCTCCTCCGCCGTGATGATCGCGACCGGGTCGGACGACCCGCGCGCGCGCGCGAGCCGGGCACGCTGGGTCGGCGTCAGGACCTGAAGCGGGTTGAGCAGCACCCCGGTCGCCCCCACGACATAGTCCGCGGGCACCGTCAGCGAGACGTCGAACCGGCCATACTCGAGGTAGAACTCCCCGCCCCCGATGTACGGCTCGTGATTCCAGCCGCGCACGTCGTCGTACACCGCCATGCGCGGGTACCACTGGCCGAGCTCGTAGAGGGTACCGTCCCGGCCCATGCGCCCGGCGCCGTACTCGGGCACGGTGAAATGCCAGCCGATGTCGAGATCCAGGGACTGTCCGGGCGCGAGCGGCCGCGGCAGGTCGATCCGCATCGTCGTCCCCGTCACCGTCGGAACCAGGTTCCTGAGGCCCAGCCGGACGTGATCGAGGGTCAGGCCGCCGTCGAAGCCCTTGCACGAGAAGTCGAAGGTGGAGCCGAGGAAGACCAGCGGCGGCTGATCGAGCTGGTTGGTGACGCTGCCCGGAGCACAGATGTTCTGCTCGACGAACAGCCAAAGGTACGGCAGGGGGTCCGGGCTGCGGTTGACGTAGTGGATCGTCTCGCGCCCGCGCAGCTGGTGCGTCGCCGGATCCAGCGTCGCCTCGATCCGATAATCCGCGCGCTGCTGCCAGTAGCCCTTGCCGGGCCGACCCGAGCCGGTCCGCACGTCGGAGGGCGCCGGCAACGCCAGCGGCCTGAACGGCGAAGCGGCGGCGGAATCTGAAGTCTGGGCGCGCAGGGGGCCGGCCAGCATGAGGGCAAGAAAGGTCATTCCGGTGAGGCGGCGAGGCACGCGGGCTCCGCGATGGGGGATGCGAGAACATATCCGCTCTGGCAATCGTCCGCGACATTCGGCATGCTTGGTCCGGGCCTTCCCTCCCTTCCTCGCCTGGAGCTGCTTCATGCGCCCTTACCTGTCTCTGGCTGCGGCACTCGCCTTCGCGACTGCCGCCGGCTGCCGCGCGGAGAAACCCGTCCCTCCACCCGATGCCGCCGCACCGGACGCGGCCGCGGCCCCGATCGTCGTCGCCTACACCGCAACCGACTACGCCTTCGCCGGACCCGCCGAGGTCTCCGCGGGACCCGCGAAGTTCCGGCTGCTGAACCAGGGCAAGGAGCCGCACCACCTCATTGTGGTCCGGCTCGAGGACGGCAAGACGTTCGACAGCCTGCTGGCCGTGCTCCGGAAGCCGGGGATGCCGCCGCGATGGGTGCATCCGATCGGCGGTCCGAACGGGGTGAGCCCCACCCTGACCTCGGAGGCCGATCTCGTGCTCACGGCCGGGAGTTACGCGGTCGTCTGCTTCGTGCCCACGGTCGACGGGGTGCCGCACATGGCCAAGGGCATGATCCGTCCGCTGACCGTGACGCCGAGCGACCGTCAGGCGCCGGAGGCGCCGGCGGACCTCGTGCTGAGCCTGGTCGACTACGAGTTCAAGCTGTCCGCGCCCATCACCGCCGGCGCCAGGACCATCCGCGTCGTCAACGACGCGTCCCAGCTCCACGAGATAGGCATTGCGCGGCTCGCCCCTGGCAAGACGATGGACGACCTCGCCGCCTGGGAGCTCGGCGGCCGAAAGGGCGAGCCGCCGGGACAGTTCATCGGCGGGATGGCGCCCCTGGCGCCGGGGGACCAGCGCGCGGTTCAGCCTGACCTTCGAGCCCGGCACCTACGGCCTGTTCTGCTTCGTCCCCGACGCCAAGGACGGCAAGCCACACCTCGCCCACGGAATGCTCACCACCTTCACCATTACCTGACCGCGCCGGACGTCGGCACCAGGACCGATGCGAGGCCCGTCCCGCGGGCCTCGTTTTGCATCCACCCCTCCCGCCGGTCATACTTCTGTCCTGACCGATCCGCACGCGACGTCCGACGCCAGGAAGGCCCCGCCATGCCGTCACCCCCATCCCTGGTCCTCGAGCGCGCCACCCGGCTTCCGTTCTCCGCCGACGCGGTGTTCGCCTGGCATGAGCGGCCCGGGGCGTTCGAGCGGCTGACCCCGCCATGGGAGCGCGCCGAAGTCGTCGAGCGGAGCGGCGGCATCGAGGAGGGTGGTCGCGCGGTCATTCGAGTCGGCGCGCCCGTCGCCCTCCGCTGGGTCGCGCGCCACGGCGAGTATGAGGCGGGACGCCAGTTCGTGGACGAGCAGGTGGAAGGCCCGTTCGCGCGGTGGCGCCATCTCCATCGGTTCGATCCCGACGGGCCCTCGGCTTGCGTACTGACGGACCGCATCGACTATCTCCCTCCGCTCGGGGCGGTCGGCGCCGCGGGCGACCCGTGGCTGATCCGGCCCCGATTGGAGCGGATGCTGGGCTACCGGCACGAGCTGCTGCGCCGAGATCTCGAGACCCACGCACGCTACGGCGACCGCCCCCGACAGCGGGTGGCGGTGACCGGGGCATCGGGCCTCATCGGCCGCTCGCTCGCACCGTTTCTGACCACGGGGGGGCACGAGGTGGTTCCGCTCGTGCGGCGGCGTCCGCGCGAGGGAGAGGTGTCCTGGAACCTCGAGCACGCGCGGATAGATTCCGCCGGCCTCGAGGGGCTCGATGCGATGGTACATCTCGCGGGCGAGCCGATCGGGGTCCGCTGGACCCAGGACCGGCGCCGGCGCATCATCGAGAGCCGGGTCATCGGTACTCGGTTCTTGAGCGAGACCCTGGCGGGGCTCAAGCGGCCGCCGCGGGTCCTCATCGCGGCGTCCGCGGTCGGCGTCTACGGCAACCGCGGCGACGCGACGCTGACCGAGGCCAGCACCACGCTCGACGCCCCCCGGGACTTCCTCACCGAGGTGGGTCGCGAGTGGGAGGCCGCCACCGAGCCCGCCCGCGCGGCCGGGATCCGGGTCGTCCTGCTGCGCTTCGGCATCGTGCTCTCGCCCGCCGGCGGAGTGCTGGGCCGGATGCTCCCGCCGTTCCGCCTCGGTGTGGGCGGCCCGCTCGGCAGCGGACGCCAGTACATGAGCTGGGTCGCCATCGACGACATCCTCGGCGCCATCCACCATGCGCTCATGACCGAAACCCTGGCCGGCCCCGTGAACGCGACTGCGCCCAACCCGGTTACCGGCCGGGCGTTCGCCACGACGCTGGGCCTCGTGCTCGACCGCCCGTCGGTGCTGCCGGTCCCCGCCGCCGCACTCCGGCTGGCCTTCGGCGAGATGGCCGACGTCGCGATCCTGTCGAGCGCGCGAGTCCTGCCGGCCCGGCTCCAGGAATCGGGCTACGCCTTCCGCTATCCGGATCTCGAGAGCGCGCTCCGGTTCCTGCTGGGTCGGCCCGCGCGAGCGTGAGATGACAGTCCTCCGCCCATCCCCTACCTTTCGCGGATGACACTTCCCAAGGCCGTCGTGCTGCTGAGCGGCGGCATGGACTCGGCGACGACCGCGGCCATCGCCCTGCAGGAGGGGTTCGATCTCCACGCGCTGAGCGTGCGCTACGGCCAGCGCCACGCCATCGAGCTCGACGCGGCGCGGCGGGTGGCGGACCGGCTCGGCATCCGGCGGCACGTGATCATCGACCTGGACCTCCGCGCCTTCGGCGGCTCGGCGCTCACGGCGGACCTGCCGGTCCCCAAGGACACGCCGCGGGCCGAGATCGGTGCGCGCATTCCGTCGACGTACGTCCCCGGCCGCAACACCATTTTTCTCTCGCTCGCCCTGGCCTGGGCCGAAACCCTGGGCGCGCGCGACATCTTCCTCGGCGCCAACGCGCTGGACTACAGCGGCTACCCCGACTGCCGGCCGGAATTTCTGGAGGCATTCGCCCGGATGGCGGATCTGGCCACCCGGGCAGGCGTGGAGGACGGCGCCAGGCTCCGGATCCACGCGCCCCTGCTGCGGCTGACCAAGGCCGAGATCGTGGCCAAGGGGACGGCGCTCGGCCTTGACTTCGGTCTCACGAGCACCTGTTACGACCCGACCGCCGACGGCGCCGCCTGCGGCCGCTGCGAGGCCTGCCTCATCCGGCTCAGGGGCTTCGAGGAAGCCGGGCTGCCCGACCCGGCGAGGTATCAGGCCGCCCACGCATGACCTACGCGGTCAAGGAGATCTTCTACACGCTGCAGGGCGAAGGGGCGAACGCCGGCCGGCCCGCGGTGTTCTGCCGCTTCGCCGGGTGCAACCTGTGGACGGGGCGTGAGGCGGACCGGGCCGAGGCGGTGTGCCGGTTCTGCGACACCGAATTCGTCGGGACCGACGGGCCGGGCGGCGGCAAGTTCCCGTCGCCCGAAGCGCTGGCCCGGGCGGTGGCCGCCGAATGGCCGGCGGGAGACCCGGCCGCCCGACCGCTGGTGGTGTGCACCGGCGGCGAGCCGCTCCTCCAGATGGACGCGCCGTTGATCGAGGCGCTGCACGCGGCGGGCTTCGAGATCGCGATCGAGACCAACGGCACGGTGACGCCGCCCCCGGCGATCGACTGGGTGTGCGTGAGCCCCAAGGCCGAGGCGCCGCTGCTGGTGACGTCGGGCGATGAGCTCAAGCTGGTGTACCCGCAGGCCGGCGCCGAGCCCGAGCGGTTCGCCGGGCTCGGGTTCCGGCATTTCTTCCTCCAGCCGATGGACGGCCCGGCGCGCGAGGCGAACACCCGCGCGGCGCTCGCGTACTGCCTGGCGCATCCGCGCTGGCGACTCAGCCTGCAGACGCATAAGCTTCTCGGCATTCCTTAACCCATCGGTCATGCACGGATACTCCGACCGCATCAACCACGCGTTTGCGTTCGCGGCCAAGTATTACAACGCCCTGGCGCCGACGGGTGCGGGCATGGATTTCCTGGCCCATCCCGCCAACGTCTCCATCATCCTCGCGCGCTACCAGTGCGAGCAGCTGACGATCGTGGCCGGCATCCTCCACCACGTCCTGGAGGAGAGCTCGCCCGACCGGTGGCCGGTGCTGGAGCACAAGATCAGCGACAAGTTCGGGCCGGTCGCGCTGGCGGTGGCCAAGGACGCGCTCGAGCCCAAGCTCGACCGTCGCGGGGAGGAGCGGGCATGGCAGCAGTGCAAGCAGGAGTATCTGACGCGTCTCGCGACGGCGGAGCCCCGGGCCCTCGACATCATCGTGGCCGACGAGCTCCACAGCTGCGGCTCCACGATGACGGCACTCCGCCGCCTCGGCGTCGAGTACCTGCGCACGGTCTCGCGGGCGAGCTCGGAGCAGACGATCTGGTGGTACCGCTCGCTGCTCGAGATCCTGGCGGCGCGGTCGGACTGGCCGCGCCGCGAGATGCTCTCCGAGCTGCGGCTGATGAGCGCGGACATGGTGCGGAGCCTGCGACAGAGCGAGGAGGGGCTGTGAGGAGGACGATGATGGGACGCTGGCGGCTGCTTGGTGGCGCCGTGCTGCTCGGAGCTGACCGCGTGCGCCGGCGGGGCCGGCAAGCCGATCCCGCTCAACCCGGTGCGCTTCCTGCTGGTGAACGACGTCTACGTGGCCGACACCATGGCCGACGGCAACGGCGGCCTCGCGCGGGTGGCGACCGTCCGCCGGCGGCTGGCCGACCAGGGCCCGGTCCTGTTCGTCCTCGCCGGGGACGTGCTCAGCCCGAGCCTCCTCAGCAAGTACTACTCAGGCCGCCAGATGGTGGAGGCGTTCAACGCCGCCGAGCTCGACTACGCCACCTTCGGCAACCACGAGTTCGAGCTGCCGCTCGACACCCTCGAGGCGCGGATCGCCGAATCCGACTTCCGGTGGCTCTCGAGCAACTGCGGCAAGGCGGACGGCAGCCCGCTCGCCAAGGTCCTGCCGTGGGACACGGTCCGGGTCTCGGGCCAGAAGGTGGGCATCTTCGGGGTGACCCTCCAGGGCGCATACCGAAAGACCTACCGCTGCAGCAGCCCCGACAGTGCCGCCGCCGCCGCCATCGACACCCTGATCGCCCAAGGGGCGGAGCTGGTCGTCGGCCTCACCCACCAGACGATCGCGGCGGACCGCGACCTGCTCGTGCGGGAGCCGCGGCTGGACCTGATCCTGGGAGGGCACGAGCACGAGGCGGACGACTCCATCGTCTCCGGCCGGCACCTCCTCAAGGCGGACGCCAACTCGCGCAGCGCGCAGTTCGTCACGCTCTGGGGCGGCAAGGGCAAATGGCGGCAGGCCGTCGGGCTGGTGAAGATGGACAACCGCCTGCCCGACGACACGGTAGTGGCCGCGGTCGTGGCGCGGTGGGACGACAGCCTGCATGCCCGGCTCGGACCTGAAAGGACGGTCGGCCGCACCAGCCTGCCCATCGACGCCCGGGACGCGGTAGGCCGGCAGCAGGAATCGCTGCTGGGCGACCTGGTGACCGACGCGATGCGCGTGGGCACCGGCGCCGACGCGGCAGTGCTCAACGCAGGCACCCTCCGCCTGGACGACGTCATCCGGCCCGGGCCGCTCACCAACTACCAGCTCGAGTCGATCTTTCTCTTCCCCGACGAGACCCGGGTGCTGACCGTGCCCCTCACGGGGGCCCGCCTCCGGCAGATCCTGGAGCACGGCGTGTCGGACAGCTCGCTTGGCAAGGGTGGGTTCCTGCAGGTCTCAGGGGTGTCGTTCACCTACAGTCCGGCCGCTCCGTCGGGCAGCCGCATCCAGGGCGAGGTGCGGCGCGTGGCGGGTGGAGTGCTCCAGCCCGGGGATACGATTCGGGTGGCCGTCCCGGTCTATCCGGCCTGCGAGGGGGGGACGGCTACGTCGTCCCGGAAGCGGAAACGGCCTGCGCCTCGCGGCGGGCGGCACCACGCGCGGCCGACCTGCTGGTGCGCTACATCGGGGAGCGGCTCAACGGGCAGATCGCCGCGCCGCCGCCCAGCGGCCGGATCGTCCGGGCGGGAAACACAAATCCCGGCTGAGCGTTTGCTCGCCGGGACCGGTGGCCTTAGCAGATTTTGATCACCCAGGCCGCAAAGCCGAAATCCCTGGGGCCCCGAAGGGCTATGTCGTATTGCCTGCACGTAGAGTAATGGGCTCCTCGACCAATGGCAAGCCATAGTTACACAGCGTTACAGGCTCGGTTACAGGCTCGGCGTCCACGGGGCATCCAGGATCGGTGATCCCTCCGGCTCCCTTCCATCCCCATGCTCGGGTATACTTGGGACATGGCTGCCACGCCTCCACCAGCTCTCGCTACCCTCCCTAGTGCCTTCGCTGCCGCTTGCCGCCTCTCTCGAACCGAGGGAGAGCTCTTCGAGCGTTGCCGGGTGGCCCTGGTGCGTCGGTTTCAGAGCGAGCACATCTGGCTGACCCTGGTGTCGCCCACGGACCAAGTTCCGCGGGTGGGGCCGGTCCGGGGCTTCGAGGAGTCGCAGGAAGTGGCACGCCTCGGGAGCGGGGAGACCGAGGTTGTCATTCACGCCGACGCGACGGTGGCCGGCGAGATGCGGGCCGTGGCGATGCCGCTGGCGCTCGGCCTCAGCGTGGTGCTCGAGCTGCGGAGCATCCTGCTGGAGCGTCAGGCGGCGCTCGACGATGCCGTGTTCCAGCTCCGGGCGCTCCGCCAGGTGGCCCGGCTGCTCTCCTCGGTCCATTCCATCGAGGACACCGAGCAGCTGATCCTCGACTTCATGGCCGAGGTGTTCTTCGCCTGGTGGGCCTGCCTCTATCGGCCCGAGGGCGAGGCGTACGCCCCCAAGGTCTTCCGGTCCCTGAACGACCGCCTGCGGCCTGCCCCGATCGACAAGGCCGCGCTCGACCGCGCGCTCCCGCCGGGCAGCGCGGCTACGGGCGCCGACGACGTGGCGGTGGCGGCGCTGATCGGCCCCGGAGCCGAGCTGGTGGTCCCGCTCGACGCCGGGGCCGAGCGCATGGCGGTGCTCGTGCTGGGCTCCCGGATCAGCGACAAGCTGTATGGCCGCGCCGAGTTCGAGCTCGCCGGCACGCTGTCGTTCGCCGCCGCCATCGCGCTCAAGAACTCGGAACTGGTCGAGCAGCTCCACAGCGCCGCCACCACGGACGAGCTGACGGGCCTGTACAATCGCCGGGCGCTCGAGGAGCGGCTGGCGGCGGAGATCTCCCGCAGCCTCAGGCACCAGCTCCACACCAGCGTGCTGCTGATCGACCTCGACCGGTTCAAAGTCATCAACGACACCATGGGCCACGCCGCCGGCGACCGGCTGCTGATCCAGGTCGCCAAGATCCTGCGCCAGCAGTGCCGCGCGCTCGACGTGGTCGGCCGCCTCGGCGGCGACGAGTTCCTGGTGATCCTCCCGATGACGAAGCCCAGCGAGGCCCAGGTGTTCGTCGGCCGGGTGCAGAGCAGCCTGCGGGAGATGGAACACGACCAGTCCCGAGTTCGGCGCCTGCACCCTGAGCATGGGGGTGGCCGAGTCGCCCAGACATGGGACGACCGTCAGCAGCCTGCTCGCCGCGGCGGACACGGCGCTCTACAAGGCCAAACGGGCCGGGCGCAACACGGTCGAGGTCGCGGACAGCTAGCCGATCCATGGCTCTCGAAGAGTTCATCCTCCTCGGCGACGCCCTGTGGCTGGACTTCGTCAACAGCGCCCGCGGGCGGACTGTTCCCCCCTCCGATCGACTTCCCGATGCCGCGGCCTGGGCCCGCTGGTCCTCGCTGCAACACCTCGACGGCGCCGGCGATCCCGTGCCACTCGCCCAGGTCCTGGAGTTCCGCGCCCGCCTCGCCGAGCTGGCCGAGGCGCTGCATGACGGCCGGGTCGCGTCCTCGCGCGTCATCGCGGCGCTGAACGAGCAGCTCGGCCTGAGCGCTGGCCGCCAGCAGCTCACCCGGGTGGGCGGCGACTGGCGGCTTCGCTTCGCCCCTTTCCGACCACCCGTGGCGCTGGAGGCCATCGCCCGCTCGGCCGCGGCCACGCTGGCCGACGCCCGGGTCGCCGTCCGCCGCTGCGGCGCCGAATCCTGCTCCCTCTTCTTCACCGACGAGTCCTCCACCGGCAGCCGGCGCTGGTGCGACGCCGCGGCCTGCGGCGCGCAACGGCCGGGTCGAGCGGCGGCGGGGCGTGCACCGGTGAGCGCTCCCGATCCGGTCCTGGCATTCGAGCGCACATCGGCCGCGCTGGGCAACCGCTACCGGCTCGAGCGCATCGTGGCGTCGAACGCCGAGCGGGTCCTGTTCGAGGCGACCGACGAGACGCTCAAGCGCCGCGTCAGCGTCCGGATCAACTTCTATCGCGACGAAGCCACCCGCGCCTGGTTCCTCCGGGAGGCGGAGGCGCTCGGCCAGCTCGACCACCCGGCCATCGGGCACGTCTACGACGCTGGGGTCGTCGGCGACCTGGCGTACCGGATCGGCAACTGGATCGACGGCGAGGGGCTCGAGGACGCGGTGAGTCGCGGGCCCCGCAGCATCCCCGCCGTGCTGTCCCTCGCGCGCGATCTGCTCGGGGCGGTCGACCACGCCAACCTGCAGGGCATCATGGTCCGGCGGATCGTCCCCGCGTCGGTGCTGCATCGGATCCAACGGGCGGGGCACGATCACCGACCTGCGATTCGCCAGCTATACCCTGCCAGCGGTCCCGGCCGGCACCCGGCCGGGCATGTCCACGTTCATGGCCCCCGAGATCCGGGACGGGGCTGTTGGGGACCCCGCGTGCGACGTCTACACGGCGGGCGCGCTGCTCTACTTCGCGGTCACCGGCCAGCGACCCCCACTCGACCCCCGCGAGGTCCGCCGCCCGACCGAGCTCCGGCCGACCTGCCCGCGGGCGATCGAGCGGATCGTGCTCCGGGCGCTCCAGGCCGCCCCGGAGGACCGCTATCTCACCGCGGCCGAAATGCTCGAGGACCTGGCGAGCGACGCGGGCACGTTCGAGACCCGTGCCGTCGCGGTATCTCACGGACTCGTTGGATGCCACGGAGGATCGCGCCCGCTGGGAGGCCTGGCTCCGGCGGGCCCTGGGCGATGACTACGAGCTGCTGGCGCTGCTGGGCAAGGGCGGATTCGGCCGGGTCTATCGCGTGCGCGACCTGCACCTGGAGCGGGAGGTGGCGCTCAAGGTCCTCCACCCGGCGTTGACGCAGGATCCCGAGGTGGTCGAGCGTTTCCGGCGGGAGGCCCAGCTGGCCGCCCGGCTCAGCCACCCCAACATCGTGAACATCTACGATATCGCCGGGCGGTTCGGGCTGATCTGGTACACGATGGAGCTGATCGACGGGCCCAGCCTGGCACAGCTGGTCGAGCGCGACGGGCCACTGCCGATGCCCCGGGTCCTCCGACTCCTGCGGGAGGCGCTCTCGGCCCTGGCCCACGCCCATGGCTTCGGCCTGGTCCACCGCGACATCAAGCCCGAGAACATGCTGATCGACCCGATGGGCAGCGTCCAGATCACCGATTTCGGCCTCGCACTGGCCCTCCGGGGCAAGTACGGCGGCGCCACGAGCCAGAGCGGCACGCCACAGTTCGCGAGCCCCGAGCAGCTCCTGGGCGAGCGGGTGGATCAGCGGTCCGATCTCTACAGCTTGGCGGCGGTGGTGTACTTCGCCCTGCTCGGCACCCCGCCCTTCCCGGGCGCCACCACCGAGCAGGTGCTGGCGCAGCAGACCACCAATCAGCTCCCCGAGGCGCATGCCCTGCGGGAGGACGTGAGCGAGGCGTTCGAGCGGGTGCTGGCCCGGGCGCTCAGCGCCGACGTGGAGAGCAGGTACCCTTCGGCCGCCGAGTTCCTGCAGGCCGTCAACCGCGCGGCAGCCGAAAGCCCCCGGGAGCCCGTGGCAGACTGGGCCCGGGCCGCCGCCCGCTGGCTCAAGGGCTCGCCTCTTGACTAAACACCGACGCGCGACAGATTAGTGCCCGCATGCGGCCCAGGCGGCCGTGCGCGCCACCGTACTGACGATGACCCTGGTGTTCCCTGTGCCGGGGTCTTACCTCGTTCAACACCAGCAGAGTAGAGCCGGCTAGGGTCGGCTAACACTTTTTATGACGCGGGATAGGCCTGCGCTCATAAAAACTCGGTGGACCGGCACGTCCGGGCCCCGACGCAGTCAAACAAACATGGAGTAGGAGCAATGGCTCGCACCCTAGGCACGGTGAAGTGGTTCAACGACGCGAAGGGGTTTGGTTTCATCACCCCGGAGAACGGGGACAAGGACTGCTTCGTCCACCACACCGCCATCAAGGCGGAGGGCTTCCGTCAGCTCTCCGAGGGTGACCGGGTGGAGTTCGACATCGTGCAGGGTGCAAAGGGGCCCGCCGCCGAGAACGTCACCAAGGTCAAGTAAGCTCGGCGCACGGACGCAGAACTGCGACGGGCCGCCCGCAAGGGCGGCCCGTTGTTTCACTTGTGGCGGTAGATGACCCGGCCGCGGGTGAGATCGTAGGGAGACAGGACGACGCTCACGCGGTCGCCTTCCAGCACCCGGATCTTGAACTTGCTCATCTTCCCGGCGGCATACGCCAGGATCTCGTGGCCGTTCTCCAGCATGACCCGGTAGTTCCGGTCGGGCAGCACCTCGGTCACGACTCCCTCCATCTCGATCCCTTCTTCCTTGGCCATCCAGTCTCTCCACTTGAGGGAACGCCCGCTGGGCGCCGCGGCGCCGGGTCTCGGGCAGGGAATCTTGCTGGCCGGGGGTCGGGAAGCAACTCGGGAGCGTCCGGTGGGACGGTTCGGCGGCTAGTTCGACGGCGCGGGTACTTGAGCGCGGATCTTGTCGATCTGGTCCTCGACGAGCTGCACCAGCTCGCCGATCAGGCCGGCATCGAAGCTGAGCCGCGCACCCGCCGCCCGGTAGATATCGGGCAGGCTTCGGACCGCACCCAGCGCCAGGGCCTCGCGGTAGCGGACGACCGCCGCGGGGTGGTCGGCGAGGCTGTTGCGCCAGATCTGCAGGGCGCCGATCTGGGCGATGCCGTATTCGATGTAGTAGAACGGATACATGAAGATGTGGAGCTGGCGATACCAGCGCGCCACCCGTTCGCGCTCGAGGCCGCTCCAATCGACCCCGCGCTCGAACCGGCTCCGGATCCGGAGCCACGCCTCATCCCGCGCGGCGGCATCCCCGCCGTCGGGGCTGGTGTAGATCCAGGTCTGGAACGCGTCCACGGAGGCGATGTGCACCAGGCTGAGCAGCACGTCCTCCAGGTGCTCGAGCCAGGCGCGGCGGTGATCCTCGGGCGTGAAATAGCCCGTCGGCTGGGCCAGGTGGGGCGCCGCCAGCAGCTCCATGGACATCGAGGCCAGCTCCGCCGCCTCCGAGCCAGGGTGGCGCTGCCAGATGAGCGGCTGCCGGTGCGAGGCGAAGGCATGGAACGCGTGCCCCGCCTCGTGCAGCAGGGTCATCACGTCGTCCACCAGGCCGACCGCGTTCATGAAGATGAACGGCCGTCCCCGGAAGTGGAGCGTCTCGCAGTACCCGCCGGGCGCCTTGCCCTTCCGGCTGTCGAGATCGAGCAGCCGCTCGTCGATCATGGTCTGGAACTGGCCGCCAAGAATCGGATCCACCTGGTCGAACACCCGCCGGGCCGCGCTCACGAACTCGTCCACCGTCTCGAACGGGCGGAGCGGCACGGCGCGGTACGGGTCGACGGCCAGGTCCCACGGGCGGAGCGCATCGAGACCGAGCCGCTGGCGCCGGTGGTCCATGACCCGCGCCACGGCCGGCGTCGCCGTGCGCTCGACCGCCTCGTGGAAGCGCTCGCAGTCGGCCGGTGTGTAGTCGAAGCGAAACTTGGCCGGAAAGATGTAGTCGCGATAATTGGCGAAGCCGGCATTGCGCGCCGCCCGCTGGCGCAAGTCGTACATCCGGTCGAACAGGCCCGCCAGCGCGCCGCGCTCCTCGATATAGGGCTGGGTGGACGCGCGGAACGCCCGCTCCCGGACCGTCCGGTCGGGGCTCTTGAGGTAGGGCTGCAGCTGGGGCAGCGGCCGCTCGACGCCGTCCCATTCCACCGTCATCGAGCCGGTGATCCGCTGATACCGGGCGCTCAGCTCCTCCAGCTCCGAGAAGAGCGGGATGTTGGCATCGCGGAAGATCTCGATCGAGGTCCGGAACCGGGCCAGTGTCGTCGCGAGGTCGGGCGTCGAGTGCCCGAAGGCGACGAAGCGCCGGGCGAGCTCGACGCTGCGCTCTTCCATCTTGGGCAGGACCTCGGTCGAGAAGCGGAGATGGTCCTTCTCCTTCTCCGCGTTGGAGGTGTCGATGGTGTAGGCGATCATCGCCTGCGCCGCCGCTTCGGTGACCAGCTCCTCCAGCCGGGACCACGCACGGAGCCACTCCTCGACGGTGTCGGCGTCGAGCGGCCGCTCCAGCAGATCGTCGAAGTAGGGGACGACCTCCTCCCAGGTGGCCTTGGCGAAGGCGGCGGGTGAGCTGGGCAGGACCGAAGCGGTCACGAGCGCTCCTCTGGCGTATAGACCTCGAGTTCGTTGCCGAGATATAACCGCGGTCGCGCGCCGGTCACAATCCCGGCGGCCGCCGCCGGTGAAACCGTGTGCGGGCCTGGTAATGCATCCCGATTTCCAGCAGGGTGGCCTCCGATTGCCCCCGCCCGGTCAACTGCAGACTGGTGGGCAGTCCCGCCTCGCCCGTGCCGTTCATCAGGAAGAGCGCCGGGATGCCGCACAGGTTGGCCGCCCCCGCCACGCTCGTGCCGCCGGGGAACTCGGGGTAGGCCTGGTCCAGGGACACGTCGACCGGCCAGGCGACGGTCGGAAGCGTGGGCGCGGCCAGCGTGTCCACCCGCGCCAGCAGCCGGTCCAGGGCCGCGGCCGCGGGACGCCGCACGCGAAGCGCGCGCAAGTAGTCCCGCGCGAGCACCACCTGGCCCGCGTAGCCGCCGACCCGGTCCTCGGGCGACGTCAGCCGGCTGACCCGACCGCTCGGCACCAGGGGCTCGAACGCGCTGGCCGCCTCGGCGTCGAGCACGAGGCCCGCCATGGCGTCCCAGGGGTAGTCCGGGAGCTCGAGATCCTCCTCGATGTCGGCGATCTCACGGAGCACGTCGAGTGAGGCTTCGAAGTTCCGACGCACTTCGGGCTGCGTCCGCTCGAGGGTGCCGCGCAGGATCCCGACCCGGTAGCGGCGGACGGGCCTCCCGGCGGGTGCCGCGAACCGGCGGCCGATCGCCGACGGATCTCCGGGATCGGGTCCCGCGATCGCGGCCAGGACGAGACCGCAGTCCTCGGCCGACCGGGCGAGCGGCCCGATCTTGTCCATCGTCGGGCTGAGCGCCATCGTGCCATGGCGGCTCACCCGCCCGAACGTCGGGCGCAGGCCGGTGACGCCGCAGAACGCGGCCGGGTACTGGATGGAGCCCCACGTCTCCGACCCGATCGAGAACGGCACCAGCCCGGCCGCGACCGCCGCGGCCGGCCCGCTGGAGGAGCCGCCGGACCATCTGGTCGGATCCCACGGGGTGCGGCCGGGTCCGGAAAAAGTCGCGAACGCCTGGCGGTAGCCCATGCCGCCGGCGAGCTCGACCATCGCCAGCTTGGCACACAGGACGGCGCCCGCGCGTCGGAGCCGGCGGACCACGGTGGCGTCCCCCTGGTGCAGCAGGTTGCGATACCCGGATGCGCCCCAGGTCGTGGGCGCACCCGCGACGGCGAGCAGGTCCTTGACGCCGTACGGGATGCCGTGAAGGGGCCCCCGGTCCTTGCCCCGAGCCAGCTCCGCGTCCCGGTCACGGGCCTCGCCGAGCGCCGGCTCGCGGAGGACGCGCACCACGGCGTTGTAGGCCGGGCCGAGCCGCTCGAGGCGCTCGAGGCTGCGCTCGGCCAGCTCGACGGCCGAGATCCGGCGCGAGCGCAGCAACCGCCCCAGCGCGGGGATAGTGAGGAAATCGACCTTCGCCACGGCTAGGCCCCGTAACTCCGGTCGGCTCTTCGGATGAGGTCCGCCCGATCGAGCCCCGCGCGTATCTGGTCGGCCACCCCGGCCAGCTCGGCGGCAGTGAGGCGGCCGCCGTACTCGAGGCGGATGATCTCGACCAGCATCAGCGCCAGCGACGCCGCGTCTTCGCCCTCGATTTCAGGGGCTACCGGCGGAGCGCCGGGACCGCGGCCGGCGTCGAGCGCGGGGAGATCGAGGCGCAGTGTCTCCACCGGAACGCCGAGCGCCGGAGCCAGGGCCGCCAGCGCAATCGACTCGGCGAACGACCGGCGGTTCACGTCTGCTCGCCGCGGTCGTGGCGGTAGTAGAGATACGCCAGCGAGAGGGCCACGAGGGCGAGAAGGAAGACCGATCCGACCCGATACAGCGCGTCGAGCGCCGACAGGTCGAAGAAGATGACCTTCGCGACCGCCAGTCCCGCCACGGCCAGGCCGGCGACCCGGGCCGGCTTGAGCGCGAGCCGGAAGCCGAGGGTCACCAGCGCCGAGGCGAAGAGCAGCCACCAGGCACTCACCGCGAGCCCGGAGGCGAGATTCGCCGTTTCGGCGGTGAGCGTCCGCATCTCGAAGTAGCGCCGCAGCTCGCCGGTGACACCGAACAGCGCCATCGCGCCGGCGAGCACCCAGAGCCCCGAGCGGATGAGCCGGGTGTCCTCCCGCCCGTCCTCCACCCGCCAGAGCTTTGCCGCATAGGCGGCGGTCACGGCGATGCCACCCCAGAGGCCTGCGGCCCACCGGCCCACGAACGCCGCGTCGTCCGCGCCGCGCGCGCCGGCCGCCCCATCGAACAGCTGCTGCAGCGCCGCCGCCAGGGTGAGGAGCCCGTACCAGCGCCCGTCGGTCCGGCCGAGGCGGAGGTCGAGCGAGGCCCAGAGCACCGCAAGACTGAGCAGCGCCCAGACCTGCGACACCCCGCTCCAGCGCTCCAGCGCCGCCACCGCCAGCGCCGCCGCACCGACGACGGCGAACGCCGGACGCGGCCGCAGGTAGCCCGCGAGGACGTAGGGGATCCCGACGATCAGCGGGGCCAGCCAGGGCTGCTCGTCGAACCGGGCCGCGTCGAGGTTGTGCACGGCATAGCCCAGCAGCACCGGCGTCACGAAGAAGTAGAGCGCCTCCCCCGCCGACCAGCCCTCCCCTTCCGCCTGGGGGGCCAGGTGGACGGGGAACAGCTTGGGACGCCGGAGGCCGTGCCACCAGACCGGAGCAGAGAGCACCAGCCCCGCCGCGAGCACCGCCCAATGCTGCGGAATCCGTTCACCGGCGGCGAACAGCAAGGTCCACCCACCCGAGAAGGTGAGCAGCCGCGTCTCCCACCACCGCTCCTTGAGCCCCAGATACAGGCCTACGGTGCCGCCGACCAGCCCATAGAGCAGGACACCCCACGGCTGGGCGTGCTCGCCCGCGCCCAGGGTTCCGACACCGAAGTAGCTGGCCGCGATGACCAGCATGGCAACGCGCCAGCGCCGCCGGGCGGCCACGAGTCCGAGGCCTGCCGCCATGCTGGCGAGGTAGAGCAGGAGCAGGTCGGCGCTGGACTGGTTCTGGCCCAGCAGGACGGGCGCGAGGAACGCGCCGAGCGCGGCCGTGATGCCGAGCGCCTCGACGTCGATCGCGTAGGCGATCATCGCCAGCCCGACCGAGACCAGCGCCAGGCCGACGATACCGGATGCCGACGGCAGCACGCCGTAGAGGCGGGAGGCGGCCCAGATGCTCAGGTAAATGATGCCGGCACCGGCGCCGACCAGTGCGGCGCCGTAGGTGCGGTACCGGGGCTCGAGCCGCCAGCCCAGCGCGCCGACGCCGAGTCCGGCCACCACACCCCCCACGCAGCGCATCACCGGCGAGATCCAGCCCCGCTCGAACGACAGCTTGAGCAGGTACCCGGCGGCCATGAGGAGCGCCACCACGCCGATGCCGAGGAAGACCCGCTGGCCGATCCACCGCTCCGAGTCGAGGCCGGGTGGCCCCGCACCCGGGCTGCCTGGCCGCGGTCCGGCCGTGCGCGGCCGCGGGGTGGCGGTGGCGGACAAAGGAGCGGATGCGGCCGCCGGGACCGCGGCGGGTCGCGTGCCCGCTGAGGTGCGGGGAATCGGCTCGGGCGCCGGACGGTACCCCCGCTCATCGGGTGGCGCCGCCGCCGGTGGAGCGGAGGGCGGAGTTTCCACCGTCGGTCCAGCCGGGGGCACTGCCGCCGCCGCCGCCGGCCCGGGCTGCGCCGCGGCAACCTGCCGCGCGACCCCACCCGCGGCGAGCTGCCGCACCAGCGTCTCCAGCACGGCCATCCGCTGCTCCAGCCGGTCGAGCCGGTCGTCGGCGCTCACCTGGACCTCCTCATGATGTCGCCTCCGCCTCCTCTCCCGCGCGGGGGACCGCTCGAGACTCGCTGGGGATCCGGAGCGTCAGGATGCCGGCCAGGCCGACCACCGCACCCGCGGCGTAGAACGGCCAGTCGTGCCCGAGCCGCTGGAAGATGATCGTCGCAAGCACCGGCGCGACGACGCGGGCCAGGCCCGCGAAGGTCTGGGCCACTCCCATGGTCGTCCCCAGCTCGCGCGCGTCCGAGTAGCGCGACATGAGCGACGTCGTCGCGGGAAACAGGAGCGCGGTGCCGATCGGGACGAGGGGGATGACGGCCGCGAGGGCCCAGAGACTCTGAGGAATAGGATACAGCAGAAGACCGGCGGCGAGAAGCAGGGCCCCCGCCCGCATCGTCCAGCGCTCGCCCAGGCGGTCGACGATGGGGCCGAGGAGGAGGCTCCGCATCACCAGTGACAGTACCCCCACGTAGGCGAAGATCGGGCCGATGGTCTTCTCGGTCAGGCTGAACGCCGACTGCAGGTACAGCGACAGCACCGAGGTCATGGCCGAGAACGCGATCATGCCGATGCCGTAGATCCAGATCAGACGGGAGACGAGATTGCCCGGATGCCGCAGGACATGCCACGCGGGTTGCCAGAGCGGCTTTCGCGCGGTGGTACCGTCCCGCCGCTCCCCCGGCCGCGACTCCGGCAGCCACTTCCAGGCAAAGGCGACGTTCACCAGACAGAGCCCGGCGGCCACGAGGCCCGGTGCCTCGGGGCCGAGCGTGAACGCGAACGACGCGATGGCGGGGCCGAAGATGACACCCGCCGCCGTCGCCGAGGAGAGCCAGCCCAGGGCCCGCGCCCGGTCCTTGGTCTCGACGGTATCGGCCACGTAGGCCTGCGCCACGCCGGTCGTGCCGCCGCCTGCCCCCTGCACGATCCGCGAGGCGAACAGCAGCCACACCGTGTCCGCGATGCCGAACACCGCGTACGCCACCGCCGAGGCGCTCAGGCCGATGAGGAGCGCGGGCCGGCGCCCGTAGCGGTCCGACACCCGGCCCCACACCGGCGCCGACAGGAGCTGCGCAATGGAGAACGACGCGATCAGCCGGCCGACCGTCTCGGGGCTGGCATCGAGCCGCGTGGCGTAGAACGGCAGCAGCGGCAGGATGATCATGAACCCGATGGCGTCGACGAAGCACACGAAGATCAGGACCGCGAGCCGGCGGAGCCGGGCGCGGTTGCCGTTCGGCACCGACGTCATCCGGCGCTGCCGCGGTCGGCTCCCACCGCGAAGACGGCGGCGCTCACGAGCATCAGCACGACGCCGTAGGCCGCCGCCACGCCGACGTCCGCCTGACGCAGGCTCGAGAGGATCTCGAGCGAGACCGGCCGCGTGTCGTAGGTGTAGAGCATGATCGAGGTCACGAAGTCTCCGAACGCGGTGACGAACGCGAGACTCGCCCCGGCCAGGAGCGCCGGCCGGAGCAGCGGCAGCGTGATGCGGCGCAGTGTGCGAGCCCGGTGGGCCCCGAGCGTGGCCGCGGCCTCGTCGAGCGACGGATCGAGCGCGCGGACCCCGGCCAGGATGGCGCGGCTGGTGATCGGTAGATTCCGTACGAGGTAGGCGAGCGGAAGGATCCAGACCGTCCCGACCAGCACGACGCGCCCGGCCCACGGCGCGTGCACGCTGAACGCGGTGGCGAGAGCGATCGCGAACACGGTCCCAGGCACCGCCCACGGCAGGGACAGCAGGGCCTCGATGGCCCGGCCACCCCGGCCACCTCGCCGCGCGCTCACCAGGGCGCCGCCCAGCCCGATGGCAACGGCGGCGACCGTGGCCACCGCGGCGAGCCACAGGCTGTTGGCGAGCGGCCGCGCCCGCACCGGATCCTGCACCAGCGTGAGGTAGTTCCGGAGCGTGTAGGCCGGGGGCAGCGGCTCCGTGGTCCAGGTGCCGACCGGGACGAACGAGACCAGGAGCAGCGTCAGGTGCGGCAGCAGCAGCACCGTGGCCAGCCCCCAGCCGGCGACCGCGAGCGCGAGCCGCAGCGGCCGGCTCCGGACCACGCGCCGCGCCGGGGCGGCGCCCTTCCGGCCGCCGTCCGCGCCATCCACACGGCGCGCGCCGCGGAAGAGCCAGAGCGCGGCCAGCGCCAGCGCGGTGAGGGCGATCGTTTCCACCATCGCCAGCCGGTCGTCGCCGTTGAGCCGGGTCGCGACGATCTGCGTCGGCATCACGCGGAATCCGCCCCCGAAGATGTACGGCGCGCTGAACGAGGCGAGCGCCGTCATGAACGTGAGCAGCGCCGCGCCGCCCAGCGCGGGGTACAGCTGCGGCAGGATCACCGTGCGCAGCGTGCGCCACCGCCCCGCGCCCAGGCTCGCCGCGGCCTCGTAGAGCGACGCGTCGAGCGACTGGAGCGCGGCCCGGACGAACAGGTAGAAGTAGACGTACATCGAGTAGGCGTGGACCAGCAGGATGGCGCCCGCGCCCTGCAGCCGCCACGGCGGGTCGGTGAGGCCGAAGATCCGCTGCACCAGCAGCGAGACGAAGCCGGTCTCACCGTAGAGGAACAGGAAGGCCAGCACGCCGACCAGCGGCGGCAGCACCGCCGGCAGGGCCACCAGCCCGGCGAGCACGCGACCGCCGGGCAGATCGTAGCGGGCGAACAGGAACGCCAGCGGAATTCCGATCGCCGCCGCCAGGAACACGCTCGCGACGGAGATCCACAGGCTGCCCCAGAGCGCCCGCCATTCGGTGGGGCGCTCGAGGAACAGTCGCACGTAGCGCAGCGTCCATCCGGCCGGCTCGCGCACGCCCTCGAGCAGCACGAGCACCAGCGGATAGGCCACCAGCCAGAGCAGTCCGGCCAGCAACAGCCCGGTCAGCAGCCGGGACCTCGACCCGGCGATCACCCTGCTTCCGCCGGAAAGAGGTGGATGCCGCCGCCCACGCGACGGCTCGGCATCAGCCCGACACGGGCGCCCGTGGGCACCGCCTGGGGCGGGGCCACGACGTCCAGCACCGCCCCGCTGTCGGTGCGGGTCGTGAAGACCGCCGAGGGACCCACGAACCGGCGCGCGGTGATCGTGACCGGCAGCGCGCCGGCGTCCAGGGGTGTGATCCGGAGGGCCTCCGGCCGCACCAGCATCAGCGCCGGGCCGGGCGGCGGCAGGGGGCGCCCGGGCGCCGCCTCGACGTCCCACTCGATTCCGCCGAAGGTGATGCGGACACCCCTGTCGGAGGGGCCGACGACCAGGACGTCCGCCGTGCTCGAGCGTCCCACGAACCCGCCGACGAACGCGTTGACCGGCGCCCCGTAGAGCTCGTCCGGCGTGCCGACCTGCTCCAGCCGCCCGCCCCGCATCACCGCGATGCGATCGCCGAGCTCGAACGCCTCGTCCTGCTCGTGGGTCACCAGTACGGTGGTGATGCCGACGCGGTGAATGAGCTCGCGGATCTCGTGTCTGGTGCGCTCGCGGAGCGTCGGGTCGAGGTTCGAGAGCGGCTCATCGAGCAGCAGCACCCGCGGTTCGGGCGCCAGCGCGCGGGCGAGCGCCACCCGCTGCTGCTGGCCGCCCGAGAGCTGCCCGATGCGACGCGCGCCGTAGCCCTCCATGTCCACCAGCGCGAGCGCCCGCTCCACCCTCCGTTCGAGCTCGGTCCCGCCGATTCCGATGGATTCGAGGCCGAACGCCACGTTGCCACGCACATCGAGGTGGGGAAACAGCGCGTAGTGCTGGAACACCATGCCGAAGCGGCGCGACACCGGCGCGACCCCCGTCACGTCCTCCTGCTCCACCAGCACCCGGCCCTCATCGGGCGTCTCGAACCCCGCGAGCAGGCGGAGGGTCGTGGTCTTGCCGCTGCCGCTCGGCCCCAGCAACGCCAGCATCTCGCCGCGCTCGAGACCGAGCGACAGGTGGTCCACCGCGACGGTGCCGTCGAACCGCTTGACCAGCCCCTCGACCCTGAGAAACGCGCTCATCGGACCGCCCTCCGCCCGGTGCCGCGGACGTGACGATCCCAGTAACCCATCCAGGCGGAACCGTCGCGCGCGAGCAGGGTCCAGTCCACGTCGGCCACGACCATCTCTCGCTCGACCTCGGCGACCCACGCAGGCACCCGGCTCACCGGCAAGTCGTTCCGGGCCGGGAGCCGGAACACCTTGTCGGCCGCCAGCAGCTGGCCCTCGGTGCTCCCGACAAAGTCGATGAAGGCGCGCGCGGCGTCAGGCTGCCGGCTGCCGCGCACGAGGCCGATCGCGTCGTCGATGACCACGGTGCCGCTCCGGGGGAAGACGTAGTCGAACGGCATGCCCTTCGACCGGCCGATGAGGATGTCCGGCAGGTCCCACAGCGTGACCAGCCCCTCGGCGCGCGCGAGGCGGGCGTCCAGGATGGCGGGGTTGAGCGCGTAGGCCTTGGTCTGTCCGTCCAGCCGCCGCAGCCAGGCCATGCCGGCCGCCGTGTCGCCGGTGGCGCGGAGGCTGCGCTCGATGATGAGACCCCAGATGGCCCGCATCGTCCCGCTCGCCATCGGATCGCGGATCAGCACCTTGTCGTGCCAGCGGGGCTCGAGCACGTCGTCCCAGTCGCGCGGCGCCTCGGCCCGAGGCACGACCCGGCTGTTGAACGCGATCACCGCCGGCGTCCGGTAGACGGGGTAGTAGAGATCGTCCGGGCCCACCCCGCCCGGTCCGACATGCGCCGCCCAGCGGGGGCGATAGGGGCGAGCAGGGTGTCGGCCACGCCGCGGTCGAAGGTCGTCGTCGGACCGCCGAACCAGACGTCGGCCTGGGGGTTGACTCGCTCGAACCGGACCCGGTCGAGAATCTCCTGGGATCCCATGTCCAGCCAGCGGACGTCGATGTCGGGGCGCTCCGCCTCGAAGGCGTGCTCGAGCAGCATTAGCTGGTCGCGGCCATGCGGCGAATAGACGACGACGGGCGTCCGGCCGTCCGCGCAGCCCAGGAGAGCGAGGACCAGCGTCCCGCCTGGGAGGATCCTCGCCGCCGTCACCCTGAGCGAAGCGAAGGGGCCCATGCCGGCCTGCGCCCTATCGCGCCAACGCCAGCAGGTTCGCGAACAGCCGGAACGCCCCCGGCACGGCGGCCGGCAGCTGCCGGAAGAAGCTGAGCCCGGTGTAGACGTACGTGCCACGCCCCACCCGGGCCACCAGCAGCCCGCCATCCAGCGGCGGCTCCCCCGGATCGTGGGTTTCGAGCAAGGGACGGTAGGACGGGTGCCAGGTCCTGGCGAAGTACAGTCCGCGCTCCTGCACCCACCCCTCCCAGTCCGCCGTACCCAGCCGGTTCGGAAGAGCGAACACCGGATCCGCGGGCGCGAGCACCCGAACCGGCGCCGTCTCATCCGTGACCCGGTCGTGGGCGATCGGCGCCGCCCCTGGCGTGGTCGAAGGCCCGCCCACGGTGAGGGGGTACGGTGCATAGCCGCCCTCGAAGAACAGCTGCTGCTGGTACTGCACGATCAGCAGCCCGCCGCGGCGGACGTATCCCAGCAGGCGCTCGTTGTACTCGCCAAGCGCGGGCTCGATCTCGTAGGCGCGGGGCCCGACGACGATCGCGTCGAACCGGTCGAGATCGCCGCGCTCGAGCGCGGCTGCATCGAGCATGGTGACCGGCACGCCGACCCCCGCCAGGGCTTCGGGCACACGGTCGGCCGCGCCGCGGACATAGCCCACGCGAGCGATCGAAGGCAGCGCCAGCCGCGCCACCCGGATCGTGGCCTCGGCGGGGACGGGAATCGATCGCGGTCGGATGTGGGGATAGTCGACGCTCAGCATGCCGTCCGCGTACTCGCGGCCGGCGCTGTCCCGTGCCACCGCCCGCAGCGTCAGGACGCCCTCCGCCGGCGTCGCCGGCGGCCGCACCAGGAGCGTCACCGTCTCGCGCTGGTCCTCGCGCGTCAGGCGGAGCGGTCGCGGCGGCACGGCGGGCCACCGGGGGGGCAGCGCCAGACGCACGGTGCCGGCGGTGGTGTCGCGGGCACCGTGCGTCAGCGTCACGGTGAATCGGCGGGGCTCGCGACTGTCGGCAGGCCAGATCTCGCCGGCGGGATCGATGGCGAGTCCGATTCGCGGCACAACGGTGATCGGGCGGCGCACCTCGCCGCGGGCCTGGTCGTTGAGCCTGAGCGAGACCTCGCGCTCGCTCCGGGCCGCCCCGTCGAGCACGAAGGTGCCCGTGAGCTCCGCCGGGCCGAACGGCTCGCCCCGTTCCCGCGGCGCAGCGGCGCTCCAGTCGTAGAGCGCGGGCTCGGGGGCGCTCAGGCGGAAGTACGGGGCCGTGAGGCGGGCATCGGCCGCGACGGTCGCCGTGACTACCCGCCGGCCCAGTTCCCCCGGCGCGAGCTCCAGTGTGACCGCGCCGCTATCGGGTCGGATCGACCCGGCACCCCGCAGGTCGGCAATGACCCGGTGAGGCACGGCCCCGGTATTCCAGCACTCGAACGTGACGACCAGCCGCTGCCCGGGCACCACTCGGTCGTCGTCGCTCCGGGCGTCGCAGACGACGCCGGAGGCGGCGAGGATGGCGCGGTCGAGATGCGCCAGGCGGTCGGCCGGCACGGCCGCCGCCGTCCACCTCGACCGCAGCGCCACCAGCCCGGCCAGGTCGACCGCCGATCCCGGACGGGGGCCCCCGGCCGCGGCCGTCGTGTCGATCCCCGAGAACAGGCCCTCGCTGCCCCGCCCCGTCCGATCCTCCATCAGCGCCAGGCGCACCCTCGAAGGCCCCAGTCCCTGGATCCGCCCCATGTCCTGCGACCGGTGGAGGCTTCGACCGGCCATGGCGATCTGGTGAAAGGAGAGTCCCGCCGCCCGGTCCAGCGCCCCTCCCTCGAGAACGAGCGTGGTGGCCGTCGTGTCGTACCAGGTGGTCCGGTAGAGCTTCTGCGGCGTCCACGGCGCGAGCCCTTCCTCGCGAGCCAGCTCGGGGAATCGCCTCGCGTCGCCCGCCGCCTGGAAGGCCTCCCGCGCCGCCCAGCCGGCAGCCTGATGCTGCCCGTGGCCGTCGCTC
This sequence comes from uncultured Gemmatimonadales bacterium, assembly GCA_963840215.1. Lineage (GTDB taxonomy): Bacteria > Gemmatimonadota > Gemmatimonadetes > Gemmatimonadales > GWC2-71-9 > CAVVWJ01. Next base: position 49,247 of record CAWIYG010000003.1, on the reverse strand, counting down.
GGCGTCCCGCTGAAGACCGAGACCACGACCTGCGGCCGGAAGCGCCGCACGATCCGCACGACGTCCTTGAGGACAGTGTCCCGCGGCCAGTGCCGCCAGGTCTCCTCGAGCGATTTGGAATAGCCGAAGTCGTAGGCGCGGGTGAAATACTGGCGGGCACCGTCGAGCCGCCGGGCGGCGAGCAGCTCCTCGGTGCGGATGAGGCCGAGCGCCGGACCCAGCTCGGGGCCGATCAGGTTCTGTCCGCCCTCGCCCCGGTTGAGCGAGAGGTACGCCGCCTCCGCTCCCAGGCCGCGGACGAGCACGGTCAGGAGCTCCGTGTCCTCGTCGTCCGGATGGGCGCCGATCATGAGGACCCGCTTCTCGCCGCCGAGCATCCGGAGCTCGCGGTCGAGCGCGACCAGCCCGCCGGTGGATGGCGGCTCGAGCTGGGCCCGGAGCGGCCCCGCGACGGTCATGAACAGGAGAACGACAGTCCCGACGGAGAGCGGGCGAAGACGCACAGACCCCGGCCGATGATGGTGAGCGAGGAAGCTATACCTGTGCGGAAGGAAAGGTGAAACCGGACCGGAACCGGCGGACGGCGCGGGGGCCGGAAGGCCTCCGCCCGCCCGCCGCCGGGCGTCTCAGTGGGGCGCGGCGCCGAGAGGCGTGTCGTGAATGGATTCCCGGAAGGCCGGGTGCCGGCGCCACAGGTAGGCCGCCATGCAGACGGCGGCCAGCGTATTGGCGGTGATCACGGCCCAGAACGGGAACAACAGGTTGGTGCGCTCCGACAGGATCACGAGGAAGCCATAGAACAGGATCTCGAAGACCAGGAACACCGGAAGCAGCGCGTAGCGCACGACGGGGTTGTCGATCCCCCAGTGCACCAGCGCCACCAGGCCCATGCCGACGAGCGCGAAGACGATGAAGTGGAACGCGGTATAGAACAGGATGGCCCCGAAGGCGATCTGGGCGGGGTCCGGCGTGCGGTCGCCGAAGATGACCATCTGACCGAGCAGACTGGGTGTCTGGAACGGATGGCCCGCAATGGTGTCGAGGATCAGGAACCAGGCGGCCACGGCCAGCCCGCCGATGAGGCCGACGTCGGTGCCTTCGCCGACGATCGAGTGACGGTTCTCCGGCATGTGTCCTCCGGTCGAAACGAGGGTGGCGCCTGCGGGAGCAGGCCCGCGGCGTCCCTTCACAGTGCGAGGCAGGACGGCCAGGCGCAAGACGCCGTCCCCGAAGCCGGCCTAGGCGGCTTGCGGCCCTTCCGGCGGGTGGGGCGGGGCCTTCTCCTCCGCGCCGAGCGGCGCCTCCTCGAACGACCGTACGAGCCGCGGGTGCCGCCGCCAGAGGTATCCGCCCATGCCGAGAACCCCCAGCAGGCTGCCGCTGACCACCGACCAGGGAGAGAGCCGGTCTCCGGTCGCCGTGCCCAGCATGTACGTCAGGCCCGCGAACAGTCCGAAAGCCACCACCAGGCCGATCCACACTCCCATTCTGAGAGCGATGTTCCGGGTGGCGAGATGCACCAGCAGGGTCAGCCCCACGCCGACCAGGGCAAACATCAGGAAATGGACGATGGTGTAGCCCAGCACCACGTGGGGCACGATCTGCCGGACGCCCGGTGTCAGATCGCCCCGAAAGAAGATCTTCCCCAGCACGTTGAACGTGTGGAGCGGCTGTCCGCCGGCGGTGTCGACGAGGAAATACCACGCCGCGACGATGAGCGCGCCGATCGCGCCGGTGACGGCTCCTTCACGGAGCGTCGAGTGGTCGTTCACGTTCATGTCGGCTCCCGCACTCCGGTGATCCTCTGCCAGCCCGAACCTGCAGAGTGGGACCTAACGAGGGCCCGGGGATGTGTCCCTGGTCACCTCTCCCGGCACCGCTCGCACGGACACGTGGCGAGCAGGCGCTCGAAAGTGTAGATGCCGGTGCCGTGGCCATCGCTCCACTGAACCCGCAGCCCGTAGGCGCCCACCAGCGCCACCGACACGGGCCGGATGTCGGCCGGAACACGGGCGGGGTCGAGGAGCGGCCGCCCCGACATCTCCTCGACGCAGACCGCGCAGCCGCAAGCCAGCCGCAGCGCCCGGGCGGGATACAGCGCGCGGTGCCCCTCCTGGTCCCACTCGATGAGCAAGCCATCGTCCTGGCGGGTGATGGCGTAGGGGACTGGCGTCGGCATCCGGGCTCCGGGCAAGAGAGTGTGAATGGATAGTATATTGACAGGGACTTCAACCTCGACGACTCATGCCCACCGACACCACCAATCCCTTCGGCGCTCGCAGCTCCCTCCGCCTCGGCAGCGAGACCGCAGTCGTCTATCGCCTCACGGAGCTGGCTCGCCAGGGACTCGCCGACCTCGACCGGCTGCCCTTCTCCATCCGAGTGCTGCTCGAGAACGCGCTCCGACACGCGGGCCGAGACTTCGTGACGGAGGCGCACGTGCGGGACCTGGCCGGGTGGAGCCCGACGGGTGCCAGCCGTGGGGAGGTGCCTTTCATGCCGGCGCGGGTGGTGCTGCAGGATTTCACCGGCGTGCCCTGCGTCGTGGACCTCGCCGCCATGCGCGACGCCATGGCCAGAATGAAGGGCGACCCCGACCGGATCAACCCGGGCGTGCCCTGCGACCTGGTCATCGACCATTCGGTGCAGGTCGACTCCTACGGCTCGGAGCGGTCCCTCAGGCTCAACGTCGAGCTGGAGTTCGAGCGGAACCTGGAGCGTTACCAGCTGCTCAAGTTCGCCCAGCGGGCATTCGACAACTTCCGGGTCGTGCCGCCGGGCACGGGCATCGTCCACCAGGTGAACCTCGAGTACCTGGCCCCCGTGGTCCAGCTCCGTCCGCAGTTCGGCGAGGCCACGGCCTACCCCGACACCCTCGTGGGCACCGATTCGCACACCACCATGATCAACGGCCTCGGCGTCGTGGGCTGGGGTGTAGGCGGCATCGAGGCGGAAGCGGTCATGCTGGGCCAGCCCTATTTCATGCTGATCCCCGAGGTGGTCGGCATGAAGCTCGTGGGACAGCTGCCCCTCGGCACCACCGCCACGGACCTGGTGCTCACCGTCACCCAGATACTCCGGAAGAAGGGCGTGGTCGACAAGTTCGTCGAGTTCTACGGACCGGGCCTCAGCGCCCTGTCGTTGGCCGACCGTGCCACGATCGCCAACATGGCGCCGGAATACGGGGCCACGATGGGCTTCTTCCCGGTGGACGCCGAGACCCTGCGCTACCTCGAGCGGACCGGCCGAGGGCCGACGGTGTGCGAGCGGGTCGAGCGCTATGCCAAGGAGCAGGGCCTCTTCCGCACCGACACGACGCCCGACCCCCAGTTCAGCTCGACGATCGAGCTGGACCTGAATACGGTCATCCCGAGCCTGGCGGGCCCCCGGCGGCCGCAGGATCTCGTGCCGCTCACCGACCTCAAGCGGAACTTCATCGTCAACCTGCCGGGCCTGATGAGCGCCAACGTCCCGTCGGCCCGGAAGGAGCTGGCCCAGAGCGCCTACTCCCGATGGATGGGCGAGGGCGGCGCCAACGTCACCATGGGCGACGGCGGCGCGGGCGAGCACACGTCCGCCGTCGCCGCCGCCGACCCCGACGCCCCGCCGATCGTGAGCGGCAAGCTGGACGGCTCGGACATCACGCTGCACGACGGCGCGGTCGTCATCGCCGCCATCACGAGCTGCACCAACACCTCGAACCCGTCGGTGATGATCGGCGCCGGCCTGGTGGCCAAGAAGGCCATCGAGCGGGGTCTCATGACCCGCTCCTGGGTCAAGACGAGCCTCGCCCCGGGCTCCCGGGTCGTGACCGACTACCTCGAGGGCTCGGGGCTGATGCCCTACCTGGAGCGGCTCCGCTTCAACACCGTGGGCTACGGCTGCACCACGTGCATCGGTAACAGCGGGCCGCTGCCGGACGTGATCGGGGCGCTGATCGACGAGCATTCGCTGGTCACGGCCGCCGTGCTGAGCGGGAACCGGAACTTCGAGGCGCGGGTGCACCCGCAGGTGCGGGCCAACTACCTGGCCTCTCCTATGCTGGTGGTGGCGTTCGCGCTGGCCGGCCGGGTGGATATCGACCTGAGCCGGGAGCCGCTGGGCACCGACTCGAACGGCCGGCCGGTGTACCTCAAGGATCTCTGGCCCTCGCCCGAGGAAGTGCGGGACGCAATGGCCACCGCGCTCAAGCCCGAGCTGTTCGAGCACCGCTACGGGTCGGTGTTCGAGGGCGACGAGACCTGGCAGGCGCTGAAGGTGCCCCAGGGAAGCCGCTACGCCTGGGATCCGGCGTCGACCTACGTGCAGGAGCCGCCATTCTTCACCGACTTGCCGGCCGAGCCCGGCCCGCTCCGCGACATCACCGATGCGCGGGTGCTCGCCGTCCTCGGCGACTCGGTCACGACCGACCACATCTCTCCGGCGGGCTCGATCCCGAAGAACGGGCCGGCCGCGCGGTACCTCCGGGAGCACGGGGTGGAGCAGGTCGACTGGAACACCTTCGGGTCCCGCCGCGGCAACCACGAGGTGATGATGCGCGGCACCTTCGGCAACGTGCGCATCGCCAACGCGCTCGTGCCGGGCAAGGAGGGGAACTGGACCCTCCACTTCCCCACGGGTGAGGTGGTCTCCATCTACGACGCCGCGATGCGCTACCAGGAGGCGGGCACGCCGCTGGTGATCCTGACGGGCAAGGAGTACGGCACCGGGTCCAGCCGCGACTGGGCCGCCAAGGGCCCGGCCCTGCTCGGCGTCAAGGCGATCATCGCCGAGAGCTACGAGCGGATTCACCGGAGCAACCTGGTGGGCATGGGCGTGCTGCCGCTCGCCTACCAACCGGGCATCAGCCGCGCGTCGCTCGGGCTGTCGGGCACCGAGACCATCGGCATCACCGGGATCGCCACGGGTCTGACGCCCGGGGGGACCGTCACGGTGACGGCGCGGGACGAGGCGGGCAAGGCGACCGTCTTCCAGGCGGTCGTCCGGCTCAATTCGGCGGTGGAGCTGGACTACTACCGGCACGGAGGGATCCTGCAGCGGGTGCTGCGGCAGTTCCTGCGGCAGTAGGGCTGGCCGGGTCAGCATCTCTGGCTCTTTACCACGAAGGCACGGAGGGCACGGGAACAGCCACCGAGAACAACGATCATGCTGTTGTCACCGTGTTACCTCCGTGCCCTCTGTGTCTCTCTGGTCAATCCGATGCCAAAACGCCCCCCGAACCTTAGTTCGGGAGGCGTTTCGATTGCTCTCAAGAAAACCGCGACCTCAGGCCACGAGATCCCGCAGCCGGTCGCCGGTCTCGCCTTCGCGGAGGCGGAGAAGGGCGCGGTCCCGGAGCTGGCGGATCCGCTCGCGGGTGACGCCCATCATCCGGCCGATCTCCTCGAGCGTGCGGCTGTTGCCGTCGTCGAGGCCGAAATAGAGCCGGAGCACCTTGGCATCCCGCGGCGGCAGCGCGGCGAGCGCAGCCTCGATGTCGCGGGTCTGGCTGTTGGCCATGGTGCTCATGTCGGTGCTTTCCTGCTCGCCGCTCGTGAACCGCTCGATGCGCTCGTTGCCCTCGCCGTCGCGGGTCGGGTGGTCGAGACGCACCGCCTCGGAGTTGAGCGCGCTGAGCGAGCGCACGGCTTCGACCGTGAGCCCCGTGGCGCGGGCCAGCTCCTCGGTGGTCGGCATGCGGCCCAGCTTGTCCTTCAGCAGCGTGGTGGTGCGGCCGAGGCGGCTGAGGTCGGCAGTCCGGTTGAGCGGCACCCGGACCGGCCGGCCATGACGCGCGATGGCGGCCTGCACCGCCTGGCGGATCCACCAGACGGCGTACGAGATGAACTTGACGCCCCGATCGGGATCGAACTTCCGGGCGGCCGTCATGAGCCCCAGGTTCCCCTCGCCGATCAGATCGACGAGCGGCACCCCGCGGTTCTGGAACTTCTTGGCCACCGAGACGACGAAGCGGACATTGTGCCGCGCCAGCCGTTCCTGCGCTGTCACGTTGCCCTTGAACGCCTTCCGCGCGAGCTCCATCTCCTCCTCGCGATTCAGGAGGGGAACCCGGCTGATCTCGTCGAGATAGAGGTCCAGGCTCTCACGGCCTTCATCGATTGCACGAGCGATCTGCGCCGGTCGCACCGGGCGACGCTTGCTACGTGCCTTAACTGTCACGCTGTTCGCCTCCTCCAGGACTCCCGTCCCCCCGCACAGTATACCAGCCTAGGAACCTGAGGCCGACTTGAATTGAGACGGGCCAATATATCACGTAAGGTGCCTAAAATCAACACCTTAGCTAAAAGCTGACAGGATGGATAGTTGCGTCCGCGCAACGAGGGAAATCCGGAGGGGGCACAGGAGGAGCCCGGAGGGCTGCGTTTTTGGCAGTCCGATGTGCCAACCGGTGCACTTTGCGCCTGTCGGGCGGCCCCGCTGCCGCCCGGGGAGGCGCAGCGGGCCGTTAGTAGCCTTAATCGCTACTTCGCCTTGCCCACTCCCGGCATCTCCTTGGGCGTTTCGGTAATCGAGCTCTTGGCGCCGTCCCCGCTCGCCACCAGCACCAGCTCGTGGTTCTTGCCGACCGTCTTCACCATCGAGAACGGCACCTTGAGATCGACCCAGCTGTCGGTCTCGTACTTGGCGCTGTGGAAGTGCTTGGCGTTGAACGATCCGGCCGGGACGGTCACCCGCTCCTCGCCGACCAGCGTCACCTCGGTGCAGGCGTCCTTGAACGCCAGGCTCTTCGCCAGCTGGCCGCGCATCATGTTCATCATCATGCCGTCGATCTTGATGGCCGGATCGGTGCCGATCTTCATCACGATCTCCTCGATCCCGTCCATCTGGAGCGGACCGCCGCCGGGCACCAGCATCTGGTAGGCGATGTCCTTGTTCTTCTTCTCATCGTGCATCGTCATCTCGAGCCACTTGTACTCCTGGCCGTTCCGGGACTCGGTGCCCACGACGGCGTAGCGGGACTTCATCGGCGGCTTCTTGTTGTACGTGCCCTGGTACTCCACCCAGCTCCCGACCTTGGGCCAGATGAAATTCTCGGCACAGGCGTCCTGCGCCCGAACGCCGGGCGCGACACCCACCAGCGCGGCGGCGGCGAGCGGAAGAATCGATCGCATGGGAAACTCCGGAATAGGGACTCGGCGGCGGCGGAGACGCGGCGGTCAGTGGAGGCCGCTGCCTCCGGACAGCTGTTTCACCAGCTCGCCGATGACGTTCTTGGCATCGCCGAACAACATCCAGGTCTTGTCCGAAAAGTACAGCTCGTTGTCGATCCCCGCGAACCCTGGATTCTTGCTGCGCTTGATGGCGAAGACGGTGCGCGCCCGGTCGGCGTCGATGATCGGCATGCCGTAGATCGGGCTGGTCTTCTCGGTCCGTGCCGCCGGGTTCACCACGTCGTTCGCGCCCACGACGAGGGCCACGTCCACCTGGGGCATGTCCGGATTGATCTCGTCCATCTCCACCAGGTCCGTATATGGAATGTCCGCCTCGGCCAGCAGCACGTTCATGTGGCCCGGCATGCGCCCGGCCACCGGGTGGATGGCGAACTTGACGGTGATGCCCCGCTTCCTGAGCTGGTCGTACAGCTCGCGCACCTTGTGCTGGGCCTGGGCGACGGCCATCCCGTAGCCCGGGATGATGACCACGAGGTTGGCCTGCTCCAGCACCTGTGCGGCGCCCTCGATGCTCTCCGCCTTGTACTCCTTCCCCTCACCCAGCGCCTTGGCCTGCTGCACCTGGCCGAAGGCGCCGAACAGCACGTTGGCGAACGACCGGTTCATCGCCTTGCACATGATGACGGCCAGGATGAGGCCGCTCGACCCGTCGAGCGCGCCGGCCGTGATCAGCAGCTTGTTGTCGAGCACGAAGCCCATCGCCACCGCGGAGAGGCCCGCGTAGGCATTGAGGATCGCGATCACCGTCGGCATGTCGGCGCCGCCGATCGGGATGATCAGCAGCACCCCGAAGGCCAGCGACAGCGCGATGATGACCGGGAAGACGATCGGCGCCCACGCCGCCGTCGGGTGCAGCACCAGGGCCACCCCGGCCACCAGGGCGACGCCGAACAGCGCCAGGTTGGTCACGTTCTGCAGCGGATAGGTGACCGCCCGCTGCGGGATCCACTTGACCTCCTGCAGCTTCCCGGCGGCCATCAGGCTCCCCGTGAAGGTCAGGAAGCCCAGGATGATCTCCACGATGATCGCGATCATCCGGAAGGCGGTGAGATTCTCCGGCCCTTCGCCGAGCCAGAGGTAGTACTTCGCCGTGCCGACGAGCCCGGCCGCGAGCCCGCCGAAGGCGTGCGACAGCGCGGTCCGCTGCGGCACCGCCGTGAGGGGCACCCGCGACAGCGGCACCCCGACGGCCACGCCCGCGACCAGCGCCAGCACGATCCAGCCGTGGTGGATCACCTCGGGCTGGGCCCAGGTGGCGGCGATCGCGAGGGCCATCCCGGCCACGCCGGCGTAGACGCCGTTCCGGGCCGTCGCCGGGGTGTTCATCCAGTGCAGCGCGAAGACGAAGAGTCCCGTCGCGACGATGTAGGCCAGCTGAACCAGGCCGTGGCTCATGGACGGCCGCCCTCGCCGGGCTTCGGGTCGGTCTTGAACATCTTCAGCATGCGGTCGGTGATCAGGAAGCCGCTGACGATGTTCGTCATCGACGCGAACAGCGCGATGCCGCCAAGCAGCCGGATCTCGGGCGGATAGTCCGCGCCGGTGACGATGATCGACCCGACGACGGCGATCGCGGAGATGGCGTTGGTGATCGACATGAGCGGCGTATGCAGCAGCCGGGAGACCCGCCGGATGACGCCCAGGCCGATGAACGACGCGAGCACGAACACGAACAGCTGGCTCCAGAAGTCGGCGGCCGGCGCCGCGGCGGCGGCCTCGGTCGGGGTCATGCTCCCTCCTTGGCGAGTGCCTCGCGGGTCCGGGCGTGCCGCACCTCGCCCCCGTGGGTGATGAGCGCGCCCTGCTGGATGTCGTCGTTCAGGTCGAGCTGGAAGGCGCCGTCCTTGGTGAACGCCTGCAGGAAGGCGGTGAGGTTGCGCGAAAAGAGCAGGCTCGCATGAAGCGGCATCGACGCCGGCACGTTGAGCGGGGCCATGATCGTCACGCCGCCCGCGACCACGGTCTCACCCGGCCGCGACAGCTCGCAGTTCCCGCCGCCGTCGGCGCCCAGGTCGACGATGATCGCGCCCGGCTTCATCGACCGCACCATGTCCGCGGTGATGAGCCTCGGCGCGAAGACGCCTCCGATCAGGGCCGTGGTGACCACCACGTCGGACTGGGCGACCTGGGCCGCGAGGATCTCGCGCTGCCGGGCCTTGTCCGCGTCGGACAGCTCCTTGGCGTACCCGCCGCCCGCGGCGGCGCTCTCGGTGAGCTCGATCCCGACGTACTTGCCGCCGACGCTCTCGATCTGCTCCTTCACCTCGGGCCGGACGTCGGTGGCGGTCACGTGGGCGCCGAGCCGCTTGGCCGTCGCGATGGCCTGGAGGCCCGCCACGCCGGCCCCGATCACGAACACCTTGGCCGGCGGGACCATTCCCGCGGCCGTCATGAACATGGGGAAGTACTTGTTGAGCTCCGCGGCGGCCAGCAGGACGCCTTTGTACCCGGCGATGTTCGCCATGGACGAGAGGGTGTCCATGCTCTGGGCCCGGGTGGTGCGGGGGATGGCGTCGGTGGCGAAGGCGGTCACCCCGCGCGCGGCGAGGGCCCGGACCGCGCGCAGATGGCGGAGCGGCATGAGCGAGGCGAGGTAGATCGCGCCCGATCTCAGCCAGGCGATCTCGTCCCGGCCGCCGTCGGTCGCCGGCGGGCCCACCTTGAGCGCGACGTCGGCGCCGCCCAGAAGCGCGGCGGGATCGGCCTCGAGGGCCACGCCCACTTCGCGATATGCGTCGTCGGGATAGCCCGCCGACACCCCGGCACCGGTCTCGACCGCGATCTCGTACCCCGCCTGTTTCAGCTTCTTGCAGGACTCGGGCACCAGCGCCACGCGCCGCTCGCCGGGGGCGGTTTCCTTGGGCACTCCAATGCGCATCGGGACTCCGCGTCGGGAAGGAGTGGTCTAATCTTATCCCGGCCGTAACAACCGGCCAGTACCGTTCTACAGCTTGATCTTCGGCAGCTTGATGCCCGGCGCGAGCCCGGCGGTGAGCCGCTTGAGCTGCGCCTGCAGGTCCGCCTCGACCTGGTCGAGCCGCCCCCGCTCGTCGGCCACCCGCTTCGTGGCCTCGGCCTGCACGGCGGCGATGCGTTGCTTCACGGGCTCGACCTTGCCGGCCACGAGACTGTCCACCTTGGCGCGGGCCAGGGCCTCCGCCTTCGCCACCTCCTCGCCGACGACCGCCTTGAGGCGCTGGGCGATGGCGTCGTCCAGGTTGCTCCTCACCGACAGCTTCGGGGACCTGATCGTGCCGCTCACCTGCGCGTTCACGTCCAGCTGCTTGAGTCCCGAGACCACTCGCCACACGACCTGCTGGAGATCGCTCCCCCTGCCGGCCGCGCTGTCGAGCGCCCAGGCCACCTCCTTGCTGCCGATCGACCAGCGGCCCTGCAAGCGCTCGCCGCGGAGGGCGAAGGTGAGGCTGGCTGCGCCGGTGCCGGGCGCGATGCGGAACGGCAGGCCCGGGATGTCGAACGAAGGCAGCCGCACGCCCCGGAGCCGGGCCGAGACCGAGTCGCGGACGCTGGCCGTTCGATGGTCCACTACCGCGCCGATGTCGAGCCCGGCGATGGCCGAGCCCGGCGCATCGCGTTTGGCCGAGACGATCATCGGCTTGCCGTACAGCGCCGGCGCGGAGGTGACGCCCTGCACCGTCGCGGCGTAGGCGCCCTTGAGCAGCCCGTCCGCGATCGTGAAATCCACCTGGCCGACCTGCATCAGGAAGCTGGGCCAGCTCTGCTCCTTCGGAAAGCGCACCGTGGCGCCCGACTTCCGCAGGCGCTTGGGGCCCGCATCCTCGCGCGGCAGCAGGCCCGGCGGCATGTAGTGTCGCGCCAGCTCCGCCCAGTACAGCGCCTGCTGAAACCGGTCGACGCTGACCTTCCCGAAGAACGCGCTCCCGATATCCGGGGACGAGAACGAGGGCAGCTTGAGCAGCGACCGGGCGAACGCGTAGTCGCGCTTCCGCGCCTCGTCGAGATCGGTCACACCGCTGCCCAGCAGCCTGACGCCTTCGGTCACGTTTCGCCGGAGCGCCTCGACCTGCTGCTTGGAGGCCTCGATCTGCTTCAGCGTCTGCTGCACCGACCCGATGGCCTGCCGCGTCCCGTCGAGGCCGAGCTGGCGGGGATCGGTCTTCGACAGCCGGTCGGCGAGGGTGCGGGCGGAGTCCACGGTGCCGCGCACGTCGAGCGTCGTGAACCCCTGCGCGAGCGCCTGACGGGTCGAGTCGGTGCGCGCGAGCAGGCCCTGTGCCGCCCGCACGGTACCGAGCTGGGCGGGATTGAGGACCAGCTGCTTGATGGTGTCGATGGGCGTGAGCTGCAGGATCGGCACGTCGAACTGCTGCCCCCAGGCGCGAACGGCCTTGAGCGCCTGGGGCGCGAAGCCGTCGCCGGACACCGGCCGTGCCGGCGTCTTGCGGGCCGTGCCGAAGCGCATGCCCTGCAGCGCGAAGCGCTCCACCACGAGCTTCTTCTCGGCCAGCGCCTCGGGATTGAGCTTGAGGACGATGCGGTCGGCCTCGACCAGGTTGCGACGCGGCTCGAACGGATCGGCCACCTGGAGCGCGCCCAGGTCGACCGATGCCTGCCGCGGCAGGAGGTCCAGCCGTCCCACGTCGACCTGGGTGCCGAGGAGCTCGGTGCTCACTTCCTCGGTGGTGTCGCGCGCCACCGGCTCGGCGAAGAGCACGACCAGGATGCCGATCCCGACGAGGAGCAGCAGCAGCGGGCCGATCGCCTTCCAGCGAAAGATCTTGACGTGCATGCTCAGCTCGGCCGGAAGAGCTTGTACCAGTTGTACACCTGGGACGCCGTCACCGCCTTGTAGAGCTTGGACTGGCGGACGCGCTCGCCGATCGTGGCCCGGTAGCGGGTGACGCCGATCTTGGCGCCGACGTAGATCGGGATCGCCAGCACCAGCCAGGAGACAACGCTGCCGAGCACCACCGTGTTGTTGAAGTTGGTGTACGGCACGAGCGGGGTGTTGTACCAGGTGGTCCAGAGCGGCCGGAGCGATGGGGCCAGCAGCAGGCTCTCGCCGATCCGGTGGAACACGGGATCGAGCAGGAAGCCGACCGGCACGAACAGCGCCCAGCCCAGCATGCCGCCGCCGAACGAGACGTTGAGCAGCACGATGAGCGAGAAGACCAGCAGGTTGTGCACGTTCACGAGCGGGGTGAGGCCGAGGGCCGCGCCGAGCGCGATGCCGGCCGCCACCTGCCCCGGCGTCCCGTCGGAGTGCAGCGTCTTGATGATCGATTGTATCAGCTTGAGCAGGGCGAACATACTAGGTATCCTCTACGGCTTATGCCACGGTCCCGCCGAGCGCCTCATGTGCACAAATTCGGCGGTGCGTCGCTGGCCGACTCCGCCGCTGTCCGCCATGCCGTCGACATCATCCGCCGCCACGCCAAGGAGCCCACCGTCGTGGTCGTCTCCGCGATGGCGGGGACGACCGACGCGCTTCTTGGCGTGGCCGAGCAGGCCGGCGCCGGCGAGTCCCGCACCGTCGCGTCGCTCATCGCGCGGCTTCGGTCGCGCCACGCCGAGGTGGCGCGGGCGCTCCTGCCGGCCGGCCGGGGCCGGGCGGACGTGCTCGCCTACATCGGCGACGTCTTCGAGGAGCTCGAGGCCCTGGCGCAGGGCCTGCGGCTCCTCCGCGAGCTGACCCCCCGCACCACCGACTACCTCGCCTCCCGCGGCGAGCGCCTCAGCGCCCGCCTCGTCGCCGCGGCCCTCGACGCCACCGGGACGAAGGCAAAGTACGTCGATGCCGTCGACCTCGTCCACACCGACGGCGCGTTCGGGCAGGCGGCGCCCGACTTTGCCCGGACGGATCGCAGCGTCCAGCGCACCCTGGTGCCGCTGCTCACCCGCGGCATCATCCCCATCGTGCCGGGCTTCATCGGCGCCACGCCCGGGGGCGAGGTGGCGACGCTCGGCCGGGGCGGCTCCGACCTGACGGCCACGCTGCTCGCGCGGGCCCTCGGCGCGGCGCGGGTCTCACTCTGGAAGGACGTGCCGGGGCTCCTCACCGCCGATCCTCGCGTGGTGCCCGACGCGCGGGTCATCCCCCAGCTCCACGCGCGCGAAGCCGCGGAGCTGGCGTACTATGGGGCCAAGGTGCTGCACCCGCGGGCGCTGATCCCGGTCGCCGGGCGCCGCATTCCGGTCTACGTCCGTCCCTTCGGCGACCCCGACTCCGCCGGCACCGAAGTCTCCGAGCGCGTGGCGCCGGGCCGTTTTCCGGTCAAGGCGCTCACCGCCGCCGGCGGCCAGGCGCTGGTCACGGTGACCGGCAGCGGCATGCTCGGCGTGCCGGGCATCGCGGCACGCACCTTCCACGCGCTCCACGTCCGCCAGATCTCGGTCTCGCTCATCTCGCAGGCGTCGTCGGAGCATTCGATCTGCTTCAGCGTGCCCGAGGCGCTGGCCACCGAAGCCCAGGCGAGCCTCGAGCGCGAGTTCGCGGGCGAGATCGGGCGCGGCGAGATCGACGGCGTCGAGCTCAGCATGGGCATGGCCACCGTGGCGGTGGTCGGCCTCGGCATGCACGGGACGCCCGGCGTGGCGGCGGCCGTGTTCACCGCCCTCGCGGGTGCGAAGATCAACGTCGTCGCGATCGCCCAGGGGAGCTCGGAGCTCAACATCTCCGTGGTCGTCGAGAGCCGCCAGGCCGCCGAGGCGCAGCGGCGGATCCATGCGGCGTTCCAGCTCTCCCGCATCGCGGGCGGCGGCGTGATCCAGCCCGAGCGGATGGAGGTCGTCCTGCTCGGCTTCGGGCACATCGGACGCTCGCTGGCGGGCATGATCGGCCAGGTCCGCCGGCCGGCGCTCACGCTCAAGGTGGCCGGCGTCATCGACCGCTCGGGCTTCGTCTTCGATCCGCAGGGGATCGCTCCCCGTCGGCTGGCCGCGCTCGTCGCCGAGAAGAAGAAGGGCCGCCGCCTGGCCGACGCGCCCGGCGGCCAGGCCGCCACCGCGGAGGAGGCCATCCAGCACATCGCGAGCTATGCGCTCACCCGCCCGGTGCTGGTGGACCTCACCGCCGACGAGACCGCACCCGCGCTCGAGCTGGGGCTCACCCACGGCATGGACCTCGTCCTGGCCAACAAGCGGCCGCTGGCCGGCCGCCGGGGTGTGAGCGAGTCGCTCTGGCAGACCGCGCGCGCCCGCGGACGCCGCGTGCAGCACGAGGCCACCGTCGGCGCCGGGCTCCCGATCATCGATACCTATCACAAGCTGACCGAGAGCGGCGACCGGGTGGACCGCATCGAGGGGCTGCTGTCGGGCACGCTCGGGTACGTGCTGAGCGAGGTCTCCGCCGGGACGCCGTTCTCCCGCGCGGTGCGGGCGGCGATGACCCTGGGCTACACCGAGCCCGATCCGCGCGAGGACCTCTCGGGGATGGATGTCGGCCGGAAGGCGCTCATCCTCGCGCGGCTGCTGGGATACCAGGGCGAGCTGTCCCGCACGGCGGTCGAATCGCTCGTGCCCAAGTGGGCCCGCGCGCTCCCGCTCGCCGAGTTCGTGCGCCGGCTGCCGGAGCTCGACGGCGGGTGGCGCCGGCGGGTCGAGGCCGCCGCCGCCGACGGCATGGTGCTTCGGTACGTCGCGACCGTCACACGCTCGAAGATCGCGGTCGGGCTCCGGACCGTGCCCACCGCCAGTCCGCTCGCCGCGATCAAGGGCTCGGACAACCAGCTGGTCTTCACCACCGCGCGGTACAAGGCCAACCCCCTCGTCATCACCGGGCCCGGCGCCGGCGCGGAAGTCACGGCGGCCGGCGTCCTGAACGACATCCTTCGCCTGGCGGGCGCGTGACCGCGGGCGGACCGGTCACCGCCTTCGCGCCGGGCGGCGTCGGCAACGTCGGCCCCGGGCTCGACATCCTGGGGCTCGCGGTCGACGGCGCGGGCGACGCGGTGCGCGCCGAATGGACCCGTGAGCCCGGCGTGACGCTCCGGGATCCCGGCCATCCGAAGCTGCCCCGGATCCGGCGCGCCACACCGCCACGCTCGCCGGCCGCGCCGTGCTCGCGGCCGCGGGCGAGCGGCTCGCGGGTGGCCGGGGGATCGCGCTCTCGGTGCGGAAGGGCCTCCCGCTCTCCGGCGGCCAGGGAGGAAGCGCCGCCTCGGCGGTCGCCGGTGCGGTGGCCGTCAATGCGCTGCTGGGCACGCCGCTGGACCAGTCGCGCGCTGCTCGATGCCTGCCTCATCGCCGAGGAGACGGTGGCGGGGCGCCACCTCGACAACGTCGCGCCGTCGCTGCTCGGCGGCATCGTCCTGATCCGGTGCATGGAGCCTCCCGACCTCGTCCGCCTGCCGGTCCCGGCCGAGCTGATCGTCGTCCTGGTCCGACCCGAGCAGCAGATGCGGACGAAGGACGCGCGAGCCGTGCTGCCGGCGACGCTGCCGCTGGAGACGGCGCTCTACCAGGCGGCCCAGGTGGCCGCGCTGGTGGCCGCGCTCGCGCTCGGCGACTACGAGCTGCTGGGCCGCGCCATCGACGACCGCATCGCCGAGCCGGCGCGCGCGAGGCTGCTGCCGGGCTTCGCCGAGGCCAAGGCTGCCGCGCTCGCCGCGGGCGCGCTCGGGAGCTCGATCTCGGGCAGCGGCCCGACGGTGTTCGCACTCGCGCGGGGGCGGGACGTCGGCGAGCGCGTGGCCGCGGCGATGATCGCGGCCTATGCCGCGGCCGGCCAGCGGAGCGAGGCCCGGGTGGCGCCCGTGGACCAGGTCGGGGCACGCCTGATCGAGACGACGGGAGGGACGGGTTGAAATTCCAGACGCAGCGCCCGCAGAGCTGGCAGGTCTGCCTCGCCTGCGGCCACGAGATCACCGAGCTCGACCCGCATCCGCGCTGCCCCGCGTGCAGCGGCCTGCTCGAGGTCCGCCACCGGCCGCCGATGTTCAGCCGCCCCGAGCTGATCGCGCGGTTCACCGAGCGGCGCGGCCAGCGACCGGGCGCCGCGGCGTCGGGCGTCTGGCGGTTCCGGGAGATCGTCCTTCCCACCGCCGAGGACGTCGTCTCCCACCCGGAAGGCAATACTCCCCTGCTCCACCGAGCGGCGCTCGACCGCTGGACGGGCGTCGACCGACTGCTGCTGAAGCACGAGGGCCACAATCCGACCGGCTCGTTCAAGGACCGGGGCATGACGGTGGGCGTGACCCAGGCGCGCCGGATCGGGGCGACGGCCGTCGCCTGCGCGTCGACCGGCAACACGTCGGCCTCGCTGGCCGCGTACGCGGCGCAGGCGGGAATTCCCGCGCTCGTGCTGGTGCCGGCGGACCAGGTGGCGCTCGGCAAGCTGGCGCAGTCGCTGGCGTACGGAGCGCAAGACGCTGCTCGTGCGCGGGCGACTTCGACGACTGCCTCAAGCTGGTCGGAGGAGGCGAGCACGCGGCTCGGCGTCTACCTGCTCAACTCGATCAACCCGTTCCGGATCGAGGGACAGAAGACGATCGTGCTCGAGATGCTCCAGCAGCTCGCTGGGAGCCGCCCGACTGGATCGTCCTGCCGGCCGGCAACCTGGGGAACACCGCGGCGTTCGGGAAGGCGCTGCGTGGAAGCCCACCGCTGGGGATTGATCTCGCGGATGCCGCGCCTGGCGGCGGTGCAGGCGGCGGGCGCAGCACCCTTCGCCAGGAGCTTCGCCGAGGACTTCGCAAGCGCGCTACGCGGTGCAGCGCGGAGACGGTCGCCACGGCGATCCGGATCGGCGACCCGGCCTCGTTCGAGCGGGCCGTGCAGTGCCATCCGCGAGACCGAAGGCGTCGTGCTCGCGGTGACCGACGAGCAGATCCTGGAGGCGAAGGCCGCGGTCGACGCCTGCGGCGTCGGGTGCGAGCCGGCGAGCGCCGCGGCCGTCGCGGGCGTGCGGGCACCTGGTGCGAACGGGGACTCATGGCCCCCGACCAGCACGCGGTGGCCGTGCTCACCGGGCACATCCTCAAGGACCCCGGGATTCTCCTCAAGTACCACCGCGAGATGGACCCGGCGCCGCCCGGCGCCAACCGGCCGATCGAGATCGACGGGACGATCGCGGAGGTCGAACGCGTCCTTAAAGGCAGCTAGACCTCGCCCCGGCGCAGGCGGCCGCCGCCGCGATGCCCGGGCGCAGGCGGGCGGCGGGGCTCGCGCCGGGAGCGTCAGGCCGGGCGACCTTCTCCGAGTCGGTTCCCCAACGGCGGCCTGCGGCGACCAGAGCGAGCGCCGCCGCCCGCCGGAGCTGGCCTCCCAACCCGAACGCTACGACGTCACCACAAGGTCAGCGCTTCACGATCCGCCAGATCGTGTCGTTGTCGTCGTCCGACAGGAACAACGCCCCGTCCTTCCCCACCGCGAGACCCATCGGCCGGAACCGATCTCCCTTGAGCGTGGCGAACGTCTGGTATGTGCCCGTCGGCTTGCCGTCGGCGAACGGCGCGAACACCACCCGGTAGCCTTCCTGCGGCAGCGGCGCGCGGTTCCAGCTGCCGTGGAAGGTGATGAACAGCCCGCCGGTGTACGCCGCGCCGAACCCGTCGCCCGGATAGAACGCGAGCGCACTGCGGGGCCCAGTGCCCCGGGAACGCGATGGCCGGCGCCTTGGCCGTGGCGCAGCGGCCGACGGTCCGGCCGTCGCCACCGTACTCGGGCGCGAGCACCTTCTTCTTCGCGTCGTTGCTGTAGAAGCAGTAGGGCCAGCCGATGTCGTCGCCCTGCGACACCTGCACCAGCTCCTCGGCGGGGTTGTTCGCGTTGGCCTCGTCGCTGAATCCCCAGTTGCCGCCGAGCTGATCGCGGCCGTGCACCGCGGCCCACACCAGGCCGGTGCCGGGCTGCACGCCGATCGCCTCGGCGTTCCGGAGCCCGGTCGCCCACCGGTTCCCCGGGGTGAACGCCTGGTTCGGGCGGTCCGCCGCGAACCGCCAGATCCC
The DNA here is from genome assembly GCA_963840215.1 of uncultured Gemmatimonadales bacterium. Classification (GTDB taxonomy): domain Bacteria; phylum Gemmatimonadota; class Gemmatimonadetes; order Gemmatimonadales; family GWC2-71-9; genus CAVVWJ01. Next base: position 31,147 of record CAWIYG010000003.1, on the reverse strand, counting down.
CGCCCGGGTCTCGAGCTCGACGCACGGATCGCGGCCGGGCGACCGCTCGGCGCGGTTCGACTGCTGGCAGCTGTTGCTCGCCGAGCCGATCTTGACCAGCAGCACGTTGCCGCCCGGCAGCGCGATCGTCTTGGCGCCGTGATCGCCGCCGCCGGGCAGGTCGGTCACGATCGTCTCCGGCTCGCCGGCGGGCTCGAGCTGACCGGGCGTGAGCTTCCAGCGCACGACCTTGCGCGCCATCGCCACGTAGAGATAGCCGTCGTGGACGGCGACGTCGTTGGTGCCGCGCGGACCGAAGGTGGTGCGCTCGTCGATCGTGCCGTCGCCGTCACGATCGCGGAACGCGGCGACGCCACCGCGGAGCATGCTGCCGCTCGCGGCGGCGTACAGGTCGCCGCTCGGCGCGACGGCCAGGTGGCGCACGGCATCGACGCCGGTCGCCACCGCGCTGGCGCAGAAGCCGTCGGGAAGGGTGAGGCCGCCGTTGTCCGGGGCGCACGATGGTGCGGCACGGCCGGCGAGCAGGGCCGCCAGCGCGGCCAGGGGCACCATCGCGAACGCACCGGCGCGGGCGGCAGAGGAGACGAGACGCATGGACGACACCCGTTGCAAGGCCAGGAATCGGGGAGCCGGAGGACTCCGTGAGCACCAGTTGCAAGATAGCCGCGGCCGGCGGACGCCCGGCCGGAGGGCCCCGCACCAGCCGCTCTGCGGGGCGTTCTCCGAGGGGAAAATGCGGTTTCCCGAGGGGAAATGGGGCTCAAAACGGGGTTTCCGAGGGAAAAACCGACCGAAAAACCGGTTCTCCGAGGGAAAATCGCCATTTCCCTATTGTAAATTCGCGGCGGTCGTGTACTGTTTGGTCACGGTAGTTGGCAGGACAAGAGGCACACACGGTTCTCACATTCACTGGGAGACACGCGATGGCCGCCAAGAAAAAGAAGAAATCCGCCAAGAAGTCCGCCAAGAAGTCCGCGAAGAAGTCCGCCAAGAGAGCTACCAAGAAGAAGGCCGCCAAGAAGTCCGGCAAGAAGCGCACACCGAGCGCCGCGTTCATGCGTCCGGTGCAGCCCGACAGCGCCCTGTCGGCCGTGGTCGGGAGCACGCCGATCCCGCGCACCGAGCTGACCAAGAAGCTGTGGGCGTACATCAAGCGGAATGGCCTGCAGGATTCCAAAAACCGCCGCAATATCAACGCCGACGACAAGCTGCGCCCGGTGTTCGGCGGCCGGTCCCAGGTCACGATGTTCGACATGACCAAGCTGGTGAACAAGCACGTCAGCTGATCTTTCGGCCCCGGCCGGAGCAGAACGGAGGGCGTCCCCGCTGGGACGCCCTTTCTGCATCCGCCCGGTTATGTTTCCCGCCCTATGGCCGGCGAATACATCTTCACGATGCGCGACCTCCGCAAGGTCGTGCCCCCCTCGCGAGAGATCCTCAAGGGGATCCATCTCTCCTTCTTTCCCGGCGCCAAGATCGGCGTCCTCGGCGCCAACGGCGCGGGGAAATCCTCGCTGCTCCGCATCATGGCGGGCGTCGACAAGGACTTCCTCGGCGACGCGCGCCCGCTCCCGGGCACGCGGATCGGCTTCCTGCCGCAGGAGCCTCGGCTCGATGCGTCGAAGGACGTCCGCGGCAACGTGATGGAGGGGGTCCGCGAGCAGCAGGCGATGCTGGACCAGTTCAACGAGATCAGCGCGAAGTTCGCCGAGCCGATGGACGACGACGAGATGACCCGGCTGCTCGAGAAGCAGGGCAACCTGCAGGAGCGGATCGATGCGCTCGGCCTCTGGGAGCTCGACCACAAGATCGATCTCGCGATGGACGCGCTCCGGCTCCCGCCGGGCGAGGCCGACGTGGACAAGATCTCCGGCGGCGAGCGGCGCCGCGTGGCGCTGTGCCGGCTGCTGCTGGAGCAGCCCGACATGCTGCTGCTCGACGAGCCGACCAACCACCTCGACGCCGAGAGCGTCTGGTGGCTCGAGCGCTACCTGGCCGAGTTCAAGGGCACGGTCGTCGCGGTCACCCACGACCGCTACTTCCTCGACAACGTGGCCGGCTGGATCCTCGAGCTGTACCAGGGCGCCGGGATCCCGTGGGAGGGGAACTACTCCTCGTGGCTCGAGCAGAAGGAGCGCCGGCTGGGCCAGGAGGAGAAGCAGGCCTCCGCGCGGCAGAAGACGCTCCAGCGGGAGCTCGAGTGGGTGCGGATGTCGCCCCGGGCCCGGCAGGCCAAGAGCAAGGCGCGCATCACGCGCTACGAGGAGCTGCGCGAGGAGGCCGAGCGGCAGACGGAAGGCAACGCCGAGATCCTGATCCCCGTCCCCGAGCGGCTGGGCGACGAGGTCGTCATCGCGACCGAGGTGGCCAAGGGGTTCGGCGACCGGCTCCTGTTCGAGAACCTCAGCTTCTCGCTCCCCCGCGGCGGCATCGTGGGCGTGATCGGCCCCAACGGCGCGGGCAAGACGACGCTGTTCCGCATGATCACCGGCGCGGAGCAACCCGACGCGGGCACGCTGACCGTGGGCTCGACGGTGCAGATCGCCTACGTCGACCAGAGCCGCGACGCGCTCGACCCCGACCGGACGGTCTACGAGGAGATCAGCGGCGGGCAGGACCAGCTCCAGTTCGGCCGCCGGTCGGTCAACGCGCGGGCCTACGCCGCCGGCTTCAACTTCCGCGGCGCCGACCAGCAGAAGAAGGTCGGCACCCTCTCGGGCGGTGAGCGGAACCGGCTCCACCTGGCCAAGCTGCTCAAGAGCGGCGGCAACCTGCTGCTGCTCGACGAGCCCACGAACGACCTCGACGTGGACACGCTGCGGGCGCTCGAGGAGGCCCTGGTGGGGTTCGCCGGCTGCGCGGTGGTGATCAGCCACGACCGCTGGTTTCTCGACCGCATCGCCACCCACATCCTGGCCTTCGAGGGCAACAGCGAGGCGGTGTGGTTCGAGGGGAACTACGCCGAGTACGCCGCGGACCTCAAACGGCGGAAGGGCGTCGACGCGAACCAGCCGCACCGGATCCGGTATAAGAAGCTGGTGCACTGAGGGCGGGCGGGCGGTCGCCGGGGCGAGTCCGTCACACCCCGCCCTCGGCCTCCGCCGAGTACTGATGCCGCAGCTTCACCACCTCCGCCTTTGCCCGCCTGACCCGCAGGTTCAGCAGCTCCACCCCCACCGAGAACGCCATGGCGAAGTAGATGTATCCCTTCGGGATGTGCTGCCCGAAGCCTTCGGCGATCAGGGCCACGCCGATCAGCAGCAGGAAGCTCAGCGCCAGGATCTTCACCGTCGGGTGCTGCTCGACGAACCCGCTGATCGGCTTAGCGAAGAGGAACATGAACCCGACGGCGACTACCACCGCGGCAATCATCACCCCGAGCTCGTCCACCATACCCACCGCGGTGATCACCGAGTCGAGCGAGAAGACGATGTCGAGCAGCACGATCTGAATCAGGACCCCGCGCAGCGTCGGCCGGACCCGCGACGATGCCTCGCCCTCCTCGCCCTCGAGCCGGTCGTGGATCTCGTGCGTGCTCTTCCATATCAGAAAGAGACCGCCGACGATCAGCACGAGATCCCGGCCCGAGATCTCCTGGCCGACCACGGTGAAGAGCGGGGCCGTGAGCCGCACGATCCAGCTCAGCGACAGCAGCAGCGCGATCCGCATCAGCATCGCGAGTCCCAGCCCGAGCTTCCGGGCGCGGTCCTGCTGGCCCGGCGGCAGCTTGCCGGCGAGAATGGAGATGAAGACGACGTTGTCGATGCCGAGGACGATCTCGAGTACGGCCAGGGTCAGGAAACCGATCCAGGCCTGCGGGTCGCTGATCCAGTCCATGAGGTCCGCCGGTTCGGGTCGAAGCACGAGGGATGCGCGGGCCATGCAAGCTAACGTGCGAGCGGATCGCGCGCGCGGCCGACGGGCATTCCGGCCGGCCAATTGGCTCGCACCGACCCCGCTGCCCCGCCTTCCCCGCCTCCGCTATACTTACGGCGATGACGACCCAGCACACCCGCATTCCGTATCTCCCCGCCCGCATCGAGGGCCTCTCGGCCCTCGCCATGAACCTGTGGTGGAGCTGGAGCCGCGAGGCCCGGGCGCTCTTCCGCTCCATCGACGAGGCGCTCTGGCATCTCACGCGGCACAATCCGCTCGAGCTGCTCTGCCGGGTCGACCCCGCCCGCATCGCCGCGTGCGCGAGCGACAGCGACTTCCTCCGCCGCTACGACGACGTGATGGCCCGCCTGGCCCATGGCACCACCAGCCAGGACACCTGGTTCAAGCACAAGTATCCCGAGCTGGACGGGCGGCCGGTGGCCTACTTCTGCGCCGAGTTCGGACTGCACAACTCGGTGCCGATCTACTCCGGGGGCCTGGGCGTCCTGGCGGGGGACCACTGCAAGGCGTCGAGCGACCTCGGCGTGCCGATGGTGGGCATCGGCCTCTGCTACCTGAAGGGCTACTTCGACCAGCGGCTGCGCCTCGACGGCTGGCAGCAGGACAGCGACGAGGAATTCGACATCAGCCTGACGCCGCTGGTGCCGATCACCGGCGCCAAACAAGAGCCGTTCCTCACCACCGTCGAGACCTCCGGCCGCCCGGTGCACGTCCGCGCCTGGCGCATCATGGTGGGCCGGATGCCCATATACCTCCTGGACACCAACCTCGAGGTGAACCACCCGGACGACCGCGCCCTGATGAACAAGCTCTACGCCGGCGGCCCCGACATGCGGCTCCGGCAGGAGTGGATCCTCGGCGTCGGCGGGGTCCGGGTGCTGCGAGCGCTGGGCATCGAGCCGGCCGTGTGGCACGCGAACGAGGGCCACGCCGCGTTCATGATGGTCGAGCGGCTGCGCGAGTACGTGACCCAGGGCCGCTCCATCGACGAGGCCGTCCGCCTGGTGCGCGCCCAAAGCGTGTTCACCACCCATACGCCGGTGCCCGCGGGGCACGACGCGTTCTCGGTCGAGCAGCTGGAGAGCGTGGCCGGACCGGTGTGGGAGGAGATGGGGATCGATCGGGACGCCTTCTTCCGGCTCGGCGCGCACCCCGACCTGCCCGACCAGTTCCACATGACCGTGACGGCCATGCGCCTCGCCGCCGGCGTGAACGGCGTGTCCCGCCGCCACGGGCAGGTCTCCCGCAACATCTGGCGCGACCTCTGGCCCGGCCGCCCATGGGAGACGGTGCCGATCGGCCACGTCACCAACGGCGTGCACCTGGCCACCTGGATGGCGAGCCCGGTGATGGGGCTGCTGGACGACCACCTGGGGCACGACTGGGGCAGCCGGCTCGACGACCCCGCGCTCTGGGACCAGGTGCTGACGCTCGACCACCAGAAGTTCTGGGAGGCCCACGTCAGGCTCAAGCAGATCCTGGCCAACTTCGTGCGCGAGGAGGCCCGGCGCCGGTTCGCGACCCAGATGAAAGAGGCGGCCCAGGTCGTCGGCGCCGGCACCCTGCTCGACCCTACCGCGCTCACCATCGGGTTCGCCCGCCGGTTCGCCACCTACAAGCGCGCGAACCTGATCTTCCGCGATCTCGAGCGGCTCCGCCGCCTGCTGGTCGACCCGTGGCGGCCGGTGCAGATCATCTTCGCCGGCAAGGCCCACCCCGCCGACAATCCCGGCAAGGAAGTGCTCCAAAGCGTGTACCAGTTCACCCGGGACCCCGAGTTCGAGGGCCGCGTCGCGTTCCTCGAGGACTACGACATGCACCTGGCCCACCTGCTGGTGCAGGGGGTGGACCTGTGGCTCAATCTGCCGCGCGTCCCGCTCGAGGCCAGCGGTACGAGCGGGATGAAGGCCGCGCTCAACGGCATCCCCCAGCTCAGCACGCTCGACGGCTGGTGGCAGGAGGGCTACGATGGACTGAGCGGCTGGGCGATCTCGCCGGCCGGCGAGAACGAGGACGCCGACGCGGCCGACGCCGAGCGGTTCTACCGGCTGCTCGAGGAGCAGGTCATCCCGCTCTACTACACCCGCAACGCCGCCGGCGTCCCGCTCGGCTGGGTCGAGAAGATGCGCCACGCGCTGCGGCTGGCGGGGACCAAGTTCACCGCGCGCCGGATGCTCCAGGACTACGTTCAGGAGCACTATGCACCCGCGATCCGGGGCGAGTCGTCAGGCGACGACCCGCCGACGGCATGAGGCAGGCAGGATGGCCACCGTGCACCAGCAGTCCCGCGCCCCCGCGGAGGTCCGTCCGCCGCTGACCGCGGCGGGCGGCGAGCCCGTCTCCGTCGTCCACGTGACGGCGGAATACTTTCCGTACGCCCGCACCGGCGGCCTCGCCGAGGCGGTGAGCGGGCTCGCGCACCACCAGCAGGCCGCCGGGCTCAACGTGGCAGCGATCCTCCCGCTCTACCGGAGCGTCCGCGACGTCGAGCCCGACCTCGAGCCGGCCGGCCCGCCGTTCCTGGTGTCGATCGGCGGCCGGACCGAGGAGGCCCGCATCTTCCGCGCGGCCCGCGCCGACGGCGGGCCGCAGGTCTACTTCCTCGAGCACCTCGAGTACTTCAACCGGCCGGGCATCTACGGCGAGAACGCGGTCGACTACGGGGACAACGCGCGCCGGTTCGCCTTCTTCGCCCTCGCCGCGGTCACCGCCCTGCCCCGCCTGGTCCCGGGACCGGTGCTGCTGCACGCGCACGATTGGCACACCGCGCTGGTCCCGGTCTACCTCCGGACCACGCTGGCGGGCGAGCGCTTCGCGGCATCGGCCACGACCGTGCTCTCGGTGCACAACCCCGGCTACCAGGGCCACTTCCCGCCGGAGACCATGCCCGACGTCGGGCTCCCGTGGGAGATCTACAACTGGCACCAGCTCGAGTGGTACGGGAAGGTGAACTTCCTGAAGGGCGGCCTGGTGTTCGCCGATTCCGTCACCACGGTGAGCCCCACCCAGGCGCGCGAGCTCCGGACGGCCGGCGGCGGCTTCGGCCTGCACGACGTCTTCCTCGAGCTCGGCGACCGGCTCGTCGGCGTGCTCAACGGCATCGACCAGCGGGAGTGGGATCCGAGCACGCGACACCCAGATCACCGCCCAGTACACGGCCGAGCACTTCGACGGCAAGCGCCGGTGCAAGGCGGCGCTCCAGCGCTCGTTCGGGCTGCCGCAGCGGCGCAAGGTGCCGCTGTTCGGGATGGCCGGGCGGCTGGTGACCCAGAAGGGGCTCGACCTGATTCTCGGGGCCGACGAGCTGCTGGCGCGGGACGCGCAGTTCGTCTTCCTGGGCAGCGGGGAGAAGCGCTACGAGCAGGCGCTGGTCGAGCTGGCCACGTCCGCCCCCAACCGGATCGGCGTCCAGCTCGACTTCACCGACCGGCTCGAGCACCGGCTCATGGCCGGCGCCGACATCTTCCTCATGCCGTCGCTGTACGAGCCCTGCGGCCTGACGCAGATGCGGTCGCAGCGCTACGGGGCGCCGCCGATCGTCCGGAACGTCGGCGGCCTGCGCGACACGGTCGATGACGGCGTCACCGGCTTCACGTTCGAGGCGTACACGCCGGAGGCGTTCACCGACGCCGCCTTCCGCGCCCTCGACGCCTACGCCGACCCCGCCCGCTGGCGGGCGCTCGTGCGCCGGGGGATGGCGCACGATTTCAGCTGGGAGCGCTCGGTCGCCACCTATCTCGATGTCTACCGCCGCGCGCTGGCGCGGGCGCGGTAACCGGTGACGCACCCCGATGGACTTCGTCTTCACGCTGCACAGCCACCTGCCCTACGTGCTGAACCACGGGCGATGGCCCCACGGCAGCGACTGGATCTGCGAGGCAGCGGTCGACACCTACCTGCCGCTGCTGGAGGCGCTCCGGCGCCTCGGGGACGAGGACACGCCGGCGCCGGTGACGATCGGCTTCACGCCGGTGCTCGCCAACCAGCTCGCGAGCCCGGTGTTCGTGCGCGAGATGGAGGCCTTCTTCGAGCAGCGCCTCACGGCCTGCGCCGAGGCGCCGGCCTCGCTGGCCAAGACGGGCGAGCAGCACCTGCTGCCGCTGGTCGAGTACTGGCGCGCACGGCTGCTCCGGCTCCGGCGGCTGTTCCACGAGGTCGGACGGCGACCTGGTCGGCGCCTTCCGCGCGCTCGAGGCCTCGGGCCGGCTCGAGATCATCGGCTCGCGCGGCGACGCACGGCTTCCTCCCGCTCCTCGCGCGCGACGAGAGCATCCGGTTCCAGCTGGCCGTGGGCACGTCCGAGCACCGCCGGCTGTTCGGCCGGGCACCCCAGGGCTGCTGGCTGCCCGAGTGCGCCTACCGGCCGCGCGGCCCGTGGGCGCCCTGGCCCACCGCGCCCAAGCGCGCGGTCCGCCGGGGCATCGAGGAGCACCTGGCCGACGCCGGCTTCCGCTACTTCTTCGTCGACTCGCACCTGGCGAGCGCGGGCCGGCCGCTGGGCCTGTCGGGCGATCCGGCCGCGCTCGATCCCGAAGTCCACGTGCCCGCCGCCCGCGCGGCCGCCGAGGCGGCGCAGCGCACGCCGTACCAGGCCTACCGCGTGGCGCAGGCCCGCGGCAACGGCGACGTCTCGGCCTACGTCCGGGATCCCCGCGCCTCGATGCAGGTCTGGAGCCGGTTCGAGGGCTACCCCGGCGACGGCGGGTACCTCGAGTTCCACAAGATGCGCTGGCCCGGCGGCCTCAAGCTCTGGCGCGTCAGCGGCCCGGATGTGGACCTCGGCGCCAAGGAGCCCTACGATCCGGCGCACGCGCTCGACCGGGCGCGGGGGCACGCCCACCACTTCGCCGGACTGCTCGGCGGCATCGCCACCTCGGAGGCCTCGCGCCGCGACGGCGTGATCGTGGCGCCGTTCGACACCGAGCTCTTCGGGCACTGGTGGTTCGAGGGCCCCGACTTCCTGGCCGACGTCTACCGCGCCGCTCCGCGGCCGGAGCGACGTGCGCCCGACCACGGGCTCGGGTCACCTCCTCCGGTACCCGTCGCGCACCGCCATCCGGATGCCGAGCGGCTCCTGGGGCGCCAACGGCGACTTCAGCATGTGGCTCAGCGAGCGGACCGCGTGGACCTGGGAGCGGCTCTGGCCGCTCGAAGCGCGCTTCTGGGACGCGGCCCAGGCCGCCCTCGCCGCGGAGGACACCCGCTTCATCCTGGCGCAGGCCGCGCGCGAGCTGCTGCTGGCCCAGTCCTCCGACTGGCAGTTCATCATCTCGACCGGCGCCGCGGCCGACTACGGCGAGCGCCGGTTCCGGGAGCACTGCAGCGAGACCGAGGAGCTGGTGGATGCGCTGGTGGACGGGTCGCCCGAGGCGCGCGACCGCGGGTGCCGGCGCGCGGCCGAGCTCGGCGAGCGCGACGCGATCTTCCCCGACGTCCTGCCGGCCATCGCCGCGGCGCTCGCCGGGTCGCGCTCGCTCGCGCTCGGCTGAGCCGTGGCGCCGATCCGGTTCGCCTTCGGTCTCCATTTCCACCAACCCGTCGGCAACTTCGATCACGTCTTCGCGCAGCACGTCGACGACGTCTACCGCCCGCTCCTCGACGCGCTCGCCGACCGCGAGTTTCTCCCCGTCGTGCTCCACCTCAGCGGACCGCTGCTCGAGTGGCTGGAATCGCACGAGGCCGCCTACCTCGACCGGCTGGGCCGCTTCGCCGCCGACGGGCGGATCGAGATCCTGCTCGCCGGCTTCTACGAGCCGGTACTGGCCTCGCTCCCGCGCGAGGACCGGGTGGAGCAGATCCACTGGATGCGCGAGACGGTGCGCCGCCGCTTCGGGGTCGAGGCGCGCGGCCTCTGGCTGACCGAGCGGGTCTGGGAGCCGGAGCTGGCGGCGGACCTCGCCACGGCCGGCGTGCGGTACGCGCTGGTGGACGACCGCCACTTCCTCGTCACCGGCTTCACGGCCGAGCAGCTGCACGCGCCGTTCTGGACCGAGAGCGACGGCAAGCGGGTGGCGCTGTTCCCCATCGATGAGCGGCTCCGCTACCTGATCCCGTTCCGCCCGCCGGAGGAGACGGCGGACTACCTGCGCCAGCTCCGGGGCGCCGGGCACCAGCTCGCGGTGATGGCGGACGACGGCGAGAAGTTCGGCGGATGGCCGGGGACGAAAGCAGTGGGTCTACGGCGAGAAGTGGCTCGAGCGGTTCATGGCGACGATCGGTGGGCTGGTGGAGTCGGGGGAGGTGATCGCTGAGCCGCCTCGACGACGCCCTGGAGCACGTGCCGAGCGGCGGGCTCGCCTATCTCCCCACGGCATCGTATCGCGAGATGGAGAGCTGGTCGCTTCCGCCCGACGCGGCGGTCCGGCTCAGCCGCCTGGAGCGCGACCTGGGCGAAGATCGCGCGGCCGGCCCCGACGGCTCCCTCATCCGTGGCGCCCACTGGCGCAACTTCCTGGTCAAGTATTCCGAATCGAACCGGATGCACAAGAAGATGATGGCGCTGAGCGCGCTGGCCCGCCGGCACGGGGACCCGCCCGCGGTGCGGCGCGCCATCGGCCGGGCGCAGTGCAACGACGCCTACTGGCACGGCGTGTTCGGCGGGCTGTACCTGCCGCACCTGCGCGACGCGATCTGGCGAAACCTGGCGGAGGCGGAGGCGGCCCTCCGGCAGGGGGAGGGGCTCTCGTACGACGTGCTCGACCTCGACGGGGACGGCCACGACGAGGTGTGGATCCACTCGCCCGCCTTTTCCGTTCTGGTGAGTCCCGCCCGCGGCGGCGCGGTGGAGGAGTACACCGTCTTCCGCGATGGCATCAACTACGCCAACGCGCTCACGCGCCGGCGGGAAGCCTATCACGACCTGGCTCTCGAGCACGGCGACGGGCACCAGGCGGCCGAGGACGGCGGCACCGCCAGCATGCAAGACATCGAGGCCGGCCTCGGGCCGGACGGACGTCTGCCGCTCGACCACGACGACCGCGCCCTGTTCGTGGACCGGTTCCTGCCCGGCGGCGTGTCCCTGGCGGACTACAGCGCGGGCATCTACTGGGCGATCCACTCCTGGGCGCGGAAGCGTTGCGCGTATGCGGTGGAGCGTCGAAAGGGCGGTGTGGAGGTCGTCTGCACGGTCGCCGACGACCGCGGGCGGCTGGAGAAGCACATTCGCTGCGACGCGGAGGGGAGGATCGGCGTGCGGTGGACCTGGGACCCCGAGGCCGCGGAGCCCGGCGATCGCTTCGCGACCGAGCTGTCGCTGGCCGGGCCGGTGCGGCTCACGACGACGCCGGCCGCCGAGGAGTGGCGTTTCGACATCGAGACGCTCGCCAAGTCCGAGCGGGGACTCGACCGTACCCGGCAAGGAGAGAACGTCACGCTGCGCTGGCCGGTCGAGCTGGGCACCGCCGCGGTGGAGCTGGTCCCGGGCGCCGGGGACTAGGCGTGGGGTCGGCGCGCCCTATTTCGCGCGCTGCGGCCGGCCCGCCGGGATCTTGCCGTCGGCGCGGCCCTTCACATAGGCGTAGATCGCATTGGTCTGCGCGTCGGTCACGGTCTTGGCGAACCCCGGCATGCCGCGATCCGTGCGGCCGGTCTTCACGACCTCGACGAAGGCCGCCTTCTCCGCGACCGCACCACCCGCCGCCGTCGTCTTGAGCAGGTCCGCCGCCACCGGATTGCCGAGCACGTCCTGCCCGTGGCACCGGGCACAGTGCGTGTTGTACTGCCGCCAGCCCTCGTACTCCTCGGCGCCAAGCCTGGGGCCGGGGGCCGGGGTCTGCGCCATGCCGGCTCCGGGCAGCGCAGCGCCCGCCAGCATCATGAGTCCATAGAGGCGTATGAGCATCGGCCTAGCCCTCCTGCTTCACGGCGGGACGTCCCGGGCTGATCTTGGCGTCGCTACGCCCCTTCACGTACTCGTAGATCTCGTTGATCTTGTCCATGCCGAGGCCCAGCGCACACCAGGCGGGCATCCCCTTCTCCGGTCGGCCGGCGCAGACGATTTGCACGAAGAGCTCCTTGGTATTGACTGGACCGCCGGGCTTGAGCGACACGATCAGGTGCGGGGCGATGGTCGTGCCCAGCACATCCTCGCCGTGGCAGCGTGCGCAGTTGAGGTTGAACTGCTTCCATCCATCGTAGACCGCCTGCGAGACGGTATCCCGCGGCGCCTGGTGGTACGCATCCCTGAGCGAAGTTCCGGCGTTCTCGGCCGCGACCTTTGTGCTGTCCGGCGCGCCCGACGCGGCAGGCGCCGCGGCCGTCTGCGTCGGCTGGGGCTTCGAAGTGGCGCTCGTGTCCGCGGCGGGCGCGGGCGCGGCGGCGGGCTTTGGCGTCGGCGCGGCGGCCTGCTTGGTGGCGGTGTCGGGGCGCTTCGCGGGCCGCTCGGCGGCCGCCGTCGGGGCCGGCTTCGCGGGTGCGGCCGGCGTGGGCGCAATGGCGGACGAGTCGGCGGTCGAGCGGCCGCTGTCGGCCGCGGCCGGCGCGGCCGTATCGGTCACGGGCAGTCGAGCTGAGTCGGGCGTCGCCGCAGCCGCGCCGGTCGTATCCGTGCCGGCGGCCCGGTTCCGATCCCCACCACAGGCGGCCGCCAGCGCGAGGGCGAGGAGAGCGGCCCTTCCCGCCCGGCGGCGGACGAGGTACCGGACCGCGTCATCATGCTGCAGCGAAGCCATGGAACGTTCCTTTCGTCTGTGGGGTCCGGGCGCCGGCGTCGGCCCGGCGCAATCCTGAATAAGATGCTGGCCCCGGGGTAATCGTCCGGTGACCCCCGTCACCCGGTGCCCGGCCGGGCCCGGGGAATTATCTTCCCGCGATGACTCACACCTCTCAGCCGGTGACGCTCGGCCTCGTTCAACACAGCTGCGACGTCGAGCCGGCCGCCAACATGCGCAAGGCCGTCCAGGGCGTTCGGGATGCCGCCGCGCGCGGGGCCCAGATCATCTGCCTCCAGGAGCTCTTCCGGAGCCAGTACTTCTGCCAGGTGGAGGACCACCGGTTCTTCGACCTGGCCGAGCCGGTTCCCGGTCCGTCCACCGAGGTGCTGTGCGCGCTGGCGGCCGAGCTCGGTGTCGTCATCGTCGCCTCGCTGTTCGAGAAGCGGGCGGAGGGGTTGTATCACAACACCGCCGCCATCATCGACGCCGACGGCCGCTACCTCGGCAAGTACCGGAAGATGCACATCCCGGACGACCCGCAGTACTACGAGAAATTCTACTTCACGCCCGGCGACCTGGGATTCCGCACCTGGGACACCCGGTTCGGCCGGATCGGCGTGCTGATCTGCTGGGACCAGTGGTATCCCGAGGCCGCCCGGCTCACCGCCCTGGCCGGCGCCCAGATCCTGTTCTACCCCACGGCCATCGGCTGGCTCCCGCCGGAGAAGGCCGAGCACGGCGCGCAGCAGCAGGGCGCCTGGGAGACCATCCAGCGGAGCCACGCCATCGCCAACGGCGTGTACGTCTGCGCCGTCAACCGGGTGGGCCACGAGGGCGATCCGGCCGGCGGCATCGAGTTCTGGGGCGGCAGCTTCGTCGCCGATCCCGGCGGCCGCGTCCTGGTGAAGGGCGGCGCGGGCGAGGAGGTCCTCACGGCCACCGTCGATCTGGCCAAGGTCGACGTGAGCCGGACCCACTGGCCATTCCTGCGCGACCGGCGGATCGACGCCTACCAGGACATCACCAAGCGGTATCTCGACTAGCCGCCTTGCCCGACTCCCCCACTCCCGCCCAGCTCGGCTACCGCATGCCCGCCGAGTGGGAGCCGCACCGCGGCACCTGGCTGAGCTGGCCCCACAAGGAGGCGTCCTGGCCGGGGAAGTTTGGCCCCGTGCCGGGCATCTTCGCCACCATGGTGCGCGCGCTCGCGGACCGCGAGGAAGTGCACATCAACGTCGCCGGCCCGGCGATGGAGGCCTCGGTCCGGAGCCTGCTGACGGACGCCGGCGCGGACCCGGGCAACGTCTTCTTCCACCACAACCCCACCAACGACGCGTGGTGCCGCGACCACGGCCCCATTTTCATCTGCCGCGACCGCGCCGGGCGGCGGGAGCAGGCCATCGTCGACTGGGGCTACAACGCCTGGGGCGGCAAGTATCCGCCGTACGACCTGGACGACGTGGTCCCGACCCGCATCGGCGCCGAGCTCGGGCTCCCGGTGTTCGAGCCGGGAATCGTCATGGAAGGCGGCTCGATCGACGTCAACGGCCGCGGCACGCTGCTCACGACCGAGGCCTGCCTGCTCAATCCCAACCGCAACCCGGAGCTCGACCGGACGGCGATCGAGCGCTACCTGCGCGACTACCTCGGCGTGTCCAAGATCCTCTGGCTGGGCGATGGCATCGCCGGCGACGACACCGACGGCCACGTCGACGATCTCACCCGGTTCGTGGAGGAGCGCACCGTCGTCACGGTGGTCGAGGCGGATCCGGCGGACGAAAACTACGAGCCGCTCCAGGAGAACCTGGAGCGGCTCCGCGGGATGACCGACCAGGACGGACGACCGCTCCGGGTGATCCCGCTGCCGATGCCCCGCCCGCTCGACCACGACGGGCAGCGCCTGCCGGCCAGCTACGCCAATTTCTATATCGCCAACGGCCTCGTGCTGCTGCCGACGTACGACCCGCCGCGCGACGAGGAAGCCCTCGCCACACTGCGCGCCGTCTTTCCTGGCCGCGACGTCGTCGGCATCGACTGCACGGACCTGGTGTGGGGTCTCGGCGCCTTCCACTGCGTCACCCAGCAGTGGCCGGCCTGAGTCACGACTTCTTCCAGGTACCCACCAGCGCCGCCCGCCGGCCGCCGCAGTTGTCCATGCCCACGCCGGCGATGTGGAGCTCGTCCTCGGTGCGGCTGACCACGTAGCGCGCGTCGGCGGTCTGGCACGGGCTGCCCGTGGTATCGGCCTTGAAGAGCAGCGTGTCGCCCACGAAATTCGCCTTGCCCTTCATGTCCACGGAGTCCGGCCACCGGGGCGACGGCAGCATCAGCTCCACGTTGCCGTTGTTGGCCAGGTTCATCTTCACTTCGCCCTCGCCGTACAGGTCCCGCGACCAGTTGCCCGAGTACTTCGCCGCCTCCCCCCCGCAACCGGCCAGGGCGAACAGCGCGGCGGCCAGCACGAGGTGGCGCGCGGGCGGAACCGAGGAAACGCGGTGCGACATGTGAGCTCCTCTATCAGGTGAGAAGACCAACTATAATGCGAAACGAGCCTCCGCTTCGCCAGTGGAGGCCCGCTCGCGTGCGCGCACCGGCATCACTGCCGCGGCAGGACTTCCGCCGCCGGGATCGGCAGTGTGCTGAAGATCACGTCCGGCGGCGGACCGAGCCGCTCGGTCGGGCCTCCGAGATCGGCCAGGCGGCCGTAACGCCGGGCATCGACCCAACTGTGGCCACCCTCGTACATCAGCGAGTACCGCTTGTTGTAGAGCAGCTCCGTCAGCAGCGACGGCTGATCGACCGCGCCGGCGTAGGGCGCCAGCAGGCCCGACGTCGTCCGAACGAGGTCGATGTCGGTCACCGCCGCGCCGAAATCGCTCAGGCCGATGTTCGCCTCGGCCCGGAGCAGAATGAGCTCCTCGTTCTTGATCATCGGAATCGGCGAATTCGGGCTCGGGTAGCGGATCCACCCCAGATCCGAGCTCAGGGTCTGCGGCGTGCCCGCCGAGCGCGGGGCGCGAGTGACCAGCTTGTCCAAGAAGCGCTGGTCGAGCTCGCCGCCGGGCTGGAGCTGTGCCTCGGTGCGGAGCGACGGGTGGCCGAAGTTCTCGCCCACCTGCGGGTTCTGGGCCAGCGGATTGGCGAAGTCGCCCGGCCCGGCGCTGAAGTCCATGTACACGCCCACGTCGAGCGGCCCGGCCGGATTGATGAACGATTCGGCCAGGGCTGCCAGCGCGCCGGCGAAGTCTCCCCGATACACGGCCACCCGCGCCCGCAGCGCGCGGTTGAACTGCCGGAACGTGGCCGGCGTATTGAACCCGGTGAAACCCGACGGCAGCGCGAACGGGAAGCTGCCGCCGCCGGCGTCCAGCTCGGGGAGCGCGCCGTCCAGCAGGGCGACCACGCGGTCATACCCGGCGGCGTTGCTCGCGAACGCCGCCGGCGGAGCCGTGACGTCCGTGCCCACGTCGAGCGGAATGGAATCCTGCGTGTGGGCGTCGAGGACGATGAGAAAGTTGTAGGCTTGCAGGGTATGGGCGAAACCGGTCGTCGCGCTCTGTTCCTCGGCGGTCAGCGCGGTGGCCGTCCCGATCACGGCCAGCAGGTCGTTCGCGGTCCGGATGGCACCGTACTCCTCCGCCCAGTGGTCGCCGCCGAAGGCGCCGCTGCCGGGGTCGAGCGGCCCCTGCATCATCTCGCCGACGAAGCGCGGGTCGGACCCGTCGAACCGGTACGCCTCGCGGCCGTAGATGCCGCCGTCGAGGGCCCAGTCGCCCATGTCCGCCCGCGTGGCGATCAGGATGCCGTTGGCCGTGGCCGCGACCTCCGAGCGCGTGGGATTCTCCCCGATGATGTTCGGGCTGTTGGGATTGTCGATGTCGAACGAGCAGGCCCCGGTGACCGCGACGAGCGCGACGAGGGCCAGGCGCGAGTGCTTGGCGATGGTCGTCATGGTCAGAACCCCAAGTCGATCGAGAAGAAGAAACTGCGACTCGGCGGGAACGGGGCCACGTCGATGTTCCGCACGATCGCCTGGCGGCCGAAGTTGCTGACTTCGGGGTCGAGCCCGCGGTACGGGGTGAACCGCAGCAGGTTGCGCCCGGTGAGCGAGAGCCGCGCGCTCCGGATACTGCGCCCAAAGAGCGACGAGGTCAGCCGGTCGGGCAGATTGTACGAAAGATTCGAGCTCACGCAGCTTCACGTACGTCCCGCTCTGCACGTAGGGCTCGGTGAACCCCTCGCCGAACCGGGCGATCCGCGCCGCACCGCCGCCCTCCTCGAGGAAGTCCTTGCTGTTCTGGCCGGCGTCGTACAGGAACTCGGTCAGGTTGATGATGTCGCCGCCCTGCTTGTAATCCCACAGCATGCCCAGCGTGAACCGGTAGAAGTCCACGTCGCTCGAGAAGGCCATCTGGAAGTCGGGGCTCGCGTCGCCCACCTTGCCGGCGACCGCGTTGCCGTTGCCGTCGACGCCCACGAGGCCGAAGATCTGGGTCGGCGAGCTGTCCTGCTCGATCTGGAAGGTGCCCAGCGAGAGCGCGAAGCCGCCGGTCTGGAACGTGGGGACGGCCAGCTCGGTGATCTTGCTCCGGTTGGCGAAGAACGTCGTGCGCACCACCCAGTTGACGTTCTTGCTCTGCACCGGCTGCACGGTGAGCGCGGCCTCGAGACCCTGATTCCGGAGCGTGCTGGCCGAGCTGAAGATCTGGTTCGTCCTGGCCGCTCGAGGGCGGCAGCGTCCGCTCCAGCAGGAGGTCGGTGATGTTCTTCTGATAGAGCGTGAAGGTGAGCTGGGCACGGCCATTGGCCAGCGTGGCGTCGAACCCGGTCTCGATCTCCTTCTGCCGCTCGGGCCGGAGCGTGGCGTCGCCCGCCCGCGTGCCGATCGACGTGCCGGAGTTGCCGCCGATCGTGCCCGTTGTATCCGGCGAGAAGAGGGCGCCGAACGCCGCCCGGTTGCCGGTCTGCCCGTACGCCGCGCGGAACTTGAGCTCGTCCACCCCGCCGAAGGGCCGCTCGAACAGGTAGGACGCCGCGAACTTGGGGTAGAAGAAGAACTTGTCCGGATTGCCGTTGGCGCTGCTGCGGTCGGCGCGGAGGCCGGCCGTGAGCAGCAGCTTGCGGTTGGCGAGCAGCACTTCTTCCTGGCCGAAGAGGCCCAGGTCGCGGACGGGCTCGATGCGCGAGAGGACCGTCTGGCTGGCCGCCTGCTGCGGGCTCGTCTGCCCCGTGAGCAGGGTGCGCCCCAGGATCTGGGTCGCGAAGAGCCGCCGCTCCTCGTACTGGATGCCCGTCGACGTCGTCCACTGCGAGCCGCGATCCTGATCACCGGGCAGCAGGGTGTGCGTGGCGTTCAGCGCCAGGTTCAGGTTCCGGTTGGAGGACTTGCTGAGGACCACCGTGCCGGGCTGTCCGTCGGCGGGCTCGAACTGCAGCTCCGGCGGCGAGACGAAGTTGTTGTCCTGCTGGAAGTAGTCCACGCCGCCGACGCCGATGAACTGGAGCGTGCTCTTGGCCGTCCGGAGCGCCGACCAGCGCAGCGTCGAGGTACCCAACACCCGCCACACGTCCTCGTCATTGGTGAGGAACTGGTAGGTCTGCAGCGGATTGCTGCGCTCGAACGGATTGGTCGGAAAATCGGAGGGCAGGCTGTCGCTCCCCTGCGGGAGCAGGTCGACGAAATTCGGCGTGAAGGGGAACACCAGGAAGGGGCTGGTGCCCGAGTTGTCGTTGTTCGACAGGCCGCGCTTCGAGAGGCTGTGGATGCCGCTCACGTTCACCTGCAGCTGGAAGCCGCCGCCCAGCTCCTGGTCGAGATTGGAGCGCAGCGACTGCTTCTTGTAGCCGGTGTTGGTGGCGATGCCGCCGTCGTCCTTGACCAGCGCCGACACGTAGTAACGCGTGTTCTCCGTGCCGCCGCTCATGCTGGCGTCGGTCTCGTAGGAGAACGGCTTGTGCCCGAAGATGTCCTTCTCGAAATCGAAGCGTCCGGCCCGGCTGGAAGACCGACCGGACCAGCGCGGTGTCGCTGGAGAAGGAGAACGCTTCCGTCGTGTCAGCGAAGGTGCGGGACCCCAGCTCGTTGGACCGCTCGGTGACACCGAACCGCTGGGTGAGGTTGAACTGCGGCTTCCCGACCTGGCCCCGCTTGGTGGTGATGATGATGACGCCGTTGGTGGCCTTGGAGCCGTAGATCGCGGCGGCGCTCCCGCCCTTCAGCACCTCGATCCGCTCGATGTCGTCGGGATTGAGGTCCGCGATCCGGTTGACGGCGTTGTCCTGGTTCCGCGGGTTGCCGCCGGCCTGGGCCGCGGTGACCGCGTTGGCGCCGTTCGGGATCGAGACGTCGCTGATGGCGATGCCGTCGACCACGTAGAGCGGCTCGAGATCGCCGATGATGGTGGACACGCCGCGGAGGTTGACCTGGACGCCGCCGCCGGGGGCACCGGAATTGGCCTGGATGGTGGCGCCCGGGATCTTCCCCTGGAGCGCGCTCTCGAGCGTGGCCGTCGGCGCGCGGGTCAGCTCGCTCGCGTCCACGGTCGCGACCGCGTTCGCCAGGTTGCGCTTCTCCACGCCGGTGGCCTGGCCCGTGATCACGATCTCTTCCAGCTTGAAGACGTCCGGCTCGAGCGCCACGCTCACCGTCTCCTGCCCGGCGGGCACGGCGACCTGCTGCCGCTTGAACCCGATGCTGCGTATGACGAGTGTCGTGGGACGGTCGGGCGCGTTGAGCGTGAACCGACCATCGTTGCCTGCCTGCGCCACGATCTGGGTCCCGAGGACCGCGATCGTGGCTTCAGGCACCCCCTGGTCCGTCTGCGCGTTCGTGATGCGGCCGGTGATCTGGCGCACCTGTGCCTCCCCCGCGCCGACGCCCAGGAGGAGGAGGAAGAGCGAGACGACGCCAAACACGCGATGAGCCATGGCGCCTCCGAGAGAAATGCGTGAAGGGTTCGAAATGAAATCATACAGTGCAGCGAATTGCGCCGATAGGCAAGGTACCGTACCAACACCGGTGCGTCCTAGAGCCTGACCCCCTCGGCCGCCCAGGCGGTCCGGCCGCCCACGACGGTCGCGCGGCAGGCGTTCGGCCGCAGGTGGTACAGCCACTGATTCACGTCCGACGCGTCGATGACCGCGAAGTCCGCCACCTTGCCCGGCTCGAGCGACCCGATCTTTGCTTCCAGTCCGACGGCCCGCGCCGCGATCACGGTCGCTCCCTTGAGCGCCTCCGCGGGCGTCATCCGCTGGAGCGTGCACGCCAGCGTCAGCGCGAAGGGCAGGTGATAGCTCGGGGCCGAGCCGGGGTTGAAGTCGGTGGCCACCGCGACGGCGACACCGGCCTCGATCCAGCGCCGTGCCGGCACTGCTCCCTGCCCCAAATACAGTGACGCCAGCGGCAGACTGACAGCCACAACACCCGCGCGCGACATGGCCGCGATTCCCGCCGCCGACGCGCACTCCAGATGGTCCGCCGAGACGGCCCCCACCTCGGCCGCGAGCTCGGCGCCGCCGCCCTCGCTCAGCTGATCCGCGTGGAGCTTGGCACCGAGGCCCGCGGCCCGTGCCGCCCGGAGCAGCCGCCGCGCTTCGTCGACCGTGAACGCCGACCGCTCGACGAAGACGTCGCAGAATGCGGCGAGTCGTTCGCGGGCAATGTGAGGGAGGAGATCGTCGATCAGGAGGCGGAGATACCCCGCCCGGTCGTCCCGAAACTCGGGCGGCACGACGTGAGCGCCGAGAAACGTGGGCACGATCCGGACCGGCTGGGTCGCGCCCAGCGCGCGGTACACGTGGAGCAGCGCGAGCTCGTGCTCGCGATCGAGCCCGTAGCCGCTCTTGCACTCGGCCGTGGTCACGCCGAGCGACAGCATCTCGCGCAGGAAGCCGGCCGAGCGCTCGCACAGGTCGGCTTCCGACGCCGCGCGGGTGAGACGCATCGTCCGCGCGATCCCGCCGCCGGCCGCCGCGATGTCCAGGTAGCTCCGGCCGAGAATCCGCTGCTCGAACTCCTCCGCCCGCCACCCGCCGAAGGCGAGGTGCGTGTGGCAGTCGACCAGGCCCGGGATCACCAGCCGGCCGCCGGCGTCGAGCGCCTCCGCGCCGCGGTGAGCCGGCGGGAGGTCCCGGCGGGCGCCCGCCCAGACGATCGTGTCGCCTTCCCACACGAGCGCCGCATCGGCGACTGCGTGGATTTCCGCCTGCCCGCCATCGGCGCGGCAGGTGGCGAGCTGGGCGATGTTTTCGAGCAGCTTCATGGTGCCGGCACACGGAATCTCACGACGCCCCGTCGAGCATCGGCATGTCCACGCCCCGCTCCCGCGCCGTCTCGACCGCCAGATCGTAGCCGGCGTCCGCGTGCCGCATGACGCCCGTGCCCGGATCGGCGGTGAGCACCCGCTCGAGCCGGCGATCGGCCATCGGCGTCCCGTCGGCGACGGCCACCATGCCGGCGTGGATCGAGTAGCCGATGCCGACGCCGCCGCCGTGGTGGAGCGAGACCCAGCTCGCGCCGCAGGCGGTGTTGAGCAGCGCGTTGAGCAGCGGCCAGTCGGCGATCGCGTCCGAGCCGTCCCGCATGCCCTCGGTCTCGCGATTGGGCGAGGCCACCGATCCGGTGTCCAGGTGGTCCCGGCCGATCACGATCGGCGCGCGTACCTTGCCGTGCTTCACCAGCCAGTTGAACCGCAGGCCCATCTCCGCCCGCTCGCCGTACTCGAGCCAGCAGATCCGGGCCGGCAGCCCCTGGAACTGCACCCGCTCCTGCGCCTGCCGGATCCAGCGCGCGAGGGCGTCGTTCTTGGGAAAGGTCTCGAGCACCGCCTGGTCGGTGGCGGCGATGTCCGCGCGGGTCGCCGGAGAGCGCCGCCCAGCGGAACGGCCCGGCGCCCCGGCAGAACAGCGGGCGGATGAACGCCGGCACGAAGCCGGGAATGTCGAAGGCCTCGGGCATCGCCCGGCGGTCGGCCACCTGGCCGCGCAGGTTGTTGCCGTAGTCGAACGCCACCGCGCCCCGGGCCTTGCAGCTCGAGCATCGCCTCGACGTGCACCACCATCGAGTCGAGCACCCGGTCCTCGTAGCCTGCCGGATCGCCGCTCGCGCAGCGCGGCCGCGGCGTCGAGCGACAGGCCGGCGGGGATGTAGCCGACGCGCAGATCGTGCGCCGAGGTCTGGTCGGTGACCACGTCGGGCACGACGCCCCGCCGGACCAGCTCGGGCAGCACCTCGGCGATGTTGCCCACGAGCCCGACCGGCCAGCGGCTGCCGCCGTGCGCGCGCCTCCTCGACCAGGCCGAGCGCCGTGTCGAGGTCGTGCTCCAGCCGGTCGCAGTAGCGGGTCTCGACCCGGCGCCGGATGCGCGACTCATCCACGTCCACGCCCAGGAAGGCGGCGCCGTTCATCGTCGCGGCCAGCGGCTGCGCGCCGCCCATGCCGCCGAGCCCGCCGGTCACGACCAGCCGCCCCTCGAGCGTGCCGCCGAAGTGCTGCCGCGCGCACTCGGCGAAGGTCTCGTAGGTCCCCTGCAGGATGCCCTGCGTGCCGATGTAGATCCAGGAGCCGGCCGTCATCTGGCCGTACATCGTCAGCCCCAGCGCCTCGAGCCGGCGGAACTCGTCCCAGGTGGCCCAGCGCGGCACCAGGTGGGCGTTGGCGATCAGCACCCGCGGCGCCTCCTCGTGGGTGCGGAACACCCCCACCGGCTTGCCGCTCTGCACCAGCAGCGTCTCGTCGTTCTCGAGCCGCCGGAGGGTCGTGCCACGATCGCGTTCGTAGCACTCCCAGTTCCGCGCCGCCTTGCCGGTGCCGCCGTAGACGATGAGCTCCTCGGGCCGCTCGGCCACCGCCGGGTCGAGGTTGTTCATCAGCATCCGGAGCGCCGCCTCCTGGTGCCAGCCCTTGCAGGAGAGGGCGGTGCCGGTAGGCGCGGTGATAGGCGCGTGCGCGGTGGTGGTCATGGCTGTCAATCTATCATCCTTCCCTCTTGCCCTCGACCTTGCAACCTTTTGAGCCGCCCCTCGATCCAACCCCTCGCGATGACCCCACCAGGGACTGGAGCAGCGACGCTGGAGCACCAGGCACTCGGCAGGACCGACCCGGACGCGGTAGACGCGACGCTGGCCGCCAGCGGGGACGCCCACGCCTTCGAGCGGCTCTACCGCGGCCACCTGGCCCGGATCTCGAGCCTGGCCCGCCGCATGCTCGGCGACGAGGACCCGGACGACGTCATCCAGGACGTGTTCGTCCGCGCCTGGCAGAAGCTGGGCACGTTTCGCGGGGAATCGGCGTTCGGCACCTGGCTCCACCGGCTGGCCGTGAACGTCATCCTGGGCAAGCGGGAGACCCTCGGCATCCGGCGCCAGCGCCATCTGGACGGGGACGCCGCCCTGGAGTTCGTGCCGGGGCGCAGGGCGACGCCGGAGATCGCGATGGACTTCGAGGCCGCGATCGAGCGGCTGCCCGAAGGAGCGCGGCGGGTGTTCGTGCTGCACGACGTGGAGGGCTATCGGCACGAGGAGATCGCGCGAGATGCTCGGCCTCGCGACCGGCACCTCGAAGTCCCAGCTGCACCGCGCCCGCATGGCGCTCCGGCAGCATCTCGAGCGGTGAGGAGCACGACATGACGGACCAGTGGACCGACCGGCTCTCCGAGTATCTCGACGACGAGCTCCCGCCCGATGAGCGGGCGGCGGTCGAGGCGCACCTCAGGCACTGCGTCGCCTGCGGGGCGGTGCTCGCCGACCTCAAGCGCATCGTCCTCCGAGCCCAGGCGGTCGAGGATCGCCCACCGTCCCGGGACCTCTGGCCCGCCATCGCGGCGCGGATCGGCGCCGCCCCGGCCACGGCCGAGGATACCGGTGTCGTGCGGGTCGACAGCCGGCGCCGGCGGCGGTGGAGCTTCTCGCTGCCGGAGCTCGCGGCCGCCGGCATCGCGCTGATGGCCGTCTCGGGCGGCGCGGCGTGGCTGCTTCATCCCGGGGCCTCGAGCGCCGTGGTCGCCAGCGGCCCCAACACCGCGCCGGTGGTGACGCCGGGGCTCACGCCGGCGATGGCGCCGAGCGGCTCGTTCCGATCGGACTCACCCCGTCCCGCCGGGCGGCCGGCCTGAGCTACGACGCCGCCGTGGCCGACCTCGAAGGCGTGCTGATCGCCGGTCGCGGCCGGCTCGACTCCACCACGGTGCGGGTGATCGAGCGCAACCTCGCCACCATCGACAGCGCCATCGCCCAGGCCCAGCGCGCGGTAGCCGCGGATTCGGCGAACGCGTACCTGAATTCGCATCTGGCCGAAACCATGCGGCGCAAGCTCGAGTTGCTGCGCCAGGCGGCCGCGCTCGTCACCTCTGTGAGCTGAAAGGACCGACCGTGCTCTTCTCCCTGGCCAGTGGCGCCCTCACGGCGCTCGCGCTCGTCCAGCAGATCGACACCACCGTGCCGGCCCAGCAGGGCCAGCGGCTGGTGGTCGACGGATACGCCGGCGTGCTCTGGCTCTCCTATGAGCAGAAGCTCAAGGCAAAGCAGATGGCGCGCCTGATGGGTCTCACCCAGGTCGCCGAGGCGCTGTAAGCCGCACGCGGTCTGGACGCGCCGCCAAGGCGGCGTGCTACAGTCCGGTCATGACTGAACTGACCCGCCGTTCGCTTCTTGCCGTTGTTTCCGGCCTCCTGGCGGCCGCATCCCTGCGGGACGCCGCCGCGCAAGCCTATCCGAGCCGGCCGATCTCGCTGCTGGTGCCGTGGGCGCCGGGCGGCTCGACCGACATTCTGGCGCGCGTCGTCGCGAGCCATCTGCACCAGTCGATCGGCCAGCCGGTCGATCATCGAGAACCGCACCGGCGGCGCCGGCAACATCGGCACCGGCGCCGGTCGCGCGCGCGGCGCCGGACGGCTACACCATCCTGTTCAACACCATGAGCGTGCACACCATGAACCACGCTCTGTTCGCCACCATGCCGTTCGACGGCGTGAAGGATTTCTCGCCGATCACGCTGCTCGCCTATGTGACCAACACCATGGTGGTGCACCCCTCGGTGCCGGCCAACACGGTGCGCGGAGTTCATCGCTTACGCCAAGGCCAATCCCGGCAAGATCGCCTATGCGTCGTCCGGGCCGGGCTCGACCAACCATCTGTGCGCCGCGCATGCTCGAGAGCATGGCCGGTATCGAGATGCTGCACGTGCCCTATCGCGGCGGCGCGCCGGCGGTCGCCGATACCGTGGCCGGCCAGGTGCAACTGTTCTTCACCGCTGGCACGCAGAGCCTCGAGCACGTCAAGGCCGGCAAGCTCAAGCTGCTCGCCGTCACCGAGGCGAAGCGCTCGCCTTTCCTGCCCGACGTGCCGACGGTCGCCGAGACCGTGCCGGGCTACGAGATGGCGGTGTGGTACGCCGCCTTCGGCCCGCCGGGCCTGCCGAAGGAGATCGTCGCGAAACTCAACGGCGAAATCAGCCGCGCGCTGTTCCTGCCCGAGGTGAAGAAGCGGATGGACGATATCGCGGTCGAGGTCGCATCCTCGACGCCGCAGGAGCTGGCCGATCGGATGCGGCGCGAGGCCGAGAAATGGGGCGCGCTGATCAAGTCGCTCGGGATCGCAACGCAGTAACGTGCCCATGCCGAAATCCGTGATCTTCGATCTCGGCGGAGTCCTGCTCGACTGGGACCCGCGCCATCTCTATCGCAAGCTGTTCGACGGTGACGATGCCGCGATGGAGCGCTTCCTCGCCGAGATCTGCACCATGGCGTGGCATCTGCAGCACGATGCCGGCCGCCCGTTCGCCGAGACCTGCGCGGAATTGAAGCGCGAGCATCCCGGCCACGATGCGTTGATCGACGCGTTCGCGCATCGCCATGAGGAAATGACCGCGGGCCCGATCGCCGGAACGGTCGTGCTGCTCGAGCGCCTCGCCGCCGACCATGTGCCGCTCTATGCGATCACCAATTTCCCGGCCGAGACCTTCCCGCTCGCACGCAAGAACTTCGCCTTTCTGGGGTTGTTCCGCGACGTCGCGGTATCGGGGGTCGAGCGCGTGCTCAAGCCGAGCGTCGAGATCTTCAACATCCTGCTGCGGCGCAACGGCCTCGTCGCCGCCGAGTCGATCTTCATCGACGACTCGATCAAGAATATCGAGGCGGCGCGCGCACTCGGCCTGCACGCGATCCATTTCCTATCGCCCGATGCGCTGGAGCAGGAGCTTCGGCGCTCGGTGTGTTGCGACCGCGCTAAAGCGTTGTCCGACGAAGTGGATACCGGTTCGGCGCAGAAAACGCGTCAACTCAAGAGAATCGCGCCCGTACTTCCGGTCGATAGCGCGGATCTCCTGCCTGATCTGCTGGATGTTGCGCTCGTACTGCCGCATCGTGGCTTGATGCTCGTTGCGCGAAGCTGCCGCCGCCGCGTTGAGGCTGTTGCTGCTGGACGAGCCGTAGCTGCTGCCCGAATAGCCGCCGCCAGAGCCCGCCGCCTACGGCCTGCTGCTGGTACTGCACCCGTTGACGCTCCTGTTCCTGCTGGTACTGCTTCAGCTTCTCGGCATAGACGCGCTGGCGCTGGTCCGCGATCTTGTTCGCGTGGTTGTAGGCATGTGTCTCGAGGGCCCCGCAGACCTGACCCCAATATGCATTCGGGATCTGCGCCTGTGCGCTGGCGGTACTCGTCCCACAGCGCAGCGACGCGCGGGCGAGGCGCGCCCGTTCCTGCGCGACCGGGTTCGCCGCTGCGGCGAGGCTGCTCGTGCCGGCATCGCCGCGATTGCCCGCCATGATGTAGGCGGCGCGTAACGCGTAACCGTCCTGCTGCTGTTTCGTGCTGTCGCCGGTGCGCGCCTGGATCAGCGCCATGCGGGCGGAGCATTCGGCCATCGCCGACCACAGCGCGCGCCCGGAAAATTCCGTCCTCGCGTCCACGTGCGCGAGGTGCCCGCCGCCGACGCGCTGGTCGCGAGAGTTGTCGCCGCCGACCGGCGTGCCGGCCGTCGGGCACGATCGACCTTCGCGGTCGGCGACCGGCGGCTGCGCGGGCGCGGCCGCCGTGCGCACCGGCTGCGACCACGGAGGGCTTGAGCGGCAGGCGGCATCTTGCGGGCGCGCGGCGGCGCGCCTTGTCGCATGCGCGTTGCTCCGCTTCCTGCTCGGCGAATTTCTGCTGGTCGGCCGGACCGGCGTCGCCGTCTTCTGCCCGTTCTGCACCTCGTACCAGTCGCGCGTGAGCTGGCAGAACGTGACACGTTGCCGTGCAGCTTCTTCATGTGTTCGACGCCGAGCTTGGTCGTGTCGGCGGGCAGGAACTGCATCGCGTCGGAGCGCACCTTGGCGATCTCGGCATCGACGTCGATGCGGCGAGGCCTTCGCGTCCGCCTTCTGCCGGTAGGCGATCAGGTCGGCGGCGCGTGTGCGGTAGTCGGCGATCAGCTTCTCGATCTCGTCCTTCGGCACCGGTAGCGCGCGGCCTTCGTCACGCGCGGCGGTCAACTGTCCCGCGCAGATCAGGAAGCGCGCCCAGAAAGGGACCTTTTCGCTGATGAGGTCGTAATGTGGCTCGACCTTGGCAGTCGCGGCGGTGCGCGCCTTCGGCAGGAATGCCGGATCCGGGATCGAGCCTCTTGTCGGCCAGGCGCCGGCGCGGCGAGCCGCGACGCAGACAAATCAGTGCAAAACGTGCGCGCATCAGGGTCCCCGTCCAGCCATGATCTCAACCGGAAATACTCTGCGGACCCATGCAACAGCGGTCAAGCTGTCAGACCTTTCGGAGCATCCGCAGGCCAGTGGCTTTCGTTGTACATTCGGCACGATCCGCGGCGCAGGCCATCGATGGGGAGGCGACACATGAGCGTCGAACGTCGGACTTTTCTCGCAGGCGGCGCCGCATTGGCGGCCTCCGGGGCCACAGTGGCCCGCGCCCAGCACGCGGTGCCGAACTCCGGCGGCACCGAGGCGCCGAAGCTCAAGGCGCCGGCGAATGCCTGCGACTGCCACATGCACATCTATGACGGCGAGCGCTTTCCGCCGGCGCGGCCGGGCCGCAGTCGCGCATGCAGAGCGACGCGGCGGTGGCGCATTATCGCCTGCTGCAGCAGCGCATCGGCACGACGCGCATCGTCATCGTGCACGCCCGCCGCCTACGTCACCGACAACCGCGTCACGCTCGACGCGATCGCAGCAGCTCGGCGCCGCGATACGCGCGGCGTCGCGGTGGTGCATCCGAGCGTGACCGACGCCGAGCTGAAGGCGCTGGCCGCCGGCGGCATCCGCGGCATCCGCTTCACGGTGTTCGATCCGCGGTCCGCCGCGGTCTCGATCGACATGATCGAGCCGCTCGCGAAGCGCGTCGCCGATCTCGGCTGGCACGTGCAGATCCACATGCGCGCCGAGCAGATCGTCGAGAACGCCGACCTGCTGCAGCGCCTGCCGACGCAGATCGTGTTCGACCACCTCGGGCGCCTGCCGCAGCCGCGCCGCTGGATCATCGCGGCCTTCGCGCGTCATCCGCCGCATGATCGACAAGGGCCGCACCTGGGTGAAGCTCTCCGGCGCCTACATGGATACGAATGTCGGCGCGCCGACCTACGCCGACAAGCGCGCGGTCGCGCAGGCCTATATCAAGGCGGCGCCCGAGCGCGTGGTGTGGGGCACGGACTGGCCGCATCCGACCGAGAAGGACAAGCCGAACGACGCGGCGCTGTTCGATCTGCTCGCCGAATGGGCGCCGGACGACGCGCAACGCCAGCGCATCCTGGTGACCAATCCGGAAGCGCTGTACGGATTCGTGAGGGCCGTCTGAAGTGAGTGCAGACCCAAAGGCGCTGCGCGGCGCCGACATCGTTGCCCGTTCGCTCGAGCGGCTCGGCTGCCGCCAGCGTGTTCACGCTCTCCGGCAATCACATCATGTCGATCTTCGATGCCGCGCTCGAGGCCAAGCTCGATCTCGTGCATGTGCGCCACGAGGCGGCCGCCGTGCACATGGCCGACGCCTGGGGCCGCCTCACCGGCGAAGCCGGCATCGCGATGGTGACCGGCGGGCCGGGCCACGCCAACGCGGTCGGCGCGCTCTACACGGCGCTCGGCGCGGAGTCGCCGATGGTGCTGCTGTCCGGCCACGCCGCGACCTGGGAGCTCGGCCGCGGCGGCTTCCAGGAAATCCGCCAGGCCGACATGGCGGCGCCGGTCACCAAGGCGTCGTGGACCGCGACCTCGGCCGCAAACCTCGGCCGCGACATCGGCGAGGCCATCCGCATCGCCACATCGGGCCGGCCCGGGCCGGTGCACCTGAGCCTGCCGTCCGACCTGCTCGAGGAGCGCGTCGAGAGCAACGCGATCGTCTGGCCGGACGCGAGCCGCGCACGCTCCGCGGTCGCGCTCGCCGATGCCGTCGCCGACGCGATGCTCGCCGCGATCGCGGCGGCCGCGCGGCCGTCATCTTCGCCGGCCCGCAGCTGTCCAACGTCAGCGGCCGCGCGCTGCTGGCCAAGCTCGAAGCCGCCACGCAGGCGCCCGCCGTCATCATGGAAAGCCCGCGCGGCATCGCGCGACGCGACGCTCGGCGCCTTCTCCGATCTGATCACGCGCGCCGACCTGATCGTGCTGCTCGGCAAGGCGCTCGACTTCACCACGCAAATGGGCGGCGGGCCCGGCGTTCGATCCGGCCGTGCGCGTCATCGCGATCGATCCGGAGGCCGCGCTGGTCGAGCGCGCCGCAAAGGAGATGGACGGCCGGCTCGTGCTCGGCGTGCATCGCCGATGCGCGCGCCGCGGCCGAGACGCTGATCGCGCGCGCCGGCACAGCGAAGCCGCGCGACGGCGGCTGGCTCGCGCGAGGCGCGCGCCGCGCTCGACAACCGCCCGGCGGCGTGGGCGCAGCATCACGTCGCAGACGCCGGGCCGCCTGCACCCGGCGGAGGTGTTCCGCGCGCTGCGCCCCTATCGTCGAGCGCGATCCCGACACGGTGCTGATCTGCGACGGCGGCGAGTTCGCCCAATGGGGCCAGAGCATGCTGCCGGTCCGCCGCCGCATGATCAACGGCGTCGCCGGCTCGATCGGCGGCTCGCTGTCGTTCGCGCTGCGCGGCGCGGCTGGCCGAGCCGAAGGCGCCGGTCTTCGCCGTGCTGGGCGACGGCACGATCGGCTTCCATCATCGCCGAGTTCGAAACCGCGGTGCGGCGCAACCTGCCGTTCGTCGCGATGCTCGGCAACGACGCGCTGCTGGAACGCCGAGAGCCAGATCCAGCTGCGCGACTACGGCGCCGAGCGCATGCACGGCTGCGATCTCCTGCCCGCGCGCTACGACCAGGTGGTGGCGGCGCTCGGCGGCCACGGCGAGCATGGTCGAGCGCGCCGCGGATCTGCCGGGCGCGATCGAGCGCGCGCTCGCCAGCGGCAAGCCCGCCTGCATCAACGTCATGATCGAGAGCATCGCGGCGCCGGCGATCCGGCTCGGCGCTTGAGGTACGGGAGGGCGGCCGCATCGCGCGGCCGCCCTCCCGGTGTCGGGCAAAGGTCCAGTCGGGGGGAGACAACCTAGAACCATTGCCCGTCATTGATCGCAGCGCGGCCCTCGTAGATGCCGGACTGCAGGAAGTGCTGCAGCGGATTGACATGTGCCGCCGCGGCGTCCGGATTGGCCGACAGATAGCCGGCTGCCTGAGGCTGGCCGCCTGCGCGGCACTGTGATCGGCTCAATGCCACACCCAGTCGCCGAGGGAGCGCGGCCCTCGTAGATGCCGAACTGCAGGAAGTGGTCGAGCGGGTTCATGCCGGCCGCCGCGACGTCCGGATTCGCCGCCAGATAGCCGAGCGTGTCGAACTCGCGCCGACGCGTCGCGGCCTTCCTTCCAGCCGGTCGTCATGTAGTGCGTCGAGCGGATTGATGCCCGGCCGCCGCCACGTCGGCGTAGTGCGCGAGATAGCCGTCGCTGTCGAACCAGCGCGTTCGGATCGCGGCCTTCCTGCCAGCCGACCACGTTGAAGTGGAACAGCGGATCGATGCCGGCCGCCGCCACGTCGGGATTGTGGAACAGGTAGTATTGCGGCGTCGAAGCCGCTCGACGATGTTCTGCCCGACCGCCGTCGTAGGCCTGCCGGCCTTCGGCGCATGCCGAACTGCAGATAGTGCGCGAGCGGATCCATGCCGGCCGCCGCCACATCCGGATTGTGGATGAGATAGAGCGTCGGTGTCGAACCTCGCGGACGGATCGCGTCCCTCGTGCCAGCCGACTCTGGTGATAGTGCTCGAGCGGATTCATGCCGGCGGCCGCCACGTCCTTGTTGACCGCGAGATAGCCCGAGTGTCGAAGAACGCATTGGGATCGCGCCCCTCGTGCCAGCCGATCGCATTGAAGTGGTCGAGCGCGTTCACGCCGGCGTGGAACACGTCGGGGTTGTGGCTGAGATAGTAGAAGCGTGTCGAACAGCGGGTTGCCGTCGTTCGACATGTCGATGCGTGCCGTCGGCGAACTGCAGGTGCTCGATGTTCGTCCAGCTCTCGCTGTCCGGCCCATCGATGAGAGATGCCGCCGTCTGCTCATACATCCGATACGCGGCGAAGCTATGCGCAAAACCGCGGTGTCGTCACCGCTGCCGCCGTCATACGTGTCTAAGCCGGCGA